>NZ_EQ973628.1:83927-102780 GCF_000157915.1 Phocaeicola coprophilus DSM 18228 = JCM 13818 | reverse complement strand
GTATTAACTTTGCCAACAACACTGAATACTAACTGGGGACTGAACGGATATCACCGGAAATGCTGAACGGGTATCCGCCGGAATATGCATTCGCTCCCCTGTTGGCTTTTACAATGGCCAGATACAGCCCGTTAAAAGCCGGACGTGTTGTTTCCGGAAAAGGAATCAGACAGGTCGGATCTCCGTTATCGGTTGCCACAATTTTACCCGGCCCGTCCAGCGTTGCTTTAATCAGAGGCTCTGCGGTAGGTACTTCGTTTCCGTCCGCATCCAGTACGGAAACCCGTACAAAGATCAGATCCTCACCGTCAGACTTTAGTATTTTCTTGTCGGGAGTCAGTTTCAGTTTTACCGGAGCACCTGTTGTCTTTACCGACGCTTCTGCCCATACTTTTCCGTCTTTGTAAGCCACAGCCTTCAGTTCACCCGGTTCATACGGAACCTCATTCCAGCGGAAACGGTATTCAAATGCCTGCTTCTGCTTTTTCCCCAATGATTTGCCGTTCAAGAACAGTTCAACCTCGTCACCGGATGAATAGACGAAAACCGGGATATTCTCTCCTTTCTTGTTCTCAAAATTCCAATGCGGCAAAATATGCACCATCGGATAGTCAGGCATCCATCGGGATTGATATAAGTAATAGCGGTCTTTGGGGAATCCGGCGAGATCGACAATGCCAAAATAGCTGCTGCGCGAAGTCGGACGGTTCTCTTCTATCTTCTTCAGTTCCTCTTCCTGCTTTTTCAGTTCTTCTTTACTCAAGGCGGCTGCATGATTCAGCAGTACGGTCTTGTCGCTGTTAAACGGAGTCGGTTCTCCCAGATAGTCGAAGCCTGTCCATACGAATTCACCGCAAATGGCCGGATAGCGGTCGAGAGCCGCAAATTCCTGATCAGGCAATCCGCCCCATCCCGGTTCATTCAGGTCGTACGAAGAAACATGGAATTTGCGCGGAAAGTATTCTCCGCGGGAGCTCATGGTGGAGCTGCTTTCGCTGGAAAATCCAGACAGATGTTCGTGTCCTTCTTTGTTGAGGAATTCTCCGTAGAAATGAGGACCGCCATAAACACCGGCTGCATAGTTCATCCCATGTACGTCAACCTGTAACTCTGTTCCGTTCATGGCAGACTTGCTGGGATAGGAAGCTCCGAAGGTTACCGGACGAGTCTTGTCAAAACGGTGTACCACGTCGGTCAGATAGCGGGCTATGCCCAGTTCAGGAGTGTATTGTTCGGGAACTTCATTGCCGGTACTCCATAAAATGACAGAGGGATGATTTCTGTCCCGGCACACCAGTGCTTCCAGGTCTTTTACGTGCCATTCTTCAAACAGTGAACCGTAATCGCCTGGCTGTTTGCCCTTCTTCCAGCAGTCGAATGCTTCATCCATGACGAGAAATCCCATCTTGTCGGCCAGATCAAGCAGTTCCGGCGCCGGAATGTTGTGGGAAGTGCGCAGTGCGTTGCAGCCGAAACTTTTCAGAATCTTCAACTGCCGTTCCAGGGCAACTTTATTGACAGCTGTTCCCAGTGCTCCCAAATCGTGGTGATTACAGGTTCCCTGTATCTGTACCCGCTTCCCGTTCAGCAAGAAACCATTGTCGTGCGTAAAGCGGATTGTCCGGAATCCGAAAGGTACCTCATAAGTATCGACCTGTTTTTTTCCGTCAAATACGACAACTCTGGCCAGATAACGGTTTGTCTGTTCCAGGCTCCAGCGTCTGGGTTCAGATACCGTTACAGTCACGCTGTCTTCCAGCGTTCCATCGGCGGGCAAATTCAGGGATAAGGATTTGCACTTTGCGACTTCCGCCCCTACCCCGTCTTCTGCATCCAGTTCATATACAGACACCGCATAATGGCCTTTTACCGGATCCGGCAGGTGATTGCGCAGTTTTACTGAAATGACAGCCTTCGCTTCTTTATCCGAAATCTGGGGAGTGGTGACAAAAACGCCCCAGTGATCTACATGTACCTGTGATGTCTTTACCAGACGGACATGTCTGTAAATACCTGCACCGGGATACCAGCGGGAACCCATGTCTTCTGTATTCAGGCGCACGGCTACGACATTCTCGCCGCCATACACGACTGCAGGTGTCAGATCTACCCGGAAAGAGGTATATCCATAAGGATGGCCGCCAACTTTCTTGCCGTTCAGCCATACCTCTGCATGAGCCATGGCACCGTCAAAGTCCAGATAAAGGCGTTTGCCTTCATCCTTCTTTTCCACCTTGAAATGTTTTCGGTACCATCCGATGCCGCGCCAGGGAAGCTTACCGGTGAATCCTTCCAGATCAGGGCGGAAAGGACCTTCTATGGCCCAGTCATACGGTAAATCCAGCTGCTTCCAGTTCCGGTCATCAAACAGGATGCTTTCTGCTGCTACGGGCTCTTCCAGCCTTGTTCCGTCTGCCTGTAATCCATATCTGGAAAACAGCCAGTCAAAGTCAAAATTATAGATTGAACGGCCTGTTGAAGCCCCTGCTTTTACTGCAAAAATCAGTAATAATATGCATAATATTTTCTTTTTCATATTCCAGGTTTATTTACTCGTTGGATGAATTAAATGAAATGTTTAAATCTCAGAACAATTGTATCGGACTAAAACCGGCTCGTATTCTTCCGACTCCGTAATGCCGTAAAGGGTACTGTCGTCGATGAATTCTGCTTTCATCAGCCACAGAGCATTGTTCTGCCTGAAAGCATGGATGGGCCGTATGTCATAAGTATCGAGGTTGACGAGCTGCGCACCCATATCGTTACTGCTGTAGAGCAACATATTTCGTGTGGGCTTGTGGTAGTATACCGAATTGGCTTCCATCAATTCATCCGGTCCTGATCCACGCTTGCCGTAGCGATGAAAAAGGCAAGCGCTATCTCCCGTCAGTTTATATGCTTCAACGAAGAACGTTTCCTTGGAAGCTTCAATTCCTACCAAAAGCATGACGGACAGACTAATGCGATTCATGTTAATTAGATTCAGTTGATTAAGTAAATGTACATACTTTTGGGGGAATACACAAGTCTTACACGGAATATTTTTGTAAAACGTCAAGAAGCTTTTTAAACTCTTGGCTGTTACGATATTTCTAACTAGAAATTGTAATTCGTCAATATTTTCTTTAAATTCTAACTTCTTTTGTCTTTTGTTGCTGGGAAATAAGTATTGTATTCAGTTTTTATTATGAAAAAAGTAATATGCTTAAAGCATTCATAATTAATGCAATATAAGAAAATTATAAGAAATTTACCAACATCACATATACTGATTTACAGTGTGGAATAAAGTCTTTTCATATATAGTCTGTAATAGCTATCGCAAATTTTATACAATTTGTAGTCTCTGTAATGATGTTTGAGGTATATTTAATTGTCTCTAGCATTTTTATTTCTAAAATATCTAAACTCATTTTATTACTTATGTTTTAGGAATATGCATTTCAACTTTACTTTATCTATAGAGCATAAAGTAATCACATTTTGAAATTTTTAATATTAAAACTCCATTTTCTCTATTTTCACTCTTTTATCTTCAGACTCCGCCATATAGCGATAATCATTACTTAAATCATCAAAAATACGACATACAATAGGATGTGTATATCGTACTCTATCAGCGTATTTCTTATATTTTTGTGATTCTCTATGTTCTAATGATCCTCCTTCTAGGGCTGGTCGACTAGTCACGCCTCTTTTATTATAAATTCTAGTCTTAAATCCACTAATAATATCTGCATTATTTTGATTTTCTATAATGTCGCATATAGGCAATGGAGGATAGTCTTCTGTTTCAGGATAATTACCTAACAGTTCTCCTATTACAGTATTTACACCTTCAATTTTATTTTTTGCCTTGCCAAGCTTTTGTAATTGATGAATGTAATTGTTTAACTTATCAACATCTATATGATTATTTTTATCTACAAATGGAACTTGACGAAGTTCTGATAAAATATGATAATATAATGCCCAGGATTTTTGGCGTTTTTCTATTTGCTCCAATTCTTTTTCGCGTATGTTTTCGTTAGATGACAAATATATTTCATCAATTATATTCATCATACTATAAGGATTAGACATTATTTCTTTAACAAATTGAGTTTCATTTATATTACCGTATTGTTCTATTAGTCTATAAAGTATTAATTCAAAATAAATTAAGGTCTGCAAATTAGCATCTTCTTGTTTGTCTAAGAATAATACAATTTGGGCTAAATCATATTGGGTGCTATTTATGATATTTTTATTAGGAGATGATAAATAGCTTATCATTGTTTCTTCTATTAGATTAGTTGGGATGGATATTTTTTTAAGAAAACGAGAAATCACTTCAATCGCATTATCAAATCGCTTGTGTTCATTTAGTTTTTCAATTAGGAATATTGCATCTTCATTATGAATGAGTCCAATTACTATTTTTGTCCAATATTCATCTTGAAAATTCATAGAAAATGTTTTAATAAAGTTCCATATTTCACGGCAGTTACAGGATGCTACAGTTAATGGAATAGTAAGTATTGATTCATACTTGGTTATATCTAAAGATTCTATAATTGATATAACATTTTTTACTCCATTATGAAATGTATAATAGCTAAAGAAACCTTTTGAAAAGTCTATAATGGGACTTCCTTGCTCTGTTAATAATAGATTCAATACTTTTTTATATGTTTCATCATTCGCTGTGTAAGCGTATGATTCACCTACTTCATAGGGACATCCAACGGTTTGGGCAAAACTATAAATACCATTAAATCCATAAGCCTTTTCAATTTCCATTAAAGCTTTATTTTTGTATTTATAAGTTTGTTCCAGAAAATCTTCCCATTTTAATTCTTTCCTATCGATCTCAGGAATTTCTATATGATACTCTTTAAATATCCATCGATATTTTTCCAATAAGTTATCAGGTTCTAATTCTATTAATAATACCTCCCAATTATGAATTTCTTCTTTAGGTAAAGCCCATTCTTGTTCGGAATAAGTTTTGTGTCTATATACTATATCTCTAATAGAGTTTGTAATCTCATAATTTCCTTTAAATGCAGATTTATTTTTGCATACATGATTGAATAATTGTGCTCTGCATTCTTTATCTAATGACTTTAGATGGGCTAACTCAATGATTTTACATATATGTTCTTCTGAATTATTACAAGCTGAAACTATAAGTTTGCATACACATTTTATTGAATCATATAATTCTCCGTATGTGATATTAGCTTTTGTATAATTACAGCAACGCCATCTCATAGGATGGGTACAAACTACGGTTGAATTTTCTCTGGTATTTAGAAGTTTATAATATAAATTAAAA
The DNA here is from genome assembly GCF_000157915.1 of Phocaeicola coprophilus DSM 18228 = JCM 13818. Lineage (GTDB taxonomy): Bacteria > Bacteroidota > Bacteroidia > Bacteroidales > Bacteroidaceae > Phocaeicola > Phocaeicola coprophilus. The sequence continues at coordinate 97,460 of NZ_EQ973628.1, read as the reverse complement.
GATTGATTTGGGTATTTTCTTGATAATGTTTGTAATATTAGTAATCTTTGTTGGGTATTTGCATAAGTTTGCGGACACCACAATGCATACGCTTCATATAATGCTTCTATAGGCTTGTTTTCTATATTGGTCTCATTCTTTATTTTACATAACTCTGCTAGTATACAGCTAACTGGCAATAGCCATTCTTCACTCCATGATAACATTTGCAGAGAAAATAATACCTCAATATAGTTTTCATGTGGACCCCAAAAATCAACAAGCCCTTTTGGTGTGAACAATTGTTTTATGATAGAATTTTCTTTAAGAAGGTCTTTTTGAATAAACTCAATATAACTTTTAGGAGAAGCTTCTGCAACTGCCCCTAATATGTTCTTATTAGAGAACCACCATTCAATAGAGGAGTTACTCAATAGGTTATCAATAATAGAGTCAATCCATAGTGATGGTAAAGTAGAGAGATTCAAACATTCTTTCTTTTCTGATAAGGATATCATTATAGCGGTTTGAAATACTCCCTCTTTAATCCAGCTAGAATATCTTTGTTTAGATTTCCATATACGTAGTTTTGTAGCTTTCATTTTCTCTATTGCATCAGGATCATTGTCTGATGTGATTCGATTTATAGCTTCTTTATAGTTCTCAAAATCGTTAGGTGTAATGTATCTTGCAGCATAACCAAATGCTTCATAAGGTGAATATATTCTCCATTTCCCGTCAATATTAATTATCGGTGAATCATCTTGATGTGCCCATCTTTGTAATTTCTTTATATAAGAATCATATTTTTCATTGGCTATTAGTGAAATGATTTCTTTGTCACCTTCGATATTGTCTTTCCATCTGGCTACAAGAATAGCAGGAATTAAATCTTTGATATTTTCAGGCTTAGCCCACTCCGGACACGTAAAATCTAATTTCAGACTTCTTCTTAATATTGTTATGTTTCGTACCGTTTCTTGCGACAGTTGTTCTGCCCGTTTTTTATTTATTCCACTTTCTACAAGAGAATCTATAAATTTGTCTCTGTCCAATAACGGTAACTTTAGTAATTCTGTATCTGATGCGTTATTGAATACTTCTGCCGCACTGGCCGCATATATTACATGATGCCCATATTCAGTCGCGTAGGTATAGCTTTTATGCTTTACCTTTACAATGAATATAATATCTCTGTATTCAGCAATAAGTTGTTCTAAAGTATTTTCATCTTCAACGATGATACACTTGGGTAAAAGATTGCATTTATCAGGACTTTCAAGAATACATGCTGCTGCAAAAGCTAAAGACTCGCTTTGTGCCATTGATTGAATCAGGGTAACAGATGGGGTAGAAATACGATTGTATATAGTTTGTTGTTCTTTCTCTCTACCGCCTAACAAGATACTAGGTTTTAATTTGAAATTATATCCTGAGGCCCATTTATTCCAATACGATTCAATATCATAAGCCTTTTTAATACTCCTTCCAGATATGATTTCCGCCAGCCATAATGCAACCGCAGGGCACATTGAAAGCCAATCTTCTAATTCTACAGCAGTAATTACAACTATATCTTTCCATTCTTTTGATTGCTTCTTGTCTTGTACCCATTCAGTGGCTTTATCCCATATTCGTGGTGTTACGAATACAAATGTGGCAGATGCTTTGTCATATTTTAATGGATCCTTTGTTCGTTTATTATAATCTTCATTCGCTTTTTGAAGGGGATTTGCGTTAACCCCACATTCCCAAAGTGAAATTCCGGGAGAAATATTAAAGATTGCATCAGTCGATTCTACTATGCCATCCCAACCTGTTAAGTGAACTGCGTCTCCATTGGGAAATCTAATATTACTTCTGTTGGTTGAGGTTGCTCTTATCAATCGTAATATTAATTCTGGTAACAATCCTTGTGCAGACCTTGTATCTGCCCATTGTTTGATAGTTGTAGATGTAATCCATTTCATATTTAGTCGTCTTTTATTGTGTTTGCTAAAATCTTACTTTTTATTATATATTACTTTTTCTTCCGCAGCCATAGGATAATCACTCTCATTAAATTGATATACTTTCGGCTCATTTGCAGGCATTTCATTGTCTGTCCATTGCTCGCATTGACGAATTACGGTTTCGAGCGCATTTGCTGCTTCTTCAGGTGGATAATGATACTTCTTCAGCAGACGCTTGATCATTTTGCGCATGCCGGCACGGGCTGATTCCTTTTTCTGCCAGTCAATGGTACGATTCTTCCTGAGAATTTCAGTCAGTTCCTTGGTCATGGCCACCAGTTCCTCATTGGTATATACATCATGTACGGCCTGTGGTTGAGTCAGAGCATCGTAGAAAGACTTTTCTTCACGTGTCAGACCGAGGTTATTTCCGGCAGCTTCAGAGGATGAAATTTCTTTTGCCAATTTCAAAAGTTCCTGTATTACTTCTTCATTCGTAAGCAGCCCTTTCAGGTAGTTCGATAAGGAACGATTCAGCAGTTCAGAGAACTTTTCAGCCTGAACGATGTTGGTTTTCTGATACAAGGTCACTCGTTCTGCCAATAACCTTTTCAGCAGTTCAACGGCTATGTTCTTTTCCTTCATTTTGGATATGTCGTCAAGAAACGCCGCATCAAACAGAGAAAATTCAGCCTTTACATCAGAGAAAAGATTAATCACTCCTTCACTCTTAATGCTATGTTTGAGCAACTCTCCAATTCGTGCGTTAATTTCGCGCTTGGATACCTTTCCTTTTCCCGTCATTCGTGAGAGTAGAGTACGGACTGCTTCAAAGAATGCCGCTCCATATCGCTGTGATTCGTCTAACAAGCTTCGGCACAGGGTAAGAGAGTTATGCAGAAGCAGTGCTTCTTTCAGGAACATCTGGTGCTGTTCCTGCTTGGCTGGTGACATGATGAAGTTTACTCCGCCTTTTATGATTTGAGCACATTCCAGGTCGGATGCTGTTCGGAAATTGCTGTAATCGTAACCGTGGAATAAATCGCGGCAAACTTCTAATTTTTCTCTGAATTTAAGTAAGGCCGTTTCTTTAATATCTGGATTCCCAAAGTTCTTGCGGTCTCGACGGGTATAATCGTGCATAGCCTCTTTCAAAGCTTTAGCTATGCCGATGTAGTCTACCACCAGTCCGCCCGCTTTCCCGTTGAACACCCTGTTTACACGGGCAATGGCCTGCATTAGATTATGTCCGCTCATGGGCTTGAACACGTACATTGTAGCCAATGATGGCACGTCAAAACCGGTTAGCCACATATCCACTACAATGGCAATTTTCATCGGGTCCTCATTGTCTTTGAAACGCTTGGCGAGTTCCTTTTTATACAGTTTGTTGCCGATAATATCATGCCACTTTTCAGGGTCCTTGTTGCTGCCGGTCATTACCACCTTCACCTTTTCCGTCCAGCTAGGACGCAGTTCAAGCAGTTTGTGGTAAATGCTCATTGCGATAGGGCGTGAATAGGCCACAATCATGGCTTTACCCGTCAGTTCATATTGTCTGTTTTCTTCGTAATGCTTCAGAATGTCCCTGCACAGCGAATCGATTGTTTCCGGAGCACCCAAAATCTCTTCCAGGTGCGACATCTCCTTTTTGCTCTTCTCAATCTGTTCTTCCGTAGCACCATCCTCGGCAAGCAAATCATATTCCGCGTCAATGGCTCTCAATGTGGCTTCGTCCAGGTTCAGATTGATTACGCGCGATTCATAATATACCGGACAAGTGGCACCATCAGCCACCGCCTGAGTCATGTCGTACACATCGATATAGTTACCGAAAACCTCAACCGTATCCCTGTCTTTTGTAGATATGGGCGTACCTGTAAAACCAATGTACGATGCATTCGGCAGGCAGTCATGAATAATCCTTGCAGTACCTATGACACGCTTGGCAATGTCTTCCCCTTTCCCATTCTTGGTCATGCGGATTTTCTCTTCAAATCCGTATTGTCCGCGATGGGCTTCGTCGGTCATCACCACAATGTTTTTCCTGAGCGACAAAGGCTCGGCCGATTCTTCAAATTTCTGCATGGTAGTGAATACAATTCCGTTTGCTTCACGCCCGGCTAGCAGAGCCTTCAGGTCTTCGCGGCTTTTAGCCTGTACGGGTACCTGACGTAAGAAATCCTTACACTTGGCAAACTGAGTATAGAGCTGGTCGTCCAAATCGTTACGGTCTGTAATTACCACGATGGTAGGCTGGGAAAGTTCACTTTGTAGCAGGTGAGCATAGAATACCATGGAAAGCGATTTTCCGCTGCCTTGCGTATGCCAGAACACTCCAATCTTACCATCATTCTGTACGGCGATTTTCGTACGCTCAATGGCTTTCTTTACTGCAAAATACTGATGATATCCAGCAAGAATTTTTGCGGCTCCTGCTTCGTCTTTCGAGAAGCAGACAAAGTTCTTGATAATATCTAAAAGGCGCTCTTTCTGGAAGATGCCTTCGAAAAAAGTATCATAATCTGCAAAGTCCGTACTTTCATAGTTACCATCTTTGGTCTTCCACTCCATGTAGCGGTCTTCCTTGCTTGTCAGAGTTCCGGCCTTTGAGCATGCCATGTCACTCATTACACAGAACACATTATAGATGAAGAGTGATGGAATTTCTTTCATGTAATTGCGTAGCTGTAAATAGGCTTCCGATGCATCCGTTTCTTTGCGTGAAGGAGACTTCAGTTCCATAACCACAAGGGGAAGTCCATTTATGAAGATGATGATGTCTGCCCGCTTTTCGGAGTACTCCACAAAAGTCCATTGGTTCACTACCTGAAAGTCGTTGCGCTCAGTGTGTGCGAAGTCTATCAGATAGATAATATCATTCCGTTGTTCTTTACCATCAAAATAGGAAACTTCTATGCCATGTTGCAGATAGTCCATAAACAGCTCGTTTTTCTGTGTCAGACTTCCAGTGTCAATATCTTTCAGTTTGGCTACAGCTTCATTTATTGCTGTTTGTGGCTTTCCTCTGTTCACATTACTCAGGCTTTCCATAAGCTGTTCTTCATAGAACGGTACATAGTAATCACGTTCTATGTCAGGACCATAAAGATGTGTATAACCCATCTGTTCGAAGAGGGCTGTCACTGCTTTTTCGTATTTATCTTCAGTGAACGACATGGCTATTTACTTATTGATATTAACTTATTAGCTATTTGCTCTGCTAGAGTTTTTGATTTATTTTTATCGAAGTCTTTTATGACGTGCTTCAAATTTTTTATTAATTCATTATAGGTGTTTTCTTTGTAATTCCAATCTGGGTATTGTTGAATATCTAAAATTATTTTAAGCAATTCAGGTCTATAAAGTTTTGGTATAGAGAATTTTAGAAATATTTTAGTAACTTCGTTTTCATCTATTTTCTTGGTGCTATTATCAGAAACAGGATGTGAAACATTTGTTTCTGATTCATATTTTACGAATGAAGGACTCTCTGTTGTTACCCATCTTGCCCCAACTTTTTTGATATGGGACATCTGATGCTCTAATTCAGGGAACAGTGTACTTTCGTTAATATTAAAAAAATCCAACTCATCCAAGAGCTTTTCTTTGGAATCCTGAGGAATGATTATATGTTTTTTGTCCACTTCCTGGTTTAGATTTTTCACACTTTTAGATACTTTGCTGTTCCACAAATCATGTTCATTTGTCATAACATTGATTGCTCCTGAAATTAGGAAGGCTCCGCTTTGCCGTATCAATCTTGAGTTGCTGTAGCTTGGCATTACAAAAATAGTATCTTGGATTAGCTTTATAAAAGATTCAGGATCAATATCTTTATTTACACCTAGTCTTGTTCTTAAATCTTTTAATGTAAAATTACCATCAAAGCCTATTTTAGTAATTTCTGATAGAATTTGGGCTTTATACGATTTTTCATGTTCTTCATAACCTGTACAGATATAAACTATACCATCAGGATACACATCATTGCCTTCTTTATCATTAACTTTTGAGGTGGGTAAACATGCGAAATATAAAGCGACTAAAGGATTCATCGTAATATCCAGCAGTCGTGTAGGCAAACCATAATGTTGCAATTTGGTCAGTTCTTCAAACGCGGATGAACATTCCCGAAATTCTTGTGGAACTCGAGCAGTTGCAGTTTGTATAATCTTATGTTCTACAGATATTAAACCGTCTCTAAAAATGCTTGGCCTTATATCCCATGATTTATTACTTTGCCCACGAAAGAATAGTGTTTCAGATTTGCCATCTTCAATAATATTATTTCTGATTGAAGTGATAGCATCTGTATATTCAGACAAAGAAGAAATGGAAATACAGTCATCGTTCAATATGTTGTCATCTTTGGTTTTCATATTCGATTATACAGAAATAACTCTTAGTTTTGATTTAATGTTTGCTTATTATTGAGCGTTTTCAAAATAACGGTCAATATTATTTTTTACATTTTGTAAATCCTCAGCAAAAACAGATGTACTGATCTTTGAGAAAATATATTTTTTTATTATATCTACATACTTAGAGACTGGATACATTGCCATTACTGAAGTCTATATTTAGCGTTATAAACCCGGCACTTGTTGTAGATATTAGAAAACCGCTACAATAAAATTGATTGTTTTCACTTATAAATAAATCCAAATTCCAGTTCTTATTTGCATCTTTAGATTTTATGCAAGCATACATCGCTACAACACCCACAGGAGATGCCAAGTCAACATATTCTTTTATATAAGCTTCTAGATCAAAATTTATGAGATGATTATTAGTTCCAGAAACAGAACCGAATGCCATGTCTATAATTCTATCAGTTTTTTCTTCAACACGATTAACGGCAGCAATAATCTTACTAATATTTTCTTGCAAACTTTCTGCAGATTCCGAATACGACAATGTAGCCTCTTCTACGCTTTTTGCAGCATTATTCAGGATTTCTACTTGTCCTGTGGACTGGCTATTACTATAAAAGGAGTATAAAATTGTAACTACAGCTAATATAATGGATATCAATGCAGAAGCTAACGAAATAAAATCTAAAACATTCCTATTCCCATAAAAAGCGTTTGAGAATACTATAATGCCAATCAAAGTCAAAATACTTGCATAGTATATGTAAGACCCCCAACTTCTTAATTGCTTTTGATATACTCGATATGCGGAAACACCGATAGTTGCAATAATGATAATTGTACAACAGATTATAATTGTCTGCAATATGTCTGGAGTTAAAAGTTTTTCAGTTATCATATTTCTATATTTTATATTTAATTATCAATATTTTTTATTCCATTTAGGAAGTTTGGAATGTTTTGAATAATAATCTTGAATTAAGGCAGCTTCATAATATGCTGGAAGAAAAAGTTTCTCGTCTATAATAAACCACTCTATATATAAAGCTTTTAGCTGTTTATCTTCGTTCATCTTCTTGATGAAGAATTTTTCTCTACGCATATTTTCCTGTTTATTCTTTAGACGTTCCTTTAATGGCTGTTTATCGAAACTTCCATTTGTATGAACTGTACCTCCTTTTCCAATATAAAGTAATTCACCTTCAATGGAGTTTGCATATATTCTATAAACCCCATATCCATTAGGTATTGCTTTTGTTTTTTCTGATAAAGAGTCTTCTATTTCAAAAGTGAAATATCCTTGTCTTATGAATTTAAGTTCGTCCATTATAGTTTTAACTGTTAAAATCGTTTATCTTTAGTTCACCTGACATGAGTTTGGGAAGAAGGATGTCGCGAAGCTGAGCAAGACGTGCATTTTCACGACAGTTTTTTAGAATTCGTTTTATCATAGGAAGCACTATATTACCGAATTCTTTAATTTTATTATTCTCATAAGAGAAAATAGGTAAAGATTCTACGTCTTTTGTATTTATTCCTGGTATAGCAGCTTTACCTCCAATTGAGTTTAGTTGATTCATTATGAAAGGTGTTTGCATATAAAAATATGCAAAAATATTATACTCTTTATTCAATAGATTCAATTTAAAAACATGTTCGTTTATGAACATTTCATCAAAAGGAAAGCCATCACCAAAGATGGTATAATTAGGAATAAAATAACCCGGTTTACCTCCATCCTTATATATTAGAAGTTCATATCCGTTAATCTTTCCGCGATTTGTGGTTAGCGCAAATTCTTTTGGAATATATTTTGTTTTAGAATAATCATAAATTCCAAGCCCTTTTATATTCTCTGCTCCAATACTTGGAACTCCTTTGTCTGTTGCACCTCCTTTCGGACGTCTTCCACATTCTATAGTGTGAGGAATATCTCCAATATATCTAATATTGAGCTCTTTCGGTATCATCCCAAGTTCTGAATCTACAAACTTTCCATTCTTGAATGGCTCAAAATCTACAAACCAAGACTTGAATAATGCTTGTGCCTGCTGCTCTAAATTTTCATTTATGCGGCGGTTTAGTTCGATTTTTCCGTCAAATAGATGTAAAAATTCTGCAATCTTGTATTGCTCTTTTAAAGATGGAAGTTTTATTTCTATTTTCAGAAGATTTGCTTGGTTAAGTTTTGGTTGTGCTGAGCCGGTTATATAACCGGATAAATCCATCCTATTTAGCAAATAGCACACATATCGAATGTCACATAGACCATTGCTTTCAACTATATGAGCATGGTTATTTACCCAATACTTTCCTGTTGCAATTTGTGCTACATGTTGTTTTTGAGATTTAAGGTTTTCCCCGTCTTCAGCGATAAGCAAATACTCTCCATCGAAAATATAATCATCTATGTAGTCTATAATGCCTTGTGCTCCATAATATGGATATATTCCTTTTTTATTTTGTCGTTGTGTAGAAGAAAGAGGAATTCGTTTATAGTCAAGTACGTTGACTATATCACCTAATTTATATGTTTTAATATTTCCCATAATAAAAAATTATAGTGCTAAAATTAAATCTTAAACCCAATACTCCCCAACTGCTTTCTGATCTCTTCCTCCAACAGGTGCGATTTTTCAAACATATCAGACAATTCCGAAGTGAGTCGCTCCATTTTTTCCTGGAACGGTTCGCCGTCGTCTTCTGCTTCGGCTATGCCCACATAACGTCCCGGAGTAAGTATATAGTCCTGCTTGGCTACTTCATCAAGGGTGGCAACGGCGCAATATCCTTTCTCGTTTTCCAATGTTCCCGCCTGAAAATCATTGTAAGTTTTAGCGATACGCTGGATATCTTTCTTCTCATCCAGTTCGCGTAGCTTGCGGGTTACCATTGTTCCCATCTGGCGGGCATCGATGAACAGAATTTTTCCAATCTGTTTCTTGCTGCGGTTCAGAAACCAGAGCGATACAGGAATACCGGTGGTGTAGAAGAGCTGCGACGGCATCGTCACAATACATTCTACCAAGTCTGCCTTAATGATATTTTCACGAATTGTACCTTCACCGCCACTTTGCGAAGAAAGGGCACCATTGGCCAGCACCATGCCGATGCGTCCGTGTGGGGAAAGATGATGAATCATGTGTTGAATCCATGCAAAGTTGGCATTGCCCGAAGGAGGAATACCGTATTTCCAGCGCACATCATCCTGCAACTTATCGGCTCCCCAGTCGCTCAAATTGAAAGGCGGATTGGCCAAGATGTAATCGGCTTTAAGTGTGGGATGCTGATCATCGAAGAAGGTGTCGGCTGCAAACTTACCTAAATCGGCTTCTATACCGCGAATGGCTAAGTTCATTTGTGCCATTTTCCATGTGGTAGGGTTGCTGTCTTGTCCGAAAACAGAGATGTTGTTTATGTTTCCCTGGTGTTCATTGATAAACTTGGCAGACTGTACGAACATACCGCCGGAACCGCAGCAGGGGTCGTATACGCGTCCGCTGTAGGGCTGCAAAACTTCTACCAGCGTGCGGACAATACAGGCAGGGGTGTAGAACTCTCCAGCCAGTTTGCCTTCAGCTTCGGCAAACTTGGAAAGACAGTATTCGTAGGTACGGCCCAAAATGTCTTTTGAGTCACCGTGTTCCTTCATCTGAATGTTGGTGAAAAGGTCTACCACATCGCCCAGTCGTCTTTTATCCAGCTCGGGGCGGGCAAAGTTTTTGGGCAGAATGCCTTTCAGGCGTGGATTTTCTTTTTCAATCAGGCGCATGGCATTGTCTATGGCTGTACCTATTTCGGGGGTATGTGCGGCTTTTGTCACTACAGTCCAGCGTGCTTCCTGTGGTACAAAGAAAATATTCTCAGAAGTGTATTCATCTTTGTCTTCTTCGAAACCGTCGCCTTCTTCCAGCAGTTCGTGGTATTTCACTTCAAAGCGGTCGGAAATGTATTTCAGGAAAATCAGTCCCAATACCACAGACTTGTATTCCGATGCGTCAAGGTTTCCCCTTAACAGGTCTGCTGCTTTCCAAATTTCTTTCTCAAAGCCTATGTCGGCTGTATTGCTTTTTTTTGCCATATTTTTATCTATTGTTTATCAAATCTTTTACTTCAACATTTAATATGTTTGCAATTTCAAATAAGACCTCCACACTTGGCTGTTTTCTGTTGCTAACATAAGAATTCACAATACGAAAGCTTTTGCTAAGTTTTTCTACAAGCCAAGTCTATTTATGGGTTTATCTATTACTTAATCCTTTGTTATTTTACAAAGATAAAAAATGCAATGTAATAAAAAGGTAAAAAGGGGAGGAAAATTCTTTTCTTAATAAAATTTGCGTACACCTTCAACTTCTTCAATAGCAACCCATAATAACATTGCCTGAACCTTTTGTGGATAAGTCTCAAACCAAAGGTTAAGTAAAGGTTAAGGATTCTTTTTTAGAATTAGCAACAATTATCAACGATAGTTGAGTAACAAAAAGTACCCGTAAAGAATACCGCATTAATAGACTGTGATTTATTGACTATCTTATAATTAGATATTTACTTGTTTGATCTGCATACAGAAAATAAGAACTCTGTACACTCTTTCGTTTTGTAAACAAATCCGCGAAAACCAATCATCTTTATGCAGGGCATGAAAGGTAATTTTAAACTGTGATTTTTTATCGCGTTTTTAAGGAAAATCCGTTTCATAAGGCTTCTGTCTTAAGAGAGATACATGGGAAAAGTCCCTTCGGGAGTCCGTTGGATTGGGTCCACTTTGGGGCTATTTTTAGGGCCATGGGTCCACATGAACCTATATGGACCCTCTATCGTGAGAAAAACTCTTTTTTTGAATGGAATAATGCCCTCTTTTACGTAATATCCATTGATAGATAGCTGATTATAAAAACAGGATCCTGCTCATCGGATGTTTCCGTTCTCTTGAAGTATTTTTCTTATTTAAAGTGAAATTCGCATTCTTTTGACTGCTTTGAAGAAGCTGTTTGAATGAATGTCACTAAAAGAGTCGAGATAAGCCTGACAGGAAACAGGAAGATGGTCATCCGGAGGAATCAAAAGGAAACCGGATTGCATAATTACTTATATGATGTAAATTATAATTGAAATTTCGACAGAAATGCCGCATTATGAGGAGGAGCTGCACACCTCGGACGGCAGCATATCCTCCTTATTAAAAAAAGAAGGCCTGAATACAGCTCATAAAAACGCTTCGACAAATGAAGGAAAAGATTTCGGCGTGTGAAGGAAAATGTCTCGGCGTTTTTATAAAAGAACGGCGCTTTTCTGCCGGTCCGGAAGTCTTTTCCTCACCCTGAAAAAAGGCGCCTGGAAACGGAGTCTCTCACGGTAAAGGGTCCATATAGGTCCATGTGGACCCATGGACCCTAAAAACTGCGCTGGAAGGTGCTGTGGGGCATATTCTTAGCTAAAATTTATAGCAACAACTTTTTTACGCGGCCAAAGAAAAATCAGTGAAAAAAATCTGAAAAGGGAGGATTTTTCCTTTTTTTTGTTTACCTTTGGGCTTCGGTATTATAAAAAGTAATCATCAAACCATAATTAAGTATGGAAAATAGAAGTTTAGTTACTATTGCCGAGCATTCTAAGGAGAAAATCCTCTATCTTCTGGAAATGGCAAGAGAGTTTGAAAAGAAACCTAATCGCCGTCTTTTGGCTGAGAAAGTAGTTGCAACCCTTTTCTTCGAGCCTTCCACCCGCACACGACTGAGTTTTGAAACAGCGGCCAACCGCCTGGGAGCAAGAGTTATCGGTTTTACCGATCCCAAAGTGACCAGCTCTTCGAAGGGAGAAACCCTGAAAGATACCATCATGATGGTCAGCAATTATGCCGATATCATTGTGATGCGTCATTATCTGGAAGGAGCAGCACGCTATGCCAGTGAAGTGGCACCGGTGCCCATTGTCAATGCCGGAGACGGAGCCAACCAGCATCCTTCACAGACCATGCTCGACCTATATTCCATCTATAAGACGCAGGGTACACTGGAAAACCTGAATATCTATCTGGTGGGCGACCTGAAGTATGGACGTACCGTACATTCGCTGCTGATGGCCATGCGTCATTTTAATCCGACTTTCCACTTCATCGCTCCCGATGAACTGAAAATGCCGGAGGAATACAAACTGTACTGCAAACAGCATCAGATCAAGTATGTGGAACATACCGACTTTACGGAAGAAACGATTGCAGATGCCGACATTCTGTATATGACCCGCGTACAGCGCGAACGTTTTACGGATCTGATGGAGTATGAACGCGTGAAGGATGTTTACATCCTGCGCAACAAGATGCTGGAACATACACGCCCGAACCTGCGTATCCTGCATCCGCTGCCCCGCGTAAATGAAATTGCCTATGATGTGGACAACAACGAAAAGGCATATTATTTCCAGCAGGCACAAAACGGACTGTATGCACGTCAGGCAATCCTGTGTGACGTACTGGGCATTACCCTGGATGAAGTAAAGGCAGACACAGTAAAATAATTATTAAAACATTCCAAAAACTATGAGTGATAAGAAAGAATTACAGGTTGCCGCTCTGGAAAACGGAACCGTCATCGATCATATACCTTCTGACAAACTGTTTACGGTGGTTTCTTTGCTTGACCTGCCGCATATGGATACGAACATTACCATCGGCAATAACTTTGAAAGCAAGAAGCTGGGCAAAAAGGGAATCATCAAGATTGCCGACCGTTTCTTCAGTGATGAGGAAGTAAGCCGCCTGTCAGTCGTTGCTCCGAACGTGAAGCTGAACATCATCCGCAATTACGAGGTGGTGGAAAAGAAGCAGGTTGTCATGCCCGATGAACTGAAAGGTATCGTGAAGTGCAACAATCCGAAATGTATCACCAACAACGAACCGATGCAGACCTGGTTCCACGTGACTGACAAAGAAAAAGGATTGCTGAAATGCCACTATTGCGAGAAAGAACAGCAGAAGGACAATATCAAACTGATTTGACGATATGAAGCAGGACTGGAAACCCGGAACCATGATTTATCCGCTTCCGGCTGTATTGGTCAGCTGCGGAAGTTCAGTCGAAGAATATAACATCCTTACCATTGCGTGGGTTGGAACCATTTGTTCCAACCCGCCGATGTGTTACATTTCGGTACGGCCTGAACGTCACTCCTATCCTATTCTGAAAAAGAATATGGAATTTGTCATCAACCTGACCACGCAGGAT
>NZ_EQ973628.1:70127-83749 GCF_000157915.1 Phocaeicola coprophilus DSM 18228 = JCM 13818 | reverse complement strand
GTCATCAACCTGACCACGCAGGATATGGCGTATGCCACTGACTGGTGCGGAGTACGCTCCGGACGCGACTACAACAAGTTTGAGGAAATGCACCTCACTCCCGGAAAGGCAAGTGTGGTCAACGCTCCCATCATTGAAGAATCTCCCCTGTGTATTGAATGCCGGGTGAAGGAGATCCTGTCACTGGGATCGCACGACATGTTTATCGCAGACGTGGTGAACGTGAAGGCTGACGACAAATACCTGAATACGGAAACCGGAAAATTCGAACTGGCTCAGTCGAATCTGCTGGTGTATGTACACGGCGGATATTACGGAATGGGCCCCAAGATCGGTAAGTTCGGATGGTCCGTAGAAAAGAAAAAATAAACATTTTTGCATGAAGAAAACCGCCCTTGTACTCTTGCTGGTTTCTGCTGCAGCCGGATTGCTTCAGGCTCAGTCGAACTACACTCCGATGGTCACCCTGCGAAGACCTTTGGTGAATATTGGTGTCAAGGCCGGTTTTAATTCTTCCATGTTTTTCATTGACGAACTTTCCATTGACGGAAAGGAACTTGAGGGAGTCCAGAACAACTACAAAGTGGGGTATTTTGCGACAGTCTTTTGCCGGCTGAACCTGAAAAAGCATCATTTCATCCAGCCGGAAATTTCCTATAATGTATCTATGGGAAGTGTGTCTGTCAGCAATTCGCTGGCAAACTCGGCGCTTCTGCCTGAAAATGCCCTGGTCAAGACCAAGGTCACTTCGATTGATCTTCCGATTCTTTATGGATATAAGTTTATAGATGTCCATCCTTATGGCATGGCTTTCTTTGTCGGGCCCAAAGTGGCGTGGTCGTGGAAGCAGCAGACCGAAAATGAATATTCGGGCTTTTACCAGCAGGCCATCCGGGAAACCGGATATCCCTTTAATTACAGTGCAGTAGCCGGACTGGGCGTCAATGTATCGAATGTATTTTTCGATTTCCGTTATGAGATCGGGCTGCATAACCTGACCAGATCGATTGATTTTGACCGGCAGGCAACAGAGGCTCCCTATAATGAAAGTATGATTGTTGTCCGGAAACGGCGGAACGTAATGAGCTTTTCCGTGGGAGTGATTTTCTGAGAAACCGACAGAATTTGCATATTAACCTAAAAATACAGATTTATGAAAAGAGACGATTTAACCTTTGATATCATCGAAAAGGAGCATCAGCGCCAGTTGAAAGGCATTGAACTGATTGCTTCAGAAAACTTTGTAAGTGATCAGGTGATGCAGGCCATGGGATCCTGTCTGACCAACAAATATGCAGAAGGTTATCCGGGCAAACGCTACTATGGCGGTTGCGAGGTGGTGGACCAGAGCGAACAGATTGCAATCGACCGTCTGAAACAAATCTTCGGCGCAGAATGGGCTAACGTACAGCCTCACTCAGGAGCACAGGCTAATGCGGCTGTCTTTCTGGCTGTCCTGAATCCGGGAGACAAATTTATGGGACTGAACCTGGCTCATGGCGGACATCTGTCACACGGATCGGCTGTAAATACATCGGGAATTATCTATACCCCCTGTGAATATAACCTGAACAAGGAAACAGGCCGTGTGGACTATGATCAGATGGAAGAAATTGCCTTGCGTGAACGTCCGAAGATGATCATTGGCGGAGGATCGGCTTATTCACGTGAATGGGACTACAAGCGCATGCGTGAGATTGCTGATAAGGCAGGTGCAATCTTTATGGTGGACATGGCTCATCCGGCCGGACTGATTGCGGCTGGTTTGCTGGATAATCCGGTGAAGTATGCACATATCGTAACTTCTACGACTCACAAGACCTTGCGTGGTCCGCGCGGAGGTGTGATCATGATGGGCAAGGACTTCCCTAACCCATGGGGTAAGAAAACACCGAAGGGCGAAATCAAGATGATGTCGCAGCTGCTGGATTCAGCTGTATTCCCCGGTATTCAGGGAGGTCCGCTGGAACATGTTATCGCAGCCAAGGCTGTGGCTTTCGGCGAATGTCTGCAACCGGAATACAAGGAATACCAGAAGCAGGTGAAGAAGAATGCTGCCGTACTGGCGCAGGCTTTGATGGACCGTGGCTTTACCATTGTTTCCGGTGGTACGGATAATCACTCCATGCTGGTGGATCTGCGCAGCAAATATCCTGATCTGACCGGTAAGGTGGCAGAAAAGGCGCTGGTTGCTGCTGATATCACGGTCAACAAGAACATGGTTCCGTTTGATACCCGCTCTGCATTCCAGACTTCCGGTATCCGTCTGGGTACTCCTGCCATTACAACCCGTGGAGCCAAGGAAGATCTGATGGTTGAAATTGCGGAAATGATCGAAACCGTACTTTCCAATGTGGATAATGAAGAAGTAATCGCTTCCGTACGGGCACGGGTGAACGAAACCATGAAGAAGTATCCTATCTTCGCATATTAAATTAAACTGGTGAATATAAACTAAACTTTAGAATCAAATGAAAAAGACAACAAACATCGTAGCTCTGCTGCTCAGCGGATGTCTGATTCTCAGCGGATGCGGTATGAGCAATACGGCCAAAGGAGGACTTATCGGCGGTGGCGGAGGTGCTGCGCTGGGTGCTCTGGTCGGAGGACTGGCCGGTAAGGGAAAAAGTGCTGCCATCGGTGCAGCTGTCGGAGCAGCCGTTGGTACGGGTGCCGGTGTACTGATCGGTAAGAAAATGGACAAGGCTGCCCAGCAGGCACAGCAGATTGAAGGTGCAGAGGTAGAACAGGTGACGGATAACAACGGATTGCAGGCCGTGAAGGTTACTTTCGATTCCGGTATCCTCTTTACTACCAGCAGTGCAACTCTGAGTTCTGCCGCCAAGGCTTCGCTCAGCAAGTTTGCCAACAATGTTCTGAACCAGAACCGGGATATGGACGTGGCTATTTATGGTTATACGGACAATCAGGGCTGGAGAAATTCTACCAAGGAACAGAGTGTTCAGAAGAACCTGAATCTGTCGCAGGAACGCGCACAGAGTGTATCCAGCTATTTGCTGGGCTGTGGTGTTTCAGCCAGCCAGATCAAGAGTGTGGAAGGTATGGGTGAAAGCAATCCTGTAGCGGACAACAGCACGGAAGCCGGACGTCAGGAAAATCGCCGGGTGGAAGTATATATGTATGCCAGCCAGCAGATGATTCAGCAGGCAGAAGCCGGAACCTTGCAATAAGGAAACGGAATACATGAAAAAAACGGGCGGAAGCGTGGACTCTGGGGTCCGCTTCCGCCCGTTTCTTTTACCGGGAGGATCAGTTGTTTTCCTCTTCGGGATCTCCTTTCAGAATTGGCAGGGTGATCTTATATTTCACAGCCAGAATGCGGACAATGAAAACAACGCTTCCTCCGATGATTTCTGACACGTATGATTCCATGCCCAGACGCAGACAGGCCCAGTAAGCGAGCCCTCCGATCACGCAGGCCATGGCATAGATTTCCTTGCGGAAAATCAGCGGAATTTCGTTGATGAATACGTCACGCAATACACCTCCGGCAGCTCCGGTGATGCTTCCCATAATGATGGCTACCCAGAAGGGATAACCGAGTGCCAGACTCTTGCTCGCTCCTACTACCGTAAACAGTGCCAGTCCGATACTGTCGAAGATAAAGAACGTGTTGTTCAGATGGATCAGATACTTGCTGAACACAATGACGAAAAACATGGCGAAGGCTGTACAGCTCAGATACATCGGATCGGTCATCCAGGGAGGTGTAACATCCAGCAGGAGGTCACGGATCGTACCTCCTCCAACGGCAGTGGCCAATCCTACCACGTATGCGCCGAACCAGTCAAAACGCTTGGCCGAAGCCAGGCGGATACCACTAATGGCAAAAGCGAATGTCCCGATCAGGTCGAGTATCTGAACAAACGAAGGCATAGTAAACATTTCTAATTTTATATTATAAGGTTATTGGTTATACGATTACCAGGTATAATTCAAACCAAAGCTCAGCAGTTCCTGCAACTGGAAGTAGCTTCTGTCCGGTTCCCGTGCAACTCCGTCATCGAAACGGCCGTGTACGAAGAGCTTGGTAGAAAGATATTTGTTGAAGGCGAAAGTAAATGTGTTTTCCCATTCACTTACGACCTTCTTATAGTCTGTCGTATATGTGAAGCGGGATTCCCACAGCAACATCGGAATGATCTTCCAGCTGATGTTGGCTTCCAGACGTGAACCGAACTCATTCTCCGTCTTGTGTCCTTCCTTGATGTTAAAGCGTGTCGGATCTACCCGGTCGCTGGCTACGGCATACAGCGAGTAGTTGAGCGGGTTGACCATCACGGAAAGATTGCATCCGCCTTTGGTGTACTTGTAATCCATACCGAGACCGACATTCAGCTTGGCCGGTGAGAAGAATGCTGAGACCAGGTTGTTCGTGTTTGTTTCGTAAGTAGAGAACAACTGAGTTTCGAAGTCAACGGATAAAGTATAGTACCAGTGAGTGATTGCCTTATAACCGAATTTCGTCTTCAGACGCAACAGGTCGTTGTTCGGGGTATAGCTGTGGAGAGTGTCACCCGGACTTGTAATGAATCCCAGTTTCCATTCGAATTTGTTTTCAAACTGGATGCGCTGTTTGTCATCATAGTTTGCCTGCCAGGTGAAACCGGACACCAGTGATTTGGCGCTGTTACCACCTTTATACCAGTTCTTGGAAATATAGTTCTGTGAGAACTGGAGATAACCGTTACCGGTTTGTGTCCAGAAATTCGGTTTGAGTACATACAAGTCCTGCGAAGGCATCTGCCCCATGAAGAGATTGCTCTGTGCAGCATTCAGAATGTTTTCTGTGGGCGGATCCTTCACTTCCAGCTTGTCGGGAGCACCGCTCAGCTGTTTCAGATTGGCTTCGTTCTGGACTACCAGTGTCGGGTAGTTGACATAGAAGTTCAGTAACTGGCGGTTGACCTGGCGGTCAATCTTTTCAGACTTCCGCAAATCAGGCAGCTTGGCCAAATTTTGCATTCTTTTTTCTTCCTGTTCCTTGTGGCAATAGATGGAGGCCGGTTCCCAGCCGTCAATTCCGAATGCCTGCTGTACGGGCGCTTCATAATAAGTGGCAGGGAAAGCCAGCTTGAAGAAGTCCGGATCCGGTTTGATTCCCGTGATCAGCAGGTAGGGATCTTCCCAGCGTTCCAGTGCATCATCATAATCCTTGCGGAAGTTTTTAAGGAATGCCGTAAATCTCAGCATATAGGGATTGGGGAGAACCCGCACTGCCGGTTTGATTTTCTGTGCCTTGATACTCAGTGTATCTGTCCCTGATACAACAGAATCCTTTGAAGCAGCCAGTTTGTCAGACTGCGTACGTGTCTGGATTCCTTCCTCCGTATTGACAACAGAATCTTCAGACACAGAGGTAGAGGTGATAACGGAATCTTTTTCCAGCTGCTGCAACAGACTGTCTGTGTCTATTACCGTAGCCTGTTTGGCCTGGACAGCTTTCTGTCCGGCTGTTTGAGTTGTTTGTGCCCATGTGCTTCCGTAAAGTAGAAAAAGCAAGAGGGTTAATCCAATTTTTCGCATTGTTTATTATATATTCTTATATTTCTTGCAAAAGTACAATAAATTCCATGAAATGGTGCGGCTTCATCAACAAATATTCCGCCATGCAGGTGCTCTTTGGACATGGTGTGAAATGTTTTGCCGGTTTATATCGTAAGTTTCGGCTTTTTTTTATAATTTTGCAACTTTGAAAAGAAGTTGTTATAACGAATATCAATCATTAAACATTCATATTGTGGCAGAAACAAAGTACATTTTCGTAACAGGTGGTGTTGCCTCTTCTTTGGGTAAAGGCATCATTTCATCATCTATAGGTAAGTTGCTGCAGGCAAGAGGCTACAGCGTAACAATCCAAAAATTTGATCCTTACATCAACATTGACCCCGGAACTCTGAATCCTTACGAGCACGGAGAATGCTATGTGACAGTAGACGGTCATGAAGCCGATCTTGACCTGGGACACTACGAACGTTTCCTGGGCATTCAGACTACAAAGGCCAACAATATCACAACCGGCCGTATTTACAAGAGCGTGATCGACAAGGAACGTCGCGGTGACTATCTGGGAAAAACCATCCAGGTAATCCCTCATATCACGGACGAGATCAAGCGAAATGTAAAATTGTTGGGTAACAAGTACAAATTCGACTTTGTCATTACGGAAATCGGTGGTACGGTAGGTGATATCGAATCTCTTCCATACCTGGAAAGTATCCGTCAGCTGAAATGGGAACTGGGAAAAAATGCTTTGTGTGTACACCTTACTTATGTACCTTATCTGGCAGCAGCCGGTGAGCTGAAAACCAAACCGACCCAGCACTCTGTAAAAGAACTTCAGTCAGTAGGTATTCAGCCGGATATTCTGGTATTGCGTACGGAACATGAACTGAGCACTAACCTGAAGAAGAAAGTAGCTCTGTTCTGTAATGTAGATGACAATGCCGTTGTACAGTCTATGGACATGCCGACTATTTATGAGGTACCTTTGCGTATGCAGGAACAGAAACTTGATGTAACGATCCTGGAGAAGATGGGTCTTCCTGTTGGAGAAACCCCTACCCTCGGTCCGTGGAAAGCTTTCCTGGAACGCCGTCACAAGGCTACTGAAAAGGTAAAAATCGGTCTGGTGGGCAAGTATGATTTGCAGGATGCCTACAAATCTATTCTGGAAGCTCTTTCACAGGCTGCAACCTATAACGACCGCAAGGCAGATATCCACTTCATCAACAGTGAGAAACTGACAGAAGAGAATATCGAAGAAAGCCTGAAGGATATGGATGGAATCATTATCTGTCCGGGATTCGGCCAGCGCGGTATCGAAGGCAAGTTTACAGCTATCAAATATTGCCGTACACACAATGTACCGACTTTCGGTATCTGTCTGGGTATGCAGTGCATGGCAATCGAGTTTGCACGTAAT
Organism: Phocaeicola coprophilus DSM 18228 = JCM 13818; assembly: GCF_000157915.1. Taxonomy (GTDB): domain Bacteria; phylum Bacteroidota; class Bacteroidia; order Bacteroidales; family Bacteroidaceae; genus Phocaeicola; species Phocaeicola coprophilus. The sequence continues at coordinate 76,803 of NZ_EQ973628.1, read as the reverse complement.
GTACTGGGCTATACAGATGCCAACAGCCGTGAGATGGATGAAAAGACTCCGCACAATGTCATCGATATCATGGAGGAACAGAAATCCATTACCAACATGGGTGGTACGATGCGTCTGGGTGCTTATGAATGCGTACTTGATCCGAACTCCAAAGTATATCAGGCATATCAGTCTGAACATATTCAGGAACGTCACCGCCACCGCTATGAATTCAACAACGACTACAAGGCTGAATTTGAAGCTGCAGGCATGAAATGCGTAGGTATCAATCCGGATTCAGATCTGGTGGAAATCATTGAAATACCTACCCTGAAATGGTTTATCGGTACTCAGTTCCATCCGGAATACAGCAGTACTGTACTGAAACCGCATCCGCTGTTCCTGTCATTTATCAAGGCTGCTATTGACAAATAACAAAAACTAATTTTGAAGAAATGGATAAAAACACGTTAGTAGGTTTCGTCCTGATCGGAGCGGTCATTGTCGGCTTCGGCATCTACAACCGTCCCAGTCAGGAAGAAAAAGCACGTGCACAGCACTATCAAGACTCTATCCAGCAACTTGCGATCCAGAAGGAGCAGGAAGCTCTCAAAGCGCAGGAAGCTGCAGAAAAGACAATCCGGCTGGATTCTACTTCCATGTTCTATCAGGCTACCCAGGGAACAGAGCAACTGACTACCCTGGAAAATGATCTGCTTCAGCTGACTTTCTCGAACAAGGGAGGACGCGTGAAGAAGGCTATGCTGAAGGAGTACATGGATCAGCAGAAACAACCACTCGTCCTGTTTGACGGAGAGGATGCTTCGCTGAACTTCGGCTTTGAAGGAAAGAATGAGAATCTGCTGAGTGAAAACCTGTACTTTGAAACTGTCAGCAAGACAGATACATCGGTAACCATGCGTCTGAACGCATCCAACGGTGGTCATCTGGACTTTGTCTACAAGCTGTTGCTCAACTCTTATATGGTAGACTTCAGCATTCAGGCTTCAGGCATGCAGAACTTCTTCTCCCCTTCCACAAAGACCGTCAGTGTTGACTGGAAGCAGCGTGCACGCCAGATGGAGAAAGGATATACTTTCGAACAGCGTTACACTTCGCTGACCTATAAGCCGGTGGACGACAGTTTTGATTACCTGAGTGAAACAAAAGACGAAAAAGAAACTATTCTGGAAGTACTTGACTGGGTAGCTTTCAAGAACCAGTACTTCTCATGCGTGTTCATCGCTGAGCAGAATTTTGAAAAGGCTACACTGGAATCGAAAATGGAACAGAAAGGCAGCGGCTATATGAAGAACTATCAGGCCGATATGCAGACTGCTTTCGATCCGACAGGTGCGAAACCGAGTAATTTCCAGTTCTATTTCGGACCGAACCACTTCAAGACTCTGCTTGCAAGCAATGACTTGAGCTTCAAGGATAAGGACCTGGAACTGGAAGATCTGGTTTATCTGGGATGGCCGATTATCCGGCTCATTAACCGCTGGTTTACAATCAACCTGTTTGACTGGCTTTCCAGCTGGGGCCTGAGCATGGGTATGGTAATTCTGCTGATGACCATTATCGTGAAGATTCTGGTGCTCCCGACCACCTGGAAGTCGTTTATTTCGTCAGCCAAGATGCGTGCTTTGAAACCGTATGTGGACAAGATCAATGCCAAATATCCCAAGCAGGAAGATGCTCTGAAGAAACAGCAGGAAACCATGGCACTTTACAGCCAGTATGGAGTCAGCCCGATGGGCGGCTGCTTGCCGATGCTGCTTCAGACACCGGTGTTCATGGCACTGTTCTTCTTTGTTCCGAATGCTATCGAGCTCCGTCAGCAGAGTTTCCTGTGGGCAAGTGACCTTTCTTCTTATGATGATCTGATCAGCTGGAGCACCAGCATCCCATTGCTGGGTAACCACCTGAGTCTGTTCTGTCTGCTCTTCAGTGCAACAACCGTCATCAATCAGATTGTCATGATGAAGCAGCAGGATATGGGTAACAATCCGCAGATGGCAGCCATGAAATGGATGATGTATATCATGCCGCTGATGTTCTTCTTCATTTTCAATGAATATGCATCAGGTTTGAGCTACTATTATTTCATTTCCGGTCTTATCGGTATTCTGACCATGTGGATCATGCGCCGCATGACGGATGAAAAGAAGCTGCTGGCTCAGCTGGAAGCCAATAAAAAGGCTCCGTCGCAGCAGAAGGCAAGCGGTCTGATGGCCAAGCTGGAAGCTTTGCAGAAGGAACAGGAACGTCTTCAGAAAGAACGTCAGGAACGTATGAACAAGAAATAATAGCTGATTTAATCAGAATTTCAGCTGAAAAATATGAAATCCCGTCTGTCTTTAATTAGGCAGGCGGGATTTTTTTGTGATTTAGAGAGAATCTATAAAAAGAAAATTTATCTTTGCAAAATCACGAAAACTAATACATGATCTTAAACCGAAAACTATGGATGCAATAGGATGTTATTTTCTTAATAATCTGGTCTTATGTCTGTACGCCCAGCGAAAGAATGACAATGTACTCTTACTGAAAGAGCGGGAGCGTATGCTTTTTATTTCACTTTACGGACTGGATGAAACTGATACCCGGAATCATACAGAAATGGCTGCAGAACTAGGACTGTGCAAGGAGCGTATAAGACAGCTGGAAGTCAAGGTGTTCAAGAAATTTTATCTCTTACAGCGGAGAAAATATGTTCCGGTTATGCGCATTTATAATCTGCTGACAAATCAAGGTCACTATTCCCGGTCAGGAGAAACTGATCATATCCGTTTCCTGATGGAATTCAGGGAAATACATCTTCCTGAATGGGAAATATATCTTTTCCTTCGTTTTGTGAAACTCTTTCTGCGGTTAGAAGGTTCAGAACGGAAATGGATTAACCTGATAAAAAAGACATCATCCCGGAGAAATGTTACAAGAAAGGGGTTGGAAGTCCTTTTGCCCAAAATTATCTGGCCGGAGCAAGTCTCGGTGTTTTCAGAATCTTATCATTGCAACTTTACTCCAATCCGCGTGTATAATCCGGAAATAAAAAAAGAACGTTCACATTCCGGTGAGTTTTATAGCCGGAAAATGAACAGGAATGTCTTTTATGAATCCAAACTGGAAAAACATTTCTTTAAAAGACTGGAACAATCTGATGTGGTTCGGGCATATTGCGAACAGCCTTTTAAGGTACCCTATGAGCATCATGGATCTCATTATTATGTTCCGGATGTACTGGTGTGTTTGACCGACGGACAATGTTTTGTAACAGAGATAAAACCGTTATTGATGATGGTCAGCAAAGAAGTTATGACTAAATATCAGGCCTTGCATGATTTCTGTAACCAACGGGGTTGGGGTACTTTATTGAGCGATGGAGTTCATGATATCTTTGACCTGTTTCACTTTACGCCCAACCTCAGTCTGGAACGGGCCATTTTGCGGGAATTGTCCTTGAACCGGACATTGATGAAGAAAGATCTTGACCGTCTGAAAGAAACTCACCAGGGAAACTCTATTCAGGTGGCACAATGTATTCTTCGCTACAAGTTGTCTTATCGTCCGGTTCCCATGCTTGTCTGGAAGACAAAGGAAGCTCTTTTCTGTCCGATTTTACAAAGGAACGGTGAAGAAGAGACCAATGACCGGATTTTGGAACAGAATACATTTTGAGAAATACATTCCGTGTGTATTTTTGTATTATCTTTGCCGGAAGACAAAATGACATCTAAAAAACATGAACAGAAATTTTATGACTATGACAGCTGCCATGATGATGGTCACATCAGCCTGCGTCGGTCCTGAAAAAGCGGCACAAGCTGAAGGCCCTATTATCGGCAAGCAAGAAATTACGGTAAAGGAAGGCCGTATGACTCCGGAGACGTTGTGGGCGATGGGACGTATCGGAAGTTCTGCTGTTTCGCCTGACGGCAAACGTATTGCTTATACTGTATCTTATTACAGTGTGAAGGAAAACAAAAGTCACCTGGTGATTTATGTGATGAATGCGGATGGATCTGATAACCGTCTGCTGACGACAACTGCTGCCAGTGAGGGTGAACCGGCATGGATCAAGAATGGCAGCAAGATTGCTTTTCTGGCTGCCGATGCCAACGGTAACAGTCAGGTTTGGGAAATGAATCCCGACGGAAGCGGACGCAAGCAGTTGTCTGACTATGCCGGTGGCATTGACGGATTCCGTTTCTCTCCGGATGAAAGCAAGCTGCTCTTTATCTCTCAAGTGAAATATGGAGAACGTACTGCAGACAAATATCCGGATCTGGATAAGGCCAGCGGTATGGTGATCGATGATCTGATGTACAAGCATTGGGATGAATGGGTACAGACTGTCCCCCATCCTTTCGTAGCTTCATTTGACGGAAACAAAGTAGGAGAAGCCACAGATATCCTGGCAGGTGAACCGTATGAATCACCGATGAAACCTTTCGGCGGTATCGAGCAGCTGGCATGGAGCAATGACTCGAAGCAGATTGCCTATACTTGCCGCAAGAAAACCGGACTGGATTATGCCATTTCTACGGATTCTGATATTTATCTTTATAACCTGGAAACCAAACAGACCCGCAATCTCTGCAAGGAAGATGCTGCCGACAAGAACATGGGTTATGATACAAATCCCAAATTCTCTCCTGACGGCAAGAGCATTGCCTGGCAGAGTATGGAACGTGACGGTTACGAAAGCGACCGCAACCGCCTTTGTGTAATGGATCTGACCAGCGGCAAAAAAACATATGTCACGGAAAGTTTCCAGTCGGGCGTAGACGACTATTGCTGGGCTCCTGACAGCCGTACCTTGTATTTTGTAGGAGTATGGCATGCAACCAGCATGATTCACAGCACGAATCTGGAAGGAGATGTGAAGCAGCTGACCGACGGTATGTATGACTATGCTTCAGTAGCTATGCTGAATGACGGACAGTTGCTGACTAAACGCCATTCTCTGAGTGAAGCAGACGAACTGTTTACCGTTTCCCTGAATCAGGAAAATGCCGTATCCCGCATCACCAAAGAAAATGATCATATCTTCAGTCAGCTGAAACTGGGTAAAGTGGAACCCCGCTGGACAAAGACCGTTGACGGAAAAGACATGCTTTCATGGGTAGTTTATCCTGCTGATTTTGATCCGAACAAAAAATATCCTACCCTCCTGTTCTGTGAAGGTGGTCCGCAAAGCCCTGTCAGCCAGTTCTGGAGCTACCGCTGGAACTTGCAGATTATGGCTGCCAACGGTTATATTGTCATTGCTCCGAACCGCCGTGGTCTGCCGGGCTTCGGTATGGAATGGCTGGAAGAAATCAGTACCAACTATGGCGGTCACTGTATGGATGACTATCTGAGTGCCATTGATGATATTTCCAAAGAGCCGTATGTTGACAAGGATCGTCTGGGATGTGTAGGTGCCAGCTTCGGAGGATATTCGGTTTATTGGCTGGCCGGACACCATAACAAACGTTTCAAGGCATTCATTGCCCATGACGGTTTCTTCAATATGGAACAGCAATACCTGGAAACTGAAGAACTTTGGTTCACCAACTGGGATCTGGGCGGTCCGTACTGGGAAAAGACCAATGAGGCTGTTAAGCGCAGCTATGCAAACTCTCCTCACCTGTTTGTTGATAAATGGGATACTCCGATTCTTTGTATTCACGGAGAAAAGGACTACCGTATTCTGGCTTCACAGGGAATGGCAGCTTTCAATGCAGCCAAGCTGAGAGGTATTCCTGCTGAATTGCTGATCTTCCCCGATGAAAACCACTGGGTATTGAAACCGCAGAATGGTATTCTCTGGCAACGTACATTCTTCAGCTGGCTGGATCGCTGGTTGAAGCCGGAAGGAAAAAAAGAGTAAGTTTGGAAGAATAAGTTCGGCTCAGCATGTTGAATGACAACGCTGAGCCGATTTTTTTTTGTCTCAATTATTCTCCAAAATGAATATTTCCAAAGAATTCAGGACAATGGAAACAAGGCTTCGGTAACTGGATCGGATTCCAGGACAGGAAATGAGGAGTCTGAAGCAGGTCACCGCATTTATAGAAATTAGCTCGCATATGAAGTCCGCTGAAGTCTTTTACCGAGTGATTGAATACTGCTGCTGCAGGAATAGCCAGAGCCAGCTGCCAGCTGCAGGTACCGATCCGTTCTTCGAACGGTTCTCTGCCTAGAGAGGCCCAGCGAAGTACCTGTTGCATAATGTTTTCCGGTGCGGGATGACGGTCACCTACCCGTCCGCAATTGAGCAGTAGAGTACCGGCACAGTTACATTCAAAATTATAGTAAACAGGTTCTCCGGTTTCCGGTTGCAGGAAAAATTCACAGCATGCATCTTCCCAAACCCGTCCTCCGTCATGCGGAGCCACAGCCCGTACGCTGGCTTCTGTTACGGTGTAATGTATCAGTATATAATCCCCTGTATGGGCAACCCGGAACTTTACTTCCGGTTTATAAGGATATTCCGGCCAGTTGACCGTATCAATAGGTTGAAACTCGATTCCTTCCCGATCCAGCAAGGCCGGTATTTCCTGAGCGGTAGTGAAACCGCTGATTTTTTTGATTTCCAAATTTTTCATGTTCTGTGTTTTTATGGTCTATTTTTGTCAAAGGTACAAAAACTCGTTTGATTACAGATGGATTCAGGAAGAATAATGTTTTAAAATTCAGACGTTACTTT
>NZ_EQ973628.1:57714-69101 GCF_000157915.1 Phocaeicola coprophilus DSM 18228 = JCM 13818 | reverse complement strand
GTTACTTTCTAACCCAGGAATGAGACTGGCCGAAAAAAAGCTGCATCTACCAGTTCCTGAGGCAGATGCAGCTACACGATAAATAAACCAAAAAATTAATTATCTTAAAAATGAAAACAAGAATGAGTCTCTTTTTATGTTATATTCAATAAACAAAGACACACGCAAATTGTTCACACAATGTTCTTAAAAATCTTATTTTCCAATGAAATAGACAGGCTGTCCGTCGAGTAAACAATTTAAACGGTTACCTCCCATGGATATATTGTCCATATACGAGTAATCACCGGGGCCATAAGTCAGCCGGATACTGGTATACATACTGTTGAACCAGTCCCATGTGAAGTTGTACACACTTTCCTGTATGTATCCGTGGCGGTCCTGTGTATACAGATAATCTTCTCCCGTATTGTTTCCGTAAAATCTGAGTTCCTGATAATAATAAGTCCCATAATCATCATACCATTCGTCAGACCAGGGACGGCTGCACAGGTAGTCTGTATTTTCACGATATGCATCTGTACCGACACCTATCTCTACTCCTACATAATCACATGCCTGAAAAGCAAACGCGAAAGTGATCAGCATCAACATCCCGCATATCATTCTATAACTTTTTCCTCGTTTCATGGTTTCCTGTATTGTGAGGACTTTGTGTCCTCTGGTTTTCGATGAAGCAAAGATAGACAAGGAATCCGAGACTCCCGAATGATTTTTCCTATGTTTCCGGGGGAATATTCCTATCTGTAATAGGGAAAAACTTCAAGATGCTGGTTCACAGTGTATAATAATGATCAGATCCGGAAGATGAGGAGAACAAAAAAAGCCAAAGGCAGATGAATGATGATCTTAAAAGCCATAAGTCATACCAATAACTTTTGCAGGTTAGTTATCTTTTTCCTAGTTTTGCAAAGTAAAGATGAAACACATCACTTTATAAACTTTACTTGGGGAAATTAAAATTGAATATTTGATATCAGATTAAATCTTACACCAATGAAAAACTCTAATAGAATCGTATTCATCGATTATGTTCGTGTTATTGCCTGTTTTCTTGTGATGCTGGTACATGCCAGTGAGAATTTTTATTGTATATCGGCAGATACAACTATGCTGGCTAATGAAAGCAACCGTTTCTGGGTGGCCTTTTATGATGGCGCATTGGGGCGAATGAGCGTGCCATTGTTCATGGTGGTCAGTGCATTCCTGCTGGTACCGGTCAAACCCAATGTATCCATGAGCGATTTTTACAAGCATAGATTCAAGCGCATCATTCCGCCTCTTGTATTTTTCATGTTAATTTACTGTTTCCTGCCTTTGGCCTGGGGACAGATGACCTGGGAACAGTCCTGGCAGGATTTCAGACTTTTGCCATTTACGTTTCCTTCCATGGCCGGCCATTTGTGGTTTATGTATCCGCTCATTTCACTGTATCTCATCATTCCGGTAGTTTCACCGTGGCTGGAACGCGCTTCGGCCAAAGAAGAACGTCTTTTTCTCATCTTCTTTATGTTGTCTACTCTTGTTCCCTGGCTGACCCGGTTTGTCAGTTCTAATTTATGGGGAACCTGTTTCTGGAATCCTTATTTTGGAATGTTCTATTATTGTTCAGGTTATCTGGGCTATTTGGTTATGGCCCATTATATACGCGTGCATCTGAAATGGGACCGGGCCAAACGCCTGAAAGTCGGTATAGGCTCGTTTGTTGCCGGTGCAGCATTTACAGCGTGGTCAGCCTGGCACGCAGGAGTTCCAGGCATTGTCATGCAGACACCCAGCTATGAATGGTCATGGGAATTCTGTACTCCGAATGTTTTGCTTGCTACTTTTGGAGCCTTCCTGATGTTCACCTGCATTAAAAGACAAGAAGCACATCCTTGGATCACAGGTATTTCAAAACTGACCTTTGGCATGTATCTGATGCATATTCTGTTTCTTTCCAACATTGCGCCTTTATTTATGCCGGAAGGCCCGGCACAACCTGTTCTTCCGGTTGCAGTCACTATTCCCTGCATGGCAGTATTGTGTTTTGTCTGTTGTGTGGTAACTACCAAGCTAATCAGTCTGATTCCCGGAAGCAAATGGATTATCGGCTAGAATTTGAAAAACCCTCGTTTCACCGGTTATTATTTCAGTGAAACGAGGGCTTTTTAAGTTCTGCTTAATTCTCCTGTTTGCTGGAGATCTGGAATGATGTACGTTCTATTTCTTTTTTATTACCAGATAAAACGACTTCATAAGCAGTCTGGGGCTTCTGTTGCTGTAAGTTTTTCAGCGAAAGTTCCTTTTCCTCATAAGGCTGTAAAGAACCGACATTTCCTTTAGCTATTGTCTTTCCGGAGCAGATGATTTCGATTTCTGCAGGCTGGGATGCAGAAAGTCCGAAGTTTGTAACTTTCACTTTCAATGTATTCTTTTCGGCATCATATACCGGACAACCAGCTGACAATATGGAAGGAGAATAATCCACATAAGGAAGATCTGCATATCCGTATAACAGTTCACCGTTGGTCTTACGGCCAATCAGCTTCGGTGCAAATTCATCAGCAGTAATGCCACTCCCCTTTCCGTTGAACACAACAATCAGATCTTTTCCGTCTTTCCGTGTCTTTACGGCTTTACATCCTCTGCCAAAATTAACCTCCGTAAATGAGCCAAAACGAAGAGATCTTACATCAACATCGGTGTGCGGATTGAATCCCGGTTCCGCCTTTATCCGAAGTTCGATGCGTCTGGTAGAAGGGGTGATCGGTTCCTTATTCAATACAGACAATAACAAGCCTTTATTCAAAGGGATGCAAATATTTTTTGAAGAATGTTTGTCTCCGGGCAAATCTTCCCATTTGATTGTGTCAATTACGGCAAAGTTCATCTGTACAGCTCTTCCCAGACTGTCCTGGAATACTTTTGCGCGCTCATACTTGAACCATTTTTCCACTTCCCCATCCTTATGGTAAGAAATTCCGGGCATATAGGCCTCCCCTTGTTCTGTCACCCAGTGCAAGCCATCCTTGGAACGCTGGTAATATGCGATACGTCCCAGCCAGTCATTTACAATGAGATGATATTGAAGGCTGTCTTTCCATACTACAGGATCCTCAAAACGTCCGTCTATATCAGGATATACCCTTTTCCCTGTTATCTGCCGGTAAGCCGAAAGTCCGTCTTTACTGATCCAGACCCCTCCTCCCCGGCATATCATTAAATATGAATTGTCTGGACGGCGTGCGAAGGTCAGGTTCGATAACCCTTCAATAATATTTCTGCCACGCTGGTCGAATTCAAATTGCTGGTAGGTCCAGATTGGGCTGTTCTCATTTTCTGCAATATAATACCCGCCCGTCACGTAAATTACGATTCTGCCGTCGGCTAAGCGGAAAGCTTCGGGATTATGTCCTTTTCCAACAGAATTCTGTATGACATACGGGCCCGACAAAGTCTCTCCTACTGCATGGAATACAGTTGAATTCGGCCAGAACATATGTCCCTTAGGCGAACTTTCCGGCCATCCGCAGACATAAAGATGATACTTTCCATCTGCTGATTGCAGGATGTTTCCTCCCCAAAACGACATACCGTCAACCTCTATCCCATTATTGACATATCGGTTCTGAACGCACTGGGTTCCCCAAAGATGGTTTGATTTTATTCCGTCCGGCATTGGAAGAAACCGGTCTATAAAGCGGGCTCCCTCAACAAGCTGATCCCATTCTGACGGGCGCGGGCGTTCTGTAATCTGTGCACCGGCTGAAGCGCAGAAGGTGCATATAACAAAAAGAAAAGAATAAATTTTTTTCATATTCTATGATAAATGATTGAATAGGAATTCATGTATTTCTCTGTTGATTCTGTTTCAGATCCGTTCAAATCTGGCTAAATACCCGCCTCCGGACTGCAACTTTATATTTAAAGACTTTTTATTGTTTTAGTATCCATCAAGATTTCTTTTCTACCTTTGTCATAAGCTATGACCATTTTATATTTACCCTCAGGCAGAAAATTCAGATTTAACGATACGGATTTTTCCTGTTCGCCATTTAATACCGACAAATACCATATATCACCTTTTTTTCTGGCGATTGCTGCAAGATTTCCAATCTTGCTCTCAGGCAAGACATAGTTCTCATCCCATACCACAGGAACTTCTTCTATAAATCTTCGTCCGGGACATTTCAGCATATCCTCCATATCTGCAGCCAATATAAGCATCGGAGAAGTAAACATGTAAATTGAAGCCAGCTGATGGGTAAATGTTACGGCTTCCGGACAGAAAGCTCTGAAGTTAAGCGGAGTATAATCAGCAGGACCGGCCAGCCAGCGTGTAAAAGGCAGAACCGTATTATGGAATGGCCACGCAGGTCCGGGTGCCCAACTGCTTTCACCGCCTACACATTCCAGTCCTCTTACCGCCTCTTTAGCCAATAAGTTAGGATATTTGAATGACTCACCGGCCGGTTTGTTTACGCCATGAAATATTACCATCAGTTTTTCTTTGGCTGCATCTTTCAGGATTTCTTCCATCAATCTGACCGTAAAAAGATTTTCCGTGTGGAAAAAGTCTATCTTCAAGCCTTTAACACCTATTTCGGCACACTTCGCCATAAAGCTTGCTCTCTTCCGGATCAACCAGACCTATATCACTTCTATTTCCATAGCGCGGTGAAGACGGGCGCCATACCCAGATATTGACATTTTTACTGTCTGCATACTCAACAAGTTCCTTCAGCATGGCCCATTTGTCACGTCCGTTAGCTTCTTTTTCTGTCTGAGCCCAGTTTTCCCATCCGTCATCTACTACGACAGACTCTATTCCAAGCTCGGCACATCCGTCTATATATTTTTTGTGATTGGCAACGCTCAGACGTTCAACCCCTCCTTCGGTCAGCCATGTAAATACAGCTCTTCCCGGTTTTATCCATTCGTTGCTGTCTGAAAAAAGAGCGTTATCAGGCTTGTCACAGACCTGCGAAATGATTTTGTTGTTTACCAGGCCATTCAGGTCGTCAGCCAACATCAGAACTCTCCAGGGAGTCTTGATCTCATTCTTGTCAGGGTAAGCTATCCAGGGATTATTTCTTACAGCTTCATGCCAATATTTGGCAGGAGGCAAACCGGTTTCAATGCCTGTTTCGATATGGCCTTTATTGTCGGCATAACCAAATTGTATTTTGTTGGGGGCCGTACAATACATGACTGCCCCATGAAAATTAAACAGGTTAGCTTCCGTGATCGCCGCATATATTCCCTCTTGAGTCAGGAACGTAGCGGGAGGAGCAAGGAGTTCTCCTTCGATGCTGTCAGTTTTACGTTCCTGATAAATCTGATGCCATCCATACTGAAACGGTCCACTTGCATACCATGCAGTTGTGTTTGACGGGAAAACAAAAGAAGTGCTTTCTCCATAGACACATTTAGGCCCATTGGCCGGTATCCGGTATCTGAATGCGATACCATCATCAAATTCTCTGATATCTACATAGAATGAGTTATGAACTCCATTGGCCAGGTAACTTCTGATTGATTCATCAGAGGATTCCGTCTCAGAAAAAGATTTAATATTTTTACCATACGGACAGTTGTTCATGATGATTCCCAAAGATGAGTTTTCTATAACGGGACGATCGTTATAGGAAACATTAAACATTAATTCGTTCTGTTGCAGGAAGACATTCATTCTTGATTTCTGGGCAAAAACAGAGCCTGAAGCAAGAAGAAACAAAGATGCACAATAAAATATACATTTCATATTATTAGAGTTATGTCAATACTGAATTCAAGCAGATTATGCAACCATATTGAATTCCAGGTTTATTCGTTTTTCAGTACATATTCCCAACCTTTCTGTCCGGAGTCAAGTGTACTTCTTGTCTCCGTCATTCTTATTATTCCGTTCTTTTTCTCGTTAGCCGTTGAAGTGTTTCTTTATTTTACTTATAAATCTGATTATATTTACTGCTCTTGTTGGCGGGCCGGCTTCTTTCCCTTCCAACAAGTGGATCCATATGAAGTAATTTAAATAATGCCTATATATTTATTCTTTGGAGCCAGATTTCAAAAGATGCCGCAAAAGTAATGATTTATTTGGAAAAACATATATTAATCCATACTTTCTCAACAAACTGTTATTCAAGAATAGTAAGTTTATACATCACATTCATAATTTTATACATCTATCTAGGTTTCATGATGTGATACTTTCCCTATTTAAGTCATAAAAGCGACTCTGTAAATAAAAAAACTGATTAAAGAATCTATAATAAATAGAGAATACAACCCAGAAGAAAAACGAATAAGAAACACACTGCAATGATTATTTTGGTTTTGAACAGATTGTCATTGTCCATGTCGGTTTTTTCTTTTGTCTTTCTTTGGATTTCTTCCACTTCTTCTGCCGAAATTTCAGGCAGTTTTGTGCCCTTACCAATTTTCGAGAGTCTGGTACGGGTCTCTTTTATGCGTTCTCTGCCCAATTTCCTGAGTTCACGGTTTTCTTTATCCCGCCTTTGCATATCATTGATACAACCTAAAGTTCCCATAGTCAAGTGATTTAGTTTCTACTAAAATACGAAAAGGTTTTGTAAAATAAAATACTTTTCGTATTTTTAAGGAGCATTATCTTGTTCTTAAAGCAAACAGGCCTATGTGTATGAGAATTTTAGTGATCGCCATTTTACTTTCGCTTGTCGGTTTACCTGTGAAAGCTACGGGACAATCAGGCGACATAATCCGCCTGGAAGGAGAAGAATGGGATTTGATGGCAAAGCCCATAGGATACGATTCTCTGCTATATATGCGGATGAAAGATTTTTTTCCGGAAAATATTAATTGGTCTACGGGCAATTATAGCGGCTATACTGCTTTCTGGGAGATACGTGACGGATATCTTTGCCTGCAACGGGTAGAAGCGGATATCTACGATGAAGTCAGTAAAAAGGAATCTACACGGGTGTATGAAGTGAAGGAGTTGCAGCCGCTCTTTGCAGCCTATTTTCAGGCGGGAATGATTCAAGCCCGCTGGTTCAGTGGGGAGCTTCGGGCCGGAAAAGGAGATCTGGTGAGATACGTGCATGATGGGTTCAACCGTAACATGGAAACGGAACGGGTGCTGACTCTCCGGAACGGCAAAGTGCTGAAAACGCAGACTTATCATAATTACCGGAGAACCGGACTGAATCTGATGAAAGCACAGGGAGAAATCGAGCGTAGGTTTCCCTGGAAGCGGTTTCCTGAATACCGGGGAGAACGGATTGTTTTTACGATAAGTGATTTCCAGACGACGGAAGACGGGCGCTTCGTGGATTGTGACGTGCATTCTGTCTTTATACGTTCTTTACGGGAAAAGACAGACGACGGAACTCATCCGCTGGTTCTTGCTCTCAAAGAAACGCTTAGATCCATTTATCCATGGGAGGTACTTTTTGTCAACGGGAAGCACACTATAGAATTTCAGTATTTTACTATGCCGCTGAAAGAAGATATAACGCATAATGAGGGTGATTCTGCAAGATATACAATTGTCGGTCGGGTGTATGGTGAATCTGTCCGTCAACGCCCTCCTTATGATGTGGTACATGATGTGCTGGTTGGTTCCAATCTGAGCATGGCAGGACAGCCGTTTCTGGGATGGCTGACAGATTCCACCGGCTGCTTCCGGATAAAGGGACTGGAGGCTGGAACTTATCATCTGAAAGCTGAATATGTGGGACTGGCCCCTTGTGATACGGTAATAACCCTTCCTTTACCACATAATGACACGTTGCGGATGGTGCTTCCTTTATGGTATGATCATATTTTGAAATATGACTGTTCACCGGAGCTGTCGAAAGAAAACATCGTCAAAGGACGTCCCCAATTGCGCCTGGTAATACCGGAAGGACAGGAACAGAAAATCCGTACACACTTTTTCTGGAAGATGTACGGTGTGAGCTATGACGCTTTTTATCCATTGAAGAAAGATGGAACACTGGACTGTTATCTGGGTGTTCCCAATCATATATTGACAGCTTATAATCGGGTGGTTTTTGATTATCTGGATATGAAATTTGGCAATTCATGGCGTAAGGTGGCTCCGAAAGGAATATTTGGTCTGGATAAATCTTTAGATGAATCTTGTGATGATAATACAATGAGGAAAAAGACTTTATTCTGACAATAAGTTTGATTTCTTTAACATTTTTGCATAGTGGTTTATCAGCCATTGAGTGTTATAGTGTATATGGTCATATTTCACAGATCTAATTTTTTACCTTAAAAGTAGATTATAGTAACTATATGTACACAAAAATAAGCATTGATTATGAAGATTAAGACTTTAACAGGACTATTACTTTTATTCCTATGCTCAATCAGCATTGCCAGTTGTAAAAAAGAAGATGTTCTTACAGACAAAATAAAGATCATCTAAATGTACGTATCAAATGAAACGGATTCTTATACCCCGTGGGCAGTGAAAATCCGGTAGAATGTATGTTGGTGAAGGAAGAAAACATGTCTGAATACTCAAAAGTAGCCATGAATGGAATCCTTGGGTTCAATTATGAGAAAGGACATGAGTATGTTTTGAAAATAGAAAAAACAATCCTTGCGAAGCCAGCCAATGATATCAGATATAAGCTTCTGGAAATAATTAACGATAATGTAGTCAAAACTACTTTGGTATGGGATACTTTCATTGATGACAGTAAAGAAGATGAAATAGATATTAGCAGCAAATATAATGGAGTTCAAGGTTGGTGGGATATTGCAAACACGCCGTATATATATGTCGGAGCTGTATTTCCCGAAAATTCCTTTGCTACTTCTTTTGATAAGGAAATAACAGGCAAGAAGCAATCTATAAATCTCTGTTTTGATTTTACGGAGCCTTATATTGCGATGATGAATGATGTCAGACAAAATGAATATAATAAGATAATTAAGGAAGTAATAAGGTCGAAAGAATATCAGAATTTCAAATATCCGACCAGACCATATATCGCAAAACTGACAGAATTGAAAAGTCTTGAGAATGTAGAATTATATATCGATGATAATGAGAATTTTGCGAGTATTCTGAAGAAAATGGGTAATAAAGAATTTGATATAAACAACACGGTAAGTCTTTGTCTGGGCAAAGTCATTTTCAAAGGTTTTACCGTTTCAATGGATATACCAGAAAAAGGAATATTCGTTGAAAATCCGACTAATAAAGATAATCTTGTTTATCTACGTACACTGACCTATGGTACCAGTGCCTATTTCTTAATAGCAAGTAAATATCCTTATAATGAAATCGTTTCTTCCTTGAAAGGTCCTTTTGTAAAGAAACAGGAAAACGAGGAGGTTCTGAATAATTCACAAATTATTCTTCTCACTATTTCTGATATAAGACAAACAGCCGATATCAGTAATTCGTTTGAAGCTTTGCAAAATTATCTGAATAATCCATTCATGAGTGGTGAAACGTATGGATATCCGATCTTTTGTAAAGGGATGTACGTAAAAGACAACAGTACGTTTATACCTGGTAAATAAGCATTAGTGAAGAGAATAACTTCCTGATATAGATATCTTACTCGCAACATTAAAAACAATTTAGGAAAGGCAAATGAACTGCCTTAGGAAAGTTCAGGAATAGCGGACTTCTGGAGTATGCTTCAAAGATTCCAGACTTCAGGTAAGCAGATCTGATTCACCATTATGTCCTACCTAAATCTGCCCAGTGGCCTTTCTGACTTATGCCATTGACATTATGAATGGAAAGCAGGAAAAGAAGGTAAAAGTAAACCGATCAAAGGTCCTGTACTTTGATTATGTCGTATAATTAATACAGAAAGATTGACGCAAATAGAAAAAATAAGGAAAGAACATTGTTTCGGATATGAAAATCAGCAGAATATTTTACCCATCCTTTTGGAATATTATGAGCAGGATAATCCTTAATAGATACATTAGAAAAAATGTCATTAAGGATATCTATCGCTTTGGCATAATTTCCAGCCTTTCCTGGACCTGTAGGAGAAAAAGATGAAGTGTAATTTATGAAACCTTGTTTGTCCATACTAATAATCAGTTATTTACATTTGCTGTATCCCATAAACGAAAAGATTAACCAGCATGAGATATAATGAAAGTCGTTCCGGAAAAGACATATTCAGCAAAGAAGGCAGCACGCTACCTGGAAAAGCCGCTGGCTTTCCTGAAGATACCTGATAAGGCACAAACTCCGACTGAAAGTGTAAGGTCACTTGGCGCTTCTCCTCCGCAGTACCTTTGCATATAAGAAACGATTCCGATTATGATGCTCCAATGTTTTCCTAATATTCAGTATTCAAAGATTTCTGAAGAGCATAGTATCCGTTTTCAGACAAGGTACCGATAACCAGTAGCCAATACTAGAGACTTTAAATTTAAAAACTACGTAATTTTAAAGGCTATATCTTTAAAGGAATTGATAATAACTTTGATGATTCATTCGTATGACTATTTTTGAATAGATCATTGATATAAAGCGGTAATCCAGATACTTATAAGGGTATAAGCATCTGGATTTGTTAGATAACAAATATTTTTATATCTAATAAAATCGTATCTTTGTATTTAACAATAGATTTATAAATAAATAATCAATATATGGTACAAATTCTATTAATAGATGACGAAGAACCTATCCGTAAATTATTAGCTCGAATTATAGAATTAGAAGGTTATAAAGTATCAACTGCAAGTTGTTGTAGTGATGCCTTACAGCAATTACGCAAACAACAATATGATGTTATTCTATGTGATGTGTTTTTGCCTGATGGTAATGGAGTTGACTTTATTTTTGATATAAAAAAATACTCCAATGATGCTGCAATAATATTATTGACCGCGCATGGAAATATTCAAGATGGAGTACAGGCTATTAAAAATGGAGCTTTTGACTACATTACCAAAGGAGACGATAACCGTAAGATTATCCCTACTATAAATCGTGCTGTTGATGAAACTGAAAAAAAGAAAGGTAAAAAAACTACCTCTGTAGCATACTCTTTTGACTCTATTGTTGGAAAATCAAACGAGCTTAAACAGGCTATAACACTGGCGCAGAAAGTTTCCAGAACTGATGCTGCAGTATTATTAACAGGAGAAACAGGTACAGGGAAAGAGGTATTTGCGCATGCTATTCATCAAGCCAGTCAAAGAGCATCACAACCTATTGTAGATATAAACTGTTCTGCTTTTAGTAAAGACCTGTTGGAAAGTGAACTGTTTGGCTATAAGGCTGGTGCATTTACAGGTGCATTAAAGGATAAAAAAGGATTATTTGAAGTTGCGAACCACGGAACCATCTTCTTAGATGAAATAGGAGAAATGGCATTTGAACTTCAGGCAAGACTTTTACGTGTTCTGGAAACTGGAGAATA
>NZ_EQ973628.1:43843-56142 GCF_000157915.1 Phocaeicola coprophilus DSM 18228 = JCM 13818 | reverse complement strand
ATATATCAAAATTGGTGATACCAAACTTACAAAAGTGGATGTCAGAATTATATCTGCTACAAACAGGGATTTAAAGAAAGAAATAGAGAATGGAAACTTTCGTGAAGATTTATATTTCCGTTTATCTGTTTTCCAGATATGTTTACCTCCGTTACGGGAAAGAAAAGATGATATTGAAAGTCTGTCGTATATGTTTCTGAACAAATTTGCTAATAAACTCAATAAAAAAATCACCGGAATAACTCCGGAAGTGCTTGATATATTAAAGAATGCAGAGTGGAAAGGAAATGTCAGAGAACTTAGAAATGTTATAGAAAGATGTTCTATTGTATGCGAAGAACAAATAACATTTGAGGATTTACCTCTAGATTTACAAAAACGTAAATCGGATATATCACTAATGAAAGATAATTTTGAACTAGCTGAAATTGAACGTATGCATATAATCAAAGTTCTGCAATACACCAATGGCAATAAAACAGAAGCTGCTCGTCTTTTAAAAATAGGACTTGCGACTCTTTATCGTAAGATTGAAACATATAAAATAAGCATGTAATTATAAAACCGTTTATAGGCTATATCAGATATGCCTATAAACGGTTTATACAGAGATAAAAAATGGCTGATTATGATTTCAAACGTAATGTAAAACAACTTCCTTTTCCAATTTCACTTTCTACGGTCAAAGTACCACCATGGGCCTCTACAAAATCCTTTGAAATTGATAATCCCAGTCCACTTCCTTGAACCTTTGTACCTGGAACTCGGAAATAATGATCAAAAATACTCTGATGATAACGCGGATCAATACCCTTACCAAAATCACGAACATACATTTCAATATGATTATCTTCTGTTTGGCGGGCACCAATAATTATGCGGCCATTCTCAGGAGAGTAACGGATTGCATTCGAAAGCAAATTAGTCAATACCCACGCTATTTTTTCGCTGTCTACAAATAATTTGCCTATTTTATTTTCCGGATATTGTACTTCGATTTGGATATTGAATTTTTCAGCCTGTACCCGATTGGCTTTTATCGCGTATTCAATCAATTCAATAGGTTTTGTAATACGGGGCTTGAGTTGTAATTTACCAGATTCTACTTGCGTCATATTCAGCAGTTCGCCAGTGATATTAAGCAAGCGCTCACTATTATCCTGAATACTTTGTGCCAACTCCTTTTGCTCCTCGTTCAAGTCTCCAACTCGATCGTCTTCGAGCAACTGCAGACTCATCATAATTGCGGAAATAGGAGTTTTCAGTTCATGAGATATTGTCGAAATGAAAGTTGTCTTGGCTGAATCCAGTTCCTTAAATTCCGTTATGTTTTTAAGCATAATAACGTATCCCTCATTTATATTATTACTTTGCTTATTAATTTGCATACATTTCATCTGAAAATAACTTTCCTTGTTGTCGGCATATATCTTTAAAGGTTCCGCTTTACTAGCTCTATTTTCTGTTTGTGAGTCCATAAGTTCACGTATGAGTCTTCTCAACAAATCATTTCTCATGGAAATTTCCTGAGCCGGTTTCTGTAAAACCTCTTCGCGCTTTAAATTGAGGACATTCAAGGCTTCATCATTTATAAACAAAATAGTCAACTCATTATTCAAACCTATAATAGGTTCCTTTACACTATTAATAATGGTTTCCATATAATTCTTTGCGGCCTTTATTTGTGCCAAAGTACTGGAATGATAATCAGACAATCGTTTGGCCATCCGATTGAAGTTTTCGGAAACTTCTACAAATTCATGACTTTCCAGATTTAACCTGCAATCATAATTATGATTGGCTATATCTTTGATTCCGTCAATAATTTTTTTGATCGGTTTATTAAAATAGGCAGGAAAAACTGTCAGCATAAAAATTCCGATTACTATACAAAAACCTCCAATAGAAGATATCCAAAGTAATGCACGTTGTAATCCTGGCCCTGCAGCAGGACTATTAGGCTCTGTAGCTGTCAGGATTTGCAAGTTTACAATAGAGAGTGAAACAAGAAGCACAATCATCGCAACAAGTACTCCTATCACTAATGTCAATTTTGTCTTAATATTCATAACACATTATTTTATTGCGGAAAGATAATCAATTTTATATCCATTTCTGAAAGATTTTTAAGAAAATATCCATAACGATGTATTTTTAAAATTTTTCTCCAACCTAAAGTCGGTTGTCCAATACAAACTGTTGTAATATGATGTTCACGACATACATCAATAATAGCCTGTATAATATCCGGTGAAGCAATTTGTACTAATTCACCACCCAGTTCGGTTACCAGTTTAAAATGGTTTAGTAAATGCCTCTGAACAGACAGATTTATCCTATCAGGACTTTCTACAGGTGTTTGAACATATAAAGCTATAAAATTTGTATTATATCGGGACGCAAGCCGCGCGGTACGACGTATGATATGTCTCGGTGTTTTTTCGTTACTACTTATACATGCAAGATACAATTCTCTATGAATAGCCTTTTCCTCTGGAACAACTTCCGTTTCAACTTTCTTTTCAACCCTAAATGCTACCTCTTTAAGAGCTAACTCTCGTAATTGAAGAATATTTTCCGTCTTGAAAAAATTATTTAGAGCAGTTTGTATTTTCTCTTTCTTATATATTTTTCCAGCTTTTAAGCGACTAATAAGTTCCTCAGCCGTCAAGTCAATATTTACAACTTCATCTGCTTCTTCTAAGACCTTATCAGGAATACGTTCCTTTACTTCTATTCCGGCAATCCCCTTAATATCCTCATTCAGACTTTCTATATGTTGAATATTAACAGCCGATATAACATTAATGCCAGCCTCTAATAGGTCCATTACGTCTTGCCAACGTTTTTCATTCCGGCAACCGTCAACGTTGGTATGTGCAAGTTCATCGACTATTACTAGCTCTGGATGTAACTGAAGAATAGCGTCCAGATCCATTTCTTCCAGTTCTTTCCCCTTGTAAAATATCTTTTTACGAGGAATAACCGGCAATCCTTTTAATTGAGCTTCTGTACCTACCCGTCCATGCGTCTCAACATAACCAATCTGTACATCAATGCCGTTGTCCAACATTTCATGAGCCTCTTGCAACATTTTATATGTTTTACCCACACCGGCTATCATTCCGATATATATCTTAAAAACACCTCTTTGTGAACGCTTTATAAGATTCAGGAAATGACGTACATTTTCTTCTTTATTTACCATTATTCTTTTATAAATTTAGTATTCAGTATCAATAGTGTAAATTGAAAATTATTTTGTTGTTTTAGTATTAGTAATCAATCCAAAATCGTTTGTTGAATAAAAGTAATACACCAAATATTTCCAATCGTCCAATAAGCATTAGAGCCGAAAGAATCCATTTAGCCGCATCAGGTAAAGTAGACCATGAAAAAACCGGTCCGAAAGTTCCTAAACCAGGTCCGACATTACCTATTGCAGATATAACAGTACTGAATGATTCGGTCAGACCAACTCCTAAACACATCAACAATGTCCAACCTATAAATATGCATATCAGGTATGTAACAAAAAAAGTATATACCATTGCTGTTGTCTGTACTGGAACTTGACTATTATTAATATGTACCGGTAAAACAGCTCGCGGATGCAACATTTGCTTGAACTGATTCTTTATGTTCTGAAATATGATTAAAAGGCGTAAATTTTTAACACCTCCACTGGTTGAACCTGTACACCCCCCAGATATCATGGCAAAAATTAGCAACATCCATGTAAATGTAGGCCATAAATTATAATCATCTGTAGCAAATCCACAAGATGTATGGGTAGTAGCTACTTGGAATAAAGCTTTGCGAAATGCTGTCTCAATATCATAATAACCAGTTATAAACAAGGCAAACGCTATTATTACAGTCAAAACTGTTATTGAGGTAAGAAACCAGTGTAGTTCTCCATCCTTTAATAATTTCTTATATTTCCCATTCAAAGTAAAATAATACAGAGAGAAATTGACTCCAGATAAAATCATAAAAATAGACACTACATATTCTATGTAAGGTGAATTCCAATAAGATATACTATCCTGTTTAGTTGAAAAACCACCTGTTGCCGTAGTAGCAAACGCCTGACACAGTGCATCAAATAAATTCATTCCACCTAACATCAATAATATAGTTTCCAATAAAGTAAGTCCTATATAAATAAGCCACAGATATCGTGCCATAACCTTAATTTTAGGGTGGATTTTATCGTGTGTTACTCCTGTAGCCTCTGACAAAAAGAGCTGCTGGCTGCTACCGTTGAATAATGGAAGCAATGCTATGGTAAAAAGAACTATACCAAGACCTCCAATCCATTGTGTAAAACTACGCCAAAAGAGCAGTCCATGGGGTAATGATTCTATATTATTTAATATTGTAGCTCCAGTTGTTGTGAAACCTGACATGGTTTCGAAAAAAGCATCAGTAATAGATGGTATGTATCCACTTAAATAGAATGGTAACATACCCAAAAGCGTAAATAATATCCAGGAAATACTTACGATATAATATCCATCACGTCTTGAGATATTATTACATCTACGATTACCGGCTAGTACCATTATTCCGCCAATGCCAATATTCATTGACATTGTCCAGACAAAATAGATATAGCTATTTTCATGATAAAAAGCTGATATACCAGCGCAGATTGCAAATAGCCCGGCTTCAACCAAAACCAATATACCTAAAATATAGGAAACTGTTCTAAAATTAATTAGTCCTTCTTTCTTGTTTTTGAATAAAAAAGAATTTGTTCGATAAGTTTCTTCCATATATAACATCTTTTGTAAACTTATAGGCAAATCGTATGCCACATGATTAAGTAAATTGTAATTCGTTAATTAATAAGATGTTATAAGTATGCACTATATATAAAGAAATGTCACCCCTTCTCATTATAAGATATATAAATTCCCATAATGAGAAGGGTGAAATTGATTATTATAATTTGCTATAAAGGAATGTAAACGTCTATATTAATTTAAAATCCCAAACTAAATCCTGTTACAAGATATGTCCTATCATAGACTGGAGCCACAATCGCTTGTACAAATACAGGAATAGAAAATTGGTCTGTTACTTTTATATCCTTATTTGCCTTTAACGATATGTCTGTAAAAGCAGCTTTATTATGATAATATCCTTTCCAAGGTGTAAAACCTATTGCAGGAGTAAGAGTGATATCTGCTGGTAATGAAATTGTATACGAAGCATTAATATAGGTAGAACCTTGAAGTTTTCCTTCTACGCTTTTATCTGCTCCGGCAAACATCGTACTCCATGAAAGAGCCAAAGGAAAAGAATCACCAAAACAATATGTCAAAGTCCCTTCAAAATAATGCGAATCTTTATAATGACCGTATGGCCGATTCACTCCGGACCACCAATAATCCGATACTGTTACAGAGAAATTATTTGATGAATAACTCAAATTTATATCAAACTCTTTAGAAGGTATTTCAACATTCCATCTACTTAATGTTTGGCTACCCCATACATTAATACTGAAGCCTGCATATCCCAAAGTTAAAGATGGCTGTACTGAAAAACCTGAGTTCTGATCTGCTCCACGCCATATATAATCAGAAACAAAATCAGCCTTACCGTTAACTGTAAATTTATCTTGAGCATAAGTCTTAGTTGGGAGTAATAATATAGCTACACCCATGGCTGCTGCTAATGTTTTTATAATCTTTCTCATAATCTGTTGAAATATATTCTTGTTATATTTTGGAATTACAACATATTCGTTGTTTTTAATAACTCATCTTTTCCCTGCGTATCTGCATCTACAATTTCTTGCAGATACAGAAATACATATTAGGGAAAAAACAGTTATAGATTTATAGATAGCTGCAGATTATCTGTTTACAGTTGGATTTATCTCCTCCAAAGCAACATTCAGTTTTAACACATTAATTTTTGCAGGACCGAATATGCCTAATAATGGTTTCTCTATCATCTTGTCAACGATAGCTTTAACATCCGATTCATCCATATCTCTTGCCTCAGCAACACGTTTGACTTGTACATACGCACATTCAGGAGTTATATCAGGATCAAGACCTGAAGCACTTGCTGTTACCATTTCAGCAGGAACATCTTCTCGTTTCAAATAGGGGTGATAAACCAGAAATGTATCAATTCTTGCTTCCACCTCTGCAAGATATTCTTCATTGGTAACACCCTTGTTGCTGCCTGCGGAGCTTGTACCATCGTATCCGTCACCCGCACATGAAGGTCTGCCCCAGAAAAATATATCTTTAGTAAAGACTTGCCCTACGTTTGCTACTCCAACAACTTTACCATTGAGCTTTACCGTTTCTGCATTGCCACCTTCACCGGGTGCTGCGAACTGTGCGAAAATCCATAATACCAATATATAACATACCGAAAAAAATACACAGAATACCAATGTGATTCGAATTGATTTCATTAAATTTTTCATAACTGTTTCTTGATTTTATTAGAAGAATAATCCAACAAATAAGTCTATTAATTTAATACCAACAAATGGAGCTATAATACCACCTACACCGTAAATGAGCAAATTACGACGAAGTAATGCGCTTGCACCTATAGGTTTGTATTCAACACCTTTAAGAGCTAAAGGTATCAGAATAGGTATTATGATAGCATTGAATATGATAGCAGAAAGAATAGCACTTTCAGGACTATGCAAACCCATTATATTAAGTGCTCCAAGCTGCGGCACGGAAACCATAAATAATGCTGGAATTATAGCGAAGTACTTGGCAACATCGTTTGCTATAGAGAATGTAGTTAGAGTACCACGAGTCATCAGCAACTGTTTACCGATCTCAACAATTTCAATAAGTTTTGTCGGATCATTGTCCAGGTCAACCATATTGCCGGCTTCTTTTGCCGCCTGAGTTCCACTATTCATTGCCACTCCCACATTAGCCTGTGCAAGAGCAGGTGCATCATTTGTTCCATCACCCATCATGGCGACTAGTTTACCGGCAGCCTGTTCCTTTTTTATATAATTCATCTTATCTTCCGGTTTGGCTTCTGCTATAAAATCATCAACACCGGCCTTTTCAGCAATATACTTTGCGGTCAGAGGATTGTCGCCTGTTACCATTACAGTTTTTACACCCATCTTACGCAAACGTTCAAAACGTTCCTCTATGCCAGGCTTTATAATATCTTGCAATTCGATAACTCCTGCAATTTTCTTGTTGATACATACTACCAAAGGGGTGCCACCATTGCTTGTAATTCTCTTAATAATATCTTCAGTTTCTTTAGGAAATTCATTTCCTGCTTCATTTACAATATTACGAATTGCATCAAATGCTCCTTTTCGGATTTGCGTACCATCCTTTAAGTTTATTCCTGAACACTTTGTTTCAGCCGTAAATTTAATCATGTGAGCCCCTTCTGTGTTCAGATTACGCATACGTAATCCCTGTTCACGTCCTAACTCAATAATGGATTTTCCTTCCGGCGTATCATCAGATGCAGAAGACAGCATACATGCTTCTATAAAACTACGTCTGTCAAGTCCTGCTACAGGATAAAAATCAGTAGCTTTACGGTTACCGATTGTTATGGTTCCAGTCTTGTCAAGCAGAAGTGTATCTACATCACCGGCCGTTTCAACAGCTTTACCTGATTTAGTGATCACATTTGCCCGTAATGCACGATCCATCCCTGCAATACCTATCGCAGAAAGCAAACCACCGATAGTAGTAGGTATCAGACAAACGAAAAGTGAAAGGAATGCTGCAATGGTAATTACGGTATTAGAGTAGTCTGCCATTGGCTTAAGAGTGATACATACTACAAGGAATACCAAAGTAAATACAGCAAGAAGAATTGTAAGAGCGATTTCATTAGGTGTCTTCTGACGGCTTGCCCCTTCTACCAATGCAATCATCTTATCCAGAAAACTTTCACCCGGTTGAGTTGTTACAACTACCTTAATATGATCTGAAAGGACTTTTGTACCGCCTGTTACAGAACTCTTGTCTCCACCCGCTTCACGAATAACAGGAGCAGACTCACCTGTAATGGCACTTTCATCTATTGATGCAAGCCCCTCAATAATTTCACCGTCAGCCGGAATGACATCACCTGCCTCACATTCAAATATATCCCCCTTCTTAAGCTGTGAACTGCTTACAGTCTTCACATTACCATTTATAATAAGTTTAGCAGGTGTTTCTTCACGAGTCTTACGCAAGCTGTCAGCCTGAGCCTTACCGCGAGCTTCAGCTATAGCTTCAGCAAAGTTGGCGAACAATAATGTCAGAAAAAGTATTATAAATACCCATAGGTTATAAACAAATGAACCTTGTGATGTGCTGAATGCAGAATATACAGTTACGAACAACATAATCAATGTTGAAACTTCTACAGTGAACATGATCGGGTTCTTAATCATTATTTTCGGATTCTGCTTTACAAATGACTGTTTCAGACTTTCTATAACCTGATCCTTTTGAAACAGTGATGTATTTTGATTCTTTGAATTCATATCTTAATTTTTTTGTTTATAAGTTGACAAGGGTATCAGTTATCTTTTAATATAAAACTGTACTGCTTGTCAACTTCAACTTAATTATCTTAAATCACAATGAAAAATGTTCAGCAATTGTACTTAATGCCTGTGCAGGGAAGAATGACAACGCTGCAACTATGAAAATAACCGCAAATGTCATCACTCCGAAAGTTACTGTATCTGTTTTAAGAGTTCCGGCGCTTTCCGGTATATACTTCTTTTGTGCCAAAAGACCTGCTATAGCTACCTGACCGATAATAGGTATAAACCTACTCAATATTAATACAATACCACATGATACATTCCAGAACCAGGTATTGTCACCAAGCCCCTCAAAGCCTGAACCATTATTTGCGGCACAAGAAGTAAACTCATATAACATTTCTCCAAGTCCGTGAAAGCCAGGATTATTCAACCATCCTCCTTCACTTTCCACAAATGCAGGAGCATGAACATAAAGATATGCAGCAAGAGCAGTTCCTACAAGTATCACAAAAGGATGAAGAAGTGCTACTATCGAAGCTATCTTCATTTCTTTTGCCTCGACTTTGTGACACATAAATTCCGGAGTACGTCCTACCATCAATCCACTTATGAATACTGCTATAATAATGAATGTAAAGTAGTTCATCCAACCTACACCAACACCACCAAACCATGTATTAATCTGCATATTCAGCATTTCAATCATGCCGGACAGCGGCATTGTAGAATCGTGCATACCGTTTACAGAACCATTAGACGTAACAGTTGTAACAACACTCCAAAGACCTGTTGCGCCGGCACCGAGACGAACCTCCTTACCTTCCATTGCTCCATCGTCCTGTGCTATACCCATTGCGTCAATTCTTGGGTTACCCCCCATTTCCTGAGATACATTGATGCATACACCTATTAGGAATGCTACAAG
Organism: Phocaeicola coprophilus DSM 18228 = JCM 13818; assembly: GCF_000157915.1. Classification (GTDB taxonomy): domain Bacteria; phylum Bacteroidota; class Bacteroidia; order Bacteroidales; family Bacteroidaceae; genus Phocaeicola; species Phocaeicola coprophilus. The sequence goes on along the minus strand of NZ_EQ973628.1, from coordinate 46,696 downwards.
CATTACGCCATAAATACTGCAACCTAATCTTTTACGGTTTACATAGAAGCCAAAAGCAAATACCATGGCCATTGGAATAATAAGAATGGAGCAACATTCTATCATATTAGACAAATAGGTAGGGTTTTCCAATGGATGTGAAGAGTTTACACCATAGTAACCTCCGCCATTAGTACCCAACTGTTTGATAGGAACAATTGCCGCTGCCGGGCCTTGTGATATACTTTGTGTATTTCCCTCAAGTGTTGTTATCTCCATCTTTCCATCAAATCCCATTGGAGTCCCTTGTATAATTAGTATAAAACCAACTACAAGTGATAACGGAAGAAGGATACGTGTACAACTTAATACAAGATATTTCCAGAAATTACCAATAGTTTTTGTGGTCTTTTCACCAAGAGCTTTCATGATACCCGCCATAGCAGCCATACCTGTAGCTACAGTGATAAACTGGAATAACATGATTACAAACAGTTGTGTGAAATATGTAAGGTTGGTTTCACCACTATAATGCTGTTCATTACAGTTTACCATAAAAGAGATACAAGTATTGAAAGCCTGATGTGCCGTCTGACCAATATTTCCATCCGGATTTAGTGGTAAATAGCTTTGCACAACAAGCAAAATCATTCCCCATACAAACCAGAAGGCATTTACTACAAGCAAAGCTCTTAAAAACTGTTTCCAGTTCATCTCTTCTTCCGGATTGATTCCTGAAAGCCGGAAAATTAAATTTTCTACAGGCTTCATGAAATCACTCCAAACCTTGCTACCTTTATAAACTTTTGCAATATATTTTCCTAATGGATAACTTAATACTACCATTAGAATAATTTGCGCTATTACACCTAATATTTCTGTATTCATATTTTTACTATTTTTTATTCGACAGCCTTATTATAATATTCTTCCTGCTCTATTTAAAATTTTTCCGGTTTAACTAAAACATACATTAAATAGCCAAACATAATAAGGCTTACAATAAATAATACTGTGTACATAAATCTTTCCTCCTTTTTACTTTAAATGTTTTCAAACCAATCAATACATTTCTCAAATAACCCAAAGCAGCCAATGCCCATTAGCATACAGACTGCAAAACCAATTGTAAATAGTTCCATCATTTTTATTTTTTATTCATACTTTACTATACAATAGGTATGCCAGCAAGAGAATAAAATGCATAAAATGCTATATATCAGCATAGTGTCATTGAATCATTTATTTATAGCATTGTTTTAACTTTCTCAATATGATAAATAGATACTATTATTTTGATGCGATATAATCGAATTTATTTTAGTAAATAAGTAAGAAGAGAAAGGCATAGAAAACAACTGAGTTGTTGAAAAAATAAAGTTGATATTCATAGAATAAGATAAAAACAGATATTTATCAAGAGCTCAACCAATATCAAATATTTTCAATAGTATTAAATTTATGATGTATAGTAGCTTTCTAATCGAATAAGTCCCTATTCGACAGGTTATTGCAAAAAAATTTTTATGTTTTTCCTTTTGATTCGCACTGAGTTTGTTTTGGAACAAATTACACTTGTCTGCAACTATAATCTAGCTGGTAAGGATGAATACCTTTCTGTTACACATGTCATCTATGATTATTTTTAAAATATGCAATAGCTAATCTTAGTTTGACTAACCTGAAGTTATTTATAATTAGGATACACTACTGTCCAATAAAAGTTGGCTAATCTGTCTTTGAAACTATTGAAATACAGTATTTTAAGTGGCATTTCTGAATGAAACGGATTTGAATTCGTAGTTTAGCGGTCAAATTGAAGACCGCTTATAAACCAAGATAAATACATATTCGCTCAACTTACCGCTTTTCTGAACAGAACACAGTTCAATAACTTTGTTCGCAAGTATGATGGTAATCGCTACGTGAAGCAATTCACCTGCTGGAATCAGTTACTTGCTATGATGTTCGGACAACTGAGCAATCGTGAAAGTCTTCGCGACCTAATTGTTGCTTTTGAAGCGCATCGGGCCAAGCAATATCATCTTGGTCTGGGACGCAATCCAATAGCCAAAGCCACTCTCGCGTATGCTAATCAGAATCGTGACTACAGAATCTTTGAAGACTTCGTGTTCTATATAATGAAGGAAGCTTGCGAGAGGCGAGCAACCAATATATTGGAAATTCCAGGAAATAAGTATGCTTTTGATTCAACAACCATTCCGTTGTGTTTATCCACATTTTCATGGGCGAAGTTCCGAAGAAAGAAAGGAGGCGTCAAAGCTCATGTCTTATATGACATTGAAGCACAAGTCCCAGCCTTCTATACTGTAACCGCAGCATCGAAACATGACTCTACGGCGATACGCTCAATCCATTATGAACCAAATGCTTATTATATATTCGACAGGGCTTATGACTCTTTTAAGGAACTATATCGGATTCACCTGACAGGTTCCTTTTTCGTTGTCAGAGCTAAGACGAACTTGAAATGCACAACGGTTAAATGGAAGCGCAGGATGCCTAACATAGTATGTGGAATATATGATGTTGCTTTAGATGCACAGGAACTCAGCTGGAAAGAGAATCAATTACTGTATAGGGATAACCCTGTAGGAGAAGATAAATACAAACCCGTAGCTTTTGATTCTAAAGCCCGCATTTATCTTGACAAAGGCAAAGTCATATTCGAATATTTGCCTACACTTTGGGATGTCAATCCGAATACATTAGAAAAAAGATTATCTAAAGATGATTATCCTACTTATATATCAACAGAAAGATGAATTATTGTTTTAAGGACAAGATAAATTGGATACATAACAGAAAAAAGAGGAAATATCATCTATTTCTCTATTGACAATATGCAGATAT
>NZ_EQ973628.1:31870-42517 GCF_000157915.1 Phocaeicola coprophilus DSM 18228 = JCM 13818 | reverse complement strand
TGCAGATATAATTAATAATCCATTTTTTCTATATTGGTTTGAGGATTGTTGATACATCCCCAAAGGTAATTCGAGGCATAAGAAATCTTACTTTTCTATAAATAAAACGGTTCATGCATCACATAACATTGAAACTTTTAATAGTTCATTTTCTTGAGATATAAAACGGAAAGAACTCCTAATAATATCACATATAAATATTCTGCTGTCCAATATATAGAAAGTGATGTGCTGAAATTGCTTATCGTCCATAAATAAATCTGGTAGGCTATAATGGTTACAGTCTGAAAAATGAAGGTTGTACGTGTGGCACCTGTTCCGGTGACAGCATTCATATATACATAACCAGGTAAGGCAAAGGCATAATTCAAAAGAGCTACTGTAAATGGCAGCTGTGCTATTTGTATCAGGCTTTCATTATCCGAATAAATATTGAAAAGTGGATTGAAACAGATTATAGAAAAGATAATAAGTGGGAATCCCACGGCATATCCCAAACGGATAACCCGGTTGCATAACGAGAAAATCTGATTCTTTTGTCCTGCCCCCAACAGATTACTTACCAATGAGCCGGTTGTTGCTGCCAATGAATTGACAATAACAAAAATAAGGTAGATATGCTACGTATTACATTTGTCGCTGCCAGTTCCAACTCTCCCAAATGTTCAATGGCTACGAAGAAGGCAAACCATGAAGCTACACCAATAAACGGATTGAACATGCTCCAGATGGATATTCGGCAAACGTGATGGAATATGTTTTTATTAAACTGCCAGTTCAGACCATAAACCTTTCTGTCCATTTTTCGTAAAATATGGATAGACAATATTATCAATGAGCATAATTCTGCAAATGAAGATGCCTGTTTGTCTGTAACAAATTTGTCTGTCTTAATATATCCTGATTTTGAACGATGAAGTACCCGAATGTACACTTGGTAAAAGCCATCAGCTCGCTTATACCTTACAATAGTCTTAAATGTTGCCATACCTTATTGATTTACAGTTGTTTTACTTTTGTAAGTTCTTTGTAAGCATACCCTCTCAGTTTAGTAAGCTATTTGTAAGCAAGTACCGTTTATTTGACTCATTTTTTGCGGACAAATGCACGAACGCCTAAAAACAACTTAGGCTGTAATGTCTGAAAAACAGTCCATTACAGCCTAAATCAATGATTATCTTATACTATTTATGCTTCCTCAATAGCAGCCTGCGCCACTCTAAAACGCATCTGATAATCACTAACTTACTGATTTAGTGTATGTATAGTGTATGCGTTTAGCGTTCACTGTGTACGAAATGCCGTTTTTTGAGGATTTATTCCTCAACGGCAGCTTGGGCCTCTGTAAAACGCATCTGATAATCACCAATTTACTGATTTAGTGTATGTATAGTGTATGCGTTTTTCGTTCACTTCGCTCTAAAATCGGCTAAAATTCAGAATTCTACAACTGCAGCGTGGACGGCAGCAATTGAATGCTGTATATCAGACCATACAGTAGCTGGTGTATGTGAAGTGTATGCACTTCAACCACAACCTCGTCTGAATTGTGACCTTTTTAGTGTACACACAAATGAGCACAGTCTTTTTTCTTGTTTCAAGCGTAATGACTGGATGGCAACATCACCAATCACTACTTCACTGATTGTTTAATAATATTACTTCTGTTTTCGATTATAACTATCAGCTTTTGATACACACCTTGTATCACCTACAAAGTTAATCATTAAACATTAAACATCCCATTTTTTCAGCAGTAAAATAGCGTTTGGCAGATGTTAAAGTTCAAATAGCGGCAAATTCCATCAAATTCGCCCAACCAGTCAGATAAAAACAGCGATAAGGTTGGTGATTCTTGTTTTTAATGCCTATATTTGCAAATATCTTACGAAAATAACGCTATAAAAATATGATTCTACAATTTAAAGTCAAAAACTACCTCTCTATACGGGAAGAACAGACATTGGATTTTACGGCTTCGGCTGACAAGACGTATGAGGAATATGCGGTGGTAAAGATTAAGAACGTGCGTATATCCAAATTGGGAGTGATTTATGGCCCGAATGCCTCGGGAAAGAGCAATCTGCTGAAAGCCTTAGTGTGGCTGGTTTATTACGTTTTGTTGAACCGTCCGCGCAAAAGCACTTCAGGTACGGGACTGACCCCTTTCTTAATGGATGCGGACAGCCGAAACCAACGCTCCTCCTTTACGCTGATATTTTATATCGGTGACATCCGATATGAGTATTTCGTGGAAATGGACGGAATGAGAATCTACAAAGAGGAACTTTATTTCTATCCCAACAGCCGCCGTGCCTTGTTCTTTGAACGCAAGTGGATAGAAGAAAAGGGCAACTCCACTATCTCTTTCGGACCACTGCTGAAACTGACGGCTACGCAAAAACTTTTCGTGGAATCCAACTGCCTGCCCAATATGAGTGTACTGGCCACCTACATGAATGCCAATGTGGAAAGGAATGCGCTGTTCGACAATTTGTGCGCCTATCTGGAAAGAACAATCCTGCCCATGCTCGACAACCGGATGGATTTGGAACAGTTTGCCAATGATGTGGTGCGGCTGGACAGTGAGAGTAAAAAGTTTATCTGTGAAATGCTGAACAAGGCGGACTTCAACATTTCGGACTTATATATCAAGGAAGAAAAAGGAGAAGTGGCAGCAGAAACACTGGAAAAAGTCAGACAGATTGCGCATATTCTCCATTTGCCTGAACCGCAGACCGACAACCTGGCCAAGCAGGAGCTGTTTTTCACACACCAAACTCCTTTCTATACCGGTGACTTATCAAATATGGATGAGTCGGACGGTACCAACCGTATGTACGGACTCTCGGCCTTGCTTTATACCATGGTGAAGAACCAGCAGATTTTGGTATGCGATGAACTGGACAGTTCATTGCACTATGACCTGTTCACCCATATCCTGAAAACCTTCCTGGTCAACTCTGAAAGAGGGCAGCTTATCTTTTCCACGCACAACCTCATGTTGCTGGACGAGGAGTACATCCGCAGGGACATGGTGTATTTTGCCAACAAGAACCAGTCGGGTGCTACGGAAGTCTATCGTGCCAAGGATTTCGGCCTGCATAAGGAAGTCTCCATCCTGAATGCTTACCGCGCAGGCAAACTCGGCGCCAAGCCCAATATGGGCAGCATTTTTCTAAATGACTAAAAGGGAAGGTATGGAACAGATCAGACCATTGGAATATACAATCAAAATCTACGGGGAAGGCTTTACAGAATGGCTCTACTTTGACGGATTGAGAACAAACAACCGATTCCGCTTCTCCATGGTACCCGAGGTACCCAAGAATAGCCGGAGTTCCTACAAGCAGAATCTGAAACTGATTGATAAGGAATTGAAGAAGAAGCCGCAGGAACGGGCAGATGCGTTGTTCCTGGTCATTGATACAGACACGCTGGTCAACAACAAGGAGCAATACAACCTCTATCTGGCGACTAAAGAAAAATACAAGAAGCAGGGAGTTATCTTTATAGAAAGCCATCCCTGTATTGAACTTTGGTTCCTGTATCATCTGGCCGACCGTTTCGCTCGCACCAATTATGAAACCTACGAAGCATTGCGCCCTGCTGTAGAGAAGGTTCTTCCCGGTTATGACAAAACCGCCAGGTACTACCAGAAGAATCAGTTCTTCCGTGAGAATATCCTGATGGATACCACCAAACGGGCACAGGCGATTGACTATGCCATCCGCTCATGTAAATACACACCGGTAGCGAATGAAATTGCCAATTACTCGGAAATATTCAAGGCAATCCACTTCTTTCGTTTGTTGCAGAAATTCGTGGAGATCCGGACGATGCTGGCAGAACATCTGAGAAGACCCATCTATCTTTCTCATGAAATAGAACAGCACAAGCAACTCCATGTTTATTGGGAGGAAAAAGACAACAAGCAACTCTGTTGCACATTGAAGTACAAAGAAGCAAAATTGTTCTGTTTCTTTGCCGACGGAACCGTCTTCGAAATGAACGACCGCGAGCCCTTGACCCATGCTCCTGAAATAATCAGCCGAATTGAACTGACCATAAACCAACTGTAACAATCGCCAATATGGCATAAAACACCAAACGATGAAAGCTCAGTAACTCAACTGAACTTTCATCGTTTGTTATATAACAGACTTGAGCCTATCTGGCTTCCAAGGCATCAATCTTTTCCTGCATCAAGTCCATCACCTTCTGCATCATATCGATTTTCTCCTGCTTCATGGCGATGATACGTTCCTTGTCCTCCAAGTTGTTATGAAGAGTAGCATTTGACTTTTTCAATGTGTCAAGTTGATTCTGGAGAGAGGCAATCTGTATATTGGCTACAGCTAGGGAAGCATCCACCACTCCATCACCCACATGTGTATTGGTCACATTGCCGTTAAAGGCCACCGCCGCGTTCTTGGCGGAAACCCGTTCATCCTTGTTCGGGCAGAACAACTCAAAGAAATTGAACTCCAAAGCCTCTGATACCTGTACCAACTTGTTGGTCTCCATGGTTTCTCGCTCCAGAATACGATTCACGTGCTGCTGAGGGACATTGATTCGACGTCCGAGTTCCGTTTTGGTTATATCCAATTGCTTGCGGCGATCTTCAATCGCGCTGCCTACATTGATGTGTTTTATTTCAAAAGCCATGTCAAATGTTAAAAAATAGCCGTTAAACAAAATAATATCACCCATTTTGTTGCTTATAAAACATTTATTTGTTTCTTTGCAACTGATTATATTGATAAATACCACTGCAAAGTTAAACATTAATCATTAAATAAACAATATTATGGCTGATTATTTTAATAAAATTCGTCCGGTACTGGAAGCCCTCCAAATTGGAGAGGCTGTTATCTATCCCATCTCACGGATGAAGAGTGTGCGTACGCAAGCCTCTGAACTGGGTGCCATCCACAACCGTCAGTATACAACCAAAACGGACAGGGAAGCCCGGACCATTACAGTGAAGCGAACCAAGTAGCCATTAGCAGTATGAAGATATGAATACACTGCAATTCTCGGATCATCTTGTGTCATACGAGATGTTCATCAAGGACCTGGCATCACAGATTGTCAGATTCCTGAAAGAAGACTCCCATGACCCGGAGTTTATCTCCCAGCGCAAGGCCTTTGAACTGTTTGGTAGAAGGAACATCGAAAGATGGAAAAAGCTTGGGCTGGTAGAGGGATTCAGGAGACCAGGAAGGCTGGAGTACAGGACTGCCGACCTGCGATTCCTGCAGCGCTGTCCGCAAGACTATCTGAAGGTAGCTCCCAAAGAAGTCAGAAAGGTTATGAATGATATGGAAACGAACAAACCTGTTACGCTAACAAACAAGAAAGATAAAGACTAGATTAACTATTTCAGCGGCGATATTTTTCTTTCTGCTTCCTGATATCCGCTGGCTGAACAAAAACGAAAAGGCAGCAGACAATCCAAACAGTAGGTATCATTGACTTCCGCATCAAATGATGCTTTTGGCTTTTCACAGGGGGAAAAACTAAAAACACCTATTTATGGGAATCATAAACGTATTATTGTTTTATGAATGAAACAAGGCCATTGGTAGACCCTTTGGGAGTCTATTCGGTAAAAAGAACTTGCGCTGAACTGGGTGTCAGCTACAAGACGCTCCGCAAATACCGGGTATGCGGGCATATTACACCCGTCAACCCACAGAACACCCGCCGTCTGAAATACTCCGGTCAGTCCATTTTGGACTGCTGGCTTAAACTTCGCACGCTATGATCAGCGAGTCCACCATAGACAAGGTCAGGGAACTACCTATCGAGACCATAGTGGGGCAGTACGTCAAACTGGCCAAGGACGGACGTACCAGCATGAAAGGGCTCTGTCCGTTCCATAGCGAAAACACACCCTCCTTCTCTATCAATCTGAACAAGAACCTCTATCACTGCTTCGGCTGCAACCGGGGCGGTGACGGCATCTCCTTTATTATGGAAAAGGAGAACCTGAACTTTCAGCAGGCGGTCCGCTTGCTAGCCGAGAAGTTCAACATCCTGATGGAGGACGAATACGATGAAGAGCGTACGGATGCCGACAAGGCGAAACAAGCTCACAAGGATTCCCTGTATGCCATACTGGAAAAGGTACAGACCTTCTTTACAGAGAATCTGCGCGTTTCAGCCAATGATGACAGCCGTCATGCCCGGGAGTATGCCTACAACCGATGGCCGGAGAACTTCTGTGCAGAAGCAGGTATCGGTTATGCGCCAAGGGAAAGCCATACGTTCATGGATTTTTGCAAGCAGCAGGGATTGAACGAAGAGTTTCTGATTGAGCTGGGGATGCTCCGGAAAAATGAAGACGATAAGCTCTATCCGATGTTCCGTGAACGTATCATGATTCCAATTCGGAACAAATGGGGACGCATCATCGCTTATACGGCCCGGTATATCGGCACCCATCCCAAAGCGCCCAAATACATCAACTCCGTCACCAGTCTGCTTTACACCAAGGGTGAAACCTTGTTCGGCATTGACCGGGCTTTCCGTTTGCGCAATGCTGCCAACTTCATCATTGTGGAAGGAGCGCCGGATGTGCTGCGTCTCCAGTCCATCGGACTGGAGAATACGGTGGCAACCCTCGGCACGGCCTGGAACGAAAACCAGTTTGAGATATTGAAGCATTACACCAGCTCATTGTGTTTCATTCCCGATACGGATCTGGCCAGAGACAGCCCCTACGGACCCGGCTTCAAGGCGGTTATGGAAAACGGCGCATTGGCCGTACAGAAAGGGTTCACCGTCACCGTCCGAGAACTGCCGTTTGGTTTGAGAAAACTGACGGATGAAGAACTGCTGGAAAAATACGATGGAGCCATACCAAAGGATGCCCAACGGGAGGTGCTTGTAAAAAACGATGCAGACAGCTACATTCACGACATGGACATCTACCGCAACCTAAAGGAAAAATATTTCATTGTCTGGATGGCGGAAAAGCTGTTTGCTCAGGTGGATTCGCTCGCAGAAGAGGGTCAATGCGTCAGCCGGATTGCCGGACTGCTGCGCTATGTAAAGGACCAGATGGTCTATACCCGGTGCATCGAGCAGTTGGGAAAGATCCACGGCAAGACCCGGCTGTGGCGGAGTGCCGTAGAGCAAGTTCGCAACGAATCCAAGAAGAACAGCCGCACACCTACCATGGGCCGGAAGCAGGAAGAGACGGATGCGCTCCGGCAGGTTGGTCTTTTCGTCCGCAACAACTGCTATTTCTGTATGGGAAAAGATGATGAAGACCCCATCCGCCTCTCCAACTTCGTGATGGAACCCCTCTTCCACATCCATGACGAGAGCAACGGTGTCCGCCTGTTCCGACTCACCAATTCATTCCGTGAAACCTGCATGGTGGAATTGAAGGAATCCGACCTGGTGTCCATTGCCAACTTCCAACAGAAGATAGGTTCCTGCGGCAATTTCCTATGGTTAGGAAAGATTGAAAAGCTCAACAATGTCAAGGAGTTTCTTTATGCCCGCACCCGAACTGCCGAACGCATCCGCAAGTTGGGTTGGAACGAAAGCAAGGAGTTCTTCGCCTTCGGTAACGGCATCGTTCAGGACGGCGAGTTCCATGAAGTGGATGACATGGGCATCATCACTGACAACCAGAACAATGCCTACTACATTCCGGCCACATCCAAAATTTACCGCGACAACACGGAAATTTTCCAGTTTGAGCGTCTGATGGTGCATACCAACAAGAGCGGAGCCTTGCTCTACGACTATGTAGAAAAACTGACCACCGTCTTCGGCAACAATGCCCGGGTAGCCTTTGGTTATCTGCTTGCAACCATCTTCCGTGACATCGTGTACCGGAAGACCCGGCATTTCCCCATCCTGAACCTGTTCGGTGAGAAAGGTACAGGTAAGACCACGCTGGCTACCAGTCTGGAGGCTTTCTTCCTGCATGATGTAGAACCGCCCAACATGGGTGTGGCTTCCGTTCCGGCCATGAACGACCGGGTTTCCCAGGCTGTAAACATTCTTGTCGTGTTTGACGAATACAAGAACGACCTCGACATCCGGAAGATTGCCTTTCTCAAGGGACTTTGGGGCGGTGGCGGGCAGACCAAGAAGAACACTCGGACGGACGGTATGGCCACCCAGACCATTGTGACGACCGGAGTGGTCATCTGCGGTCAGGAGAAGCCCACACAGGATATGGCGCTCTATACCCGTGTGCTGTTTCTGGAATATTCCAAGACCAGTTTCAGCATACTGGAAAAGAAGCACTACGAAGAGCTGCAGGCCATCTGTAACTTAGGCTTGACCCATTTGACCCTGGAGATTCTCAAATACCGTGACCTCTTTGAGAAGAACTTCTCTACCCTGTATGGTATCACCAAGAATGAACTGGCCATCCGGATGGAGGATGAACAGATTCATGACCGTATCTTCGGAAACTGGGTGATTCCGCTGGCAGCTTTCCGTACGCTGGAAAGCGTGCTGAACCTGCCGTTCAACTATACCCAGATGCTGGAAACCTGCATCAGCGGCATGCGCAACCAGAATGAACTGGCCAAGGAAAGTTCCGAGGTGGCAGACTTCTGGAACATGCTCCAGGGCTGGCAGAGTATCGGCAAATGCGTGGAGAAGGTACACTTCAACATCCGCTACCTCACCAGGTTCCGTCCGATGCTTACGAACATGGACATCGAGTTCAAGGAGGCCCATCCGATTCTTTACCTGAATATGGCAGCCATCTCCTCGCTGTTCAGCAGCCGGAACTCCACCCAGAACATCACGGCCAACCGCTCATCGTGGTCCACTATTCTCTCTTACCTGAAATCCCATCCGGCATTTCTCGGGTTGAAGCAGGACCGGTTCCACATCATGTTGTCGAACGGTACACCGGACTACATCATCGAAGAGAAGGATGGCAAGGTGTGTCGGCGCATCAGAGCCAACCGACCGAAAGCCATGTGCTTTGATTACCTGCAGCTAAAGGAGATGTTCGGACTGGATTTGGAAACGGTAGCGATAGCGGAAGATAGCGAAGACGATACATGACAACTGACATTTTTAATTCAAGCGATATACTAACATTATTATTCACCCAGAAAAGGCTAATAATCATGCAAAAATGAGCCAAAGAATTTGGTCAGACCAAATAACTTTCTTATCTTTGCATCACAAGAACCCGCCAAGCCTCTTCACAATGCTTAAATCGGCGGGTCGTTTTTTTTATATATGAGATACACCAAGCAATACTCATCACCATCCGAACTTTTAACTATACTGAAAAGCAGAGGATTAGATTGTTCTGAAACGATGAATGCCGAGCAGGTTTTAAGGTCTATAGGCTATTACCGCTTGTCAGGATATTTATACCCGTTCTTGGAAATTCCCAAAACCAACCATATTTATAAGAGAGGCAGCACTTTGAATGGTGCATTAAGCCTCTATGAATTTGACCGGGAGTTTCGCTTACTTGTTTTTAATCAAATCGAACGCATAGAAATTGCAGTCCGCAGTGCCATCACCAACATCCTGTGTGCAGAAACCAATGATGTGTTCTGGATTTCATCCCCATCGTATTTTGCCAATACAGAAAAGTTCAATAGAACCAAGGCACTCATTGATAAAGAACTGCAGACCAGCCGAGAGGATTTCATCAGCCATTTCAAGCGCACCTATGATGAACCCTATCCACCTTCCTGGATGTTGGCTGAGATTATACCCTTGGGAACGCTGACACGAGTTTATGAAAACATCGCCAGCAACCAGCTTCGGAAGAAGATTGCAAAGTACTTCGGGTTGTCGGTCCCCGTTTTCGTATCATGGATGACCATCATTACTTTGACGCGTAACTCCTGCTGTCATCATGCCCGTCTGTGGAATCGCTCTTTGTCGTTGCGTGCCCTAACCATGACCAGACCAATGCGCCCATGGCTTACAGGTGAGGTACAGCAGGGACGTGTATTCTTTACACTTTGTATTCTGAAGCACTTTATGGATATTATCCGCCCAGACAATGATTTTAAAATCCGGCTCGTGGCGTTGTTGGAAAAATATCCGATGATTGATATTTCTGCAATGGGATTTCCTGAGAATTGGAAAAGCCAGCCTGTTTGGGCTGATTAACAGCCTATATCCTTAATCGAGGCTTAATCCGGCTGATTTTTCTTCCAAACAATCTTTCTGGAAGAAACTTCCCAGGGTACGAACGCAAAAATATTTGCGTTCAACCATCAAAAACAGCCTATTTTCACGCAAAACGGGAAGCTGGACGCAAATATTTTTGCGTTTAGCTTCCCGTTGCTCGTTTATCGAAAGCAGTCATCTAATACACATTGACGACAGGCATCCGCTTCTCCCTTGCCTTGCGACAGGTGTAGGCAGTACCGCCCTTCGGCTTGCCGTCAAAGTAAGCAATCACACTGCCGGAATGCGACAGCATGTAGTCGTTCCGCTTGAAATAGCATCCGTTGAAATAGTCTTCACTCAGATGCACCACATCGTCTGCCTTGGAAAGGATATAGGCATACCGCTGCTGCTCCACCATCGACCACGAAGCGCTCTGTCCCTTGAAGGGAACGACTGCTACCAGTTTCAGCATGGGGATGCTCAACTTGAGGGAAAGGACTTCCTCCGCTGCCAGCATAT
>NZ_EQ973628.1:27810-31611 GCF_000157915.1 Phocaeicola coprophilus DSM 18228 = JCM 13818 | reverse complement strand
TTCCCGTACTTGTTCTTGATGGTTATGGGATATTTCTCTATGTCCGGTAAAGGCAACCGCCTTTGCCGTTGCCTTTACCTTCGTTGTTTTCTTTTCTATCATTGTCAGTTCGTTTTTACTTTGTAATGGGTCTTTGCCAAGAAGATGCCACTGAGAACGTGTGCGCCCAAGTTCTCCAATTGGTCGGAATAGGTAGCCCAAGTGATGCCGCGAGTGATTACATCGTCAAAGGTAACAATATTCTTGCCTTTGAACCAAATTTCATCAAACTCGATGATGCTCACCTTGCGGATTTCCTTCTCCAGTTTGCGGTTTTCGTGGATGGCAAGGCGACCACCGGTTACCTTTACATGGTCGTAGCCGTTGATGGCTCCGGTCAGTGCGCAGACTCTCTCGCAGAATGCCTTGTAGCGGAGTTCGTTCTTCTCGGTGGTGGATGCCGGAACCGGAACGAAGACGATGTCCTTGCAACCATCGCCATACTGCTCCTTTAGGCTTGCTGCGGTCATTTGTGCCACTGCCTCATGGCTTCTTCCGTCCTTGAAGTCATATACAAGCTGTCTGTCAGCCACTTCCTTTTCGCCGACGTTGCGGATGCGCTTGGGGAAATACTTGCAGAACCATGTCTGAGGTTTTGCCAGCTGCTTTTGGAGGTTATCATCTACGTGTGCCATATGCTCTCTGATTTTTTCCCTCTTGTTTTGCTGTTTTGCAGCTTGACCGAAGGGATGTTTTTGCTTTTTCAGAGGGCTGGCAGCCACCAATAAGGCAAATTCAGGGCAGAAAATACGCTCAACTTGTTTGAGGAAGATTTTGTGCAAGGGATTTGACGTTTGGTGGGGACAGCCATACCTTTGCAAAAAACATCCTCGGAGGCAAGATGAGAAAACGGTGAGCGGTTATCTTCCATCCTGCTTCTCCAGCAAATCATCAGCACAGATTAGAGTTATCTCTCCACTAAAGTCAGAGATGGCTGTTATTCATTCAACCTTTCCAGGGAGTTTCACGCTGTCTTCATCATCTATCTACTGCTGCTTTCCTGCTTCTTCTCCTCCTTAAAAATAGATGCCATTTCTGCTCGAACCCACCATATTTTGCAATGACACCATTGATATTCAGTTATCTGTTGAATATCAGTACTATCCATATAGCCATTAGTGTTGACACTCGTTGACACCCGTTGACAAAATCCATTTGCCGATATTCGTTCATATCCTCACGTTGACACTTTTCCGGCATCTATCTATACTCTTTATTCTTTATAAAAAGAGAAAGTATTGATATAGAGAGGGGTCTGAATTTCACGAAAGAGGTTTAAGGGCGGTGTCAACAGTCACCCGAATCAACGCCTAAATATATGCCTCCCTTAGAGAAAACAGTGTTTTTTATGGCAAAGCCTCACTAACTGCCTTTTCTTGAATGAATGATGGATGAACAATGGATGAATGTTTGTCTGACCTTTTGCAAAGGGTATCACAAAATCCCACAAAGTCACCCAAAATCCCACTTTGCCGACCGGATGAGCTATTGCCGTGCTGTGCCTTTCTTCGTAACTTTACCGCATAAAACAGCTGATTATGACCTATTTGAAGAACGCACCGATAGCAGTAGCTCCTGACCGCAAGTACAGCGTGAAGGAAGCCTGCCTTTTCCTCGGGATTCACCGATGCACCATCTACGACTACATCCACCATCCCGAGCGACCATTGCCTTTTATCCGGATCCATACCGATAAAAGGGGCATCCTTTTCCGGGGAAGCGACCTTATTGCCTACAAGGAAGCGGGTCTCCCGAGAAGAGGACGCAAGTTCAAGGACAGCCCTCGCGAATAGAAGGCTACCTTTGGACTTGCTTGGTCGCGGAACTCAGTTCCACTGGCTCCAGGGCAGACTTGCCAAGACGGATTGGCCGTCCGCTTCGGCAAGCTGGCAAGCCAAGAGCCACGCATCGGTGCGGATGGCATCCATGTCGCTCACAGCTTGCCGGAAACGGGATGGCGCCACGGCACCCGACTGAACCATCCACTCCGAAGCACAGGTCTCCGGCTCGATGGCTTCCACGAAGGACTCAATCTCCTTCACCAGATTACTCACCTTGCCGTCCTTCATTTCTGCCGTGAAGGTAAACGGCACACCGCTCAAGGTCTTCCGTTGGAAGTCAAAGAAGAGCCTGCCTTCCTTATACTGAGCGGAAGCAGTCCAACCGAGTTGGGCTGCGATACTGAATACATTTCCATTCATCATAACTCAGACGAAACCTACTATTTGAGACCTGCCCAGTCCGTGACGGATAAGGCAGGTCATTTTGTTCATACTTTTCACTTCGTTCTCACACTCATTCTCCCATTCTTGCAAGGAACTCCTGCAAACGACTGTCACGCAACTTCTTCAGCGGCACCGGATGGAAGTTCTCCTGCTGCCTTACTTGCAGCTTGCCGAAGCCTTGTCGGGTCAAATCCAATTCGATGTCAGACAGCTCGTTCAAGGAGATGTAGCCGTACTCGTCCTCCATCAGTCCGATGACGATACCGAAGAGGATGGTGTCGTTGCCTTCCTTTTCACCTTCAAGAATGAACCATCGCACGCCACCGAGCGCGAAGATGGCACGGCAAATTGCGTCCTTTCCCTTGCCGTCCTGAGAATAGAGAGGAAAGCCTTTCAAGGCTTCCTCCAACTGCGTTGTCATAAGTCTGCACATAGCTGTATTATTTAGAGGTTGGAAATTCGGGGTCAAAAATCAAGTCACACTCGATGAGCCGTTGATAGGCTTCTGCAGAAAGCCGTGATGCCCACTCGTTGCGGTCATCGTATCTTCCCTGCTGATAGTTGTATGCCAACTGTTTCATAAAGCCGAAAAACACCATAAACATCTGCTGTTGCAGATAGCGGTGAGCTTTGGTTAGTTCCCTGCCCGTCTGGTCAGGTGAACACATACTGCCATTTACAAAGTTGGCGAACTCTTGGGCAAAAGCCTTGTCACGTTCGGAGATGGTAGCTCCGGATAATTCTGAATAGTCCATAACAAATATTTTTGATGATTACGAATCCGATTCTTTTCCCTCTTGTGAAGCCCTTTAGAGCTTCTCGGTCGGGAAAACCGTTTTACGTGCATCCCCTCACTGCGGACATCTGGGAGAATAAGGCAAGTGTGAGGACAGAGGACTTTACGGAATACCCAATTTGGCACAAATTGTGGAAGGCTGCCGGAAAGTCCTCCGTCCGAAAGCGTCAGCGGCACTTGATGTTTCTCTCGTCCGCAGTACCTTTGCACGACAAAACGTAAAAAGACCGGGAAGCTCCAAGGATTTACCAGGCATTTCATTCAACCTGGACTCCAAGGGAAAAGTACCTTAGTACAAGCCGCCGAACACGTTACTTCGTTCAAGCCTTCATGTACTAATGTATAATGGGTGTACATTAGTACGAACAAGCCTGAGCGACCTAATGTCCATACCCTCACGAAGTAACGTTCTTCCCGAAAACCGTTGCCGTTGTGAGAACCTGCAAAGTGAAGCGAAGGGAAACCTTGCGCAGGTTCTCTCTATGGCAACGGACTGGAGTCCTCCGCTTATCGCAAAAGCCTATCAGCCGAGCTTTGCTTGGTGTTGCAGACACGGAGCAAACCGGATGGAACATCTTTCCCAAAAGGTTGTCACTTTCGGCATCGCATGCAATACGATATGTCGGAAGTGGGGACCAACTTCTGTGAGCCAGCCACCAAAAACATTCGATGGCTCTACTTCTGCAAGCGTCAGCCTGCGTTCGGTAGAGCCATCGTGCAAATCACCGTTTGAAGACCAGT
>NZ_EQ973628.1:12662-27462 GCF_000157915.1 Phocaeicola coprophilus DSM 18228 = JCM 13818 | reverse complement strand
TTGCAGACACGGAGCAAACCGGATGGCACATCTTTCCCAAAAGGTCGTCACTTCCGGCATCGCATGCAATACGATAAGTCGGAAGTGGAGGCCAACATCTGTGAGCCAACTGCCTATAACATTCGATGGTTCTACTTCTGCAAGCGTCAGCCTGCGTTCGGTAGAGCCATCGGACAAATAATCATTTGAAGACAAAAAAATCATACAAATATTGTATATTGTCATTCTAATGTCTTATCTTTGCGTATTACTACAATCAATTTATCAATATGGCAGAATTAAATAGGTTAAAAGTGGTTCTCGTTGAGAAAAAGAAAACAGCCAAATGGTTAGCAGATAAAATGGGTAAAGACCCCGCTACGATAAGCAAATGGTGTACTAATACATCACAGCCATCAATAGAAACTTTGGCAGAGGTAGCTAAATTGTTAGAAGCCGACATTCGAGAATTGCTAATACCTACCAATAAAGAATAAGAGCAATATGAAAAATTCGGATATAGTCAATCTGCTTAAGTTACGTTTTGCTGTTTATAAAGCAGGATGTGACAAGGGGCTCTGGCCATGCTTGGAAGATAATGCAGCGAAGGAATACATGAATTACCTTTTTCCTAAGTCTTCCCAATTGGCCTTTTATAATTTGATGATTAATATCGTCCAAAAGACCCATGAGAATTTTATACCTAAAGATATGTATAGCCTTTTCAAATGTCCGATACAAATAGAAGAGGAAATTTATGGTTATCTCAAACATCATTTGGACGAAGACATAAACTTAGGCATGGAACCACTTGATTTCATCAGTTCCATGGCTACAGTGGCATGCGATCCTTGTTTTGAAGCTATAAATATTGGAAAGCTGTCAGATGATATAGACAATTCTCTAAGAGTGATGGCTTATCATTACACAAATTTATTCACCAACAGCTATTGCTGTTATCCATACTTCAATTGATGAGGAATCCTAAATACACAACTCAGTTAACTCATGGCACCGGCATGATTAATGAAACATTGTCTCTGCTCTCTATTTACCAGGAAGGCATGAGCAAGGATGCGCTCATTAAATGTGTGAAAGAAAATGATTGCCTGTCATGCAAAACGGAAAACAGACTGGTTCATATTATTTATGATGTCTTTTTCCAGAGATTTATGAAAGTAAATCCCAATGTGCCTCTTTGGCTTAAACTTATTCGTGAACGCGGATTGTCATTGAAGCATTTTACTCAACTTCTCATGGTTTATTGTGCCCGCGAAAACGCCGTATTTTTCGATGCCGTCACACAAATCTTGAATTCATGCAAAAATGAAAATCAGCATATAGTTGAAAGGGATGCCTTCACAAAATATGTTGAAAATCTGGTCAAAGAAGGTAAAGCACAATGGAGCGAGTCCGTACAAAAACGTAACGCCTCTTATGTCCGTTCATGTTTTATTGATTATGAAATGATTAATCGTAAAAGCGAAATCCTACCTTACGAGGTGAACGACTTTACGATTCTTTATTTTATGCATGAACAGCATTTTGCAGGTCTTTCTGATATGGCTATTTGGGAAATGGAAGAATGGCATCTCTTTAACCTGACTCGTCATCAAGTATTGGATAGAATCATGAGCCTTAGTCTCAAAGGTGCCTATATGGCTCAGACATCTGGTGAATTGCTCACTATTTCATGGAATTACAAATCAATGGAGGAGTTTATCAATGCAACTTTATGAACAAAAATTTGAGGAAGCACTTGCTTATTTAAGTCGTCCTGATATACTTAATCCAACAGGCGACCGCCCCATCTGCTATGTGAACTATGATGTAGAGGATGCTATGGAAGTATATCGTATGATTCCCCTCCATCTGATTCCCAAAGCCAAATTCCATGGCTTTGCGGATGTAAAAGTGCTTTCTATTGGCAAAATGCTGCAAGACTATATTCACAATCATGAATATTATGATGAAGTGTGGGTTGATGAAGAAAATGAATTTGACCTTTATGAGAGTATTCGTCAAGAAATACAAGACAATTCGGTGATTGCCCGTGCCATTCTTGCTGTTCAACAAGAGATGATGACCACAGCTCACCCTTTGCTCATCCTCAAAGATCTTGAGCTTCTTCATCCCTATGATAAGATAGGTCGCATCGAACAGTTGATATATAACAAGATTGACCTGCCTATCTTAATCCTATATCCCGGCAACGCCCAGGGCATTGCCAGAACATTTTTAAATATTTACCCTATGGACGGTAGCTATCGTTCAAAAAACTTCTAAGAAATGAATACCATAAAAGACCTTTTTGATTCGTCCAAGGACATCAATCGCCGGATTGAGAGTGTTGTCACTTTTGCAGATAATAGCGAAGAGAATCTGAAAAACGAAATTAACGAATATGTTGTCACCGATAAGTTGCACGATAACTATGAAAAGGTTATTGAAGAATTGGAGTCAGCATTCCGTGATTCTTCCAACGAAGTGGGCGTTTGGGTATCTGGATTCTATGGTTCAGGTAAGAGCTCATTTGCCAAATATTTGGGCTACTCCTTCCAACAGTCATTAAAGGTGGATGGTATCAGCTTTGGTGAGAAACTGATGAATCGAATTCAGGATAATGCACTAAAGACTCTGCATCGTGCGGTTATCCAAAAGTATGATCCACTGGTTATTATGATTGACCTTACCACCGAAGCTACAGCTGGTATTACATCGACCGTGAGCGATATTATGTATTACGAAACGTTGAAGCTCATTGGCATCAAAGCTACCGACCCTAAACTAATGGATTTTATTTCCATTCTTCAAGAAGAGGGTAAATATGATCAGTTCTGCGAATTGGTCAAAGCAGAGGGGAAAGACTGGGAGGTTATTCAGTCAAAGAAGTTGATAGCCAATAAATATGCTGCCAAATTTGCACCAGTCATATTGCCTGAATATTTCTCCTCTTCCGAAGAGTATAACGCGATCAAAGTGGAATCTGTTGAGAATGAAACCGATCGCTTCAAGCGACTCTGTTCTCTGGTCAAACAAAAATACGGCAAAGAACGCATTATCTATGTCCTCGACGAAATTGGTCAATACGTAGGAGGCAGTGAAGATCTGATTCGTAGTATGCAGGGAACCATGCAAATCCTAAAATCTCAATTTAAAGGAAATGTTTGGCTCATCGGTACTGCTCAACAAACCTTGACAGAAGATAATCCTCAAGCACAAGTTAACTCAGATAAACTCTTTAAGCTTAATGACCGTTTCCCCATCAAGGTGGATATAGAGGCTGATGATATCAAGGAAATCATCACAAAACGACTGTTGGGAAAGTCACCACAAGGAAAAGAAGTGTTGACCGATATTTTCAATCGCAATGAAGCGTCCATTAAGTTAGAAACGCGATTAACCAATATGGAGCGTTCGCTGTATATGAAGCCATTGACCAGCGAATTGTTTGCCAACCTCTATCCGTTTCTGCCCGTTCATATCGATATCTTGCTGGCTTTGCTTCAAAAGTTGGCAAGCCGAAGTGGCGGTTCCGGTCTTCGTTCTGTTATCCGGTTGATCCGAGATTTGTTGGTAGATGGTCATTTGGCAGAATGCGCTTTAGGCAAGATGGCTACACCGGATTTATTCTATGATGCGCTTCATCCGTATATGGAGAAGAATCAAGACTTCCGCGAAATTGTCATTTCGGCTAAAAAAGCCATCGAACTCTACAGTAGCAACCCATTGGCTGTGAAAGTATGCAAGACGATTGCCATTATGCAATTGTTGGACGATTTCTGTCTGTCGTTCGACAACATCTGTTCCTTGCTATTCCAACAGATTGGCCATCCATTGAACAAGCCCGAACTCCGTGCGTTGCTGGATGAAATCAAAGATACAGCCGGCGTTACACTCCAGGAAATTGATGGACGTTTCCGTTTCATGACCAATGCTATCCTTAGCGTACAAGATGAACGTTCCAGAATAAATGCAACTGACTCCGAAAAATTCAAAGTCATGAAAGAGCTGGTGCATGATATACTATCCCCGGCTCCATCTGTCAGCATTTATGGCTCAAAGACGATTAGTGCAACGGTTGAATTATGTCGTGGAAGACAGAATCCTGTGTTGATTCCGGGCGGTGACATCAAACTGAATGTTCGCTTTGTGGATGCCAGCGACTTTGAGAAAGTGCATAACGCACTCCTCACTGAAAGTACAAAGGTGGAGAATAAGCAGACCCTGTTTTGGGTATGTACCTTGCCTCAGGATATAGAACTCTTGCTGATTGATGTGGTAAGGGACGAAACCATTTGCAACAATCACCGGCATGACACGAATAAGGAAATCCAGGACTATCTGCGTGCCCAACAAGCGGATGCCGACAAGAACCGACAGGAAATCACACGCATTTTGCGTCAATCACAAAACAACAGCGAAACCATCTGCAAGGGTTCGCCTACGTCGGTAAATGGTGAAACTTACAAGACGCAAGCCTTGAAGAGTTTTGCCGAACAGGTCTATAACAAATATCCTTTGGCTTCCCGTAGTATGTCAACTTCGGTTGTAAGTGACTTGTTGGCTTATGACGATGCTACCAAGCTGCCTGACTCGCTCAATCCGTTTGGCATTGTTGGCGATAATGGTGTGATAGAAACCGGTCATGCCGCGTTTGCTGAAATAAAGGATTATATTGCCTCAAACAATGATGCTAACGGTGGACAACTATCCGACCACTTCAGCCGTGCTCAGTATGGCTGGAGCAAAGATACTATCCGTTATTTGGTAGCATTGATGTTAAAGGCAGGCATTATCGTGGTAAGAAGTGGTGCTCAGTCCTTTAAAATGTTTACCAAGAATGCGGCTGAAGCCATGAAGAATAACACATCGTTCAGCCACCTTGGGTTGTCTCTTAATACGGATGCTCACTTAAAGCCTGCAGAAATGATGACGGCCATGACTACTCTGAAGGAATTGTACAACCCGCAAGGGTTGACACCCATTCCGGCCAGCATCGCCAAAATCTCTCTGAAGCTTGCCACGCAACGTCGTACGAAAGTGGAGCAATTGAAGGATACATTTGAAAACCTGAAAATGGCTGGAACATCTACTGTCAGTCAAGCGGTGAATTATTTGGTTAAGATTATCGAATCAGAAGGTGCCGAAGCACCTTATCTCTTTGCCAAAGACAAAGCTTGTGCTGATGCATTAAGGTTTGTCAACCAGGTGTTTAAAGCTGAGGAACAAGGGAAGGTTATCACTTCTATCAAGAAAATACAGAAACGACTGAATGATGCCCAACGCTTGCCGCAACTCCCCACTCTGGAAATATTGAAGAATCAATTGGGAGAAGATGAACAGGCCTTCAATGATATGATGCTCGATCCAATCTGTTTTAATCACACTGCAGAATATGCGGATTTGGCTTCACGCATTGACAATGAAATTGAGCAGGCTTGCATGCACTTCTATACGGAGGCTACTCTCTTCATCAATCAGAAGAACAACGAAATTCGTGGTTCGGAAGATTTCTCTTCATTGAAAGAGGAACAGAAACAAAGCATCGAAGTCTTGATGAGTAGAATTGCGATTCAGGAGGGTAAAACACTCGAACTTTTGCAGGAAATGTGCAACCAATTTACCGCTTTCTACGCTCCTTTAGGGCTATTCGATAGTCTTGAGCGAAAAGTGAAGGATTTTGTAACAGCCAACAAACCGGCCGTTACAACGCCTGCTGAGGACGATGATACCAATCGCCCTAATGAAAGCAGTAACGAAACTAATGCCGAGAGTGCTTCAGGAGCTAACGAACCTATACCTACAGTCGTTCGTCGTCAGATTAAGCGTCGCCTCACTCAGCGACAGGATGTTGAGTCGCTTATTAATGAGTTGACTCGTCTATTGCCTCAAATGGATGAGGGCGTATCTATCGACCTCTCTTTTATTGACTAACAAAACTACCGGTTATGATTTCTACATCAGGACGTAAAATATTAATGCAGTTTGTGAGCGACGTCAAGACGTTGCTCACAAACAACATCATATCTTCTCTGCAGCAACATTATGGTATTTGGGCTGACGGCCGGGTTATTCCTGTCAGCCAACTGACTACCAGCAATGCAGATATTATTTATCGTGCCCGCATGCTTCGGGGGCGCTTGCAATACATCAAAAACAGCCTTCCTGCAGATAGTACAGATATTGACAAAAAAGCAGTGCAACAGCTTACAGCGGAACAGGCTTTCACCATATTGAATCGCTTTTGTGCAGTACGCATGTGTGAAGAACGTGAATTGATTATGCCTTCTATCGGCGATGGGTACGATTCTGCCGGCTTTGTCAGTTATGATATGGTAACCGGACAAGGCAGCGTGGGCTCCCGTTACGAACGCTACTGCTGGTATATCCAGTCACTCTACGATGAATTGTCTATAGAACTTCCATCGGTTTTCGACCGCTATTCTCCTTATGGATTGATGTGGCCGGATGAAACGACATTGACCAAACTTTTTGACTTAATCAATAATGAGAACCTTACGGCTTTCTATGATGACCAGACGGGCGAAACGGTAGATTTTTGGAGGGAAGACGAAACTTTGGGCTGGATTTTCCAGTACTATAATTCATTGGAAGAACGTCGCAAGATGCGTGATGAGAGCAATCGTCCGCGCAACAGTCGCGAAATGGCGGTGCGCAACCAGTTCTTCACACCTGATTATGTCGTGCGCTTTCTTACCGACAATTCCTTGGGCCGCATCTGGTATGAAATGACTGGCGGCCAGACTGCGATTACGGATTTATGTCAGTATATGATTCACCGGCCTGACGAGGTGCTGGCACCACGCCCCCTGAAGGAACCGACCGAACTGTCCATGCTTGATCCCGCTTGTGGCTCTATGCACTTTGGGTTGTACACCTTCGATGTGATGGAAGCCATCTACATGGATGCCTGGGACAATCAACCCGAATTGCTGTCGCAATATCGTTACACGGAAACCCGGGAATCTTTTGCCCGTCTGGTTCCCAAACTGATATTGGAAAACAACATTTATGGTGCGGAGATAGATCCTCGTGCGCTGCAAATTGCCGCACTTTCGCTGTGGCTCCGTGCTCAACAGTCTTGGAGTAATTTGGGCGTCCCCCGCGAGGAACGTCCGGTAATTGAACGTTCTCACCTGGTGTTGGCTGAGCCGATGCCGGGCAATAAGCGTATGCTCAATTGTTGACCGAACAATTGGACAAACCCATGCAACGCTTACTGGTAAAGATATGGGATAAGATGAAGTATGCCGGCGAGGCGGGTATGCTCATCAAGATGGAGCAGGAAATAGAGGCCGAAATTGAAGATTTACGCAAGAATTGGAGCAAAATCAATGTGGTTCAGACAGCCAGTTTGTTTGATTCTGATACAAAGAAAGATGAAATCTATGCTGAAGGATTAAAAATAGTGGCAATGAACAAGCAGGAAGCAAAAGAGAATTTCTTTGCTACGGTTGTGGAGAAGCTACAAGAGGCATTGTACACGGTTTCCTCTCGTTTGTCGGAAGAAGAAGGCTACGAAAACACCCTGTTTGCCAATGATGCGGTACGCGGGTTTGCTTTCATTGAATTGTGCCAGAAACGATACGATGTTATTCTGATGAATCCGCCTTTTGGTGAAGGTTCGGAAAGCACGATTGGCTATTTAGATTCTCATTATTCCTGTTGGTGCAAAAATCTTGTTTGCGCTTTCTTCGATCGCATGCAGGAATTATTGGTTAATGACGGACTAGTTGGGGCTATCTTTGACCGTACTGTGCTCATCAAATCCTCTTACGAACCTTTCCGAAAGAAGAATATTTGCGGTTATATTTCAGCTTGTGCAGATACGGGGTGGAATGTTTTAGACGCTAGTGTAGAAACTTCAACACTGGTATTATCTAAAACTCCTTCTGAAAGTAGAGAAGGGGTATTCTTCGATGTGCTTGATGATGAGCCTGCATGTAAAGCTGAAATAATCAAGCAATCAATTGAGACATTAATCTACGGAAAAAATAACCGCAATACATTCATTCGTAATTCAGCTGAATTTGCGACACTCCCTAATTCCATAAATGGATATTATTTTGATAATAAAATACTTGAAGCGTTTGAAAGGGAATCTATAGAAAATAGAGGATTCTATGCAATGCAGGGAATTGGTTTTGTTTCCTCAAGCCATTTTCGGATTTTCTATGAGTTAAGAAATCAAGTAAACTATAAGCACATGTACAATGGCAGCTCCTATAGTTTATTTTACACAACTTATTGCGACATGACCAATTGGGAAAATGATGGAGTTTATGTAAAAGCTCATAAATCTTACAGAAGTTCCAATCTAAGCAGCCAATTTATCCCTGGTGTATGTTATGGAGAACGAGGAGATATTCTAGACATGCATTTCCTTAAATCAAACATGTTTTTTACAAAGGAAGGATTATCAATTGTAAATTTAAAATGGAATGAAGCGCTGGTTTTAAATTCAATGTTTAATTCAATATATGGACAGTATTTCTTAAATTTATATTCAGGTCAACATAAATGGACAGGTTATACCAATCTCCTCCCCATGCCCGACTATGCCACCCGCCAATCTGACATCGAACGCATCATCACCGAAATCATTGACATCAAACGCTGGTGGTTCAGTTTAGATGAAACCAACCTGGAATATCATGGTCTGATTGCACAAGTGATGCACGGTCACCATTTGGCAGAAAGTTTGGATCAACTGCAAGAAAAGCTTACTGCCGATTACAGCCGCTACCAAAAATTAGTGAAGGAGAACGATGATTTATGGATGGACTTGGCAGAGATTGAAGCAGACAGTGACTTTAGAGCCACGCTCAATGCCTATAAGAGTCGCCGTCCTTATGAAGAACTACTCTCCATTGATGGTGCCGGCAATGGAAACGTGATCAACAAACAAGTGATGGCACAAGAAATCGTCATGGAGTTGGTTGGCATGGCTTTCGGCAGATGGAATATCCGCTATGCAACCCAGCCCGAAACCATTCCTCCCTTTGGCGATGTATTCGACGCTTTACCCTTTATGCCTGTAGTATCACTCCAGTCTGAAGAAGCACAGCTATATCCGCTTACATTACCCACTGACGGCATACTGATGGGAGACGACAGCCACCCCGACAGTCTGGTGAAGCGCGTACAGGAAGTGATGCACAGCCTCTGGAAAAATGATGCAGACGAAATGGAAAGCGAACTCTGCCAGCTGATAGGTGTGGACAGTTTGCAGACCTATCTGGAATCGCCCAATGGTTTCTTCGATTACCATTTTAAGCGCTATACCAAGAGCCGCAGAAAAGCACCCATCTATTGGCCGGTTTCTTCACCCGAAGGAGAAATTACCCTTTGGGTGTATTATCCGCAACTGAGCAGTCAAACACTGCCTCACCTGCTCTTGTTGTTGAGCAAAGAACACACCGCTGCACAAAGTGATTTGACTGCAGCCCAACTGGCAAACGACAAGAAACGTGAGGCTGCCTTGCTCAACCTGATGGGCGATATACGCACGTTGGAGGCAGAACTCCAACAATTGAATGACCTGCCCTATAAACCCAATCATGACGATGGTGTCCCGGTAACAGCCGCTCCGTTGCGCAATGTATTCCGCCACAACGCATGGAAAAAGGAATGCCTGAACAATTGGGAGGATTTACAAAAAGGTGAATACGACTGGAGCCACTTGGCTTATGCCCTCTATCCGGCACGCATCCGAGAAAAAGCGAAAAAGGACTGGTGCATGGCCTTGACCCATGGTCTTGAGGAATTGTGCGAAAACAAGCCCAAGGAAAAGAAACCAAGAAAAAAACGCAGCGAAGAACCAACGATGCAATTGTTTGACGAATAAACACTTCTGTCTATATGGATATACAAGGACATATCATAGATGTTTGGATTGGTAAAACCAGTAAGGAACATCCCATTATCACCATTTATGACCCCGAGGGCAAATACTATTCACTTTTGCCTTTGGTGGCAGAACGAGGTGTACAGGTAATCGACACCACCCAAGAGTTGATTCATCATAGAGAAATGGCTTGCGACTATTGGATGAACGAACTGGTTCAAAACGAAGATGCACGCCTGCTCATCTATCGAAAATCAGCTGTACCCAAGGAAAAAGAACGGGTATATGACCCTTATATCGGAATGACTCAAATTGGTGCCCGCTTTCCCATCGGCCCCAATGACTCCTATATCAACCTGTGCAAGCACTTTCTACATGGAAAGACAGAGGCCATTGATGAACTATTCAAGAATGGCACAGCCAGCTTTGCGAATATCAACGCCTTGCAAGAGGGTGTGAATTATCCGGAGCTGGAGACACTTACCGGCGGTAAGAGCATGGTGGAGATTACCTTGAATCTTCTGGCTTTGACCGAGATCGGCAGCACTGCATGGATGAGTGAGTGGAAAAGCTTCGGTGAAAATCATTTGCCTGGACTGGATACCAACGGTACCACGTTGAAGGAGGTCAAGCAAAAGCTATGGCAATATTTGCTCTTCAGCGAATTTGTGCACGACCTGCCCGCTGCATTGCCTGCTGAACTCAACACGGTGGCTAAATGCCCGAAAGAGAACATGGAGAGCATCAACAACCTCTGCCAAAGCATCCGCAACCGTACCGATTTGCGTGACGACTATGTAGAACAGGCTCAGGCTATCACCAGCCGTTTACACTTGGACAGTTTGTTTGCCGAAGCAATTGATTTAGGTAAAATAGTAACATTCGCCTTTGAAAACAAAGTGGAGTTCAATATCTATTTAGACCATCTGTACAAAGGTGAATATGCGGAAGCTACGTTATTGGTAAACAAAAACAAAAAGAGCGTTTGGTATCAGGCCGATGCCGGAGTGGCATTATTCTGGAACTTAACCGACCAATGTGAACGGATGATGCAGTGCATTCGCCAGCCTTTGGGCGATTTGTATAGTTTGAAGGATTTGGTCTTGTGGTACAGTGAAGAAGGCTATAAAGTAGATTATGCTTTCCGCCGTTTTCAAGCCATTCTGACCGGTTCGGATTTTGATACACCCCAGATAAATGAATTAGCGCAGTTTACTTATCGTAACTATCGAAGCTTTACCGAACAGATACAGAGTCGTTATCAGAAGCTCATCCATGAAGAAGGCTATCCAATAGCTGGTATCAATCGGAATATACAAGCTTGGAATAAGGAGATTGCACCACTGCTGACTGCCCGCAAACGAGTAGCCATCATCTTTGCCGATGCTTTCCGCTTTGAGATGGGTAAGGAGTTGGCTCAAAGTCTTGAAAATAGTTATACTGTCAGCTTACAGCCCTCAGCCGCTTACGTTCCTACTGTTACTCGATTCGGTATGGCAGCTTTGCTCCCGGAAGCAGAATCAAAGTTGGAGTTGGCAGTGGAAGATGGCAAGCTGCAGCCTTATCTTGAAGGGAAAAAAGTGGAGTTACCGACAGATAGAATCAATTATATTGAAAGTAAAGTGCCTGCGCATGTAAAGCTGATGGATGTAAGGTCCGAGGACTTCCTCTCAGCTAACATCGCCCCGGATGTGAATTTACTCATCATTCGTAGCCAATCAATCGATGCTGCCGGAGAGAATCTAACCAGTGTAGGCTATGCTGAGATGGAAAGTGAAATGCGGCTGTTTACCAAGTGTATCCGTGCCTGTAAAAATTTAGGTTTCGATCAGGTCGTTATTCTGGCCGACCATGGGTATATGATACAGCCCAAATATCAAGCCGGAGACAATATGAGCAAGCCGGTGGGCACCAGTGTCATGAACGAACGCCGCAGTCAAGCTGGCGATTTGAATGGAAACGAAAATTCATGGCTCTTTACTTCGGAGCATATCGGTGTGCGTAGTCCAATCTATCGTTTTGCATTTGCCAAGCAATATGGCATCTATGAAAAGAATAAGATCTATTTCCATGAAGGTTTGTCGTTGCAGGAAAACATCGTTCCCATCCTGACTGTTCAATTGACTGAAGAACGCACGAAAGAAGCTTTCCGTCTGGAACTGACTTACAAAGGAAAGAACAGTGGCATTATACGCGTTAACCGTCCGCTCATCGAATTAAACTTTAGCGGTGTGGAATCACTCTTCCGCCCTGAACTTTGTATTGTCAAGATGGTCGTGACAGATGCCACCGGAAAAGAAGCGGGTCGTGTGGTTGAATCGGCATTCTATAACGAGACGACAGACTTGATTGCAATTCCAAGTGAATGCGACAAGTGTAAGCAACCCATAGAAATTAATGAAGGCGTTGAAGGTGATATCATTGTGATGGCTCTCGACCCTGATACCAATGTGACATTAGCCTCTATTCAATTGCAAACTGAATTTGATTTTTAAAGAATGGACAGACTAGATATAAAACTCAACGAATACTTCCCCGGAAAGGTAGTACGTAAGGATTTACTGCATGAAATCAAACAGACAGTAAATGTACCTTCATTCGTACTCGAATTTCTCTTGTCGCGCTATTGTGCTTCAGACGACCCGGATGAAATTGAGGAAGGGAAAAAGGCCGTGCTGCAAATCATCGAAAAGAACTATGTCAAACCCGATGAAAGCAACAAGGCTCAGGCTATTGTGGAACAAAAGAAGCGCCACAAATTTATTGACAAGATCCATGTGAAATATGTGGAACGAGAAAAGCGTTATTGGGCCGAAATGGAAAATTTCGGTTCCAAACGTATCGCCATCAATCCGCAGTTTTATCAGAAAAACGAGAAGCTGCTTGAAAGTGGCATCTGGGCAGAAGTTACATTGGCTTACAATGAAGTGCAAGAGGATGACTATGCCTTCTATGTAGAAGATTTACGTCCTATACAAATCGCACGTTTTGATGAACAAAAACTGTTTGAAGGCCGTAAAGGATTCACTACGGATGAGTGGATTGACGTTTTAATACGCAGCATCGGTATCAATCCGGATTGGTTGGCAGAACGTAGCCGCTCATTAAAGGGAGACAAAGATGGCAAACGACTGAAATTCCATATCTTGTCGAGATTCATCCCATTGGTACAAAACAATTATAACAGCATAGAACTGGGAGGTAGAAGTACCGGTAAATCGTACTTCTACTCGGAGTTCTCTCCCTATTCCACCTTGCTGTCCGGTGGTCAAGCCAGTACTGCGACTTTGCTGTACAACAATCAGCGCAAGCAAGTTGGTGCTGTGGGATTTTGGGATAATGTGGCTTTTGACGAAGTAGCCAATATGAAGATTAAAGATGCCGATACCATCCAAATCATGAAAGACTATATGGCAAATGGACGCTTCAGCCGAGGACAGGAAGTGACCGGGCAGGCAAGTTTTGCTTTTGTCGGCAACTTTGACCTGAACATACCTACTATAGTCAACAGCTATGATCATGACTTGTTGGCCACTTTGCCCAAGGCATTCGACTTTGCTGTCATCGACCGGTTCTACAATTATATACCAGGCTGGGAAATACCCAAGATTGACGATTCTGCCTACAATAACAACTATGGAATGATTTCTGACTACCTGTCGGAAGTCATGCACTACCTCTTTGACCACAACAGTGACTATCTGCCCATATTGAATAAATACCTCAAAGTAGGTGACAATGTAGAAGGTCGTGATAGTCGTGCGCTTCAAAAGACTGTATTGGGCTTCTTAAAACTCATTTACCCCATAGGTGAACCTACTCCAGAGGAGTTTGATGAGATTGTAGCGTATGCCCTGGAAGGTCGTCGACGCGTGAAAGAGCAATTGAATAAGCGTAAGCCAGATGAAGAATACGCACGCATCAACATGTCGTATATCAACAAAGATGGAGAAAAAGTTGTGGTATGGTGTCCGGAAAGTAAAGATTCAATAGCCACACAGGATCCTAGAAAGACCGGGGATGTGGAAATCGCTACTGAGCAACAGCCGGCAGCCTCTCTACCTCGTAAAGCTAAGGGCAAAGAAAAAGAAGCGGTAAGCCAGAACGAATGTTTGCAAGATTCTTCACCAGTACAAGCAACAGCTACACCTGATGAAATCATAGACAATGGTCCTAAACCCAAATCGCTTGCCATTCGGTATGGAGATACAGGCTACAGCTACGATAAGCTATTTGCTGATTATCTGGAAGGGGCAAAGGTTATCGAACTGCAAGAGCCCTACCTGTCACATGGATATCAAATGCAGAATCTAACTCGCTTTATTGAATCTATTGTAAAAATAGGTGATTGCAAGAAGATTATACTTACCACCAAAATGGGTGAATCCATTGATGAAACACAAAAGATTCAAGATGGGCTTGAACAGCTCAAAGCGGCTTTGCAAGATGCTGGGATAGATTTTGAATTCACATTCTCAGATTTAATTCATGCAAGGTACATCATAACCAACAACGGATGGAATATCTCCCTTGACCGCGGCTTGCATATCTATCAAAACATTGGCCGCAACTTTTATCTTATGGGCTATTATGATTTGGATTTACGCCCTTGCTTGGAAACGAAAATTGTATATACTAAAGTTGAATAAGTATGTGGTCAGATAATGAAACAACGCAAGATTTACTTGGTTACCAAGTTCATGCAGATTTGCTTAAAAAGATAATCTTGAGTGACAGCATGTTACCAATATCAATCGGAGTTTTTGGTAATTGGGGATCTGGAAAAAGTAGTCTAATGCTCCTGCTTCAACAAGCGTTGAAAGAATGGGAGCAATCTCAACAAGGCGAGAATCACAACATGATTCTTCAAGTATATTTCAATAGCTGGCAGTTTGAAAGTTATGACACTACAAAACTGACAATGATTGAAAGCATATTAGAAGCTCTTGA
>NZ_EQ973628.1:5139-12403 GCF_000157915.1 Phocaeicola coprophilus DSM 18228 = JCM 13818 | reverse complement strand
AGAAAAGCGACGAGTTTTTTCGAGAAGGCAGATGACTTTTTTGCTAGAATCAATTTTCTGAAAGCAGGTGTTTTTGTATTGAAAAAGACCTATGATAATCTCACCCCAGAATGGCTAAAGAAATGGTTACCATCAAAAGAAGATATTGATATAATAGCAGAAAAGGATAAATACAATAATCTACTTGAAGATATAAGTAAAGGTAATACTTCAAAATTTATCGCTACATTCAGAGAGCTTTTTGAAGAATTGATTGACAATATGGGTTATAAGGCGGTTATTGTCTATGTAGATGACCTGGACAGATGTGACCCGAAAAAAATTATTGGATGTTTGGAAGCGGTAAAACTGTTTGTTAATGTAAAAAAGACGGCATTTGTAATCGGAGCTGATGAACGTATTATTGAATATGCCATTAGTCAGCATTATCCTATTCAAATGAAAAAGGAAGATATATCCAGTCCTTTTTCTGACTATCTGGAGAAGCTGATTCAACTTCCATACAAATTGCCACGATTATCGGACAACGAGCAAGAAACATATATCACACTACTATTGTGTAAAAACCATTTAAATGAAACCCTATTCAATCAAATCCATCAGGAATATTTAAATTTCAGAAAGAGTGATAAGCATTCAGGATATAATATAGCAAATATAAAGGCAAAGAGTAATGGCGTTGATTTTAAGGAAGTAGAATATCGTTTACCCGTCGTACCTCTTGTAAAACAATTTTTAAACGGTAATCCACGGCAGTTAAAACGTTTTCTAAATACCTTATATGTACGCCAAGAGTTAGCAGAAGTAGCAGGCTTCAGCGATATACGTCCCGAAGTGTTAACCAAACTTATGGTCCTAGAGTATAATACATTATACAATTCTCGTTTTGAGGAACTCTATAAAATACAAAAAGCCAATGATGGCGTTTTGCCGCTGGAAAATGTTGAGGAAGAAGCGACTTTAGAAAATGGAATTCAAAACCCACAATGGAAAGATAACTGGTCGTCTGACTATTTAAAAAAATGGCTTAGTTCTGACCCATCATTAAAAGACATCAATCTACAAAACTACTTTTGGGTGGCACGAGATGCGTTGAAAAATGAAACGCCGATAGCTTCGTTAGTAACAAATAAGATTATGCTAATATTCAAAAACTTATGTACACTGCAAACCAATAATGCAATGAAAAAGGAATTGCCAAAGATGATTCAAAACTGCGAAGAGTCAGAAAAAGACATGATTGTTCATTTAATAAACAACAGCCTTAAAAAGGATCCAAAATCAGAAAATTGTTGGAGAATATTACATTGTGATGAATCAAATTTATTGATAGGAGATAATATCGATAGATTAAAGCTCTTAGTCAGTAATGTAAAAACAGAAGAAATCGGTACAGATGCCAATTCATTCTTTGCTCGAATGAAAAAAATCAACGATGAATTTTATACATTCGTAGCAAATATTCCAAAAAGCGCTAATTTAGAGAAAGCTATAGAACGTAAAGGTTAAGAGTAATAAATATGGGTACATCACAATCACATAACTTGAAATCCTCCCCTAATTGGTCCGCTGCAAAACGAGCCATGACTAACATCGCAAATAACACAAACAATCAGTCTAGTTCAAATGCAAAATTCTTTGGAAATTTAGGAGCTGCGCTGGGTAGCGGTTTGTATAGAGGCGGTGGAAGTGGTGGTCATGGCGGCAAAAGAGGCTATTCGTTTGGGCGTGCTGGTGGACATGCAATCCGAGGATTGGTAAATGTTATTACCAACACCAAACAGTACGGACTTACTGCAAGTCTGGGAATTGATAGACTTCCTGATGCACAGAAACCAAAAACGCCACAAGATTTTAAGGAAATCCTTTTGCATGAAATCATTGGAGAAAATGACTCTTCAATGGATGATGCAGCAGCAACTTATGCCATGGAAAAAGTGCTGAATGACATCACTTCAGACTGCAAAGACGAACAAAGTATAGAAGATAAACTTACAAATGCAAGCAATGATGATCTTCATGAATGGATTATAACTTTTGAGATTGAATACATATTGGAATATTCAGCAGAATTATTCCAAAGCCATATCTTTAACAAAGGGAAACATCCTGATGAGATAAAAAAAGATATGAGACGCTGGCTTCATAATGAATTGGATGAGAAGTTAAATAAAGAATTGACACAAATAAACTTCAATAGTCCAGTAGGGAAAAATTATCTAGATTCTTTAACTTCAGAAATTTTGGATATATGGAAACAAGAATAAACATCAATTATACTCCTTCAGGAACACAAGAAGTATTTGGTTTCTTCACTATTTCCTTCCAAGGGAATGATGGAAGAGTCAGAAGTGTTGACACTAAGTTCAATCCCAAACAACTATGGGAATTCTCACGAGATACATCATCTGTAGCCTTTGATTTATTAGTTTTATCTATGATTGTATATAATGTGGATAGAGCTGTACATCGTATGTCTAATTCAGATGATGGATGGAAACGAAATTTAGTATTATTGAATGTTCCAGCTATCAATCTGAATGAAATGAATAAAGGTCGAGAATCTTTCAATCGTGCTATTAGTTTCCTTACTGGGGACAGTTGGGATATTCATTTTGTCCAAGCAGATTTATACTCCTTTAATCCAACTAAAAAGGTAAAGGAGTATAACACTTCATCTTTTGAGAAAGTAGCATTGTTTTCAGGTGGCCTAGATTCCCTAATCGGGTTTATAGACGAAGCAAACACACTCTCTCTTAATAAAAAGATACTCCTTGTTTCACATATGGAATTAGGTAAAGAACATAGCGATCAAAACAGTATATTGGGCTATTGCAGAGAAAATAACATATTTGCCAATAAATACGATCAGGTTTTGCTTAATGCAGGGATTAAGCCACGCTCTTGGAATATTAAGGGAACTCCTACGGAAAGTACATTTCGCTCTCGCTCTTTACTATTCTTTTCTGCCGGAATATATATTGCCAATAAAATATCACCACAATGTAAATTAATAGTACCAGAAAATGGAACTATATCAATAAATATACCACTTGATAGCGGAAGAAGAAGCTCATGCAGTACAAGAACAACGCATCCTACCTTTGTTAAACGAATACAAGAAGCCTTGCTAGCTATAGGTATAGCAAACCCTATATGCAACCCATACCGCCTAAAGTCAAAAAGGGATATGGTATTAGAGTGCAGCCAAGATAAGACAAAAAAGGAAATTCTAAATTCTCTTGTAGACTTATCATGTTCTTGCGCAAAACGAGGTCACAACATTTTCTGGGATAAAAGTGGCACTGAAATCCACGATGCTAAAATTAAACATTGCGGAATGTGCCTCCCATGTCTTTATAGAAGAGTTTCATTGGATGCAATAAATCGTGATAATGAAGCACTACTTGGCACTGACGTATTTCATGGTATAAAATTTAATCCAAATAATAGAAACCAAAAGAGGAATAGGGACTTTAATGCTCTTTTATATTTTCTAAAGAACAGAATGAACGAACATACAATTCGGCAAGAACTTTTCTTTAATGGCATAACGGATAAGCGTGAGTTAGATGAATACACATCACTAGCCTTGCACTCGTATGTTCAGGTCCTTGAATGGCTTAAGAAAAAAGCATCGATTGATACACTATTAAAAGCTGGAATATGTTAATAGATACTCACTGCCATTTTGATATGATGCCCAACCCCGAACTCTATCTTAAAGAGCAAGAGGTCATGCACAATATTTCGATAGGTATGACAAACTTACCGAGCCATTTTTCATTAGGATTCAATCATGTTAGACACTACAAACATTCACGTTTAGCATTAGGCTTTCATCCACTATACGCTAGTGAAAAAAAGGATGAGATTCGATTATTCAGTCAGTACATAGATAAAACCAGCTATATTGGAGAAATAGGTTTAGACTTCAGTAACGAAGGAGAAGCTACTAAGAATGATCAAATTTTTGTTTTGGATTCAATTCTCAAGCAGTTAAGAGGTAAGAACAAAATAATCAGCGTACATTCAAGACGCGCTGAAAAAGTTTTGTTAGAAATGTTGATTAGTCATGGAATTAAAAACGTGATTTTTCACTGGTACTCAGGTCCTCTAACACTTATACCACAAATTATTGAGTGTGGCTACTATTTTTCTATCAATGAAAAAATGACAAAGACTGATAGCGGAAGAAAAATAATAGGAAGAATACCTCACAACAAGATTCTCACAGAAACAGATGCTCCATTTAACAAAGTATGCTCAATAAGCAACACATTGAAAAGTATCGGCTTAGGAGAAGATGTAATTTCAGAGAATTTTTACAACTTGATTGAAAATATAAGGAGATAGAACATAAAAAGATATTATTTGCAAATGCTCAAACTTCGCTGCGTAGTAGAACGAATCACGTACCAGAATCCCGAGAACGGGTATTCGGTGATGAGGGTCAAGGTCAAAGGATATGACGACCTGGTGACGCTGGTGGGCAACTTGCTGGAGGTGCCCGCCGGCAGTGTGCTGTTGTGTGAGGGCGACTGGAAGGTGGACAAGCGCTACGGCAGCCAGTTTGTTTGCCAGTCGTGGGAGGAGGTGATGCCGGCTACCGCCTACGGCATCGAGAAGTACCTGGGTAGCGGACTGGTGAAGGGCATCGGTCCGAAGTTTGCCCAGCTCATCGTTCGGCAGTTCGGTCTGGAAACCATCGATGTGATTGAAACCGACATCGAACGGCTCTACGAGGTGCCGGGTATCGGCAAGAAGCGGGTGGAGAAGATTCGCGAGAGTTGGGAGAAGCAGAAGGACATCAAGAATGTGATGCTTTTCCTGCAGGGGTATGGGGTGAGTACGGCCTATGCGGCCAAGATTTACCGTCAGTACGGCAAGGAAAGCATTGACAAGGTGAAGGAGAACCCTTACCGACTAGCTGACGACATCTGGGGTATCGGCTTCAAGACGGCGGACGGCATTGCTGCGAAGATGGGCTACGAGAAGAACGACCTGCGCCGTTGTAAGAGTGGTATCATCTATACCTTGAATCAACTGGCCAACGAAGGGCATGTCTATGCTGAAGAAGAACAGTTGGTAAAAGCTGCTTTGGAATTGCTGGAAGCGGACGAAGCACCCATCCGGGAGGCGTTGAATCATATGGTGCAGACAGAAGACCTGAAACTGGAGGATGAAGCCATCTATCTGCCACCGTTCTACTTCGCCGAAGTGGGCACCACGAACCGCTTGCTGGCATTGCTCCGTGAATCGGAACAGGACATCTTTGCTAAAGAAATAGACGTGCAGGCTTTGTCGAAGGAAACAGGCGTTGAGTATGACGAGGTGCAGCTGCAAGCCATTGAGGAAGCCATCCGCTCGAAGGTGATGGTACTGACGGGCGGACCGGGTACGGGTAAGACCACTACCACGCAGGGTATCATTGCTGCCTTGAAGCACATGGGACTGCGCATCCTGCTGGCAGCTCCTACGGGGCGGGCAGCCAAGCGCATGAGCGAAGCCACTGGGATGGAGGCCAAGACCATTCACCGGCTGCTGGAGTTCAATCCGAAGGACGGCTACAAGCGGAACGATGAGAACCCCTTGGAGGGGGACGCACTCATCGTGGACGAATGTTCGATGATTGACATCATCCTGATGAACAACCTCATGAAGGCCATCCCCTCTTCCATGCGGGTGGTGTTCGTGGGCGACATCGACCAGCTGCCCAGCGTGGGTGCCGGCAATGTATTGCGCGATATCATTGAGAGTGAACGGATTCCGGTGATCCGGCTGACCCGCATTTTCCGCCAGGCGCAGACCAGCCGCATCGTGATGAGCGCCCATGCCATCAACCAGGGACGTTTCCCCGATACAAGCAACGGCCAACAGACGGATTTCTTTTTCATCCAGCAGGAGGAGCCGGAAAAAGTGGCGGATGACATCGTCAATCTAGTGAAGAATAGACTGCCGAAAGCTTACAGCCAAAAAGTGAGCAACATCCAGGTGCTGACGCCCATGCAACGGGGTGTGGTAGGTGCTGCCAACCTGAACATGGCCCTGCAAAATGCACTGAACCCTTCCCAAATTGCCTTGAACCGAGGCGGCTATTCGTTCCGACAGGGCGACCGGGTGATGCAGCTGCGCAACAATTACGACAAGGATGTGTTCAACGGGGATCTCGGCTATGTGGAATCGGTGGACATGGAGGAACGCACGCTGCTGGTGAACTTTGAAGACCGCCTGGTGGAATACGAAGCCTCGGAACTGGATGAGCTGACCTTGGCCTATGCCACAACCATCCACAAGTCGCAAGGCTCGGAATATCCCATCGTGGTGATGCCGGTGCTCATGACCCACTATGTGATGCTGCAGCGGAACCTGATTTACACGGGCATCACCCGTGCCAAAAAGATTTGCGTACTCATCGGTACCAAAAAGGCGCTCTCTTTTGCCATCCGCAACATGTCGGTGCTGAAACGGAATACGAAACTGAAGGAGCGCCTGAATCCGGAATTGGCAAAACCCACGGAGAAGAAGTCTGTCGAGAAGAAGTTGGATAAGATTTATCCGATGAGCGAACCTGTATTGGAAGCAGCCGCCGAACCCAGCGAAAGTTACGGAAAGAAACAACCTACCATTGAAACGAAATAGAATGACAACCATGATGCCCATTGATACTACCAATATGTGTTCCCACCTTTAAAAAAAGCTATTCCAGCCGGAAGGTGCCTATTATCCGATATGGAAAGCCATACAGGAGGATGAAGAAATCAGTGCAGTGGTACGCAGTCGCCAACTCCATATCTACCGCAACGGCAAGAAAGTCCTGATTCTGGCAGGTAAGGCTCAGCCTAAAATTGTCAGAGAGGACAAGCTCAACGAGCTGATTAGATGAGAGTAGAGTAAAGATTGAGGTGTAATCTTATTCCTTACTTCACCATTAAAACACATAGTATCAACAAAACGGCGAATGTTATGAACAAAAATATACTTGCAAACGAAGATATTCTTCTTTTTGAAAATATGGAGAATAACTGCACTTCTTTAAATGAAGAGAGTTTCTTTAAGAACATGAAGTACAAACAAGAGTATGAAGTAACTTGTGCTAAATGACCTGATTGTGTCAGAGTACGAGAACGAAGACGAAATCTATGTGGTTAGAGAAAGCTACGAAGAATATGTCGTTGGTAGAGGCATTGGAACGGATGGAACTTTTGAGAAGCATGTAATGACTCTGTCAGAAGCCTTGGCAATAAACCTTAAAGATTTAGGT
>NZ_EQ973628.1:0-2360 GCF_000157915.1 Phocaeicola coprophilus DSM 18228 = JCM 13818 | reverse complement strand
ACTGATTGGCGAATGTCACAATAACCGGAGTCTGTATCATTTCAAGTATTGATTGATTTTGTGACAAATGTATTAACCAAGTTTTTTTGGTAAGAAATGTGCAACACATTTGTTATTTCGGTTGGATAAACCGAAGTACAGTGTGTGGTAAATATTAAAAAATTATGGTTGCTTCAACAAAAAAGGTTACAGCTAAGAGTTCTTCTCGGCTGTAACCTTTTTTGATATCATATATAAAACACTTGACTTTATATTCTTAGAATGCCAGTCTCATTATTCTTGCAAAGCTGGATAGTAAATCCAATAGCTATTTATTGATATGGTTCAAGTTCAAGTTTGAATTTTGTTTTTAATGAATCCTCCGATTTTAACATTTCAGAGACAAACGACTTATAGCTATCTGTTATTCGTGATATAGGATATATATATGTTTGGAGTTCTGCATTTTCCTCTTCGCCATATCCTAATAAATGAAATATATCCTTAAGATATTCTTTGTCACCGGGTTGTACAAAAATACCACGTTTCCCTTTCATTTGATACATATAAGTTATCATCTGATGAATATCATCTCGATTTGTCTCTTTTTTGTATTTGGCATCAACAATAAGACGATCATATTCCCTGTAATAATCAGGATATCTGGGAAGGCGATTATGTTTTGCCAGATAAATACATCCGAAACCTTTTTTGTTATTGGGATGCTTGAATCCTTGTTTTGTTAATATAGTAGCAAGATATTCTTCCCATAAATATGAAACATCAAATAAAATGCCATGTATCTTATTTTTCTTCTCCCCATATTTAATCTTTTCATGTCGTAATATCCGTAAGCAAAGTTTCTGTAAAGGTGTATAGCGAGAATAATATGGATGGTTAATTTCCTTCAAATTACTTTTAACAACAATTTCTCTTTCTTGTCTGCAGTAACTGGGTGTTGCAGATATAATCTGAGTAACACTTGTACGTGTTTCACTATCATTTTCCAGCAATGTTCTACCAAATTTACTCTTACTGATATAATCAATAGTATGTCGTATTAATTCAGTAACATGATTATCATGGCTAAATTCACGTGTACTATAAGCAATACGTCCGTTGAAAGGCATATTAGTTCTTAAATGCCGGTTAATATTTATTGTGCCTCGGACATTTGCATCATTATATTCATTCCGCTTGTATTCCTTGTATATACCTTGTGATAGTGCCTCATTAAGAAATCTTGGAAACATGTATAACAGAAAATCGAATAGTTGTTCATCACTAGTTCCATGAGATAGATTCAACACATTAATACAAAAAACCTTGCTAAGCATATAATGTAAGAAGAAATCTTCTTTTGAATCTTGGGAGAAACGGGAATGTATAGAAAGAGATAATCCATTAATCCCTATAAAACCTGCCATATTCCCTGTTTCAAGCATAACTTTAGTACATTTTCTCTCCTTCCAATGAGTCTGTAGCAACAATAGAGGCTGTTTACCAGTCTCATCCTCACATTGATAAAATGAATGTGGATATATTAGCAGGTTATTGTCTTTATCATCTAACAGTTCTGAAACGTTTCTGTTGGCAATATTCTGTAAAGACAGATATTTTTCAAGGTTATCAGAAGTAGATGAATATTTAGTATTATCCCTCAATATCAGCATTGACATCTTCTTTAAAATATATATCTTCCAATTTTTTCATATTCTCCATTGCCTCCGGCATTCCTCTTAAATATTCAGAAAGGACTCCTTTTAAATGATTTTCCCAAAGATGCCTGTAGGCAGATTTTTTGTTTGTATGATCTTCATTCAGGTAAAGTTGCAGTTTACTAAAATAAGAACCACCAATGTGATATGCAGCATTTAGCCCCTCAATACCTGTATTAGTAGTTTCATTCCATATAGTATTATTCAAACGTTTCATTATTTCAATAACTTCATCTTTCATTTCTTTAAGATCATCCAACATACCTGTATTTTCTTCTGCTTTTACTTCTTGCCAGGCAAAACGTCGGCGCATTGCGAAATCCATACTTTCAACACTACGATCTATATCATTCATTGTTCCTATGATATAGACATTTTCAGGTATATAAAAACCTTCATAAAAAGGATCAGATTCATTGGTAATCATATTCTGATATTGAGTTTTTACCATACCTTTTACTCCACGATAACCAGGATCTATACTAAAAAATAGTTCTCCAAATATTTTTGAGATTTCTCCTCTATTGATTTCATCAATAATGAATACAAATTTCTTTATATTATTATCTAAGCTTTCATCTTGATAACCACTCATGTAATGCTCTTTGATATAATTACCAATGGATTTTGTATATGTATCATTTTCATGACAAACATTATTTA
>NZ_EQ973629.1:2218-12181 GCF_000157915.1 Phocaeicola coprophilus DSM 18228 = JCM 13818 | reverse complement strand
TTAACGATTTTCTTGTGTTGCATCCTATTATCAAGTTGTAATAATTTAAAAACAGGAAATAAAAACGTTCCTATCACACAAATCGAATGGGATAATATAACCGAACGGGTAACTCTTGAAGCCATCAAGCTGCCTACGCTATGCAATATTGAGAATATGGCAGCATTGGACTCTTTTATTTTATTAGAAAACAGGTTGATGGAACCCTGTTTTGTTCTATGGGATCGTGTTAATTCAGAAAAATTCTTTTCATTTGGAGAAGATGGCAATGGGCCAGAAGATTTTTTACCCACAGCCATGTTAGTTCAAAGTACAGAAAAAAACAATTTTAGAATATGGAATGGTAACTCAATCCGAAAATACCAATATAAAGGGGATTCACTTACATTTGACACCCAGAAACTGGATTGCCCCTATGTAGGTTTTTACCAACGTTTCTTTGCCATCAATGACACTTTGTATTGTGGATACAAGGCTTCCCCTCATGAAACAGGAATACACTTATTAAAT
Organism: Phocaeicola coprophilus DSM 18228 = JCM 13818; assembly: GCF_000157915.1. Classification (GTDB taxonomy): domain Bacteria; phylum Bacteroidota; class Bacteroidia; order Bacteroidales; family Bacteroidaceae; genus Phocaeicola; species Phocaeicola coprophilus. The sequence goes on along the minus strand of NZ_EQ973629.1, from coordinate 11,671 downwards.
ATAAATACGGGAAAATCATACGACAGTATCACTGTAAACGAAGGGTATTTTGACAATAAAATCATGCCCTACGACTTAACTTTCCAAGTACAACAAGACAAATTGGTAGTAGGACGAATCCGGTTTAACCAAATAGAAGTTTACCAGATTGACAGAGAAAAGAATAAATTCAATTCTCTCTTTACGATCAATTATAAAGGAGATTCTCCAGAAAATCCCATAACAGATGGAGCTTGCTACATGAAAAGTATCAATACTGATAATAACTTTTTCTATATGCTCAACCAAGATACAGAACATCCTGGTGAAGAAACTTACCTTGATATATTTACTTGGGAAGGGAAACCAGTAAAACGGCTGCAATTGGATGCCCTTTATCTGGATGGGGTCTTACTTAATAATATGTTGTATCTGAAGAAATATACAGATGATGATAATTTATATATGTTGCCTCTAAACCTTCTTCAAATATTATAAAGTTCATCATTAAACAATGAAACAAACAACGGTCTATATACTTCTATTGCTTTTGACAGCCTGCCAATCCAAAGACAGGCTCGACATGGCGTTGGAATACGCAGGCGACAACCGGAAGGAATTGGAAAAAGTGCTGGAACACTATCGGGGCGACGAAATGAAATACCGGGCAGCCCGATTCCTGATTGAGAACATGGTCGGACACACGGGGCACGACTCCACGGATGTACGGAAGTTTCAGCCCTTTTATGACCGGCATGTAGCCATTTCTAAAAAATACAACTGGGAACGGCCCGCTGAATGGCAACAAGAAATCGACAGCATCTGGAAGGAATCCGGACAATCGCTCTTTTTCCCAAAATCCCGCAAAGATGTGCAAACCATGCGGGCAGACCGGTTGATACAGGAGATAGACCGTTCGTTCAAAGCCTGGCAGGAAAATGCCTATACCCGCAACGCGCCTTTCGAGGATTTCTGCCGTTACATCCTGCCCTACCGCTATGCCGAGGGTGTTTGCATCGACAACAGCCGCGACGTGTTCTACCAACGGCACGCCCATTTATTCAGCGATGCCGGCAAGGACTTCAGGCAGGTGATCGACTCGCTGCACGAACGATCGTCGGACCTGATGCACAACAACTGGGCGGCTGCTTCCATGCCCATCTACAATGCCGCCACCTTCGAATATGTGAAACGGGGATCGTGCGACGACAAGGCCTGGTACAACTGTTTACAGCTATCCGCCTTGGGTATGGCCACGGCCATCGATTTCGTACCCGAATGGGGAAACCGCTCCGGAGGGCATAGCTGGAACTGCGTAATCGTCAACGGCGAAACCCATCCGTTCGAACCTTTCTGGGATGCCGACCGCTGGAAATACAAACGGATTTACAACAACGAAGGATTCGACTTGCTGTGGGGACGTTTCCGCTTGCCCAAAGTATATCGGCACACCTTCGAATACTATCTGGACGGACCATTCGCCGATCCCGAAGTCGACCGGCAAGACATTCCGCCTCTGTTCCGTAATCCTTTCATGAAGGATGTATCCGAGGCTTATTTCCAGACCGCTGATGTGAAACTGTCACTCCGAAAGTCCATTCCGGAGGATATAAAATATGCCTATTTGTGTGTGTTCGGAGCCAAACAATGGGTGCCCGTGCAATGGGGGAAAATACAACGGGATGGAAACGTCGTTTTCAAAGGGATGGGCAAAGACATCGTTTATTTGCCCATGCTGTACCAAAACGGGAACCTGACTCCTGCCGGATCTGCCTTCCTGCTGGACAAGCATGGCAAACAACAGATATTGGAACCTCACAAAGAAACTGCCCCCATAACGGTCTCCACCTATACTGCCTATCTGTTTACAGACGAAGTAATTGAAACCAAAAGGACATTGAACGGGGCATGCCTGCTGGGAAGTCCAGACAAGAACTTTGCCCATGCGGACACATTGGGGTGCCTGAACGACTCGATGGAGTCATGGGGAAACGACATACAGACAACCAGCCATACCCCATACCGGTATATCCGTCTGGAAGTACCCAAAGACTCGCTTAACCTCTGTGAAATCTCTTTCTTTGAACATGACGGGGAAGAACCGATACATCCCCTGAAGTATTCAACAAACCTGCGTCCGCTTACATCCGAAGACAATCCCGACCGGATGACAGACGGACTTTCAGCTACCGGATGGCGCGGGAAAACCAACGGGGACAAAGGATTCGTATGTTGGGAATTGCCCTATCCCTCCTTGATCAAAAAAATACATTACGTGCCTTATTGGAAACCTTATTTCATCCAAGAGAAAGACATCGTACTCCAATACTGGGACGATGCCTGGATAACAGCCGGGACACAACGCTGGGAGAAAGGCACACTGACATTCAACGACGTACCGCAAGGTACAATTTACCGCGTACGCATCGAAGGAACGAAGGACCGAATATTCACGTATAAAAATGGAATGATACAATGGTACTGAAAAAATGGATACAGAAAGGCATTGACTGGTTGAGCAACCTGATTCTGGCTGCTGCCGGACTGGTTGTCCTGTGGCTCTTCCTGCTGGTCTTTGTGTATGCGTCTTTCCGTATACCAACCGACTCGATGGAACCCACGCTGGTTCCGGGAGATTACGTCTTGGTCAACAAGCTCCTGATCGGGCCAAGGCTGTTCAACCTGACAGAGGCACTCAAAGGGAAGCGGGTAAACATCCGACGCTTGCCTGGATTATACGACATACAACGCAATGACGTACTGGTCTTTCATTTTCCCCATCCTCACACGTGGGAAAAGATTGAGATGCACCTCTTCAAATACTATGTCAAACGCTGTATTGCCTTGCCGGGAGACACCCTTTCCATCAGGAACGGTATCTACCAAATCAACAGGACGGAAGAAAACCTGGGAAATCGGGAAGCGCAACATCGCATCGGACAGATGAAACCGGAAGATTTCCCGGAAGGGGTTTTCCAGACATTCCCTTACAACGAAAGCAATTGGAACTTGCAAAATTTCGGACCACTCTACATACCCAAAGCAGGAACGGAAGTCGGCATGGACCGTTTCAAATTCCTGTTATATAAAAAGGTAATCGAATGGGAGCAAGGGAAAACGCTTTCCTACCGCGACTCGACCGTCTTTCTGGACGGGCATCCCATCCGGACTTACCGTTTCAGGAAGGACTATTATTTCATGGGGGGAGACAACGGCATCAATTCACAAGACTCCCGTTACTGGGGATTACTGCCCGAAGAATACATTGTCGGGAAAGTATGGAAAGTATGGAAATCGGTCGATCCTTATACAGATCGATTCCGGTGGGACCGTTTTCTGTTAGATGTAAAATAGAATCATAAAGTACGACATGAATAGATTAATGAATTATCTCATATTATTGTTTGTCAGCCTATTTTGCCTGGCACTGGCAGTTACCTCGTTCGTCTCGGCCGACAACTTGGCCGACGGACTGGTCACGGGCCGGGCATTCTGGACTTATTTGGTCGTTTTACTCGGTTCTGTTTGTCTGCTGGGTTACCTGATCGAACGGAAAAGATTACGCATCACCAGGGTGGATGGTGCCTGGAGCCTGTTCATCGGATGGGCTTGCCTTTCCTGCTTTTCTGACGGGAATGTCCTGTCTGGCAAATGCTCCTTCCTGTTATCATTACTGGTCTTGTGGTTCATCTTGCGCCTCCTGTTCCTCTTCCGCCCCGAAACAAGGGAACTCTTCACTCGTCTATGGCTGACTGTCGCCCTTGGAGAAGCTATCAGCGGCATGGCACAGCTATATGGTTTCACGTATTCCCACCATGCCCTGTTTAACCTGACCGGCACTTTCTTCAATCCGGGTCCCTATTCCGGATTCCTTGCCATCCTGTTGCCCTGGGCTTTACATGTGGCGTTACACAACCGTAAACTAACAGGGCATTATGCCTGGCTTTGCGTGCTGGTCATCTGCGTTGTATTGCCTGCCGGGAGAAGCCGTTCAGCCTGGATTGCTGCTTTGCTCGGTTCTGCCTGGGTACTGATTAGCTACTATAAAGCCGCCATCATCTCTTATACACGTCAATATCCCAAACGAATCGCGGCCATGCTACTGGCAAGTGTATTACTGCTGGCCGGAGGGGCTTATGGCATGTACCATCTCAAGAAAGATTCCGCAGACGGACGCCTGCTGATGTGGAAGGTCTCTACGCAAATCATCCGGGAACAACGGGGTTTGGGCGTAGGAGTGGGACATTTCCCGGAAGCTTTCGCCGAAGCCCAGGCCAGCTACCTGAAACATGCCTCCAGCCAGGAAAAATGGGTGGCCGGATGCCCGGAATATGCCTTTAACGAATACCTGCAAATTGCAGTAGAATTAGGAATCTTCCCCTTAATGCTTTTCCTGGGGGTAGGTGGCGGTGCTTTCTTTCTGGCTGTCCGGACAAAACAATCCGGGATTTCCGGAGCGTTGATAGCCTTTGCCATCTTCGCCTTCTCTTCCTATCCCTTACAACTTCCGGACTTCTGGATTCTTTGGGTCTGTCTGTGTGCATTAGCCATTCCGACAGGATATGTGGCAGAAAACAACTGGCTTTCTGTCCAACGATTAGGGATGATCGTCATGGCTGTATGCAGCCTATTCGTGTGCACATCGGCGACAGACCGCTACAAGGCCTACGAACAATGGAACCGGCTCAAGTTGTTACACAACAACAAAGCCTACGAGGCTGCCACCGAAGGATATGTCGCACTTTATGACATACTGAAACAGAATCCCAGATACTTGTTCGAAGCGGCTCAATGCCTCAATCACAGCCAACGACTGGAAGAGGCAAGCCAATATCTCCGGCAAGCCGTACGTTACAGTTCCGATCCCATGATCCGATATGTTCTGGCAAAGAACGAACAAGAAGCCGGCAACTATCCCGAAGCCGAAAGACTACTGCTGCACGCGATTGACATATTGCCCGAACGCATTTATCCGTATTACCTGCTGGCCAACCTCTATGCAGAACCTGATTTCTACCAGCCGGATAAACGGCAAGAGATGGCTGATTCGGTCTGGCACAAAAAGCCCAAAGTAGAAAGTCAAGCCATCCGGGAAATGAGGGAGAAGGTGAAAGAATGGAAGAAAAGTAAAGATTGAATCAAAAGAACGTAGAAAGTAGCCGACAGCTGCATTCATGCAGTTTTCGACGGGGTTTCGTTTAAAGAGCGGATACGGAATATGCAGGAAGGGAAACCGCTGCGAAAGTTAGTGCTAGATCATTCAGTGTTCGGACTGGCATTACAAGGCGAACGGTTATATACTACAAGCTTGGATAATAATAACCCGGTTTTGAGTTATTCTGCCATTTCCTCTACCTTAAAACAAAGTTGATAACCTTTACCCCGAATAGGCTCAATGACCACAGGAAATGCTTTCAGATTTTTTTTCAAAGTTTGCATGGTGTGTTGGATTTTATCTATTGTAGCTTTAGTAAGTTCCTGTTCTGGATAGAAAACTAAAAAATCTTGATACATCGCAACGTAATCTGGGGATTTAACAAGTTGGTCAAAAAACTTTTCCTGCATTCCGGCTAATATTACAGATTCGCCTGCACAACAGAAAATACCTCTCCGTGAATCCCAATAACAGTTTTTACCAATAAGTACTCTTTGCGAAAATGAAGCCGCCTCATCCATATTCCTTTTTTTTCTTGTCATCCACCAAATGCCAAAGCCCAGTAAAATGCTGCCAACCAACAATCCCAAACCTATGCTGAATTTATATTTTTGCGTATGCACGAAAGCGATGGGTACATAGGCTTGCAACCGAATCGTATCATGCTTCATCGAATAAACTTTGTTTCCTACAGGGTACATGTGTGATAAATCCAAATTGGGCTTGCTCACCGTGGTACGTCCATTCCATGTATAGCTAATAGCGGTTTGAACGGGATATCCGGCTTGTGTTAACTTAGCGTGGTATATACTGTCTAACCCCTGACGACAACTATCCTTTTTTATGGACATAGCCATCGTCGCCCAAGTTAGAACTTCATCTAAAGTACATGTAGCTTTCGAAGCATCGTATGATATATATACTTGGGTCATACTATTTTTCTTTTCTTCCTGCAGTGCCTCCTCAAAACAAATTTTAGCGTTTTTGAGGATTGCCTGCTCATAGTTATGCCCTGAACACATAAAATAGGCCCCCAACAAGCCTACAAAAACAATTCCAAATACTTTACATACAAAACAAATATTACTATTCATGCTACCATCGTTTTTATACAATTTGTTATAATTCTGATATTTAACATCATCAGTAAAATTTCAGTGTTTGATCAGTGTAGATTTCAGAGTATTTTCAGCAAAATATCGGCGTTTTTATTTTGTACTCTTCCAAATCTACTTTACTTTTGCCTGTGTCGGAGAAAACGGACAAAACACATACAAAAGTACACATTAATTTCGGAATGGCATACAGAATCTTCTGCCATGTGCAACCACACTTGATAAAGGGTGGATTTGTAGAAAGAAAGGTTCACCGATATTCTTTATAAATTAAAATCTAATCATCATGAAAAAAGCATTAGACGCAGCAGCAGTTATCGCTACAGTCGCTATCGCTGGTTGGAATTACCAGCAGAATAAAGAAGTGGAATTATCTGATCTGGCCATGGAAAACGTGGAAGCGTTGGCCAATGGTGAATCAGAGTCTAATCTTGACTGTGAAGGATTGTTAGGTATCTGTAGTTTTGAATGCGATAAATGTGGTGCAGATTGGACAGCAATTGGCTCGACAATGAAAGGTTCTCATACTTGTCAACAATAATTTTTAGCAGATTGCATAGGACATATAAGGTCCTAGCAATCTGCTAAAGTAAAATAAGATCAGAACAATGTCAAAAAATATATTAATAATCATAGGCCTGTTTATTTTATCTGCCTGTTCTAATAATTTAACAGATAAATTCTCGTCAGATTTTATAGATGAGACAGAGGTGTGTTTTACTCCATCAGAATTGATAAAGTCAGATATATTATGTCGTTATCCAATCCGCTTGGAAATCTTGGATTCAGTTTTTGTTGTACAAGACTTAGGAGGAAGTGAGTATTTACAAGTATACGATCGTTTCGGCGAGTATATAGATTGTTTAGCGAAAAAAGGAGATGCTCCCATGGAGATTCCAAATTTAACCGATTTATTTACTATCACTTCGGATAGAAAAATCCGAGCCTATTCTGCAACTAAGATTATGGAATATGATGTAAATAGATTTTTAAAGAAGCAATCAGATTATTATCAATCTATCCAAATACCTCAATCTGTATATCAATATCCTATTCATTCTGTATTAGAACGTTCAGGAATATTTTATTTGGTAGGGTTTACAAATGACATGCGCTTCGCTTTAGTTTCGCCAGACAGTTTGTATGATGTTTATAAAGATTATCCACAAGTGGTTGAAGATAAAGAGCGAAATGCTCGCGTATTTACATATGCATGCAAAACAAAATATCGACCCGATTATAAATATTGGGTACAAGGAACTTATATCGGGGGAACATTGGAAATATTCAAGATAGAAGAATCCTGTATACAGTCTGTTAAACAATTATTTATCTATCCTTCTCTATTCCAAGATACAGGTTCTTCTGTAACATGGGGTGATAATACAACAATTGGTTTTGATGATATATATGTCACTCAAAAACATATCTATGCTCTACTAAGCGGGACAAAAGGTTCTGATTTGAAACAATCTCCTCCAAAACATCCTTTTACTGATACAATATTGATTTTTGACTGGGAAGGAAACCTTATTAAGAAAATAAAAACAGATTGCATGATCATGACAATAGCTGTAGATTCTTTTGAGCAGAACGCTTATTTAGTTTCCTTCAATGAAGATGGATATGATCTAAGAAAAATATATTTAGAATAAACAATATATCGAATAAAATTTTATAGTATTGAATCACTGCTTTTCCAAAGCAGTTGTTTTTATAAATTAAAATCTAATCATCATGAAAAAAGCATTAGACGCAGCAGCTGTTATCGCTACAGTTACTATCGCTGGTTGGTCATACCAGCAGAATAAAGAAATAGAATTATCTGATCTGGCCATGGAAAATGCAAATTACGATGCAGATAAGCCTAAGGCTGTAAAGTGTGGAACTCCATGTAAGTATGATCCTCTGGATATCCATTGGTGGTCAGGAACATCTTATTGCTTGTAAGTTTTTTATAATAAAATAATAGAGTATGAAACGGTTATTTTCTGTCCTTTTATTGTTTGTATTTATTTCATCGTGTCTCTCAAAAAGAGACTCTTCTCATTCAGATGAAGCTGGAGTTGACACAGATAGTAGCAGAGTGATTTCTGCGGAAAAGCTGAATTCACCAGATACTGTCCTTACATTGATGGAGGAGTATCCTGTGGAAATGGATATATATGATGATGTATTATATGTTGTTATGGCCAAAGCAGATACTTGTATTCATTTATTTAATAAACGGACTGGCAAGTTGTTAAAACGGATAGGGACGGTAGGGAATGGTCCGGAGGATGTTCTTTCTCCTGAATTTGTGCGTAACAATTATGAGAATAAAGCAATACTGAAAGGTATTGAAATGTACGATATGAATACAAGAAACAAATTCGTAGCATATTCTGATTCATTGGGCTCTTTTACGAAATTGCCTGAAGATTATTTAGGATGGGGAAGTCTGAATTTAAATCAGAAGTACTTGGTGGGAAAACATATTGGAGAGAAAAATTCTTTGTTTCAAATCTGTGATTTACGCACAAGCCAAATAACCAAAGTACCTGTGTATCCGGAACTTTCATCAACTTTAACAGACAAAGTGAAAGATAATTTATGGCTAATGTATAGTGCAAATGTCTTATGCAATTTGAATTTGCATAAAATATTTGTTTCAATGTATTATTTTGATATGATCCAGGTGTATAACTTGCAAGGAAAACTACAAAATGTCATTTGTTTAGATAAAGATGGTGATAATAATGAGGAGCAGTTTCGTAAACTATTAAATCGAAAAAATTATGTGGGTTATATTCAATGCTATGCAACTTCTGGTTATGCTTATTTTCGTCGTAGTCTGAAAAATGGTGAAACAGATGATGTCATGAATAATCAAATCGTACAAGTTGATTGGAATGGAATGGTGACTCATGTTTGGGAAGTGGGGCAGGAAATGACTTCCGGCTTTTGTATAGATCAAGACAGATACCTGTATTGTATAAAAAAAGGAGAGTTACAAAATGAAGAAGCTTTCTTTATTTTACGGTATGCCTTAAGCTAAATCAGGGATTGAAGCATGAAATGCTATTTTGTCATAGATCCGGGCGGTACTATTTATAGTGTGAGAGTCAATCCGGAAATGGACATTATATGCAAGCAGCAGTTATCGCAACAATTACTATCGCTGGTTGGAATTACCAGCAGAATAAAGGACATTTTAATACACTT
>NZ_EQ973629.1:0-1195 GCF_000157915.1 Phocaeicola coprophilus DSM 18228 = JCM 13818 | reverse complement strand
CAGACTGTTCATGTGATTTATGTAACTAAGTAAAATCTATTAAACGAGAAAAGACAAAAGTTATGTAATGATTTTACTTTTAATTTTTGTCTTTTCTCATTTATTTTTTCATCCTTTCATTACAAAGACATTATGAAACTACAATTATTAAATATATTCATTGCTTGTATTTTTTGTATTTCTTGCAGTCAAAAACCAGTAAAAACAGAACGAATCCAAGTATCCCCAAAAGTACTAACTGATAGCTTATTCATTAAAAGTGCTGCAAGTTTCATCTGTATTGGTGATTACTTGGTATTACAAGATCCTAGACAAGTATCTAATTTTATAAAAATCTACGATACAAAAGGACATCTTGTATCGGAAGTAGGTCAGATTGGAAATGGTCCAGAAGAATTTATTTTACCAGAATGTATCCCTTTTGGAGAAAATAAGTTCTTGACATGGAATAGATATGGAACATTTCAAACAGCTGTTAGCTCTTCCGAAAATCAGTTTAAACAAGAATTTAGGAGCTTTAATGTTTTCAACGGAAAAAATCAATCTATACAACTGTGTAAAAATGGAAATTTCATAACATATGATCCTACAAAAGATCATGTTATTACGTTATATTCACCCGATGGAAAAGAAATAGCATCTGCTGGTAAATTACCTTTCTCTTCAGATATAGCAAACCGGGAACATTTCTATTCAGGGAAAATTGTATATAACCATGAAAATCAGATACTATTACTCTATTTAGAAGTACTTCCTTATGCAGCTACATTTAAAGTAACCTCTTCTAATATATCATTACTAAATGAAAGAACTTTTGGAAATCCTGAATACACAATAAATGGAGACCAAATGCAAGTCAAAGAAGGCGGGAAAAATTGTTTGGTTGGGTGTTGTCTGACTGAAGACTTCATCATTAGTATTATGAACGACCCAGATTATACAGGTAATGACAAAAGCCAAACTTCACCCAAGCGGCATACTGTAGGAGTTTATGACTATGATTTTAATCTAGTTAAAATAGTTAATTTGGGAATGCCTCGTTATAATTTGGCTGCATCTGGTAAAGACAATACATTCTATGCGATTGTTCAAAATCCAGAAAACAGCATTATTGAAATTGAATTATAAACAACTTATTTTTAATATCATGAAAACAACAATTCTATCTTTAGTCTTACTTCTCCTTGCCTCCTGT
>NZ_EQ973630.1 GCF_000157915.1 Phocaeicola coprophilus DSM 18228 = JCM 13818 | reverse complement strand
CTGTGCGAGTATCTTACCTTGGTATTGTCCAAGGGAGCGAGAAAGTCATCCTTCCGGTTTCCCTGGAAAAAACTTTTTCGAAAAAAAACTTCTGAAAAGTTTGGCAGAATAAAAAAAAGCATTTACCTTTGCATCCGCTTTCCGATAAAAACGGAAGCCGAAAAGAAGAGAGATCTTTGATAGACTTTAGATAAACAAACGAGATGTAGTACAAGAAAAAGTCGTCTGAAACAGTCTGATATGCAGGCTGCAAAATGAGGATGGCGGGAAGAACCGTCAGTAACCTTAAATATATAAGGTGCACTGAAAGAGAAAACGGAAACCTGAACAGAGCAAACAGAGCCTGCAGCAATGCAGGTTAAAAAGATATTTTACAATGAAGAGTTTGATCCTGGCTCAGGATGAACGCTAGCTACAGGCTTAACACATGCAAGTCGAGGGGCAGCGGGATTGAAGCTTGCTTCAATTGCCGGCGACCGGCGCACGGGTGAGTAACGCGTATCCAACCTTCCGCTTACTCGGGGATAGCCTTTCGAAAGAAAGATTAATACCCGATGGTATCTTAAGCACGCATGAGATTAAGATTAAAGATTTATCGGTAAGCGATGGGGATGCGTTCCATTAGGCAGTTGGCGGGGTAACGGCCCACCAAACCTACGATGGATAGGGGTTCTGAGAGGAAGGTCCCCCACATTGGAACTGAGACACGGTCCAAACTCCTACGGGAGGCAGCAGTGAGGAATATTGGTCAATGGGCGAGAGCCTGAACCAGCCAAGTAGCGTGAAGGATGACGGCCCTACGGGTTGTAAACTTCTTTTGTGCGGGAATAAAGGAACCTACGTGTAGGTTTTTGCATGTACCGTAACGAATAAGCATCGGCTAACTCCGTGCCAGCAGCCGCGGTAATACGGAGGATGCGAGCGTTATCCGGATTTATTGGGTTTAAAGGGAGCGTAGACGGGTTTTTAAGTCAGCTGTGAAAGTTTGGGGCTCAACCTTAAAATTGCAGTTGAAACTGGAGACCTTGAGTACGGTTGAGGCAGGCGGAATTCGTGGTGTAGCGGTGAAATGCTTAGATATCACGAAGAACCCCGATTGCGAAGGCAGCCTGCTAAGCCGCCACTGACGTTGAGGCTCGAAAGTGCGGGTATCAAACAGGATTAGATACCCTGGTAGTCCGCACGGTAAACGATGGATACTCGCTGTTGGCGATAGACAGTCAGCGGCCAAGCGAAAGCGTTAAGTATCCCACCTGGGGAGTACGCCGGCAACGGTGAAACTCAAAGGAATTGACGGGGGCCCGCACAAGCGGAGGAACATGTGGTTTAATTCGATGATACGCGAGGAACCTTACCCGGGCTTGAACTGCAGTGGAATTATCCGGAAACGGATAAGCGAGCAATCGCCGCTGTGGAGGTGCTGCATGGTTGTCGTCAGCTCGTGCCGTGAGGTGTCGGCTTAAGTGCCATAACGAGCGCAACCCTTGCTGCCAGTTACTAACAGGTCATGCTGAGGACTCTGGCAGGACTGCCATCGTAAGATGCGAGGAAGGTGGGGATGACGTCAAATCAGCACGGCCCTTACGTCCGGGGCTACACACGTGTTACAATGGGGAGTACAGAGGGCAGCTACCGGGCGACCGGATGCGAATCCCGAAAGCTCCTCTCAGTTCGGACTGGAGTCTGCAACCCGACTCCACGAAGCTGGATTCGCTAGTAATCGCGCATCAGCCACGGCGCGGTGAATACGTTCCCGGGCCTTGTACACACCGCCCGTCAAGCCATGAAAGCCGGGGGTACCTGAAGTACGTAACCGCGAGGATCGTCCTAGGGTAAAACCGGTAATTGGGGCTAAGTCGTAACAAGGTAGCCGTACCGGAAGGTGCGGCTGGAACACCTCCTTTCTGGAGAGTTTCCGTAAGAGGTTCTCCCTCTGTACTATGTCGGATTTGTTTAACGATATAAAGAGAAAGATGAAGCCGAGTCGTAACGGACTAGGTTGAACTGAATCACAAAGCTAGTCCTATAGCTCAGTTGGTTAGAGCGCTACACTGATAATGTAGAGGTCGGCAGTTCAACTCTGCCTGGGACTACCTCGAAGGGGAGGCGAAAAAAACTTCCCTGAAATTTTGGCGGAACGGATGTAAATACTTACCTTTGCAGCCGCAAAAAAAACGGGGGATTAGCTCAGCTGGCTAGAGCACCTGCTTTGCACGCAGGGGGTCAACGGTTCGAATCCGTTATTCTCCACAAGAAAAGAAGTTCTATGACATGATGTAACAAGCAAATAAAAAAGTACGAAAGCTTGAAGTATATATCATCCCGCACTGCCAGTCAGTGTGACGTGATAAGGAAAGTAAGCAAGGGCGCATGGCGGATGCCTTGGCTCTCGGAGGCGATGAAGGACGTGATAAGCTGCGAAAAGTCACGGGGAGGTGCAAATAACCCTTGATCCGTGAATCTCCGAATGGGACAACCCGGTATTCTGAAGGAATACCATCCATCCAAGATGGAAGCTAACGCAGGGAACTGAAACATCTTAGTACCTGCAGGAAGAGAAAATAACAATGATTCCCCCAGTAGTGGCGAGCGAACGGGGAAGAGCCCAAACCATACGTGTTACGGCATGTATGGGGTTGTAGGACCGCGCTGTTGCAAGAAATTTCGTGAGAAGAACAGCCTGGAAAGACTGACCACAGACGGTGACAGTCCGGTATTCGAAGCGAAACGAAGCATAGCGGTATCCTGAGTAGCGCGGAACACGAGGAATTCTGCGTGAATCTGCCGGGACCATCCGGCAAGGCTAAATACTCCCGAGAGACCGATAGTGAACCAGTACCGTGAGGGAAAGGTGAAAAGCACTTCGAACAGAAGAGTGAAATAGTACCTGAAACCGTGCGCCTACAAGCGGTCGGAGCTCCGCAAGGAGTGACGGCGTGCCTTTTGCATAATGAACCTACGAGTTGCCGTCTCTGGCGAGGTTAAGGAACACGAGTTCCGGAGCCGAAGCGAAAGCGAGTCTGAACAGGGCGTCCAGTCAGTGGCGGCAGACGCGAAACCAAGTGATCTACCCTTGGCCAGGATGAAGTCTGGGTAACACCAGATGGAGGTCCGCACCAATAAGCGTTGAAAAGCTTCTGGATGAGCTGAGGGTAGGGGTGAAAGGCTAATCAAACTTGGAGATAGCTCGTACTCCCCGAAATGCATTTAGGTGCAGCCTCGTGGGTTACTGACGTGAGGTAGAGCGACTGATAGGATGCGAGGGCTTCACCGCCTATCAAGTCCTGACAAACTCCGAATGCGCGTCAGTTTTACCGCGGGAGTGAGGGCATGGGTGCTAAGGTCCTTGCCCGAGAGGAGAAGAATCCGGACTATCAGCTAAGGCCCCGAAATGACAGCTAAGTTAAACTAACGAAGTCTGATTGCTAAGACAGCTAGGATGTTGGCTTGGAAGCAGCCATTCATTTAAAGAGTGCGTAACAGCTCACTAGTCGAGGAATCGGGCGTGGATAATAATCGGGTATCAAGTTGTCTGCCGAAGCTATAGAATCAGCAATGATTGGTAGGGGAGCATTCCATTCGGCGTTGAAGGCGTACCGTGAGGTATTCTGGAGCGTATGGAAAAGCAAATGTAGGTATAAGTAACGATAAAGGGGGCGGGAAACCCCCTCGCCGAAAGACTAAGGTTTCCTGATCAACGCTAATCGGATCAGGGTAAGTCGGGACCTAAGGCTCAGCCGAACGGCGAGGCCGATGGCAGAAACGGTTAAGATTCCGTTACTACCTTCAGGAGTGACGTGGGGAAGCAGTAGTGACACCATCGCGGACTGACGGAATAGTCCGTTGAAGAGTGTAGGCGTTGATTTCCGCAGGCAAATCCGCGGAGAGAGCCGAACTTGAGAGTATGGAGCGTCCTTCGGGACAATCCAATAGCATGGGTAACCAGACTGCCGAGAAAATCCGCTAAACATAATTCTGAAGGTACCCGTACCGCAAACGGACACACGTAGTCGGGTTGAATATACTAAGGCGCTTGAGTGAATCACGGTTAAGGAACTAGGCAAACTGACCCTGTAACTTCGGGATAAAGGGTCCCTACCCAGAGATGGGAGGGCGCAGAGAATAGGTCCAGGCAACTGTTTAACAAAAACACAGGGCTGTGCCAATATGAAAGTAGACGTATACAGCCTGACACCTGCCCGGTGCTGGAAGGTTAAGAGGAGATGTCATCGCAAGAGAAGCATTGAATTGAAGCCCCAGTAAACGGCGGCCGTAACTATAACGGTCCTAAGGTAGCGAAATTCCTTGTCGGGTAAGTTCCGACCTGCACGAATGGTGTAATGATCCGGACGCTGTCTCAACCGTGAGCTCAGTGAAATTGTAGTATCGGTGAAGATGCCGATTACCCGCGATGGGACGAAAAGACCCCGTGAACCTTTACTATAGCTTAGCATTGAATTTGGGCACGCGATGTGTAGGATAGGTCGGAGGCAATGAAGCAGGCACGCCAGTGTTTGTGGAGCCGCTGTTGAAATACGACCCTTCGTTTGTTTGAGTTCTAACTTCCGGATGGAAGGACATTGCTTGGTGGGTAGTTTGACTGGGGTGGTCGCCTCCAAAAGCGTAACGGAGGCTTCTAAAGGTGCCCTCAGGACGATCGGTAACCGTCCGGAGAGTGTAATGGCAGAAGGGCGCTTGACTGGGAGACAGACAGGTCGATCAGGTAGGAAACTAGAGCATAGTGATCCGGTGTTTCCGTATGGAAGGGACATCGCTCAAAGGATAAAAGGTACTCCGGGGATAACAGGCTGATCCCTCCCAAGAGCTCATATCGACGGAGTGGTTTGGCACCTCGATGTCGGCTCGTCACATCCTGGGGCTGGAGAAGGTCCCAAGGGTTGGGCTGTTCGCCCATTAAAGTGGCACGCGAGCTGGGTTCAGAACGTCGTGAGACAGTTCGGTCTCTATCTATCGTGGGCGTATGAAATTTGCGTGGCTCTGACACTAGTACGAGAGGACCGTGTTGGACCGACCTCTGGTTTACCGGTTGTGCCGCCAGGTGCATCGCCGGGTATCTAAGTCGGGATCGGATAAGCGCTGAAAGCATCTAAGTGCGAAGCCGGCCGCAAGATTAGATTTCTCAGGGTCGTCAAAGACGATGACGTTGATAGGATGCAGGTGTAAAGGTGGAGACACCAAAGCCGAGCATTACTAATTGCCCGTTCACTTTCCTTATCAGGGAGGTTGATATATACTTCAGGTTTTCGTAAGTATTGCTTGTACATGAGATATTCAGGTGACTATGGCACGAAGGTTCCACCTCTTCCCATTCCGAACAGAGAAGTTAAGCTTCGTCACGCCGATGGTACTGCGCAAGTGGGAGAGTAGGTAGTCGCCGTTTTCCGATCCCCGGTTTCCTTTTTGGATGCCGGGG
>NZ_EQ973631.1:260887-269673 GCF_000157915.1 Phocaeicola coprophilus DSM 18228 = JCM 13818 | reverse complement strand
GTCTAAATATCTGAAATTAGATACTTAGACTTTTTTTCTTGTACCCAGACCCGGGGTCGAACCGGGATGGATGTTACTCCACTGGTGTTTGAGACCAGCGCGTCTACCGATTCCGCCATCTGGGCAAACTTATCAACAAGCACTCTTGTTCTTGATTGCGAGTGCAAAGGTAATGCTTTTTTCTGAAACTACAAAACTTACAACAAAAAACTAAAAAAAATATTTCACTAACACTATTTAGGAAGCTTTTAGAAGCATTCTTTCAAAAAAAGGCTAACTTAGCGGTGAGTTTATAATACTACTACAATCATGGGCAACAGCAATTATTACTGCATCATCATGGCAGGCGGAATGGGACGCCGCTTCTGGCCGTACAGCCGCAAATCGCTTCCCAAGCAATTTATTGATTTCTTTGGAAGCGGCCAGACCTTATTACAACAGACTTATGAAAGATACAGACGAATCATTCCCCCTGAAAACATTTTTATCACAACACATTGTAGCTATAAAGAGCTGGTCATGGAACAGCTCCCTGAAATCAGGGAAGAACAGCTGGTCATTGAAGAAGAACAACGCAATACAGCACCAGCCATTGCCTATGCCTCACATATTATTCAGAAAATTAATCCGAATGCCTGTACCGTCGTTGCTCCTTCCGATCATCTGATCCTGAAAACGGAAAACTTTGAAAGAGCCATTCTTCATGGTTTGGAGTTTGCTTCCAAGTCAGATAAACTGATTACAATAGGAATCAAGCCAACACGTCCGGAAACCGGATACGGCTATATTCAGATTGACGAAGAAAAAGAAGAAGACTTTTATAAAGTAAAGACATTCATTGAGAAACCAGCCTTAGAGTTTGCCGAGATCTTTGTACAGAGTAATGAATTTTATTGGAACTCGGGTATATTTATCTGGCACGTCAATACCATATTAAAGGCTTTCCATGACATGATGTCTGAAGTTTGTCCACATGTAGAATGTGACACTCCCGACTTTTCTGCCTGCCCCAATATTTCCATAGATTACAGTATTATGGAAAAAGCAGACAACGTATATGTACAACTATGTGATTTCGGGTGGGCAGATCTGGGAACCTGGGAGGCTTTATATGATGCTTCCCCAAAAGACTCAAACCAGAATGTAATCATTAACAGCAATACGCTACTTTATAATTGCAAGAATAATATCATCATGCTGCCTGAAGATAAACTTGCTGTCATACAGGATCTGGAAGGATATCTGATTGCAGCCCGTGGAAACGCATTACTGATCTGCAAGAAGGATGATCAGAATGCTATTCGCAAATTCGTAAATGATGCCGAAATGAAATTCGGAGAGAAGTACTCCTGACGGAGCACTTCTCTTCTTCATCTATTCAGATATCAATATTCAAAAGTTATCCCCAATGTGGGAAGCAGAGTTCCGCTCTCCTGCCGGACAGACTTCATAACATAGCGTTGTTCGGCAGCCGGAGCTTCAGGATTAGCAATCTCGCCCATACTCATCAGGACATCCGGCTGACGCAACTTGCTACCTGTCACATTCTGAATGTCCAGATAGAACCCCAGCATACATTTTTTCAGATAGAAAGTTTTATCCACTCTTACATCCAGTTGCCCGAAAGCCGGCAAGCGTTCCGTATTATAACGGCTATAATCATAATAAGCCTTTCCCTGTGCATTCCAGGCTTCGACTAAAGATGATTTGTCCTCATCGTATGGAGTATATGGAGATCCTCCGATACAACAAACTTTCATGCCGACACTCCATTGACGAGGCAGATTATATGTACCGCTGACATTTACGATAAAACGATTATCCCAGGCTGAAGGTATGTAACGGCCGGTAGTTCCATCCTGAAACTCTGACTTAAAAATCGTCACGGAAGAAGACAAATTCAGTTTCTGCTGTAACAGCCATTTGAACATAATCTCCACACCATAGGAACGGCCGTTTCCCGAAGATACCAGCCTCTCATTGCCAACAACTCCATAGTCATTTCCCTTACAGGCCAAAGGAATACCATCTGCCATAGAAACAGGCATCCGGTTATAATCTTTATAAAAGCCTTCCACAGACACTTCCATCCGGCTGTCCGGATTCCAGGCAATACCCAAACTTCCCTGAGATACAGACTGATAATCCAGATTGCGGTTCACCCATATACCTTCCCGGTCCTTAAAGCCAAGCGAAGTGTACGGAGGCAACTGATAATAAAGTCCCCAATGTCCGCTTATACTCCAATTTTTCAGCCACCGGTACGAAAGCGATAAACGGGGAGAGAGCTGCCTGAGCATATTCTTCATCCGTCCGCTATAATTATTACCGTTACTTCGTAATCCCAGAGAAGCACTGAAACGTTCATCTGAACTGGTATATCCTACCGAACCGAAAACACCCCAACGAAAAAGATTCAGCAAAGTGTGATAATTATAAACAGACAATGTATCTATTATAAAAATCTGCTGATAGGTATCATTCGTGTAATGAGTCTGATTCAACTCCACTCCGGCATTAACTTTCCAGGTGTTCCAGGTGGAAGTATTTTCCATACGGAGTTTGGTTTCCTGCTCTATGGAACGAAGCCGGAGAGTCAGATTGTCAGGTGAACTCTCATCATTGTCCCGGTATTTCAGATTCCGGTTATTCAGATAACTATGGCTAAGAGTTACAGACTGTACATGCGGCCCCGCATAATGCCGGTAGACACTTCCCAGTGTAAATGTCTCCTGCTGGATTTTAGGAAGATAACTTAATATATATTCAGCATCCTCGCCATCTATATCAAAATTCAGTTTCATCCGGTCTATACCTCCTAAACCAAGAACAGTCAACTCATTCCGGGCATCGAACCGGGTTTTCACCTTGAAAGATGCATCCGTATAAGCCGGCAGAAGAGGTAATCCCAGCACCTTGAACAGCATTTGCAGATAAGACTGACGAACAGAAACCAGATAGGAGGTCTTGTTTCCCAGATGTCCGTTGGAACTTAAAGCCACTTCAGAAGCTCCCAATGTAGCTTTCAAGGAATTACGCTCCATATCTCCGTCACGGAGACTGAAATCAAGTACAGAGCTCAAAGCATTTCCGCGATTTGCAGGAAAAGCCCCGCTATAAAACTTGACACTGCGTATCAAATCCGCATCAATCAGTCCCACCGGACCACCCGAAGCTCCCTGAGTACTGAAATGATTAATATTCGGGATCTCTACCCCATCCAAATAAAAACGGTTTTCGGAAGGGCCACCACCTCTGACGATCAAATCGTTCCGATATCCGATCGGAGAAAATGCCACCCCCGGATAATTCTGTACAACCCGAGAAATATCACGGTTTGCTCCCGGTGCTTTTTCTATTTCCTGCAGGCCGATAACCCTCAGACTTACGGGGCTCTCTGCTACGCGACGAAAAGGAGACGCTGTCACGGTGACTTCAGCCAGGGCAGCACTCTCCTCCTCCATTTCAATTTGAATGTGAGGCGTAA
The DNA here is from genome assembly GCF_000157915.1 of Phocaeicola coprophilus DSM 18228 = JCM 13818. GTDB lineage: Bacteria > Bacteroidota > Bacteroidia > Bacteroidales > Bacteroidaceae > Phocaeicola > Phocaeicola coprophilus. The sequence continues at coordinate 266,186 of NZ_EQ973631.1, read as the reverse complement.
TATGATTCACCCGATACTCGGACGTCAGAACCGTTTTATAACCCAATGCAGAAGCTTGCAGGCGATAGATTCCGGGAGGAAGCTTAGAAATGGTAAAATTCCCCTCTGCATCTGTAGAAGCACCTGTTCCCAACCCGACGACAAGTACATTGACAAACTCCAGAGGCTGACGGGTAGAACGGTCTATTACTGTCCCCTTCATCTGATAATTCTGTCCATATATCCCCGACAAGAAGAGCCAGAACAAACATAACACAACAACAATCCGCTGTTTCATAAATCAAGAAAAGACAAAAAGAAAGGCGTGCCGGCAATAATCCAGACACGCCTTCTGTGATGTATAACTTATGGAGAAAAAATTTATTTGTTTCCTTCAGTCCAGGCCTGAGCGATCGCCTGAGCTATTGCCGCAAATTCATCCGGCTCCAACTTCAATTTCGGATTGGAAAACAGCATATCCGACTCTTTCTGGATCGGAATCAAATGAATATGTGCATGAGGAACTTCCAGACCAATAACAGCCTGTCCTACTTTACGACACGGGAAAGCACGCTGAATGGCTTCAGCCACATGCTTAGCAAATACCTGCATCGCAGCCAGTTCTTCGTCAGACAAATCAAAGATATAATCTACCTCACGTTTGGGAACAACCAGCGTATGTCCTTTAACCAGAGGGTTAATATCAAGAAACGCATAAAAACGTTCATCCTCAGCCACTTTGTAGCTAGGAATCTCACCTGCAATGATTTTACTGAATATTGTTGCCATATTGTCTAAATATATAAAGAAAGGCAAGCCTACATGCGCAGACCTGCCCTTCAGTTAAAATGATATACCAGTTATTTCAAGGCTGATTTTTCCCTGAGGAATAGTGATTTCAGCAACATCACCTACTTTCTTGCCCAACAATCCCTGTGCAATCGGAGTAGTGACAGAAATCTTACCTTGTTTCAAGTTAGCTTCACTTTCTGATACGATAGTATAAGCCATCTTCATGCCAGTCTTGACATTCTTCAATTCCACACGGCTCAGAATCTGTACCGTATCAGCTTTCAGTTTCGATGTATCAATAATCTTGGCATCCCCGATGGTAGCCTTCAGCTGATTGATTTTCATTTCCAGAAGACCCTGAGCTTCTTTCGCAGCATCATATTCTGCATTCTCAGACAAGTCACCCTTATCACGTGCTTCAGCAATTGCTGCAACAACCTTCGGGCGTTCCACTGACTCCAGGTATCTTAACTCAGCTACCAGTTTCTGATAGCCTTCTTCTGACATATAAGCCATAAAATTTTTCCTCCTATTTTTTCGTTATTAATAAATTCACAATATAAGCCCTTTCCTTGTATCGGAAAGAAAACGGCATAAAAGAAAAAGAATTCCGACACACAACGGAGAGCGTCGGAACCCTTTTTTATTCACCTTTGCAAAGGTAATGCTTTTTATAATATCAGTCAAGCCTGCATCGTTGGTATTTTAGCATGTTTTCCAACATGTTATAATAAATTTTTAATTGCCTGTTCCAGGTCTGTCTTCTCGTCCACACGCAAGCTCAGTTCGTTGGAACGGTTCACCAGGAACATAGCAGGCAACCCTGTTACTCCATACAGGCTTAGATAAGTAGAATATACTCCTTGAGGATCGCGTACACAAATCCAGGGCAGATTGTCTGCCGAAGTCTTCCAGAAATGTTCATCTGCATCCAGCGATATCTGATAAACCTCCAGTCCCTGGGAAGCATAACGATTATACAACTCGCGAAGAGACAGATTACGTGCACCAGATGCGGTATTGTTATAAACCGTAAAGTCAATCACCACCACTTTTCCCTTGAGGTCTGTCAGACGACGGATGTTTCCCTGAATATCCGGCAAAGCAATATCGATGATAGATGCCTCGGTAATCTTGTCTTCCGGTATCTCAAGTACGTTCTCCTGACGGGGGGTACGGGTATTCTTCATACCTTTGATCACCATGTTGTAAAGATTGCGGGAACGGTCGGCATGCGGATAGAGATTGTTCAGACTGGTAGCAACCGCCGCAAAGCATTTCACATCATTCTTATCGCTCAGCGGATCAAAGATCATCATTCCATTCAATTGCTGGAACAAGGCAAAATAAGCATAAGTGCGGTTCGGAGCAGCAAAAATATACTGGCGCGAAACATTATCCTTATAGGCATCAACCAGATGAGTCAGACTGTCACGGATCACTCCCACGGGAAGTCCGGAACGACCCAGCTGATTCACCTTATCCTGCAACTCAGCCTGCAGCAATACCAGTTCCTGAATCTTAACATTATTCTCGGAGCCTTCTATACGATAACCTGTCGGAAAGTTGTCATATCCGGCATGCAGCTTCAGTACTTCAGTAGAATCAACTGAGAAATTAATCACCTTATCGTCTACACGCAGGCGATAAAACTCGGGAGAAGCAGGACGGGCTCCTGTAAAACGGAATGAACCATCTTCATCCAGCTTTACGGAATCAAGAGAAACAATTCCTTCCAGACCGGATTGCTCCAAATACAAGGTTTTGTCAGCAGCGCCTGACACCTCGCCTTCTATCTGAAAGACTGGTTCCTGCTGACAAGCCACCAAACTGCCTGCCAACAATGCCGTCAGAATATAAGCACTTTTCTTTTTCATTGTTAAACAATTCATTATTTGTCTATTTCATACATACATTCACATTTTCGGTGCAAAGATACGGCTTTTCACGAGTTCACAAAGTTTTTAAGCACAGATTACACAGATTTTTACAGAAGCAGCCGCCCTGCCCGTTTCAGGCCTTCCGGATTCCCAAATCTGTACAAGAAAAGATTTTTAGGCATTTATACGCAAGTTTTATCCGTTTTCTCCTCATTACTAAATTAAAATGCCTATCTTTGCATGTATTTTAAGAAGAAAATTACATTAAAAAATTTTTTATGATCAATCCTATTGTTAAGACGATCGAGTTGGGTGATGGAAGAACCATCACACTCGAAACGGGAAAGCTGGCAAAACAGGCAGATGGTGCTGTAATGCTACGCATGGGTAACACCATGTTGCTGGCTACTGTTTGTGCAGCAAAAGATGCAGTTCCCGGTACAGATTTTATGCCTCTTCAGGTAGAGTACAGAGAAAAATATTCCGCATTCGGACGTTTTCCCGGTGGCTTTACCAAACGCGAAGGTAAGGCTTCAGATTACGAAATTCTGACTTGCCGTCTGGTAGACCGTGCACTCCGCCCGCTCTTCCCGGACAACTATCACGCTGAAGTTTACGTAAATATCATCCTTTTCTCTGCTGACGGTGTTGACATGCCGGATGCATTGGCCGGACTGGCTGCTTCGGCTGCACTGGCTGTTTCAGACATTCCTTTCGGCGGACCGATTTCAGAAGTACGCGTTGCACGTATTGACGGACAATTCGTCATCAACCCGACTTTCGAGGCACTGGAACGTGCCGACATGGATATCATGGTTGCAGCAACGTATGAAAACATCATGATGGTGGAAGGTGAAATGAAAGAAGTTTCAGAACAAGACCTGCTGGCTGCCATGAAGTTTGCACACGAAGCCATCAAAGTTCACTGCAAAGCACAGATGGAACTGATGGAAGAAGTTGGAAAGACCGTTAAACGCGAATACTGCCACGAAGAAAACGACGAAGAACTTCGCAAAGCCGTTCACGATGCATGCTATGCAAAAGCTTATGCTATCGCTGAATCAGGAAACAAAAATAAACATGAAAGAGAAGATGCCTTCAACGCTATCTGTGATGAATTCAAGGCACAGTTTACTGAAGAAGAGCTCGAAGAAAAAGGCCCGATGATCGACCGCTACTACCACGATGTGGAAAAAGAAGCTATGCGCCGTTGCATTCTGGATGAAGGCAAACGTCTGGACGGACGTGCAACAACCGACATTCGTCCTATCTGGTGCGAAGTCAGCCCGCTGCCCGGTCCTCACGGATCTTCAATCTTCACCCGTGGTGAAACTCAGTCACTCAGTACAGTGACCCTGGGAACAAAACTGGATGAGAAGATCGTTGACGACGTACTCGACCAGCATAAGGAACGTTTCCTGCTGCACTACAACTTCCCGCCGTTCTCAACTGGTGAAGCTAAGGCACAGCGTGGTGTAGGCCGCCGCGAAATTGGTCACGGACACTTAGCATGGCGTGCACTGAAAGGACAGATTCCTGAAAATTATCCGTACTGCGTACGAGTTGTTTCAGATATCCTTGAATCAAATGGTTCTTCTTCAATGGCAACAGTATGTGCAGGCACACTGGCTCTGATGGACGCTGGTGTACCTATCAAGAAACCGGTTTCAGGTATCGCAATGGGATTGATCAAAAATGCCGGCGAAGATAAATATGCTGTATTGTCTGATATCCTGGGCGACGAAGACCACCTGGGAGATATGGACTTCAAGGTAACTGGAACTCGTGATGGTATCACTGCTACACAGATGGATATCAAATGCGACGGATTGACTTATGACATTCTGGAAAAAGCTCTGCTTCAGGCTAAGCAGGGACGTGAATACATTCTGGGTAAACTGACTGAATGTATTGCAGAACCGCGTGCTGACCTGAAACCGCATGCTCCGCGTATCGAAACCATGACTATTCCTAAAGAATTCATCGGTGCTGTAATCGGCCCGGGTGGAAAGATCATCCAGGGTATGCAGGAAGAAACCGGTGCAACAATCACTATTGAGGAAGTAGATGGTGTAGGACGCATCGAAATAGCAGGAACTAACAAGAAATGCATTGATGATGCTGTCCGCCTGATCAAAGGCATTGTAGCAGTTCCTGAAGTAGGAGAAGTTTACACTGGAAAAGTTCGTTCAATCATGCCATACGGAGCATTTGTTGAATTCCTGCCGGGCAAGGACGGACTGTTGCACATCTCCGAAATCGACTGGAAACGTCTTGAAACAATAGAAGAAGCCAACTTGAAAGAAGGTGATGAGATTGAAGTCAAACTGATGGATATCGATCCGAAAACCGGTAAATTCAAGTTGTCACACAAAGTTCTGCTGCCGAAACCGGAAGGTATGAACGAAAGTCAGCCGAGACGTGAAAGAAAGAAATAATTTCTTTTTCATAATAGCATACTGACAGCAGTAAACAATCTATTAAAGAGGCACCTCAGATTCAGAATGAGGTTGCCTCTTTTTTTATGCCCAATAAATTCCTCCTATAAGGAGATAAATCATCAGAAGGAAACCCATATCAGACGATTATTAAAAGTTCCTACAGACGAATAAAAACGGGTTAATAAGAGGTATGAAATAAAGTACTAT
>NZ_EQ973631.1:208586-258108 GCF_000157915.1 Phocaeicola coprophilus DSM 18228 = JCM 13818 | reverse complement strand
AGTACTATACGATAGTCCCGAATCGTGCGGTCGTTGGAGCCTCAATGTACTACTCGATGAAGCCCAATCGTGCGGTCGATGAAGCCTCAATGTATACTCGATGAGATCCCATCGTACAGTCAACAAAAAAGGGTGCACCTCGCGGCACACCCTTTTCCTATATGGCGTATACAGAATTATTCAGCTTTAGGGGCTTCCTCTGTAGTAGTTTCAGCTGTAGCTTCAGCAGGAGCTTCAGTTGCAGCAGCAGACTTCTTAGAACGACGAGTACGAGTAGCTTTCTTAGCAGCTGTCTTAGCCATGTTCTCATCGTAGTCAACGAGTTCGATGAAACACATTTCAGCGTTGTCACCCAAACGATGACCAGTCTTGATGATACGAGTGTATCCACCCGGACGGTCAGCAACCTTTACAGAGATTTCTTTGAAAAGTTCAGTTACAGCGAACTTGTCCTGCAAATTGCTAAATACAACACGACGTGAGTTAGTTGTGTCATCTTTAGATCTTGTAATCAGAGGCTCAACGAACTTCTTCAAAGCTTTAGCCTTCGCAACAGTCGTAGTGATTCTTTTGTGCTTGATCAAAGAACATGCCATGTTTGACAACATTGCATTTCTATGAGAAGCAGTACGACCCAAATGGTTAAATTTCTTATTATGTCTCATTGTTTATTCTTTATCTAATTTATACTTAGAAATATCTGTTCCAAACGACAGATTCAGACTCTCGAGCAAATCATCAAGCTCAGTGAGCGATTTCTTACCGAAGTTACGGAACTTAAGCAGATCGGTCTTGTTGAACTGAACCAGATCACCGAGTGTTTCCACATCAGCAGCCTTCAAGCAGTTCAATGCACGAACTGACAAGTCCATATCAACCAACTTGGTCTTCAGCAATTGACGCATGTGGAGAACTTCTTCATCGAATTCTTCATTGCCGTCAACATCTGATGTTTCAAGAGTGATCTTTTCATCAGAGAAGAGCATGAAGTGATAAATCAGGATCTTCGCAGCTTCTTTCAATGCTTCCTTCGGGTGAATGGAACCATCCGTCGTAATCTCAAGCACCAACTTTTCGTAGTCAGTCTTCTGTTCAACACGATAGTTTTCAACAGCATACTTGACATTGCGAATCGGAGTGTAAATTGAATCGATAGGAATTACGTTCACATCGGTGCAATATTCACGGTTTTCGTCAGCCGGAACATATCCACGACCTTTGTTGATCGTAATATCCATCTGCATAGTTGTCTTTGAATCTAAATGGCAAATAACTAATTCTGGATTTAACACTTCAAATCCGGTCAAATACTTACCAATATCACCTGCCTTAAATTCAGTTGAATTCTCAACGGTAATGCTTACCTTTTCATTTTCGAATTCCTCAACTACTTGCTTAAAGCGAACCTGCTTTAAGTTCAAGATAATGTTAGTGACATCTTCCTTTACACCGGGTATTGTTGCAAACTCATGCTCCACACCATCGATGTGAATCGTGTTAATTGCATAACCTTCCAGTGAAGAGAGAAGAATACGGCGTAAAGCATTACCTACGGTAATACCGAAACCGGGCTCAAGCGGACGGAACTCGAATTTTCCGAATTTGGAATCCGCTTCCAACATTAATACTTTATCAGGTTTTTGAAATGCTAATATCGCCATGAAATTAATTATTATTTAGAGTACAATTCAACGATCAAGTGTTCTTTAATGTTTTCAGGAATGTCTGCTCTTTCCGGAATGTGCAACATTTTACCAGTCTTAGAGTTTTCATCCCATTCCAACCAAGGATATTTGCTGTGATTGAATCCAGCCAAAGCGCTACCGATAACTTCCAGTGACTTTGATCTTTCACGAACACCTACCAGCTGACCCGGTTTTACAGAGTAAGAAGGAATGTTAACCACCTTACCGTCTACGGTAATGTGCTTGTGTCCAACCAACTGACGAGCAGCAGCACGAGTAGGAGCGATACCCAAACGGAACACTACGTTGTCCAAACGACATTCAAGGCTCTGCAACAGGATTTCACCGGTAATACCGTTAGCGCTTGCAGCCTTTTCAAACAAGTTACGGAACTGTTTTTCCAACACACCGTATGTATATTTAGCTTTCTGCTTTTCAGCCAACATGACACCGTACTCAGAAGTTTTTTTGCGACGGTTGTTTCCATGCTGTCCGGGAGGATAGTTTTTCTTAGACAGAACTTTATCTGCTCCGAAGATTGCTTCACCGAATTTACGTGCAATTCTAGTTTTTGGTCCAGTATATCTAGCCATTTCTTTTCTAATTTAATTGTTATTAATGAACTCAATTTGTTGCAGCCGCGATTACAGAAAGGAATGCAATCCATTATTTAACAAAATCAAGTTACATCTGAATAGGTTATCTTTATTATACTCTTCTTCTTTTCGGAGGACGACAACCGTTGTGAGGCAATGGAGTAACATCAATAATTTCTGTAACTTCAATACCTGCTCCGTGTACCGTTCTGATAGCAGACTCACGTCCGTTACCCGGACCCTTTACGTAAGCTTTTACCTTTCTCAGGCCAAGATCATACGCTACTTTAGCGCAATCCTGAGCAGCCATCTGAGCTGCGTAAGGAGTGTTCTTCTTAGAACCTCTAAATCCCATCTTTCCTGCTGAAGACCATGAGATAATCTGACCTTCACTGTTTGCCAAAGAAACGATGATGTTGTTGAATGAAGAATGAACATGCAATTGTCCATTTGCATCAACTTTCACATTTCTTTTCTTAGCTGCGACTGTTTTCTTTGCCATATCAACAATTATTATTTAGTAGCTTTTTTCTTATTTGCAACTGTTTTCTTTCTTCCCTTACGTGTACGGGCATTATTCTTAGTGCTCTGTCCTCTAACCGGCAGGCCCAGACGATGACGAACACCACGATAGCAACCAATATCCATTAATCGCTTAATGTTCAACTGTACTTCTGAACGAAGATCACCTTCAACCTTGTATTCAGCACCGATAATTTCACGGATCTTAGCAGCCTGATCATCAGTCCAATCCTTTACTTTCAGGTCACGATCAACACCTGCCTTGTCCAAAATCTTTGCTGAACTACTGCGTCCGATACCATATACGTATGTCAACGCAATCTCACCTCTCTTGTTCTGAGGCAAATCTACACCAACTATTCTTATAGCCATATACTAAATTATTTTTTTTGCAAAAATAATAAATTATCCTTGACGTTGTTTATACTTAGGATTTTTCTTGTTAATAACATACAAACGGCCATTACGTCTGACGATCTTACATTCCGGCGTACGTTTTTTTAATTGATGCTCTTACTTTCATATCTTATATTTCTTTTATTTATATCTAAAAACAATTCTTCCTTTAGATAAGTCATAAGGAGACATCTCTACTCTGACCTTATCTCCAGGCAGTATTTTAATGTAATGCATTCTCATCTTACCAGAAATATGAGCGGTAATCTCATGTCCGTTTTCCAGTTCAACGCGAAACATTGCATTAGACAATGCTTCAACGATTACTCCATCTTGTTCTATTGCAGATTGCTTTGCCATATTAAATTGCTTTATCTCCTAATACTTGTTCTATAAATTCAAATGATGATAAAATATCAGCCTTTCCCAGACCTACAGCTACCGTATGTTCAAAATGTGCTGCGCACTTGCGATCTCGCGTCCGGACTGTCCAGTCATCACTCTCCATCACAACGTGCCTGTCACCCAAAGTGATCATCGGCTCGATAGCGATACACATCCCTTTTTTCAGAAGTGTCCCGCTTCCCCGGGATCCATAATTGGGAACTTGAGGATCTTCATGCATCTTATGTCCAATTCCATGTCCGACGAATTCACGGACAACTCCGTAAGATTCCGCTTCGCAATGGGTTTGAACTGCATATCCGATATCACCGATACGCTTGCCGTGAATGGCATTTTCAATTCCTTTATAAAGAGCTTCTTTTGTCGTCTTTAAAAGTTTCCGTATCTCTGGATCAACCTCCCCTACACAAAATGTATAAGCAGAATCACCACAGAAACCATTCATACACGTACCACAATCCACAGAAACAATATCGCCTTCCTTCAAAGGTATATCATTCGGGATACCATGGACGACCTGTTCATTTACAGAAGTACAGAGTGTACCAGGAAAAGGTTCGCGTCCAAAAGGATTCGGAAACCCCTTGAATGTCGGAATCGCTCCATGGTCTCTGATAAACTCCTCTGCAACTTTATCCAGCTGACGGGTTGTAACTCCCGGCTGTATCATTTTTGCTACTTCAGCCAGAGCCATCCCCACTAGGAGATTGCTCTGACGAAGGAGCTCTATTTCATCATCTGTCTTAAGAAAAATCATCCGAGATCAGTTTAATAAGCAGCAACACTTCCTGAACGTCCCTTGATTCTTCCAGAGCTCAAAAGTCCATCGTAGTGGCGCATCAACAAATGGCTCTCAACCTGTTGCAATGTGTCGAGAACAACACCAACCAAGATCAACAATGAAGTTCCACCGAAGAACTGGGCAAATTCAGCCTGTACTCCAAAAATACCGGCAAATGCTGGCAATATTGCAATAATGGCAAGGAAGATTGATCCAGGGAGAGTAATTCGAGACATTACTGTATCGATATAATCAGCAGTGCTCTTACCTGGTTTTGATGCCCGGAATAAATCCGTTGTTTCTCTTCATATCTTCAGCCATCTGGTTCGGATTAATCGTAATTGCTGTATAGAAATAAGTAAAGACTATGATCAATACTGCAAATACCAGATTATACCAAAATCCAGTATGATCAATCAATGCACGGGCAATACCACTGGCACTCTCAACATTGGAATACCCAACGATCGTAATCGGAATAAACATAATGGCCTGTGCGAAAATGATAGGCATTACGTTTGCTGCATTAACCTTTAACGGGATATACTGTCTGGCTCCACCATATTGTTTATTGCCGACAATACGTTTTGCATATTGTACAGGAACCTTACGAACACCCTGCACCAGCATAATAGCTGCAGCGATGACTGCCAGCAGGCAGACAAGTTCGATCAGGAACATGATAATACCACCTGCGCCCGGAGAAGCCAAACGGGAAACAAATTCACCGGAGAAGGCCTGGGGCAAACGAGCAATGATACCCACCATAATGATCAATGAAATACCATTACCAATACCCTTGTCTGTGATTCTCTCACCAAGCCACAGGACAAACATACTACCCGCCGCCAATATAATGGTAGAAGTAGCAATAAAGAAAGTCCAATCTAATGAAGCATTAAGAGCAGGACCAGCTTGCATCTTCAGGTTAATCAAATATGACGGTGCCTGGAAGATCAAGATGATGATTGTCAAAATACGGGTATACTGATTGATCTTTCGACGTCCACTTTCGCCTTCACGCTGCAGTTTCTGGAAATAAGGAACTGCAATCGCCAGCAACTGAATCACGATGGATGCAGAGATATAAGGCATGATTCCCAACGCGAAAATAGATGCATTAGAAAATGCACCACCAGAAAACATATTCAACAAAGCAAGAAGACCCTCACTCGTTTGTTCATGCAACTTAGACAGCATGTTCGGATCAATACCCGGCAAAACGACGTATGAACCAAATCTATAGATTGCAACAAACAATATAGTAATGAGGATCCGTTTTCTCAGATCCTCAATATTCCATATATTTTTTAATGTTTCAATAGATTTTCTCATTGAATCAGAGTTTTACTGCATTACCACCAACGGCTTCGATTGCAGCTACTGCGCTCTTTGAGAAAGCATTTGCTTCAACATCAAGCTTAGTAGTTAAACTACCGTTACCAAGAACTTTCACTAATTGGTTAGAAGAAATGAAACCAGCTTCAATCAAATCGTTAATACCTACCTTAGTCAGATTCTTAGCATCAGCCAATGCCTGAATGGTATCGAGATTAACTGCTTTATATTCAACTCGGTTAATATTCTTAAAGCCAAATTTCGGAAGACGACGCTGAAGAGGCATCTGACCACCTTCAAAACCGATTTTTCTAGAATAACCAGATCTTGACTTTGCGCCTTTATGTCCTCTCGTAGAAGTACCTCCCAGACCTGAACCAGCACCACGGCCAACTCTTTTTCTAGTTTTTACTGAACCTTCTGCAGGACGTAAAATATTTAATTTCATATTGTAAAATCCTTTAACGTTAACAATATATTACTTAACAACTGTAACCAGGTGTTTTACTTTCTCAATCATACCCAGAATGGAAGGAGTCTCTTCGTGTTCAACCACACGATTCAATTTACGAAGACCCAGTGCATCCAAAGTTTTCTTCTGATCTGCAGGAGCACCAATTCTACTCTTTACTTGTTTAATCTTAATAGTTGACATGTTTATCCTCCTTATCCTCTAAATACTTTTTCCAAACTTACACCTCTGTTCTGAGCAACCATACGAGCATCGCGCATTTCACTCAAAGCCAAGATAGTAGCTTTTACCAGATTGTGGGGGTTAGATGAACCCTTTGACTTAGCCAAAACGTCAGTAACACCAACACTTTCCAATACAGCACGCATAGCACCACCAGCTACCACTCCAGTACCGGTTGAAGCCGGCTTGATGAATACCTCAGCACCACCAAACTTAGCTGACTGTTCGTGAGGTACAGTACCTTTCAATACAGGTACACGAGTCAGGTTCTTCTTTGCTGACTCTACACCTTTTGCAATAGCTGCAGTTACTTCACCAGCTTTACCAAGTCCCCAACCGATGATACCATCTTCATTACCAACTACAACGATAGCTGAGAATGTAAAGGTTCTACCACCTTTGGTAACTTTAGTTACACGATTGATTGCAACCAGTCTATCTTTTAATTCTATATCGTTAGTGATCTTAACTCTGTTATTAACTGCCATAATTCATTAAAATTTAAGTCCACCGTTACGAGCAGCATCAGCTACTTCTTTTACTCTCCCATGATACAAGTAACCATTACGGTCGAATACGACAGTCGTAATACCAGCTTCCTGAGCTTTCTTAGCAATCAGTTCACCAACCTTAGCAGCCTGTTCCTTTTTCGGCATTGTAGCCATGCCCAATGAAGAAGCAGCAGCCAGTGTCTTACCGCTCAAATCGTCGATAACCTGAACATAGATCTGCTTGTTACTTCTGAATACACTCATACGCGGACGTTCAGCGGTACCTGAAATCTTGTTGCGTACTCTATATTTGATCTTGATTCGTCTTTCTATTTTTGTTGTCATAATTGTACGATTTTATGTGAATTATTTAGCGCCAGCTGACTTACCAGACTTTCTACGAATTTCTTCACCAACAAACTTAATACCTTTTCCTTTGTAAGGTTCAGGCTTACGGAAAGAACGTATTTTTGAACAAACCTGACCGAGCAGCTGTTTGTCACAAGATTCCAATATAATAAGAGGGTTCTTATTTCTTTCTGATTTAGTTTCTACCTTAATTTCGGGAGGCAACTGCATAAAGATGTTATGAGTATAACCCAAAGCGAAATCAATGATATTACCATTGTTTGAAGCACGGTAACCAACACCGACAAGTTCCAGCTCTTTCTTGTAACCTTCAGAAACACCAACCACCATGTTGTGGATCAAAGCACGATACAAACCATGGAAAGCGTGACGCTGTTTCAGGTTATCCAGCATGGCACCTTCGTCTTCTTTCAACACCACGTGTCCGTCTGCAATTTCTACATTGATTGCAGGATTTACAAACTGACTCAATTCACCTTTCGGTCCTTTTACATTCACTACGTTATCCTTAAGAGTAACTGTTACTCCTGCAGGAATACTAATAGGCAATTTACCAATTCTTGACATAGCTTACCCTCCTACAATTAATATACATAGCAAAGAACTTCACCACCAATCTTCAGAGCGGCAGCTTCCTTGTCTGTCATCACACCTTTGGAAGTAGATATAATAGCAATACCTAATCCATTAATAACTCTCGGCATGTCCTTGTAGCCAGTATACTTACGCATACCCGGAGTAGATACTCTTTCCAGCTTCTTGATAGCGTTAACCTTGTTAACTGCATCATACTTCAAAGCTACTTTAATAGTACCTTGAGGACCATCTTCAACGAACTTGTAGTTCAAAATGTAACCTTTATCAAACAGGATTTTAGTAATCTCCTTTTTCAAGTTTGAAGCAGGTACTTCTACAACTCTGTGCTTTGCACTAATTGCATTTCTCAATCTAGTGAGAAAATCTGCGATTGGATCTGTCATATAAATTAATTGTTAAATTAATCAGGACTACCCTGACAATATTTAATAATAAAAATTACCAGCTTGCTTTCTTAACGCCCGGGATCAAACCGTTAGAAGCCATTTCACGGAACTGAATACGTGAGATACCGAACTGACGGATATAACCTTTAGGACGTCCAGTTAATTTGCAACGGTTATGCAAACGGATCGGATTTGCATTTTTAGGCAGAGCCTGCAATTTCTGAGCAGCTTCGAAAGCTTCTACAGGATCACCAGTGTTTACAATTTTCTTCAACGCTGCACGCTTCTCAGCATATTTAGCAACCAGTTTAGCTCTTTTTACTTCGCGAGCCTTCATTGATTCTTTTGCCATAACTTATCAATCTTTTTTAGCGTTCTTAAATGGTAAACCAAATTCCTTCAGCAGAGCATAACCTTCTTCATCAGACTGAGCAGAAGTTACAAAAGTAATGTTCATACCCAAAATCTTTGTGATGCTATCGATGTTGATTTCAGGGAAGATGATCTGCTCCTGAATACCCAAAGTGTAGTTACCTCTTCCGTCAAACTTGCTTTCAATACCTTTGAAGTCACGGATACGGGGCAATGCAACCTTCACGAGCTTTTCAAGGAATTCGTACATTCTTTCACGACGCAAAGTTACCATCACACCGATAGGCATTTTTTTACGCAACTTGAAGTTAGCGATATCTTTACGTGATACTGTTGCAACAGCTTTCTGACCAGTAATAGCAGTCAGCTCGTTAATTGCGACATCAATAATCTTCTTATCAGCAACAGCCATTCCCAAACCCTGATTGATAACGATCTTCTTCAGCTTAGGAATCTGCATTGTTGAAGTATACTGGAACTGATTCTTCAACGCAGGAGCAATGCGCTCTGCATATTCTTTCTTAAGGCTTGCAGTATTACTCATCATTAAATCTCCTCTCCTGATTTTTTAGCATAACGAACAAATGTTCTTCCATCAGCACTCTCTCTTCTACCAACACGTGTCGGTTTACCTGTCTTAGGATCAACCGGATTCAGGTTAGAGATGTGAATAGGAGCTTCCATCTTCACAATACCACCCTGAGGATTCTTTGCGTTAGGTTTGGTACTCTTAGATACCATATTGATACCTTCTACCAATGCACGTCCTTCTTTAACAAGAACCTTCAATACGCGGCCAGTTTTACCCTTGTCTTCACCAGAGTTTACGTAAACTGTATCGCCTTTCTTAATATGTAATTTACTCATTACTTAAATCTTTTACAAAATTAAAGTACTTCAGGTGCCAGTGAAACCACTTTCATATTTGCATTACGCAACTCTCTTGCAACCGGTCCAAAGATACGACTTCCTCTAATTTCACCTGCATTGTTCAACAAAACGCAAGCATTATCATCAAAACGAATGTAAGAACCATCAGCACGACGGATTTCTTTCTTAGTACGTACGATCAGAGCCTTAGACACTGCACCTTTTTTAATATCACTTGAGGGGATAACACTCTTTATTGAAACAACAATAACATCCCCAACAGAGGCATAACGTCTCTTTGTTCCGCCTAAAACGCGGATACAAAGAGCTTCTTTAGCACCACTGTTGTCACATACTGTAAGTCTGGATTCTGCTTGTATCATAATTACTTAACTCTTTCTACAATTTCAACCAATCTCCATCTCTTAGTTTTGCTCAAAGGACGAGTTTCCATGATACGAACAGTATCGCCGATCTGGCATTCGTTCTTTTCATCGTGAGCATGGTATTTCTTCGTTTTAGAAACGAACTTACCATAAATAGGGTGTTTCTCCTTAAACTTAGCAGCAACAGTAATGGTCTTATCCATTTTATTGCTAACTACAACACCAGTTCTTT
Source organism: Phocaeicola coprophilus DSM 18228 = JCM 13818 (assembly GCF_000157915.1). GTDB lineage: Bacteria > Bacteroidota > Bacteroidia > Bacteroidales > Bacteroidaceae > Phocaeicola > Phocaeicola coprophilus. The sequence goes on along the minus strand of NZ_EQ973631.1, from coordinate 247,988 downwards.
CTTTTCTTAAATTTCTAGCTTCCATGAGGACCATTATTATTTGTTAAGTTCTCTCTGACGCAATTCTGCTTTCATACGTGCAATCGTTCTGCGCAAGCTCTTGATTTGTGCAGGATTTGCAAGCGGAGAGATAGAATGATTCAAAACCATCTGATTATAATTGGCAACTTCAGTCTGAATTCTTTCTGCCAATTCGTTGGTAGCTATTTCTCTAATTTCTGCGATCTTCATAACTTATTAAGCATTTTGACTTGCGTCGTAATCACGTCTAACAATAAACTTTGTTGTAACAGGAAGTTTTTGAGCTGCAAGACGCAAAGCCTCTTTAGCTACATCAAAAGGTACTCCCTCTACTTCAATCAGAATACGTCCCGGAGTTACAGGAGCTACGAAACCTTCTGGAGAACCCTTACCTTTACCCATACGTACATCAGCAGGTTTACGAGTGATTGGTTTATCCGGGAAGATACGGATCCAAATCTGACCCTGACGTTGCATATATCTTGTTACAGCGATACGAGCTGCTTCAATCTGACGACCAGTAATCCATTTAGTCTGCAGTGACTTGATACCAAAAGTACCAAAAGCCAACTGATGTCCTCTCTGGGCGTTGCCTTTAGCGCTACCTTTCTGCTGTCTTCTGAATTTTGTCTTTTTCGGTTGTAACATAATTCCTAAAATTCAAACTCGTTAGCGATTGTTGTTTTTCTTTCTACGGAAATTCTTTCCTGCATTACCGCCGTTGTTTCCACCACGGCTGGTTTCCTTGCTCTGAGTAAAGTTAGGAGCCAAATCACGCTTTCCATAAACTTCACCACGGCAAATCCAAACTTTAATACCCAGCAGACCAACCTTAGTCAAAGCTTCAGCATGACAGTAGTCAATATCTGCACGGAAAGTATGCAACGGCGTACGTCCTTCCTTATACATTTCAGAACGTGCCATTTCAGCACCATTCAGACGACCAGAGATCAAAATCTTGATACCTTCAGCGCCCATACGCATCGTGTTAGCGATAGCCATCTTGATAGCGCGACGATATGCAATCTTACCTTCTACCTGGCGAGCGATGTTATTAGCAACAATAACAGCGTCAAGTTCCGGTCTCTTCACTTCAAAGATATTAATCTGAATGTCCTTATCAGTGATCTTCTTCAACTCCTCTTTCAACTTGTCAACTTCCTGACCACCTTTACCAATGATAATACCCGGACGAGCTGTACAAACAGTAATTGTCACCAATTTCAGCGTACGTTCGATAACAATTCTTGAAACGCTGGCTTTTGCAAGTCTGGCATTCAGATATTTACGGATTTTGCTGTCTTCCAGCAAAGCATCACCATAGTTCTTGCCACCGTACCAATTAGAATCCCATCCTCTGATAATTCCTAAACGGTTGCTTATCGGATTAACTTTTTGTCCCATCTAGTCTTAATTTTTATCATTAGTATTCTTAGAATCAACGAACAAAGTCACATGATTTGAGCGCTTACGAATTCTGTAACCTCTACCCTGCGGAGCCGGTCTCATTCTTTTCAAGGTTGCTCCCCCGTCAACATAAATTTTGGTTACAAACAATTCGCCATCTTCAGCTTTCCGTTCGTTTTTCTGTTCCCAGTTAGCAATAGCAGAGCGTAACAACTTTTCCACTCTGGCAGAAGCTTCTTTAGAAGAAAACTTCAATACACCAAGTGCTCTGTTTACTTCCATGCCACGAATCATGTCAGCCACGAGACGCATTTTACGCGGAGAAGTAGGCACATTTTGCAACTTGGCAAAATACATGGTTTTAAGGGCTTCTTTTCTCTTTTCAGCCGATATTTTTTTTCTTGCTCCCATTATTTATTACTTTATTATTTTCAAAAAGCGTCCTGTTGTTATTTTTTCTTATTACCAGCATGACCACGGAAAGTACGTGTAGGAGCAAATTCTCCCAACTTATGACCTACCATGTTTTCGGTAACGTAAACAGGAATAAACTTGTTTCCGTTATGAACTGCAATTGTATGCCCTACGAAATCAGGCGAAATCATTGAAGCTCTAGCCCATGTCTTAACAACTGATTTCTTGCCGCTTTCATTCATAGCCAGCACCTTGTTTTCCAGTTTTACATTAATATATGGACCTTTTTTTAATGAACGACTCATAAATACTCAATTAATCAGTTGTTATTACTTTCTTCTTTCAATAATATACTTAGAAGACTGTTTCTTCGGTGCTCTAGTCTTCAAGCCCTTAGCATACAAGCCTGTACGTGATCTCGGGTGACCTCCAGACTGACGTCCTTCACCACCACCCATCGGGTGATCAACAGGGTTCATAACAACACCACGGTTGTGAGGACGACGACCTAACCAACGAGAACGTCCTGCCTTACCAGAGCTTTCCAACGCATGATCAGAATTACCTACACTACCGATAGTAGCCTTACAAGCACTCAAGATCTGTCTAACTTCACCTGAAGGCAATTTGATAACACAATACTTACCTTCGCGAGAAGTCAACTGAGCAAAGTTACCAGCCGATCTTACCAAAGCAGCTCCCTGACCCGGACGCAATTCAATATTGTGAATTACAGTACCGACCGGAATGTTTTCAAGCGGAAGTGCGTTACCAATCTCAGGCGTCGCATTCGCTCCAGACATCAGTGTGCTGCCAACTTGCAGTCCATTAGGAGCAATAATGTATCTCTTTTCACCATCAGCGTAAAACAACAAAGCAATACGAGCCGAACGGTTCGGATCGTATTCAATAGTCTTAACGACTGCTGGAACACCGTCTTTATTTCTCTTGAAGTCAATCAAACGATATTTTCTCTTATGACCGCCACCGATATAGCGCATAGTCATCTTTCCTACGTGGTTACGGCCACCAGTAGAACGCTTTCCACATACAAGAGATTTTTCTGGTACCGATGCAGTAATTTCTTCAAAAGTACCAATAATTTTGTGTCTCTGCCCCGGTGTTGTGGGCTTAAATTTACGTACTGCCATCTTTTATTTAAATATTGCTATAAAAATCAATAGTATCACCTTCTTTCAATGTCACAATTGCTTTCTTATAAGCATTTGTACGACCATTGATAAGTCCAGATTTAGTATAACGGCTCTTGTTCTTTCCTGCATACTTGATAGTATTAACAGAAATAACAGTTACATTATACAAAGCTTCGATTTCACGCTTAATTTCCAATTTGTTAGCATCGGGACGAACAATAAATCCAAAGCGGTTGAACTTTTCTGATATTGCCGTCATCTTTTCCGTAACCAACGGTTTAATTATCATTCCCATATTACTTCAGCCTCCTCTAATTATTTAACTAAGGTTTCCTCGATAGCTTTCAATGCGCTCTCAGTCACAACAAGTGTTTCTGCGTCCAACACCTTGTAGGTATTCAGCGCAGAAGCAACCATAACATTTGTACGCTCTAAGTTTCGAGCAGACAAATATACGTTTTTATCTGCACCTGACAAAACCATAAGAAGCTTTTTACCAGATACTTTAAGATTATTCACAACATTTACGAAATCTTTGGTCTTGGGAGCTTCAAAAGTGAAGTCTTCAACAACTACAATGTTGTTAGCCTGAGCTTTGTAAGACAAAGCAGACTTACGAGCCAAAGCCTTTACTTTCTTGTTCAATTTGAACCAGTAATCACGCGGTTTCGGACCGAATACACGCGCACCACCTACCAACAGCGGAGAGTTGATATCACCACGACGTGCACCGCCTCCACCTTTCTGACGGCCCAACTTACGAGTAGAACCACTGATTTCGCTTCTTTCTTTTGATTTGTGAGTTCCCTGGCGCTGGCTAGCCATGTACTGCTTTACATCCAGATAGATAGCGTGATCATTCGGAGTGATTCCAAAGATAGACTCGTTCAGAGTCACCTTTCTTCCGGTTTCTTCACCCTTAATATTTAAAACGTTAACTTCCATTATTTCTCAATTATTACGATTGAACCTTTGTAACCCGGAACAGAACCTTTGATCAAAAGCAGGTTGTGCTCAGGAATAACCTTTAATACTTGCAAGTTGTGAGTAGTTACTCTGTCACCACCCATCTGTCCGCCCATGCGCATTCCTTTGAATACTTTTGCAGGGTAAGAACAAGCACCGATAGAACCCGGTTTACGAGCACGGTTATGCTGACCGTGAGTTGTCTGGCCCACACCACCGAACCCATGACGCTTAACAACACCTTGGAAACCTTTACCTTTAGAGGTACCGATTACGTCTACATAGTTAGCATCATTGAACAGTTCTACAGTGATAGTATCACCTAAATTCAATTCTTCTGAGAAATCTTTGAACTCGGCCAAGTGTCTCTTCGGAGTTACTCCAGCTTTTTTAAAGTGACCCATCAACGGTTTAGTAGTGTGTTTTTCCTTCATGTCCTGGAAACCTACCTGAACAGCTGCATAGCCATCTTTTTCTACACTCTTAATCTGAGTAACTACACAAGGACCAGCTTCGATAACAGTGCATGGTACATTCTTACCATCAGCACTGAAAACGGATGTCATTCCGATTTTCTTTCCTAATAATCCTGGCATTTCAGTTAAATTTTAATGCATTAAACTTTAATTTCTACTTCTACCCCACTCGGTAATTCCAATTTCATCAACGCGTCTACAGTCTTAGCTGTTGAGCTGTAGATGTCGATCAGTCGCTTATAAGAAGACAATTCAAACTGTTCACGTGACTTCTTGTTTACGAAAGTCGAACGGTTTACAGTAAACACACGCTTGTGAGTAGGCAATGGAATAGGACCGCTCACGATAGCGCCTGTAGCTTTCACAGTTCTTACAATCTTCTCAGCAGACTTATCTACCAGATTGTGATCGTAAGATTTCAGTTTAATTCTGATTTTCTGACTCATTAATTTAAATTTTAAAGTTATATAATATAAGGAGAAGCACGAGGGCTAAGAGTCATTCGCTAGCCCTCATCTGCTTCTGGTTATTTTTGTTTTATTAGATCAAATCTACGCGACCTTTAACTTCTTCAAGAACGGCCTTAGCAATAGAGTTAGATACCTGAGCGTGGTGATCGTAAGTCATAGAAGAAGTTGCACGACCTGAAGTGATAGTACGCAAAGCTGTTACATAACCGAACATTTCTGCCAGCGGAACCATTGCTTTTACGATACGAGCACCAGAACGGCTTGTTTCCATACCTTCAACCTGTCCACGACGCTTGTTCAAGTCACCGATAACGTCACCCATGTTTTCTTCCGGAGTTACAACTTCCAGTTTCATGATCGGTTCAGTCAAAACGGGTCCTGCCTTAGCACAAGCATTCTTGTAAGCCTGAATTGCACAGATTTCAAATGACAACTGGTCAGAGTCTACCGGGTGGAATGAACCATCCTTCAGAACAACCTTCAAAGAGTCAAGCGGATAACCAGCCAACACACCATTCTTCATAGCAGTCTGGAAACCTTTCTGTACAGAAGGAATGAATTCCTTAGGCACGTTACCACCCTTCACTTCGTCGATGAACTGCAGACCGCCCTGCTTCCAATCTTCGTCAACCGGACCTACAGAAACGATGATATCTGCAAACTTACCGCGACCACCAGACTGTTTCTTGTAAACTTCACGCAATTCAACAGTCTTAGTAATAGCTTCCTTGTAGTTAACCTGAGGTTTACCCTGATTACATTCAACCTTGAACTCACGTTTCAGACGGTCGATAATGATATCCAAGTGAAGCTCACCCATACCAGAAATAATAGTCTGACCAGACTGTTCGTCAGTCTTAACAGTAAATGTCGGGTCTTCTTCAGCCAACTTAGCCAAACCGTTAGACAGTTTATCCAAGTCTTTCTGAGTCTTAGGCTCTACAGCGATACCGATAACCGGTTCCGGGAATTCCATAGATTCCAATACGATCGGAGCTGTTTCATCACACAGAGTATCACCAGTACGGATATCTTTGAAACCTACACCTGCACCGATATCACCAGCGCTGATCAGGTCAACAGGATTCTGTTTATTTGAATGCATCTGGAACAGACGAGAAACACGTTCTTTCTTACCAGAGCGAGAGTTGTAGATATAAGAACCAGCTTCAACTTTTCCTGAATAAACACGGAAGAAAGTCAAACGACCTACATACGGGTCAGTTGCAATCTTGAAGGCCAAAGCAGAAGTCTTTTCGCTTTCATCCGGCTTACGGTCTTCTTCAGCACCTGTTTCAGGATTCTTACCAACGATATTCGGAGTATCCATCGGAGAAGGCAAGAATGCACAAACGTAGTCCAACAGAGTCTGTACACCTTTATTCTTAAATGAAGAACCGCAGAACATCGGTACGATTTCCATCTTCAAAGTACCTGCACGCAGTGCACGCAAAATTTCTTCTTCAGTAATAGTAGAAGGATCGTCAAAGAATTTTTCCATCAAAGCATCGTCGAATTCAGCTACTTTTTCGAGCATTTTTTCTCTCCACTCGTTAGCTTCATCAACCAAATTTGCAGGAATCTCTTCAACATCGTAATCGGCACCCATTGTTTCGTCATGCCACAAGATAGCTTTCATCTTGATCAGGTCAACCAGACCCTTGAAATTTTCTTCAGCGCCAATAGGAATAACAACAGGGCACGGATTTGCGCCCAAAACATCCTTCATCTGACGAACAACTTCAAAAAAGTCAGCACCTGAACGGTCCATCTTGTTTACATAACCAATACGAGGTACGTTGTACTTGTCAGCCTGACGCCATACAGTTTCTGACTGAGGTTCAACACCACCAACAGCACAGTAAGCAGCAACAGCGCCATCAAGAACACGCAAAGAACGTTCTACCTCAGCAGTAAAGTCCACGTGTCCCGGAGTGTCAATCAAGTTGATCTTATATTTGTTACCTGCATAGTTCCAGTATGTAGTAGTGGCAGCTGAAGTAATTGTAATACCACGTTCCTGCTCCTGCTCCATCCAGTCCATCGTAGCAGCGCCATCATGTACTTCACCGATCTTATGAGTCAAACCAGTATAGAACAAGATACGTTCAGAAGTGGTAGTTTTACCAGCATCGATGTGCGCCATGATACCGATGTTACGGGTCAAATGCAAATCATGTTTAGCCATTTTAATTCCTTCTTTATTAAATTATTACTTGATTGATTAGAATCTGAAATGTGCAAAAGCGCGGTTAGCTTCAGCCATACGGTGCATATCTTCCTTACGTTTGAAAGCACCACCCTGCTCATTGTATGCATCCAGAATTTCAGCAGCCAATTTATCAGCCATTGATTTTCCGCCACGTTTACGAGCGAAAGCAATCAAGTTCTTCATAGAAATTGACTCTTTACGGTCAGGACGAATTTCAGTAGGAACCTGGAATGTAGCACCACCGATACGGCGAGACTTAACTTCCAACTGAGGAGTTACATTATCCAAAGCTTTTTTCCAAACTTCCAATGCTGATTTTTCTTCACCCGGAAGTTTAGTTTCGATAGACTTCAATGCGTTGTAGAAGATTTCGTAAGAAGTATTCTTCTTTCCATCATACATCAGATGGTTTACAAATTTAGAAACCTTCTGATCGTTAAATACTGGATCCGGAAGGATCACACGTTTTTTAGGTTTTGCTTTTCTCATTTTGTTTGATAATAATGTTTAGTTTGGGGCTGCATTTCTCGTCTTCTTCAACGCCTCCTCTGAGGCATTTACTCAACCTTAAAGCTTTTCCAACAAACCAAAACGAATTAATAAAAGTCTTTCCTTGTTAAAAAAGATTGCGTACGGTCAAGAAATCAATTACTTCTTACCTTTTGCTGCGGGAGCCTGTCCTGGTTTCGGGCGCTTAGCACCGTATTTAGAACGTCTCTGTGTACGGCCAGCAACACCTGCAGTATCCAAAGTACCACGAACGATGTGATAACGTACACCCGGAAGGTCTTTCACACGACCACCACGTACCAATACGATTGAGTGTTCCTGCAAGTTGTGTCCTTCTCCCGGAATATAAGAGTTAACTTCCTTAGAGTTTGTCAGGCGCACACGAGCAACCTTACGCATTGCTGAGTTCGGCTTTTTCGGAGTTGTAGTGTACACACGAACGCAAACGCCACGTCTCTGAGGACATGAATCCAGCGCCGGAGACTTACTCTTATCTGCCAGAACTGCTCTTCCTTTTCTTACTAATTGTTGAATAGTAGGCATCTTGTTTGATTTTTAATTATTATTATATTGTTTATTGTTTTCCGTACCTTTCACGAAACTATACATTTCGGGCTGCAAAATTACAAATAACTTTTTAATAAACAAACGGTTTCCAAATAAAATACTTTCTTTCGACTAAAAAAAAAAGAAAAGGCCCCGAATCAAGCTCTCAAAATTATTTCATTTTCCCCTTTTCTCAGGAGGAAAATGATTCAGGATCTCTGGCTGAGTCTGCAACATCGGATGCCGGACGCACCAGCAAAGCACTTAATTCCCATAACACATAGATAGGCATAAACACCAGCATCAGCGTAAAAGGATCGGATGAAGGAGTAATGACAGCTGAAACAATCAGCAGAACTAAGATTGCATGTCTCCGGTATTTATGAAAAAAACTCCGGTTCAGAATACCCAGCTTCGACAAAAGAGCCGACAATAAAGGAAGTTCAAAAATAATTCCCATCAGAAATATCAATGTCAGGAAATTATCCATATAAGAATCAAGCGACAGCTGGTTGGTTATCGACGGGCTCAATTCATACGTATAAAGAAAGCGCAGTGTCATGGGAAACACCAGACCATAACCGACAAAACAACCCAGAAAGAACATAAGTGTTCCAAACAAAAAGGCAGCTCCTACCCCTCTTTTCTCACGTTCATACAGAGCCGGACAAACAAAACGCCAGATTTCATACACGAGATAAGGGAATGTAACCAACAAAGCCAGCCAGCAGGACAGAGTCATGTGAATAAAAAACTGTGAGGCCAGACGGATATTGACGACCTCCACATGGAAAGAAGTTTCCATAAAATCCGGAACAATCCATGAACGGGCCGCAGTCTGTTTAATCAGCTGATAAAGGAAAAAATCATCCCGGCATGGTGCCATCACAACCTGTTCGAACAAATATGGAACAAAGACAAATCCCAGTAGCATGCAAACCGTCCACACGGCCAGCACACGGATCAACATCCAGCGTAGAACCTCAAGATGATCCCAAAAAGACATTTCTGATTTTGTTGACATATTCGCCAGTCACGGATTTTCTAGAATTACTACATCAAATCGGCCTTCCCAATAGCCGTTCAAACTGTCACAGGCTGCCCGAAAAAAACGCTTCGGGCTTTTTAAAAAACGTTTCGGTCTTTTCAGTAAAACGCTTCGGCGTATAAGACAAAACGTCCCGACGTTTTCCGGATGAAAGGAAGCAAGGCTGCTTATAGCCAATAAAAAACTGAGAACCAGCAGAATAGGTTCTGTCGGTTCTCAGCTATATCTTTCAAGAATTAAGCTTCACCCTTGAAATCGCTCAAAGGGGGAACGAAAGTCTTGCTACCAGCATTCTGCTGCTGTTCTTCCGGCATACGGATCGGACCGAAGTTCTGTTCATACTTGTTCACGTTATCCTGCAAAGCATACATCAGACGTTTTGCATGTTCCGGAGTCATAACGATACGTGACTGCACACCAGCCTTCGGCAATCCCGGCATAATACGAACAAAGTCTACAATAAACTCTGAAGTAGAATGAGTGATGATAGCAAGATTGGCATAAGTACCTTGAGCTACTTCTTCCTTCAGCTCTATCTGGAGCTGGTTATTTTTGTTTTCGTTTTCCATAATGGTTAATCTTTGATTTAATTATTTATTCTTAATTGCACCGGCAAAAATAAGGAAAAAGTTGAATCTACCGGCATAAATAAAAGAAAAAAATATTTCCTCCGGTATATCACTCCGGCTTTTTCTCCGATGCTTTTCTGATCAGAGCCCGCTTGTCAAGCTTCACCTCGCCTTTCACCAGTTCCGGTATATTGAAGGAATACATAAAGTTACGATAGAACTGAGGATCGGACTGTGGTACGGCAAATGGTTTGCTCCAATGCCCTTCTCCATCCACATGCACCAGATAAGGGTGAGTATAAAGCCCGTCTACCCGACGACTGCTGAACACCAGCCAATGTCCGTTACTGCTCCAGGAATGATAACTTTCCACATCATTACTGTTCACACCTTCCAGTTCCGAAACCTGTCCGGTCTTCAGATCAACCATCATCAGATCTGCATCTTTATGCCAGATTGAAAAATTCCCATACGAAGACAAGGTAAAGACCAGAAAACGGCCATCCGGAGAAACCCTCGGGAAGGACACACTTTTATTCTTCAGACGTCCATTATATAAGGTATCCACCTGCGTTCCGAAACTTCGGCTTTCAGCATCAAAATCAATCGAGCACAAACTATATTTCACCTGATCAAACTCGTAAGGCAATGTTTTTGCTTCAGCTGAACAGAAATAAAGTTTCTTCCCGTCAGGCGAGAAGGTTGGGAATGTTTCAAAAGCTGTCTGTTTCATCAGTAACGAATCGGTCAGAACGGCATCACGTTCCAAGTCATAGACGACCACATCGGAGGAGAAATCAAACACCTCAATCCGGTTCCGGTCGTTCTGATGAAAAGCCTGCTTCGTCTGGTTCATGGAGAAAGCAATAAATCTTCCAGAGGAATGCCATGAAGGATAAACCAACGACTGTACTTTGCCATTGATCTTAGCCTCCAGCCGTTTCACTCCATCCGGTTCGCTCAGATATGTTCCGCCCAGTTGGGCACGCATGTGAAACACCATACGATCCGGCTCCCGGTTATTGAAGGAATGACAATTCATACAGTTATGCTGCGTCTTCTCATTGGTCAATATTGATTTCTGTTCGAAAGAAGTCAGGTCACGCTGGTATATTCCCATCCGGTTCCAGAGTTCATACCCCGGCTCAATCAGGCGATATACCAGAAAAGCATCCAGTTCGTCCGGAGAGATATGCCAGGAGAAGGGTTCATACATACACCATCGGCCGTCTTTGCGAACGTACACTTTCACCTGCAGAGAGTCACCTACTGAAGACTCCAGCAGTTCATGCCATTTCTTTTCCGGGATCAGAAAAGAACCGTCTTCAGCGTCTACTATCAGTTTATCCTTACGACCCGAAATAACAGCAACGGCTTTCTCTGCTTCCTCCTCCAATGCAAAGCGCAAAGGAGCTATGTTCGAAGGAATTGTTACCCCGGTATAATCCGGGAGAATGGCCGGACAACCCTTCAATGTCTGTTCCGATACAGGTTCCTGCGGTGAACAGGACATCAACAGACCCAGGAGCATGGACAGACAACCTGTGCGCCCCACATATTTCATAACAGTCTTTTTCATCAGCGTCTAAACATATAATAATACCAATAAGTGTTTCCATACGAGCCTTGCAAGCCATACATCTGTCCTGATCTCCGTGCCGACAGAACAGCCTGCCGGTAAGCCTTGAAGCGTTGCGCCACCTGCGGAGTCACTCCATAATCTGCCCACACCTCTTCTTCTCCTTCATGCACCTGAATAACGGCTTCCTGAAACAGACGAGGCATCGGCTTCATGCCTGGCATTCCCTTGGTGTGTTCAATAAAGTCACGAATCGCCTTCATATCCTTGCTCAGCAGGCACATAACACCATAATACTGAAAAGCCGGACGCCAGGAAGTATTCGAATGGATAATCTGTTCCAGATTTGGAATCAGCTGAGTTTCATTGGTCAATCCGGAAAGATGCTGCACACATGCATACCGTCCTCCCAGTTCCGGATCTGCTTTCATCTTCTCCGGATGTCCGAGGAACTGTCTATACCGACTCGCTTTGTCGGCATAAGCCAGTGTCTGTTCCAAGAGGCGAATGTATTTCTCAGCCACATTATCATAACCGTAAATCAGATTAGTCTGAATCAGACGCAAAAGCAAGCGGGGATTCACCGCCCGTTCGGAAGCGATCATTCCCTCAAAAGCCATCTCCTGTGCCAAAGCCACGTTTCCCATCTGATAATAAATGTCACTCAACAACGTAGAAGCATTGACCGAACGGTTAGAAGGAAGCACCAGCCCCTGCGGGCCGCATTGCTTATAGTCAAACAGACGGTCTCCTAATTGATCCAGATGCGACAACGCCAGGTTCTGATAACAGGCATGCATCATATTTCGATCAGACCGCAGGCCGGGGAAATCCAGGACTTCCTGCCATTGTCCAGTCCGACAGTAATAATCGAGAGTTTTGGCCTCATAGTTTTTCACGGAATTATAGCGGAGACTTCCCGAATGCATCAGCCAGGCAAGCAGAACAATCTGAGCAACGGGCAGGCATATCCTTCCCCACCGTCCCGCAGAAAAAGTTTTCCGGCTCAACAGACAGGCGGCTGTCAGATTCAACAAGCAGGCCCATCCGGCATAGGCAAGCATAGCCGGAGGATTTAAGCGAGAATGATAATAGGCATCAGACGTCAACAGGAAACGCCATTCCAGCACAATATCCTTATAATATAAGGTAAGAGGAACAATTCCTGCAAGAAGTAACAGGCATAAGGCCCACCACTTCTGCGAGGTTTGTCTTGTAAACAGATCAGCCATAACCACACCTGCTACTGTCAACAAACCGTAAGGACCGACGAAATAATAGCCGAAAATTGCCCATACTCCTGTAATTACCCAACGGAACAAATTCTTCCGGACAGCCAGACAAACATCCAGCATCAACAAAGAAATCCACAAAGCCAGTGTTCCTTCCCAATGGTAATTGAAATCTGTCTGTATCCACAGCAAGGCAACCGACGGCAGAAAGTAGAACAACGGAGCAAGGATATTCGGAGCTATGCGTTTCCAATATCTGGACATCTGCCAGGCAATCATTGTAAACAGCAAAGCAGACAAAACTGCTCCTGCATAAGAATAAAAAAAGAACTGAGTCAGAAAAGCGGCCAGATAGATCACTACTCCCCCCGGCTGCGAAAGAGTTTGCCAGGCGTAATCACTGTCAAAGCGAAAGAGGTAAAACTGTTCCGCATAAAAATAATTGTAAGCAAAATAATGCTGACAGTACCCAGTCATCAGGATAAAAACCAAAAGCCATCCTGCTACCTGTCCTGCCCGATTTAATTTGATCATAGTAAAAATTTTTAGAAGGTTTAAAGAAGAAACCCTTTCTCCGGTCTTCTGTTTTGCCGACAAAAGTACCGATAAGAAAGGGTTTCTCAAAAAAAATCAGGTTATAAAATAAAACAGGCAGGCCTGACAAATTCTGTTTATCCTTACAGACGGATGGTCTCCTCCAGACGGATATCCTGAGAGGATGCACCAACCCGGATTACGAAATCTCCTTTTTCGAAGACCCATTTCCGCTTCTTACTGCTGAAATAAGAGAAATCATCCTGAGTCAGTTTCAAAGTTACAGTCTGTGTCTCTCCGGGTTTCAGGTTTACTTTTTCAAATCCTTTCAGCTCCTTCACCGGACGGGGCTCACCTGATTTCGGATCGCTCACGTACAGCTGTACGACTTCTGCTCCTTCACGTTTACCATCGTTACGGACAGAGAAACGTACCGTTACATCTCCCTTCTTCCGGTCGTCAACTTTCACTTCCAGTCCGGAATAAGAGAAGGTTGTATAAGACAGTCCATATCCGAACGGGAAAAGCGGCTGCACCTGATTATGTTCATATCCCCGGTAACCGGTAAAGATTCCTTCCCGATAATATACCTTTTTCTCGCGACGGGTTTCATCATAGTTTCCGCACGCCGGTGAATCTTCCCAACGCTTTTCAATGGTAAAAGGCAACTTAGCCGAAGGATTTACCTTTCCCGACAAGATATGTGCCAAAGCATTTCCTCCTTCCTGTCCCGGATAGAAAGCATGAAGCACAGCCGGAACACGGTCAATCCAACGAGTCATTCCAACTCCTCCGCCGGCATGAAGCACTACTACAACATTCGGATTCACCTGAAGCAGTTCATCCACCAGACGGTCCTGACCAAAAGGAAGGTCAAACGGACGGTCACGGCCTTCCAACTCAATGCTTCCGTCAAGACCAAGACAACAGATCACGACGTCTGCCTGTTTGGCCACCTGCTTGGCTTCACTGAAATCAATGTCAGAATCATAAGCATATCCCATACGGATCTCCGAAGGAAGACTGCGCTGGTTATAATAAGTCAGACGGACATGAACACTGGAACCTTTTTCTACAGCTACTGCCACATTCCGGACATCGAACGACTGTGACTTCGAAGCATCCAGCATCAGCTGATCATCCAGCCAAAGCTTATATCCTCCCTGTGCATCCACAAAGAAACGAAGGCTGTCTGTCTGATGAACATCTACATAACCGTCCCACTCAACCTGGTATTCTTCACCCAGATTCTTTTCGTTATGCGGATATCCCCACCATTCGTTATCTATCCGAGGTTCTACCATTGACAAGATCAGATTACCATCAGCCTGCTGACGCGATACGGATGAAGTCTGACCGGCAGAAGAACGTCCGGCTGCTTTTGCCTGCTGTTCCAGCAAACGGGAAGACAACGTTCCGGTATCGGAAGAACAGGTATAGTATTTAGCTTCCAGTCCTTTCTTTCCATCCCGGGTACGGAATACACTAGTCCGGAACAGGCGTCTCTTAAACTGGTTGGAAACTCCCTCAGCATAATAGATCTCTGCATCAGGGAACTCATTACGGATTCCATCCAGATCACTGATAACATACCAGGGATGCACACGCGAACTTCCACCGCCTCCGTAAACAATGCCATTCGTATTGTAGACACGATCGGATATAACATACGGATTCGCAGTCGGTCCGATAACAGCAATCTTCTTCGGAGACTTCAAGGGAAGTACACCGTCTGCATTCTTCAACAGGATAATTCCTTTTTCTGCTTCTTCCAGAGCCAGTCTGTTGGCATCCGGATTAAACAATGGAATGTCCTTACACAACTGCGGACGGTCAAAGAATCCCATCTCGATGCAAGGACCATATATTCTTCTGACCTTTTCATTAATCAGTTCTTCTGTAATTGTGCCGTCCTGTATCAATGGCAAAAGTTTTTCACGGACAAACCAGTCGTTACTTCCCATTTCCAGATCCAGACCATTCTTGGCTGCCTTGTCTGCCGAATAAGTACAAGCCCAGTCCGACATCAGCATTCCCTTGAATCCCCATTCTTTTTTTCAGGATGTCAATCACGAAACTGTTCTCTGTACAATAGGTTCCCTGGAAAGGATTGTATCCGGTCATCACTGCTTTAATATCTGCACGCTGCACAGCTGCCTTGAAAGGAGGAAGATAAATTTCGCGCAAGGTACGTTCATCCATTTCCGTGCTGACAGTATAACGGTCGAACTCCTGATCATTTCCGATATAATGTTTGATCGTAGGAATGACTCCCCCAGCCTGAACGGCCTTTACAAAAGGAACCAGCATTTCAGAAGACAAATAAGGATCTTCACCGAAATACTCAAAGTTTCTTGCTCCTTTTGAAGCACGGTAAATGTTTGCCCCGGGAGCCAGCATGAAATGAATGCCACGCGCACGCCATTCCTGAGCATACATGCGGCCGGTCTTTTCTGCCAGTTCTTTATCCCACGATGCAGCCAGGGCTAAAGCAGCCGGAAAAGCTGTTGCTCTTCCCCAGATTCCCCATGACGAAACCCCCAACGGACCGTCTGCCATTTTAAAGGCCGGAATGCCCAGACGTTCACACGGATGAAGATAAAAATCCTCATAACCGGCGAGAAGGTCTATTTTCTCTTCCAGCGTCATTCGTTCAACCAGGTCATTCAAACGGGCTTCCACCGTCAAGGTAGAATCCTGAAATGGATAAGAAGGCTGAGCTTCCGCTCCCCGAACGGACAAAAACATACACACCCTCAACAATACTAAAATGTGCCTCATAATACTTTACAAAATAGATGAATAAAAAAATTTCTTATTGCTTTTTCAACGTCGTTACGACATTCGTACTGAAAACAGTCTGAAGCAATGCTTTCTGGTCTGATACCGGTGCCTTCACTAGTTCCGGCAAATTATAAGTACGCGTAAACGTTTCATAAAAATGCGGATCTTTCTGAGGAAGCAGGAAAGGTTTGCTTGCCTGTCCGGTCGTTGGGTCAAAATGAGCAAAGAACGGACGGGCCCACAGTCCATCCAGCCTTTTACTGCTGAAGACAAACCATTTTCCGGAAGAAGACCAGGTGTGGAAACTATCTACATCCTTACTGTTTACAGAAGGAAGTTCATGAATTTTTCCGTTGGCCAGTTCCAACAGATAAAGATCACTCTCCGGATGCCAGATTGAAAAGTTTCCATAATCCGACTGCGTAAACAGCAGATAACAGCCATCCGGCGAAACACGGGGGAAAGATACACTTTTCCCTTTTGCAGAAGCTTCATACAGACAATTTATCCGATCTCCAAAGCGGCCGGTCTCCGGATCGAAATCAATTGAACACAAATCATAGCGCAGACTGTCCAAAGCTGCTCCCTGGTGATAGGCATTTCCCCGACAGAAATAAAGTGTCCGCCCATCCGGTGACCAGGCAGGGAATGTCTCCATGGCTCCGTCTCCATAAATTAAAGAATCTGTCAGCATCTCATGACGTACCACATCATACACACCCAGATCCGCTGCCAGGTCAGATACTTCAATCGGCTTTTGTCCGTTCGCATGAAAGAACTGCTGAATCTCATTCATGGAATAAGCAATGTATTTTCCACTGGGATGCCAGGCCGGATACGTACTTCCGTGAGCAGCTCCCTGAGGAGATGCACTCACCTTTTCAAGGGTACCGTTCCGCCGTATCAACGTTCCTCCATCCTTTCCTCTCACATGAATCATCATTTCATCCGGAGAATTGTGGTTGAATGTATGGCAGTTCAGACATTGTTTTCCAAAATCTTTATTTTCAAGAACCGGGAATTCCTCATATCCGGTCAGGTCCCGCTGATAGATTCCCATTTCATTCCATAACTCATAACCCGGATAAAGCAAACGATAAACCAGATAAGGATCAATCGGATCCTGGCTGACCGTATCCTTGATATCCGTAAATCCCGTCCAGCTTCCATTTTGCCGGACAGCAATGCGTATAAAGATTTCCTGACCCGCAGCCTGTTCCGTCAGTTCTTTCCATTTATCTTCCGGAATAATAATTTCCGGATCGCTTCCTCCACAAACAAAATCCACTTTCCCGTCATGTCCGAAAGCTGCCTGGAAACGGTCACCTTCTTCCTGAATCACGAAATTAGGAGGAGCAATATTCAGTGGAAACACTACACCACTATAATCCGGATAAATCCGGGGAGCCTTTCCCGACATCCGGTCCACTTCCTGCCAGGTATATCCACATCCGGACAGGACAACTCCACATATTAATATCCAAAGACAAAGTGCAGCATTAACGCGCAATGATTTTATTCCCATAAGGACTGACAAAGTTTAAATAATACCAATATGAATTTCCGAACTCCAGTCTCAGCTTCCGCATATCCTTCTGCTGATAAAGCTGATAATAATGTTTAAAACGTTCCTCTGTCTCCGGACTGACCGAATAACCGGTCTTCGAAAATTCTTCTTCACCGACTCCTGAACGGTACATGAACAAAGCTTCTTCAAACAGTCTCGGCATCCGGGGATAATCAAAATGACGCATATACTTCAGATTATCCACAAAGCGTACCACCTGATTACTCAGCAACAAGTCACACATCAGATACTCAAAAGCCATCCGGTTGGTCGAGTCCTTCTCACAAAGATACTGCAGCTCCGGACCGATATTGAGGACATTGGCAAAGCGGGCCGGTGATTCTTTCACATCAGCCAGCGGTGCCCGCAGACCAGGAACCTTTCCGGTATGCAAAGCAGCTTCCAGTTGTTCAGCTTCTTTCCGATAGAAAAGCGACTGCTTGAGCAGGTTGATGAAGCGGCGCGCCACTTCCGGACGTTTGTTGACCACATTGTATCTGGCCAGATTCAGCAAATGAGGAGCAGTTTCTCCCCAAACCACCATCGCTTCGAATTCCCAACGCTGTGCTTCATTGATGTATCCAAGATCCTCATACAGGAAATGCCCGTATTCACTTTCCCGACTGTCACTGTTCCAGGGGAAATAAAGAGCCTTTACTCCCATGTTCAGGGGATAGTCCAGCAGATGATCCAGCAATTGTCCCGTATGATAAAGAGCCATGTTGCGAAAATAGAAAATAAGCTGGTTATTCGCCTGACGCTTCAGATATTTTTCTGTCTGCATCAGCACATCATCCCAATTTCGCTCCTTGACAGCCTGTTCCGCTTTCAGCATCCGATACTCCCGGATATCATACTTCTGAAGGAATTTGTAGAAAGTACCACCTCCGTACATCAGCAGAACAATGACAGTGACCGCCCAGTACACTGCCGGTTTCAAGCTAATATCCGGAATCAGCCGGTGCAGCTTTCTTAACCAGGGAGACAACAGCCAGCAATATACAGCCACGACCAACAGACTTACCCAGACTGAAACTACCGGCACCAATGACGCATCTGCCGACACAGTCTGAAGAAACAAATATAAGGAAGGAAGCAAAGCCAGCTGGAGCAAATCTCTTTTCCCCGTTATCCGATAAATAATGAAACGGACCAGCAAATAAACAGAGGACAAGATACCTGCCATCAGACAGCTTCCCAGCAAAGGCAAGTGGAAAAACTGAATCAGAAAATCCGTCAGCCAGCTCATCCATCCTTCCGTATGAAGGCTATGCGTGAAATACGCTGTTGAAAACAGAAACAGATGATGTTGTTCCTGATAAAATATAATATGCGACAGGACATCCTGGTAACAAGCCGCATAAATAATAAAGAGAACTATAAACAGAATATAATGTAGTTGTTTCCGCATTTCGTTCTATAAGAAGTTAAACCAATATAAACAATACCGCAAACCTGACTGAAAAAAACATGCGGATAGCAGTACTACCCTATTCAGGAAAGTCCACTATCCGCACGGTTTATGCTATCATGTAACGATCAGAATCAATAACCCGGATTCTGTTCCAGTTTCGGATTCAAATCGATTTCAGTCTGAGGAATCGGCAACAAATAGTTGTGATCTTCATAGTGACTTCCGGCCAGTTTAAGCGGTTCACCTACATAAAGGATACATTTCTTTCCATTATCACCTTTCGGCGCATTCGGATCATCAACCAAAGTATATCTCAAACCTTCAAACGGTGCGTTCAATACATCCTTGGCAATACCCCAGCGACGGATATCCCACTGACGTTTTCCACCTTCCAGTGCAAATTCTACACGCCATTCATTCCAGATACGTTTACGCAGATCGTCCTGAGTACCGCAATAAGTCGGTTTAGTCGGATCGGTATTCTGCAGGTCAGGCATACCTACACGACGACGAACTTGATTGACTGCATCGAATGCAGAAGGATCCAGCGGAGACAATTCGTTCTTGGCTTCAGCATAAGTCAACAGCACTTCGGCGTAACGGATAACGACCCAGTCTTTACCCATATCCCATCCGGTTGACTGCGGATCGATAGACGGATCCAGCCATTTCTGCTGGTAGTAACCGGTAGCTGTTGCATCACCATGCTGACCGATACCTGTATTACCACTTGAACTCAACGGAGCTACCTTGATCGTTACGCCATACATTGTTTCACCGTCATGCAGAACGTTTACTTCCAGACGCGGGTCACGGTTAGCAAACGGATTTGTCGGATCATAAACAGAAGCCTCGCTTGTAATAGGAGCACCATTGATATCTTCAAATGCATCTACCAGGCTCTGAGTCGGGTTCAAACCACCCCATCCCAGTGTCGGGAAGCATTCCCAACCGATCAGATAGTGTGTTCTGGTAGGAGCATTGAACTGTACAGACAGAATAAATTCGTCACATCCGTCAGCCACTTCCCAGAACAATTCTTTGTAACGGCCTGTATTGTCCTTGTCATACAATTCATACTGACCCAGATCCATTACATTCTTGGCTTCAGTCATGGCAGTTTCCCAGTTGTTGTAGTACAAAGCTGCTCTGGCTTTCATAGCCATGGCTGCACCTTTAGTGATACGTCCGGAATTTGTTTCATCCCACTGAACCGGAAGATTTGCAATAGCTATATCAAAGTCTTCCATCACCTTGGCATATACTTCGTCCTTCGGAGTACGGGTAATGTTCTCCACATCAGTCAGTTCCAGCGGATTGTCGATATAAGGAACTGCACCAAAGCTACGGATCAAGGTGAAGTAAGTATAAGCACGGAAGAAACGAGCCTGTCCTTCCAGTTTCTTATAGGCATCTTCGCTCAAATCCATTTCCTGAATCTTTTCCAGAATCAGGTTTGCCTGACGGATATAACCATATTCTCCGCTCCATCCGTAGTCAGACGGGTCATAAACACCCTTAGACTGGTTACCGGCCGCCCATTTGATACCATGAACGGCATCGTCAGAGTTAATAGCTTCATCCGTATCCCAGGTCGGGAGGACATTGTAAAGATTAGAGACCGCCATTTCTGCATCCTTTTCGGTTTTCCAGAAACTTTCATCTGAAAGTTCTTCCAAAGGATAGCGATCCAAGAAGTCACTACATGATGAGAAACTTCCCATCAGCAGGGCTGCTGCTATAATAGATAAATATTTTTTCATAAACTGTATTATATGTTTTTATAGGTTAGAATGAAAGTCTTACTCCGAGAGAAATTTTCTTAACGTTACCGTATGACCAACCACGTTCAGCTCCTTCTTCCGGATCGATACCTCCATCCAGACCAGAGAAAGTAAGCAAGTTTTCACCTGAAAGGAACAATTTCGCATTGGTTACACCCAGTTTAGTCATCCAGTCTTTCGGCAAAGTATAGCCCAAAGTCAGGTTCTTCAGACGAACGTAAGAAGCATCCTGCAACCAGAATGAAGAAGTTACAAAATTTGTCTGGTCTGACTTGGTAATACGCGGATAAGTTGCATCGTGATTTTCCGGAGTCCAGCGATCCAGATGTCTCTTCAAGGCTGTTGCGCCATTAAAGAATGCATAAGCCGCTTCTGAAGTAAAGTAACCATCCACGTCAAAGGCGCCCTGGAACAAACCGCTCAGGTCAAAGTTCTTATAGCGAACACTGAAGCTCAAACCACCTGTCCAGCTCGGGAAGTTCTTACCGATAATCTGACGGTCACCATCGTTTGTAATCTTGCCGTCACCGTTCAGGTCCTTATACTTGATATCTCCCAGTTTTTCCTGACCTGTACGTTTCGGACAGTTCTTCAGATCATCTTCCGTATTGAAGAATCCGTCAGCAACCAGTCCATAATAAGAACCGATAGGATAGCCTTCCAGATTCCAGATCTTATCATTGCTAGTCGGACCTTCTGTTCCATTCATGTTTGTAATTTCGTTCTTCACATAGCTTACATTCAAAGCAATGTTATAACTCCAGTCCTTACCGATATTCTTGTTGTGGAACAGATTCAAGTCAAAACCAGTATTTTCCACATTACCGGCATTCTGTGCAGGAGCACTCATACCGATAACACCCTGAATCGGCATATACAGCAACATGTCATTGGTTTTCTTCTTGTACACAGCCAGTTCAAAGCCCAGCATGTTGTTCAGGAAACCACCTTCCAACGCAACTTCATAGTTGGTTACGGTTGCCCACTGCAAGTTATAGTTTACATAACGGCTTTCATATGCTGTTGAATACAACGTATTTCCAAACATGTAACTTCCGTATGCATAAGTCGGGACAGCCGGATAAATATCGCTGCTTGACAACTCTTCGTTACCGGTCTTACCCCAACCCAGACGCAACTTCAGGTTGCTCAGCCAGTCAATGTTATCCTTCACGAAGGATTCTTCTGAGATACGCCATCCGGCAGAGAAAGCAGGGAATACACCCCAACGATTGTCTTTCGGGAAGCGGGAAGAAGCATCACTACGAAGATTGGCTTCGAACAGGTACTTACCCAAATAGTCATACTGGATACGGCCGAAATAAGACAGACGGGCCATTTCATAGCCACCGTCGCTATTCTTCTGTGAAGATTCATCCAAAGTATTTAAGGATTCTCCCAGTTCATCATTACCTCCACCCTTACGAGTTGCCTCTGTATATTTATAGATGTGCTCATAAGACTCAAATCCGGCCAATGCACCGATGGTGTGTTTGCCAAATGTCTTATTGTAGTTGATCAGGACCTGTCCGGTATAGTAATTGTTGGTATAATATTTATCATATCCTTCACGCAAACCAGAATCGAAAGAAGATGCTTCATTTCCATAAGAGAAATGACGTTTGAATCCATCCTGATTGCTTGTATAATTACGAACAGAATAAACACCCTTCACACTCAGTTCCGGCAAGATGTGGATGGTAGCGAAAGTGGTCAGATTTAACTCCTGCTGAGTATTACGGGTAAAACCAGACTTTCCTCCCTGTACAGCCACCGGATTATCTTTACCAGAATAGTAGAATGTACCATCCTCATTGTAGATCGGATCTGTCGGATACTGACGGGAAACTCCCTGGAATACATTGATAAATCCATTCCAAGCATCTTGAGATACGCCACGATAACCAGAAGCATTCATACCTACTGTCAGGTATTTATTGATATCAGAAGTCAGGTTCATACGGGCATTGAAACGAGAATAGTCAATTTCATCCGTCAAACCGTTCTGCTTGGTATATCCTAGAGATCCGTTGTAAGTTGTCTTTTCAGAGCCACCGCTGATAGATACATTGTGCATCTGTTCGAAAGCATTCTTCTTGAATGCTGCATCATACCAGTCTGTACTGGGCAGAGCACCGGTACGATACTGTTCGATCTGTTCTTCAGTGAAAGGCAACGGAGCATTAGGGTTCTCATTGTAAGTAGCCTCATTATATAAGGTTGCAAATTCGTAAGCATTTACATATTCACGCTTGGCAACCGGAGAAGCCCATGAGAAAGTACCTGAATAATTGATGCGTGTCTTGTCACCCTTCTTACCCTGTTTCGTAGTGATCAGGATGACACCATTCGCAGCCTGCACACCATAGATTGCAGCCGAAGCAGCATCTTTCAATACGGTCAATGACTCGATATCAGCCGGGTCGATAGTATTCATGCTACCCGGAACACCGTCTACGATTACCAGCGGAGAAGCTGCATTAATAGAGTTCTTACCACGGATAGTGATCGAGCTGGCCTGAGAACCCGGAGCACCAGAGGTCTGAATAGCGGTTACACCCGGCATCTGTCCTGCCAAGGCAGCAGATACGCTGGAAACCGGACGGGTATCCAGTACCTTAGAATCTACCGAAGCAACAGAACCTGTCAAGTTACTCTTCTTCTGAACGCCATAACCGACAACCACTACTTCATCCAGCATTTCCGTATCTTCGTGAAGAACAACATTGTATTCACGAACACCGGCTTTCAGATTAATAGTCTGGGTTTTGTAACCTACATAACTAATATCCACTGCATTTCCGGAAAGGCTCAAAGAGAAACGTCCGTCCAGGTCAGTAATGACACCGTTCATCGCATTTCCCTTTTCAATTACAGAAGCTCCGATGATCGGTTCACCAGCTTCATCCTTTACTATACCACTAATGGTAACCTTTTGTTGATTTACTGTAGCTACAGCATCAGCATGCGGAGCTTCAGTCTCTGCCAGAGCGGGAATAGGAGCAGCAATCAGTCCTAAAGCCAGCACGAATGGCAGATGTGCTTTTCTTTCATGTAGATAATTTTTCTTCATAATATATTAATAAAGTAGTCTCTTCCTGCGGTAGATCTCAACATACGAAGTGTTTTCAATAGTCATAGTAGAAGTCCCGTAAGAACTTTATTTCACATTCACGCCGCAAATATACAACAATTTATGTCACTTTAGCAAAAATTACAAGAAAATTTCAAATTGATGAAAAAAATGATAGAAAATAAAAGTTTTAGACAAATTTCAATAAGATAGTCTATATTTCCGATAAAATTATCCATCTATTCGATCTGAGAATAAAAATACTTGATTATCTCCATTGACTTCAAATATTTGTACTCAACAATACATTAGTTTCATAAAAAAGCCCGAAGCCTGCAGAAGAACGGGTCGAATCATCCATACCATACAGCCGCATTGTCCGGTCAATACAAGAGTTCCACTAAGTCGATACAAAAGTTTCATCAGGTCGATACAAAAGTTTCACCTAGTCGATACTAAAGTTTCACCTGGTCGATACGGCTGCATCGACTAGTCAATCCGGGAGAAGTGTCTGCACGATACAGCCGGATCAACTGGTCGCATAAGCTGAAACGAAAGGTCGTTTCCGGAATTGATTTGGATATTTACGGGAAAAAGCATTACTTTGCAAAGTAACTACTATTCTTGAAAAACAACAGACTATGAAACATTCCTTACTTATGTTACTGACCTTCTGGGGATGCACTACTCTATCTGCATGGGCTGAAAAACAAATTTTCGTATCCCCCAAAGGCAATGACCGCGCAGCGGGAACTTTTACACACCCGCTGAAAAGTATTCAGGCTGCTTTGGAGAAAGCCGGAACACTGGAAAATGAAGACGTACAGATCATCTTACGCAAAGGCATCTACGAACAGTCCCAAACACTGGAGATAGGCAGCAGCGGGAAATATGCTTCCCTGACCATCTGCCCGTACCAGAATGAAAAGGTAAGCATTTCCGGAGGAAAAGAGATTCCCCTTTCGGCCATGAAGAAAGTATCCGATAAGAAAATTATCGCACGACTCCCCGAAAGCGCCCGTAAACAAATACGGGAAATAGATTTCAACCGGCTTAACATTCCCATGACCGACCTGCGTCCGTCCGGTTTCGGGCGTCCCAGCAGCCCCGCATGGAGCGAACTTTTTGCCAATGATGCACCTCTCAGCCTGTCACGCTGGCCCAACGATTCTACGGTACTGATAGGCAAAGTTCTGGAAGCCGGAACTGGAGAGAAAGTCAAAGAAGCCAAACTACCCGTATTCCAATACAACGAAGACCGCCCGTCGGCCTGGACTCAGGCAGGATCCTTCTGGATAGGCGGTTATTTTGCACACGGCTATGCCAGCGACATGATACGCGTAGATCATCTGGATCCCGAAACAAAGACCATTCATACCGCACAGCAGACCGTCTACGGATTTATGACAGGAGCTGACTGGAGACGCTGGTATGCCCTGAATCTGCTCGAAGAACTGGATCTCCCGGGCGAATATGTCATTGATAAGGAAAACGGAAAGATGTATGTCTATCTGCCTGAAAATACCCGTACCTTGAATGTCTCTGTCATGAACGACCCGCTGGTTGCCATAGAAAACTGCCGGAACATCACCCTCAGCAAACTAACCTTCGAATACGGACGGTCCATCGGGATTTATCTTGAAAACACACAGCATGTACGCATCACCGGATGTACGGTCCGTAATGTCGGCGGTGTAGGTATTTCCATAGGAAAAGGAACAGAAACGCCCGACAAGAAGACACTGAAACCACATGCCGCAGAAGCCGGAGGAACGCCTAAATCACGTGTCGTGGGCGATCTTATGGGAAGACTATATCAGGATATCCTTTTCAACCGCAACGGCGGAACCGATAACGGAATCACCGACTGCTACATCTACAACACAGGAAGCGGAGGTATCAGTCTGGGTGGAGGTGACCGTGCCACACTTACTCCGGCCGGAAACTTTGTGGAAAACTGCCGCATCCATGATTTTAACCGCGTAGAAAAGTCATACAGGCCCGGTATCTGGATCGATGGTGTTGGCAACCGGGTAAGCAAATGCGACATCTACAACGCTCCCAGCATGGCTATTCTCTTTCACGGGAACAATCACACGATTGAATTCTGTAAGATCACGAATGTATGCAGTGAGGTTGATGACCAGGGAGCTATCTATTATGGACGGGATCCGTCGGAACTGGGCAACGTAATCCGTTACTGTTACTTCCACAAACTCAGCCCGCGCCACCGTGTCACAGCTACCTATCATGACGACGGAGCCTGTGGAGGTGAAGTGTACGGAAACATCTACCACAATGCCGGCTCACTCCCCGTACTGATCGGAGGCGGACATTACAACCACTATCATCACAACATTTTCATTGATTCACCTGTAGCCATCCACCTGGACAACCGCATGCAGAACTGGGGAACAGGAATGGTTGCACCTGATGGAATCATTGACCAGCGCCTGAAAACAGTAAAATACAAGGAGGCACCTTACAGCACGACTTATCCGTTTCTGGCACATTACTGGGAAGAAGATCCCTCCTACCCTCATGGCAATGTAATAGAAGGAAACCTGTTCTACCGCATCAAAAACATCGTGAACGGACAGACTCAATGGGGAGAATTCCGGAACAACTGGTCTACCAACAACGATCCGGGATTTATAGATCCGGAAAATCCGCTGAAAGGATTCAAGGAAGATGCTCCCATATATAAGTATATACAGGGATTCCCGCAGTTGCCATTCGACCAGATAGGATGTTCACTGGAAGAGCAGTAATACATCACAGGACACATCCAATAATCGATGAAATAAAAATGGGCATCCACCATCCGGTGGGTGCCCATTTATTATATTTCAGGAATTGCTTCCGTATCCGAAAGCTTATTCTACTTCGCTATAGTCCAATACATTCTTGCGGTTGGCCAGAATACGGTCGTATTCTTCTTTCGAACCTACCACAATCTTTTCGAACTCACGCTGACCGGTACCGGCAGGAATCAGGTGACCACAGATAACGTTCTCCTTCATACCTTCCAGACGGTCTACCTTTCCGTTGATAGCAGCCTCGTTGAGGACCTTCGTCGTTTCCTGGAAGGAAGCAGCTGACATGAAGCTTGAAGTCTGCAAAGCAGCACGGGTGATACCCTGCAGAATCTGAGTAGAAGTAGCAGGAACTGCATCACGCACTTCAACCAGTTTCATATCACGACGCTTCAACATACTGTTCTCATCACGCAACTTGCGGGCAGTTACAATCTGACCCGGCTGGAGGTTCTGAGAGTCTCCGGCGTCTACAACCACTTTCTTACCCCAGATACGGTCGTTCTCTTCATTGAATTCCAGACGGTCAACAACCTGCTGTTCCAGGAAGCGGGTATCGCCCGGTTCGTCGATCTGAACCTTACGCATCATCTGACGTACGATGATTTCAAAGTGCTTGTCGTTAATCTTCACACCCTGCAGACGGTATACGTCCTGGATTTCATTAACGATGTATTCCTGTACAGCCGTAGGACCCTTGATGGCCAGGATGTCAGCAGGAGTAATAGCACCATCCGACAACGGAGTTCCGGCACGTACATAGTCGTTCTCCTGTACCAGAATCTGCTTGGACAGAGCAACCAGGTATTTCTTCACATCGCCAGTCTTGGAAGTTACGATGATCTCACGGTTACCACGCTTGATCTTACCCATAGTCACTTCACCGTCGATTTCCGATACAACTGCCGGGTTAGACGGATTTCTGGCTTCGAACAGCTCAGTAACACGAGGAAGACCACCGGTGATATCGCCCGCCTTACCTACGGCACGCGGAATCTTAACCAGAATATCACCAGCCTTAACAGTCTGCTTGTCTTCTACCACTACGTGACCTCCTACCGGAAGGTTGTAAGTACGGATAATACCGCCGTTCTCGTCAACAATGTGAAGTGACGGGATCTTGTTCTTATCCTTAGATTCCGTAATGATGATTTCACGCAAACCGGTTGCTTCATCGGATTCAACCTTATAAGTAACGTTCTCAATTACAGATTCGAAGTCGATCTTACCGGCAGCTTCAGTAACGATAACAGCGTTGAACGGATCCCACTTGGCAATCAGCTTACCCTTTTCAACTACATCACCGTCGGATGCATACAGTTTAGAACCATAAGGAACGTTGTGAGTAGAAAGGATAATACCTGTGTTGACGTCAACGAAACGAACTTCAGCCAGACGTCCTACAACAATCTTAACCGGTTCGCCTGTTTCTTCAACAGCATCTACCGTACGCAATTCCTCGAATTCCAGACGAGCATCGTTCTTGGCAACGATACTTGCATTGGCAGCCATGTTACCTGCGATACCTCCGGCGTGGAATGTACGCAGAGTCAACTGAGTACCCGGTTCACCGATAGACTGGGCAGCGATTACGCCGACAGCTTCACCTTTCTGAACCATACGGCTCGTTGCCAGGTTACGTCCGTAACATTTAGCACATACACCCTTCTTGGATTCACAAGTCAATACTGAACGGATTTCTACGCTCTCGATCGGAGATTTTTCGATTTCTTCAGCAATGGCTTCTGTAATCTCTTCACCGGAAGCAACAATCAGCTTACCAGTTGTGGGGTGAATAATATCGTGTACAGACACACGGCCCAGAATACGTTCGTACAAAGTCGCGATGACTTCATCGTTATTCTTCAAGGCTGTGCAGACAAGTCCGCGCAGCGTACCGCAGTCTTCTTCATTAATGATCACGTCATGAGATACATCGACAAGACGACGAGTCAGATATCCGGCATCGGCAGTCTTCAATGCAGTATCGGCAAGACCCTTACGAGCACCGTGAGTAGAAATAAAGTATTCCAACACGGACAAACCTTCCTTAAAGTTAGAAAGAATCGGGTTCTCAATGATCTGTGCACCTTCTGCACCGGCTTTCTGGGGTTTCGCCATCAAACCACGCATACCAGACAACTGACGGATCTGTTCCTTAGAACCACGGGCTCCGGAATCCAGCATCATAAATACAGAGTTGAATCCCTGGTCGTCGTTCTTGATAGTCTTGTACAGAATATCGGACAGGTCGCTGTTGACATGAGTCCAGGTATCGATCACCTGATTGTAACGTTCGTTGTCGGTGATGAAACCCATGTTATAGTTCATCATGATCTGTTCGATTTCCTCGTTACCGCGTTTAACCAGCTCTTCCTTTTCCTTCGGGATGATGATATCACCCAAGTTGAAGGACAGACCGCCTTCGAAGGCCATCTTGTAACCCAGGTTCTTGATTCCATCCAGGAATTCGCAGGCACGGGCTACACCGACAGTCTTGATAACATCGCTGATGATGTCACGCAGAGACTTCTTGGAAATGATCGTATTGATATATCCACATTCTGCCGGCACGATTTCGTTAACGATCACACGACCAACAGAAGTTTCCTTAATCATCTTATCAACAATATTGCCGTTTTCATCCAGGTCTTTTGCAACAACGCTGACGATAGCATGGATATCTACCTTACCTTCGTTGTAAGCAATCAATGCTTCTTCCGGACCGTAGAAGATCAGGCCTTCACCTTTAGCACCCTTACGCAGCTTGGTGATGTAATACAGACCCAATACCATATCCTGAGCAGGCACTGTGATCGGCGCACCATTCGCAGGGTTCAGAATATTATGAGCCTGGAGCATCAGCATCTGTGCTTCCAGAACTGCTTCGTTGCTCAAAGGCAAGTGAACAGCCATCTGGTCACCGTCGAAGTCGGCATTGAACGCCGTACATGCCAACGGGTGCAGCTGAATAGCTTTTCCTTCGATCATCTTCGGCTGGAAAGCCTGAATACCCAGACGGTGAAGTGTCGGCGCACGGTTCAACAATACCGGATGACCCTTCATTACGTGTTCCAGGATATCCCAGATAACAGGTTCCTTACGGTCAACGATCTTCTTGGCAGACTTCACTGTCTTTACGATACCGCGTTCAATCAATTTACGGATGATAAACGGTTTGTAAAGTTCAGCAGCCATCAGTTTCGGAATACCGCATTCACCCATCTTCAGTTCCGGACCTACGACGATAACCGAACGGGCAGAATAGTCAACACGCTTACCCAGCAAGTTCTGACGGAAACGTCCCTGCTTACCTTTCAAGCTGTCAGAAAGAGATTTCAACGGACGGTTGGCATCAGTCTTCACTGCACTTGACTTACGTGAGTTATCGAACAGTGAATCGACAGCTTCCTGCAACATACGTTTTTCGTTACGCAGAATCACTTCAGGAGCCTTGATTTCGATAAGTCTCTTCAGACGGTTGTTACGGATAATCACACGACGGTAAAGATCGTTCAAGTCAGAAGTAGCGAAACGTCCACCATCCAGCGGAACCAGCGGACGGAGTTCAGGCGGGATAACCGGTACGATACGTACGATCATCCATTCCGGTTTGTTGCGTCCGCGTGAAGCACGGAACGATTCAACAACCTGCAAACGCTTCAAAGCTTCATTCTTACGCTGCTGAGAAGAGTCGTTGTTTGCCTTGTGACGCAGTTCATAAGAAAGAGCATCCAGGTCAAGACCTACCAGCAGGTCATAGATAGCTTCCGCACCCATCTTGGCGATGAACTTATTCGGATCGCTGTCTTCCAGATATTGGTTGTCTTTCGGAAGAGTATCCAGAATATCCAGATATTCTTCTTCAGAAAGAAGATCATATTTGCTGATGCCGTCTTCAGCCTTCACACCCGGCTGGATAACAACATAGCGTTCGTAGTAAATAATTGCATCAAGTTTCTTTGTCGGCAAGCCCAGCAGATAACCGATCTTGTTCGGCAAAGAACGGAAATACCAGATATGTGCAACCGGTACAACCAGCTGGATGTGACCACTACGTTCACGACGAACTTTCTTTTCAGTCACTTCCACACCGCATCGGTCGCAGACAATACCTTTATAACGGATACGTTTGTACTTACCGCAATGGCACTCATAGTCCTTAACCGGTCCGAAGATACGTTCGCAGAACAAACCGTCACGTTCCGGCTTATAAGTACGGTAGTTGATGGTCTCCGGTTTCAGCACTTCACCGTAAGAGTTCTCCAGAATTTCTTCAGGCGATGCCAGTCCGATTGTAATCTTCGAGAAATTACTCTTTATCTTAGTATCTTTTCTAAAAGCCATACTTTATATTTATATCTATTGATTGAATGTTGATGATCGGAAACCGGATCTCAGTTCACCGGGAACGGTTTTCCGGCTTCCGATAATATAATTTTATTCCAGCGTAATGCTCAGGCAGAGACCTCTCAGTTCATGCAGCAATACGTTCAGAGATTCGGGGATTCCCGGTGTAGGCATCGGTTCACCCTTCACAATGGCTTCATATGCCTTAGAACGTCCTACTACATCATCGGACTTGATAGTCAGGATTTCCTGGAGCACATGAGCGGCACCAAAGGCTTCAATAGCCCAAACCTCCATTTCTCCGAAACGCTGACCACCGAACTGAGCCTTACCACCAAGCGGCTGCTGAGTAATCAAAGAGTACGGACCGATAGAACGGGCATGCATCTTGTCTTCAACCATGTGACCCAGTTTCAACATATAGGTAACACCTACCGTTGCGGGCTGGTCGAACTGCTCACCGGTACCACCATCATACAAGTATGTCTTGCAATAACGCGGCAGACCAGCTTTGTCCGTCCACTTATCCAAATCTTCCAATGTAGCGCCATCAAAGATAGGAGTAGCAAACTTAACTCCCAGTTCTTTTCCGGCACGACCAAGAACGGCCTCGAAGATCTGACCGATGTTCATACGTGAAGGCACACCCAACGGGTTCAATACGATATCTACCGGAGTACCGTCTGCCAGGAACGGCATATCTTCCTGACGAACCACGCGGGATACGATACCCTTGTTACCGTGACGACCGGCCATCTTGTCACCAACACCAATCTTACGTTTCTTAGCGATATAAACCTTAGCCATCTGAATGATACCTGAAGGCAGCTCATCACCGATTGTCAGAGCGAACTTCTTACGCTTCAGCTCTGCATCCAGTTCTTTATACTTCTTCAGATAGTTTACAATCAGGTCACGGATCATATCATTCTTGTGTGCATCAGCTGTCCACTTGCTCAACTGGATGATGGTATAATCCAATGATTCCAGATCACGTTTAGTAAACTTGGCACCCTTGGCAATCACTTCGGTTCCCAAATAGTCTTTTACACCCTGAGAAACCTTGTCGTTGGTAAGTACCAGCAACTTGTTGACCATTACTTCCTTCAAAGCTGCTGCCTTTTCTTCGAACTCTTCATTCAGTTTCGGCAGAATAGCCTTGTCAGCGTTCTTTTCGCTGCGGGTCTTGATCACACGTGAGTACAGCTTCTTATCAATAACAACACCACGGAGTGAAGGAGATGCTTTCAGAGAAGCGTCTTTTACATCACCGGCCTTGTCACCGAAAATCGCACGCAACAGTTTTTCTTCCGGAGAAGGATCTGATTCACCCTTCGGTGTAATCTTACCGATCAGGATATCTCCCGGTTCAATACGGGCACCGATACGGACGATACCGTTTTCATCCAGATCCTTGGTAGCTTCTTCGCTGACGTTCGGAATATCTGAAGTCAGTTCTTCCATTCCGCGCTTCGTCTCGCGAACTTCCAGAATATATTCATCAACGTGGACTGAAGTCAGAATGTCTTCACGAACCACGCGTTCATTCAATACAATAGCATCCTCGTAGTTGTAACCTTTCCACGGCATGTAAGCTACCAGCAGGTTCTTACCCAAAGCCAGCTCACCGTTAGCTGTAGAATAACCTTCAGTCAGGATATCACCTTTCTTGACGCGCTGACCTTTTTCACAAATCGGACGCAGGTCAATAGTCATGCTCTGGTTGGTCTTACGGAATTTCGGAATACGATATTCTTTCAGAGCCGGTTCAAAGCTTACAAACTCTTCGTCTTCTGTACGGTCATACAAAATACGAATTGTAGTAGCATCTACGAAATCGATTACACCATCGCCCTCAGCAGCAATCTGAGTACGTGAATCTTCACACAGCTGTCTTTCGATACCAGTACCAACAATCGGAGCTTCGGTCTTCAGCAAAGGAACGGCCTGTCTCATCATGTTTGATCCCATCAACGCACGGTTCGCGTCATCATGTTCCAGGAACGGAATCAAAGAAGCGGCAATAGAAGCAATCTGCTGCGGAGAAACGTCCATCAGCTCAACCTGATCCGGAGTTACAACCGGATAATCGGCATCACGACGAGCTTTTACTTTCTCACGGATGAAAGTACCGTCATCGTTCAACGGAGCATTACCCTGAGCGATGATCTTGTCTTCTTCTTCTTCTGCAGACAGGTATTCGATACCTTCCGGAGACAAATCAACTACTCCATCCTTTACCTTACGATAAGGAGTTACGATAAAGCCCAGATCGTTGATCTTTGCATAGACACACAAAGAAGAGATCAAACCGATGTTCGGACCTTCCGGTGTTTCGATCGGACACAGACGACCATAATGAGTATAGTGTACGTCTCGCACCTCAAAACCTGCACGGTCACGTGACAAACCACCAGGACCCAAAGCTGACAAACGACGCTTATGTGTAATTTCAGCCAACGGGTTAGTCTGGTCCATGAACTGTGACAAAGCATTGGTTCCGAAGAATGAGTTGATCACAGAAGAGATTGTCTTCGCATTGATCAGATCAATCGGAGTAAATACTTCGTTGTCGCGTACATTCATACGTTCACGGATCGTACGGGACATACGTGCCAAACCGATAGCGAACTGATTAGACAACTGTTCACCTACGGTACGTACACGACGGTTGCTCAAGTGGTCAATATCATCAACATCTGCTTTAGAGTTAATCAGCTCAATCAGATACTTGATGATTTCAATAATATCATGTTTGGTCAGTACCCGGACATCCATGCTGGTGTCCAAAGACAATTTCTTGTTGATACGGTAACGACCAACTTCACCTAAATCATAACGCTTTTCAGAGAAGAACAAGTTGTTGATAACTTCACGTGCACTGGCATCATCAGCAGGATCTGCATTACGCAACTGACGATAGATGTAAAGTACAGCTTCCTTCTCAGAGTTACTCGGGTCTTTCTGAAGAGTATTGAAAATAATAGAATAATCAGATGTATTGGCTTCCTCATTATGAACCAGAATATTCTGAACACCTGATTCGATAATCAGATCAATGTGTTCGGGTTCGATAATGGTTTCACGGTCAATAACAACCTCATTACGTTCAATAGATACAACTTCACCGGTATCTTCGTCAACGAAGTCTTCAGTCCATGTTTTCAACACACGGGCAGCCAGTTTACGACCGACAATCTTTTTCAGATTGGCCTTATTCACCTTGATGTCTTCAGCCAAGTTAAAAATCTCAAGAATATCCTTGTCATTCTCGAAACCAACAGCTCTCAACAATGTGGTGACAGGCAATTTCTTCTTACGGTCAATGTAGGCGTACATCACATTGTTGATGTCTGTAGCGAACTCAATCCATGAGCCTTTGAAAGGAATAATACGGGCTGAATAGAGTTTTGTACCATTAGCATGGATACTCTGTCCAAAGAATACACCCGGAGAACGGTGAAGCTGTGAAACGACAACTCGCTCTGCACCATTAATTACGAATGTTCCTTTCGGAGTCATGTAAGGAATAGGACCCAGATATACGTCTTGGATGACAGTGTCAAAATCTTCGTGATCGGGGTCTGTACAATAAAGCTTTAATTTAGCTTTCAAGGGAACACTATAAGTCAAGCCACGCTCCAGACAGTCATCAATACTGTAGTGAGGCGGATCGATATAGTAGTCAAGGAACTCGAGCACGAAATTATTACGGGTATCTGCTATCGGGAAATTCTCAGCAAATACTTTATACAAACCGTCATTCTTTCGCTTTTCGGGTGGGGTATCCAATTGAAGGAAGTCCTGGAATGACTTCAATTGCACTTCCAGAAAATCCGGATACTGCATCGGATTCTTAATGGAAGCAAAGTTAATTCGTTGATTTTGAGTATTTGAAGACATCTATCTAGAATTGAAAATTAGAAATCGACAATTGACAATTGAGGGAATCCGAGCTTGCCAACTTAATATAGACGCAAAAAGGTTAAGAATCCCCTTGTAAGAGGATTCCTAACCGAACTACCTGATTTACAGGATAATCTTATTTAAGTTCAACTTCAGCTCCAGCTTCTTCCAAAGTTTTCTTCAGAGATTCAGCTTCGTCTTTAGCCAAACCTTCTTTAACTACGCTAGGAGCACCGTCAACCAAGTCTTTTGCTTCTTTCAAGCCAAGACCACAAGATTCCTTAACGGCCTTAACTACCTGCAATTTAGCAGCACCTGCGCTCTTCAAAACTACATCGAATGAAGTTTTTTCTTCAGCAGCAGCTGCACCAGCAGCAGCAGGACCAGCAGCAACAGCTACAGCTGCAGCAGCAGGTTCAATACCATATTCTTCTTTAAGGATAGTTGCAAGTTCATTAACTTCTTTTACTGTCAAGTTAACTAATTGTTCTGCAAAAGCTTTCAAATCTGCCATTTTTGTATGATTTTAATTGTTTGTTACTAATTGATTATTAAAGTTGTTATTTCTAAAACTTGAGTCAAATGCTTTATAATTATTCAGCACGTTCACCCAAAGTCTTAAGCACACCATGAATAGTGTTTCCACCTGATTGAAGAGCAGAGATAACGTTCTTCGCAGGAGACTGCAGCAATGCCACGATATCTGCGATAACTTCGTTCTTGCTCTTGATTGTTGCGAGAGCTTCCAGTTGATCTGCACCTACATAGAAACCTTCTTCTGCATAAGCAGCTTTCAATGCAGGAACACCATCTTTGTATTCTTTCAGCAATTTAGCAGGAGCATTAGCTACTTCGCTAAACATAACTGAGGTTGTACCTTTCAAAGAATCGAACAATGGTGAGAAATCAACATCCAAGTTCATCAGAGCCTTGTGAAGCAAAGAGTTCTTCACAACTACCAGCTTGATACCAGCCTTAAAACATTTTCTACGCAATTCGCTGGTTGAAGCAGCATCCATTGCAGTAGTATCAACCAAATAAAAATGTCCGTACTGCTTTACGGTATCAGCCAACTGACTTATAATTACGCCTTTATCTTCCTTTCTCATGATTCCTCCTAATTTTAGATTTCGTCTACTGATTTAGGGTCTATCTTGATACCCTTACTCATAGTACTTGAAAGATAAATACTCTTAATATAAGTACCCTTAGCTGTAGTAGGTTTCAGTTTAATGATAGTTGCGATAAATTCCTTCGCATTGTCACGGATCTGATCAGCAGTGAAAGACACCTTACCAATTGATGTGTGAACGATACCGCTCTTATCAACTTTAAAGTCAATCTTACCTTGCTTAACTTCCTTAACAGCTTTAGCTACATCCATCGTTACAGTTCCACTCTTTGGATTAGGCATCAATCCACGAGGACCGAGCACACGACCCAGAGCACCGATCTTACCCATGATAGACGGCATAGTGATGATCACATCAATATCAGTCCATCCACCTTTGATCTTTTCGATATATTCATCAAGACCAACATAGTCAGCACCAGCTTCTTTTGCAGCAGCTTCAACATCCGGTGTACACAGAACAAGCACGCGAACCTGCTTACCTGTACCATGAGGCAGAGATACGACACCTCTTACCATCTGGTTTGCCTTACGAGGGTCTACACCTAAACGTACGTCAATATCTAATGAAGCATCGAATTTAGTAAAAGTAATATCCTTTACCAACTGAGATGCTTCTTTCAGTGAGTATGCTTTCCCTGCTTCAATTTTACCTGCAGCCAACTTTTGATTTTTTGTCAGTTTACCCATTGTCAATTGAAGTTAATTAATTATTACCCGGGAAGTCACCTTTTACAGCGATACCCATACTTCTAGCTGTTCCTGCCACCATAGTCATCGCTGACTCAATAGTAAAGCAGTTCAAGTCAACCAATTTGTCCTGAGCAATTGCACGAATCTGATCCCAAGTAAGTTCAGCAACTTTCTTACGATTAGGTTCTGCAGAACCGCTCTTAATCTTGGCTGCCTCAAGCAACTGAATAGCAACAGGAGGAGTCTTGATTACAAAATCGAAAGACTTATCTGTGTAGTAGGTAATGATTACAGGTAATACTTTACCTGCCTTGTCCTGGGTTCTGGCGTTGAATTGCTTGCAAAATTCCATGATATTAATACCCTTAGAACCCAAAGCAGGTCCAACGGGAGGTGATGGATTTGCAGCGCCTCCTTTAATCTGTAATTTGATTAGTCCAGCAACTTCTTTAGCCATTTCTTTAGTAAATTTTTATATAAACATTTAACGAACAGAACTCTTGCACGTAACAAAATGCATCATTCTTTTTCCACATCCGTAAAGCCTAATTCAAGCGGTGTTTTACGCCCAAATATTTTGACCATTACTTTCAGTTTACGTTTTTCCGCACTCACTTCTTCAATGACACCACTGAATCCGCTAAACGGTCCAACTGAAACTTTCACTGTTTCTCCTACAGCATAAGGGATATTCAAATCTTCCCCGATCTCTTGAAGTTCATCTACCGTTCCCAGTATACGATTCACTTCCGATTGTCTCAAAGGCACAGGATGATCCTGTCCTCCCAGAAAGCCTATTACGTTTGTGATGTTTCTCAACTGGTGAGCAACTTCACCAACCAAAGCAGCTTCCACCAAAACATAACCAGGAAGATAAGTACGCTCTTTTACGATCTTCTTACCATTACGAACCTGATAAGTCTTTTCGGTCGGAATCAACACCTGAGATACATACTCTCCTAGATCGCTGTGTCTCATTTCAGCTTCAAGGTATTCTTTTACCTTAGCTTCTTTTCCACTTACAGCACGTAGTACGTACCATTTTTTTTCAATCTCAGACATCTTTATACTGTTTTAATGCGGATAGATAACGTCCTCCATTATAAACTGGAAGGCAGAGTCCATAAGAAAAACAACGAGTGCAATGAGCAGGGAAGCAGTTAAAACAGCCACTGCACTACCAGAAAGTTCTGAACGAGTAGGCCACGAAACTTTATGGACTAGTTCGTCGTAAGATTCCTTACAATAATTCGTTATCGTTTTAAACATATTCTTTTAATTTTAGCACGGGAAGAGAGGCTCGAACTCCCGACACTCGGTTTTGGAGACCGATGCTCTACCAACTGAGCTATTCCCGTAAAAATAGTTCCCGAAAAGCTTCCGGGAACTATATTCTATATTCAATGACTATTGGTATTAGTCAAGAAGTTCAGTAATCTGACCAGCACCTACTGTACGACCACCTTCACGGATAGCGAAGCGCAGACCTACGTTCAATGCTACCGGGTAGATCAATTCTACATTGATAGTTACGTTATCACCCGGCATTACCATATCAGTTCCTTCCGGCAAAGAGATTTCACCTGTACAGTCCATTGTACGCAGATAGAACTGAGGACGGTATTTATTGTGGAACGGAGTGTGACGACCACCTTCTTCTTTCTTCAAGATATAAACCTCAGCTTTGAACTTAGAGTGAGCCTTAACCTGACCCGGGTGGCAAAGAATCATACCACGTTTGATTTCATTCTTATCGATACCACGGAGCAACAGACCTACATTATCACCAGCTTCACCCTGATCCAGCAACTTACGGAACATTTCAACACCAGTTACAACTGATTTCTTATCTTCGCCCAGACCCAAGATTTCAACTTCATCACCAACTTTGATCACACCAGCTTCGATACGACCAGTAGCAACAGTACCACGACCAGTGATTGAGAATACGTCTTCAACCGGCATCAAGAACGGTTTATCAACATCACGCGGAGGCAGAGGAATCCAAGTATCAACAGCATCCATCAGTTCCATGATCTTATCTTCCCACTGAGGAACGCCATTCAAAGCACCCAGAGCAGAACCACGGATGATAGGAGTATTGTCACCGTCGAAATCATAGAATGACAGCAGTTCGCGCATTTCCATTTCAACCAGTTCCAACATTTCTTCATCGTCAACCATATCACACTTGTTCAAGAATACAACCAAGCGCGGTACGTTTACCTGACGAGCCAACAGGATGTGTTCACGAGTCTGAGGCATCGGACCATCAGTAGCAGCAACTACGATGATAGCACCATCCATCTGAGCAGCACCAGTTACCATGTTCTTAACGTAGTCAGCGTGTCCCGGACAGTCTACGTGAGCATAGTGACGATTTGCAGTCTGATATTCTACGTGAGAAGTGTTAATAGTAATACCTCTTTCCTTTTCTTCCGGAGCGTTATCGATAGAATCGAATGAGCGCATTTCAGAAAGACCTTTCTTTGCCAATACAGTTGTGATGGCAGCAGTCAAAGTGGTTTTACCGTGGTCAACGTGACCAATAGTACCAATGTTAACGTGCGGTTTCGAACGTTCAAATTTCTCTTTAGCCATAGCTTTACTTGTTATTTATTTTGATTAATAATCAGCTTTACAATTTCACGAGCTGTTACCGGGACTTGAACCCGGGACCTCTTCCTTACCAAGGAAGTGCTCTACCGCTGAGCTATAACAGCAAAAGAAGAAGAAAAAGAAGAG
>NZ_EQ973631.1:193011-208263 GCF_000157915.1 Phocaeicola coprophilus DSM 18228 = JCM 13818 | reverse complement strand
ATTCCTTTTTTCAAAGATCAAAGATTAACTTTGCATTTTCTTCTTCGAGCCTCTTGTCGGATTCGAACCAACGACCCCGAGATTACAAATCACGTGCTCTGGCCAACTGAGCTAAAGAGGCGAAAGTTAAACTTTGCAGCCATGTCTCTTATGACTTAGCGGCTGCAAAG
This sequence comes from Phocaeicola coprophilus DSM 18228 = JCM 13818, assembly GCF_000157915.1. Lineage (GTDB taxonomy): Bacteria > Bacteroidota > Bacteroidia > Bacteroidales > Bacteroidaceae > Phocaeicola > Phocaeicola coprophilus. The sequence continues at coordinate 208,093 of NZ_EQ973631.1, read as the reverse complement.
TTAGGTATTATTTTTTAATCGCAAAACTTTTGCGCGATTTTTTTCTACTTACCCTGCATTTTTTCTTTTGCCTTCAACAATTGTTTCGACAAAGCTTCCATGCAGACATCTATTGATTCTTCGAATGTATCACTTACTTTTTCTGCGTAAAACTCTGTATTCAACGCCAAAACGTGAACACCGACCTCTTTATTCATTGCCGTTTCAGGTTTTACTACTTTCAAAGACACCTCTACTTTCTTTATATTATCGCAAAACTTTTCGAGCTTCTCTGCTTTCTTCTGAATAAAAGCTTCCAATTTTTCCGATGCATCGAAATGAATTGATTGAATTCTTACTTCCATAAAAACCTCCTTTTCTTTACGCTCTAGGATGAGCTTGTTCATAAACTTTTTTTAACTCCTCAAAAGTTGTATGAGTATAAACCTCCGTTGTTGACAAGCTTTCATGCCCCAGCAACTCCTTCACCGCTTCCAATTCAGCCTGATGATTAAGCATTGAGGTTGCAAAGGTGTGCCGCAAAACATGTGGGCTCTTTTTCTTTAACGTAACAACTTTTGTCAAATTACGCTTTACCAAAAGGTATACCATTCCAGGAGAAAGCCTTCGTCCATCCTTCCGGACAAAAAATGCATCATTTTCCCGTTCTGATATATTTTCATCTCTTACTGAAAGATACACCCGTAAATCCCTTTCCAGCTCTTCACCAAAAGGAATCAAACGTTGCTTATTTCTCTTTCCTGTGACCTTTATAACACACGATGAAAAATCCACATCCGCATCATTCAAGCCTATAAGTTCCGAACGTCGAACTCCCGTTTCATAGAAAACCTCCAAAATCATCCGATCTCGCACGCCTAAAAAGCCATCACCGAAATCCGCATCATCCAAAAGACGATCCATTTCCGCTTCCTTAACAAAAACCGGAAGCGGTTTTTTCTTTTTAGGACCAATAACCTTTAGCATCGGATCCACCGGAATCATATTCTTTCCGAAGCAAATACCTATAAAACGATCGGAGCGAACTCAGCTTTCGATTCACAGAAGTAGACGTATAACCTTGTTCCATGAGAGAAACCACCCAACCACGAACCAAGTCAGCGTCTACATGTATGAGATCCAAATCCTCATCCACTCCTTTTAAGTACTCTTCAAATTTTGACAAATCCAGTCCATAACTACAAACGGTATGCTCCGAATAACGTCGTTCATAAGAGAGGTACTCCAGAAAAGATTCTTTCAACATAAGAAACATCGCCTTTATTTCAGCAACGAATTTATGAAAAAGAATTCAATAATTCAAGCAATCTTGCAAATTTTATTATTCTTCTACTTGCTGCAACTTCTGGACATAAATGGCATGTTCCATTTTCAGTCTCTTCAGTACAGACGGTTTGTCAAACTGCTGTCTTCTTCTCAGTTCTTTTACAACACCAGTTTTTTCAAATTTTCTCTTAAATTTCTTCAGCGCTTTTTCAATGTTTTCGCCTTCTTTTACAGGTACTACAATCATTTTTTTAAAATTAAAGTATTTTGTTATTAAATTATTTCTGCACTAGAAATGCGGGGCAAAATTACGCATATTTTATTTATTCACAAAACTTTCCACCTATTTTTATCAAGAATCTACCAGAAATACTAACTTTGCCAGCAACATAACTTCTCTAAAATGAAAAAAGACATAACAAACAGATTGACAGCCCTACGCGCAATCATGATACGCAAAGGCATTTCAGCTTTCATAGTACCCAGTACAGATCCTCATTCAGGAGAGTATGTCCCTGAATATTGGGAAACCAGGAAATGGATATCCGGATTTACAGGCTCAGCCGGAACGGTCGTCATCACTCTAGACAAAGCAGGATTATGGACCGATTCCCGTTATTTTCTTCAAGCAGAAGAACAACTGGAAGGCACTGGTATCATCCTGTTTAAAGAACGAGTTCCCGGAACACCGACTATTGCCAACTGGCTGGGACAAGTATTACAGCCTAACGAGAAAGTAGGTATTGACGGATGGGTAAACACTGTCTCCGAAGCAGAAAATCTAATTCTGGAATTAAAAAAATACCGCCTCTCCTTAATTACAATAGAAGATCCCTTTATTTATTTATGGCAAAACCGTCCTTCCCTTCCATCAGAACCCATTTTTATTCTGCCTGAAACCTATTCCGGACGCTCTTGCAAGGAAAAGTTAGATTTAATCAACAATGAACTTCAAAAAAGCCAAGCTAATGCACTACTGCTTTCATCCCTTGATGAGATCGCCTGGACACTCAACTTACGCGGTAAAGATGTACATTGCAATCCTGTTTTTGTCAGCTACCTTTTAATAACACCACAAGCTAATACATTATATATATATCCTGAAAAAATCAATCAAGAAGTTATGGCTTATCTGGAACACCAACAAATCCAGACAAAGCCATATACAGCCATTGAACAGGATTTGAAAGACATCCAAGGAATGCAATTTTTACTGCCGCCTACAACAAACTTCACTCTTTACCAAACAATAGCAACTCAAAACGACATAATCCGACAAACTTCACCTGTCACATTCCTTAAGGCCATCAAAAACGAGACAGAAATTGCCGGTTTCCATAAAGCCATGAAACGCGATGGTGTTGCAATGGTACGATTCTTAAAATGGCTAAAGGAAACTATCAGAACCAGCCAAGAGACAGAAATGAGCATTGACCAGAAGCTATATGAATTACGGGCCGAACAAGATGAATTTCAGGGTATCAGTTTTGACACAATAGCTGGCTATCAGGAACATGGAGCTATTGTACATTATGAGGCAACTCCAGAAACCTCATCTCAGCTTAAGGCAGAAGGCTTATTACTGTTGGATAGTGGTGCACAGTATCTGGATGGAACAACAGACATCACTCGTACTATTTCATTAGGACCTGTTACCGAAGAGCAAAAGAAAGATTATACATTAGTATTAAAAGGATTTATTGCTTTATCAACAGCCGAATTCCCCCATGGAACATGCGGAACACAACTAGACATACTGGCCCGGCAATATATGTGGAAAGATGGTATTAACTATGGACATGGCACCGGACATGGTGTCGGCCACTTCCTTAATGTACACGAAGGGCCTCACCAAATCCGCATGAATTATGTCCCTGCCCCACTACTTCCCGGTATGACCATTACCAATGAACCCGGTATTTACAAAGCAGGAAAATACGGTATCCGCACGGAAAATACAATGCTTGTTGTACCATCCAGAGAAACTGAGTTTGGCGTATTCTATAAATTTGAGCCACTCACCCTCTGCCCCATCGATCAGGAAGCCATTCTTCCAGAAATGCTTACTACCGAAGAAAAGGCATGGCTCAATCAATACCATAAAAATGTATATGAAGCACTTAACCCTATGTTAAGCGAAGCCGAGAAGCAATGGCTAAGAAACGCAACCTTACCGCTTTCATAAAGCTAATATAATTTGGATTACCTTATTTATAGAATATTATATGGCACTTATCAAATCAGTCAGAGGATTTACTCCTCAAATAGGAGACGATTGTTATCTGGCCGATAATGCAACAATCATTGGTGATGTCATTATGGGCAAAAATTGTAGTATATGGTTCAACACTGTATTACGTGGCGATGTCAACTCCATCCGTATCGGTGATCGGGTAAATATACAAGATGGGAGTGTACTGCACACTCTCTATGAAAAATCTACCGTAGAAATAGGTAATGATGTTTCCATTGGCCACAATGTAACCTTACATGGAGCTTGTGTAAAAGACAATGCTTTAATTGGTATGGGATCAACACTGTTAGATCATGCCATCGTAGGAGAAGGAGCAATTGTTGCCGCCGGAGCCTTGGTTCTGGCTAATACTGTCATCGAGCCTCATACCCTATGGGGAGGTGTCCCTGCAAAATTTATCAAACGGGTAGACCCGCAGCAAAGCAAGGAACTAAATCAAAAAATAGCCAATGGATACCTGATGTATGCATCCTGGTTTAAAGAAGAAGACCAGCACGAATAGCTACGTCAGCTGTTTATAAAAAATCGCCAGCCTCTCATCTTACATGAACAGGCTGGCGATTTTCTTAAAACTTCACAGTATTCATAATCTTTTCAAGTGCCCCGGAATTATCCCGGACATAATTTCCGGCACGCTTTCCCGATTTATCCAAGAAAGAATAATCACTAAGGAAGCGATCCATCAGCTGAATGAAATCTTTCTCTCCATGAATTTCAAAACCACCCTGACACTGCTTCAATCCCTGAGCTTCCAGGAATTTCCGGTTCTCGGGACCAAAAATCACAGGAATTCCATAAACAGCAGCTTCCAGAGTATTATGGATACTTACTCCAAAACCACCTCCAATATAAGCAATTTCTCCATAACGATAAATTGAAGATAGCAATCCAAAGCAATCTATAATCAGACAATCAGCCTGACGTACATTAGCTTCTGTAGCCTGAGTATATCGCACTACAGTCCGATTCAATTTGCCAATAATCTCTTCAAGATGGCTTTCTGCTATAACATGCGGAGCGATGATCAGTTTCATTTCCGGATGAGCATTAAAATAAGGAATGAATATATCCTCATCTGGAGCCCATGAACTTCCTGCAACCAAGGTCAGTTTATCACCTTTAAAAGCCTCAACCAAAGGCAGATCTTTCGCCTGATGACAGATCTCCAGCACGCGGTCGAAGCGTGTATCACCTACAATTGTTGTCTGAGTGACCCCTATTGTCTTCAATAACTCAACAGACTCTGCATTCTGTACAAAGAGATGATCAAAACAAGACAATACATTCCGATAACTTCTTCCATACCATTTGAAAAACACCTGATCCGGACGGAAAATAGACGATACACTATAAACCGGAATTCTTCTTCTGGACAATTCTGTCAGATAGTTTTGCCAGAACTCATATTTAATGAAAAAAGCCATGCATGGATGAGCTAAATCCAAAAAACGGCGGACATTTCCCGGGGTATCAAAAGGTAAATAACAAACAACATCTGCACCTTTATAATCTTTACGGACTTCATATCCGGAAGGAGAAAAGAAAGTCTGAAGAATCTTATATTGAGGATAACGTTTCCGGATCTCTTCAATCAACGGACGTCCCTGCTCAAATTCACCAAGCGAAGCTGCATGAAACCATATATAACGAGCATCCGGTTTTATGCACCCTTCCAAAATACCAAAAGTTTCCTTCTGGCCTTTTACCATGCTGGAAACTTTTTGGTTAAAGTGTGCAGCCACACGGGCTGCACACGCATATAAGAATAAAAGAATATTATAAATCATAATAAACTGGCTTATTTGAGTACCTCAATAGCACGACGCATACGTCTTACAGTTTCATCCTTACCCAATACAGCAGAAATATCAAACATATGAGGTCCCTTACCTTCGCCAACCAGAGTCAAGCGGAAAGCATTCATAATATTACCCAGATGATAACCCTTATCCTCAATCCATTTCATGACAACCTCTTCCTGATGAGCCAGTGAGAAATCATCCAATGATTCCAATAAGTCAGCCAGTTCTGTCATGCGCTCAGCAGAATCTTCTTTCCAGCGCTTCTTGACTGTTTTTTCATCATAAGATTCCGGAGCAACAAAGAAGAACTTACAGGTATCCCATAATTCCTTGATGAAGCTAACACGCCCCTTCATCAGACCAACAACAGTTGTTACCGTTTCCATTGGAGCATCAATACCATGCTCTTTCAAGATCGGCATAAACAATTCTGCTATTTCTGCATCACTCTTCATCAGGATATATTCGTGGTTAAACCATTTACCCTTTTCATAATCAAACTTGGCACCAGCCTTACTACAACGGTGAAGGTCAAACAATTTAATCAGTTCATCCATTGACATGATTTCCTGATCATTTCCCGGATTCCATCCCAGTAACGCCAGGAAGTTGATTACAGCCTCAGGCAAATATCCTGATTCACGATAGCCTGAAGAGACTTCTCCACTCTTCGGATCATGCCATTCCAGAGGGAATACAGGGAATCCCAGACGATCACCGTCACGCTTGCTCAACTTACCATTTCCGTCTGGTTTCAGCAGCAATGGCAAATGAGCAAATTCCGGCATCGTATCTTCCCAGCCAAATGCACGGTACAACAACACATGCAAAGGAGCAGACGGCAACCATTCTTCTCCACGGATCACATGAGACACTTCCATCAGATGATCATCTACAATATTTGCCAAGTGATAGGTAGGAAGTTCATCTGCTGACTTATACAGAACTTTATCATCCAAGATAGAAGAATTGATCACGACTTCTCCACGGATAATATCATGTACATGAACATCCTCATTCGGTTCAATCTTAAAACGAACCACATATTGCTTTCCCTCTGCAATCAGTTTATCAACCTCTTCCTTCGGCAAGGTTAATGAGTTACGCATAGAGGTACGGGTCGTCGCATCATACTGAAAGTTCGCAATTTCCTTACGCTTTGCTTCCAATTCTTCCGGCGTATCAAATGCAATATAAGCCTTTCCGTTATCCAGCAGGATCTGTACATATTTTTTGTAAATATCACGGCGTTCTGACTGACGGTAAGGACCATAGTTGCCACCAAAGCTAACACCTTCATCAAACTTTATTCCTAACCAACGGAATGATTCTATAATATACTCCTCCGCTCCGGGTACAAAACGATTGGAGTCAGTATCTTCAATTCGGAAAATTAAGTCTCCCCCATGCTGGCGGGCAAACAGATAGTTATACAAGGCAGTGCGCACACCACCAATATGCAATGCACCCGTAGGACTCGGTGCAAAACGAACTCTTACTTTTCTTTCAGCCATAGTGATTTTCATCTAAAAATACGCCGCAAAATTAATCTATTTTTCCCGTTTTTTGTTTATTTTGCAGCACAAATATCCATGCTTATGAAAAGTTTACATAGAGAACAACCGTTTTCATATAAGGAACTGCTTTACAAATGCGCCATTTCTCTGGTGACTGTCGCAGTTATCGTATATTTTCTTCCCAAAGAAGGCAAGTTTAATTATCAGTTTGACATCAACAAGCCGTGGAAATATGGCCTGTTACAGGCTTCTTTTGATTTCCCTATTTACAAAGGAGATGAACAGATCCAGAAAGAACAGGACAGTTTAATGGCATTCTATCAGCCCTACTATGAGATAGACAAGACTCAGGGTGAACAGATGATCCAGAAATTCAAAGATGACTATAACAAAAACCTGCGCAACATCATCCCGGTCCCGGCTTATCAGCATCATATTGAGCGTATACTGGAAGTCATCTATGAGAAAGGAGTCGTATCCATGGATGATCTGGCTTCCCTGAAAAAAGAAGGCAGAAACACGATTCGCGTTGTAAACAAAAATACCTCCAGCCAATTGCCTACTGAAGAGTTGTATACGACCAAACAAGCTTACGAAGCACTGATCAACTCAGATACCGTACATTATAATAAGGTGTTATTGCAACGCTGTAACCTGAACAACTACATTACTCCAAACTTAACTTATGATGCATCCAAATCCGAAGCTGCCAAACAGGATCTTTTATCCGGACTATCATGGGCCAACGGCTTCGTTATGAACGGACAAAAGATTATCGACCGCGGAGAAATCATAGACCAGCATACATATGATATCCTGAGATCACTTCAGAAGGAATGGAGCAAACGAAGTGAAACTGCAGCCGAAAAAAGATTAACTTTAATCGGCCAGATTCTCTTTGTCACCATTCTGATTGTCGCATTCATGGTGTACCTGGAATTATTCCGCCGTGACTATTATGGCAAGAAAGGAAGCCTTTATTTATTATTTATTCTCATTACCTTCTTCCCTGTCCTGTCATCCATTATGGTGGAACATGCTTTCCTCAGTGTCTACATTGTTCCGTTCGCCATGATTCCGATGATCATCCGTATATTCCTTGATTCGCGTACAGCATTCATGGCGCATGTTATCTCCATCTTAATTTGCTCCATTGCCTTACGGACTCCTCATGAGTTTATACTTTTACAGACAGTAGCCGGTATGGCAGGTATTTACAGCCTGCGGGAATTGTCTCAACGCTCGCAGTTATTACGAAGCGCACTGATTGTCACCTGCAGCTATGTCATTCTTTATCTGGCACTGGATCTGATCCACGTAAACAATGTGGCACAATTGAGTACACACATGTATATTAATTTCATCATCAACGGCATCCTTCTGCTGTTCACATACCCTTTATTGTTCATACTGGAGAAGACTTTTGGATTTACCTCGAATGTTACTCTCGTTGAATTATCAAACATCAACAACAAACTGATGCGCGAAATGTCGGAGGTTGCTCCCGGTACATTCCAACATTCCTTACAATTGGCCAACCTTACCGCAGCAGCAGCCAATAGTATCGGAGCCAACAGCCAGCTGGTACGTACTGGTGCCATGTATCACGATATCGGGAAAATGATGAACCCTGCATTCTTCACAGAAAACCAGTCAGGAGTAAACCCACACAACCAGTTAAGCTATAAGCAAAGTGCCCAGATTGTCATCAATCATGTAACAGACGGTATGAAGCTTGCAGATAAATATAATCTGCCTAAAGTGATCAAGGACTTTATCTGTACACATCACGGAAGAGGACTGACCAAGTATTTTTATATATCCTATCAGAATGAGCATCCTGGAGAAGAAATTGACAAAGAAGCATTCCGCTATCCCGGTCCGAATCCCTTTACGAAAGAACAGGCCATTCTGACCATGGCGGATTCTGTGGAAGCAGCTTCGCGCAGCCTTCCTGAATATACGGAAGAAAGCATATCTAATCTGGTCGACAAGATTATCGATGCACAGGTGCAGGAAGGTTATTTCAAAGAATGCCCCATCACGTTCAAGGATATTGCTACCGTTAAAGCAGTATTCAAGGAAAAGCTGAAAACCATGTATCACACCCGTATCAGCTATCCGGAATTAAAGAAATAAAAATTACTGCGTAGTAGTCCTTCGATTACTACGCAGTAATTTTCTAACTACTACCTGGTAGTCCGCAAACTACCAGGCAGTAAATATCAAAGCTCCCCTCTGCGGATTGCTTCCATAACATTGGCCGGAGCCCGCTCTGCCAATAGCTCCCGTTTCATATAGTCCATATAAGGTGCTACATGACTGAAGAACTGATGATATCCCTTACATAAATAATTCAGACCCGGCTCTCCATCCGGTGTCACTGCGAAACGATTTTTCGGACACTCACCGTTGCAGGCAAACAAAAACTCACAATTCCTGCATTGTGTTGGTAAAGCCTTTTGTTTCATCTGTCCAAACTCCAGCTGACGGTCGCTGTACATCATTTCAATCAATGTCTTCTCATAAATATTTCCCAGCTTAAACTCGGGGAACACATAATGGTCGCAGGAATAGACATCTCCATTAAATTCCATAACCCCGGCATGTCCGCACGTCTTTGCCAGAGAGCAGACACCCGGTTGCTCGCCAACCCAATTCGCCAAAGTTGAATCAAACAGCTGAATAAAAAACTGCCCCACATCATTGCGCACCCATTCATCGAACAATGTACACAAGAAATTTCCCCACTGTTCCGGCGACACAGAAAAATCAGCCAATTTTTCACCCTTCTGCAATGGAGAAGCCAGGTGGCGTCCGTCAGCATGATGGCTCAGGCGCTCCACAATCGGAGCAAACTGAATATAATGGCAATCCAGTTCTTTAAAGAAGTGATAAAACTCCAACGGATAATCAGCATTATAATCATTCACAACAGCCATGGCATTCCACTCTACCCCGTGTTTTTTCAATAGCTGAATGCCTTGCATGACTTTTACAAAGGAAGGGCGTCCCTGACGGTTCTTACGGTATTCGTCATGAAACTCCTGAGGGCCGTCAATGGAGATACCTACCAGCCAGTTATTCTTCCGGAAAAACTCACACCATTCATCATTCAGTAGCGTACCATTGGTCTGGATGCAATTGTCAATGGAACGCCCGCCTGCATACTGGCGCTGCAACTCCATCACCCGCTTATAGAAACTGAGCGGACGCATCAATGTTTCTCCGCCATGCCAGGTAAACAAAACCTGCGGCATGGTCTGCGACTGAATATATTCACGAATAAACTTCTCCAACAGTTCATCGCTCATCACATACTTGGACGTGTCTTTATACAGATTTGTTTTCTCCAGGTAATAACAATAGTCGCAGGCCAGATTACATACAGCCCCGATCGGCTTCGTCATTACATATAATGGTTTTGCAAAAGGAAAAGCAACTTGACTCATATCCGGTTGTATTATATATTTTGATGATTTAAACTCTGAAGCAGGCCCTCACACGCATCTTCCAGTATATCCAGCACATTCTCGAATCCCTGTGCTCCGCCATAATAAGGATCCGGGACATAATCAACGACCTTTTCCCGGCAGAAATCAGTCATCCGGCCAATCTTTGCTTCAGACTCGAGATTCGGAGCCTTTTCCTTCAAGGCATCAATATTCCGGTCATCCATTCCCAGGATCATATCAAAATGATAAAAATCATCTGAACAGACAGGACGTGAACGATGGGTCAGATGATATCCTCTGCGGACTGCATGCATACGCATCCGTTCATCCGGAAGTTCTCCCCGATGATAGCTGCTGATTCCTGCTGAATCAACTTCAATTTCATGTTCTAAACCTTCACGGGCTATGAAAGTCCGCATAATTTCCTCAGCAGAAGAAGAGCGGCAAATATTGCCAAGACATACAAATAGGATCCGTTTCATGAATTTCAAATCTTTATGGATCGGAAAACACTGTTTTATCCGATATTTAAATAGGTTTTAAAGTTGGTTACACTGGTATTCATGATCAGCGACTCAGGAAATTCTGTTTCAGCTACCAGTTCCAGAGCCAGATCATAATCTGCTATATCAAAAGAAATATGTGCATCACTGCCCAGAATTACCGGTACTTCATATTGCTTGCACAAGCGAAGTATTTCCAGATTATTCCCCCGTGCTTCCAGTTTTCCACGGCAAGGTTTCAACGAGCTGTTATTGATTTCCAGCAATGTGTGATGCTCCTTCGCCGCCAACACCAGCGGTTCGAACTGCAGCTTTGCCGTACCGTCACCCGGATGGCTGATGATATGAATATAGGGATTACAGATCACTTTCTCCAGTCCCTGCGTATTCTCCTCCACAGTCCCTTGCTGATAACAAAGTGAATGAATACCGGCAATCCGCAAGTCAAGTTTCTGCAAATAGAATTCATCCATATCCAGATGACCAGCAGTATCCAGAATATTGATTTCTGCTCCAAGCAAAAGTTCAATACCATACATTTGCCGGGGAACCACATGCAGATTCCGAAAATAAATAGGATCACACGATCCCGGGATTCCGGATGAATGCTCCGTAATGCCTAATAACTTCAGTCCCTTATCAGAAGCAGCTTTTGCCATTTCCTGAAGCGTACTGAAAGCATGCCCACTGGCTATCGTGTGAGTATGCACATCCAATTCTGTCTTTATCTTCATTTCTTCATCTATTTACATTCTACATGGGATCGACATCGTAATATACCAATAAGGAGCGGAAACGTTCATCTTCTGTCAGGAAGCGCTGCACCTGCTGAAGATAAGCCCGTACTTTGACCAAAGATGCATCCAGTTCTATCTTCACCACTATCTTCTTGATGAAAAGCGTCTGAATACGGGATACAGGCGGTTTATCCGGCCCCAGTACCCTCTCCCCCAAACCTTTACGCAGGCAGGAAGCCATCAGTTCGGCAGCCTGATCAAGCACATCTTCTTTCCAGTGCTTCAAATATACATAAACTAACCGATAAAAAGGAGGATACTTGAAAAGTTCCCGTTCTTCCAGCTGTTCACTGTACATACGGAAATAGTCATTGGCCATTACCTGATGAATCAGCGGAAGATCTGGAGACTTGGTCTGCAGAACTACAAGTCCCTGCTTGTTTCTTCGCCCGGCACGTCCGGCTACCTGGGCCATCAGCTGGAAAGCACGTTCATAGGAACGGAAATCCGGATAGTTCAACATGGAATCTGCATTCAGAATTCCAACAACACTTACCCGATCGAAATCCAGTCCTTTTGACACCATCTGGGTACCGATCAGAATGTCCGTCTTCCCTTCTTCAAAATCCGCAATGATCCGTTCATAAGCGGTACGGGTACGAGTCGTATCCAGATCCATCCGTGCCACCCGGGCCTCCGGGAATACAGTCCGTATATCGTCTTCAATCTTTTCCGTACCAAATCCCCGGTTCACCAGTTCCACACCTCCGCAGGCCGGACACGATTTAGGAACCTGATACGTATAACCACAATAATGGCAGGTCAACTGATTCATCCCTTTATGATAAGTCAGACTGACATCGCAGTTCCGGCAACGGGGAACCCATCCGCAAGTGCGGCATTCAATCATCGGTGCAAAACCACGCCGGTTCTGAAACAAAATTACCTGCTCCTTGTGCTCCAAGGCTTCACGTATCTTTTGCAGGAGCAAGGGAGAAAACTGCGCCGTCATTCTTTTTTTACGTGCCAGTTCCTTGATATCAACCAGCTCGATTTGTGGCAGACGGATATTCTGGTAACGCTCCGTAAGCTCTACCAGACCATATTTCCCCTGTCGGGCATTATAATAAGTCTCTATGGAAGGTGTTGCCGTACCTAACAAGGTTTTTGCTCCGAACATGGAAGCCAGCATAATAGCCGCGCTCCGGGCATGATAACGTGGAGCCGGATCCTGCTGCTTATAAGTTGTTTCGTGTTCCTCATCCACAATGACAAGTCCCAAACGACGGAACGGAAGAAACACAGACGAACGGACACCCAGAATGACATCATAATCTTGTTCCGACAACTGTTTCTGCCAGATCTCCACCCGTTCCGCATCCGGAAACTTAGAATGATAGATTCCCAGCCGGTTCCCGAAAACCCGTTTCAGGCGTTCCGTTATCTGGGTTGTCAGGGCAATCTCCGGCAACAGATAAAGCACCTGCTTCCCGGATTTCAATACCTGATCAATCAAATGAATATAGATTTCTGTCTTTCCGCTCGATGTTACTCCATGCAAAAGACATACATTCTTCGTAGCAAATAAAGAAAGAACAGAATAATAAGCTTGCTGCTGCGCCGGATTCAAAGGATTCAAAGAGACCGTATTGCATACTCCCTTTGCCAGACGGCCCACTTCCTGATAGTATAATTCAAAAATACCTTTGCCGGTCAAGCCATTCAATATGGCAGAAGAAGCACCGGATGCCTCAAGCAGAGACTTACGGGTAACCTCTTTCAAATCTGTTCCCGAAGTTCCCCAACCGGACAATTCAATGTATTTCATAAGCACCGCCAGCTGTTTGGGAGCTCTTGCCAATCCGTCAAACAGTCCTCGGAGCTTTTCTTCATCCTGCATACCCGGAGTAAGCCGGACGCGTGCTTCGGTGCGTGGTTTGTAACTGCGCTTCAGTTCCTCCTTTACTTTGACAGCTTCTTTCTCCAGCAGGGATTTGATAACCGGCAGGATCTGGCGAATGCCACTTGACTTTTCCAGTTGCGTAATGCACTGTTCCGTTTCGGAAGACAACAGATTCATCACACTCTGTTCTCTTTCCGTCAAAGGCTCCACTGCCTCAAAGTCCGGATTATATACAACGACAGTCTCACTCTCCAGCTTCATGCCCGAAGGAAGAGCCGCTTTATATACATCTCCCAATGTACACAAATAGTAGTCAGCCATCCATTTCCAGAAAGCATACTGCCGGGCCAGCAGGACAGGACGTTCATCCAGGATCTCTGCTACATCCTTGGTCTCATACTCTTCGGGAGGAGTCTCATGTACTTTGGTTATAATGGCTGTATAATACTTCTTCCGACCGAAAGGAACCACCACACGGCATCCCTCCTTAACCTTTTCATCCCAGCCTTCGGGAAGAGAATAGGTATATTGACCGGCAATCGGTAAAGGCACTATGACATCCACATATTTCTTCATATCGCAAAGGTATAAAAAAACCAGTCCACCCTGCCCGACTATGGGTAAACTTTTATAGTTTTGTACATTATTCATCAATCAAATGGAGAGACAATGAAAACGTATAAAATAGGTATTATCGGCTGCGGCAATATCGCGAAGAAAATGGCCCTGACCCTGGGAGGGATGAAACATGTAGAACGCTATGCCGTCGCTTCCCGGTCCAAAGAGAAAGCAGAAACATTTGCCGGAGAATGGCAGTTCACCAAAGCATACGGTTCGTATGAGGAACTGATCAAGGATCCCCATGTCGACCTTATCTATATAGCGACACCGCACTCTGAGCATTATGAGCATGCCAGACTTTGCATCCTGAATCAAAAGCCGGTTCTTTGCGAGAAGGCGTTTACCGCCAATGCCCGTCAGGCCGAAGACCTGCTGAACCTGGCCAAAGAGCATCAAGTGTTCATTACGGAAGCCATATGGACCCGCTACATGCCCTTGTCGCAAAAAATACGGGAACTGATCGAACAGGGAGCTATCGGAAAACCCTATACCCTCTCTGCCAATCTGGGATATGTCATTCAGGACAAGGAGCGGATCATCCGTCCGGAACTGGCCGGAGGAGCCTTGCTGGACATCGGGGTCTATACCCTCAATTTCGCGGCCATGACGTTTGGTACGGACATCGAAGACATGAGTTCTGCCTGCCGCAAGACAGAGACCGGAGTCGACGGACAGGAAAACATTACCCTCTTTTATAAGGATGGCAAAATGGCAAGTCTGCAGGCCAGTATCTATGCGCAGACAGACCGGATGGGAGTCATCTCCGGAGACAAAGGCCATCTCATTGTAGAAAACATCAATAATCCCCAGTCTGTCCGTCTCGTAGACAGTAACTATAACATCACGGCCGTCTATCATGCTCCCGCACAGATTACGGGATATGAGTATGAAGTATATGCAGCCATTGAGGCTCTGGAAAACGGATGGCTGGAGTCACCTTACATGCCTCATGCTGAAACCATCAGAATCATGAAGCAGATGGATGAGCTCCGGAAATCATGGGGAGTTGTTTATCCGTGTGACT
>NZ_EQ973631.1:119240-191726 GCF_000157915.1 Phocaeicola coprophilus DSM 18228 = JCM 13818 | reverse complement strand
AAATCGGGACAGAACACTCTGTCCCGATCCTATATTTGTTTCTCTGATTTCTTAGAACAAATAAGCAGCAGATACCTGCCAGGAGTTCTTTCTCAAATTAGGAGCAGAAATATATTCGCCCACTTCATCCGGAACCAGTTCTGCCAGTTTGCTTGCACCGATGTTGTAGTTTACTCCAATCTGCAGGTGGCTCAGCAGTTTCACACCGACACCGACATTCACACTGACAGCACAAGTCTTTGTATCCATCAGCTTATCAAAGCCATTGTCAATGTTAAAGCCAAACTGAGGACCGGCTGCCAGGTATACACCCAAGGCGCTTCCCAGACCAACAGACCATTTCAAGTTAACGGGAACTTCAATTGATTTCAGTTTTTCAGTATCTTCACTTCCCTTTATTTTCAATCCAGACTGAGAATACAAGGCAGCAGCGTCAATACCCAATCCTACGACAGGCAATGTAAATTCAGCCATCGGACCGATAAAGAATCCCGTAGCATTATCTCCTTTGAACAGATCACTAGAGAACTGAACTTTCGACACATCCAATCCACCTTTCAAGCCAAAATGAAATTGAGCCTGAGCTGGCATGGCCATAAACAAGCATACAGCCACCAACAATGTAGACAAAATCTTCTTCATAATCTAATTAATTAAATGTTTACAATGACAAAAATAAATATTAAAACGAAATAAACGAAAAGATTGTTCAAAAAAGACCACTTTTGCCTGATAATTCAAGTAATTGTCCGGACAAAGAGACCACAACGAACGCTCATTCCGCCGGAATCGAAAGGACAATTCATCTGAATTATGCGGACGATCAGACAGTATCGTCCTGATGAAACTTTTGTTTCATGCTGGTGGAACTTTTGTTTCGACCTAGTGGAACTTTTAGTTTCTCCGCAGAATACAACTATAAGGAACGGAGAAAGGCAGAAAAACTACGGGTCACCTGTGTCACATTAACTGCAGAAATCCAACGGTTCTCCCTTATGTTTTCCCCATCTTACCATAGGAAAACGGCCTTTCTTTGCTTAGAACAACGGTTCTGCCGGCTTTTCAATAAAGCTGACATTCCCCTCACCAAAACAGCTGGCACAAGACCATAAAAAAAGCAGTTACGGAATCCGTAACTGCTTGATCTGCTTTGTGGACCAGCCTGGGCTTGAACCAGGGACCTCCAGATTATGAGTCTGTTGCTCTAACCAACTGAGCTACAAGTCCAAAGAACATTTTTATTAAAACTGATGCAAAAGTAATGGTTTCGGTTGAAACTTGCAACTATTGAGCAGAAAAAATTAATAAAAAAATCAAATCAATCCGGATATATAAATATATATTGTAAATTTGCGGAACTGAATACTTTAATAAATCGACTTATGTCACAAAATGTAAATGAACCTCATCTGACGGGACTTACCGACCAGGAAGTTCTTACCAGCCGTCAACAACACGGAGAGAATCTGCTGACTCCTCCCAAACGTCCGTCTATTTGGAAACTTTACCTGGAAAAATTTCAGGATCCTGTAATCCGAGTTCTATTAGTAGCCGCCGTATTCTCCCTGATTATATCCATTATTGAAAATGAATATGCCGAAACCATCGGTATTTTCTTTGCCATTTTTCTGGCTACCGGAATCGGATTCTATTTTGAATATGATGCCAACAAAAAATTTGATCTACTGAATGCCGTTGGCGAGGAAACTCCTGTTACGGTCATCCGAAACGGAAAAATCCGGGAGATTCCGCGCAAGGATATCGTAGTCGGAGATATTGTCGTATTAAACACGGGAGAAGAAATTCCAGCTGACGGTACATTGCTGGAAGCAGTCTCTTTGCAGGTCAACGAATCAAGTCTGACCGGTGAGCTGATGGTCAACAAAACAACAGACGAAGCTCACTTCGACGACGAAGCTACTTATCCGTCGAATACCGTTATGCGAGGTACAACTGTTACGGACGGACACGGAATCATGAAAGTGGAGCGTGTCGGAGATGCAACAGAAATCGGTAAGGTGGCACGTCAGGCAACAGAACAGAACCAGGAGCAGACCCCGCTGAACATTCAGCTGACCAAACTGGCCAACCTGATCGGAAAAGCCGGATTTACGATTGCTGCCCTGACCTTTATTATCTTTACCAGCAAAGATTTGTATCACTACCTTTCTCTCAATGAAGTCAATGACTGGCATCAATGGATGGAGATCGCACGTATCGTTCTGAAGTACTTCATGATGGCTGTTACCCTGATTGTCGTAGCAGTTCCGGAAGGATTGCCGATGAGTGTTACCCTGAGTCTGGCCCTGAACATGCGCCGTATGCTCAAGACCAACAACCTGGTGCGCAAGATGCATGCCTGCGAAACCATGGGAGCCATCACTGTAATCTGTACAGATAAGACAGGAACACTGACTCAGAATCTGATGCAGGTCTACGAAGCCAAGCTGGATGAAAGCCAGCCTAACCTGATTGCTGAAGGCATTGCAACCAACTCAACTGCTTTTCTGGAAGAAAAAGGAGAAAACGAAAAACCGAGCGGAGTAGGAAATCCGACAGAAATCGCCCTGCTTCTCTGGCTGAATGCACAGGGAAAGAATTACATGCCTCTGCGCGAACAGGCTAAGATTGTCAATCAGCTGACTTTCTCTACTGAACGGAAATACATGGCTACTCTAGTGGATTCACCCATCCAGGGGAAACGGGTACTTTATATTAAAGGTGCTCCGGAAATCGTCATGAGCAAATGTCAGTTAAGCAGTCAGGAAGTAACCTCTTTCAACGAACAGCTGCTTGCTTACCAGAACAAAGCGATGCGTACTCTGGGATTGGCTTACAAGTATATCCCGGAAGGAGCATCCGAAGATTGCTCTGAACTGGTCAATGAAGGCGGTCTGACATTCCTGGGCATTTTTGCCATCAGCGACCCGATCCGGCCGGATGTTCCGGATGCTGTCAAGAAATGCCAGTCTGCCGGCATCAGCGTAAAAATTGTAACGGGAGATACTCCGGGTACAGCCACGGAAATTGCCCGTCAGATCGGTTTGTGGAAGCCGGAAGATACGGAACGTAACCGGATCACCGGTGTGGAATTTGCTGCACTGAGCGATGAAGAGGCACTTGAACGTGTACTTGACCTGAAAGTTATGAGCCGTGCCCGCCCGATGGACAAGCAGAGACTGGTTCAGCTGCTCCAGCAGAAAGGGGCCGTAGTTGCCGTAACCGGTGACGGAACAAACGATGCTCCGGCTCTGAACCATGCCCAGGTAGGTTTGTCTATGGGTACAGGTACTTCCGTAGCCAAAGAAGCCAGCGATATTACCCTGCTTGATGATTCCTTCCACAGCATTGCAACGGCTGTCATGTGGGGACGTTCGCTCTACAAGAATATCCAGCGCTTTATCGTCTTCCAGCTGACCATTAATGTCGTAGCATTGCTTAGTGTATTGCTGGGAGCTTTCTTTGGAACTGAACTGCCATTGACCGTAACTCAGATGCTTTGGGTAAATCTGATTATGGATACCTTCGCTGCCATGGCACTGGCTTCCATTGCACCAAGTATGGACGTAATGAACGAAAAGCCGCGCAAGCGTACAGACTTCATCATCAGTCCGGCCATGCGAAACAATATATTTGGTGTGGGACTGGGATTCCTGGTCATCCTCATGGGCCTGCTGGTTTATTTCAAGAATCTGCCCGGAGGTATGGATACCCGTCATCTGACCATCTTCTTCACGATCTTCGTCATGCTGCAATTCTGGAACCTGTTTAATGCAAGTGTATTCGGAACCAACCATTCTTTCTTCAAGGATGCAAGCCATGCCATGGGTATGCTGGGAGTAGCCGCCATTATCCTGGTAGGCCAGCTTTTGATCGTATCATTCGGCGGTAAGGTGTTCCGTACGGTTCCTTTATCCGTAGAAGACTGGATCTACATCATCGCCGGTACGTCCGTCGTATTGTGGCTGGGTGAAATTATACGCGGTGTAAAACGATTAACCAAAAAATAATGAAACAGAACATTCGTCATATTATATTCGATCTGGGAGGAGTCCTGTTGAATCTGGACGTAGAAGGTTGTACCCGGGCTTTTGAAAAGGCCGGACTAAAAGGCATCCGTTCAGTACTTACCGGAACCAACGAAGGAGGTATTTTCAGCGAGTATGAACGGGGAGAAATCGGTACTCCGGAATTCAGAGACGGTATCCGTCAGCTGGCCAGTCAGTCTCTGACAGACGATGAAATAGACCGGATGTGGGTCAATGAACTTTTAGATATTCCGCAGGAGAAACTGGATTTACTGGTTTCTCTGCGGAGCAAATATGATATTTATCTGCTCAGCAACACCAATGAACTTCACTGGCAGCATGTTGTCGAGAGCCTGCTTCCCCAACAAAATTACCGGGTCGAGGATTTGTTTAAGGAAACATTTCTTTCCTTCAGAATGAAACTGGCCAAGCCAGATCCGGAAATATTCCGGGAGGTACTCCGCCAGGCCGGACTTAAACCGGAGGAAACTTTATTCATTGATGATTCTGCCGTAAACTGCCAGGCTGCACAGTCTGTCGGCATTCAAACAGAACATTACAAACCCGGCAATGACTTAAGTCTGCTGTTCAACTGAGAAAATGGAGATACTGACAGAGAATCCATCACTGGTCTTACCGCCAAGCATTGCCACCATCGGATGCTTTGACGGTGTACACCGCGGCCATCGCTACCTGATCCAACAGGTATGTGAGGCTGCCGTGAAGCGGGGATTACATACAACCCTGATTACGTTCCCCATACATCCCCGACAAGTTATGCAGGCAGACTATCAGCCACAACTGCTTTCCTGCCTCCCCCAAAAAACGGCTTTACTGAAACAGCTTCAGGCTGACTACTGCCTGATGTTGCCTTTTACACATGAACTCTCCCGTCTCTCGGCCAAGGAATTCATGAACATGCTGCATGAACAATTCAACATTCAGGCCTTGCTTATCGGATATGACCATCGGTTCGGCCACAACCGGAGCGAAGGATTTCAAGACTACTGCCGCTATGGGAAAGAACTTGGAATGGAGATTATTCAGGCACAGGCACTCATAGAAAATGGAGTATCTATCAGTTCCTCCACCATCCGCAAACTGCTGAAAGAGGGAAATGTAAAAGATGCCAATCACTTCCTGGGTTATTCCTACTATCTGGACGGCAAAGTTGTCAACGGATACAAAGTCGGACGGACACTGGGATTTCCGACTGCCAATTTAAGACCGTCATGTCCGGACAAACTGATTCCGGAAGAAGGAGTATATGCGGTCCATGTATATCTGAAAGAACAGCGCTTTGCCGGAATGCTGAATATCGGTCACCGCCCGACTCTCAATAATGGCAGTGATCTGAGCATTGAAGTTCATATTCTGGATTTCAATGCAGACATCTATGACCAGTCCATGCGGATTGAATTTGTGCAGCGTATCCGTACCGAACAGAAATTTACCGGCCTCAACGAACTGATCGAACAACTCCAGCAGGATCGGAAAGAAGTCAGAAAGTTATTGCTGGAGTGATATGTCATATATCTCACGCAAATCTGCAAAAGCAAGTTAAATATATCGTTTTTCGATAATTTTCAATAGAGATTATTTGCACAATAATAAATTAGCCCTACCTTTGCGTTATCGAAAAACGATATATTTTTATTGAAAAGCGAAGTGTAACAGTTATTGCAGCCACAAACAAACCGTAAAACACGACAAAACTTTTACTGAAGCTAAAAATATAGATCTCATGAAACGTACCATTAAACTTATCATCTACTTCATTGCCTATCAGCTGGCGTTCAGCAGCTTTCCGGCTATTGCATACATGCTGCGTACTCATAGTTTCGAAATGCCTTTGGCAACCGATGAAACATACATATTCCAGACCTTGCTCTGCAGCCTGCTGGCCTCTCTGGCAGTAATCATTCACTTAATTGCAGGCAGATACGTCTCACTGAACCGGCAAAACTTCAGCCCGCTTTCCGTATCACTGCTGATCACCTGCGTCCTGTTCGTTACAGGAATGGGGATGTGGAGCAATTATCTGAACGAACTGCTGGGCGTTTCCATGTCTCCCCAGTTGCAACAGGCTTTTGAGATGCTGATGCAACATCCGCTCGGAATCATTTCCACCGTTATTATGGCTCCTGTTGTAGAAGAACTGTTGTTCCGAGGTGCCATCGAAGGGCATCTGCTCAGAATCTGGAAGAAACCGGCCTATGCCATCATCGTATCTTCTTTGCTGTTTGGACTGGTACACGGCAATCTTGTCCAGGCTCCTTTTGCTTTTCTCCTCGGACTCGCACTCGGATGGATCTACTATCATACGGGAAGTCTGCTCCCCAGTATCCTGATGCACTTTATCAACAACCTGACAGCTACCCTGACCTATCATCTTTCCGGAGATCCCGACACGACTTTAACCGAAACCTTCGGGGCTACAGGAGCGCTCTGTATAGCTTTGGGAGGCATCGTACTGACAATTCTCTGCGTCTGGATCATCCGCAGCAGACTGATCACCCAACCTGCAGCCTGGGTTTCTACGACTCCAACCTCTGACAACACAATCTAAAAATCTTTCTTATGAAACATATCAAATTATTGGGCATCCTTACCATTCTGATTATCATCACAGAGTTCGTCCTTTCCATACCTTCGGGCATGGAGAGTTTTCAGGAAGGCATGGAAGCCGGAATGCAAGAAGCCACAGCCTGCAAGAATAACGCCCAGACACCCCTGCCACATCCGATAAAGGTTACTGTGCAGGTCAGTCCCGTAAACGCACCGCTGCAGACAGTAACACTGAACTGCGGACAGAACCGGACCACGCAGGCTGTATATGCAACGGACAGTATTACCTGTAACATCAGTGAACCAGCTTCGCATGCCATACTGACTATCATCAGTATCATTACTTTATTCCCTGTCCTCTACGGAGTATACAGCCTGATCCGTCTGCTTATCTGCGTTTCACGAAAAGAAGTTTTCTCCCGAAGAAACTGCTGGTGGCTTCGTTGGTTCACTTACAGTACAGCACTCTTTTCCCTGCTCATTACTCTTTCTGAATGGATATTGGAAAGAGCAGCCCTCCAACAAATACAGCTGCCCGGGTATGAAATTACCGGAATCGACAAAACTTATGTCGAATGGTCCAGCCTTTTTGTCATGATGCTCCTGACTGAGATTTTCGCTGCCGGCGTAAAACTGCAGGAAGAACAAGATTTAACCATTTAGCCACAAAGCCTATGCCTATTATCGTAAATTTAGATGTCATGATGGCAAAGCGGAAGATCTCGCTGGGCGAACTGGCCGAACGAATAGATCTGACCCCCGCAAACCTTTCCATACTGAAAACAGGAAAGGCCAAAGCCATCCGCTTTTCCACCCTGGAAGCAATTTGCAGGGAATTAGAATGTCAGCCGGGAGATCTGCTGGAATACCGTCCTGATTCTTCATTGTAATCAAAGAAAAAAGATACAAAATGTCACATTCATAACTGATTATCCATTTATTGTCCGTATCTTTGCAACGAATTAGATAGTAAAACTGAATGAAGACATTTGAAGAATTAGGCGTTTCCCCGGAAATACGGAAAGCGATCGAAGAAATGGGATATGAGAATCCCATGCCTGTACAAGAAGAAGTAATACCGTATCTGTTGGGAAATGGCAATGATGTTGTGGCTCTGGCACAAACCGGAACCGGAAAAACAGCCGCATTTGGTCTGCCGCTGATACAAAAAATTGATGTAAGCCGTCGTGTTCCACAAGCTTTGATCCTCTGCCCTACCAGAGAATTGTGTCTGCAAATCGCAGGCGATCTGACTGATTATTCCAAATACATTACCGACCTGAAGATTTTGCCTGTCTATGGTGGTTCATCCATTGAAAGCCAGATTAAAAGTCTGAAAGCCGGAGTACATATCATCGTAGCAACTCCCGGACGTCTCATCGACCTCATGGAACGGAAAGTGGCCCGTCTGGACACTGTAGCCGACGTCGTTATGGATGAAGCCGACGAAATGTTGAACATGGGATTCACAGACAGCATCAACGCTATTCTGGAAAAGGTTCCTGAAGAACGGAACACCCTGATGTTCTCAGCAACCATGAGCCCTGAAATAGCCCGGATTGCAAAGACTTATCTCCACGACGCCAAGGAGATTACAATCGGTACCAAAAACGAAGGAAGCAAAAATGTTCACCACATTGCCTACACCGTTCATGCCAAAGACAAATATCTGGCATTGAAACGTGTGGTTGACTTCTATCCACAGATCTATGGTATCATCTTCTGCCGTACCCGAAAAGAAACGCAGGAAATAGCTGACAAACTGATCCAGGATGGCTACAACGCCGATTCTCTTCACGGAGAATTAAGTCAGGCACAACGGGATCTGGTCATGCAGAAATTCCGCCAATGTCATTTACAATTATTGGTAGCGACTGATGTAGCAGCCCGCGGTCTTGATGTAAATGACTTGACTCATGTCATCAACTACGGACTGCCGGATGATACGGAAAGCTATACTCACCGTAGCGGACGTACCGGAAGAGCCGGTAAAACCGGTGTATCCATCGCCATCATCAACCTGAGAGAAAAAGGTAAAATGCGCGAGATCGAACGGATCATCAAAAAGAAATTTGATCTCGGTACCCTGCCAACCGGTAAGGAAATCTGCGAACAGCAATTGATCAAGTTGATCGACGATATAGAAAAAGTCAAAGTAGACGAAGAAGAAATCGAAACATTCTTGCCCGGAATTTACCGCAAACTGGAATGGCTCAGCAAGGAAGACCTGATTAAACGCGTGGTTTCCATGGAGTTCAACCGCTTCCTTGACTATTATAAAAATGCTGCAGAAATTGAGCAACCGAAAGGTAACGAAAAAAGAGAAAGCCAAAAGGAACGGAAGGATCATGGAAGTGATCGCGAAAAGATCAGCCGTAAAGCCGAGAAAGGTTATACACGTCTGTTCCTTAATTTGGGTAAAACGGATGGTTTCTATGCCAATCAGATTATTGAGCTGATCAACCGGAACCTGAAAAAGGAACGTATCGAAATCGGACGAATTGATCTGATGCAAAACTTCTCTTTCTTTGAAATTGCGGAAGCACAGGCTCCCATGGTCATCAAGGCCTTGAACAAGACAACAGCCAATGGCCGCAGAGTAATCGTTGAAGTTGCCGGAGAAAACAACGGCAAAAGTGACAAGAGCGGAAAGAAGCAGAAGAATGCTACCGCCAAACCGGCTGAAAAGAAAGGCAAAAAAGGAAGTAAGGCAGACAAAGGCACAGCCGGAACCAGACCCAGTCGGGAAGAACGTGGCTACACATCTCCACGGGGACCAAAGAAAAAAGACGACTGGAAACAGTTCTTCGTTCACGATGATCGTCCATTGAAAGGAGAAGAACCGGACTTCATGGCTGAGCAATGGGCCAAACCGATGAAACGGAAAAAGTAACCGTTTAAACGGTATTTACACCTTATATAATAAATAGCGGCGTACCTTCCAGAAGAGATACGCCGCTATCTGTTTATGGATAAAATATTCAATCCAACAAGATCAATTGCAGCTTTTCAGTTCCGATACGGGCCTTCAGCCATTGCTCCATTTTATTTTTTTCTGTATGGGAGGGCTTTTTGCCACAACCGACAATGGCAAAAGTCAGCGTATCTGTACGGGCACTGTCCACATTCAACTGAAGACTTTTTGATAAAGAAATGGTCCTGACCTCAGGAAACAAGACTTTCATTTCCTGCCCCATCCGGGCATCTACCTGACCAGAACCGCTGAAAGCAGCCAATACACTATGCAAAGAATCCAGTTCTTCTCGCTGTGCCAGTAGCCGGCTCTCTGTATTCTTATAGAAATCTTCCATCACCAGCGTCCGAATATTGCTGATATCCATCGTTCCATTTTGATTCATACCCTGAAAGACGACGAGTTTCGTATCATGCAGTTTATAACGATCCATCTTCGAACGTACCAGAGCCAACTGATCTTCCGGTATTTCCTTACCTAACAGAACGACCTTTATTTCTCGTTTCTCAAAAGAAATTTCACGGCTCAAGACCTGTGTTTCCGGAAATTGAAGTTCTGTGGAAATAAAACTATTCGCCGCACTTTGATAAAAGGTTTCCTTCACAATCCCATACGTCAGATACACAGCCGGACACATGGTGAGTACGGCAATGGCAACAATATACCGTTTTACAAGCTTCTCGCGTGCTTTGTCCACAAACTGCTTCCGCTGGAATCTCATCACACGTACTCCGATAAACGTAGCCAGACTGATGAATACAGAATTGATGAAATATAAATAAAAAGCTCCGAGGAAATACAGCCAGTTACCCGTTGCCAGTCCAAAGCCGGCCGTACAAAGCGGCGGCATCAAGGCGGTAGCAATGGCTACTCCGGGGATCACATTTCCTTTTTCCTTCGTCGACAAAGCTACAATACCTGCCAGACCACCCACCAGCGCAATAAAAACATCGTAAATGGTCGGCGAAGTACGGGCCAGCAATTCTGACTGAACTTCATCGAGCGGAGTAAACAGAAAATAAAGCGTCGCGGTCATCACACTGAACAACGTAGCGACCAGAAAACTTTTCAGTGAACGCTTCATCAGTTCAAAATCATTCAACCCCACAGACAGGCCCACCCCCATAATCGGCCCCATCAGCGGAGAAATCAGCATGGCACCGATAATCACGGCCGTAGAATTGACGTTCAGTCCCAGAGACGCTATGAATATCGCGAATATCAGAATCCACAGATTCGCTCCCTTAAATTCCACTCCGTTACGGATCGATTCTACGGTTTCCCGCTCTTCCGCCTCGGTGCGGTTTAACTCCAGATAATTCTTAAAGAAAGTACGGATCAGATACTTTCTGTGATTGCCTACTTCCATAGTATTATTGATTGATTATTTAATAAAACGATTGATCACCGGAATACTCTTCAAGGGCAGATCCTTTTTCACGATATAAGCGACAAAGACCAGCAGCAATACCGTACGGAAGGCCAGACGGGCTATAACATTCGAAACAGTTACTTCCTGTCCGACAACAAACAGTGCAGCAGCCAGAACCAGATAAACAGCCATATCCTTCAAAGGATATTTCACCGGATACTTCTTTTGACCGATAAAATAAGACAAAAGTGTTATCAAACCATATCCGGCTACCGAAGCCCACGCGGAAGCTACATATCCGTATGTCGGGACCAGCCAGATATTCAAAGCCAGGATCACTCCACAACCGATCAGAGAAAAGTAAGCTCCCCATTGTGTCTCATCCGTCAGCTTATACCAGAAGGAAAGATTGAAATAGATACCTTTAAAAATCTCAGCTCCCATCACAATGGCCACTACGCTCAGTCCTTCCCAGTAATCGGAAGCTACCATATAGCGCAACAAGTCCATATAAAACATCACAGCCAGAAATGCAAGCATGGAAAAAATAAAGAAATACTTCATCGCTGCCGCATACGTACCACGGTCATCACTGTTCCGGCTCTTGCCGAACACAAAAGGTTCATAGGCGTAACGGAAAGCCTGTGTAAACATTGCCATCACCATTGCTACCTTACTCGTTGCACTATAAATACCCAGCTGCACCAGTCCTTCCTGGCGGTCCTCAAACAGGAAAGGATAAATCATCTTGTCTACAGTCTGGTTCAGAATACCGACCAGTCCGAATATCAGGATGGGAAACGAATAGTTAACCATACGCTTCAGCAACGCCTTATCCGGTCTCCACACCAGTCCTCTCAGTTCAGGAATAAAGAAGAACATCTGCACGGATGTCATTATCAGATTAGCTACAAAGATATACCCTACCAGATATTCAGGATCATAAAACCATGAAACCAGTGAATGGGCATGTACGTCCAGCCAGGGACAAAGCAAAAGGAAGAACAGATTCAGCAGAATCAGCCCTACGATATTGAACAATTTGATTGCAGCAAACTTAATGGGACGTTTCTGATAACGCAGATAAGCAAACGGAATACATTGGAACGAATCAAGTGCCACTACCAGTACCATCATGGCAATATAGTCCGGATGATCCGGATAACCCAACAGAGACGAGATTGGATCCAGAAACAGGAAACACAACACCACGAAAATCAGGGAAAGTCCGCCAACAAAGATCAAAGAGTTAGCATACACCTTTTTCGGATCTTCCGTTGTCTTATTGGCAAAACGGAAAAAACCGGTTTCCATACCAAAGGTCAGGAAAACCAGAATCAATGCCGTATAAGCATATACATTCGATACGATTCCATATTTACCGGATGATGCCGCCAGTACTTCCGTATAAAGCGGAGTCAAAAGATAGTTCAGGAAACGTCCCACAATACTGCTCAATCCGTAGATGGCAGTGTCCTTAGCCAAAGATTTCAGTCCAGCCATATTTCAAAATCCAACTTCGAACAGGCCGGATATGCATTTCCGGCCCGCCACAAGCCCGGCACCGCCATGTGCCCGGCTTAATCAAACAATGTTTTATTACTACTATAAAGGCTTCTTCCCAAATGTTTATAAGCCAGTTCCGTCACCTCTCTTCCCCGAGGTGTACGCTTCAGGAATCCTTCCTTGATCAAGAAAGGTTCATATACTTCTTCCAGTGTTCCCGGATCTTCCCCCAATGCCGTAGCAATGGTAGTCAGTCCCACAGGCCCGCCTTTGAACTTGTCTATAATGGTACAGAGCAGCTTGTTATCAATCTGATCCAAGCCATACCGGTCTATATTCAGTGCTTCCAGTGCATAACGGGCAATCTCCACATCAATCCGGCCGCTTCCCTTCACCTGTGCAAAGTCACGTACCCGCCGTAACAAGGCATTCGCAATACGGGGCGTTCCACGGCTGCGTGAAGCAATTTCTCCGGCTGCATCTACATCGCAGGGTACACCTAAAATACCAGCCGAACGCAGAATAATTCGCGAAAGTATCGTATCATCGTAATATTCCAGATGGAGATTAATACCAAAACGAGCACGGAGCGGAGCTGTCAGCAACCCGCTTCGGGTGGTTGCTCCTACCAGTGTAAACGGATTCAAATCCAGCTGAATGCTTCGGGCTGAAGGTCCTTTATCAATCATGATGTCGATACGGTAGTCTTCCATTGCCGAATAAAGATACTCTTCCACCACAGGACTTAACCGGTGAATTTCATCAATAAACAGTACATCGTTCGGTTCCAGACTGGTCAGCACACCTGCCAAATCTCCCGGCTTGTCGAGTACCGGACCGGAAGTGACCTTAAATCCTACTCCCAGTTCATTGGCAATGATGTTACTCAAGGTTGTTTTTCCCAGTCCGGGAGGGCCGTGCAACAGCACGTGATCCAAAGCTTCGGCACGCAAACGGGCTGCCTTGACAAAGATGCGCAAGTTGTCTACAACCTTGTCCTGCCCGCTGAAGTCCTCAAACTGCAACGGACGAAGCGCATTCTCAAAGTCCCGTTCCTTACCGGTCGGTTTATAGTCACGTATATCAAATTGTTCTTCCATGATTCTTTCGATAATTACGCAAAAGTACGAAAAAAAAGTTACCTTTGTCCAGATGTAGTAACTAACTTTTTTGATTATGGAGCCATATACGACAACCCACCTTGTGTTTTTCTCCCCCACTCATACTTCTGCGAAGATAGCTCGTGCCGTCGGCGAAGGCATCGGTATGGGACGGCGGATAGAAACCGACCTCACCCTGGATGAGGGAACTTCCCCCATTCTGATCAATGATGCTCTGACTGTCATAGCAGTTCCGGTTTACGGAGGACGAGTAGCTCCCATTGCCTTACAACGATTGAAACGTCTGAAAGGACATAATGCACCGGTCATTCTGTTGACCATCTACGGGAACCGCGACTACGAAGATGCCCTGGTTGAACTGCGTGACACAGCTGTTGAACTGGGATTTACCCCACTGTCGGCCGGAGCATTCATCGGAGAACACAGTTACAGCCGTCCGAATATGCCGGTAGCAGCCGGACGTCCTGATGCCGACGATTTGCAGAAAGCAGAACAGTTCGGACGTAAGAGTCTGAAAAAACTGCAGGAAAGTACATTCCCTCTGCCGTCATTCTTTATCAAAGGGAATATTCCCTACAAACCTCTTCCTGCAGGCAACAATGCCACACCTGTATGCAATGACCTCTGCTATGCCTGCGGAAACTGCATCGAAGTCTGCCCTACCCACGCCATTTACCTGAGCGCAGACGGAAGTCAGATTGAGACCATTGCCGAACGCTGCATCCGTTGCTGTGCCTGCGTCAAGGAATGTCCCACCGGCGCACGTATCTTCGATTCACCCTTCACGGCCATTCTGCACGAAAAATTCAGTGCACGCCGGGAACCGGAAACTTTTTTATAAACAGATCATGACAATCCACAAAGACAAAAGAGTATTGGTAGGCATGAGTGGCGGAATAGACAGTTCTGCCGTATGCATCATGCTGCAGGAACAAGGATATGAAGTAGTCGGAGTCACCATGCGCACCTGGGACGTGCCGTCCCATTTCAGCACACCCGGCCAGGAACAGCCGGACGAAGTGCTCGAAGCCCAGGCTCTTGCTGCCCGACTGGGAATTGAGCACCACGTCGCCGACGTACGCGAAGAGTTCCGCCAGGTAATTGTGAAATACTTCATCGACGAATACATGAGAGGACGGACCCCCAACCCTTGCGTGATGTGTAACCCACTGTTCAAGGAACGTATCCTCTGCGAATGGGCCGATCGTACGGACTGCGCCTGGATTGCCACAGGCCACTACTGCCAGCTTGAAGACCGTAATGGCTACCGTTATATTCTGACCGGTGACGATCCCACCAAAGACCAGTCATATTTCCTCTGGAAGTTGCCGCAGGAAATTCTGCGCCGTATGATCTTCCCCTTAGGCGGAATGACCAAACAAGAGGTACGGGCTTACCTGGCAGAGAAAGGATTTGAGGCCAAAGCCCGCGGAGGTGAAAGTATGGAGATCTGCTTTATCGACAAAGATTACCGCGACTTTCTCCGGGAGCATTGTCCGGACATTGACGAACGCATCGGCCCGGGATGGTTTGTTGACAGCAAGGGACTCAAACTGGGACAGCACAAAGGATTCGCCTATTACACCATCGGACAACGGCGGGGACTGGACATTGCACTGGGCAAACCTGCTTACGTACTCAAGATCAATCCGGCCAAGAATACAGTAATGCTGGGTGACGCAGAACAGCTGAATGCCGAGTATATGCTCGTAGAGGATGTCAACGTAGCCAATCTGGAAGAATTGCTCACCTGCCCCAGTCTGTCTGTTCGCATCCGTTACCGCAGCCGGGCCATTCCCTGTCGTGTCATTACGCTTGACGACAATCGTCTGCTGGTGAAGTTCGAAGGACCGGCTTCAGCCATCACCCCCGGCCAGTCAGCAGTTTTCTATGACGGCAATCGCGTACTGGGCGGAGGCTTTATTGCTTTCCAGCAGGCAATCCGCAAAATAGCGGCAGAGAATCAGGAACGTTTCAGCAAATAATCCGGATTCCCTCTTTAGCGGCTGGGAAAAAGAAAGGAGACAGACGGCCACTCTTCCGAAAAAGAAATGACTATCTGTCTCCTTGTTTTTCTACAACGGAAAGACTACTTGCTCAATTCACGTGAACGTTCGCCCAGGTAACCGCCATGATGACGCTTACTATATTCCTCAATAGTGAAGCCTGTACGCCGCATGGTCTCAACGACCAGAATGTCTCCGATAACCGTCATCACCGTAGTGGAAGTAGTCGGTGTCATACCCAGCAGGCAAACTTCATCAGGATGACCGGTTGCCAGGCAAATATCTGCTGCCTGTGCCAGCGGACTGTCAGGATTTCCCGTAATGACAATCTTCTTCATATCCGGATTCAGTTTTCGGGCCAGTTCCGTCAATTCTACAATCTCACGGGTCTTTCCCGAATTGGAAATCAGCAGCATCAGATCATTTTCCTGCAGAATTCCCAGGTCACCATGCTGTGCCTCGCTAGGATGCAGGAACACAGCCGGGATGCCGGTTGAACAGAATGTAGTGGCAATGTTCATGGCAATCTGCCCTGCCTTTCCCATGCCGCTGGTCACCAGCTTACCTTTCTTTTCATGTACCTGCTCCACAATCAGAGCCACGGCTTTCTCATACGCATCCGTCACCGGAATGTTCAATACAGCCTGGGCTTCGCGCTTCAGCAATTCATTAATAGATGAAATCATATCAGGTTGTTTTTTAGTGAATATTCATTTCAGCAAGGCAGTCAGTTCCTCAAAGGTATTGGCTACCTGATAAAAGTTGTTCAGCGGACGGTGGGCAAAGTTCGCAGCTTCCAGTCCGCTCAGGAAATCCAGCAGCCCGTTCCAGAATCCTTCCACATTATAGAAGATGACTTGTTTGGAATGATAGCCGATAGTTGCCCCTGCCATCACATGGAACACCTCGTCGAGTGTCCCCACTCCTCCCGGCAAAGCCACCATCACATCCGCTTCCTGAAGCATGATATCCTTACGGTCACTCAGATTTACGGTATGGAACGTCACATCAAGCAGATTGCTCACCCGCCCCCGTTCTTCAAGTTTGTCGGGCACCACGCCCATGATCATAGCCCCCTGCTCCTTGGCTGCACGGGCCACTTCTTCCATCAGTCCGGTGTCCGATCCTCCGTACACCAGCCATTTCCGGTTCTGCCCCATCCAGGCTCCCAGTTCACGCGCTTTTTCCACATAAACCGGAGCAATATGGTCCGAAGCAGAACAAAATATAGCTATCTTATCCATATCTTCACCTCTTCTAAAGCGATTCTGTTTTGCAAATATCTGCATTTTACGTTGAATAGCAATAAGTATTTATGTAATTTTGCCGCCGGAAACCGTTTATCATGCAAAAGATCATGTCATATAGTACTTTTACCTTGCCTAACGGACTTCGTGTCATTCATGCACCCAGCCCGACAAATGTTGCTTACTGCGGTTATACCGTTGATGCCGGCACACGCGATGAACAGCCGCACGAGCAAGGTATGGCCCACTTTGTGGAACACCTTATCTTCAAGGGAACCCATAAGCGGAAGGCCTGGCATATCCTGAACCGCATGGAAAATGTAGGAGGCGATCTGAACGCCTACACCAATAAGGAAGAGACTGTAGTCTACAGTGCTTTTCTGAAAGAACATTTCTCACGCGCAGCAGAATTGCTGACGGACATCGTATTTCACAGCACCTACCCCCAACAGGAAATAGACAAGGAAGTGGAAGTCATCATCGATGAAATCCAAAGCTATGAAGACAGTCCGGCTGAACTGATCTTTGACGACTTTGAAGAACTGATTTTTCCCAACCATCCCCTGGGCAGAAACATTTTGGGAAAGCCAGACCTGCTCCGGAACTTCACCAGCCAGGATGCCCTGAATTTTACAAGAAGATTTTACCGTTCCACCAACATGGTATTCTTTATTCTGGGGGATATTGACTTCCGCAAGGCTTTGCGTACACTGGAGAAAGTCACAGCTGATATTCCCTGTTCGGCTTTCGAAGGCTATCACCGCCAGTCTCCGCTGCCTTATCGTCCGCAGCACCTCACGACACACAAGGATACCCATCAGGCACACGTCATGATCGGGGGCCGCGGCTATCATGCCTACGATGAACGACGTACCGGTCTTTATCTGTTGAACAACATTCTGGGAGGGCCCGGAATGAACAGCCGCCTCAACGTATCCCTGCGCGAACGCCGGGGGCTGGTGTATAATGTAGAATCAAATCTTACCTCCTATACCGACACCGGAACGTTCTGTATCTACTTCGGCTGCGATCCGGAAGACGTCGACTCATGTATCAGTCTGGTGCGGAAAGAGTTGAAACAACTGCGTGACCGTGCACTGACCACCGCCCAGCTTCATGCTGCCAAGAAGCAGATCATCGGGCAAATCGGAGTGGCAAGTGACAATTTTGAGAACAATGCCCTCGACATGGGCAAATGCTTTCTTCACTACGGCAAATACGACAGCCGGGAAGAAGTGTACCGCCGCATCGAAGAACTTACCGCTTCCCAACTGCTGGAGATTGCCAATGAAGTACTGACAGAAGAATACCTGTCCCAATTGATCTATCAGTAATTTTTTCGACTGAATAGTTACGAATATCCATCGGATAAGCATACATTTCCTCTCCATAGTACAAATAGACAAGAAATCCCGTTTCTGCAATATTTATCAATTTGCTACATTTACCCTTAGCGAAAAGAAAAATATTGCCTTTATCATACTCCTTCAAAAGTATGTTTTATAGCTATAAGACAAGATTTTTTACGATTTGACAAAGGCTTAGTTTGACAATTCGCTACTTTTAACGCAAAATCAACAAGCCATGGAAAGAATCTTTTTCACTATGGAGACATTCTCCGGCGTCAGCAGCCTGATACTGGCTCTTTTCCTCCACTTCTCAGAAGTGCCGAAAGGAGAAATGTGCAGGCGCAACAAACACAGCCGGATTTATGTGGAAGCCGCCTACATTCTGGTTGGCCTCGCATCACTGGGCATCGCATTCTCCACGGAAAGTTATCATGAAACCTTGAAAGCTTTCTTTATCCAGAGCCTGGCACCCATACAAACCCTGTTATTCCTCTGGTCTATCACCTATCCTATATATATAGGGCACAAACTGGAAGGGTTCATGTGGCGGCAGTTGATCTATACATTTCTGCTGGCGGCCGCAAATCTGATATACTATTTCGGCCTGGACGGACAGACGGGTACTCTTCTCTACTATGTCCTCATGGCCTGCTATGCCCTCCTGCTGATCCTCTATATACGCGTTTATCTCCGTATCTCCAGACGCTGGACACAGGTACATCCCGAGCGTGCGCCTTATCTGCAAAAGCGCATCCACCCTCTGTGTATCGGCCTGTGCATCATGTTCGGACTGTCTGTTGTTGTAAACATTTACCCATACTTCATCAGCCAGCTTATATTCACAGGAATTTACACAATTTTCTACATAGTTTTTGCCCTGCAGTTCCATAACTATGGCATATACATCGCCAATTATCCCCTGATCGAAGAAAATGAGACACCGGATCAGACTCCGGCCTCACCAACCATAACGCTAACCATAGATAACACAACGGTCATGAAAAAAACCAACGAATTGAACTACGAGAAAATAGAAGAGAAAATTAAAGAATGGACTTCCGGAAAAGGTTATCTCCATTCCGGACTTACCATTCAGGAAATGAGTAAGGAAATAGGTATCAACCGCACATACCTCTCTAATTTCATCAATGATACCTATCAGACAAACTTCAACGGGTGGGTTAACGGCTTAAGAATCGAAGAAGCCAAAGAGCGGATGATCAACAATCCGGACATAAGCCTGGCCGAAGTCGCTGAACAAGTGGGGTTCGCCGATCTTGCCCACTTCAGCAAACAGTTCAAAGCAAAGGAAGGACAGTCCCCTTCTACATGGCGAAAGGAAATCCGGAAGGCCGTTGTATGAATTTCCATCCCCTGTTAACCGGTAAATAAAGGGGGCAAAATGATCAATACCTGATTTTACCCCCTAAGATGTCAGATACTATCCCCTCGTTCTCAGAACTTTGTCGTAATATTGCAGTATGATGATTCACCAAGATCATCTGCATTAATTATTTAAAAATGAAAATTATGAGAACTGAGAGTTTTACCCGCGACCTGATAAATGTACAAAACGACCTGCTGCGCTTTGCCTATAAGTTAACAGCCAACCACGAAGATGCCAACGACCTTCTTCAGGAAACTTCCCTGAAAGCGCTGGACAACGAAGAAAAATATGCAGCAGAAACCAATTTCAAAGGATGGATGTACACCATCATGCGCAACCTTTTTATCAACAATTACCGCAAGGCTGTACGCGACCAGACCTACGTGGACCAGACCGACAACCTGTTCTATCTGAATCAAAGCATCGATCTGGCTGACGAAAGCACTGAAAGCAGCCATGATCTGAAAGAAATCCGCCGGGTAGTAAACGCTCTGCCCAAGGAATACCGCATCCCGTTCGCCATGTATGTTTCCGGATTCAAGTACCGCGAGATTGCTGAAAAACTGGGTCTCCCTCTGGGAACCGTCAAAAGCCGCATTTACTTTACCCGTCAGAAACTCCAGCAGGAACTGAAGGATTTCCGCTGATCCTGCCGTCCTGTTCCGGACTCTCTGCTAACGGTAACTCTTGTTTCACCCCATAAACCGTGCTCATCCCGAGCATGTCTTCCAGTCTTCCCGCCCCGTATGTCTCACCGAGACCTGCCAGGCGGGAAGACTTTTTTCCTTTCCCCCTCAGACAATCCCTTTTCGACCCTCCGGAAACGTGCGGTCGATCCTGCAGAAACGTGCAGTCGTTGCAGCCCAATCGTGCGGTCGTTGCGGGCTAATCGTTATACTCGATGAAGGAGAATCGTCCAGTCGATTTTTCCGGTCAGTCCAGAAAGTACTTTTGCATCATTCAAACCATTTATTTCAATCAAAAAAAGCCCTTCGGGATTTTAAAAAAACGCTTCGACGTTTTACAACATTGAATTCGGGCTTTTAAGGTAAATGACGAAACGTTTTTCAGACCTCTCTATAAATATATGGAACAACAGACTGAGTGCAGCAAGCTGGTGAAATAAGTCACTGCAAATTTGGGGAAACGCCCTGTCGGAAGAACAAAATAAATTCACTATCTTTGCGCCATTGAACGGATTATCATAAAACTACATACACGCATGAAAATTGAAGATAAACTGACGGCGTCCGTAATCAACGGCGTGAAAGAGTTGTACGGGCAGGAAGTTCCCGCCAAGATGGTACAGCTGCAAAAGACTAAAAAGGAATTTGAAGGCCACCTGACTCTCGTGGTTTTCCCGTTCCTGAAGATGTCGAAGAAGGGTCCTGAACAGACAGCACAGGAAATCGGTGAATACCTGAAACAGCATGAACCGGCCATTGCCAGCTATAACGTCATCAAGGGATTCCTGAACCTGACTATTGCTTCCGACGTGTGGGTGGAACTGCTGAACCGTATCCACGCCGATGCAGAATGGGGCATCCGCAAAGCCGATGAGAATGCGCCGCTGGTCATGATTGAATATTCTTCACCGAATACCAACAAACCGTTGCATCTGGGACACGTGCGCAACAACCTGCTGGGTAACGCACTGGCAAACATCATGGCGGCAAACGGCAACAAGGTAGTGAAGACCAACATCGTAAACGACCGTGGTATTCACATCTGCAAGTCCATGCTGGCCTGGCTGAAATACGGTAACGGTGAAACTCCGGAGTCATCAGGCAAGAAAGGTGACCACCTGATCGGAGACTATTACGTAGCTTTCGACAAACATTACAAGGCAGAAGTCAAGGAACTGATGGCTAAGTTCCAGGCAGAAGGAATGAACGAAGAAGAAGCAAAGGCCAAGGCTGAAGCTGAATCTCCGCTGATGCTGGAAGCCCGGGAAATGCTCCGCAAATGGGAAGCCAACGATCCGGAAGTACGCAGCCTGTGGAAAATGATGAACGACTGGGTATATGCCGGATTTGACGAGACCTACAAAATGATGGGTGTCAGCTTCGACAAGATATACTACGAATCACAAACTTATCTGGAAGGTAAGGAAAAGGTAATGGAAGGCCTCGAAAAAGGTTTCTTCTTCCGCAAAGAAGATGGTTCCGTATGGGCTGACCTGACCGCTGAAGGTCTGGATCACAAGCTGCTGCTCCGTGCTGACGGTACTTCCGTATACATGACTCAGGATATCGGTACAGCCAAGCTGCGTTTCCAGGATTATCCGATCAACAAGATGATTTACGTAGTAGGTAACGAACAGAACTATCACTTCCAGGTTCTGTCTATCCTGCTTGACAAACTGGGATTCGAATGGGGTAAAGATCTGGTTCACTTCTCTTACGGAATGGTGGAACTGCCGGAAGGTAAGATGAAGAGCCGTGAAGGTACCGTGGTAGATGCTGACGACCTGATGGAAGCAATGATCGAAACGGCCAAGGAAACCAGCAACGAACTGGGTAAACTGGATGGTCTGACCAAGGAAGAGGCTGATGACATTGCACGTATCGTAGGTCTGGGTGCTCTGAAATATTTCATCCTGAAAGTAGATGCCCGCAAGAATATGACCTTCAACCCGAAAGAATCCATCGACTTCAACGGTAATACGGGTCCTTTCATTCAATATACTTATGCACGTATCCAGTCTATTCTCCGCAAGGCTGCAGAAGCTGGAATTACAGTACCTGCCGTTATCCCAGCCGGCATCGAGCTGAGCACGAAGGAAGAAGGACTGATCCAGATGCTGGCAGACTTCGGCAATGTAGTGAAACAGGCTGGTACGGACTACAACCCGTCAATCCTGGCTAACTATGCATACGATCTGGTGAAAGAATACAATCAGTTCTATCACGACTTCAGCATCCTGCGCGAAGAGAACGAAGCTCTCAAGGTATTCCGTCTGGCACTGAGTCAGAACGTGGGCAAGGTTGTGAAGCTGGCTATGGGCTTGCTGGGTATTGAAGTTCCGGAAAGAATGTAATGCCGAAGCAAAAGTTTTACGTGGTCTGGAAAGGGGTCGCGCCAGGTATCTACACTT
This sequence comes from Phocaeicola coprophilus DSM 18228 = JCM 13818, assembly GCF_000157915.1. Taxonomy (GTDB): domain Bacteria; phylum Bacteroidota; class Bacteroidia; order Bacteroidales; family Bacteroidaceae; genus Phocaeicola; species Phocaeicola coprophilus. The sequence goes on along the minus strand of NZ_EQ973631.1, from coordinate 169,071 downwards.
CATGGACGGAATGTCAACTGCAAATCAAGAATTATAAAGGGGCCCTTTATAAATCATTTGACACCCGTGAGGAAGCAGAACAGGCGCTGGTCTCAGCCGCTCACAAGTATGTGGGAGCCGGTAAAGAGAAAGTGAAAACGGCCGTAGCACTGCCGGAAGGATTCGATCTGAACTGCCTGGCCGTAGATGCAGCATGCAGCGGAAACCCGGGACCGATGGAATATCGGGGAGTATATCTCCTGACGGGTGAAGAGATCTTTCACTTCGGACCTGTGTATGGAACCAATAATATCGGTGAATTCCTGGCCATTGTACACGGACTGGCATTGCTCAAACAGAAGAACCTGCACATGCCTATTTATTCGGACAGCCGCAATGCGCTGAACTGGGTAAAACAGAAAAAATGCAAAACAAAGCTGGAACGGAATGATCGTACAGAGGAACTTTTCAGGCTGATTGAACGGGCTGAGAAGTGGCTGCACGAAAATGGATGCCCGACTCCATTACTTAAATGGGAAACAGAAAAATGGGGAGAGGTACCGGCTGACTTTGGAAGAAAATAAACATAACGGCTGCTACTGACGGAGAAATTCCGGACATGAGCAGCCGTTTATAATTAACTGGATGATAAAGCAACTGACATTATGAAGAAAAGAATAGCTTACCTGATTGCTTTTTTCGCAATGGTACTGGGGTGTTTTCTTATACAGAAACCATTGTTCATGCTGTATAACGACGCAGTGGAAAAAGGTGTTTCTCCAGCAGATTTCGGACGGGTGATCTTACACGGATTCACACTTGATGCCACTACTGCCGGGTATCTGACGGTAATCCCATGGCTTGTAGTCCTGATCAGTATCTGGTTCAGACAATTCCCGTTGCGGAAGATTCTGACAGGCTATTATGTGCTGATCAGCTTTCTGGTCATGCTGATCTTCATTGTAGACATGGCTTTATATCCGTTCTGGGGATTTAAGCTGGATGCTTCCATCTTCCTGTATATGGATTCACCGAAAAATGCACTGGCAAGCGTTTCTACGGGATTCATTATCTTACGCATCTTTATCATGCTGCTTTTATCAGCTCTGATGATGGCCGGTTTATACAAACTGACTCCTCAAAGACTAGCTGGTACTAGCCGTCGGGTGACGGGAAGTGCCGGCATGATTCTACTTGGCGGACTGTTGTTTGTCGTCATCCGGGGAGGTGTGACGGAATCAACAGCCAATATCGGACAGGTATATTTCTGTAATAATGAATTCCTGAATCATTCAGCCGTAAATCCGGCCTTCAGCCTACTGGCTTCCGCCGGAAAGACTGAGAATTATGCGTCAGAATTCGATTTCTTCGACGAGGAGAAGCGTAAAGAGTTGTTTGAAGGACTTTATCCGACAGAAGGAGAAAATGCGGTAGAACTGCTCAATACACGCCGCCCAAACATTCTGATCATTCTGGTGGAAGGTTATGGAGGGGTGTTCATTGAATCGCTTGGAGGAGTACCAGGGGTAAGTCCGAACTGGGAACGCCTGTCGAAGGAAGGAGTGTTCTTCACCAACTGTTATGCCAACAGCTTCCGTACGGACAGAGGAACCATCTGTACGTTTAGCGGTTATCAGGGCTTCCCTACTCTTTCTGTCATGAAAATACCGGCAAAAAGCCGTACACTTCCTTCCATTGCAGGCAAACTGGTGAAGGAAGGATATGTTACAGACTTCCTGTACGGAGGGGATATCAACTTTACAAACATGAAAAGTTATCTGCTCGGAAGCGGATACCAGAAACTTACCGCAGATGTGGATTTCAGTCTGAAAGAACGGCAAAATCCGTGGGGAGTGAACGATGATATCACTTTTGAATACTTGTATAATGAAATCAAGAAACGGCCTCTCTCACAACGATGGCACACAGCTTTCCTGACTCTGAGCAGCCATGAGCCTTTTGAGGTACCTTATCACCGGCTGGAAGAAAAGATTCCCAATGCTTTCGCCTTTACAGACGAATGTCTCGGGAAGTTTATCGATAAATTAAAACAGTTGCCACAATGGAAAGACTTGCTGGTTATTTGTCTACCGGATCACGGTTTCCATTATCCGATCAACGAGCCGAACAACACGCCGCGTATTCATCATATTCCTATGCTCTGGCTGGGAGGTGCAATTAAGCAGCCGGCTGTTGTTGACAAACTGATGAATCAGACAGATATGGCTGCTACCCTGCTGGGACAGCTGGGCATCAATCACCGGGAATTTAACTTCAGCAGAAATGTATTGGGGAAAGAATATACTTATCCTTTTGCCTATTACACCTATAACAACGGCTTTGCTTTCCGTGACAGTACGGGAGTAACACAGGTGGACAACAATTCAGGAAAAACACTGGTGGATGAACCTGCCCCCAGCCTGCGCCGTATGGAACTCGGTAAGGCGATCCTGCAAAGTTCATACGACGATCTGGGAGAAAGACAATAGAGTCAGATTACTCTATAAACTTGATTTTCTGGGCATCACGCGGCTTGGCTGCCGGACTTTCATCCGGATAGCCGAATGCTATACAATACAAGAGCTGGTAACCTTCAGGAAAATCCAGCTTTTTCAGGTAATCAGTTGCTTCAGGTTGCGTGTTCATAAAACGGACAGGACTTCCCAGGCAACAGGAACCTACTCCCATAGACCAGGCTGAAAGAATCATGTTCTCACCCAACAGTCCACAATCAATCTGAGACATGTCATAGGAAGTGTCATGGGCAATGAATACAACTGTAGGGGCATTGCGGAACATATTCTTGAAATTCGGATCTTTTGCTGCCTGAGGATTGGCCTTTTTATAGATTTCCGTCAGGCCATTGATATAATCAGGATTATCCACTACCCGAATAGCCCATGATTGCTTGTTCTGTCCGTTAGGAGCATTAATGCCACAATTCAGAATCGTCTGCATTGTATCACGATTAACCGGCTGTGGTTTGTATTTACGCACACTACGGCGCTCCATTATGGTCTTAATCACCGCATCAGACTGAGTCATTCCTTCGGTAACAGCTACATTCTCCTGCTGTGAAGCGGGAGAGGTACATCCTGCTGCGAGGCAAAGGCATAAACAGCCTGCCATCGTCTTCAATTGTTTCATAGTTTATTGTTATTAGATAAATATTACTCTAACTCCTGACTCTCAATCATTCCTTTCTCGAAACCTTCTTCCAGACTATCCAATGCAACTCCAGCTTTTTGCATCTGCTCCATAATACTCTTTCCACTGTTCTTAAAAACAGTAGCAGCATACTGCCCTTGCAATTTAGCCATCTCTTCCAATTCCTCCTTGGTCAAATCTTCGTAGGAATTAATTTTATCCAGCAATTTCTGGAAACGTTCGTTAGCTTCTTTCCACTGGTCGAGAGTATAATCCTTCCCTTCCTCCTGAATCTTTTCCACAAAGTCCTTTAAATCGTCCATACGGCCTTTTTGAGAATGGCAGGAGGAGAAACACATGATTGCCACTGCAAACAATGGAAATAAAATATACATTTTCATAAGCGTTTATAATTAGTATGGTAAAGTCTCTATCTACAAAGGTAACAGGATTAGGAAAAGGAACAAAAAAAGGAGCCCCGAAAATCGGGACTCCTTCTAATTATTTAGTCTTATGTAATTCTTATAATTACAATTTCGGACCAGCAGCAACCAAAGCTTTACCTGCTTCGTTTCCAGTGAACTTAGAGAAGTTCTTGATGAAACGACCAGCCAAATCCTTAGCTTTTTCTTCCCACTGACAAGCACATTCGTAAGTGTCACGCGGATCCAGGATCTTCGGATCAACACCCGGCAATTCAGTCGGAACGACGAAGTCAAAGTAAGGAATAGTCTTAGTAGGAGCTTTTTCGATTGAACCATCCAGGATAGCATCGATAATACCACGAGTATCACGGATAGAAATACGCTTACCGGTACCGTTCCAACCAGTGTTAACCAAGTATGCCTTAGCACCAGTCATCTTCATCTTCTTAACCAGTTCTTCTGCATATTTAGTAGGATGCAAGCTCAAGAAAGCAGCACCGAAGCAAGCAGAGAATGTCGGAGTCGGTTCAGTGATACCACGTTCTGTACCAGCCAACTTAGCAGTAAATCCTGACAGGAAGTAGTACTGAGCCTGTTCTTCGTTCAAGATAGATACAGGAGGCAATACACCGAATGCATCAGCAGACAAGAAGATAACCTGCTTAGCGTGAGGACCTTTAGAAACCGGTTTAACGATGTTGTTGATGTGATAGATAGGATAAGAAACACGAGTGTTTTCTGTTACGCTCTTATCAGCGAAGTTGATCTTACCTTCAGCATCAACAGTAACGTTTTCCAACAAAGCGTCACGTTTGATAGCGTTGTAGATATCCGGTTCTGATTCTTTATCCAGGTTGATAACCTTAGCATAGCAACCACCTTCGTAGTTGAATACACCTTCGTTATCCCATCCGTGTTCGTCATCACCGATCAACTTACGTTTCGGGTCAGTAGACAAAGTTGTCTTACCTGTACCAGACAAACCGAAGAAGATAGCTGATTCAGTTTCGTCCATGTTAGTGTTAGCAGAGCAGTGCATAGAAGCGATACCACGCAACGGGTTGAAGTAGTTCATCATAGAGAACATACCTTTCTTCATTTCACCACCGTACCAAGTGTTCAGGATAACCTGTTCCTTAGTAGTCAAGTTGAATACAACTGCAGTTTCTGAGTTCAGACCCAGTTCTTTGTAGTTTTCAACTTTAGCCTTAGAAGCGTTGTAAACAACGAAGTCAGGTTCGAATGATTCCAATTCTTCTTTAGAAGGACGGATGAACATGTTAGTTACGAAGTGAGCCTGCCATGCAACTTCCATGATGAAACGAACTTTCAAACGAGTAGCTTCGTTAGCACCGCAATAACCGTCAACAACGAACAATTTCTTGTTTGACAATTCTTTTGCAGCCAAGTCTTTCAATACATTCCAAGTTTCTGTAGTTACAGGCTTGTTATCGTTTTTATATTCTTCAGAAGTCCACCATACAGTGTTTTCACTTGTAGCGTCTTTTACCAAGAATTTATCTTTAGGAGAACGACCAGTGTAGATACCAGTCATTACGTTTACTGCACCCAGTTCAGTTTCCTGACCTTTTTCGAAGCCTTCCAAACCAGCTTTTGTTTCTTCTGCGAACAAAACTTCGTAAGAAGGATTGTGTACGATTTCTACGGTTCCAGTGATACCGTACTTAGTAAGATCTAAATTTGCCATTGTTCAAATGATTAATTTGGTTATTTATATCAAATGTTTAATTCCTAAATTCTTAATAACCATCAAAAGAATGTTTTTCAACATCCCCTTGTTTTAGGCGCTACAAAAATAGTGGTTTTCTTTGAATCCAAGAATTTATTAGAGAAAAAAATCCGTAATCATGAAAAGATTTATACTTGTGTAACAAATATGCAATTCAGACATTACAACTACATTCCATGAGAGCTGAAATACAGAGTCAATCCTTCATTTCCAGCCTTCCTGCCAAGCTTTATCAGGCAAAAACAAAAGTTATCCAGGAGTTCAGAAAAATCAAAGATATAGAACTGAAAGAAATTTCAAACAAGATATTTACGTATAAATCTCATTACATTTATATGCATCTTTTAAACAGAAACACTCTTATAGACTTGGAGCCTACAAAATATTATTCATACCTTTGCAAGGATAAACTTATTTTGAACAATCAAACCCCTTGATCATTTATGAAGATTGTCACTTTCAATCAGGCAAACTCAATCCTGAATCAGTATCTGGCAGAAGTACGTAACATCAACATACAGGGAGACAGCCTGAGGTTTCGAAGAAATATTGAACGCATCGGTGAAATCATGGCTTATGAGATCAGCCGGGATCTCCCTTATCATCCAATAGAAATTCAAACCCCTCTAGCAAAGACTTGTGAAAACGTACCGGCGGTACAACCGGTACTGGCTACCATCCTTCGTGCGGGTCTGCCTTTGCACCAGGGTTTCCTGAACTACTTTGATCATGCGGAAAATGCTTTCGTTTCAGCTTATCGTAAATACATTGACATTGAACATTTCGACATTCACATTGAATACATTGCTTCTCCACGCCTTGACAATAAGATTCTGATCATTACAGATCCGATGCTGGCAACCGGAGGTTCTATGGAACTGGCATATAAAGCCTTACTTACAAAAGGTGAACCTTCACATATACACATCGTTTCTGTACTGGCCAGCCAACAAGCTATTGAGTATTTACAAAAGACATTACCTGATGCCAAAACCACCATTTGGTGTGGCGCCATAGATCCAGAGTTAAATGAACATTCATACATTGTGCCTGGATTAGGAGATGCAGGAGATTTATGTTTCGGAGAGAAAGAATAGTTTATTTATCTGATTCTATAAAAAAATTGGCGTATGAAGGATTGTCAACCCAATCCGACATACGCCAATTCTATTTTGATATTATTTCACTTCCCAGGTATCATTTGTTGCCAGCAGTTCTGCAAAATTATGATAAGGTTTCTTAGCTGAAATTTCTTCTATCTGAGCTTCTACCGACTCATCATACGTAGGAGCTTCCACATCACGTATCACTCCCAAAGCAATCGGGAAATCAGGCCCTTCCATCAGAGCCAGTTTCAATTGTAGAGTATGATCTTCACAATGTGCATCATGCACTAGAATATCTTTTTCTGAAATACCATTCTCACCCAGTTTCACGACTTTCAGGCCGAATCCTTCCTGCATCAGACCAAATTCCTTGTTAGGTCCAAACAACATCGGTTTACCATGCTCCAGATAAATGGCATTACGTTCACGGTCTTCCTTCTTGGCTACGGCGTTATGTGTTCCATCATTAAAAATCACACAATTCTGCAAGACCTCTACAACGGAAGTTCCTTTATGACGTGCTGCCGCTTTCAGAACTTCTACAGAAGGGCCACCATCTACAGCTGCACAACGGGCAAAGAAACGGCCTCTCGCTCCAAAACAAAGTTCGGCAGGCCGGAACGGATCTTCCACAGTTCCATAAGGTGAAGACTTACTCACAAAACCACGAGCAGAGGTCGGTGAATATTGTCCTTTTGTCAAACCGTAAATCCGATTATTCAACAAAACAATATTAATATCTACATTGCGGCGAATCGCATGAATAAAATGGTTTCCACCGATAGCCAGTCCGTCTCCATCCCCAGAAATTTGCCAGATCGTAAGTTGAGGATTAGCAACTTTCGCACCAGTTGCAATAGCTGCTGCACGCCCATGAATGGTATGCATCCCATACGTATTCATATAATAGGGCAAACGTGAAGAACATCCGATTCCTGAAATAACTGCTATTTCATGAGGCGGAACACCCAATTCAGCCAAAGCTTTATGAAAAGAGTTCAAAAAGGCATGATCGCCACATCCCGGGCACCAGCGAGGTTGACCAGCCTTATAATCTGCTGCTGTATATTTTGTTTCATCCATGGCTTATTCCTCCAATATTTTTGTGAACGCATCAACCAATTCTTGTACAACAAAAGGCTGACCCTTTACTTGATTAAACTGATACAAATGAATTCCTTCGATTTTCATGCGCAAATAACCGGCCAGTTGTCCCATATTCTGTTCGGCAACCACAATCTTCGGATAGCGGCGCAATACTGCCTCTGTATTACGGGGCAACGGATTGATAAAGCGGAAATGAGCCAAGGCAGCTTTTTTGCCTTGCTTTCTCAATGTATCCATCGCAGAGTGCAAATGTCCATAAGTCCCGCCAAAACCCACAATCAATAAGTCTGCATCCAAATCACCTTCGACCTGCAAATCCGGAAGCGAATCTGCAATACGCGCAACTTTCTCTGCACGAAGCTGTACCATCCGGTGATGATTTTCGGGATCTGTAGAAATGGCTCCTGTTTCATTGCTCTTTTCCAAACCGCCAATACGATGCATAAAACCTTCAGTTCCTGGAATAGCCCAGTACCGTACGCCAGTCTTCGGGTCACGCTGGAACGGAGTCCATGTACCAGCCATCTCCGGTTTTACATAAGGCGGACAAATCGAAGGATATTCGTTTAAGTCCGGTAAATGCCATGCAGCTGAACCATTGGCAATATAAGCATCGGTCAATAAAACAACCGGAGTCATATGCTCCAAGGCTATTTTACATGCCATAAAAGCCGCGTCAAAACAATCTGTTGGCGATGAAGCTGCAATAACCGGCATGGGACTTTCTCCGTTACGTCCATAAAGAACCTGAAGTAAATCAGTCTGCTCGGATTTTGTCGGTAATCCCGTAGAAGGTCCTCCTCGTTGCACATCCACAATTACCAAAGGCAATTCCGTAATCACTGCCAGATTCATCGCTTCACTTTTCAGACAGATACCCGGTCCTGAAGTCGTTGTAACTGCCAAAGCTCCGGCAAAAGCAGCACCTACGGCAGAAGCGCATCCAGCGATTTCATCTTCACACTGAACAGTCTTTACTCCTAATGACTTATGTTTGGCCAGCTCATGAAGAATATCTGTTGCCGGGGTAATGGGATAAGAGCCCAAATAAAGTTCCAGACCAGCCTTCTCCGCAGCAGCAATCAAGCCATATGCAGTAGCCTTATTGCCATTTATATCCATATACAGGCCTTTCTTCTTCTGTTCCTTACTTGGAACAGTATAGCTAATGGATACGGAAGCATGCGTATTCTCACCAAAATGATAACCGTCATACAAGACTTTCACATTTGCCTCTGCAATTTCCGGTTTCTTCGCAAACTTTTCTCTCAAGATTTTCTCACCTACATGGATATCCCGATGGAACAACCAGCAAACAAGCCCCAGTGCAAACATATTTTTGGTTCGCATAATCGTCTTATTATCCAAACCACTATCCTTCAGGCTTTCCTTACACATGGTCGTTATGGCTGCCTCCACCACTTCATTCTTGATTCCTAATTCAGAGAATGGATTTTCAAGAACAAATTGGGCTTTCTCCAAATCACGCTTGGTAAACGAATCTGTATCGATAATAATAACAGACTGGGGGTTACAAAATTTATACTGTGTTTTCAAGGCGGCAGGGTTCATAGCAACCAGCACATCACATTTATCACCCGGAGTATACACCTTGCCCGAGCCTATATGAACCTGGAAGCCTGAAACTCCGGTTAATGTTCCTTGCGGGGCACGAATATCAGCCGGATAATCCGGAAAAGTACTGATGTCGTTTCCTTCAGTAGCCGAAATATTGGAAAACATATTACCAGCCAACTGCATTCCATCACCTGAGTCGCCTGAAAAGCGGACTACAACATCGTCCAGCTCTTTGACAATCATATCTTCTGCCATAACGTATTATTTAAAGTTCACAAAATCAATGGTTGCAAAAATGGCGAAGTTACTTGAGAAAAGCAAGATAAATCAAAAAATATTTAGCAAGGAGAAGGATAATAAAGTTTTTTATCAAAGAACACATGGGGAAATCAAGAAAAAGCCGTACTTTTGCAAAAGTTGCCCTTGTAGTTCAACGGATAGAATAGAAGTTTCCTAAACTTTAGATAGGGGTTCGATTCCCCTCGGGGGTACAATTTCCCGCCCAATTAGAAATAAAAAAGGGGCTTATCCTGTATTTCACAGGCCTCGCCCCAATTAAAAAATGAAGAATTTTATTCTTTATTTGATAACTCCTAACTCTTTACCAACTTTGATGAAGGCTGCAATTGCTTTGTCCAGGTGTTCACGTTCATGACCGGCAGACAGCTGTACGCGGATACGAGCCTGTCCTTTCGGAACAACCGGATAATAGAATCCTGTTACATAAATACCTTCTTCCTGCATCTTGGCTGCAAAATCCTGAGACAATTTCGCATCATACAGCATCACTGCACAGATAGCACTCTGAGTCGGTTTGATATCAAATCCGGCAGCCAACATCTTATCACGGAAATAAGTTACATTATCCATCAATTTGTCATGCAATGCATTGCTTTCTTTCAGCATCTTGAACATTTCCAAGCTAGCACCGACAATAGCAGGAGCAACTGAGTTAGAGAACAGATACGGACGAGAACGCTGACGCAACATGTCGATAATTTCCTTTCTACCGGTAGTAAATCCACCCATAGCACCTCCGAAAGCCTTGCCCAGAGTTCCTGTAAAGATATCTACACGTCCATATACATTATATTGTTCTGCAACACCATGACCAGTAGGACCAACAACACCTGCAGAGTGAGATTCATCTACCATAACCAATGCATCATATTTCTCTGCCAGTTCACAGATCTTATCCATCGGAGCTACATTTCCATCCATTGAGAAGACACCATCGGTAGCAATGATACGATGACGCTGAGCCTGAGCTTCCTGCAAGCAACGTTCCAAATCAGCCATATCTGCATTAGCGTAACGGTAACGTTTTGCCTTACACAGACGAACACCATCAATGATAGAAGCATGATTCAGAGAGTCAGAAATGATAGCATCTTCATCTGTAAACAATGGTTCAAACAAGCCACCGTTAGCATCAAAGCAAGCAGCATACAAAATTGTATCTTCTGTCTTGAAATAATCAGAAATAGCAGCTTCCAATTGTTTGTGCAAATCCTGAGTTCCACAAATGAAACGAACAGAAGACATTCCATAACCATGAGAATCCATAGCAGCTTTAGCAGCTTCAATCAGACGCTTGTTGTCTGACAAGCCCAAATAGTTGTTGGCACAGAAGTTCAGTACACCTTCTCCTGCATTTACTTGAATATCCGCACGCTGAGGTGTTGTAATGATACGTTCTTTTTTATACAAGCCGGCAGCTTCAATGTTTGCCAGTTCCTGAGACAAGAAATCTTTAAATTTTCCGTACATAAGATTTATATTTTAAGGTTAAGGCACAAAGTTCACATTTTTTCTTGAATCTGTGTATGAATAATCTGTCTTTTTTTGAAAAAAATTTTATTTTATAGCTATCTTTGCATCGGTATCAAACTTAAAAACTAGATTATGAAAAATGTATTGATCATCGGTTCGACCGGACAGATCGGTTCAGAGCTGACAATGAAACTGAGAAAACTGTATAACGGTAACATCGTAGCCGGTTATATTCCCGGAGCAGAACCTAAAGGAGAACTGAAGGAATCCGGTCCGTCGGCTATCGTTGATATTACCAACGAACAGCAGATTGCTGAAACTGTATCAAAATATAAAATTGATACGATCTACAATCTCGCCGCTTTGCTTTCAGCCGTAGCTGAAGCAAAACCTCAGCTTGCATGGAAGATCGGTATGGGTGGTTTGTTCAACGTTCTTGAAGTAGCACGTACCATGAATTGTGCCGTGTTTACTCCGAGCTCAATCGGCGTATTTGGAAACAATACTCCGAAAGACAAGACTCCTCAGGACACTATCCGTAACCCACGTACCATGTATGGAGTAACTAAGGTTTCCGGTGAATTGCTGAGCGATTATTACAACATCCGTTTCGGTGTCGACACTCGTTCTGTTCGTTTCCCTGGACTGATTTCGTACGTAACTCCTCCGGGTGGCGGTACAACCGACTACGCCGTAGATATTTATTATTCAGCTGCTAAAGGGGAAAAATTTGAATGTCCGATCGCAGCAGGTACATACATGGACATGATGTACATGCCGGATGCATTGCGTGCTGCTATCGAAATCATGGAAGCTGATCCGAGCAAATTCGTTCATCGTAACTCGTTCAACATCGCTTCTATGAGCTTTGATCCGGAAATCATCTACAACAAGATCAAGGAATATGTTCCTGATTTCCAAATGGAATACAAAGTTGATCCTTTGCGCCAGGCTATTGCTGATTCTTGGCCTAATTCACTGGATGATACTTGCGCCCGTGAAGAATGGGGATGGAAACCGGAATACGATTTGGATTCAATGACTAAAGATATGTTGGCTAAGCTGACAGAACGCTTCCAGAAGAAGTAATCCAGTCTTCCTGACAAACAAAAAAGAAGGTGTATCAAAAATGTATGTCCATATACAGATTGATACACCTTCTTCATTTTATGAAAGAAGCTGAACTATCTTTATTATAAAGCGGCCTCTTTTCCTATATCAATCAGGGTTCCCTATATACTGCAAAAAAAGGTTACTAAAAAAGGAACGCTGAAATCTACAACAAAACCGTGAAAGATCGATACAACAACAAACTCCTGTCCTGCTGTCTGCAAAATCACAGGAAGCGTCGTATCCATTGTTGTAGCTCCACCTGCAGAAATAGAAGCCAAGCGCCCAAACCAACGGACTAATAATGGAGCAGCCAATAATGTCAATATTTCTCTGCTGATATTGGCCAACAAAGCTACTGTACCCAATTCCCCACCCCTATATTCCGTAATAAAGATACTGGACAAAGAATAGTAACCAAAACCGGAGCCTACCGCCAAACAGTCAGTCAGACTACGATGACTCAGAAAAATACTGACTACAGCTGTTCCTGCCAGAGTTCCCAAAATGGTCATGAGCGGCAGAAACATCAATCGGGGATTCAGACTCCGGAAACTCTTCAACGTCTGTGAATCATTCCCGACACTGATTCCTACACTAAACATCAACAGGCACAAAGCGTAAAAACTAATCTTACTCCCCCAATGCCCGGGAAGCCATCCCCACAAGCCGCAACATACTCCGATCACAAAAAAAGCAACAATTACCAGACTGCCTTTAAGAGCATGCAATATATTCCCCGAGGCCACAGAGGATTCATGTACTGTTTCCGTTGTCTTTTTCCATCCTGTCAGGATATTCCATAACAAAGAAGCAGCCAGCACGCTTCCCAATGTTCCTCCCAGAGTAAGAACAAGCGCTTCGATTCCAATCGTATGCAATCCGCGAAGTATGGCATCATTATCCCCTACTTCCACTCCAAGCAGGAAAAGCAATAACCAGATAAACACAGGTATAATCTGTTGCAGAAATTTCAAACAATGCTTACGCGTCACCCAACCAATCAAAACGCCTGTAAGCATAAGTCCAATAACAACGAACATTTCAAAAATATGTTTTTAAGAATTATAAAAGCAATAAACGCTGAATGTCTTATTTTTCGTTTTCAGTCTTACTATAAGCATAAAGCCCTGACTTACAAATAAGCCAGGGCTTTATCAGAAACAGAGTAAACTAAAATACTCTGATTATATCAGAATCGGATGTATCAAGCTTTAGCTTCTTCTCCTTTAGGCATCTTATTTCCCATTGTCAGATAAGCAACAGGAGCTGCGATGAACAGAGAAGACAACGTACCGATTACTGCACCCAGAATCATTGCGAAAGCAAAACTACGGATACTGTCACCGCCCAGGATGAAGATACTCAACAATACGATCAATGTACTCAATGAGGTATTGATGGTACGACACAATGTTGTATTCAGTGAATCATTGAACAATTGTACACGGTCACGCTTCGGATACAGTCCCAGGAACTCACGTACACGGTCAAAGATTACCACCTTATCGTTGATAGAATAACCGATTGCTGTCAGGATTGCACCGATGAATGTCTGGTCAATTTCCAAAGAGAATGGCATCCATCCATGGCAAAGTGAATAAGCTCCGATAATCAACAAAGTATCAACAGTCAGCGCTACCGTAGCACCGATACTGAAAGCAATATTGCTGAATCGGATCAGGATATACAAACCGATTGCGATCAAAGCCAGCACAACTGACCAGATTGCAGAAGTCTTGATGTCGTCTGCAATACTCGGACCTACTTTCTGTGAACTGATGATAGAACCTCCTACACGGTTATCGCGGTCGATAAAGATTTCCAGAGTAGTACCTTCACCCAACAGATTACCATCTTTCAAAGCCTGATACAGGAACTCTTCAATTTCAGCATCAATTGTCGGAGAATCTTCTTCAATGCGATAGTTGGTAGTTACACGAACAGTTCTTCCGTCTGTTCCCAGTGCAATTGCCTGAACGTTTGCATCACCTACTTTCGGCTGCAACAATTCACGTACGGTTTCCGGAGCAACCTTCTGTTCAAACTGAACAACAAAGTTACGTCCACCCGTAAAGTCAATACTCTGCGCCAGACCACGGACAAAGAATGATACAATGCAGATAATAATGATGGTACCCCAAACCGTAAAGGAACGTTTGGTAGAACCAATGAAATTATAATGTACATTCTGCATCAGGTTCTTTGAGATTCCTGTTGTGAAAGTCAGGTTCATCCATTTATCCTTATTCATGAAGTGTTCGTAAACCAGACGAGTCAAGAACACTGCAGAGAAGAATGAACAGAGGATACCGATAATCAACGTTGTAGCAAAACCACGGATAGGTCCTGTACCAAAGTTGAACAGGATAATACCTGTAATGATAGAAGTCAAGTTAGAGTCAAAGATTGCAGAAAAAGCGTTTACATAACCTTCTGACAAAGCCTGACGAGTACCCTTACCTGCTTTCAGTTCTTCTTTCGTACGTTCATAGATCAAAACGTTAGCATCCACAGCCATACCCAAAGACAACACCATACCGGCAATACCGGACATTGTCAGTGCAGCCTGGAAGGAAGAAAGGATACCCAATGTAAAGAAGAAGTTGATAAACAAAGCTGCATTAGCGACCATACCCGGAATAAATCCGTACATGACGCACATGTAAGCCATCAATACAACCAAAGCAACAATGAATGAAACAATACCCTGGTTAATTGATTCCTGACCCAAAGACGGACCTACGATATCTTCCTGTACGATACGTGCAGGTGCAGGCATCTTACCGGATTTCAACACATTGGCCAAGTCTTTTGTCTGTTCAGGAGTGAAGCTACCTGTGATTTCAGAATTACCTCCGGCAATTTCACCGTTAGAACGCGGAGCACTGTATACATATCCATCCAGAACGATAGCGATTTCACGGCCAGTGTTCTGCTTGGTCAGCTGTGCCCAGCGACGAGCACCTTCTGTATTCATAGCCATCGTTACGCAAGGTCTGTTGTACTGGTCGTATGAGTCACGTGCATCTGTAATCACATCACCTTCCAGCGGCGCACGTCCGTTGCGCTGGGTAGATTTGATTGCATACAATTCGAAAATACGTCCGGTCTTATCCATATCAGAAGCTCTTACACCCCACATCAGCTTCAGATCACGAGGCAAAACTTCTTTTACTTCCTTCATATTCAGGATACGATTGATATCAGCCGTATCTTTGTAATCAGCATAACCGACAATTGCTCCTACACCACTCTGATTCAATTGTAGAACAGACAGCAGAGGATAGTTCTTACGGTTTTGTTCTCCTGCTTCAGCCGGAGCTTCACCCTTCAAGGCTGCAGCCAGACTGTCTTTAGCAGAAACAGCAGCTTCTTCTTTCACTGCAACAGAGTCAGAAGAAACAGTTTCGCTGGCAAGAATAGCACGTGCACGGCTGTCAGCAGAAGCCAGAACCGGAGTGATATCCTTTGCTTCATAAGTTTCCCAGAATTCCAGGTTAGCAGATCCCTGCAACAACTTTCTCACACGTTCAGGTTCCTTAATACCCGGCAATTCCACCATGATACGTCCCATGCGTCCTTCCAGAGTCTGGATGTTCGGCTGAGCTACACCGAAACGGTCGATACGGGTACGCAATACATTATATGAGTTTTCAACGGCAGCTTTCACTTCTTCACGCAACACAGCTTCTACTTCCGCATCTGTACTACGGGTAGTCACTTTGTCTTTCAGCTGTTGAGTAGCGAACAGTTCTGCCAACTTTCCTTCCGGAGCCAGTTTCTTATACTCTCTGATAAATAAGGTAATGAAATCGTCCTGGCTAGTCACCTGTTGTTTGGCTGCCTCAGCTACGGCTTTGTTGAAAGCTTCATCGGGTTTGTTATCCGCAAGTGTTTTAACCACATCGGGTACAGACACTTCCAGAATCACGTTCATACCACCTTTCAGGTCAAGACCCAGACCAATCTCCATTTCACGACATTGTTTCAGCGTGTAAACTCCCAGCCAAACCTTCTGATTCTGCATGGAATCCAGATAATGTGCAGCACCTCTCGGATCTTCGGCCGCCTTGTTCATCTGATAACGCGTCACGAATGAGAATGAAAGGTAAAAAGCACAGGCAAGGGTCAGTAATACCGCAAAAACTTTTACGAATCCTTTGTTTTGCATGTTACTTTAATTATTATATTTACTTTTTTTAATTATATACGTTTATTCAAGGTTGCAAATATAGTTTTTTTTTCACTTATACGCGGAAAGGTTTGTAAATATTTAAGGCATAGAGGATAAAAAAGCCTATTTATCCCTTACTTTAGTCCTCTGTTTTTCAGCAAAGGCTCCAGACTCGGGTCTGCACCGCGGAATGTATGATAGAGTTTCATCGGATCATCCGAACCACCCTTTTCAAGAATGTTCTTGCGGAAAGCCGTTGCAGTTGCCGGATCAAAGATTCCGTGTTCCTTGAATGCTTCAAAAGCATCTGCATCCAGACGTTCAGCCCACAGATAGCTGTAATATCCGGCTTCATAACCACCCATGATGTGATTGAAATAAGTAGCCCGGTAACGAGGTGCAATCTGCGGGATCAGTCCGAGGCGGTCCATCACCTGTTTCTCATAAGCTACAACATCCAGGTTATCCGTAGAAGTCAGTGTATGGAATTCCATATCCAGCAAGGCCGCAGCCAGCAGCTCTGTTGTCATAAAGCCCTGATTAAACAAAGCCTGGTTCTCAATCTTGGCAATCAGAGAATCCGGCAACACCTCACGGGTCTTATAATGCTTGGCATACACTTTCATTACTTCCGGTTCGATGGCCCAATGCTCCATAATCTGAGAAGGAAGTTCCACAAAGTCCTGTGCAACTGATGTTCCGGAAACACCTTTATAAGTACACTGGCTTAACATTCCGTGGAGTGCATGTCCAAACTCATGGAACATCGTACGGGCTTCATCAATAGTCAGCAATGAAGGGATATCTCCACTGGGCTTGGTAAAGCTGGCCACATTATAAATCAACGGGCGGACTCCCTGCCATTGTTCGCGGAAATTACTCATCCAGGCTCCGCTTCGCTTGCTTGCACGCGGCATATAATCGCTGTAGAAAATACCCAGGAACGATCCGTCGGCATCATTCACCAGATAGGTTTTCACATCCTTATTATATACAGAAATAGAGTCTACTGCCGTCAATGTAATGCCATACAGCTTATTTACGACATAGAACAATCCGTTACGGACATCCTCTTCACTGAAGTAAGGACGGATTTCATCTTCATTCAGATCATACTTTTCCTTACGCAGTTTTTCTGCATAATACCACCAGTCCCATGCTTCAAGCTTTTCACCTTTGCCTTCACGATCCATGATCTGTTGCAGTTCGGCAGCCTCTTTCTTTGCATTCTCGATAGAATATCCCCACAAGTTATGCAAGAAGTCCATTACATTCTGCGGAGTCTTGGCCATATTGTCAGCCAACACATATTCTGCATAGTTCGTATATCCCATCAGCTGGGCCTTCTCCAGACGCAAGGTCAGAATCCGTTTCAGGATTTCCTTGTTATCATTGGCATCTCCATGATTGCCCATGCTGGTATAAGCCTGATAGATATTCTTACGCATCTCACGGTTCTGCGCATATTGCAAAACAGGCAGACGGCTTGATTCCTGAAGAGTGAACACCCATTTGCCTTCCAGACCTTCAGCCTTAGCTTCATCGGCAGCAATGGCAATGGCAGATTCCGGCAGACCGGCCAGGTCTTCCTTCTTGTCGACAATCAGTTTGTAGGCATTGTTTTCAGCCAGTACGTGATTGCCAAATTCAATGGTCAGGGTAGACAATTCTTTATTGATGGCACGCAGACGCTCCTGCTTGGCAGCATCCAGTCCGGCTCCGGAACG
The DNA here is from genome assembly GCF_000157915.1 of Phocaeicola coprophilus DSM 18228 = JCM 13818. Taxonomy (GTDB): domain Bacteria; phylum Bacteroidota; class Bacteroidia; order Bacteroidales; family Bacteroidaceae; genus Phocaeicola; species Phocaeicola coprophilus. Next base: position 151,192 of record NZ_EQ973631.1, on the reverse strand, counting down.
GATGAAACCTTTATAATATTTGTCCAGCAGGTAATGTTGTTCCGTAGTCAGCTTCAAGGTTCCTGCTTCTTCCTGATCGTGCAGCGCAGCAACACGCTTGTACAGATCTGCATTCAGGTAAATATTGTCACTGTGTTCTGACAACATCGGAGCAATCTTTGCTTCCAGTGCCATCAGTTCATCATTCGTATCGGCTTCTGCCAGGGCAAAGAAAACACCGCTTACCCGGTTCAGGATTTCCCCGCTGTTATCCAAGGCAACAATGGTATTCTCAAAAGTCGGAGCTTCCGGATTTTCCACGATGGCCTTGATTTCCTTATTCTGCTGTTCCATACCTTGCAGGAAGGCTGGTTCATAATGTTCCGGCTTGATCCGGTTGAAATCAGGAGTACCATAAGGAGTCTGGAACTCCGTCAAAAAAGGATTGGAGGCATTTTCTGCCTTCTGACTGCACCCAAAGGTTATACAACTCATGGCTAATGCAATTGCTAAATGTTTCATATTAAAATAGATATAATGTTTATTCTTTCTTCTCTAACAGACACCACACCGGATAATGGTCGGACGTACGGATGGAACGATCCACCTCACAGTGCAGAATCCGGAAATCAGTTCCGGCCAGGATATGGTCAATCCGGAAATAAAGCAGATTCTGATTATAGGAAAATCCCGGACCGTTTCCCCTTTCCACGTAGGCATCCTGCAATCCCCTGGCAATCACTCGGCGGGCATACGACAAGGGAGAATCATTGAAATCTCCACACACCAGCATGCGGTCATAACCGTACTCAGCAATGACCTTTGCCACCGAATCAGCCTGAGCGGCACGAATTGCGACGGCATCTGCCAGTTTGTGCCACAGATACTTTCCGCTCGTCTTCACCTTTTCCTCATCGGGCGACTTCAGCAGCTCCTTGTACAAGGCCTTGTCTCCGGCATCCAGCTTGTTCGACTCCAGATGATTGTTGATCAGTGTCACCGTATCTTTTCCTATTTTCAGACGGAACAGGGCACTTCCGTTAAATGCACTGGCATATTCTATTCTCTTTGCTGACAGAATGGGATATTTTGACAGACAAGCCACACCGTTGGCCGTAGCAAAACCGATCCGCCGTACATACGGATACATCGGAAAAGCCTTACGGAGCTGCTTTTCCGAAGAGGTGATTTCCTGCAGACAGATAATATCAGCTTCCGACTGTTCCAGATATGTCACGATGTTCCCCTCCTCTGCTCCTTCTTCCGGACGGGATAAGTTCGTATTCATTACATTATAGGTAAGCAGCTTCACCAGGGTTCCTCCCTGAGGATCCTGAGAACGGTTGAAAGGAATATATGCACGAACCAGTCCCCACCCCACAACAAAAACCAGTATCGGAAGCCACACAAACTTGCGGCGGCACACCAGCCAGAAAAAAAGGAAAAAGAGATTCAACAGCAGAAAAAAAGGAAATCCCAATCCCAGACAAGCCCATATCGGATGGGTAACAGGCTGGATATATGAACTGTAACCACAAAGAAGAAACCCGGCCGCTACGACCAGATTTCCCGTCAGTGCGAGTCCTCGCACTGCATGTCCCAATATTTTCATTGAATTGAATTATTTTTTGCTGGCATCAAACAGACTTTTCTTCTCCTCTTCAGTCAGACTGCCATATCCCGATTTGCGCAACTTATCCAGAATGCGGTCTATCTCGTCCGAACGCTGCTTCTTACGGGCATTATAATCATAATCTTTTTGCTTGTCACTGTAATGTACGTTCATTTTCGGTTTCCGGGGAGCCGGTTTCCATTTCCCGCCCAGAAAATCGAATACGGCATTGATCCACTTCGTTACATCGTGTCCGCAGCTCAGACCGGAAGCAAACCACCATCCGGCCAGTGCGCCTCCCAGATGAGCAATATGTCCGCCGGCGTTTTCAGAGGTCATGAAAAGCAGATCAAGGGCCACCATAAACAAAGCCACATACTTCAAACGAACGGCACCAATAAACATAAACTGTACCGTATATTCAGGTTCACGGACAGCCGTCGCCACAACTATGGCCAGCACCGAAGCCGATGCACCCAGCAGGTAGGAAGAATATACGGCATCCGAGAAATAAGGAAATACATTATATGCCAGAATATACAGCAGTCCGCCGCACAATCCGCCCAGAATATACAGTCCCCGCAGATGACGGGCCGAAAAGAAATTCAGGAACAAACGGCCGAACCAGTACAGCCACAACATGTTGAACAGGAGATGAAATACACCTGCATGCATGAACATATAGGTCAGCAGCGACCAGGGCTGGCGGATAAATGCCTCAATCCATGCCGGCAGTTCCAGCCAGTTCAGCCAGGGAACAGGCGGCAGACGGAAAAGTATCAGTACAATGCCCGTCAGTGCAGTCAGGATAAACATTCCGACATTGATGTACAGCAACTGCGTGACAATGTCTCCCCGACGGAAATTTTCTTTCAGATTAGCTATAAAACTGTTGATTGCCATTCTTTTTCCTCCAATAGATAATCAGGATCAGTCCAAAGAGCATACCGCCCAGATGAGCAAAGTGAGCAACTCCGTCACCTCCGCCCAGTCCCAGGAACAACTCCAGTACAGCATAACCGATCACAAAATACTTCGCCTTGATCGGGAACGGAAGCGGGAAAATAAACATCTGGCTGTTAGGGAACAACATTCCGAACGCCAGCAGAATACCGTAAACGGCTCCTGAAGCTCCCACCGTCGTCATCATATTCAGGTATTCTTCCATCGGTATAATTCCTCCGGCAATTCCCAGATTGACGCTGTCATAATTGGACAAGGTAAAGGCGTATTCCAGATATTGCACCAGCTCCTGAATCAGACCGGCACCAATTCCGCAAATCAAATAATAAGTAAGAAACCGCTTGGGGCCCCATACCTGCTCCAGCACACGCCCGAACATCCACACGGCAAACATATTGAAAAAGATGTGTTGGAAATTGGCGTGCATGAACATATATGAGATCAGCTGGCTCAGATTAAAGTCTGAAGCCAAAAAGAAGTGAAGTCCCAGCAGATTTTCGACATCGATGCCATATCGTTTTGCTACCAGCATTCCGAAGAAGCAAAGCACATTGATAATAAGCAAATTTTTAGTTACTGTAGGCAGATTATTCATTTTTTCCTCTATTAATCTTTGTATCAGACGCAAAAGTACAACTTTATTCCGGTTCTCCGATATATCTTAGTGTTTTTTATGAACCTGGCACACCCGGCAATCTGTAAAAATTTGTACATTTGTTTCCAAATATTAATATTAATCAATCTATATTCATGAAAAAAGACTTTTCTAACCTTTGTTTCTCACTGGCCGGACTGGCAACCATCGCTGTTCCCCAGACCGTCCAGGCAGATGAATCTCTTCCCTACTGGAAAGATATCCAGGTGGTTTCCGTTAACCGAGAAGAACCCCGTTCGGCTTTCATGACTTATGCCAACAAGACGCAGGCACTGACGGGAGATTACGAAAAAAGTCCTTACTACCAGCTGCTGAACGGAACCTGGAAGTTTTATTACACAGATTCCTACAAACAGCTTCCGGCTGACGTCACCGAAGCTTCTCCTTCTGAGCAGGGATGGCAGAACATCACGGTACCGGGAAACTGGGAAGTACAGGGTTTCGGAACGGCAATCTATACCAATCACGGTTATGAATTCCAGCCGCTCAATCCCAAACCGCCACAGCTGCCGGAAAATACACCGGTAGGTGTTTACCGCCGTACCATCACTGTTCCCGAAGACTGGAACGGACGCGACATCTATCTCCACATAGCCGGTGCAAAATCCGGATGCTATGTTTATCTGAACGGCAAGGAAGTGGGCTACAACGAAGATTCAAAGAATCCGGCCGAATACCTCGTCAACGACTGGCTGAAACCGGGAGAAAACGTACTGACACTGAAAATTTTCCGCTGGAGTACGGGATCTTACCTGGAATGTCAGGACTTCTGGCGCCTGAGTGGTATCGAACGTGATGTATTCCTGTATTCACAGCCGAAAGCTTCCGTACAGGATTTCCGCATCACTTCTACCCTGGATGATACATACAAAGACGGTATCTTCCGTCTGGCCATCGACCTGAAGAACCACCGTACGGCTACCGCCAATCTGGAAGTCAGCTATGAACTGCTGGATGCCGACGGTAAAACCGTAGCTACGGAAGAAAAGAAAGTGAACGTACAGAGCAACAAGCCTGCAACCGTTACTTTCGACAAGACGCTGCCGGCTGTCAAGACCTGGACTTCGGAAGCTCCTAACCTTTACAAGGTGCTGATGACGGTCCGCGAAAACGGTCAGGTCAGTGAAGTGATTCCTTATCATGTAGGTTTCCGCCGCATCGAAATCAAACAGATCGACCAGAAATCAGCAAACGGCAACAATTACACCGTTCTGATGGTCAACGGACAACCGATCAAACTGAAAGGAGTCAACATCCACGAGCACAACCCGCTGACGGGACACTATGTCAACGAAGAGCTGATGCGCAAGGATTTCGAACTGATGAAGCGCAACAACCTCAATACCGTACGTCTGTGCCATTATCCGCAGGACCGCCGCTTCTATGAACTGTGCGACGAATACGGACTGTATGTGTACGATGAAGCCAACATCGAAAGCCACGGTATGTACTACGACCTGAGAAAAGGCGGTACACTGGGCAACAATCCGGAATGGCTGAAACCGCACATGTATCGCACTCAGAATATGTTTGAACGTAACAAGAACTATCCTTGCCTCACTTTCTGGTCACTGGGTAACGAAGCCGGAAACGGATATAACTTCTATCAGACTTACCTGTGGCTGAAACAGGCAGACAAGGATGTCATGAACCGACCGGTCAACTACGAGCGTGCCCAGTGGGAATGGAACTCAGACATGTATGTTCCGCAATATCCGGATGCATCCTGGCTGGAAAAAATCGGACGTATCGGAAGTGACCGCCCGGTAGCTCCTTCTGAATATGCTCACGCTATGGGTAACTCTACAGGAAGTCTCTGGGATCAGTGGAAGGCTATCTACAAATATCCGAACCTGCAGGGCGGATACATCTGGGACTGGGTAGACCAGGGTATTCAGGTGAAAGATGAAAACGGACGCGAATACTGGGCATACGGCGGCGACTTCGGTACCAACATGCCGAGCGACGGAAACTTCTGTTGCAACGGTATCGTCAGCCCAGACCGTACTCCGCATCCGGCCATGAGCGAAGTGAAGTATGCACATCAGAATGTAGGCTTCGAAGCCATCGATGCGGCAACCGGAAAATTCCGGGTAACCAACCGTTTCTACTTCACCAATCTGAAGAAGTACATGATTACCTATACCGTGAAGGAGAACAATAAGGTGATCCGTACCCACAAAGTTTCTCTGGACATCGAACCGCAGGGCAGCCAGGAAGTAAACGTAAATGTAGACGGTCTGAAACCGAAAACAGGTACGGAATACTTTGTGGAATTCAGCGCAACAACCGTCGAACCGGAAATCCTGATTCCTGCCGGATGGGAAATCGCGCACGATCAGTTCCGCCTGCCGATTGATCCGCAACCCAGAACCTTTGCGGAAGGAGGCCCGAAACTGCAGTGTACAACAGAAGGCAATCTGCTGACTGCACACTCATCACGCGTCAACTTTACTTTCGACAAATCCAGCGGTCTGGTAACTTCCTACAAGGTAAAAGGTACGGAATATTTCAATGAAGGCTTCGGTATCCAGCCGAACTTCTGGCGCGCACCGAACGACAATGACTACGGAAGCCAGGAACCCAAACGCCTGCAGATCTGGAAAGAATCCAGCCGTAACTTCAAGGTAGTAGATGCCACGCTGACCATGGACGGAGAAGATGCCGTACTGAAGGCTTCTTATCTGCTGGCTGCCGGCAACCTCTACATTGCCACTTACCGCATCCATCCGTCGGGCGTTGTGAAAGCTGACTATACATTCACTTCTACCGAAATGGCTGCTGCTGAAACAGAAGTATCGGAAGCAACCCGTCTGGCTACCTTTACTCCGGGCAACGAAGCATTGCGCAAGGAAAGTTCCAAACTGGTGGTTCCGCGTATCGGCGTACGTTTCCGCCTGCCTGCCAATATGAACCAGGTAACTTATTTCGGACGCGGACCGGAAGAAAACTACATTGACCGCAACAACGGAACTCTGGTAGGGCTCTACAAGAACACGGCAGATGCCATGTACTTCCCTTACGTCCGTCCGCAGGAAAACGGTCATCACACCGATACCCGCTGGCTGACTCTCAGCCGCAAAGGTGGAAAAGGCCTGACTATCTATGCTGACAAGACTATCGGTTTCAATGCCCTGCGCAACTCGATAGAAGACTTCGACGGTGAAGAAGCTACTCACCGCGACTATCAGTGGCAGAACCGCAACGAAGAAGAACGGAAGCATGATGTGGCAACGGCCCGCAACATCAAACCGCGCCAGACGCACATCAACGACATCACTCCGCGCAATTTTGTGGAAGTATGCATCGACATGAAGCAGATGGGTGTGGGAGGTTACGACAGCTGGGGTGCCATTCCTGATCCTCAATACCTGATTCCTGCTAATCAGGAATACAAGTGGGGATTCACCATCGTACCGCAATAATCCGTCATCCTGACGTCAATTTATCATCCGCCTGAGCGCAATCCGCACTCAGGCGGATTTCTTTTTGCAAAAGATGTACGGAAACCCTGCTGGAAACGTCTGCACGAAGGGACCTATTCTTCGGCTCGTCCGGCAGAATTTGTTTCGACGAAACAGCAGTTTTCCCGAAAGGAAACAAGTGTTTCATGCAGAGAAAAAAAAAGTTCCACCTAGAGAAACTTTTTGTTCCACCCAGACGAAACAAAAGTTTCATGCAGAGAATACACTTGATTCGTCTGCATGAAACTCCAGAAACGAAAGGACAAACTCACCGGAATGTCCTTTTCATAATACAAAATCAACGGGAAGATTGGGATGAACCGACCGTACTATCACGCAACACCAGCAGGCTTTCGGGTCCCATATTAAACAATAAATCGACAATACTGAGATTAGGAAGAAAACCCAGCCGGGCATCGAATACCTGATAATAGGCTTTCGGAACAAAGTCCGGATCGGCTTCCTGCGGCAGCCGCTTGGGATGGATCCGTTCACGGAAATCATCGGCCGTTTCCGATACCGGCAGATAATCGTCCGTAGGGATAATCCGGGGCTGAAGATCAATCTGCTCACATACCCAGCTGCACAGCTCAGCATTGAAATCATACAGCCAGGTGTAACGCTCCTCAAAGAAACGGTGAAACTCATCGGCATAGTAATCAAAGAAAGGGCTGTGACGATAGGCTGCCACAAAGGCATTCCAGTGTACATGTCTCCAGTTGCCGTGATCGGAAATGCGGATATCCTTCATCAGACACTTGGCATCATCTCCCTTCTCCGTCGGAATGGTCAGCGCCAGCGGGCCGTCGGCCGAAGCAATGACACAACGGTTGCGATAGGTCTGCTTCATATAATGGTCATAACGCTCCACACGGACCGTATCGTAAGCAAAGAGTTTGGTATAATACTCCACCGGTCCCAGATAAGCGGACCCCAATATCACTTCTTTCTTCATAACTATTTCTTCCTTCAATTTAATGCCACAACTATTGCACCCGCTGCAGGAAACGTCCCTTTCTTGCCGGATACCATATCCGCAGGGCACGCCCGATCAGGTGATCTTCGGGCACAAAGCCAAACAAACGAGAATCGGAAAGATTGACCGGATCGTTGGAAGCCATCCAGTAATAGTCCTTGCTGAAGGTATATTCTCCCACCGGACGGCCTTCCACATAAAGTGTGTCTCCCTGCACACCGGCCTGCTTATGCTCATGACGTACAATGGTATTGCAGAGAAGCACAGCATTCCAGGGATAAACTTTTACCGGAACCTGCTTGCGGGGTACGACAAACGGATGTGTTTCCTGAGAGATACGGCTGTCGAGCGGAACAACAGGAATCCGGCCTTCCAACTTCTGGGAAACCAGATAGAACTCGTAATGGCTGAAACTGCGGACATAACCGCCATCAGACGTATAGCTCACCAGTGTATTGCCGGGCAGCAGTCCCAGAGTTTCCAGAACGGCCTGCATCAGATCTTCTGAAGAAGACGGATAGACATAGAGCGCCTTGCTGTCCGGGCTCAAGGCCTGATTTCCGGTGACGGTCAGTGCACGGTTGAGCGAAAGGGTATCTCCCGGCAGCCCGACACAACGGCTGATAAAAACCTCACGCCACTCAATTCCCGTTTCCGAATCGGCCGGGTTGGGATTATTGAACAGTACGATGTCTCCCCGCTCCACCGGAGAAGCTCCCAGGCGGTGATAACCCAGCAACGACGGGAAAGGCAGACGAAGACCGTAACTCCATTTGCCCACCAGCACGCCTTCCCCCTGATAGAGACTGTTCTCCATCCCGGAGGAAGGAATGAAACAAGAGGTGACAAACAGAGTCTTAACCAGCAATACGGCGACCAGTGCGCCGCCGATTGCTTTCAGCCAGACTAGCCAACGTCCGTTTCGCACAAGTTTATTTGATTGAATCTACAAATTTGAACAGACGGTTCCAGCGGATCTTTCCGTCAAACCATCCGCGGTCTTTATCCAGTGAAAGCCAAACAAAGATCGGTTTACCGACAATATGATCTTCAGGAACAAAACCCCAGAAACGGGAATCCGCAGAATTGTGGCGGTTATCGCCCATCATCCAGTAATAATCCATGCGGAAAGTATACTTCGTGGTTTCCTGTCCGTTGATATAAATGCGTCCGTCTTTCACATCCAGCTGATTGCCTTCATACACCCGGATCGGCCGTTCATAGACCGGCAGGTTGTCCAGCGTCAGATCGATGGTGGCTCCTTTCTTCGGGATCCATACCGGACCGTAGTTGTCTACAGTCCATCCCGTATTCTTGTTGACGGGATACAGTCCGCCGGCATCGTCATCAGGCACGTCATGAATGGCAGTCACCAGATCTTTCCGCGCCAGCAGAGCAGCCTTTGCCTTTTCCGTCAGCGGCATATTATAGGCGGATTCTTCGGAATAATAAATTTCACGGTCTTCTACGCTGATACCCAGCTCATGGCAGAGATCATCAGGCAGCATGCCCTTTGTATAAACCAGATAACGGTACTGGACATTGTCCGGCTCCTTATTCGGCTTTCCGTCCAGATAAATGATGCGGTCCTTGATCTGCAGGGTTTGTCCGGGAAGGCCCACACAGCGCTTCACGTAATTCTCCCGACGGTCCACCGGACGGGAAACGATCTTGCCATATATCTGCGGATTCTCATCAATGTATTTCCGCCCTGCGGCATAATAATAGTCATATACCTCACGTTCCTGTTCCAGAGTCAGCCGGGACATATCAACCGGTTGTGACAAGCCCTTTCCTGCCTGATAACTCAAGCGGTAAAGATCTTCTGCCGGTACACCGGTCGCTACGCTGTCGCCTGCGGGGAAGTTGAACACCACGATGTCGTTCAGCTGTACCTCACCCAGTCCGCTGACACGCTTGTAATCCCATTCGGGCCATTCCAGATAAGATTTGCATCCGAATATGGGCAGGGTATGCTGAGTCAAGGGCACATGGAGCGGAGTCTGCGGAATACGGGCACCGTAACTCATCTTGCTGACAAACAGATAATCGCCTACCAGCAAAGATTTCTCCAGTGAAGAAGACGGGATGACGTAGTTCTGGAAAAAATACAGATTGACAAAATAAACGGCAACCAGCGCAAATACAATGGCGTCTACCCATCCCATGACTGTTACCACCGTCTTGTTTTTCGACTTTTTCCACCAGGTCCATGGAATCTTCTTCGAGATATAAGCATCAAAGATAAACGGAACCACAATCAGTCCCAGCCAGCTCTGCAACCAAAGCAGGAAAATCAGATAAAGCACCAGAACGACGGCAAACTTTATCCATTGTCTACGTGAGGCCTGTATCATAATCAGAAAGGAAATAAATCGTTCATACCCAGAAAACCTGTATGTCCGGCTGTATATTCAGCCGCCAGTACGGCACCCAGCGCGAAGCCGCTGCGGTTCTTGGCATCGTGTGTAATGATGATAGAATCGGCATCCGACTCATATTTGATGGTATGAATGCCCGGAACCTCGCCTCTGCGGACAGCACTGACCGGCAACTCATCGGGAGCACAGTCGGTTGTTCCGCTGACCGTACCGTCAGGAGCGGTCAATGTTCCGGATACCCACTTCTGCTTACGGTCAAGATTTTCCAGAATGCCTTCGGCCAGTGTGATGGCTGTACCGCTCGGTGCATCCAGTTTATGAATATGATGGGTTTCCACCATCGAAACATCATAGTTGGGGAAATTATTCATAATCTTGGCCAGGTATTTGTTGACAGCCGAGAAAATGGCTACTCCCAGACTGAAGTTGGAGGACCAGAACAATGTCTTTCCTTCTTCCTGACACAGACGGCGCATTTCGTCACCGTGTTCTCCCATCCATCCTGTACTTCCGGAAACCACCTTTACACCATTCTTGAAAGCTTCCAGGCAATTGCCGTAAGCTACAGAAGGTGCCGTAAACTCAATGGCAACATCTGCCGAGCGAAAAGCTTCGGAAGAAAAATCCTGACGATTATTGATATCGATGATGCTCACAATCTCATGTCCGCGGGAAAGAGCAATTTTCTCAATCTCTTTACCCATCTTTCCATATCCAATCAATGCTATTTTCATAATTCTCTGATAATTTTCAACGCAAAGATAGTGTTTTTCAGTATTAATCATTACATTTAGGCAACATTTACACCTCGTTAACATGGAACAACTCTTACATTACGTATGGAAACACAAGCTTTTCCCGCTAAAACCTCTGCACACGACCACAGGACAGAAAGTGGAAATTATTGATCCCGGACTCTCCAATCCGGATGCCGGTCCTGACTTCTTCAATGCAAAAATCAAACTGGACGGAGTGATCTGGGTGGGAAATGTGGAAATTCATGAGCGTGCTTCCGACTGGAAACGCCATCACCACGACCAGGATCCGACTTACGATTCGGTCATTCTGCATGCGGCCTCCGACATTGATGCCGAAGTGAAGCGCACCAACGGAGAACCGATCCCCCAACTTGAACTGCATTATCCGCCCTACTTGCTTGAAAACTACCAGGAACTGATCCAGACAAGCCATTATCCGGCCTGCTACCGGCTGATCCCGCATTTGTCGCCCTTCCTCCTTCACAGTTGGCTCTCCAGTCTGCAGACGGAACGTTTCGAACAGAAAACCCAGCAGATTTTTCAACGGCTGGATTTTTGTGACCGCAGCTGGGAAGGCGCTTTCTTTGTGACACTGGCACGTAATTTCGGGTTTGGAGTAAACAGTGATGCATTTGAGCTTTGGGCCAAACATATCCCTCTGGCAGCCGTCAACAAGCATCGGGATGACCTTTTCCAGATTGAAGCAATCTTCTTCGGACAGGCCGGACTCTTACAGGAACTTCCTGCCGATGACTATACGGAAAAACTTATGAAGGAATATGCTTATCTGGCTCATAAGTTCGATCTGACTCCTGCCGAAGACTGCCGCTGGAAGTTTCTCCGCATGCGTCCGGGAAATTTTCCGCATGTACGCATCGCACAGCTGGCCTGTCTGTACCACCGTTCACAGGGGATGTTCTCACGGCTGATGGAACTGGAAACCTTGCAGGAGCTTCGGGAAATATTCAAAGGAGGAACATCTGTCTACTGGCTGACCCATTATGTCTTCGGACAGCCTTCGCCCTCCCACCCCAAAACGCTCAGTCAGAGTTCCATCGACCTGCTGATCATCAACACGGTGGTTCCTTTCCTCTATGCCTACGGAAAGCATAAAGGAGAAGAACAGCTCTGCAACCGGGCCAGCCAGCTGCTGGAAGATCTGAAACCGGAAAACAATTACATCACCCGCATGTGGGAAGAATGTGGACTGAAGGCTGCTCATGCAGGTGACAGTCAGGCTCTCATCCAACTGAAAAAGAATTACTGCGACTCCAAGAAATGTCTTTACTGCCGCATCGGATATGAATATTTCAAAAAGGAGCAGAAAGAATAAATTTCGGGATTTACAGGGCTTCACGGACAGCCCGGAGATAAGCATCCAGCTTATTGCTTTTCAGAATAGCCTTGCGGGCTTTTTTGTCCAGATCAGGAAGACAATACTCCCACATGGGCTTCAGTTTTTGCAGAATCTGCGCCTCTCCTCCTTCCAAAGTACGTGCATATTCTGCATAGATCAGCTGATGCATCTGCCCGATCTTCCGGTAAAGTTCTGAGACCGGCAGTGTATTCCCCTGTCTGAAACCGGCTGCCAGAGCCGGATTGGCCAGCAGTCCGCGTCCCAGCATCAGTCCTTCGAGCCGGGGATAAGCTAGCAAAAGTTCCTGCATCTCTTCCTGGGTTCGCAAGTCTCCGTTATATACCAGCGGTAACCGGCAGCTCTCATAAAAGGCAGTAAAGGCCTCTCTGTCTACCGTTCCTTTGTATTGCTGTCGGCCGATACGCGGATGCAAGGTTATCTGCCTGACACAGGATTCATTCAACAGGGGAAGAATCTCCCGCCATTCGTCTGCCCGCTCCCAGCCCAGACGCATCTTTACCGAGAAACGAATCTCCGGAAATGTTTCCATTTCATGGAGCAAGGCTGCAACCTTATCCGGAAAAGGTAAAATACCGGATCCCTTCCTGCGATTGACTATCAACGGAAACGGACAGCCCATATTGAGATCAATTTCCCGATAGCCCCAGCCGGAAATCTGCTCAACCAGCATCCGGAATTCATCGGGCTCAGCTGCAATAATCTGGGGAATCAGTCGGGATACTGTGTTTCCTGCAGGAAGCAGTTCGCGTTTGTCCTTGTTGCGTATCTCCCCTTTTTCAAGGCGTACAAAGGGAGTATAATAGGCATCTATACCGCCAAAAACCTGTGCATGAGCATTGCGCCAGGCAAGTTCCGTAAATCCCTGTAAGGGAGCTGCATAAAGAGTTATCATCCGTCAGGCTGTTAAAATGTAAATCAGGAAGCACAAAGTTACGGACTTTCCGGTAATTAACCAGTATTTAAAGAGTCACTTAGCACATAATTATGTATCTTTGTCCAAATAACCAAAACCTGTTCTCATCATGGAAAAGTACATCTATGAACTGAAAATGAAAGTCCGCGACTACGAATGCGACTTGCAAGGTATCGTCAACAATGCCAATTATCAGCACTACATCGAACATACGCGCCATGAATTTCTTCTATCGGCCGGAATCAGTTTCGCCCAGTTGCATGAACAAGGCATTGATGCCGTAGTAGCCCGTCTTTCCATTGCTTTCAAGACGCCTCTCCGGAGTGGTGACGAGTTTGTTTCCAAACTCTACCTGAAGAAAGAAGGCATCAAGTATATATTCTATCAGGATATCTTCCGCCTTCCTGACCTTAAACCGGTCATCAAAGCAACGGTGGATACCGTCTGTCTGATTAACGGACGCCTGGGCGAATCCCAGTTGCTGAATGAAACCTTTGCTCCTTATTTCACCGAATGAAAAACGAAGAACTGCTCTACACGCTTGCACTGACCCGTATTCCCGGCCTGGGACTGATTGGTGCCCGGCGCCTGCTGCTGGCCATCGGAGACCAGCTTACCGACCTGTTCAAGCATCCGCATGAGGTGCTGCAAAGCCTTCCGGAATCAACACACAAACTGGAAGCAGCCCTGAAATGTCCGGAAACCCTGCGGCTTTGTGAAGCAGAACTGGCCTTTGCCGAAAAGAATCAGATCCGCTGTCTCAGCATTCATGACGAAGAATACCCTTCACGCTTGCGCGACTGTGATGACGCACCGCTGGTGTTGTTCTACAAAGGAAATGCAGATCTCAACCGGCTGCATGTCATAAGCATGGTAGGAACACGCCATGCAACAGACTACGGGAAAGATCTCTGCACCCGTTTTGTCCGTGAACTGAAGGAGCTGGTTCCCGATGTATTGATTGTCAGCGGACTGGCATATGGCATTGATATTCATGCTCACCGGGCTGCGCTTCAGTATAAAGCCGATACGATCGGTGTGCTGGCACACGGACTGGACCGGATCTATCCGGCTGTACACCGGCTGACAGCGGCTGAGATGATCCATCACGGCGGCCTGCTGACGGAATATCCCAGTGGTACCAATCCCGACCGGCAGAACTTTATCCGGCGTAACCGCATCGTGGCAGGTATCAGCGATGCTACCATTGTTGTGGAATCAGCAGAAAAAGGAGGCGCCCTGATTACTGCGGATATCGCAGACAGTTATCATCGGGACTGTTTTGCTTTTCCGGGACGCGTAGGAGACACGTATTCCACCGGTTGCAACAATCTGATCAGAAATAACCGGGCAGCACTGCTGCAAAGCGCTGAAGATTTCGTCAAAGCCATGAACTGGAGTTGTGGGGAACACCGCCCCACTATTGTACAACGCCAGCTGTTCCCAGACTTGAATGAGGAGGAAAGTCTGATTTGTTCCCTGCTGGAGAAAAACCCGGACGGCATGCAGCTGAACAGTCTGATCGTTGCATCCAATATTCCTGTGAACCGGCTGGCCGGTATCATGCTGGAACTGGAATTAAAAGGAGTTGTAAGAGCGGCAGCAGGCGGCATGTACCGATTGCTGTAATCAGCATACATCTTACACAAAGAATGTCAGAACAACATCTCTTTGTGTCTTAAAACGACAAGAGGGTGCATCCCAAAGATGCACCCTCTCTTCATATTCTGATTAATCAGATGATTAGTCTTTCAGTTTTGCTTTGATGAAGTCGCGGTTCAAACGAGCAATGTTGCTGATTGAAACACATTTCGGACATTCAGCTTCACAAGCACGAGTGTTTGTACAGTTACCGAAGCCCAGTTCATCCATCTTAGCGATCATAGCTTTTGCACGACGCAAAGCTTCCGGTTTTCCCTGAGGCAACAGGTTCAACTGGCTAACCTTTGCAGATACGAACAACATCGCAGAACCGTTCTTACAAGCAGCTACACAAGCACCGCAACCGATACAAGTAGCAGCATCCATTGCTTCGTCAGCGATCGGTTTCGGGATCAGGATAGCGTTAGCATCCTGAGGAGCACCTGTACGTACGCTGATGAAACCACCAGCCTGCATGATCTTGTCGTATGCAGAACGGTCTACCATCAAGTCTTTGATAACCGGGAAACCGGCAGAACGCCACGGTTCAACAGTGATTACATCGCCATCTTTGAAACGACGCATGTAGATCTGGCAGGTAGTAGCACCGGTTGCAGGTCCATGAGGATGTCCGTTGATGTACAAAGAACACATACCGCAGATACCTTCACGACAGTCGTGATCGAATACTACCGGTTCCTTACCTTCTTCAACCAACTGTTCGTTCAAGATATCCAACATTTCCAGGAAGGAAGTATCACCCGGAATATCCTTCATCTGGAATGTATCGAAATGACCTTTATCTTTAGGTCCGTTCTGACGCCAAACTTTCAGCGTAAATGATATATTTTTATCCATTTTACTTAGATTCTTTAATTGTTTAACTTCACTGATTAGCTCTTGTAGTTACGAGTCTGAACTTTAATTGCTTCGTATACCAGCGGTTCTTTGTACAATACCGGAGCCTTGTCGTCGCTTCCCTGGTATTCCCAGCAAGCTACATAGAAGAAGTTTTCGTCATCACGTTTAGCTTCACCTTCTTCAGTCTGGTATTCTTCACGGAAGTGACCACCGCAAGATTCTTCACGGTTCAAAGCATCATAAGCGATCAGCTGACCCATTGTGATGAAGTCATCCAAACGGAATGCCTTATCCAATTCAATGTTCAAACCTTCCTTAGAACCCGGGATAAACAATTCAGTTTCGAATTCCTTACGGATTTCTTTCAGACGAGCCAAACCAGTCTTCAGACCTTCAGCAGTACGTCCCATACCTACATATTCCCACATTACGCGGCCCAGTTCCTTGTGAATTGAGTCAACAGACTTCTTACCCTTGATGTTCATCAGGTGATCGATCTTAGCCTGTACAGCCTTTTCTGCTTCAGCGAATTCAGGAAGATCTGTAGAGAAGCGAGGAACAGTGATCTGATCTGACAAGTAGTTCTGGATAGTGTAAGGCAATACGAAGTAACCATCAGCCAGACCCTGCATCAAAGCAGATGCACCCAGACGGTTAGCACCGTGGTCAGAGAAGTTACATTCACCGATTGCGAACAGACCCTTGATAGTTGTCTGCAGTTCGTAGTCAACCCAGATACCACCCATTGTATAGTGGATAGCCGGATAAATCATCATCGGGTTGTAGTATTTACGTCCGTTGATTTCTCTTGCAAGTTCACCCGGATTAACGTCAGTGATTTCTTCATACATATCGAACAAGTTACCATAACGCTGGCGAACTACATCGATACCCAGACGTTCGATACTTTCAGAGAAGTCCAGGAATACGGCCAGACCCGTGTTGTTTACACCGAAGCCATGGTCGCAACGTTCCTTGGCAGCACGTGAAGCAACGTCACGCGGAACCAGGTTACCGAATGCCGGATAACGGCGTTCCAGATAGTAGTCACGATCTTCTTCAGGAATATCGCTACCTTTCTTAGTTCCAGCCTGCAATGCTTTTGCATCTTCCAGTTTCTTCGGAACCCAGATACGACCATCGTTACGCAGAGATTCTGACATCAAAGTCAGTTTAGACTGCTTGTCACCGTGTACCGGAATACAAGTCGGGTGGATCTGTACGTAAGCAGGATTTGCAAACATAGCACCCTTACGGTAGCAAGACATAGCTGCAGTAACGTTACATGCCATAGCGTTAGTAGAAAGGAAGTAAGTGTTACCATATCCACCGGTTGCGATAACTACTGCATGTGCAGCGAAACGTTCCAGCTTACCAGTTACGAGGTTCTTGGCAATGATACCACGTGCACGGCCGTCAACCAGAACAACGTCAAGCATTTCATAACGAGTGTACAGCTTCACAGTTCCTGCACCTACCTGGCGGCTCAATGCAGAATATGCACCCAGCAACAGCTGCTGACCAGTCTGACCTTTTGCATAGAAAGTACGAGAAACCTGTGCACCACCGAATGAACGGTTAGCCAATGTTCCTCCGTATTCACGAGCAAAAGGAACACCCTGTGCAACGCACTGGTCGATAATGTTGTTTGATACTTCAGCCAGACGGTAAACGTTTGCTTCACGAGCACGGTAGTCACCACCCTTTACAGTATCATAGAACAGACGATATACAGAGTCACCATCGTTCTGATAGTTCTTAGCAGCATTGATACCACCCTGTGCAGCGATAGAGTGTGCACGGCGAGGAGAGTCCTGAATACAGAAGTTGAATACGCGGAATCCCATTTCACCCAGAGAAGCAGCAGCAGAAGCACCTGCCAAACCAGTACCAACTACGATGATATCCAGACGACGTTTGTTAGCCGGGTTCACCAGTTTCTGGTGAGCTTTATAATTAGTCCATTTCTCAGCTATCGGGCCTTCAGGAATCTTAGAATCAAGTATCTTAGTCATAATGTTTTTTCAATTTAATCAGTTACACTTAAATTAGCAAGCACCGCAACCCATCATGTTTTTCAGGAAGAACACAACGGCTACCAGCATGAAACCAAGAACAATGATGGTAGAATAGATGTTAGAGATGCATTTCCAACGGTTAATCCAGGTGGTATTGTTCCATCCCAGAGTCTGCATTGAGCTCCAGAAACCGTGAGTCAGGTGGAACCACAAAGCAATTAACCAAATGATATACAGTACAAAGAACAATGGGTTAGAGAAAGTCTGCATGATGTAACCATAACCATCAGCTGCATGAAGACCTCCCATCATCGGATTACCGATAATTTCAGCGAACTGCATTTTGTACCAAAAATTCACAAAGTGAAGAGCCAGACCCAGAATTACAATGATACCCAGTACCAACATGTTCTGAGATGCCCATTCCACATTTTTAGGTTTAGCTGTCACAGCATAACGTTCGTGACCACGTGCGGCACGGTTCTGCATAGTCAGCCAAAAAGCGTAGATGATGTGAATCACAAACAAGGCAGCCAATCCAACAGTTGCTACCAGGGCATACCAGTTAGCACCGAGGAATTCGCAAACCATGTTGTATGCCTCGCCTGAGAACAATGCAACAAGGTTCATCGCCATGTGAAATGTCAGAAACAGGACAAGGGCGATACCTGTTACGCTCATCACCACTTTCCTTCCAATAGATGAATTACTTAACCACATAAATGATTGAATTTAAATTATTTAATTGTTAGAACTAAAATTTCTTTTACAATATGTTATTTCTTGTTGCAAAATTAGAAGTTTTCCGCGAGATTACAAGGAATTATGGAAATAATTCTTTAATCTCGTTTAGGGAAATTCATTCCCGGCTTCTCCAGCAGTTCAAGAGCTTTTTTCATACTGTCACTCAAATCATTAATCACTCTGAAATATTCGTTCATATCCCACAGGTCACGGGCGATCAAGGCTTTGAGCTGTGTCTTGATCAACGGAAGAGCAGTCTGAAACTGTTCCTCATTATACTCTGCTCCCATCGTCTTGCCCAATTCGACCAGTTCATCCAGCATCTTGGAAGAAATCTCAAAGTCCTTATAGAAACGGTCAAAGTTCTTATACTTCTTCAACCATTCTGCCCGATGACGGTCAATCAGTTTAATATTCATCTGAACAATTGCTCCCTTATCCCGCAGAGCCAGATAATAGTCTGTGTAACGGGTTGTATCAAGCGGAACAAAATAATCCGGCATGATACCGCCGCCGCCATAGACGGTACGTCCCAGTTTATGGGTCTTATATTTTAAAGAATCCGGGAAATGAATACTGTCTGCACTTAACATTTCTCCCCGGTTATAGCGGTCTATCAGATCTTTGTTGTATTGTTCAATACTTTCATACGGCTTCTGAATACAACGGCCGGAGGGAGTATAATAACGGGCCACAGTCAGACGGATCATGGAACCGTCCGGCAAATCAATGGGTCTCTGGACCAATCCTTTACCAAAAGTCCGGCGTCCAACGATCATTCCACGGTCCCAATCCTGAACGGCACCAGAAACAATTTCACTGGCCGATGCAGAATATTCATCTACCAGGACAACCAGACGTCCGTTTAGGAAGGCTCCATTCCCTTTTGCAAAGAATTCACTCCGAGGATTGCGTCTTCCTTCCGTATAAACAATTAGTTCTTTCTTGCCCAGGAACTGGTCTGCCAGATCAATAGCCGCGTTCAGATAACCGCCACCATTCCCCTGAAGATCCAGAATCAGGTCTTGCATGCCTTGTTGCTTCAGCTTCTGCAAAGCCTCCATAAACTCTTTGCTGGTAGTAGCTGCAAACCGGTTGACACGAATGTATCCGATTCTGCGGTCTACCATATAGGCCGCATCCAGACTGTAAACCGGAATCTTATCACGCTTTACGGTAAATGAAAGCAAATCTTTCACTCCCTTACGCATAATCTTCAGATTGACAACCGTTCCTTTCGGTCCGCGCAAGCGGCGCATCACTTCGTCTGTGTTCATCTTCACTCCGGCAATAACCGTATCGTTGACCTGAATAATACGATCACCTGCAAGAATTCCTACTTTTTCAGAGGGGCCTCCGGAAACAGGCTGAATAACAAACAATGTATCCGTCGCCATATTAAACTGGATACCTATACCGTCAAAGTTTCCCTGCAACGGCTCATTCAGACGTTTCACTTCTTCCGGATCCGAATAAGTTGAATGCGGATCCAGCTTTTCCAACATGCTGACAATAGCAGCTTCGACCAGTTCCGGCTCGTCTACTTTATCCACATATAAATTGGCAATGGCAAATTCAGCCAACTGCAGCTTACGTGCCGGAGAATCCAACAATTTGTTTTGCGCCTGCATTCCTCCTGCGGACAAACAGGCCAGCATCACAATTAAACAAGTTCTTATCATGTCTTTCATTTTATTCAATCTTCATTCCTTCAGGCAAGAACGGAGTCACATCTTTGCCATATTGCAGCAGTTCACGAACAATTGTTGAACTGACAGAAGTGAGTTCCGGTTCCGTAAACAACAGGATAGTCTCGATACCGGAAAGTTTCCGATTGATATCAGCAATCGTTTCTTCATATTCAAAATCACGCACCGTACGAATGCCCCGGATAATGAACCCGGCACCACGTTCGCTGGCAAAATCAACCGTCAGGCCGGTATAAGCCTCTACACTAATACGCGGTTCATCCTTAAAAAGATCGCGTATCATCTGCACACGTTTTTCGGTAGGGAACCATGTACGTTTTCCGTCATTCACTCCGATACCGATGATTACCTCGTCCATAAATGTCAAGGCACGTTTCACCACTGAATAATGTCCGATCGTAAAGGGGTCGAACGTCCCCGGAAATATAGCTTTCAACACATCCAGAATTAAATGTTTCTACTCTCTTTCAACCGGCTTTCACACCTTATTATATATTATACGTTGTCCGTTATCAGATCTTCCTCCACTACCAGGTTATCGATAATAAAGTTCTGACGCTCCATTGTATTCTTTCCCATATAAAACTCCAGCAATTCCCGGACGGCGTCCGTCTTACGGAGAGTTACCTGCTCCAGCCGCATATCTTTTCCAATAAAGTTCCGGAACTCATCAGGAGAAATCTCTCCAAGTCCTTTAAATCGCGTAATCTCCGGATTGGGCCCTAACTTCTCAATCGCTGCCACACGTTCTTCATCCGTATAGCAGTAAATGGTTTCATAGACTCCTTTCTTCCGGTTGCGGACACGGAACAACGGCGTCTGAAGAATGTATACATGGCCTTTCTTGATCAGATCAGGGAAGAACTGAAGAAAGAAAGTCATCATCAGCAGACGAATATGCATACCGTCCACATCCGCATCGGTTGCTACAATCACCTTATTATAACGTAATCCGTCCAGTCCATCTTCAATATTCAAAGCGGCTTGCAAGAGGTTGAACTCTTCATTTTCGTACACAACCTTTTTCGTCAGTCCGAACGAGTTCAAAGGCTTACCCCGCAGACTGAATACCGCCTGCGTATTGACATCCCGGCTCTTTGTAATGGAACCGCTTGCTGAGTCTCCCTCTGTGATAAAGATAGAACTTTCTGCCCGTGGATCATCTTCATCATCCTTCTTGCCGGTTTTAACGTCATTCAGATGAATACGGCAATCCCGAAGCTTGCGATTATGCAAGTTTGCTTTCTTGGCCCGTTCACGTGCAATCTTTGTCACACCGGCAATCGCTTTCCGTTCCTTCTCCGATTCCTGAATCTTCTGAAGCAGGACTTCTGCTACATCCGCATGCTTATGGAGATAATTATCAACATTTTCTTTGACAAAGTCCCCAACAAACTTATTGACACTTACTCCCGACAACGGATATGGATTTCCGTCCGAATCCTTCTCCGGCGCCATGGTAAGCGAACCCAGTTTGATCTTGGTCTGACTCTCAAAAGTCGGTTCAATCACATTAATGGCAACGGCAGCTACCAGTCCGTTACGGATATCCTGGAACTCCATGTTCTTGCCGAAAAATTCCTTGATCGTCCGGGCCAGATGTTCCTTGAAAGCACTCTGATGCGTTCCACCCTGAGTGGTATGCTGCCCGTTGACAAAGGAATAATATTCTTCACCGTACTGCGGACTGTGCGTAAAAGCAATCTCAATATCCTCTCCTTTCAGATGGATAATCGGATACAATCCCTGTGAAGTCATGTTATCATTCAGCAGGTCTTCCAGCCCGTTCCGGCTGATAATGCGATGTCCGTTGTAATAAATAGCCAGTCCGGTATTCAGATACGTATAATTACGCAACATGGTTTCGATGAACTCCGGACGGAAATGATAATTCAGGAACAAAGTATTGTCCGGCTCAAAGAAGATATAAGTACCGTTCTCTTCGTCGGTGGAAGAAGTTGTGTCACTTATCAGATTTCCCTGTGTAAATATGGCCTCACGCATCTGACCGTCACGAACACTCCGTGCCACAAAACGAGAACTCAGGGCGTTGACCGCCTTGGCTCCCACACCATTCAGACCGACACTTTTCTTGAAGGCCTTTGTGTCATACTTACCTCCCGTATTCAGCATCGAAACAGCATCCACCAAACTTCCCAACGGAATACCACGACCATAGTCACGCACGGAAACACGCAGGTTATCCTCCATCTGGATATCAATGCGCTTTCCCGCTCCCATTTTAAATTCGTCGATACAGTTGTCCACCACCTCCTTCAACAGGACATAGATTCCGTCTTCAGCTTGTGAGCCGTCTCCCAAACGTCCGATGTACATACCCGGACGGGTACGCACATGTTCCATGTCACTCAGATGGCGAATGTTCTCCTCTGTATAGGAAACAGGGGTATTCTGTTGTTCATTTATTTCTTCCATGCTCATGTCGGTAATCAGACTTAAAATACTTTCTTATAAGCACGACGACGCTTGTGCTGTACCGATTCAAAGGCACTCCACTGCGCCTGTACTTTCTTGTTTACTTCCAGTTCCGGATTGCTCTCACCATACTGAAATCCCATCTGCTGATAAATTGGAACCAGATCATAGAAAAGCAAAGCATTCACGCCCTTACTTTGATACTCCGGCTTCACTCCCACAAGCAGCAGGTCGAGCACTTTAGGTTTCTTGAAGAACAGGGCTTTCAGCAAATGATACCATCCAAAAGGCAGCATCTTTCCTTTGGCTTTCTGCAATGCCTCTGAAAGCGAAGGCATCGAAATACCTACGGCTACCAGCTCGCCTGCTTCATCTTCCACCAGCGACACCATCCGCAGGTCAATTAACGGAAGATAAGTTTTAATATACTGATTGATCTGTCCCTGCGTCATCTTGGAATAACCGTACAGAGGCGCATAAGCTTCATTGATCAGATCAAAGATTTTCTGTCCGTAATTCTTTTCCTTAATCTCACTACGCTTCAGCTTCTTGATCTTCAGCTTATATTTCTGCAGAATAATTTCGGAGATGCGTACAAACTTCTCAGGAAGTTTATCGGGTACAGTCAATTTAAATTCCACCCAATCGGCCTCTTTCTCAAAGCCCAGACGCTCCATGTGTTGAGAATAATACGGATAATTGTAAATGGTGGACATCGTACTTAACTGGTCGAAGCCTTCAACCAGCATACCTTCTGCATCGAGATCCGTAAAGCCAAGAGGGCCTACCATTGCTTCCATCCCTCTTTCCTTTCCCCAGGCTTCCACCTGATCAAGCAAAGCTTTCGAAACCTCCGGATCGTCTACAAAGTCAATCCAGCCAAAACGAACTTCCTTTTTGTTCCATGTTTCATTGGCACGACGGTTAATGATGGCGGCCACTCGCCCTACCACCTTGTCGT
Source organism: Phocaeicola coprophilus DSM 18228 = JCM 13818 (assembly GCF_000157915.1). Taxonomy (GTDB): domain Bacteria; phylum Bacteroidota; class Bacteroidia; order Bacteroidales; family Bacteroidaceae; genus Phocaeicola; species Phocaeicola coprophilus. The sequence continues at coordinate 127,743 of NZ_EQ973631.1, read as the reverse complement.
CCTTATAAGCCAAAAAATAGTCCGCTTCACAAAATTCAAACGCCGCATTCTTCTGCGGGCTGAATGTTCCTAACATATCATCATACAAATCGGGTACAGAATAAGGATTATTCTTATACAACTCGTAATTGAAGCGGATAAATGTTTTCAGCTCTTTTTTATTGCTTACTTTCTTAATGATAATGGCCATCGATTCGTAATACTATGAAATTTCAGGGAGTAAAGATACGATTTTTTATTCGAAGAGCCTGCACTTCTTTTAATTTTCATAAAAACTTGCTGCTTTATACACCTTATATAATAAGAGGTTCATGTCAGGAGGTTATCTCTGGAAAATTTCTTCAAGTGAAAATGTCCAATAAGCCTTATCCAAAACTTTTTTCTTTATTTTTCTCCAGATTACACCGAGAGAAAGATATACAAGCAATATCAAAAAGACACTTAACACAGGTATATAGCAACAAAAAGAAACAATATAAAGCCAAATAAAAGAGAAGAGCACAATTTTAAAACAAGACAGAATCAAACAAGAAAGTATAGATTCTGTCAGAATCGGAAAATCAGGAATATTTCACCACCTCCCCGGGAATTTTTAATTCTCACCGATTTCAGAACCACTTGTCTTCCGGCAAAGAAAGAATCATTCCTATCACTTCAGCATAATTCCGCTGCCCCGACGAAATACGGTTTCCTTTTAAGTACCAGTTATAGATCACATGCTGTACTGATCCGATCCATGGACTATAACGCTCCGACCAATAACGCTGGCCGTCGGCCAGCTGACGAAGGATGGCCGGATGAATAGTTTCCAGCCAGGCTTTCCAGGTTTGTTCAGGAAGAGTCGCCGCCGCATTGGACAACACATACGACAAAAGTCCAAAATAACCGCTGTATCGCACGGCAGGTGATGTCGAACGAATGCAAATCTGGTAAGCCCAGAAATTAGCTTCGGCTTCGTTGCTTATGCCTAACAGATGAGACAGCTCATGGGCATAAGTAAACGGATATTGCAAAGGAAGAAGTTCATGGTTAAGATGAGACTCACCGAAAAAAGGTCCCATAAATCCCAAGACACCGACTCCGGAATAAAGAGAATTAAAGAATAAGTATTTTGGATGTTGGAAATCGCGAGGAAGTGCCAGTCCGTAATGTCCCGGAATCTGTGCATAGAGTTTCTTCACTTCAGCCTCCAGATTCATCCGGTCAGGAAACAACAATGCTCTTTCCGGTCTTTCTGAATCTGCCAGACAGGAATCATTAAGCGAAATGCCGGATGCGGCCGCATAGGAAGCATTCAACCGGTCGGCATAACTCTGTAAAAAACAACAGAACACCTCTTCTTCATACGGACGTGGTGCAACGTTGGCCCGGAGATAAAAACTGTCACGATAATAGTTCATTCCCCATCCCCAATAAAACCAGACATAAATCCAAAGCAAACACTCGGCCTCATATCCCAATATGCGTTTCCAGCGAAACTTCCGATGACGGGCCCAAAAAGGAAAAACCACCAGCAGCACCAGAGAGAGAACAACCACCCATTCGTCAAGAGAAAAAGGAACAAGCGAAGCTATTGCAGAAAGGAAAGTGGAAATGGCCGGATACATGCGGCATGCATAAAATTCGCCGGCATGAGGAATGAACCGGAATGCAAAGCTACCCACAACCAGGACAGCAAGCAAAGACCGGCGGATGACTTGAATTCTCTTCATAGAATATCTATTTATTGAAAGCAAAATTATCTTTTTCTGTTGAAAACACTTATTTTTGTCCGGATAAAGATTATTAACAACAGATAAAATATTATTCATCATGGTCTTGAACTATATCTGGCTTGCCTTTTTCCTGACAGCTTTTGCCGTGGCTTCCGTGCGTCTCATTTTCTTTGGCGACACTACTGTTTTTCCCGATATCATCAATTCAACCTTTGCTTCTTCAAAGACAGCCTTTGAGATTTCACTCGGACTTACCGGTGTTCTCTCCCTCTGGCTGGGCATCATGAAAATCGGCGAAATGGGCGGAGTGGTCAACTGGTTCGCACGAATTCTCAGTCCCCTGTTCAGTAAACTTTTTCCCGATATTCCGAAAGGACATCCTGTCACAGGAAGCATTTTCATGAACCTTGCCGCCAACATGCTGGGGCTGGATAATGCAGCCACCCCACTCGGTCTGAAGGCTATGGAAGGCCTGCAGGAACTCAATCCCCGAAAAGATACGGCAAGCAATCCGATGATCATGTTTTTAGTCCTGAATACATCCGGACTGACCATTATTCCCATCAGCATCATGGTCTACCGCGCACAGATGGGAGCAGCCCAGCCCACCGACGTATTTGTACCGATCCTGCTGGCAACTTTCTTTTCTACACTGGCAGGAATCATCACCGTCAGTCTTTATCAGCGCATCAATCTGCTGAACCGTACCATTCTTCTTTTCCTGGGTGGAGCCAGCCTGTTCATCGCCGGAATCATCTGGTTCTTCACCACACTCTCACGCCAACAAATTGACACGTATTCCACCACTACTGCCAATGTGTTCCTCTTTGTCATCATCATCGGATTCATCATAGCAGGCATGCGTAAGCGCATCAATGTATACGATGCATTTGTAGAAGGAGCCAAGGAGGGCTTTACCACAGCCGTACGGATCATCCCTTATCTTGTCGCCATCCTGGTGGGCATCGGAGTATTCCGAGCTTCCGGATGCATGGACTACCTGATCCGGGGTGTAGCGAAGTTAACAGAACTCTGTGGCATCAACAGTGATTTTGTCGGCGCACTTCCTACTGCTTTGATGAAGCCATTAAGCGGAAGCGGTGCCCGCGGACTGATGGTCGATGCAATGAGCACGTACGGAGCCGACTCGTTTATCGGACGTATGGCCTGTGTTTTCCAGGGATCCACAGATACGACGTTCTACATCCTGGCCGTCTATTTCGGAAGCGTGGGCATCACACGTACCCGTCATGCGGTTCCCTGTGGACTACTTGCCGATCTTGCAGGTGTCCTTGCCGCGATCTTCATCTGCTACCTCTTTTTCGGATAAACAAAGAAGATGCCGCCAAAAATGCGTAACTTTGCAACCACATTTAAATGTATAGACAATTATGATTACTTATCAAACGGAAGGCGTGGATATGCCCGCCATCAAGAAGCGTGAGACTTCGGCCTGGATAAAAGCCGTAGCTGAAACTTACGGAAAGAAGGTCGGTGAAATAGCTTATATCTTTTGCTCGGACGAAAAGATTCTGGAAGTAAACCGCCAGTATCTGCAACACGATTATTACACGGATATCATTACGTTCGACTATTGTGAAGGCAATCGGATTTCCGGTGATCTTTTCATCAGTCTCGACACCGTACGCACCAATGCTGAACAATTCGGTGCCACTTACGAAACAGAGTTGCACCGGGTGATCATTCATGGTATCCTTCACCTTTGCGGAATCAACGACAAAGGGCCAGGCGAGCGTGAAATCATGGAAGCTGCAGAGAACCGTGCCCTCGATATGCTGGCCGATTTCCAATAAAAGAAAATCCGTTCAATCCCGTTCCCTATTCTGTTTCCGTCTCCCGGACACTGGATTTTTGTCAGTGTCCGGGAGATGTTTTTTGAGAAAAATTCCCCTAAAAAAACGTCGAAGCGTTTTACCTTAAAGCCCAAAATCTTTTCACTGAAACGTCGAATTCTTTTTTAAAAAGCCCGAGGCCTTTTTTCAGGTTATTCCACCCCTTCCCGCATCCTCCCGGAAAACAAAATCTCCGGCACCGGTGTTCTAAATAAAAGCCCTATTCTTTTCAAGGTTACACCTTCCGGTAAGCCGCTAATTTTTCGTAACTTTGCAGACGACAATAAAACTAGAAACAGTATGAATTTCAATTACGACGTTATTGTAATAGGAGCCGGACACGCAGGTTGTGAGGCTGCAGCTGCAGCCGCTAATCTTGGCTCGAAAACATGTCTCATCACAATGGACATGAACAAGATTGGCCAGATGAGTTGCAACCCGGCCGTAGGAGGCATTGCCAAAGGACAGATCGTAAGGGAGATCGATGCACTGGGCGGTTACATGGGACTGGTAACAGACCGTACTGCCATTCAGTTCCGCATGCTCAACCGCTCGAAAGGTCCTGCCATGTGGAGTCCACGTGCACAATGCGACCGCGGTAAATTTATCTGGGCCTGGCGAGAGATTCTGGAGAACATACCGAACCTTCATATCTGGCAGGACACTGTTGAAGAACTTCTGGTCGAGAACGGAGAAGTAACGGGAGTGGTTACCTGCTGGGGCGTTACGTTCCATGCCAAATGCGTAGTTCTGACTGCAGGTACATTCCTGAACGGATTGATGCATATCGGCCGTAAAATGCTTGCCGGAGGACGGTGTGCAGAACCTGCATCCTATCATCTGACGGAATCCATCACCCGACACGGAATTACAGCGGGACGTATGAAAACCGGTACACCGGTTCGCATTGATGCACGCAGCGTCCATTTTGATTTAATGGAAACCCAGGACGGTGAAAACGATTTCCATCGTTTTTCTTATATCAGCGAGCCACGCAAGCTCAAACAACTTCAGTGCTGGACTTGCTACACGAATGAAGAAGTTCACGACACCCTGCGCAGCGGACTCGCAGACTCCCCGCTTTACAACGGACAGATTCAAAGTATTGGTCCACGCTACTGCCCCAGTATCGAAACCAAAATCGTGACATTCCCTGACAAGCCGCAGCATCAGCTGTTTCTTGAACCGGAAGGAGAAACAACACGCGAGCTTTATCTGAACGGATTCTCTTCATCCCTGCCGATGGAGATCCAGTTAGAAGCATTGAAGAAGATTCCGTGTTTCCGCGATCTGGTAGTTTATCGTCCGGGATATGCCATCGAATATGATTACTTCGACCCGACGCAACTGAAGCATACACTCGAATCAAAGATCGTAAAAAACCTGTTCTTCGCAGGACAAGTAAACGGAACAACCGGCTACGAAGAGGCGGGCGGACAAGGAATCATTGCCGGCATCAATGCACATATAAACTGTCAGGGTGGAGAACCATTCGTACTCGGACGTGATGAAGCCTACATCGGAGTGTTGATTGATGACCTCGTAACGAAAGGTGTGGACGAACCTTACCGCATGTTTACTTCGCGTGCCGAATACCGGATCCTGCTTCGTCAGGACGATGCGGACATGCGTCTCACCGAACGGGCCTACCGTCTGGGACTGGTGAAACAAGACCGGTATGACAAACTCTGCAGCAAGCGTGAAGAAATAGAACGAATCGTTGAGTTTGCAAAGACCTACTCCATCAAGGCAGATAAAATCAACGATGCTCTGGAATCACTCGGCACAGCAAGACTCACCCACGGATGTAAGCTGATTGATATCATCAGCCGTCCGCAAATCACCATCGACAACATTGCGCCACACGTCCCCGCTTTCCAGGCTTTACTTGACCGGATTGAAGACCGGAAGGAAGAGATTATCGAAGCGGCCGAAATACGCATCAAATACAAAGGCTACATCGACCGCGAGCGTACCATAGCCGATAAGATCCACCGGCTGGAATCCATCCGTATTAAAGGAAAGTTCGACTATGCAAGCCTTCAGTCTCTGTCAACCGAAGCTCGCCAGAAGCTGGTTAAGATAGATCCAGAAACCCTGGCACAAGCCAGCCGCATCCCTGGCGTATCACCAAGCGATGTAAATGTGCTGCTCGTCCTGCTAGGCAGATAAAAGGACGATGTTTCACGTGAAACAATTTGTTTAAGGAAAACATATAAAACATTGGATATGAATAAAGAAACATTAAAGAAAAACCTGCGCGAAATTCCGGATTTCCCCAAACCGGGAATTCTGTTCTACGACGTAACAACCCTCTTTAAAAATCCCGAATGTCTGCAAGGCATGATCGATGAACTTTACGAGATCTATAAGGATAAGGGCATTACAAAAGTAGTAGGAATCGAATCACGAGGCTTCATTCTGGGAGGTGCACTGGCTGCCCGTTTGGGAGCTGGCTTCGTCATGGCACGCAAACCCGGAAAACTTCCGGCAGAGACTATCGAAGAAACCTACGACAAAGAGTACGGAACAGACACCATACAGATCCATAAGGATGCAATCGGCAAGGATGATGTCGTACTACTTCACGATGACTTATTGGCAACCGGAGGAACCATGGCTGCTACTTACCGTCTGGTAGAACGCTGCGGAGCTAAACAGGCATTCGTCAACTTCGTCATCGAACTGAAAGGTCTGGACGGACGCAAAGCATTCCCCGAAAATGTAGAAGTAACCACTCTTCTGCAATTGTAAACGTCTTTACTATTCCCGGCGGTCATGCGGACATACTGCCGCAAGACCGCCGGGAATTTGTTTGATTCAATTAGTTCCGAAACAAGATGGAGAATAAAGAAAAAGCCATAGCCAATGATTACCTGCGTTCCATCGTGATGAACCTGCCGGAGACCCCAGGCATCTATCAGTATTTGGACAGCGAAGGTACCATCATTTATGTAGGCAAAGCAAAGAACCTGAAACGGCGTGTCTACTCTTATTTTGCCAAAGAGCACGAGTCGCGTAAGACCCGGGTACTGGTTACCCGCATTGCAGACATTCGCTACATTGTAGTCAACACCGAAGAGGATGCGCTGCTGCTGGAGAATAACCTCATCAAGAAATACCGTCCGCGTTATAATGTCTTGCTAAAAGATGACAAAAGCTATCCGTCAATCTGCGTCAGCAATGAATACTTTCCGCGGGTCTTCAAGACACGGAAGCTTATCCGCGATGGCTCCACTTACTTCGGACCATACAGCCACGTGCCTTCGATGATGGCTATGCTGGAACTGATCAAAAGGCTTTACCCTCTCCGCACCTGTAACCTGGCTTTAACTCCGGAAAACATCACAGCCGGAAAGTTCAAGGTATGTCTGGAATATCATATCAAGAATTGTAAAGGGCCATGCATCGGCGCTCAGTCGCACGATGAGTACATGAAAAGCATCGCTGAAATCAGGGAAATTTTGAAAGGGAATACACAGTCCATAAGTAATGCACTGATGGAGGAGATGCAGAAGCTGGCCGAAGAGCTCAGGTTTGAGGAAGCACAGAAAGTAAAGGAGAAATACGAGCTGATCGAAAACTACCGTTCCAAGAGTGAGGTGGTCAGTTCTGTCATCCACAACATCGACGTTTTTTCGATTGAAACGGACGAAAGTTCTGCTTACATCAACTATCTGCACATTACTAACGGATGCGTCAACCAGGCCTTCACGTTCGAATATAAGATGCGGGTTAACGAAAGCAAGGAGGAACTTCTCCAGCTCGGTATTGTGGAAATGCGGGAACGTTACCAAAGCCAGTCGAAAGAGATCATCGTACCTTTTGAGCTGGACATGGAGATGAATGGAGTGACTTTCACCGTACCGCAACGAGGTGACAAGAAACATCTGCTGGAACTCTCATTGCTGAACGTAAAACAATATAAAGTGGATCGGCTGAAGCAGGCCGAGAAACTGAATCCTGAGCAACGGAGCGCCCGGCTGATGAAGGAAATTCAGACGCAATTGGGACTGGACCGCCTGCCCGTGCATATCGAATGCTTCGATAATTCAAATATCCAGGGGTCTGATGCCGTAGCTGCATGCGTAGTATTCCGGAAAACCAAACCCAGCAAGAAAGAATACCGGAAATACAACATCAAGACTGTGACGGGGCCGGACGATTATGCATCCATGCAGGAAGTGGTCCGCCGCCGGTACACGCGTATTCTGGAAGAACAGGGAGAGCTTCCTGACGTAATCCTGACTGACGGTGGAAAGGGACAAATGGAAGTCGTACGGCAAGTCATCGAAGACGAGCTGCACTTGAATATTCCAATCGTCGGACTGGCAAAGGATAACCGTCACCGCACTTCAGAAGTACTTTTCGGATTTCCCCCATTAACCATCGGAATCAAACAGGGTACTCCCCTGTTCCATCTGCTGGAACAGATACAGGATGAAGTGCACCGTTTCGCCATAACCTTTCACCGGGACAAGCGAAGCAAGAGTCAGGTAGCTTCAGCACTCGATTCTATCAAGGGAATCGGAGAAAAACGGAAGTCAGATCTGCTTCGGACATTCAAGAGTGTGGCACGTATCCGGAAAGCATCCCTTCAGGAAATAGCGGCTGTTATCGGTGAAGCTGCAGCAATAAACGTGAAGGAAGCTTTGAAATAAACGAAACTTCAAAACTGCATATACAGAACATCAGAAATCTCGATTAATTTCGTATTTTTGTAACAAGAACAGAAACGTATGAGAGTAGTAATACAACGAGTAAGTCATGCCTCAGTTACCATCAACGGGGTATGCAAGTCTGCCATTCAGGAAGGCTTCATGATACTGGTCGGCATTGAAGAGGCCGATACCAAAGAAGATGCCGACTGGCTCTGTAAAAAGATTACAGGCCTGCGTGTATTCGATGACGAAAACGGAGTAATGAATAAGTCTA
>NZ_EQ973631.1:82021-119220 GCF_000157915.1 Phocaeicola coprophilus DSM 18228 = JCM 13818 | reverse complement strand
TCCTTGAGGTAAACGGAGAAATACTGGTCATTAGTCAGTTCACACTGATGGCTTCCACCAAAAAAGGAAATCGCCCGTCTTACATACGGGCAGCCAAACATGAAACGGCTATTCCTCTTTATGAATACTTCTGCAACGAGCTGAGCATTGCTTTGGGAAAAGAAGTCGGAACCGGTGAATTCGGTGCAGACATGAAGGTCGAGCTGCTGAATAATGGCCCCGTTACCATCTGTATGGACACTAAAAACAAAGAATAAAATGACTCTGGAAGAAGCACAAAAAACCGTAGACAACTGGATAAAGACGTATGGTGTCCGCTATTTCAGCGAACTGACCAATATGGCTGTACTGACAGAAGAAGTGGGCGAACTGGCCCGTGTGATCTCACGCACCTACGGAGACCAGTCGTTTAAACCGGGAGAAAAAGCGAACCTGGCCGATGAAATGGCGGACGTTCTCTGGGTCTTGATCTGTCTGGCCAATCAGACCGGTACCGACCTGACCGAAGCTTTTCAGAAAAATCTGGAGAAGAAAACAGCCCGCGACAAAGAGAGACATAAAAACAACCCCAAACTATAAGCCTTATGAAGAGTAACAACAATTACGAAGACTACGAAGATTTGACACTTCCCTACGATGAAGAGGACAAAGAACACCTGCATCAGCCAAGCAAGTATGACATTGCATTAGGCAAGTATGAGACAAACCTGGATGATGACAAAATCGCCCGGGAAACTGCCGCACTCATCGAAAAGCATCTGTCAGAAAACGATACTGCGGAGGTCAAGAAATTCCTCTTTCACTGCATCGATCTGACAACCCTGAAATGTACAGACAGCGAGCAGAGCGTCATGAAATTCACGGAAAAGGTGAATGAGTTTGATGACAAGTATCCCGATCTGGATAACGTAGCGGCTATCTGTGTTTATCCTAACATGGCAGAAATCGTCAACGATACACTGGAAGCAGACCATGTAAACATCGCCTGCGTTTCAGGAGGATTTCCTTCCTCACAGACCTTCACGGAAGTCAAGGTGGCAGAAACGGCAATGGCTCTTCATGCAGGCGCTGATGAAATCGACATCGTGATTCCGGTAGGCAAATTCCTGGAAGGTGATTACGAAGGCATGTGCGATGAAATCGAAGAATTGAAAGAGGTATGCGGCGACAAACATTTGAAGGTTATTCTGGAAACCGGCGCCCTGAAAACAGCTTCCAACATCAAGAAAGCTTCTATTCTTTCGATGTATTCAGGCGCAGACTTCATCAAAACTTCCACAGGAAAAGAGAATCCGGCAGCAACTCCGGAAGCTGCGTATGTGATGTGTAATGCCATCAAGGAATACCACCGCGAAACAGGACGTAAAATCGGTTTTAAGCCGGCTGGAGGCATCAATACAGTGAAGGATGCCCTGACCTATTATACCATTGTCAAAGAGGTATTAGGAAAAGAATGGTTAAACAACCAGCTGTTCCGTCTCGGAACCAGCCGTCTGGCAAATCTTCTTTTGTCGGATATTCTCGGACAGGAAACCAAATTCTTCTGATAAAAGCAGACAGGCAGAACGGAACGGATCCGCTCTGCCTGCTTTCACACCAGATATATCTATCTGCCTATTTCTTTCTTTCAATGACGTAATCAATATAAGCAGTCAGCGAGAGACGCAAAGCTTCATCTGCCGAAGCCGGCAACAATTGCAAGGCACGGTTCCGGTATTCATACATTACCTGCTCTGCATGGGCTATTCCTCCTTCCCGCTTTACCAGTTCCACGAACGAAGCAATTTCTTCTTTAGAGGCTTTTAAAGCACGAATCCGGAGCGCCAGTTCACGGACTGATTCATCATTCAGCTTATTGATGACATAAAGTGCCGGCAAAGTAAGTTTGCCTTCCAACATATCATTTCCGGTAGGCTTGCCCAGCTCCGGTGATTCATAATAGTCAAAGATGTCATCCTTTATCTGAAATGCAATACCGATCATTTCACCGAAATCCGCCGCCCGGCTTACTTCTTCTTCCGATGCTCCGGCTGAAAGTGCCCCACTCTCTGCACTGGCAGTAAAAAGAGCTGCTGTTTTCTTGCGGATGACATCAAAATAAATGTCTTCCGAAAAATCGCGGTTACTGATATTAGCCAATTGAATAATCTCGCCTTCCGACAAAGCTTGTCCCAGCCGGGCAACCAGTTCCACCAGCTCGACTTTTCCGGTATGAGCCGCATGCCACAGGCTTGTTGCCAGCATATAATCACCTACCAGCACCGAGATCTTATTGTTATAAACAGCATTAACCGACGATTGTCCTCTCCGTTCGTCACTTTCATCCACGACATCATCGTGTACCAGACTGGCCGTATGCAGCAACTCCAGCGAGAGAGCCACATGCAGCGTAGAGGAATTAATATGCCCAAAGAGCTTGGCCATCAACATCACCAATATAGGACGCATCATTTTCCCGTTGCGCTTTCGGATATACGACAATACTTCTCCCAGCAGCGGATTACTGCTTTCCAGTGATGATTCGAACAGTTCTCTGAATTCACCTAATTCCTTTTCTATCGGTCGTTTGATTAATTCTGTCTTGTCCATGGATATTTATTTGCGTACAAAAGTAATAATAAAACAGCTAATCCCGTATTTTTTTGTACTTTTACATGAAAAAACTTAATATTTTTACACGAATGGAGAAACTGTTTCTATTGGATGCGTATGCGCTGATTTATCGCGCCTACTACGCGCTCATCAAAAGCCCCCGTATCAACTCGAAAGGTTTCAATACCTCAGCCATCCTCGGATTTGTCAATACACTGGAGGATGTCCTGAAAAAGGAAAACCCCACTCACATCGGTATAGCATTCGATCCGGCAGGCCCTACGTTCCGTCATGAAGCCTATCCGGAATACAAGGCACAACGTGAGGAAACGCCGGAAGTGATCCGTCTCTCCGTCCCTATTATCAAGGATATTATCCGTGCCTATCGCATTCCGATCCTTGAAGTGCCCGGATATGAAGCCGACGATGTCATCGGAACACTGGCCACGGAAGCCGGGAAACGCGGCATTACCACTTATATGATGACTCCCGACAAAGACTACGGACAGCTGGTCGGCGAGAACGTATTCATGTACCGCCCCCGACACAACGACAAGGCTTTCGAAGTCATGGGTGTCGAAGAAGTCAAGAACAAGTATGCCATTCAGTCGCCTTTGCAAGTCATCGACCTGCTGGGACTGATGGGAGATGCTTCCGACAATATTCCGGGATGTCCGGGCGTTGGAGAAAAGACGGCACAGAAACTGATTGCACAGTTTGGCAACATTGAGAACCTCCTTGCCCATACAGATCAGCTGAAAGGAGCCCTTCGTACAAAGGTGGAAGAAAACCGTAAGCAGATCGAGTTCTCCAGATTTCTGGCAACCATCAAAACAGATGTCCCTCTCCCACTCGACATGGATGCACTGAAACGTGAATCACCCGACGAAGAAGAACTGAGAAAAATTTTTCAGGAACTGGAGTTCCGCACATTATTGGAACGCATCTTCAAAGAAAAGCCAAAAGAAACTCCGGCCGCAACACCCGGACAAGGCGATCTCTTTGGATTTTTTACGCCCGAGACTACGAGCGAACCTGAAAAAACGAATCTCGCAACGCTTCATACGCTAAATTGTAACTATCAACTCGTTGATAATGAAGAAAAACTGAGCCAACTTCTTCAAAATATCGTTACACAGTCCGTTCTCAGTCTAGATACGGAAACTACAAGTACCGATCCGATACGTGCAGAACTGGTCGGAATGAGCTTCAGTTATGCCGAAAACCAGGCTTTCTATGTTCCTGTACCGGCTGATCGAAGCGAAGCACAAAAAATAGTAGACCGGTTCAGACCTGTCTTCGAAAACAGGGAAATCATGAAAGTCGGACAGAACATCAAATATGATATGCTGGTCCTCGCTAACTACGGTGTGCAACTGCAAGGCCCGTTGTTCGACACCATGGTGGCTCATTACGTCCTTCAACCCGAATTACGCCATAACATGGATTATCTGGCAGAAATCTATCTGAACTATCAGACGATCCATATCGAAGAACTCATCGGACCTAAAGGCAAGAATCAGGGTAACATGCGCGACCTCCCTCCTGCTTCTGTCTACGAATATGCCTGTGAAGATGCAGACGTAACTCTGAAACTGAAAAACAAACTGGAAAAGGAACTGGACGAAAACAATGTACGGAAACTTTTTGAAGAAATAGAAATGCCACTCATTCCGGTGCTGGCTTATATGGAGCGCAATGGAGTACGCATCGATACCGAGGCACTGAAAGAAACCTCACGACACTTCACGCTTCGCATGAAACAGATCGAAGAGGAAGTTTACCAGCTGGCCGGAACTGAATTCAACATCGCTTCCCCCAAACAGGTAGGAGAAGTACTCTTCGACAGACTGAAGATTGTGGAAAAAGCGAAGAAAACCAAAACCGGACAATACGTTACTTCAGAAGAAGTACTGGAAAGCCTGCGCGGAAAACATGAAGTTGTAGGAAAAATTCTGGAACACCGGGGACTGAAGAAGTTACTGGGAACCTATATCGATGCGCTTCCCCAGTTGATCAATCCCGAGACCGGAAGAATCCATACTTCGTTCAACCAGACTGTAACTGCTACCGGACGACTCAGCTCCAGTAATCCGAACTTGCAGAACATCCCGATCCGGAACGAAGACGGCAAAGAAATCCGAAAAGCTTTCATTCCTGATGACGGATGTATCTTCTTCTCTGCCGACTATTCACAGATTGAACTCCGTATTATGGCTCATCTGAGTGGAGATCCTCACATGATCGAAGCTTTCCAGAAAGGTCAGGATATCCATGCCGCCACCGCCTCTAAAATATATAAGGTGCCTTTGGAAGAAGTAACCCGTGAACAACGAAGCAAAGCCAAGACAGCCAACTTCGGTATTATTTATGGTATCTCCGTCTTCGGTCTGGCCGAACGCCTGAACGTAGACCGTAAAGAAGCCAAGGAACTGATCGACGGATATTTTGAAAACTACCCGCACGTGAAGGAATATATGGACGAAAGTATCCGCATTGCCCGCGAACGGGGATACATTGAAACAATCTTCAAGCGCAAACGTTACCTGCCAGATATCAATTCAAGAAATGCGGTAGTAAGAGGATATGCGGAACGTAATGCCATCAATGCGCCGATTCAGGGAAGTGCTGCCGATATCATCAAAGTTGCCATGGTACGCATTTACCAACGCTTCCTGAAAGAAAGAATTCAGTCAAAAATGATCCTGCAGGTACACGATGAATTAAACTTCAGCGTACTGCCTGAAGAACAGGAAAAAGTAAAGCAGATCGTGATTGAAGAGATGGAGTCTGCCTACAAAATGAAAGCACCTTTGCTTGCAGACAGCGGATGGGGACAGAATTGGCTGGAAGCGCATTAAGAGAGATGAAGTGTTAACATATCTTTAAAATATAACATTTTGCTAAGTTGCATAAAATTTTCATGCAAAATATATGCAATATATCAAAGCTTTTACTATTTTTGCACCGCAATCAAAAACAAAATGATAGTAAAACCTAAAACTTTAAAGATATGAAGACTATGAGCATAATGAAAACTTTACTGGTTACAGCAGTTATCATGATTAGTAATGTTACAATTTCAGCACGTACCGCAGAAAGTAATCTGGTGTACAATGCCGAAGAAGTAAATGGTGTAAAAGTTGCAGAAACCGTTTATAAACGCAACGGAGACATGCTTACCAACTACATGAAATATAATTACAAATATGATGATAACCAGCAAATGACCGAAAACCTGTCACAGAAATGGAATGAGGACGAAAAAGCTTGGGAAAACGACTTATGCATCCGCTATACATATGATAGCAAGAGCATTACAACTAAGTATTACAAGTGGATTCCCAAGAAACATACCTTTGTTCTGATTCCGAGCATGACAGTCACCATGGACAAGTAAGCATCACAAAAAACAAAAACAACATTCATAAACTCTCTTATTATTGAAGAGGCACCTCGTGAGAGATGCCTCTTTTCTTTTTCCTTCCTCATCCCTATCAAAACATTTCTCAAAGGAAGCCTCAAAAGCCAATATTACTTATAATTTATAACCAAACTTTACTTCCCTTCTCATAAATTCTCTTTCCATCTGCCTAAGGAAAAATAATTTTCTTGGCAGTTGTCTGATTATTTGATAACTTTGCCGGACAAATCAGAAACAAATAATTAAACAGATATCTATGGCATTACAATGTGGTATCGTCGGTTTGCCGAATGTGGGCAAATCTACGCTTTTCAATTGCTTATCAAACGCAAAGGCCCAGGCAGCAAACTTCCCTTTCTGCACCATTGAACCTAACGTCGGTGTAATTACCGTTCCGGATGACCGCCTGAACAAACTCGCCGAACTGGTTATTCCTGACCGTATCGTTCCGACAACCGTTGAAATTGTCGACATTGCAGGTCTTGTAAAGGGCGCCAGCAAAGGAGAAGGACTTGGAAACAAGTTCCTGGCTAACATCCGTGAAACAGATGCCATCCTGCATGTATTGCGCTGCTTCGATGATGACAATGTAACTCATGTGGACGGAAGCGTAAACCCTATACGCGACAAGGAAATCATTGATACGGAACTTCAGCTGAAAGATTTGGAAACCATTGAAAGCCGTATCCAGAAAGTTCAGAAACAGGCTCAGACAGGTGGAGATAAGGTTGCCAAACAAACTTATGAAGTATTGGTACGCTACCGCGATGCCTTGCTGCAAGGTAAATCGGCCCGTACCGTACAGTTCGAAACCAAAGACGAGCAGAAGATCGCACACGATCTTTTCCTGCTGACTTCCAAACCGGTGATGTATGTCTGCAACGTAGACGAAGCAAGTGCCGTCAACGGAAACAAATATGTGGATCAGGTTCGTGAAGCTGTCAAGGAAGAAGGAGCAGAAATCCTGATCGTTGCAGCCAAAACCGAAGCCGACATTGCCGAACTGGAAACGTATGAAGACCGTCAGATGTTCCTGCAAGAGGTCGGATTGGAAGAATCCGGCGTCAGCCGTCTGATTCGGGCTGCGTACAAACTTCTGAACCTGGAAACTTACTTCACCGCCGGAAAAATGGAAGTCCGTGCCTGGACTTTCCACAAAGGATGGAAGGCTCCCCAGTGTGCAGGCGTTATCCATACCGACTTTGAAAAGGGATTCATCCGTGCTGAAGTTATCAAATACAACGATTTCATCCAGTATGGTTCTGAAGCAGCCGTACGCGAAGCAGGAAAGCTGAACGTAGAAGGTAAGGATTATGTAGTGGAAGACGGTGATATCATGCACTTCCGCTTCAACGTATAAGACCTTTAAAACTTATTCAAATGAACTATCTTGTCATTGGAACCGGCGGCGTAGGAGGAAGCATCGCCGGTTTCCTTGCTTTGGCCGGCAGGGAAGTTACCTGCATCGCCAGAGGCAAACATCTGGAAGCAATCCGTAAGCAGGGACTTCACCTGAAATCGGATCTGAAGGGAGATCACTTTCTTCCGGTAAAGGCTTGTACGGCCGATTCTTTTGACGGCAAGGCTGATGTGATCTTCGTCTGTGTAAAAGGTTACTCCATTGAATCTATCCGTGACGTACTGGAACGCGCCGCAAAACCGGACACGCTGGTCATCCCTATCCTGAATGTATATGGTACAGGACCCCGCATCGGACGAATGACACCTGCGGTTACCGTACTCGACGGCTGTATTTATATTGTCGGATTCGTTTCCGGTGAAGGTGAAATCACCCAGATGGGAAATATCTTCCGGCTGGTATTCGGAGCCCGTCCCGAACAGGAAATTACCCGTGAACGTCTGGAAGTCATAGCCAGTGATCTGCGTGCCTGTGGCATCAAAGTGGATGTTTCAGACGACATCAACCGCGATACGTTCATTAAATGGTCCTTTATTTCTGCCATGGCCTGTACAGGCGCTTACCACGATGTCCCGATGGGAGAAGTACAGAAAGAAGGTGAAGTTCGTGACACCTTTGTCGGACTCTCCCGCGAAAGTGCGGAGATCGGACGCCGTCTGGGCGTTGTATTCCCGGAGGATCCGGTCACCTATAACCTGAAAGTAATCGACAAACTGGATCCGCACAGCACGGCTTCCATGCAGAAAGACCTTGCACGAGGCCATGAATCGGAAATACAAGGCATGCTGTTCGATATGATCGATTTGGGAAAGAAGCTGAATGTTCCTCTCCAGACATATGAGAAAGTGGCTGAGAAGTTCCGAAAATAAGGAATGAAAGATTGTTGTTTTTGATGCTCTCTCAATCCTGAAGAATCCGCATGGCCATATCCATGTAGCGGGTTATATCTGTTGTGATTTCCCGGTCATATAGATCACAGCGCTTGCGCCCCAGGCGCACGACAATGGCATCCTGGCTGGGAATCGCGATGATATATTGTCCCAGCATCCCGCGCATATAAGGATTCACCTGACCGTGATAGTGCATGATCCAGGTCTGGTATCCATAATAATTCAGTGAATCTTTGCCCCACTGGTCCTTCAGCCAGGAAGCAGGACGCATCATTTCGTCCATATAAGCCTGCGAGACCAGCTGACGGCCGTTCCAGTTGCCGCGATGAAGCATGAGCCGTGCAAAGCGGGCTACATCACGGGCCGTCGTATGAAAACAACAGAATGCCTTCTCATCCCCGTCCTGCTTGTCCAACAGCCAGTAGGCATCGCGTTCAGCCTGCATCGGCTTCCACAATTTCTCTTCCGCATACTGGCTCAGAGTCTTTCCTGTAGCCGCTTCAATGACAAAGGCCAGCAACTGCGTTTCCCCGCTGCGATATGAATATTGTACGCCCGGACGGTCACAGACCTCCAGTCCGGTCACCAGCTTGTACAGGTCATTGCCGTAATAACCGTGAGTGGTTACGGAAAACAACGAGGAATAAGCCTCATCCCAGGCCATTCCTCCGCTCATGGTCAGCAGATGCCGGATTGTAACATCGGCCTGCATTCCTTTCCGGTAAGAAGGTATATAACGGCTTACCGGGTCATCCAGACTCTGAATTTTCCCTTCGTCCAGGGCAATTCCGGCAAGCATCCCGACGATTGTCTTGGTTGCAGAATAAATATTTGAGGTCAGAGTATCGTTCCAGCCATCCCGATATGTCTCAAACAACAGGCTGTCATGACGGATCACCAGAAAGGCAACCGTATGCAGGCTGTCCAGATAATGTACGTCCGGTTCCGGAAGCTGACAACGGTTGTAGTCAGCCGACAGCGGCCAGTTCCACACACGATCCGGATCATGCCGGACAGTGTGCCGGTGGAAAGTCTCAAGATCATCGATGACCGGCATCCAGTGAATCAGTGCCTGACGGGCATAATAAGGCAGCGAGCAATAGACCACTGCTGCCACCACAATCACACCGAGAACGATACGCAGTTTCATCTCTCCTACCTCCTTTTCCAGCCGTTTTTATTTTCTTTATGCTTCCGGAACCGTCCGTTTATTTCTTCAGATACGCACAAAGCTTCTGAACCGCACGTGCCCGGTGACTGATCTTGTTCTTTTCCTCGTTCCCCATTTCAGCAAAGGTTTCAGTGTATCCTTCGGGAACAAAGACCGGATCATAACCGAAGCCGGAAGTACCACGGCGGTGACGGATAATCTCGCCCCGCACGACTCCTTCAAACAGATGTTCCTTGCCGCCCTCAATCAGACAGATTGCCGTACGGAACTGTGCCCGGCGGTTGTCCTGTCCTTCCATTTCATGCAGCAGTTTCTTCATGTTCGCTTCCGAGTCATGTCCTTCACCTCCGGCATAACGTGCCGAATAAATCCCCGGAGCACCATTCAGAGCCTCTACTTCCAGACCGGTATCATCGGCAAAACAGTCCAGCCCGTAGTTGCGGTATACATACTCTGCCTTCAGGGCAGCATTGCCTTCCAGCGTATCGGCTGTCTCGGGAATGTCTGCTTCACAATGAATATCCTTCAGGCTCAGAACTTCAACCTGATCGCCCAGAATGGCCCGGATTTCTTCCAGTTTGTGAGCGTTATTTGTAGCAAAAACCAGTTTCTTCATACTTACATTTTTATTTGACCTTCAGTTTGTCGAATCCTTCTCCATATACTCCCACCACGTTGCTTTGTGAGATAAACGCGTTCGGGTCTATGTCCTTCACCAGGCGGAAAATATCAATCGACTCGCTCTTCTTGGCCAGTACGACAACAACCTTGATCTCCTGCTTGCTGTACCATCCCTTGCCGTCAAGAAGTGTCACTCCACGATCCACGCGGGTAGCAATGCCTTCGGCGATCTCTTCATACTTTCTGGAGAAGATCAGGAACTGTACCGACTGACGGGTCGAATTGATCACATAGTCAATCACAAGACTCATGATGAAAAGGACACAAAAACCAAACAGCACACGGCGCCAGTCGTGGAAAATAAAGTAACACGACGAAATGATGACAATATCACAATACATCATCATGCGTCCCAGCGTCACATCCTTGTATTTGTTGATGATCCAGGCAATGATATCCGTTCCTCCCGTACTGCCGTTGTTGCAGAACACGACTCCAATACCAAAGCCCAGCATACCGGCTCCAATGACACAGGCCATGAAATCCTGGCCGGGTCCGAGCAACTGAGGCAGCTTTCCATCGTCTCCTTCCAGCAGACGCTGGAACAGCCAAAGCAGAAATGTCAGCATGAAAATGGCATAAATGGTCTTCACACTGAATTTCGGACCGAGAATCTTCAACGCAAATCCCAGAAATACGGCATTGATGACGAAGTAGGAAACCTGTATTTCCACACCTGTGGCATAATAAATGATAGCCGCAATACCGGTAACACCTCCGGTCGTAATCTGATAAGGAAGCAGGAATGCCGCCCACCCCAGAGAATAACAGATCAGACCAAACGTGATGGCCAGATAGTCTCTCGACTCCCGGCCCAGTTTTCTTTTCAACACGGCTTCCATGTGATTAAAGCACTACGTTGACAATCTTCTTCGGAACAATGATGACTTTCTTCGGTGTCTTGCCGTCAATCCACTTCTGAGACTGTTCTTCGGCCATAACGGCAGCCTGGATCGTATCGTTGTCGGCATCTGCCGGGAATTCCATTGTGAAACGTGCTTTTCCGTTGAAGGAAATCGTATATTTCACGGTATCTTCCTTCAGATATTCTTCATTGCATACCGGCCACTGTGCATCGCATACGGAAGTTGCATGACCCAGTGCTTCCCACAATTCTTCAGCCAAGTGAGGAGCAAACGGTGCAAGAAGTACAACCAGCCCACTCAGTACATCCTTGTTACGGCATTTCAGTGAAGTCAGTTCGTTCACACAGATCATAAAGGCACTGACTGACGTATTGTAAGAGAAGACCTCAATGTCGCATGTTACCTTCTTGATCAGCTTATGAAGTGATTTCAGTTCTTCCTTCGTTGCTTCGCCTTCTGTCGGGAGGAAGTTGTCCTGACGGTCGTAGAACAAGCCCCAGAGTTTCTTCAGGAAGCGGTGTACACCGTCAATACCGTTGGTATCCCACGGTTTGGACTGCTCTACCGGACCCAGGAACATTTCATACATACGCAGGGTATCGGCTCCGTATTTCTCAACAATCATATCCGGGTTTACTACGTTGTACATGGACTTACTCATCTTTTCAACCGCCCATCCGCAAATATATTTGCCGTCTTCCAGAATAAATTCGGCATTGTTGTATTCGGGACGCCAGTTCTTGAAGGCTTCCACGTCGAGCACATCATTGGAAACGATGTTGACATCCACATGAAGCGGAGTCACGTCATACTGATCCTTCAGGCCCAGTGAAACAAAGGTATTGGTATCTTTGATACGATATACAAAGTTGCTTCGTCCCTGAATCATTCCCTGGTTGACCAGCTTCTGGAACGGTTCTTCCTTGATGCTGACGCCGAGGTCGAACAGGAACTTGTTCCAGAAACGGGAATAGATCAGGTGACCGGTAGCATGCTCGGTTCCACCTACATACAGGTCGACATTCTGCCAATAGCGGTCAGCCTTTTCAGACACCAGTGCCTGATTGTTGTGCGGATCCATATAACGCAGATAATATGCACTTGATCCGGCAAAGCCCGGCATGGTGTTCAGTTCGAGCGGGAAAACGGTTACATTGTCGATCAGGGTATTTTCCACTACTTCTCCCTTTTCTACATCCCACGCCCAACGGGTTGCATGTCCCAACGGCGGCTCGCCGCTTTCTGTCGGCAGGAACTTGTCTACTTCGGGAAGTTCCAGCGGAAGCTTGCTTTCGTCAATCATGTAAGGCATGCCGTCCTTGTAATATACCGGGAACGGTTCACCCCAGTAGCGCTGACGGGAGAAGATGGCATCACGCAAACGGAAGTTCACCTTCACGCGTCCCAGGTTGTGTTCCTTCACATATTTCTTGGTAGCAGCAATAGCTTCCTTGATGGTCAGTCCGTTCAGACTCAGGTCGCAATAAGGAGTTACACCGGCTTTCGGAGAGTTGCAGACAATTCCTTCCTTCGCATCGAAGCTTTCTTCGCTGACATCACATCCTTCTACCAGCGGCACGATGGGCAGATTAAAATGCTTGGCAAAAGCATAGTCACGACTATCGTGAGCAGGCACGGCCATGATCGCTCCCGTACCATATCCGGCCAGTACATAATCGCTGATCCATACCGGAACAGATTCTCCGGTAAACGGATTCACGGCATACGAACCGCTGAATACACCTGTCACACGGCGGTCGGAAATACGTTCACGTTCGGTACGTTTCTTGGTACGTTCCAGGTAAGCTTCCACCTCTGCACGCTGTGCATCAGTTGTCAGCTGCGGAACCAGTTCACTTTCCGGTGCAAGTACCATGAAGGTCACACCGAACATCGTATCGGCACGGGTAGTAAAGATAGTAAATTCCAGATCGCTGTCTTTCACCTTGAAACGGACTTCAGTACCTTCTGAACGGCCGATCCAGTTGCGCTGGGTTTCTTTCAGAGAATCTGTCCAGTCCACTGTTTCCAGTCCGTCGAGCAGACGCTGTGCGTATGCCGATACACGCAGACACCACTGGCGCATCTTTTTCTGTACAACCGGATGTCCTCCGCGTTCTGACACACCGTCCACAACCTCATCATTGGCCAGTACGGTACCCAGTGCCGGACACCAGTTTACCATCGTTTCGCCCAGATAGGCAATCCGGTAGTTCATCAGGATTTCCTGCTGTTCCTTTTCTGACTTGGACTTCCATTCTTCAGCAGTAAAATGAAGTTCTTCACTGCAAGCCACATCCAGACCTTCTGTACCGGATGCTTCGAAATGAGCAACCAGTTTGCTGATTGGCTGTGCCTTCTGGCAGGAATTACAATAGAAGCTGTTGAACATCTTCTGGAAAGCCCACTGTGTCCAGTGATAATAGCCCGGTTCGCAGGTACGCACTTCCCGATCCCAGTCGAATGAGAAGCCGATCTTGTCCAGCTGCTCACGATAACGTGCAATGTTGGCAGCCGTAGTTACGGCAGGATGCTGTCCGGTCTGGATGGCATACTGCTCGGCGGGCAGTCCGTATGCATCATATCCCATCGGATTCAGGACGTTGAATCCCTGCAGACGTTTGTAGCGGGCATAAATGTCGCTCGCAATATATCCCAGCGGATGGCCTACATGAAGGCCGGCTCCCGACGGATAAGGGAACATGTTCAACACATAGAATTTCTGCTTTGATTCGTCTTCGACAACCTTGTAGGTCTTGTTGTCAACCCACTTCTGCTGCCATTTCTTTTCAATCTCTCTGAAATTATACTCCATAGCGGCTTAATAATATATTTATTTGATTTCTATTGTCTTTACAAAACATTCGCAAAGATAGCAAGAGTTCGGGAATAAAACCTCAGAGAAACAGCTTAATTTCCGCAACAAGACTATTAAAGTAACAGGATTGTCCGAAAGGATGAAGCCTTTTCCTCAGGTCATTCAGGCTGCAACGTCAGGAGAAAAGAGACGTTTCATCCGGTAAAAACAAAAGATCCACCTGGTGAAAATAAGAGTTCCACTTAGTGAAAATAAAAGTTCCACCAGCAGAAAACAAAAGTTTCTTCTAGACAAAACAAGAGTTTCATCAGCAAGAAACAAAAGTTTCTCCAGGATAAAACAAAAAATTCCACGAGGGGAAACACTTGTTTCGTCAGCCCAAAACAGCTGTTTTCTCTCGTGGTATTCAGGCAAACGGACCGGTCTTCCCCGCCAGACGACCGGACAAAGGAAAAAGGACACCATGGCTCTTCCAGACAAGAGATAAGCCATCTATCTTTTCATTATTAAAAGAATATCGCTATATTTGTGAAAAATATATCATTAACCTCAATACTTATCAGATGAAAATTAACCGACTAGCTTGCCTTTTCATGCTTTCCATGCTGCTCCCCGCCGCAGGAAACGCACAACAGCGACAGGAAATGTTACTGGAAAAAGGATGGAAATTCACCCGTGAAGACAACAAAGGTTTCAGTCAGTCTCAATGGGATGATAAAAAATGGCAGAATGTGACCGTACCTCACGACTGGGCGATTTACGGACCGTTCAGCATTGAAAATGACAAACAGCACACAGCCATTGCTCAGGACGGACAGACAGCAGCCATGGAACATGCCGGACGAACCGGAGGACTTCCGTTTGTAGGTGTAGGATGGTATCGTACAACCTTCAGCACACCTCAGATGACGAAAGGCGGTAAATGTATCCTGCTTTTCGACGGAGCCATGAGTCATGCACGCGTTTATGTCAACGGAAAAGAAGCAGGTTACTGGCCCTACGGTTACAATGCTTTCCAGATTGACGCAACGCCTTACCTGAATGCGGACGGAAAGAATGTACTGGCCGTACGCCTTGAAAACGAAACAGAATCCTCACGCTGGTATCCGGGTGCGGGACTTTACCGCAACGTACGTGTCATCGTGACCGGAGATGCTTATGTTCCCGTATGGGGAACTCACCTGACAACTCCCGTTGTCAAGAAGGAATATGCGAAAGTATGTCTGGCAACCAGTCTGGAAATGCCGGAAGGAAAGAAGCTGACTGACTATACCATCGTTACCGAGCTGAAGGATGCCGACGGCAAAGTGGTGGCTCAGGGAAAACAGCAGGGCACAACTTTCACCGGAAAACAGTTTGAA
The DNA here is from genome assembly GCF_000157915.1 of Phocaeicola coprophilus DSM 18228 = JCM 13818. Taxonomy (GTDB): domain Bacteria; phylum Bacteroidota; class Bacteroidia; order Bacteroidales; family Bacteroidaceae; genus Phocaeicola; species Phocaeicola coprophilus. Next base: position 103,997 of record NZ_EQ973631.1, on the reverse strand, counting down.
CAGGAATTCATCATCGAGCATCCGTCTCTCTGGACTCCGGATACTCCCGCACTCTATACTGCCGAATCCAAAATCTACGAAGGCGAAACACTGAAAGATACTTATACAACCCGTTTCGGTGTCCGTTCCGTGGAAATCATTGCCGGAAAAGGCTTCTTCCTGAATGGAGAACCGCTGAAGTTCCGCGGAGTATGTAACCATCACGACCTCGGACCGTTGGGAGGTGTTTCCAACGAGGCAGGCATACGCCGCCAGATCCGCATGCTGAAAGACATGGGATGTAACGCCATCCGTACGTCGCACAACATGCCGTCCAACGAACTGATCGCTGCCTGCGACGAAATGGGTATGATGGTAATGGCTGAATCATTCGACGAATGGAAATCAGCAAAAGTGGAAAACGGTTACCACAAAGTGTTCGACGAATGGGTGGAACGTGACCTGACAAACCTGCTCCGTCACTTCCGCAACAACCCGAGTATCGTCATGTGGTGCATCGGTAACGAGGTACCCGACCAATGGAACGGCAACCGCGGCCCGAAACTGACACGCATGCTTCAGGACATCTGCCACCGCGAAGACCCGACACGTCCGGTCACACAGGGTATGGATGTACCCGACGCTGTAGTCAACAACAACATGGCTGCCGTACTCGATGTACCGGGATTCAACTATCGTCCGCACAAATATCTGGAAAATTATAAGAAACTTCCGCAGGAAATCATTCTGGGAAGCGAAACTGCATCTACCCTCAGCTCACGCGGTGTGTACAAGTTCCCCGTAGAAAGACGTTCGATGGCTAAGTATGACGACCATCAGGCTTCTTCTTATGACGTGGAACACTGCAGCTGGTCAAACCTGCCCGAAGACGACTTCATCCAGCATGACGACCTTCCTTATTGCATCGGTGAATTCGTATGGACCGGATTCGATTATCTGGGTGAACCGACTCCTTACTATTCAGACTGGCCCAGCCATTCTTCTCTCTTCGGTATCATTGACCTGGCAGGACTCCCGAAAGACCGCTACTACCTCTACCGCAGCCACTGGAACAAGAATGCAGAAACCCTGCATATCCTGCCCCACTGGAACTGGGAAGGACGCGAAGGAGAAGTTACTCCGGTCTTTGTCTATACCAACTATCCTTCGGCAGAGCTGTTCATCAACGGCAAGAGCCAGGGAAAACGTACGAAAGATCTCTCGGTTACCATCGAAAACAGTGCTGACTCTGCTTCCATGGCCAGCCTTAAACGCCAGAAACGTTACCGCCTGATGTGGATGGATACCAAGTATGAACCGGGTACCGTAAAGGTTGTAGCTTACGACAAGAATGGCAAGGCAGTGGCTGAAAAAGAAATCCATACAGCCGGCAAGCCTCATCACATTGAACTCGTTGCCGACCGCAGCACAATCAAGGCTGACGGAAAAGACCTTTCATTCGTAACCGTAAAGGTTGTGGATAAAGACGGCAACCTCTGCCCGCATGCAGACAATCAGATCTCGTTCCGGGTAAAAGGAAAGGGTACTTACCGTGCCGGAGCAAACGGAGACCCGACTTCTCTGGAATCATTCCAGACGCCACGCATGAAAGTATTCAACGGAATGATGACGGCTATCGTCCAGTCAACGGAAGAAGCAGGAACCATTACGCTGGAAGCTACGGCTAAAGGTCTGAAGAAACAGACACTGACCATTACTACAGAGCAAGAGAAATAATCCTCTCTCTCAAGTGAAAAATAAAGCCCTGCGTTTCAAGGAAACCCAATCCGGGAAACGCAGGGCTTGTTTATTTTACGGAATATCTTTACCGGTGAAGGTCTGCCCAGTCAGTCAGACGCATATCGCCTTTTTCAAGGAATACCTGGTGCATGCCCAGCGCAGCCGACAGGCAATGGCTGGTCTGTCCCTTGGTGGAAATCTTCAGATAATCCCACAACAATTGCTTATAGTCAGGATGTGCGCAGTTTTCAATGACTGCCTGTGCGCGTTCCATCGGGCTCTTTCCACGCAAATCTGCAATACCCTGTTCGGTAATGATGACGTTCACGGAATGTTCGCTGTGATCCAGATGGGAAACCATCGGCACGATAGAACTGATGCATCCTCCCTTCGCTGTCGACGGACAAGAGAAGATAGAGATATAAGCACTGCGGGTAAAGTCTCCCGAACCGCCGATACCGTTCATCATCTTTGTTCCGCAAATGTGAGTGGAGTTCACATTTCCATAGATATCGGCTTCAATGGCGGTATTCATGGTAATAACTCCCAGACGACGCACGACTTCAGGACAGTTGGATATCTCCGACGGACGGAGTACCAGCTTGTGGCGGAAGAAATCCATGTGATCATAGATATCCTGCAGGCAATCGTTTGTTACACTCAGCGAGCAGGTACTTCCAAACTTGATGCGTCCTTCCTTGATCAGCTTGATCACGGAATTCTGAATCACCTCCGTATACATTTCAAACGGCGGAATACTGGAGTCCTTTCCCAGTGCACTCAACACTGCATTGGCAATATTTCCCACTCCGGACTGCAAGGGAAGGAAGGTAGAAGGAATGATTCCTTTCTTCAGATCCGATGCCAGGAATTCGGCAACATTCTGGCCGATACGGTCTGTAATCGGGTCCGGATCATGAAAACCGCGGGCCTCATCGGGAATGTTTACTTCTACAACACCAACAATCTTCGAAGGATCAACCTGAATGTAAGGCAGCCCGATCCGGTCACTTGGATGTACAATGGGAACCGGACGGCGGAAAGGCGGGCGTTCCATCTCATACAGGTCATGCATACCGATCAGCGCTTTGCTGTGAGCCGCATTCAATTCTACGATAACCTTGTCTGCCAGCCGGGCAATGGTCGGGGTAATACCAACTCCCGCCGTCAGGTAAATACGTCCGTCTTCCGTAATTTCACATGCCTCGACAATGGCTGTACTTACATGTCCCAGGAAACCGGAACGTAAACGCTGGGCAACCTGAGACAGGTGAATATCCGTATAATTTATTTCTCCACTATTAACTGCTTTACGAAAGTCAGTATTGGTTGTATAAGGAGCACGAAACTTCAATGCATGAGCACGGGTCAGGACACCGTCACAGGAATCTCCCGTTGAAGCACCGGTAATCACTCCAACCTGAAACTGTTCTCCGCGAGCGTGCTTTTCTTCTGCGATCTTCGCCAGTTCGGCGGTAACTGCTTTCGGACTGCCTGCCGGTGTAAAACCGCTCAGGCCGATAATCTCTCCATCTTTGATCAGACTGGCAGCTTCAGCTGCTGTAATAAAATTGAAACTCATGGTATTTAAGGTATTAGTATTTGGTTATTTCAGTAGTTGCATTCAATATTTCCGACGGAATATCTCCGAATAGAGGAAAGCCTTCCGGGCATCTGCCGGTGTTTTCAGGCGAATCTCCGCATCTTCAGGCTCAGCCTTCCGGGAAGCTGACGGAACTGCTTCCGGTTCATGAAAGGCCGGACGGGTATTTCTTTTCTTTTTTTGAGACGGCATCGGTTCACGTTTCTCAACAGGTTCCCTCTCAGCAGGTCTCTGCATGACAGGCCGTTTTCCTGTCCCGGCAGATACGGCACGTTTCCCCGAAGCAGGCTTGCCCTGCCCTTCTTTGTATCGCCGCCAAGCCACCAGGGCTACCATGGCAACAACAATCCCCACCGAAAAGACGGTTTCCATCAGTGAACTCAGATCCATCGTTAATCAAAGTATGTTAAGTGTCCGGTAAAGATACAAATTATTTCCATATATCCTAACCCTTTTATGGAAGTTAACCCGAAAAGCCATATCTTTGCAACTGAATTACTAATTTTCAGAAAACTATGACAAAAGAAAGCACAGGAGCAGACTTTAAATCTGCAACTGAACACGAGAACAAAAAACTATTCATCGAAACTTACGGCTGTCAGATGAACGTGGCCGACAGTGAAGTCATCGCTTCCATCATGCAAATGGCCGGCTATTCTCCCTGCGAAACGCTGGAAGAAGCAGATGCTGTATTCATGAACACCTGTTCCATCCGCGACAACGCAGAGCAGAAGATCCTGAACCGGCTGGAGTTTTTCCATTCTCTGCGCAAGAAACGCAAGCACCTGATCGTAGGTGTGCTGGGATGTATGGCTGAACGTGTAAAAAATGACCTGATCGAACATCACCACGTAGATCTGGTTGCCGGACCGGATGCTTACCTGACACTTCCGGAACTGATCAGTGCCGTTGAAGCTGGAGAGAAAGCTATTAATGTGGAACTTTCCACGACAGAAACCTATCGGGATGTGATTCCTTCCCGCATCTGCGGAAACCATATCTCCGGTTATGTCTCCATCATGCGAGGCTGCAACAACTTCTGTCATTATTGCATCGTGCCTTATACCCGCGGACGCGAACGGAGCCGTGATGTGGAAAGTATCCTCAACGAAGTGCATGACCTGGAGCGGAAAGGCTATAAGGAAGTGACTCTGCTGGGACAGAATGTCAATTCGTACCGCTTCGAACGTGACGGACAGACGGTAACTTTCCCTATGCTGCTGCGCCTCGTTGCCGAGTCAGTACCGGGCATGCGAATCCGTTTCACCACCTCACATCCTAAAGACATGAGCGATGAAACCCTGCACGTGATTGCCGAAGTGCCCAACGTATGCAAGCATATTCACCTGCCGGTGCAAAGCGGAAGTTCACGCATTCTGAAACTGATGAACCGGAAATATACCCGCGAATGGTATCTGGAACGAGTTGAAGCAATCCGCCGTATCATCCCCGACTGCGGCTTGAGTACGGATATTTTCTCCGGTTTCCATTCCGAAACGGAAGAAGATCACCAGATGTCTCTCTCCTTGATGCGCGAATGTGCTTACGACTCTGCTTTCATGTTCAAATATTCGGAACGTCCGGGTACCTATGCCTCCAAGCATCTTCCTGACGATGTTCCTGAAGAAATAAAAATACGTCGTCTGAACGAAATGATCGAATTACAGAACCAGCTGTCGGCAGAAAGCAATGCCAGGGATGTCGGAAAAACATTTGAAGTGCTGGTGGAAGGAGTGTCCAAACGCTCGAAAGATCAGCTCTTCGGACGTACGGAACAAAATAAGGTAGTGGTGTTTGACCGGGGAACTCACCGTATCGGAGATTTTGTTCAGGTACGGATCACAGACTCCAGTTCAGCAACCCTGAAAGGAACCGCCCTCTGATTATCATACAATAAAAGCCAAAGAACAGTTCTTTGGCTTTTATCATTTTTCTTCTTCCCAATAAAGTTCGAATCTCATCTGCAAAATTATCTTCTTCTGTATTCCGGCATGACAATCCACAAAATCAGATAAACAATCGTTCCGGAAAAAGCCGTACAGACTGTGGCCAGCACATAAAGAATGCGGACCAAAGTTATATCCCAACCGAAATATTCTGCAATGCCGCTGCACACACCGGCTATCATGCGGTCATTTGAGCGAGTTAATCTTCTGTTTTCCATTTTTTCAAAATTGATTACATCCCCAAAGGTAATGACTTTTTTCAGATAAAGTCTGACCTTTCTGGCTTAAAAAGCGTCACATCTCTTAAAAACCCTTAAAGAAAGTCCCTCTATAATCGTTTTATTTGTTATTTTGCAGCAAATTAGGGATTAAAGTGAATATACTCAATATAGATAAATGTCCGCTCTGCGGAAAAAGTGCTTTCCACAAGGAAATGACCTGCAAAGACCACTATGCGACGGGCGAAACGTTCGACGTATACAAGTGTGAGTCATGTGGTTTCCTGTTCACACAGGGAATTCCCGTGGAAGCTGAAATCGGAAGATATTACGAATCACCCGACTATATCTCTCACAGTGATACTCATCACGGCTTGATGAACCGTGTTTATCACTGGGTACGACGCTATATGCTGGCCAGCAAGGCAAGACTGATCAAGCACAACAGCGGATTAAGCCGCGGACGGTTGCTTGATATCGGTACAGGAACCGGATACTTTCCTCACTTTATGAAGGAAAAAGGATGGAGAGTAACAGCTATCGAGAAAAGCCCGCAGGCACGCACCTTCGCACAGACACATTTCGGTCTGGAAGTAGATGCTCCCGAGAAACTCGCAACATATGAGGATGCTTCATTCGATGTGATCACACTGTGGCACGTAATGGAACATCTGGAACACTTGAACGAAACCTGGGAAACCCTTAGCCGGATTCTTCAGGACAGAGGAATATTGGTGATTGCAGTGCCCAATCCTTCTTCGTTTGATGCACGCAAATACGGAGCGATGTGGGCTGCATGGGATGTACCACGTCACTTATGGCATTTCACGCCTTCTGCCATGCAGCAGTTCGGAGCAAAGCATGGTTTTGTGCTGGCTGAACGCCACCCCATGCCTTTTGATGCTTTTTATGTATCCATGCTGACAGAAAAGTACAAACAAAGCCGAAGTCCTTTTTTCAAGGGTTTACTGATCGGGTTCGAAGCCTGGATGGCTACCCTGACCCGTAAGGAACAAAGCAGTTCAATGATTTACGTCTTCAGAAAGAAACAATTATGAGCAAAAAATCCGGATCCTTTTTTGACATGCAGTTTGTCACGTCCAGCATCAGCACCATGTTGGTCCTGTTGTTGCTGGGACTGGTGGTGTTTCTCGTCCTGACAGCCAACAACCTGTCAGTCTATGTACGTGAAAACATTGCTTTCTCAGTGGTACTCAGTGACGATATGCGGGAAGCAGACATTCTGGCGCTTCAAAAGCAGCTGAACAAGGAACCGTATGTGAAACAAACGAACTATATCTCCAAGGATCAGGCTTTGAAAGAGCAGACAGAAGCTATGGGAACCGATCCGGCTGAGTTCCTGGGATATAATCCTTTCAGTGCATCCATTGAAATCAAGCTGAATGCTGACTACGCCAATTCGGACAGTATTCATATCATCGAACAGGAACTGATGGGCAAAAAGAACATTCTGGAAGTCAACTATCCGCAGGATCTTATAGACTCGGTGAACCGCAATTTGCGCAAAGCCAGTCTCTTTCTGCTCGGTCTGGCTGCCTTGCTGACACTTATATCCTTTGCACTGATCAACAATACCATCCGTCTGACTGTATACTCCAAGCGTTTCCTGATTCATACCATGAAGCTGGTCGGAGCCAGTCGTTCATTCATCCGGAAGCCATTTCTGGCCCGTAATGTCTGGATCGGACTACTGGCAGCAGCACTGGCTGATGCCGCATTGATGGTAATGGCATGGCTGTTGGTAGGTTATGAGCCGGGATTACTGCAAGTCATCACACCTTCTGTCATGCTGACCGTAATGGGAGTTGTACTGATATTCGGTATCCTCATCACAACATTGTGTGCATGGATTTCCATTAACAAATATCTGGGATTAAAGACAGAAGAACTTTACAAATAAACCGCAATCAATTAAAATCAAAGAATATGGATAGAAAGAGTTTCGCTTTTGACAAGACCAACTTCACCTTATTGGGTATTGGTATGGTGGTCATCATCCTGGGATTCCTGCTGATGAGCGGTCCGGGATCGACCGAATCTGCATTCAATCCGGACATCTTCAGCGCACGCCGCATCAAGGTTGCTCCGGCAGTATGCTTCCTGGGATTCATTTTCATGATCTACGGAATTTTGCGTAAGCCCAAAGAAACTAGTGACATCAACATCAATAACAATAAAGAGGATATCAAAGAATGAGTTGGCTGGAGGCTTTAATTTTAGGACTTTTACAGGGACTGACAGAATACCTTCCTGTCAGCAGTAGCGGACATCTGGCTATCGGTTCAGCACTGTTCGGCATTGAGGGAGAGGAAAACCTGACTTTCACCATCGTGGTACACGTTGCAACCGTACTGAGCACCCTGGTTATTCTGTGGAAAGAAATAGACTGGATTTTCAAGGGTTTGTTCAAATGGCAGATGAATGAAGAAACCAAATACGTGATCAACATTCTGATCTCTATGATCCCGATCGGTATTGTAGGAGTCTTCTTCAAAGATTATGTAGAAGAAGTGTTCGATTCCGGATTGCTGATCGTCGGCTGCATGTTGCTGGTGACAGCGGCTTTACTTACCTATTCTTATTATGCCAAACCACGGCAGAAAGAAAAGATCAGCAAGCGTGATGCCTTCATTATCGGACTGGCCCAGGCCTGCGCTGTTATGCCGGGACTTTCCCGTTCCGGAAGTACCATCGCTACAGGACTGATTCTGGGTAATAAGAAAGAAACCCTTGCACAGTTCTCTTTCCTGATGGTAATACCACCTATTTTGGGTGAGGCATTGCTCTCTGGAATGGAAATCATGAAAGGAGCATCCGAAGCAAATGCAGAGATCAGCGCTTCAGCACTGATTGTAGGCTTCCTGGCTGCTTTTCTGTCCGGATGTGCTGCCTGCAAATGGATGATCAACATTGTCAAGAAAGGCAAACTGGTGTGGTTCGGCGTATATTGTGCCATCGCCGGAGCCGTTACCATTATATATAGTCTGGTGGGATAACCCCTGGCGTATCGTTTTTACTGAAAAGGAAACAGGTACAACACCTGAGATTTACCATCAACCATGAATTTTAAAGAAGGAGAAGTATTATATTTCGACAAGCCGCTACGATGGACATCGTTCGCGGTAGTCAACAAGATCAGATACCACATCAGCCGTAAGCTGGGGGTAAAGAAAATTAAAGTGGGACACGCAGGAACCCTTGATCCGCTGGCAACGGGTGTTATGATCATCTGTACCGGAAAGGCAACCAAGCGTATTGAAGAATTCCAATATCATACCAAGGAATACATAGCGACCTTACAGCTGGGAGCTACGACTCCATCATATGATCTGGAAAAGGAAATCGATGCTACGTATCCCACAGAACATATTACCCGGGAAATGGTAGAAGAAGTATTGCAGCAGTTCAAGGGAACCATTGAACAGATCCCGCCAGCTTTCTCGGCATGTAAAGTCGATGGCAAACGGGCATATGATCTGGCGCGTAAGGGTGACGAAGTGGAACTGAAGCCCAAGACACTGGTCATCGATGAAATCGAGCTGCTGGAATGCAACCTTCCGGAAATAAAGATCCGGGTAGTGTGCAGCAAAGGAACCTATATCCGAGCACTGGCACGGGACATCGGAGAAGCTTTACAAAGCGGAGCTCACCTGACCGGACTCATCCGGACACGGGTCGGTGAGGTCAGACTGGAAGATTGCATGCAAGTGGAAGATTTCCCCGAATGGCTGGAACAGCAAGAAATTGAAGTTATTAACGAATAAGGAAAGAAAGGAAGAAGATGAAACTGTCACAATTCAAATTCAAGTTACCGGAAGAGAAGATCGCGCTTCATCCGGCAAAGTACAGAGATGAATCCCGCCTGATGGTGGTACACAAATCAACCGGCGAGATCGAACATGTTATGTTCAAGGATATCTTGAACTATTTTGATGACAAGGATGTGTTTATCTTTAACGACACCAAGGTCTTTCCTGCACGCCTGTACGGTAACAAAGAAAAGACCGGAGCACGTATTGAAGTTTTCCTGTTGCGGGAACTGAATGAAGAACTGCGCCTCTGGGATGTACTGGTAGATCCGGCCCGTAAGATCCGTATCGGCAACAAACTTTATTTCGGTGACGATGACTCCATGGTAGCTGAAGTGATTGACAATACCACTTCACGCGGACGTACCCTGCGCTTCCTCTATGACGGACCGCATGATGAATTCAAAAAGGCTCTGTATGCATTGGGAGAACCCCCTTTGCCTCCTTTCATTCACCGTCCGGCAGAACCGGAAGATGAAGAACGTTTCCAGACGATCTTTGCAAAAAATGAAGGAGCAGTCACAGTACCTGCAGCAGGCCTTCATTTCAGCCGGGAACTGATGAAACGTATGGAAATCAAAGGTATCGACTTTGCTTTCATTACCATGCACTGCGGACTGGGTAACTTCCGGGATATTGATGTCGAAGATCTGACCAAGCACAAGATGGACTCAGAGCAGATGTTTGTCAACGCAGAAGCCTGCCGTATTGTCAACGAAGCCAAAGACCGCGGCAACAAGGTATGTGCCGTAGGTACAACAGTTATGCGCACAATCGAAACGGCCGTCGGTACTGACGGACATCTGAAAGAATTCGAAGGATGGACCAACAAATTTATCTTCCCTCCTTATGATTTCTCTGTAGCCAATGCCATGGTCAGCAATTTCCAGATGCCGCTGTCCACCATGCTCATGCTGAAATGTGCTTATGGCGGTTACGAACTGATTATGGATGCCTATAACATCGCCTTGAAAGAAAACTACCGTTTCGGTACTTATGGCGATGCCATGCTGATTCTGGACAAATAAATCTCCCGTTATGGCTGAGGTATATGTAAGCCTGGGTACCAACCTGGGAGATAAAGATAACAATTTACGTACTGCCGTCCGGCTGATGCAAGAGAGGATAGGGAAAGTTATTTCCCTGTCCTCCTTTTATGAAACGGTCCCCTGGGGATTCCAGTCCGAACACAGTTTCCTCAATGCAGCAGCCTGCATCGAAACCCGTTTATCACCGGAACAACTGCTGCTCGTCACACAACAGATCGAACGCGAACTGGGACGTACACAGAAATCATCCGGAAATGCCTATAAAGACCGGCTGATAGATATTGATCTGCTGATGTATGATAACCTTCAGATCCATTCAGATCAACTGGTCCTGCCCCATCCGCTAATGACGGAAAGACGGTTTGTTTTAGAGCCACTGGCCGAAATAGCTCCTGAAACCATACATCCTGTTACCGGTAAAACGATTCGGGAGTTACTGGAATTATTGTAAGCTTTCCTCTGGCAGAAAGGCACTCTAAACCTATGTTAAAAACAAACGTATCTTGTAATTATTCCAATTATATACGTATCTTTGCAGCCGAAAACAAAAGTGGAAAGATTTGAGTAGCTTGCAACCACGGAAAAAAATGCTAAAACACAATAGTAACACTTCCTTGATTTCACATAATCTACTCTTGTCCGTACACGGATAAAAACAATCATTTTAACCATTTAATTTACAAAAACAATGGGATACTTATTCACATCCGAATCGGTGTCTGAAGGACACCCCGATAAAGTGGCGGATCAGATTTCCGACGCTGTGCTTGACAAACTGTTGGCCTATGACCCCAGTTCAAAAGTAGCTTGCGAAACATTGGTAACTACCGGACAGGTGGTACTGGCAGGAGAAGTGAAGACCAAAGCGTATATTGATCTTCAGCGTGTTGCACGTGAAGTAATCAACAAAATCGGCTATACCAAAAGCGAATATATGTTCGAAGGAAATTCGTGCGGTGTATTCTCAGCCATCCACGAACAGAGTCCTGACATCAACCGCGGCGTAGAACGCGAAGATCCGATGAATCAGGGAGCCGGCGACCAGGGCATGATGTTCGGTTATGCTACCAACGAAACTGAAAACTACATGCCACTGTCACTTGACCTAGCCCATAAACTGCTGATGGTTCTGGCTGATATCCGTCGTGAAGGCAAAGTAATGACTTACCTGCGTCCGGATTCAAAGAGCCAGGTAACAATCGAGTATGACGACAACAGACGTCCTGTACGCATCGATACCATCGTGGTTTCTACCCAGCATGATGAATTCATTCAGCCTGCTGACAACTCACAGGAGGCACAGCTGAAAGCAGACGAAGAAATGCTGGCTCAGATCCGCAAGGACGTTATTGAAATCCTGATGCCGCGTGTCATTGCTGAAATCCACAACCCGGAAGTCCTGAAACTGTTCAACGATCAGATCAAATATTTTGTAAACCCGACCGGAAAATTCGTTATCGGAGGTCCGCACGGAGATACAGGACTGACAGGACGTAAGATCATCGTTGATACTTACGGTGGTGCCGGAGCTCATGGAGGTGGTGCTTTCTCTGGTAAAGACCCCAGTAAGGTTGACCGCAGTGCCGCATATGCTGCCCGTCACATTGCCAAGAACCTGGTAGCTGCCGGAGTAGCCGACGAAGTACTGGTACAGGTTTCTTATGCTATCGGTGTTGCCCGTCCGATCAATATCTACGTCAATACTTACGGACGCAGCAATGTTGCCATGAGTGACGGAGAAATCGCCAAGAAAGTAGATGAAATCTTTGACATGCGTCCGCGTGCCATCGAAGAACGCCTGAAACTGCGTAATCCTATCTACAGTGAGACTGCAGCTTATGGTCACATGGGACGTGAACCCAAAGTTATTACCAAGCATTTTGAATCTGCATACGAAGGCAACAAAGATGTAGAGGTAGAACTCTTCACCTGGGAAAAGCTGGACTACGTAGACCGTGTAAAAGCCGCTTTCGGACTGAAATAAAGTCTGAAAACGCCCAGATATTTCTGAAAGCCCCGGCAACATCCTGAAAATGTCTGCCGGGGCTTTCATGGTTTTCATTGCATCTGACAGAAAATCCGGATACAAATCAAGAAGGAACTATCATCAGATGAGCAATAATACATACTTTATCCCTATCTTTGCAAAAAAGTGAGAATATCCGATGAATTCTATAAAAAACGTATGCGTATATAGCGCTTCCAGCACTAAAATAGATGCAAGTTATTTCCAGGCAGCCCAGGAACTGGGACATTTGCTGGCCCGTCAGCACATCAATGTCATCAATGGAGCAGGATGCCTCGGGCTGATGTGTCAGCTGAGTGATGCTGCTTTGGAAGCAGGGGGCACCGTAACCGGCATTATCCCGCACTTTATGGTGGAACAGGGATGGCATCATCGCGGACTGACCCGCCTGATAGAAACCGAAACCATGCATGAGCGCAAGCAGCTGATGGCTGAACTTTCCGACGGAATTATCGCCTTGCCCGGAGGATGCGGAACAATGGAAGAACTGCTGGAAGTTATAACCTGGAAGCAGCTCGGACTGTATCTGAATCCGATTGTCATACTGAACGTCAACGGATTTTATGATCCATTGCTGCAAATGCTGGAGCAAGCCATCGAACAACACTTCATGCGTCCCGAACACGGAAAGATCTGGCAAGTGGCAACAACGGTTGAAGAAGCAGTAGATCTTCTGTACACCACTCCGGTCTGGAACAAGGAAATCCGTAAATTTGCAGCCATATGAACGACGTGTGCCGCACAGGATTCCGGGAAATCCAACAACTGGAGCAAGAGCAGCAGGCCCGACTGGACAGCGCCTTGATCAGAAGCATGCAGCCCGACCGGGAAGCCGGGATGCAGGGAGAACCTCTGCCCTATCTGCTTCGTTCCGACTGGCTGGTGACACTCTGCCTGTTCCTGTGCTTCCTGCTTTATTCCTATGCGCTGCGAAACGGTAAAAAATACCTGGCCCAACGTTTCAGAAACTTCTTCCAGCACAAACAACGAGGCAGCCTGTTTGACGAACCGGTCGGTTCCGAAGTCCGGTACACTCTCACGATGGGAGGAGTAACCTGCATCCTGGGAGGATTCTGTCTGTACGACTATTTTTCGGATAATTCCTCTCTCCTGTTCCAGATTGTTCCTCACAGTCTGCTGCTGGGCATTTACGTGACAACCATCTTCCTGCTTGTTTCATTCAAGTGGATATCCTACAGTTTTATAAACTGGATTTTTTTTGACAAAGAAAGGAATCGTTCATGGATCCGGTCATGGTTTGACCTTCAAATAGGAACCGGAGTTCTGCTTTTCCCGGTTGTTCTGCTGATTGTTTATTTCGATTTAAAGCCTGACATTGCTAAAACATTGGTTGTCATAATACTCTGTTTTGCCAAAATATTGTTATTTTACAAGTGTATTAAGAACTTTTTTAATCATTTTCATGGGTGTTTGCATTTAATTCTGTACTTTTGCACCCTTGAAATAATACCCGATCTTTTATTATGGAAAGGGATTAATTACATTAACCATATATTGATTTTAAATTTTTAGGACATTGAAGATAAAGAAAGTTCTAGTTTCTCAGCCTAAACCAACATCTGAAAAGTCACCCTATTTTGATATCGCTGAGAAATACGGAGTGAAGATAGATTTTCGCCCGTTCATAAAAGTAGAAAGCTTGTCGGCTAAAGAGTTCAGACAACAGAAGGTTTCTATTCTGGATCATACGGCAATCGTGTTCACCTCACGTCACGCCATTGATCATTTCTTTAATCTTTGCGTTGAGCTTCGAGTAACAATTCCGGAAACCATGAAATATTTCTGTACTTCCGAGACTATTGCATTATATATCCAGAAGTATGTGCAATATCGCAAGCGCAAAGTATTTTTCGGTGCAACAGGAAAGTTTGCTGATCTGGTGCCCCTCATGGTGAAGCATAATACAGAAAAATACTTCGTACCGATGTCAGACGTACACAATGACGAAGTAAAGGATCTGCTCGACAAGAACAAAATCCAGCACACTGAAGCTGTCATGTACCGCACAGTCAGCAACGACTTCAAGCCGGAAGAAATGTCCGACTATGACATGCTGGTGTTCTTCAGTCCGGCCGGAATCCAGTCACTGATGAAGAACTTCCCGGGTTTCGAACAGAAAGATATCGCTATCGGATGCTTCGGACCGACTACTGCCAAAGCAGTCAAGGAAGCTGGTCTTCGCCTTGATCTGGAAGCTCCCAGCGCAGCTGCTCCTTCCATGCCAGCCGCACTGGACCTGTTTATTGGAGAACAAAACCGATAATTCGCAGGAAAAAGCGTTTTTTTAGTTTATAACAAGTTAGCAGGTTGCACTTCCGAAAGAAGCAACAGCCTGCCGACTGAGTTCAGGAGTTAAAGTCAATAACGCCAGTTTCAACGGAGTATTGACTTTAACTCTTTTCCTACCAAACAACAAGTAAGGAATATACACAACCGGTTTTCCGGCCTCTTTATCCCACCCCAAAAGGAAAGCGTTTATGACAGCAACCCAAACCTATACCCTGCCCAAGAAAGAACGGTTGAACAGCCGCCTGCTTATTGAAAGACTGTTCTCCGGAGGAGGCAAGTCATTGCCGGCCTTCCCTCTGCGCATCGTGTATATGCCGATCGAAGAAGAAACAAGGCCTACTGCTGCCATACTGATCAGTGTGCCCAAAAAACGCTTCAAACGGGCAGTGAAACGTAACCGCGTCAAGCGCCAGATCCGCGAAGCTTACCGCAAGCACAAGGATATTCTGCTTGATGCTCTGAATGCTTCCGGCAAGAAAGCCATCGTAGCCTTTATCTGGCTGGACAATAATCTTCACTCCTCCCAGGAAGTGGAAGAGAAGGTAAAGCACCTGCTCCAGCTGACAACAGAACGTCTGGTATGAAACGGCTGCTTACTTATCTGCTGCTGCTTCCGATTTATTTTTACCGGAACTGTATCTCACCGTTCACCCCTCCTTCCTGCCGGTTTACACCGACCTGTTCACAATATGCCATTGAAGCGCTGAAGAAACACGGTCCGTTCAAGGGCCTCTGGCTGGCCATCCGCCGTATCCTGCGCTGTCATCCCTGGGGAGGTTCAGGCTATGATCCCGTCCCTTGACCAACCGATCCCGCTATGCTGCTCGACATTCATTCCCACCAACTGACCGACCATCCGGAACACGTGCTGCTGAACTGCGGCATGCAGGACTGCCACACTCCGGAATTCCAACAGGCCCGTTACCTGAGTGTCAGCCTTCATCCCTGGTATCTTACAGAAGAGAATCTGCCCGGCCAACTGGAATGGATGGCTGAAATGCTGGCTGCCGACTCCCGCGTCATTGCATTGGGAGAGGCCGGTCTCGACAAATGTTGCCCGGTCTCCTACGAACTTCAGCGGACAGCTTTTCTGGAAACCGTCCGACTGTCCGAACAATATCAACTGCCGCTGATTCTGCACATTGTAAAGACTTCCAACGAAATCATTGCCTTACGGCATGAGACTTCTGCCAGCCAGCCCTGGATTATTCACGGTTTCCGCGGGAAAAAAGAACTGGCAGCCAGCTACCTGCGTCACGGATTTTATCTCTCGTTCGGAGAAAAATACCAGCCGCAGGCACTTGTCTCCACTCCCTCCGACCGCCTGTTGTTAGAAACCGATACTGCACCGGTCTCCGTCCTGCAGCTGGCAGAAAAAGCTGCTTCCCTGCGCGGCATTTCCGGCCGGGAGCTGCTCCATGAAATCACGGAAAACACTAACCGTCTCTTTTTTAGCCGCTAAAAATTGGTTATTCAGATAAAGTGTCGTACTTTTGTCCGCAACATCCGAAACCGGATGACGAGAACTAATATGTTAAATTAAGTATTTCATTCGATGAATTTTGTAGAAGAATTAAGATGGCGCGGCATGGTGCACACCATGATGCCGGGCACTGAAGAACTGCTGGAAAAGGAAATGGTTACGGCTTACCTGGGTATCGACCCCACTGCCGACTCACTGCATATCGGCCACTTGTGTGGTGTGATGATGCTGCGGCATTTCCAACGCTGCGGACACAAGCCGCTGGCTCTGGTAGGAGGTGCTACCGGTATGATCGGTGACCCGTCCGGTAAATCACAGGAACGTAACCTGCTGGACGAAGAAACTCTGCGCCACAATCAGGAGTGCATCAAAAAGCAGTTGGGCAAATTCCTCGACTTTGAGTCGGACGCCCCGAACAAGGCAGAACTGGTAAACAACTACGACTGGATGAAAGACTTCTCTTTCCTTGACTTCGCACGTACAGTGGGAAAACACATCACTGTCAACTACATGATGGCTAAGGAATCTGTTCAGAAACGTCTGAATGGGGAAGCTCGTGACGGTCTTTCATTCACTGAGTTCACTTATCAGCTGCTGCAAGGCTATGACTTCCTGCATCTGTATGAAACCAAGAACTGCAAACTCCAGCTGGGTGGATCTGACCAATGGGGAAACATCACGACAGGAGCTGAACTGATTCGCCGTACGAACGGCGGTGAAGTATACGCACTGACCTGCCCGCTGATCACTAAAGCTGACGGAGGTAAATTTGGTAAAACAGAATCAGGAAATATCTGGCTCGATCCCCGATATACTTCTCCATACAAATTCTATCAGTTCTGGCTGAACGTAAGCGACGAAGATGCCAAGCGATACATCAAGATATTCACCTCACTGAGCAAGGAAGAAATCGACGCACTGACCGCCGAACACGAACAGGCTCCGCACCTGCGCGTACTGCAGAAACGACTGGCTAAGGAAGTAACCATCATGGTACACTCGGAAGCTGACTACAATGCTGCGGTAGAAGCATCAGGCATCCTCTTCGGTAATGCAACTTCCGATGCACTGAAGAAACTGGACGAAGAAACTTTGCTGTCTGTATTCGAAGGTGTACCTCAGTTTGAAGTATCAAAAGCTGAAATCGAAGCCGGTATCAAGGCTGTAGACCTGCTTACGGAAAAAGCTGCCGTATTCCCTTCCAAAGGCGAGATGCGGAAGTTGGTACAGGGCGGCGGCGTTTCACTGAACAAGGAAAAGCTGGGTGCATTCGACCAGGTAATTACTGCTGCTGATCTGCTGGATAAAAAATACCTGCTGATCCAGCGAGGCAAAAAGAACTATTACCTGCTGATCGCTAAATAAGTTTATTCAGACATACAGCATATTTACTGACATCCACCCCTTCTTTCTTCCCCCTTTCTCCGGAAAGGATAAGAACAGAAGGGGTGGATTTTTTTGTCCTCATTTGCTTCTCCAAAAACGCCGAATTCTTTTCATGTAAAGCCCGAAACGTTTTTCAATAAATAACGAAACGTTTTTTTAAAAGCCCGAGGCCTTTTTCTGTACCGCTTTGGGAGCATGTCTGGAGGCGGAAAAATCGTGCGGACAATCTGGCTGAATCGACCGCAGAATTCGGCCGCAACGACCGCACGATAAAGCCGCAACGAGCATACGATAAAGCCGCAACGAGCATACGATTCTGCGAAGGTGTCTGCATAACTCCACGACCTGAAACTTACGATGGCCGGACTTCCTGCTGACCTTTGGAACAGAGTTTCGGACCTTACAAGTCTCCGGAAGGATTTTTACAAGAAATTACAATCATACCCCTCTGATTATACGAAAGTTACGTCCGTCTGTTACAAACAATCATCCCTCCCGTCCAAAGCGGAATTTGACTCATAATATATAATTTTGCAACCGGTCAAATATCCTTCTGACCATGGATTCTTTTCCTTTCCGGACAAACCGGAAATACTCCCCAGAGAACAGACATAATTGTACTTTTTTTATAATAAGAGAAACTATGAAGTTAAAAGTAATGTTTTTGTTCGCCTGCCTGTTTCTCAGCATAGGAATAGCCATAGCGCAATCATCTAACGCAACAGGACGCGTTTTGTCTGCCGAAGACAATGAGCCCATTGTCGGAGCTACGGTTCAGATAGAAGGAACCGACACCGGAACCATAACCGATCTGGACGGAAAGTTCACCATCAACGTTCCGTCGTCAGCCCAGATTCTGGTCATTTCTTTCATCGGAATGGAAACTCAAAAAATCAACATAAAAGAAAAAAACAGAACAGACTTGACCATCAAACTGAAGCCCACTGCAGAAGTGCTGGATGAAGTTTTGGTGACAGGAACCTATGGTTCGGCCAAAAAACTGGGTTCAATCGTAGGTTCCGTTGTCGCCATCCGGTCTGACAAAATCGAAAACCGGCCAAGCGCCAACTTTGCAGATGCCTTGCAAGGACAGGTAGCCGGCCTGCAAGTCTATACTTCTTCCGGTGAGCCGAGCGAAGGCGTCAGCATGCGTCTGCGCGGTATCGGTTCCATCAGTTCATCCAACGAACCGCTGTTTATCCTCGACGGTTCTCCGATCTCCGGAGGAGCCTTTACGGCCATCAACCCGAGCGATATCGAAAACGTAACCGTCTTGAAGGATGCTTCTTCCACCTCTATCTATGGTTCACGTGCTGCCAACGGTGTGGTAGTTATCACAACCAAACGGGGAAGAGGTGCCAAACCGACCGTCAGCATCAAGGGACAATACGGATTTTCCGAACCGGCTCTACCGACAACCAGGATGATGACAACCAGCCAGTATTATGACTTGTGGAAAACAATCTCCCCCAACGCAGACTTTTCCATTATCCGGAAATACATGGATATGGGCATTTCTACCGACTGGCAGTCTTATCTTATGAAAGACAATGCACCGACCTGGCAACTGGATGCCAGCATCACCGGCGTTGCCAATAATACCAATTATTTCATCTCTGCCAGCCACTACGATCAGGATGGTGTGGAGCCGGCATCAGGAATGAGACGCGAAACCCTGAGAAGCAATATCGACACGAAAGTGTTCGACTGGCTGCGTGTCGGAGTCAACCTCGGTCTTTCTTATGAAGATTACGAAACCAATAACTTTGCAACAAAGGGAAACAATCCTTATAACGTAGCAACCTTGAGCCGCTGGGCTCTTCCCTGGGAAACGCCCTACAAAATCGTTGACGACGGAAACGGCAAATGGCATTACGGAGACCGCAAGGACTTTTTCGATGTGCTCGGTCTGTGGAATCCGTATTATCTGCTGGAAAATCAGCCGGGACAGAAGAACAAACTTCGCCTGTACGGAAATATGTTCGAAGAACTGACTCCGGTGAAAGGCCTGACGCTCCGCGCTTCACAGGCATTGGATGCATTCGACTACAGATATCGTTACAGACAGCTTCCGGCTGCATTCAATAACAATTCCGGTTCGGCCAGTGAAACTTTCCAGCGTTACTCATCCATGACATTCACCAATACAGCCGAATATAAATTCGACATAAACAAGGTACATAACGCAACGATTCTGATCGGACAGGAAGCCATCATCTACGATGGCAGCGCATTTGGTGCAAGTGTCAGTGGAATCACCGACGACCGCCTGACACTGTTAAGTCATGGTACAACTCCGCAGAACCCCACTGCCAGCATCCAGAAAAAAGTGATGAATTCATACTTCGCACGCGGTGAGTATAACTATGCAGAGAAGTATTATCTTGACTTGTCTTTCCGTACAGACGGCTCTTCCGTATTCGGAAAGAATAACCGATGGGCTTCCTTCTTCTCTGTCGGAGCCATGTGGAACATCAAGAAAGAAAACTTCATGCAAAGTGCCGAATGGCTCAATGAACTCTCTCTGAAAGCAAGCTATGGTACGACGGGTAACTCCGCATTCAGTAGTGATCCGTATTATCCGTCATTAGGACTGGTTGAAGTTGGCAAATATCAGGGTGGCTCTGCTTTCGGTATTTCAAGCGTGCAGAACGATGACCTGACCTGGGAAAAGCAGAAATCCCTGAACATCGGCATCAGCACACGCATGTTCAACCGCCTGGACTTAAGCGTTGACTTCTATAACAAAGTGACCAGCGACATGCTGATGACAATTCCCTATTCATATACTACAGGACACGGATCCGGATGGGGAAATATCGGAAGCATGTACAACCGCGGATTTGAGGTTTCCGTACAGTATGAGCTTTTCAATACCAAAGATTTCTACTGGAGTATAGCCGGAAACATCAACTACAACAAGAACCAGATCACGGAACTCTTCGGCGGACGCAGTGAATATGTGTTGCCTAATACAGGTATAAAATATCAGGTAGGCGAATCTCTCGGCGACTTCTACTATGTAAGATGGGTTGGCGTAGATCCGGAAGACGGACAGCAGATCTGGCTTGACGACAAAGGAAACGAAACCAAGGAATATTCGGACAACTATGCTGTATTTACCGGAAAGAACCAGTATGCACCCTGGTCTGGAGGTTTCAATACACGCCTTTCATGGAAAGGATTCAGTGTAGATGCGAACTTCTCTTTCATGCTGGGCAAATACCTGATCGACAATGACCGTTATTTCGTAGAGAATCCCAATTTCGTAGGACAGTTCAACCAGTCCGTTGAAATGGCGAATATGTGGACAACCCCGGGACAGATCACAGACATTCCGGCAGCCAACTCTACCCGTCAGTTCGATACACACTTGCTGGAGAATGCTTCCTTCATGCGTCTGAAAAATCTGACGATCAGTTATTCCTTCCCTGAATCGTTGCTCAGCAAAGCTGGATTTATCAAGGGAGTACGCATCTTCGGTGTAGGACGTAATCTGTGGACCGTTACTCAATATAAGGGAGCAGACCCCGAAATAGACTCAAATCTGCAGTTGGGTAAATACCCCAACACCCGACAGTTTGCCGTAGGTGCCGAACTAACGTTCTGATAAATTCTCTACAAACTTTAAAAAGATTTGGTATATGAACAAGAAACTATTCCTCATATCAGCAATCGCATGCTGCTGCTCCTTGTCTTCATGTGACATGGATCTTACCCCCGAAACAAACATCGCTACCGATGAATCGGTACGTAACGTCGGGGACTGCGAAAAATACAGTAACCTCTTCCATGCTGAATGGAGAGGATACATCCAGGGATCAATCGCTGCAACCGAACTCGTACAGAGCGGACAGGTAGTAGCAACCCCTGACTATGGCAATAATTATGGTTCATTCTACAGATGGGACTTCCAGATCACGGATGGAACCATACAGAGCTGCTGGTCCAGCAACTATAACTACATTGCCAATGCCAACCTGCTCATACAGAAAGCTGCCCTGTTGCTGGAAGATCCACAGATAAGTGATGCGGACAAACAGCAAATCAAGCTGTACATGGGACATGCATATTTCAGCAGAGCAATGGCATACCGCGAACTAGCTCTCCACTTCTGCAAGGACTATAATCCATCAACAGCTGCCCGTGAATATGGAGTTCCTCTGGTAGATACCTATAATCCGGGACCGAATGCGGAGACTTATCCGGGAAGAAGTTCACTGCAGGAAACTTACCAGCATATCGTGAATGACCTCACCAAAGCTGAAGAGTATGTTACAACTGCCGGAGTCGTTAACTCAACAAAGATTACGGCTGATGTCGTACAGGTGCTCAAAGCACGTGTTGCACTCGATATGGAAGATTACACAACTGCTGCAAATGTAGCACAGGCGCTGATCAGCAAG
>NZ_EQ973631.1:77961-81431 GCF_000157915.1 Phocaeicola coprophilus DSM 18228 = JCM 13818 | reverse complement strand
CCTGACCAAGGATGCCAGTGATCACATGTGGGTATGGCCGATCCCGAAAGATGAAATCGATGCAAACCCGCAAATCAAAGGACAGCAGAATGAAGGATATTAATACAATGAAACCTCTCTAACTTAACCTTACATTAATAAACAATGTAATAAGGGCCACCTCCGTGTGATACAGGGGTGGCTCTGTCTTTTATCAGGCAATACATTACTTTTTCACTTCCCTTTAAGTACTCTCTTTTCTCAAATTCCAATCTCACTCCCGGTAACGATTATAAAACAAAGAAACAGAACTTGCGCAAAGTTCTGTCCAAAAACATAAAGTTTTATGTTGCTTAACATAAATAAACAAGGTAACACCATTTTATCAAACAATTGATAGCTTTTTTTTGCATTTAAGAGTTATTTTTATGAAATTATATTATATATTTGCGTTCATCATTAACTTTATAATAAGAGAAACTATGAAACAAAAAGTAATGCTTTTGCTTACCTGTCTATTCCTTAGTATAGGAATGGTAATGGCACAATCGTCCAAGGTCACAGGACGCGTTTTGTCCGCAGAAGACAATGAACCAATTGTCGGAGCTACGGTTCAAATTGAAGGAACCAATACTGGAACAGTAACCGATCTGGACGGAAAATTCACCATCAATGCCCCCTCATCAGCTAAGCACCTGATTATTTCATTCATCGGAATGGAAACTCAGAAGCTCACAATCAGACAAGGACACATGAGCAACTTAGTCATTAAGTTGGAAGCTACTTCAGAAATTCTGGATGAAGTATTGGTGACCGGAACTTATGGCTCAGCCAAGAAACTCGGATCTATCGTAGGTTCTGTTGCAGCTGTCAAATCAGATAAGATTGAGAACCGCCCAAGTGCCAACTTTGCAGATGCCTTGCAAGGTCAGGTAGCCGGTCTGCAAGTTTATACTTCTTCCGGTGAACCGAGCGAAGGTGTCAGCATGCGTCTGCGTGGTGTCGGATCTATCAATTCATCTACTGAACCGCTGTTCATCCTTGATGGCTCCCCGATCTCAAGTGGTGCTTTCACGGCTATTAACCCGAGCGATATCGAAAACGTAACCGTATTGAAGGATGCTTCTTCTACTTCTATCTACGGTTCACGTGCAGCCAACGGTGTAGTCGTAATTACAACCAAACGCGGAAAAGGTGCTAAACCGACTGTCAGCATCAAAGGCCAATACGGTTTCTCACAGCCGGCTTTGCCAACAACTGAAATGATGAGTACCAGTCAGTACTATGACTTGTGGAAAACCATTGCTCCCAATGCCGACTTATCCATCATCAAACAATACATGGATATGGGTATTAATACCAACTGGCAAGATTATTTCCTGAAAGACAACGCACCGACCTGGCAATTAGATGCCAGCATCACCGGTGTTTCTAAAAATACAAACTACTTCATCTCTGCCAGCCACTACGATCAGGAAGGTGTGGAACCGGCATCAGGTATGAAACGTGAAACTTTGAGAAGTAACATTGATACAAAAGTATTCGACTGGTTGCGCGTCGGAGTTAACCTCGGTCTTTCTTATGAAGATTTTGAAACTAATGGTTTTGCTACAACTGGTAACAGCTGGTACAACGTAGCAACCTTGAGCCGCTGGGCTCTCCCCTGGGAAACTCCGTATGAAATCGTTGACGACGGAAACGGCAACTGGCATTATGGAGACCGCAAAGACTTGTTGGATGTACTTGGTTTGTGGAACCCGTATTATCTGTTGGAAAATCAGCCTGCAGAAAAGAACAAGATCCGCTTGTACGGAAATATGTTCGAAGAACTCACTCCGGTGAAAGGATTGACAATCCGTGCTTCACAGGCTCTGGATGCATTCGACTACAGATATCGTTACAGACAGCTTCCGGCTCAGTTCAATAACTATTCCGGATCAGCCAGCGAATCTTTCCAGCGCTACTCATCCATGACATTCACCAATACAGCCGAATATAAATTTGATGTAGATAAAATACATAACGCTACTTTCCTGATCGGTCAGGAAGCTATCATTTACGATGGAAGTTCATTTGGTGCAAGTGTTGAAGGTATCACCGATGACCGTCTGACACTGTTGAGCCATGGTACAACTCCGAAAGCTCCCAGTGCAAGCATCCAGAAGAAAGTTATGAACTCTTACTTCGCACGTGGTGAATACAACTATGCAGAAAAATATTTCCTGGATCTTTCCTTCCGTACAGATGGTTCTTCTGTATTCGGAAAGAACAACCGCTGGGCTTCCTTCTTCTCTGTTGGAGCTATGTGGAACATCAAGAAAGAAAGCTTCATGGAAGACGCTGAATGGTTGAACGATTTACGTTTCAAAGTCAGCTACGGTACAACTGGTAACTCTGCATTCAGTGGCGATCCTTATTATCCGTCATTAGGTCTGGTAGGAGTAGGTAAATATCAGGGTGGCTCTTCTTTCGGTATTTCAAGTGTACAGAACGATGATCTGACTTGGGAAAAACAGAAATCACTGAATATCGGTATCAGCACACGCATGTTCAACCGTCTGGATCTGAGCATCGACTTCTATAACAAAGTTACCAGCGACATGTTGATGACCATCCCTTATTCTTATACTACAGGACATAGCTCCGGATGGGGAAATATCGGAAGTATGTACAACCGTGGTTTCGAAACTTCTGTACAATATGAAATCTTCAATACCAAAGATTTCTACTGGAGCGTATCCGGAAACATCAACTACAACAAGAACCAGATCACAGAACTCTTCGGTGGACGTGACGAATATGTAATTCCTAACACAGGTGTAAAATATCAGGTAGGTGAATCTCTTGGTGACTTCTACTATGTAAGATGGGTCGGCGTGGATCCGGAAGACGGACAGCAGATCTGGCTTGACGATAAAGGAAACGAAACCAAGGAATATTCGGACAACTATGCTGTATTTACCGGAAAGAACCAGTATGCACCATGGGCAGGAGGTTTCAATACTCGTATTTCATGGAAGGGCTTCAGCGTAGACGCTAACTTCTCATTCATGCTGGGTAAGTACCTGATCGACAATGACCGCTTCTTCGTAGAAAACCCCAACTTCGTAGGACAGCTGAACCAGTCAGTTGAAATGGCTAATATGTGGACAACTCCGGGACAGATCACAGATATTCCGGCAGCCAACTCTGCTCGTCAGTTCGATACACACTTGCTGGAAAACGCTTCTTTCATGCGTCTGAAGAACTTAACCGTCAGCTACTCTCTCCCCAAACCTTTGCTGAAGAAGGTTGGCTTTATCAAGGGAGTACGTATCTTCGGTGTAGGACGTAACTTGTGGACCGTTACTCAATATAAGGGAGCAGACCCCGAAGTTGACTCTAACTTGCAGTTAGGAGTATATCCGAACACCCGTCAGTTCGCTATTGGCGCTGAATTAACGTTCTAATGAACACCATACAAATAAAAGATTGGTATACGAATAAAAATC
>NZ_EQ973631.1:63965-76406 GCF_000157915.1 Phocaeicola coprophilus DSM 18228 = JCM 13818 | reverse complement strand
TCTGACCAAGGATGCCAGTGATCACATGTGGGTATGGCCGATTCCGAAAGATGAAATCGATGCAAACCCGCAAATCAAAGGACAGCAGAATGAAGGATATTAATAACAAGATAACCTCTCTAATTTAACCTTACATAATATTAAAATTACAAAGAGCCACCTCCGTGTGATACAGGGGTGGCTCTGTCTTTTATATAATCCGATAATGAGCATCCTTCGGCAACATCCTTTAAAATGCAACAGAAGCCCTGAAAAGCCACAAATACGCAAAATAAATATATCAGGCAGAGACTCTGCTGAGAGTTCTAGAGGAGCAATCCATAATAATCCGAAAGCACCCTCCCATCCGTAACGATTCATCAGAACTCTACAAAGAATAAAATAAAGAAGACCTACCGGACTGATCAATAGCATGGTTTGCTTCCGGATCGATGGAAGATGATACAAAAATAGCCGTCCAGAAATTGGGACGGCTATTTTTTAATTTATACGCTATCACGGAAGTTATGCGAAAAATCCGTGACTTCTATCTTTGCATCAGAAAAGTATTTACCAGTGAACAGTATTCAGATACTTATCAACCAGAATACCATCGATAGCTTTCAGCTTGAAGGTCAGACGAGTCTTTGCTTTAAACTTGATCACCATCAGTTCACCATCACCTTCCAGAGTCGGTTTCTCTCCTAAGTTAACGAAAGTAGGATAAAGTGCCTTCACTCCGTTGCTGTGCAGACGGTCATAAGTCAGATTCTTCATTTCTTTCATGTCGGCAGCATCTACCCCTGCATATTCCATTACTTGCGGATCGTAAGGCAGTGCAAAGCTCAAAGCATTGACAGACTGAAGTCCCTTACCGGTAACACAGATTTCTACCGTTTCACCTGCGTTATAAACCTTCTTGGAAGGAGTAACCTGAATAGTTCCGGCTACAGCAGGAACCTTCTTCGAACTTACACCGGTTTCCAGCTCGATACCTACGGTAGAAATATCGTATGCATCAATCAGTCCGTTGTTGTTCAAGTCACCCTTGCTGATATAACCTTCAAAATCAGAATCACCCCGACGCAGACCTGTATAGTTCATGTATGAAGTCAAGTCGTTTTCGTCTACCAGCTTATCCTGGTTGATATCACCCGGAATATAGCTTTCAGAACCAGGAACCTTGAATACATACAATTCACGTCCGGAGCCGAAGTTACCCACAGCTTCCGTTACAGCCAGTTTGATGTAACGTGCAGTCGGACGTTTTTCAAAGACGAATGTCTTCACGTCACCGCCTGTCCATTCAAATGTACCGGCTTCTGTCCATTCAGACTTATCCATGCTATAGTATACAGTACCTTTCTTCAACGTTCCGTTACCACCATCCTGACGAGGCATATACTGGAATTTATCCAGCTGATTTACGCTCTTCAGATCGATAACCAGATCGAACGGTACAGCCTTCGTACTCCATTCTGTATGCCATGAATCAGATTCATCGAAGTTAAACAACTTGTTGACGCCCTGACCACCCTGGTTCGGACAAGAAGTTTCACCCTTCAAACCACGAATAGCAAATTCCAGCGGATCAGACTTGGTCGTTACCTGAACACTTGCCCAATCAGAAGTTCCGGATGCATTGACTGCACGAACTTTGAACGAACAGGTTGTTTCCGGACGCAAATCTTCGAACAGCAGTTGTGTATCACGGATCGTACTGTAAAGCATGTTGTTAAACTCAATTTCATAATAATCAGCTCCAGTAACCTTGTTCCAGGAAGGAGTCAAGGTATAAGCAGTCGTATTTTCATCAGTAACCTGAGGTTTCGGAGCTTCCAGCGAACCGGTACTTACCAGCAACTTCTCAGCAGGAGCAAATACAAATCCTTTCATCTTCAGGGCAACCGCATCGGATGTGATATCAGCAGAAGCCAGTTTCACATGCACTACTGGATTCTTAACCACTTTCACTGAAGCAAATTCACTGCCCGGAGTAGCAAAACGATTCAATTCAGGTGCTTCTTCATAGAAATAAACATTCGTACCGTTCTTGTATGCCTCCATAGAGCTGACAGCTGTCAGTTTGACCTTGTTCTTACCGATACTAGCTTCCAGCTTCTTCGGTTGTGCTGTCACATTGATACGGAACTCTGTTACCTTTTCATTGACCATGCCGGCAAATCCTCCCTGTGTCGGATCTATGGTCACATTCAATTCATCTCCTTCCAGAGCAGAAACGATTCTCGTAGTGGCAAACTGTCCGTTACGATAAGCTTCCGTTACACCGTCATCATCATATTCCGTGAATTCAGTAGTTCCGGCCGGATACAGTTCATAGATACGAGTCTTCTTATCCATCTGGCTGACATTGTTGTGAGCCTCAGCCATCGGCAGGATAGCACCCTGCTTGATAAAGAACGGAAGTTTCCACAAAGGAGCCTCATAATTATTAATGACACGTCCGCCCTGATACAGGTCACCGGTGAAATAATCAATCCAGTTACCTTCCGGCATATAGATACCATTACGCACATCATTGCCCTTATCATCTGCCTTCGTTTCCTGATAAACCGGAGCAACCAGCACATACGGACCATACAGGAACTGGTAGCGGGTAGCCGTACCCAGTGTATAGTCGTTCGGATAATCAAGGAACATGGCACGAATCATCGGCTTGCCATCCAGTGCTTCATGAGCCAGCGTGTAAGTATAAGGCATAAATTCCGATTTCATCTTCAGATACCAGCGGTTGATAGAAGCAGCCGGTTCACCCAGAATATGCGGATACTTAGGATTCGATCCCCATCCGTCCATATTCAACTGCATCGGAGTGAAAGTCTTCCACTGGAAGTCACGGACATTGACCGGAACATTCTTTCCGCCGAAGATACCATCCATATCCGATGAAATATTCGGCTGTCCGGACAATCCGGAACCGATATAAGTCGGGATGTGGAAACGGATATATTCCCATTCTCCACCAGTCTGGTCACCCGACCAGATTCCGGCATAACGCTGAGTACCGGCCCATCCGTCCAGTGAAATAATGAACGGACGTGCATTATTTCCGTAATAAGGCATGATCTGTCCGACATCAGCCACGCCGTTCAGTCCGAATGAATATCCGGCACCTACCCACGCAACATCAGTCTTCAGCACACGCACACCGGCATCACGCACTTCCTTCACGATATCACGCTGCAACAATGCTTCTACGCCTTCTTTCGGATGCAAGTCTGACTGAGTCCACAAACCGATCTCAACTCCACGTTCACGAGCGTAATCACCCAGCTCCTTCAGGTTCTGAATATTGCCGTCCAGTGTACCGGTCTGTCCGTATCCTGCGCCGTAACCGTCATTCGGAAGCAACCATCCCAACGGCATATCATGCGCATTGTAACGGTCAATCACCGCACGGGCAGAGAACTGATAGTTATTCTTTTCTCCATTCAGAGACTCTTTGGTACCTCCATTGTCCTTCTGGCTTTCCTTATATTTCTTTCCGTCTTCGAACAGGATACCCTTCTCGTCTTCTTTCCAGTAGTCACGGTTATAAGCATTCAAGTGACCTTCGTAGAAACCGAATTTCGGCAACAAGACCGGATTACCCGTCAGTTGATAGAAATCATTCAGCAGAGCTACCGGAGTATCATCTACCATGAAGAATACATCCAGATAGTCTGTATCGTGTGTCAGGGTTACCTTACCTTTTTCAGCAGCTCCGAAATCATACTGGCCGGGAGCAAATGTATACCACATCACTCCATATCCGCCCGTAGACCAATAATAAGGAGTAGGAGAAGCAACACCGCCGTCAGTCCACTGGTTGGTATTGACAATCTTGATGCTCTTTCCCTTGTGAGAGAAACGTCCGTTCTGCACACCACCGCCATAGAAATACTCATCCGGCATTTCTTTCAGAGACAGAGAAACCTGTTTCTTCTGGAAATCCACCGGAGCTACCGATTCAACGACAATGCGGTTAGTTACTTTATTGATCAGTTTAAAGAAGGTAGTCTGTTTGTTGATTTCCAAAGCTACTTTATCCGTAGCAATTGTAATCACTCCCTGTCCTTCACTGACAGTCAGTTTTCCGGGCTGTTTCCGGGGACTGTCCGTCAGGATCTGTGCTTCGGGTGAAGCCTGCGGATCACGGATAATTCCCCCATTCGGATCCTGAAACAGGCGGACAATGTTTTCCCCATAAAAGTCGAGTGTCATGCGCTGTCCGTCAGAGAACAGCACTTCGACCGTTGTCGGATTCAGCAAAGCCGCACCAGTCACTGTGACTCCCTGTGTCTGTACGATAGCCGTACCGTCCGGATTTACGGCCGACAAAGGAGCGGCAACCAGACAGGCAGGCACACAGAGCGTCCATGCCAAAGTTTGTTTTTTCAGATTCATGTTTCTTATTTTAGGTTTATTAATCACTTATCAAAGTCCGGCAAAGTTACTTTAAAAAGATCATTCGGACGATGTTCCTTACGAATTATTTCCTTCATCTGCTTGACAATATCCGGATGCTCAGCCGCAACGTCACGGTCTTCATGGATATCTGTTGCCAGGTCATACAAATGAGGCACTCCCTGTTTCACAACCAGCTTCCAGTCACCCATGCGGACACCGATCTGGTCTGTTTCGTGGAACTCCCAGTACAGGTAGTCATGCTTCTGCTGCTTGTCGTTCTGTCCCAGCAAAGTCGGAGCAAAAGAAATACCATCAAAACAGTCTCCCTCCAGCTTTTTGTTCAGATACTTTTTAGGGAATTTCTTGTCACCGGCCAGTTCACAGAAAGTAGGCATTACGTCATAGAAAGCCAGCTGATGATCATTCACCGTACCAGCCTGTACATGACCGGGCCAGCGCACAATAAACGGAACGCGGATGCCGCCTTCATAACACTGGCGTTTCAATCCCCGCAGCTTTCCGTCACGGCCGAAGAATTCAGGGTCTGCTCCTCCCTCTTCGTGAGGACCGTTGTCGCTACTGAAAATAACGATTGTATTTTCATCCAGCCCCTTTTCTTTCAATTTGGCCAGGATTTCGCCTACATACGCATCCAGGCGGGTAATCATGCCGGCAAACTCCGCATGCGTATGGACTGCCGGATTATAACGTGAACCTTCACTTCCTCCCCATGTCTTATCAACAAAGAACTTTTGCTTATATCCTTTCAGAATGGAATCATTCGGCTGTGCCAGCTCTGCATGCGGCAACGTATAGGTAAAGAATCCATAGAAAGGCTGCTTGCCGTCCTGTTTGTCCAGCCAGGCCAGCGCTTCCTGATGAATCATATCTGCCGAATACTGCGGACGCTTCTTATAGTCGTCACCATACATCGGATATTTGATGTTTTCGTCCATAACCACACGTACCACTGCCGTATCGCCTGCCGAGCGGCTGTAACGGTTCAGAAAGTTCGGATAATACAGATGAGCCTGGAACTGACAGATATATCCATAATACTCATCCACTCCGCGTTTGTCGGGCGTAGAGCAAGATCCTTCATAGCCTCCGGCCCATTTTCCGAACATTCCGGTTGTGTAGCCGTTTCCTTTCATGATTTCAGGCAAGATAATATGTCCCGGATCGTAAGGCTCCTGCCCCACAACCGCATAATCCTTGTTATTACCATACATCACTTCTCCGGTCCAGTATTCCTTGTTTCCGCGCACATGCCCGTGTCCGGAATGCTGTCCTGTCATCAGTGAAGCCCGCGAAGGTGCACTGACCGGACTGCCGGCATAAGCCTGTGTGAAACGCATACCTTCCTGAGCCATCCGGTCCAGATTGGGAGTCTGAATATACTTCTGGCCATAACAGCCCAGATCACCATATCCCATGTCATCACACAAAATAAAGATAATGTTGGGTTTTGTGTTTTTCTCTGCCGCACCGGCATTTGCTGCAAATGCCGCGGAAATCAAACCGGTGCAAAGCAGCATCTTTTCTGTTCTCTTCATTTTCTTATGGTATTAAAGTTATGAACTATCTTTTTGTCTTCATCTGAACGGCTCAGCCTGACACATTTTTGATCATCAGGCAAATATACATTCATTTATCCAATGAATGGAAAATTTATACAATTTATAATAAAAAACAGACTTAAAAAACACTCTGACGTATGCTTCCGCTCATCTTTCCTGCCAGAACCAACGGCCGGCAACCCCGAAAATAAAAGCTGGGATCCTCCCGAAAATCAGGAGAATCCCAGCTTCCATATCATATTCCGGCCTTTATTTGTCCAGTTCTTTCAACAGTTCGTCTACGGCAGCCTTCAACTGAGTGTCTTCACCCGTCACAATCGTTTCAGGCGCATTCAGCACCAGGATATCCGGCTCCAGCTGTGAATTTTCCAGATAGCTTCCGTCCGGCAGACGATAACCGATGACAGGAATACCGAACACCAGACTCGGATCCTGCAGCGTCTCCCAGGAAACACTGGTCATGGTTCCCGGCACAGGAGCACCTACCAGCTTGCCCAGCTTCTGATGGCTGTACACCCAGGGAGTGCCGTGGGCATTGGAATAGTTGGCTTCACACTGCACCATGATGGAAGGCTTGTTCCAGCGACGGCTCGGCATGTCGCAGGCTTCCCGTCCGCGAACCACCTGAGTAAAATACTTCTTTCCGCTGAACAGAACTTCAATATCCTCATGCAGACGGCCTCCTCCATTGAAACGGGTATCGATCACAATTCCTTCGCAGTTATTGTATTTGCCGAGAATGTCCGAATAAATGGTACGGAAACTGTCGTCGCCCATTGATTCAATATGCACATAACCCAGACGGCCCTTCGACCATTTTTCAACGTCGGCAGCACGCTGTTTGACCCAGCGCTCATACAACAGACCGCTCATCGCACCGTTGCTGATGGGTTTCACCACTTCGTCCCAGGACTTGCCGCTCTGCGGATCACGGAACGAAACCAGAATTTTCCGGCCCTGACAGCCGTTGAGCAAAGCTGCATAATCCATGTCCGGAGTAAGAGCCTGTCCGTCGATCTTTTCAAGAATGACGCCCGCCTTCACTTCGGAAGTCTTGCGGTCGAAAGGACCTTTTTCCACTACTTCTGCCACACGCAGACCGTTACCCGTATAACTCCAGTCGTAAAGCAATCCCAGGTTAGCGGTTGATTCGCCTCCCAGAGACGGATAGAAACGTCCGCCCGTATGCGAAACATTCAGTTCGCCCAGCCATTCGCTCAGCAATTCGGCAAAATCATAGTTGTTGCTGATGTGGGGCAGGAACTTGCGGTAGGCAGCTGCCATGGCATCCCAGTCCACACCATGCATGTTCACATTATAGAAACGTTTCTTTTCCTGCTTGTAGACATGCTCAAACATATAAGCACGTTCGGCTGCCAGATCCATCTTCATCTCGGCTCTGAAAGAAACCGGTTTCAGTGTTTCCGAAGAGGCATCCATTTTCTGCATGCTGCTTCCCAGAATGAAAATATTCTTTCCTTCCTTGTCCATTTCCATGGAACCGCGTCCCACATTCTTGTGCAGCAGTTTCACGTCGCGCTTGCGGAGATCAATCTTCCACAAGTCATAACCGCCTTCGAATGCAGCCAGATAATACAGTTTCTCACCATCCTTGGAAAGAATGGCAGAGCCCAGGTCAGATGAATTGGGAGTCAGACGCACGATACGATCCTGGATGCCATCCAGTTCAACGACTACCTCCTTGACTTTGTCCGACTCTTTCTTGTCGCCGTCTTCCTTTTTCTTCTTGTCTTTCGAGTCAGCATCCTTTTCACTCTCCTTCTTCTGCTCCTTTTCAAGTTCCTTCTGCAATTCATAGTCCTCTTTGCTCAGACGGAACTTATCGTATGCATCCTGATTCATAAATACCAGCATCACATCCTCCTGTGATCCCCAGGAAGCGTGGCTGCGCATACCGTAACGGTCGGTTGCAAACAGAATGGCATTGCCGTCCATCACCCAGCGCGGAGAAGCACTGAAATAGCCGCTGTTGGTCAGGTTCACCAGTTCTCCCTTGCCGTCTGCACTCACCAGTGCAACGTCAGAATACGGATCATGGCGGTTGCCAATGAACTCCAGTGTGAACCATTTTCCGTCGGGCGACCAGGAATAATTAAATCCGCCGCCGGTGCTGTACCAGGTAGAACCGTCCGTAATCTGACGCACTTTTTTGGTTTCCAGATTGACCACCATCAGGCGGTTGCGGTCTTCAATGAAAGCCACTTCCTTGCCGTCGGGCGAGAACTGAGGATACGTGCGTTCCACGGTCTTCGAAGGCAGCAGCGCCTCTTCCTCTATCAAGGTTGCATTCGGGAAGTTCGCATCTTCCTTGCGTCCGATCTTGGCCAGATACAGTCCCCAGTTGCCTCCACGCTCACTGGCATAGACCAGCGTACGGTTGTCTGCTCCGAAAGACAAGCCTTCTTCCGTTTCCGGAGTATGCGTGATCTGTTTGGTTGTTCCGTATTCCACGGAAGTGACAAACACTTCTCCCCTTACGGTGAACGCCACCTGCTTGCCGTCGGGAGAAGGCACAGCTTCGCGGGCACCGCGGGTGAAACTGAAGCGGGCGGGCAACTGCTCGTCGTCACGCGTCAGGCTGACAGCCACCTTTTTCGGACTTCCGTCAGGATTCTGCGTATAAATCTCGCCGTCGTAGGTGTAGCAAAGCATACCGTTTCCGCTCATGGAAAGGAAACGCACCGGATGAGTCCGGAAGGAAGTGAGGGCACGTACCTGCTTCGGATTATCCAGCGGGAAAGTATATACATTGAACGAACCTTTATCGCGCTCACTCAGGAAATACACCGCCTTGCCGTCGGGAGCCCAGACCGGGTTGCGGTCTTCTCCTGCACGGGCCGTCAGGTTGGTATGCTTGCCTGTTTTGGCATCATACATCCAGATGTCCCGCGTAATGGACGAAGTGTGATGCTTGCGCCATTCGTCTTCAAATCCCTTGCGGTCCTGATAAAGAAAGGCATCCCCCGACGCATTAAAGCTGACCAGTTCGGCCGGTGTTCCCAGCACCTGTTCGGTTTTTCCTCCGGAAACAGGAACCTTATACAACTCTGTCATGGCTGAAGTCGGGAACATAGCACTTGCCGCAGGATCCTGTATGCTGGCAGAGAAGACCACATACTTTCCGTCGGGTGTAAAGGCAGAGGGTGTCTCAGCCGCAGAATTCACCGTCAGTCTGCGTGCAGCACCGCCTTCGGCCGGCATGACAAATACATCCATGTTTCCGTAACGGTCGCTTGAGAAAGCAATCTGCTTGCCGTCCGGACTCCACACCGGAGTGGCTTCATACGACTCCTGAGTTGTCAGCTGAACCGCTTCCCCACCGGAAGCAGCCACCTTATAAATATCTCCTTTATAACAGAAAAGGATCTCGGTTCCATCGGGCGAAATACGCACATCGCGCATCCACAACGGAGTGACCGCCATGCCGGTGGTCACCGTCGCCCCCAGGGTCAGTGTCAATAAAAGTTTCTTCATACATCGATTTTCTTTAAGTTTGAAAACAAAGGTAATAATAATCGCGGAAAAACACGACGTTCTCTCCGGTTTCATTTTGACAAATTGTCTCCTCCGGCCCGTGAGAATCGCCGGTTCACGTCCGGAAGTGCAGGCAGTAATGATTTCGCGAGTGATTTTTCTCTTAAAGGCTTGTCAGTAAACAGAATAAGCCATTTTTTAACACTTCCGGGATGGTTCATCCGGATCTGCAACGACCTTAAAAACCACCTCTTTCCTCCTGTTCCGGAAGCTGTCCGGACATTTTGCGAGAATTTTCCGCCCATTCAACCGGAAATGAACCGTCATTTCAGCTTGATCGAGCGCCCGTTTTCTCTCAAACGAATAGTCAAAACGGTCAGAACGGGCCGTCGTTTTCGCAGATTTATGCAAAAGATGTGCATATCCTTCCTATATTCATTCAGACCGGTCTCCCGTTCAGATAAAATGTATAAAGGCACAGTCAGACTTTTTCCCGATTCAGCATCCGAATGATACACAGACAGGGTAAATAATATCTTTTTGACAAACGGCGCAATTATTCCCCAGTTTATTCTTACAAAGAGGAAAAAATCATATCTTTGTGAAACTAATCATTCTCAACATGAAAACATTTCTGTTATACAGCCTGCTGCTAATTGCCTTAGGTATCACAAGTTGTACCTCAACGAAAGGAAAAAACGATCTTCCCGAAGCAATCCCCATATCCGCTTGCGATTCGTTAAAGATTGACCAAACCTTCCATTTAATCACCTGGAGTATCAAAGACAACCGTATCTGTTTTGCAACAAGCGGTATAAATGATCATTTTCTGTCACTTTATGAATATCCGGGAAGTAAAAAACTCTTTGAATGCGGAAAGATAGGTCAAGGCCCCGATGAATTCATAACCTTAAATGCAGGACAGGCAACCGACGGAAATATCCTGCTATATGATATTATGGGACGCAAGGCACTGATATATGCAATAAAAGAAGATAGCCTGGAAATAACCGACCGCCTTCCGCTCTACAATGACGCAGAAGGATTGTGCAAACCTTTCACCTTTATCACTCAAATTGACCCGACGAGCTTCCTGATGAAAATAGATGATGCAACTGTTTCTTCATGGGAAATTGCAGACTTGGAGGGAAAAGAAATCACCTGCACTTTTACGAATGCTTTCAGAAAACCCGGCACCTCTTATACTCCGTTCGATTTTATCCAGTGCATCAACGATACGACTTTAGCCGTCGCCTATAATTATGCCGACAGAATAGAGTTTTACAGCATCAAAGACAGGCAACTGCATCCACTTATCACGATGGGAAACCAGTCTGACCAGTCCGAACTAAAAGATTATGACGACTTGAAATCCTATTACCTTGTCGTAGTTTCTCATTCCGATTACTTTTATTGTCTGAAATCAAGTGACGGAACAGAG
Source organism: Phocaeicola coprophilus DSM 18228 = JCM 13818 (assembly GCF_000157915.1). Taxonomy (GTDB): domain Bacteria; phylum Bacteroidota; class Bacteroidia; order Bacteroidales; family Bacteroidaceae; genus Phocaeicola; species Phocaeicola coprophilus. The sequence continues at coordinate 65,501 of NZ_EQ973631.1, read as the reverse complement.
GATGGAAATCTGATTGAGGTCTACGACAAGACAGGAAAGGCAACAGCACATTATATCCTGAACAAAGCTGTTTCCTCCATCCGTTTTGACAACGAAGGACACCTGGTGGGCTACGTCCCCGACATAGACCAGACTATCCTCTACCGGTTTCGCTTAAACTTTAAGATCTGATATCCCGATTCCCCGTTTTCAGACAAAGCATAAATCACTTTGTCATCGGGAGTCACGGTAATATTTTTTACAGGTGTATCCAACGTAATATTCTCCAATAAATTTCCATCCCAGTCAAACACCTTGATGCAGACAGTCTGATCGTGATTCTCGCTCACCTCTTTGTAAATGGTATCCAGCCACAAGACATAGATATATTTATCAGTAGCCGCCACCCCCTGAGAATAATAATGGGTATCATCCGTTATGGCTGCCTGAACCACGGTCGGAGTATGCTGCAGGACAAACATATGATCGGGATAAGACTTTCTGACTGACTTCACCTTTAAACGGTCTTTTCCGTCTACCTTGAAAATAGTCATGATATCCGCTTCCGCATATACAAAAACTGCCTTGTCTGCTTCAGGAGAAAAAGATCCCAAAGGAGTATACATCAAAGAATTAGCCCAATCATTCAGTTGATCACTGACTAAATGCTTGTCGGGGAACGGTTCATAAAAGCGTAAAAACTTTCCTTCGGATGAAAACGCAGCAAACATACCGGCAGGAGAACCATTGGTTGCCAGTATCGTTCCGTCGGACAATCTGCCCCATCGTGAATTCAAGTAAACACTGTCTTTATAAGCCTCAGCATCCACACCGCCTAGTTTCAGTTCACGGATGGTGGGATTTTCTGCAGTAACATCATGCAGGATCAGTAAGTTTTTCTTGTGAAGATCCGGCAAATAAAGACGGTTACCCTGCCTGTCATACTGGATCTGGGAAATGAACAAACCCTCATTCACTCCCTGTCCGCGTGGAATCATACGCTTCACCAATTTACCATTATAATCAAACAGATCGAGAATCGTATCCGATTTAGGATTAGCTATGGCCAAATAAGTATCTGTCGCACACAAACCATACGGCGCATGCAAGAGACTGTCTTCCAAAAAAACTTCAGACATCAGACTTGTTTCCTCTACTTTGGTAGAACTGGAAGAAGAACATCCAAGGAAAAATACATAGCCAAGCAGATAAATAATATTTTTATAGCTAGAAAAAGAACAACTCATGGCAACTTGAATTTAAAGTTAAACTTACAGAAAAAGGTTATATGCAAAGTAAAAATTTTTTCTTGTAATAAACAAGTTCAGAACTGATTTTTACCGGATCACAAAGCAAAAGGCCGATTCATATCACAAAAAAACAAAGAAATATTTGGAGCGTATTTCAAAAAAATAGTATCTTTGCCTCGCTTTCTGAGGAAAGCCCCTAAAGTTTGGACTATGGTGTAATGGTAGCACAACAGGTTTTGGTTCTGTTTGTCCAGGTTCGAATCCTGGTAGTCCAACAGAAAAGCCCTAAGAGATCATCTCTTGGGGC
>NZ_EQ973631.1:59836-62474 GCF_000157915.1 Phocaeicola coprophilus DSM 18228 = JCM 13818 | reverse complement strand
CGGACAATCCGGAATGAATAAAATCAACATGCGCTCTTTCAATCTATCAATTTAAAACTATACAAATTCATAATATTATAAGTCAGTACGCACAATATGTCGCAATATTATAACACATAAATCTTTTTATTGCATATAATACGTGACTTTATGAAAAATGTAGTATCTTTGCAGCTCATTAAAAACTAAACTAGACTTATATATTGATAGTATTGTATGAAAATAATCTGGTCCATCCGATCTTTTAATTTCAAAAATGTGCCATAGAAAGCGTTCTGACACGAGATAAAAGCTTTTGATGTTTCATTTCAATTTATTATTTTCATGTTTACATTCATAACTATAATGGCCGTTGGAGTCTTTATAGGCTATCGGTTGCGCCATTTACACAGAATACATAAAGTAACCTCACTGATACAGGTAGTAGTCTGCCTGCTGCTTTTTATTTTGGGACTATCCATAGGAACCAACAAACTGATCATCAGCAACCTCAGTTATTTTTGCCGTCAGGCAGCCGTAATATCTGCATTAAGCCTGCTGGGAAGCTCAATGGCCGCCCTGCTCGTTTCTCACCTGTTTTTCAAGAAAGGAGTAAGCAATGAAAAGTAGTCTGATTATACTTATATTTTTTCTTCTGGGTTGTGTGGGCGGCCTTTTCTATACAGCCGATTTCGATCTTCATATCCTTTCGGTCGACGTTCTGTATCTGCTGATGCTTCTGCTGGGAATCAATCTGGGATGCAATCAAGATCTCAAAGGCTTTGTCCGGCAGTTCAGCTTCAAAATGTTACTGGTACCCATAGCTACGGTAACCGGAACATTCCTTTTTTCGGCCGTTGCCGGATTCATACTCAGCCAGTGGAGTATTTTCGACTGCATGGCAGTGGGCAGCGGATTTGCCTATTATTCCATTTCTTCCGTACTGATAACCCAGCTGAAAGCTCCCAGCATCGGTATGCAACTGGCTACAGAACTGGGAACCATCGCTCTGCTGGCCAATATTTTCCGTGAGATGACAGCCTTGATTGGCGCTCCATTCATCCGCCAATATTTCGGATGCCTGGCTCCCATCTCAGCAGCCGGAATTGGTTCCGCTGATATTCTGCTGGCATCCATCAGCAAATATTCCGGCAAGGAAGCTATCCCGCTGGCCATCCTGCACGGTATACTCATCAACATCAGTGTGCCTTTCTTTGTCTCGCTGTTTTGCAATCTGTAAACAGACTTGTGAAGTTAAAAAGCAGATCCCATAGCAAATCATAAGATAATGCAACTAATTCGCAATAAAGGTAAGCAATGTTCCGTCTGACTTGGTGTATTTTTGCATAAACTTAAAAAAAGACTGAACTATGGGAAAAGGAAAGACTCTGATACTGGGATTATTATGCGGCTGCTTCATGGTCGGCTGCTCCAATACGACCAAAGAAAAACAGCTGGCAGCCACCATTCTGCAAGATTCCACACTGAACAAAGTAGACAGTATGGCCCGATCCGTTATCCGGCAGGGACTCAATGCCGGAAGCGGATATTCGCAAATCTGGGCCAGAGACATGAATACCTTCATTGAAACAGCCTGTGAAGAAACTGACCGGAAGGATTTACGAAATGCCATTTTACTCTTCTTCGCCCTGCAACAGCCCAACGGAGAAATGATAGACGGATATGTCCTGAAACCGGAATTCACCTGGAATGACAATGTTCCGTATTACTCGGATGCAGCGCCCCAGCACGTGGCTTTCAAGAATACAGTTGAAACAGATCAGGAAAGTTCGCTGATACAGATCGTAGGAAAATATATACGCATGACCGGTGACCGTTCGATCCTTCAGGAAAATATTGCGGGAAGTACGGTTCTGGAACGCATGACTCAAATGACGGATTACCTGATGCGGGAACGGTACAGCAAAGAATATGGCTTGCTTTATGGAGCTATGACTGCCGACTGGGGAGACGTGCAGCCTTGCGATGACTTCGGATGCGACATGAATGAAAAGTCATTCAAAGCAATAGATGTGTACGACAATGCCATGTTTATCATAGCTCTTGACTATCTGCAGGAAATGAGTCAGAATCCGGAAGAGCAGAAGAAATGGAAGGATATCCGGGAAAATTTTGCCAAAAATGTACGCACTCACTTATGGGATGAAAAGAACCAGAAGTTCATCCCCCATATTTATCTGGACAAATCTCCCATACCGGAAGGGTTCGATGAAAACAAGGTCCATTATCACGGAGGAACGGCTGTCGCCATCGAAGCAGGCTTGCTGACACGCGAAGAAATAGCAACCGTCAATCAGCAGATGCTGGAAAATGTCCGCCTGTCGGGTATGCCCAGTATCGGACTGACTCTCTATCCTCCTTATCCGGAAAACTTCTTTACCGGAGGAATGGCCCATCCGTATGTCTATCAGAACGGCGGCGACTGGACCTGGTTCGGAGGACGGATGATCCAGCAGTTGATAGCCCATGGATTCATAGAAGAGGCTTACGCGGAAATCAGACCGATGATAGACCGGGTTATACAGAATAAAGGCTTTTATGAATGGTACGGCAAAGGAGGAGTCCCGAGCGGTTCCGGACATTTCAAGGGATCTGCCGGCGTACTGGCCAAAGCCATTGAGATGTTACATCAGTGGGC
>NZ_EQ973631.1:46579-58836 GCF_000157915.1 Phocaeicola coprophilus DSM 18228 = JCM 13818 | reverse complement strand
ATACAGGTTTGTTATATCGGCAGAATTACTGCTTCACAGATCAAAAATCTACATACATATTTCATGGGGAAGAATCTTCCCTTATTTACAAGAGGATGTAAACTAAACACCTACCTTATAAAAATTCAGGAAGCCGGCTTAACTTCATACTGTTAGATCCTTTCACCAGAATATAAAATCCAATCGGACAATCTGATTTCAAATGATCTATTAATGTATCGACATCAGGATACTTTTCATAAGAAGTCTGAATACATCCAAATTCCGGTCCAACTAAAATAACTTTCTCAAAATTACATGTATCCAGGAAGTCTACAATTTTTGCATGCTCCTCCTTGCTACTGGATCCCAATTCTTTCATATCACCTAATATCACCATTTTATGAGCTGCCTCTACATGCCGGAAATTTTCCAAAGCAGCCATCATACTCGTAGGATTTGCATTATAAGCATCCACAATCAAATGATTATTTGGGGTTTCTTCCAATTGAGAGCGGTTATTTTGCGGTATATAAGATGACAGAGCCAAACTAATTTCCTCTTCTTCCACCCCAAAGAAACGGCCAATAGCAGCGGCAGCCAAAACATTATCCAGATTATATGTTCCGATTAAATGGGTCTGAACTTCATGCAACCCCTTCTCGCCTATCCAGGCAAAAGCCAAAAAAGGAGAACACTTCAGTACATGTCCGCTTACATATAATCCTTCGGTCTGACCATAGCGAATACAATTCAGTCCTTCAGCTATTTGGTTCAGATAAGGGTTCTCATTCTGAATAAAAACAGAAGAATTCTTCCGGCTACGCAAATAATCATATAATTCACCTTTAGTGCGTATTACCCCTTCAAAAGAGCCAAAACCTTCCAAATGTGCTTTACCGACATTCGTAATAATTCCATAGTCAGGTTCTACGATATGCGTCAGCATATGAATTTCCCCCGGATGACTGGCCCCCATTTCCACAACCGCTATTTCATGCTCCGGTTTCAATCTAAGCAATGTAAGGGGCACACCTATATGATTATTAAGATTTCCTTGTGTATAAAGAACGTTATATTTTCGGCCCAAAACTGTTGCAATCAATTCTTTCGTTGTTGTTTTGCCATTCGTTCCAGTGATACCAATAATACGTGTTCCCAACTGACGTCGATAGTAATTGGCCAACTCCTGCAAAGCCTTCAGGCAATCTTCAACCAACAAAATACGCGGATCATCCTTTTGTGCATATTCCGGTTCATCCACAACCGCATAGCGGCAACCTTTTTGCAAAGCCTGTTCTGCAAAAGCATTACCATTAAAGTTGCCTCCTTTCAAAGCTATAAACATTGATCCTTCCGGACAATTCCGGCTATCAGTAGTTACCTGACCACACTCCGTAAAGAAATCATATAAAGAAGTTATTGTTTCCATTCTCTTTTTAATCTTTAACCTAATTATACGCACAAAGATAACTGAAAAATACATAGCAAAACGACAAAAAGTAAATAATTGTGCGTACATTTGCACCCGTCAAGATGACATGTCATTATGGAAACAACACTCACCAAATACATAAATATCAACGGACAACTGATGGATCTATCCCATCCGCAGGTAATGGGAATCCTAAATGTTACGCCAGATTCCTTTTATGCCCAAAGCCGGCAACAGACAGAAGAGGGAATCCTTTCCCGTGTGCACCAGATTCTAGAAGAAGGAGGAAATATTATTGACATCGGTGCTTATTCGTCCCGCTCCAATGCTGATCATATTTCTACAGAAGAAGAGACAAAACGCCTGCGCCATGCATTAAGCCTCATCATCCGCGAATATCCTCAGGCCGTACTTTCCGTGGACACATTTCGCGCAGACATTGCACGCATGTGTGTAGAAGAATATGGAGTTGCGATCATCAATGACATTTCAGCCGGAAACATGGATGCACAAATGTTTTCCACTATAGCCCGGTTGGGAGTTCCCTACATCCTGATGCATATGCAAGGAACCCCACAAAATATGCAACAACATCCGCACTATGAACATATAGTCCAAGAAGTTCTTTATTACTTTTCCGAAAAGGTACAACAATTACGTGACTTAGGAGCAAAAGATCTCATTCTAGATCCCGGATTCGGATTCGGCAAAACTTTAGAACATAATTATGAATTACTGAACCAACTCGAAGAGTTCCAGATATTCAATCTTCCACTGCTAGTTGGAGTTTCACGTAAATCCATGATATATAAATTGCTGGGAGGAGGACCTGAAGATGCTCTTAACGGCACAACTGCCATTCATGCCATTTCCTTACAAAAAGGAGCCAATATCCTCCGAGTTCATGATGTAAAAGCAGCCACAGAAGTCGTACGGATTATGGCAGCCATGCAGAAAAACATCAAACCTAGTTGTCAACCTTCTAAAAACCAAGAATAAAGATGCCTTTCGATATTCATATCATGAGTCTGAAGGATATTCTGGATATCCTCCTTGTTGCCTTTCTGCTATACAAGACCTATAAGGTCATGAAATCTTCCGGGTCTATCAATGCATTCATCGGCATTCTGGTATTTATTGTTATCTGGGTTATCGTATCCCAGGTTCTTCAGATGCGTCTGTTAGGCTCCATCTTTGACAAATTAGTCAGTGTAGGAGTTATTGCACTGATTGTCCTTTTCCAGGATGAGATCCGCCATTTTCTGCTAACGTTAGGTTCTCATCACCGCGCCAATAGCCTGTTCAGATTTCTGAAAGGGAATAAAGAACAAAAGAATCAGAAAGAAGACATCATGCCCATTGTCATGGCTTGCCTGAACATGAGCAAAGGCAAAGTAGGCGCTCTGATCGTTATAGAGAAAAATTTTCCGTTGGATGAAATCGTACGAACCGGAGATATGATCGACGCCAACATCAATCAACGGCTCATTGAAAATATCTTCTTTAAAAACAGTCCGTTGCATGATGGTGCCATGATTATCAGCAACAAGCGAATCAAAGCAGCCGGATGTATTCTGCCCGTATCTCATAATCTGAACATTCCGAAAGAACTGGGACTCCGTCATCGTGCAGCCTTAGGCGTTTCACAGGAAACAGATGCACTTGCCATTATTGTTTCTGAAGAAACCGGAGGAATTTCCATTGCCTATAAAGGAGAATTCTACCTCAAACTAACGGCAGAAGAGCTGGAGCGTATGTTGACCAACGAAGATTAATCCTGCCCAATAGGTCAAAGAACAGAATCTTGAGGGAAATAAAATAAATCTGAGAAATTTTGGCAGTTTGACAAAGTTAACTTATCTTTGCGCCCTCGAAAGGAGAGGTGCTCGAGTGGTTGAAGAGGCACGCCTGGAAAGCGTGTATACGCCAAAAGCGTATCACGGGTTCGAATCCCGTTCTCTCCGCAAGAAAAGGTGTAAATCAGAACAGATAAGATTTACACCTTTTTTTGTATCCCGGATTATACCAAACAGTATCTCAAAACTTCATGTAAGAAAGTTTGCTCCAGAGCAACACATTGAGAAGTTCTGACCCCTACTTTTCCGGAATCTCCTCATCCTGTTTCGGACAATATCTTTGTACCGTCAGTTCTCCATTCAAGGCTCCCAGTGCATTCATCGCCAGAGCTCCCATTTCATCCTCACCCGGAATTATTTCCACCGGAGCCAAAGATTCAACCCAGCCCCGCAATGCATCCGTACAATATTCATTATAAGCAATTCCACCAGTCAGGATGATGGCATCTGTTGCACAATGCAATGCCACATGCATGGCACCGATCTGTTTGGCTACCGTATATAACATCGCATCCAGCACCCGCTTATAATGGATCTCTCCGGCATGAATGCCCCGAATAATCGTCGGGACATCTGTTGTCCCCAGGTGGGCAACCAGTCCTCCCCGTCCATTTAACATCCGGCAAAGTTCCCGATGCGTGTATTTCCCGCTGAAACACAGATCGACCAGTTGACGCGCCGGAACTGTCCCGGCTCTTTCGGGACTGAAAGGTCCTTCACCATTGAGAGCATTATTCACATCAACTACCCTGCCATACTGATGAGCACTGACTGAAATACCACCTCCCAAATGAACAACAATCAGATTCATCTCCTCATATTTCTTCCCTATACGCGCTGCATAACGCCGTGAAACAGCCCGACTGTTCAAAGCATGGAAAATCGAAATACGGGGAAGTTCCGGAACCCCGCTGATCCGTGCTTCCTCACGCAGTTCATCAGTTACTACCGGATCGGCGATATATGCCGGACATCCGGCCTGCTGCGCAATTTCATCGGCAATCCATGCAGCCAGATTTGAAGCATGTTCCATCGAAGCATTCCATAAATCCTGCTTGACCCGTTCATCAACCAGGTACACCCCTCCCGGTATCGGTTTCAGCAACCCTCCTCGCGCAATCACCGCATCAAACCGCAGCGGAATTCCCGCTTTCTCCAAAGCTTCATGCACGTGCTGGCGACGATAATCATATTGCTCATTAATATGACGGAATCCGGCCACCTCTTCAGCCGAATGATACAGACTTTCTCTCCAGACGAGAACATCATCTTCATAAACAGCCAACTTCGTGGAAGTTGAGCCAGGATTGATTACAAGTATTTTCATAAGCATTCATTTTGGGGTTCATTGCCAGCCAGACAAGCAAGTGCCAGACTGTAATATTTGGAATTTCCCGAATCCGCCCGCGAAGGTACGACAACCGGAGCAATCGTTCCGGTCAACATTCCTGCCATGTTGGCATCACCGAACAAGGACAAAGTCTTATAAAAGGTATTACCAGATTCGATATTCGGAAAAATCATAATGTCAGCGTTTCCTACCACAGGCGAGGCCAGACCTTTAATCTGACCGCTATGCGCATCACAAGCCGTCTTCGCATCCATCGGCCCATCTACAAAAACAGAACCGAATTTTCCCTGCAAAGCTTCTTCTTTCAGCTGCACATAACTGATGGTATGCGGAAACTTCTCGTTGATTTTCTCCGTACAATGAATCAAGGCAACCCGCGGCTGCTCACTTCCCAACTTACGGCACAAGGCAACGTCGGCCATGATCATCGCCCGAAACTGGTCAAGTGTAGGACGAGGGATAACGGCTGCATCCGAAAAAAACAACAATTTATGATACAAAGGAACCTGGGCAACTGCTACATGGCTCAAAACTCCACCCGAAGGGAGCAAGCCTTTTTCTTTATTTAAGACAGCACGTAAAAGATTGTCTGTATTGATCAGACCTTTCATCAGAATATCGGCTTCTCCTGTCCGCACCAGCTCCACAGCCAATGCCGCCGCGGCATCCGGAGTTTCTGCTTCATAGACTCGTACAAAATCCGGTGAGGCCATACGTAAATGATACGCCATTTCCATATCTGCCGTATCAGACACCAGTAAAAATTCTGCTATTTCTTCACGCAGAGCCCGGATGATAACATATTCCGTATGCGAATCTTTCGGACAAACCACAGCCACTCTCCGACGAATTCCTCGGGCGCGCAGGCTATGCACCATTTGCGTTAGCGTTCTTATCAGTTCCATAACACTAGATTTTAAACAAATATGGAAAATAAATCTGGATTTATCCCTATATTTGTCCGAATTACAAGAAAGATTTAACTTATGAAAACATCTCAAAAGTTTAATATCGATTTCGACTATAATGAACTGCATCATGACGCTCCGAAAGCAGTTCAGGCTCCCCTTATCGGATTGACCGGAAATTTCAGTGACAATAAGTTCAGTTTACTTCCGGGCTATTACACTTCCATTCTGAAAGCAGGTGCTGTACCTGTCATCCTCCCGCCGACTGAAGATGCTGACATTTTGATCAGTTTCCTGAATCGGATCGACGGACTTCTTTTTACCGGAGGAGCAGATATCAATCCCCTCTTCTTTCAAGAAGAACCCATCCGGGAACTACAAGACATCAACCCGTATCGTGACCGGCAGGAACTGCTGCTGGCACGTCTGGCCGCCGACCGGCAAATTCCCATACTGGGCATTTGCAGAGGAGTACAGGTTTTGAATGCTGCCTTCGGAGGAAGCCTCTATCAAGATATCCACTCACAAATGGAAGGAACACGCATCAAACATAGCCAGCAGCTGGACCGAAGCTTTGCCTCACACACCATAGAAATAGAACCGGGCTCCCTGCTGGAAAAGATTATGGGATGCAACCATGCTGCCGTCAATTCATTCCATCATCAGGCAGTCCGCGAGGCGGCTCCGGGGTTCCGGGTTTCCGCACGCGCCAAAGACGGAGTCATAGAAGCAATCGAAAGTACAGAAGGAAAATCCATACTCGGTGTACAATGGCATCCCGAATGTTTCATTCTGAATGGCGATGAATCCATGATGCCATTGTTCCACTGGCTGACTCATGAAGCAAAATCTTTCGCCAAAGCCAAAGAACTGCACAGCCGAATCCTGACTCTGGATTCGCATTGTGACACTCCGATGTTTTTTCACGAAAACATTCATTTCGAAAGCCGGGATCCCAGAATTAAGGTCGATCTGCACAAGATGAACGAAGGACGGCAAGATGCTACCATCATGGTGGCCTATCTTCCCCAGAAAGAATGTACGGAAGAAGCTCTTCGCCAGGCAACAGCTCAGGCAGATTCTCTGCTGGACCAGATCGAAGAGATAACAGTTGCCCATCCGGAGTCTGTCGGAATAGCCTATACACCGGCCGATCTCTATCGCCTGAAACGGGAAGGACGGAAAGCCATCATGCTGGGTATTGAAAACGGCTATGCCATCGGCAATGATCTTCACAATGTAGAACGCTTCCGCCGTCGGGGGGTCGTCTATATGACACTTTGCCACAACGGAAACAATAATATCTGCGGTTCGGCACGCTACAATGATGTTAATCTGGGACTGACATCTTTCGGCGAACAAGTCGTCCGTGAAATGAACCGCACAGGAATGATGATCGACCTCTCTCACAGCGGGGAACGAAGCTTTTACGACGTACTTCAAGCCAGCAGCCAGCCCGTTGTCTGTTCACATTCTTCCTGCCGTGCCTTATGCGACCACCCGCGTAACCTGACTGACGATCAGCTAAGAGCCATCGCTGCAAAGGGAGGTGTCGTACAAGTCTGTCTGTATGGCGGATTCCTCCGTTCCGGACAACCGGCAACCTTATCTGATGCAATCGCCCATCTGAATCACATGGTACAGGTCATGGGCATTGAACACGTAGGAATCGGAAGTGATTTTGACGGTGATGGAGGCATCATCGGATGTAACGACTCCTCGGAACTGATCAATTTCACCCGGCGTCTGCTGGAAGAACGTTATGGAGAAGAAGATATCCGGCTGATCTGGGGAGGTAATTTCCTGCGCGTCATGGAGGAAATTCAAAATGGCAAAAAACACTAAAACGTTTTTCTGCTCACGTGAAATGATGTACCTTTGCAACAGAAAAAATAAAACGAAGCATTACATGAAATTTTACAGTAACCTATTGACTGCAACCGCCTTGCTGATGGGTACCGCCCTCCTTTCGTGCGGCAGCAGCAACCGGAACGACAACCGGACAAAGGAAGAAAGTACGGAAGAGATATCCAACATACAGGTCCCGGAGTTCAATGCTGACAGCGCATACGCCTACGTGGCAGCACAGACAGCTTTCGGTCCACGTGTTCCTAACTCGAATGCCCATAAAGCTTGCGGAGAATATCTGGCCAAACAGCTTGAAAAGTTCGGAGCCAAAGTCTACAACCAGTACGCCGATCTGATGGCTTATGACGGAACTCTCCTGAAAGCCCGCAATATTATAGGAGCTTACAATCCGGATACACGCAAGCGAGTATTGCTTTGTGCACACTGGGACAGCCGCCCTTATGCTGATGAAGATGATCCCCAGCATCATCATACCCCCATCGACGGAGCCAATGATGGTGCCAGCGGTGTAGGAGTCCTGCTTGAAATAGCCCGCCAGCTGCAACAGCAAGCGCCGGCAATCGGTATTGACATCGTCTTTTTCGATGCAGAAGATTATGGTACTCCTGACTTCTATCAGGGCAAACACCCTTCTGATTCCTGGTGTCTGGGTTCACAATACTGGGGACGAATTCCTCACACTCCTGACTACAAAGCACGATTCGGTATCCTGCTTGACATGGTAGGAGCTCCAAATGCAACTTTCTATTACGAATATTATTCGAAAGAAACTGCCAATGATGCCATGAAGAAAATCTGGAAAACGGCAGAAAGTCTCGGCTACGGAAACTACTTTGTTCCCCAGGATGGCGGAAGCATCACCGATGATCACATCTATGTTCACTCCTTCCGGCAAATCCCCTGTGTCGACATTATCCATTATGACACAAGTACCAATACCGGATTCGTATCGACCTGGCACACACTGGATGATACACTGGAACACATTGACAAATCAACGCTGAAAGCTGTAGGACAAACTGTAATGACCGTTATTTACAACGAAAAATAAAGAAGACAATGAAGACAATCAATGAACTCCAAGACGAAGTGATCGCTGAATTCAGCGATTTTGATGACTGGATGGACAAGTATCAGCTACTGATAGACTTAGGAAATGAACAACAACCGCTTGCTCCGGAATACAAAACGGAACAGAACCTGATAGACGGATGCCAAAGCCGCGTATGGCTGCAGGCTGACCTTGAAGATGGCAAGGTTGTTTTCCAAGCAGAAAGTGATGCTCTGATCGTAAAAGGAATTATCAGCCTGCTGATTGAGGTTGTATCAGGACATACACCGGATGAGATTCTGAATTCAGACCTCTATTTCATCGAAAAGATCGGCCTGAAAGAACACCTCTCACCGACACGCAGCAACGGACTGCTTGCCATGATCAAGCAGATGCGCATGTATGCACTGGCATTCAAAGCCAAGCAAGGAAAATAACTGATTCCCATGTATGGATCATATAAAAAGCCCGGGGGCTCAAAAGCCTTCGGGCTTTTTTTAAAATGTCGAAACGTTTTCATGCATACGCCGAAACGTTTTTCAAAAAGCCCGAGACGTTTTTTGGGGAACTTATAGAAAGACCGTGCGCTTCCCGGCTATCGACAGTTTTGAATAAGGAGAAACAGATGTCCACAAAGCCAGATCGCCAGCAGTAATCGGATATGTCATTTCTCCCCGGAAATCAGCCGCCAACATACGAAGCATGATATAATCCATTCCCTGATGATGCACATCCTGTATCAAGGCTTCTTTTCCCCACTTTTGCCAGCAAATATGTTCATAGCGGGCTATATATTTCTCATCATCTTCCCAGGTCTCATACGGTGATTCACCCTCAACATAAATTTGCCGAAACTCACCTCTCCAGATACCTTTCGAACCCTGCAGTTCAAAATCAAGGCTCCGCGGACGAGGCAAGGTGGTATCATGAGTCAAAGTTATCAACACCCCGGCTTCCGTACGCATCTGGGTTATCACAATGTCTCCCATACTCACAGGCAAAGGTGAAGTCCCGCCCCGGTGTGCAACGAACTCGTTCAGCCCACAGGCCCGTGAAGAAAACGAAGTCAGTTCGGCTATGCGGTCAGTCCGTCCCACTCCTGCAGCCAGACAAAGCGGAGCCAAACCATGAGTCGGATAAAGATCCCCATTTTCGGTCAGATAAAAACGGCTTCTCCAGATACCTTCCGGTTTGTTCGGATTCCCCAGGTTTCCCTGTTCATCAACCAGCATATCACGCAGATCATGCCGGTATCCGCCCCGTAAGGCAACCAGCTGCCCCAGAACTCCGGCCTGTACCAGCTGAAGCATGGCCATATTTTCACGGGTAAAGACGGCATTCTCCAGCGGATAAATCCGAAGTCCCTTGCGGGATGCCACCTCAATCAGCGGATCATATTCGCCGAGACAAAACCCTCCCTTGATTTCCATGGCGACATGACAACCTTGTTCCAATGCATATAAAGCCTGTTCTACATGGAAATGCCACGGAGAAGCGATAACTACCAGTTCCGGATGCTGGACAGCGATCATTCGTTTATAGTCTTCAGGACCTTCGGTATATACTTCCAGCATCCCGTCAGTATGAAACACAGCCGCAGGGTCGAACACCGCTGTCACATTATAGGCCTCAATGCCTTGCATCAGCCTCAACAGACGTTGTCCCCGATAACCAGCTCCTATCAGTACGGTCTTTATACCCTTCATTGTTTTGACATTCTAATGTTCACTATGCAAAACTAAGGAAATTAAATGAATTGACAGGAAAGGCACTCAAAGAATTTTATGAAAGCAAAGCAGGTTTCAGACACTTGATCAATACCTTTTCCCCATTCTGAAGAGTTGTTGCAAACAGATAGACATCTCCCCCTTCCTTCAGTTTCAGTTTCTTCCTCAAATCGGCCACTGAAGCGGGGAAATTACGGACAGTCAGATTGGCTTTTTCCAGACCACCCAACAGTTCCTTCACTTCCTTTTTACCAAAACCGGAAATGCCAGTCACCTGAAAACAGCGTCCGGGGAAATCAACCTGTACGGAAGAAGTATACAAATGGCTGTTGGGATGAAGCTTCTTCACACCATATCTCTGGGAAAGCAGACGGTAAGGTCCTGCCTTCAATAAAGCCGCACCCGGCTCATAAAGATAGGTTTCCACCCTGTCTGCCAGCTGACAGACAGCATTTTTCTCTTCAGAAAGAGTATAAGTGAAAGGTTCGGACAAAGAGTTATGAACAGCCTGTTCACAACTTATAACAATTTCTTTCTCAGACGATTCATTTACGGAATTCATCTGATAAAGAACAGCTGTCAACTCTTTACATTCGTTGTTCACAGCAATCACGTGAAGCTCACGAATATATTTCAGATCACGCAATGCGGAAGCCATATCCAGCATGGGAGAAAGCTTGACCATTACCTTACGCCCTTTCTCTACCAATAGGGATTCCAAGGCACAGACATCCGGTTCACATTCCGTAATGGCAACAGTTTTACCTCCATGGCTGTCCCTGCGGGCCGGATCAAGAAACAGACAGTCCACAGGCTCCATCTCCTGCAAATACTCCAGAGCATCTGCATGGTGAACCTGAATATGATCAAGTCCCAGTAAAGGAAAATTATGAGCGGCCAGCCGACACAATGTCTCCTGCCGCTCTACATAATCAGCCCGCCGGAAACGACGGGCCAGAAAAGAACAATCTACTCCCAGGCCGGCCGTCAGATCTGTAAACGATTCACCACCGACCAATGAAGCCTTATAAAGAGCAGTTATCTCAGACGAACACTGTTCCATAGACAGATGCCTGGGATAAAGAATACCCTCCGTTGCTGCCCATGAAGGAATCTTCCTGACAGCAATCTGCCAACCGGCAATCTGCGTGACAGCCTCAGCCATATCTACTTGCGGATACTTCCGTGCCTGAAGGGCCAGAGTGCGTACATCATCTTCCCGGTGTGAAACAATAAACTGCCATGTTGCAGAAGACAATTCTTCTGTTCGTCCGTTGTCCTGCTCCTTCATTTTACTGCTTACCTAATAAGAATTCATCAATAGCCTTCTTCAAGGAAGCTTTCGGCATAGCTCCTTGTGCCACCTGCGGATCACCGCTTTTGGGAATAAACAACAGAGTCGGTATGCTGCGGATACCAAAGGCAGCCGAAAGTTCCGGTTCCTTTTCCGTATCAATCTTATAAACTACAATCTGTCCGTCGTATTCCTTAGCCAGTTCTTCCAGAATGGGAGCCAGCATCTTACATGGTCCACACCAGGTTGCGTAGAAGTCTACAATGGCAGGTTTATCACCTTCATACTTCCATTCGTTCGGATTCTTTTCATAATTATATACCTTCTGCAAGAACTCATCTTTCGTGAGATGCACTACCTTGGTTGTTTCTTTCGTTTCCATACTTTCTTGTTTCTCTGATTTACTACTATCAGTACCAGCATTACTTCCGCAAGCGGTAGTTACAGCCAATACTGCCATTACAACAAACAAAAGTTTTCTCATGATCATTTAAAGCTTCTGTGAATAATTTCAAATTGTTTCCTTTGGAAATCTTTTTCCAAAAGTAGTGGTTCTTATCCAAAGAAACAAGTTTCCTTAGGAAAATATTTATTTTATAACATTTTTTCAGTGAATCGCTGATCCTTCCTTTGTTCAGACTGGGCATTTCAGCTCCTGCATCTCCCTAACTGCCAGATAACGTAGATAAGTGAATGTTATGGGTTGCCGGAAATCTACAACAATAAAGCATCAGCGGGACAAGCAAAGTTTTTTGCTTGTCCCGCTGCCATTATCTATGCATCATGC
>NZ_EQ973631.1:36790-46405 GCF_000157915.1 Phocaeicola coprophilus DSM 18228 = JCM 13818 | reverse complement strand
TTGTTTCATCCTTATTTTCAAGTAGTTGCCTAAATTACATTGTTGTTTAGACAAACAAACCACGCTATCTAAGGCTGTCAAAGGCGATTTAAGAAGATATTAGACAAACATATTCTACATTAAATCAATTGCCATTTCCAAAACGTTTTTCCAACTCATTTCCAATCTGGATTAGTTCAATATCATTTCGAGCTGTAGTTTGTACAACCATTCCATACCCTTTTTCTGTCCATGTTAATACAATCTCAATTCGACCTGTATCATAATGTAATTTTTTTACAAATGTTTTTGAATCAGGAGTATATGCCAATGATGTAACTACACTCTCAATATATGGAAGAATAAATAAACTTTCCTTAGCAAACTTTTTCAACACATCATTGCCGTGATGGTCAGAAGATAATTTGCATTGTTTTTTAGTTTTCTCTAATCCGCAATCGCAAAAATTACAAGGTTGTGTTTTTGCTTGCCATTGTTTATATTCTAAAGTTTTATAGTCTTCAGGATTCGAAAATGATAAAACTTTGTGTTCTTTTTCTTTGCCTGAATCATCAACGTCATATATAACATATTCTTTGCTTTGTTCCCAAAAGTCACAAGAGCAAAGATTCTGACCAATAGAATTATATAAACATACAGCAGACAAACCATAAGCAGGTTTCCTTTCCTCCTGATTAAGATCATTAGTAACAGAAACGGAAAAAGTATTCTCTATATATGTTTTCTCCTCCTCAGAATCTGGTTCAAAATATGGTGGATGCAACATTGACAATAACAACATTTCCTTAATTCCACGTAAATTTTCATTGCAAAAATCTGCAATAGAATAGTCTTGACACAGAAGAATTTCAGCCATACCTCTATCATGGCAACGTACGACATTAAAACCCTGTTTCTTCGTTTCGGATAGCAGCGAAGCAAATTTGTATGCCCTTTCTTTTGCACATTCTTTTGATTCACATAGCGGAAAACAAGAGAGCTCGTTAAAATAAGCGTCCATAACTCAAACTAAAGTAACTAATTGTTTTGTCCATTCATCCAAAAAGTCATCAGGATAATCACTTAGTTCTCCAAAACGATCACACTTGATTATTTTTACAGATGAATTTGTATTTATATCATCATGAGAGAAAAAAATAATCTCAGCATCATTAGGAGACAAATCATTTAATTTTTGTTTCATTGCAATACGGAGCCCATTTACGACATGATCACTATGGGTTTCAATCAAAAGTTGGATATTATTTTTAATAGATACTTCTATAAGGAATTTTGCCAATCTAGATTGAGCTCCTGGATGCAAATGAGCTTCTGGATTTTCAACAATCAGTATACTTCCTTTTTTTGCAAGCAACGCTGCAACAATAACAGGTAAAACATAGCTATAACCAAACCCTACATTGATTGGGCGGAATTTATGACCATTATTTACAGAATCAAGAAAGAGCTCAACACTATCATCATCTTTAGGTTTAGCTTCTAGAGTAGCGCCTGTTAATATTTCCGATAAAACTTCACACACTTTTTCTTGGAATAAAGAACCTTGATTGGAAAGTACATTAATAACGTACTCACCTTTTACCCCTAACCTATTATTATCCAATGAATCTATTTTAGCGGAATTATTTTTAGGTCCTAAACGTTCGGCTGAGACATACTGCAACAATTTGAAGTTTTGTAACATCATGATATCAGATGTCGTACTAACAGATTTATTTTCACTAACGATCTCTTTATCTGAAGTTGTTTTTACATCAAAACGATTTTCCTCATTAACTAATAACTCGCATAGTTTTGCCATTTGAGTTTTTTGAGGTAGCTTTTCAAAACCTAACTCTATCCGATTATCGTCATCTTGAAATGCCCAATAAAATTTTTTAGATTCTGTATTGACATTCACCACTTCGTCAAAAGTTCCCAATGCTACCAAATCCCCCATTAAACGTAATTCTGCAATGTCATTACACTCTTTCATTGTTTGAGCTAACAACAAAAAAGACTGAGCTATAGTAGATTTGCCTCGGCCATTTTTCCCATACAATAAATTAATTTGAGAAAGAGGAATTGATTGCCTTTTATGGAAACACTTAAACCCCTCAATAGTTATATTTTTAATCATATTATTCCTTATTAAGCCATGTCCAAACAGTCTTAGACAACCACCCCTGACGATTTCTATCAGTAATATCTACGATAAACAATAAATCATTTTCATCAATTTGTGGACGCAAAGTGTCATATATATTTTGAGCAACAATAAAGTCATTGACTTTCACCATCCACACAGATTCTAATGGATGCTGCCAATCGCCAAGACCTTTTATAGCCTCGTAAAGATCTGAATAATCTTGTCCAGGTTCCTTTAAATCGTATGTTATCAAAAATATTTTAGACATAGATACTATATTAAACTTTTTATCAAATAATTATACATACAATTGAATGAATGTACAAAGGTACTATTTTTTTTATTATTTTCTTTGTATTTACGTTTTTTATTATATGTTGAAATATAATCTCTCATAGGCCTATATATGTGAAAACTTTTCACTATCTTTGCTTTAAGATAACAAATTTGAGCCGTATGGAAACTGATATTAATCGACTAAAAGTGGTTTTAGCCGAAAAGAAAAGAACTAATAAATGGCTATGTGAACAGTTGGGAGTAAACCCTTCAACTGTTTCCAAATGGTGCACGAACAGTTCTCAGCCAGATTTGCAGACTCTTGTCAAGATCGCAAGACTGCTGGAGGTAACTGTTGATGAATTATTAAATAATAAAATCGAATTGCAATGATTAAAGATATAATAGATGCTAACAATAATGTAACTGTCGGAGCAAAGGAAATAGAGATTCTGAAAGAGCATTTCCCTGCTTGCTTCCGTAACGGTTCATTTGATATTGAGCGGTTGAAGGAATATCTTAAAGATAAGATACACGTCACCGAAGAAGGATATGAGTTACGATTTCTTGGGAAAAACTATGCCCGCTTGCTGGCATCTTTGGATACAACGACTGTTATTGTTCCGGATGCTGAGCACAACAATTTACCCGAAAACAAAGACAGCAAAAATATTTATATCAGTGGCGACAACCTCGATGCATTAAAACATTTGCTGAAGTCTTATGCCGGCAGCATAAAATGTATCTATATTGATCCTCCTTACAATACAGGGTCCGATGATTTTGTTTACACGGATTCATTCAACTTTACGGTTGAAGAACTGGCATCGAAACTGAGCATTTCCGAGGAACAAGCCAGCCGAGTTCTAGACTTGACGCGTCGAGGATCTGCCACGCATTCTGCCTGGCTCATGTTTATGTTGCCTCGACTATTGCTTGCTCGCGACCTGCTTTCAAAAGACGGTGTGATATTTATTTCCATCGATGATAATGAACAAAGTAATTTGAAATTGCTTTGCGATGATATTTTTGGGGAAGAAAATTTTCTATCAATTCTTGCCAGAAGGACTAAAAGTGGAGGTGGATCAGCAGCAGATTCATTCGCAGTGGAACATGATTATATATGTGCATATGCGAGAGATATTAATTATGGTGGTAAGCTATTTATTCCTTTTACAGAAGAGTACTTAAAGCGGTATTCGGAAGAAGATGAACATGGTAAATATTTTTGGGATACAATGGAGCGTTCTAGTACTAAAACTAGACCCTATACTATAACCGCCCCCGATGGGACTGAATTGACAGGTAAATGGTTTAGAAGCAAAGAACGTTTTTTAAAAGACAAGGAAATAGGAGAAATTAGATTCTTGAAAAAAAATGATGGGAACTGGTCTGTACAATTTAAGCAGCGTCTTGCCCCAGGTAAAAAGATGAGGACACTTCTTTATGAAAATGATTTTAAATCCTATTCGGATGACCTTGATGAGTTAGGATTAGCAGGAACATTTTCTTACCCTAAAACAGTATATCTTATTCAATATCTTCTACAGGTGGTTGATAATGGTGGGATTGTTTTAGATTTTTTCTCTGGCAGCGCGACTACAGCCCAAGCTGTAATGGCCGAGAATATTAAAAGATCAGCATGTCAAGATGATGCTCTTACATACATTATGGTGCAAATACCAGAAAATTTAGACGAAAAAGTCGTAAGAGAATCTGGAGATACGAGAGAGATTGCGAAAAAAGCAATCTCTAAATTAGATGAATGTCATAGGCCACACTCTTTAGATTACATAGGAATTGAACGTATTATTCGCGCTGCAAAAAAATATCAATCTGAAAATAGTTTGTTTTCATTAAATTATGGATTCAAACACTTCACTCTTCAAGAGCCGACCAACCAATCTATTGAAAAAATGGAACAATTCGACCCTCATTCTATATTTGGCGATAAGACATTGGTAGATGAGTTTGGTGTACCAACAATTCTCACAACATGGCTTGTACGTGATGGCTATGGATTGACTCCAGATGTAAAGACGCTCAATATTGAAGGGTATGAGCTTTACTATATGGATAAGCATCTGTATATTATAAACCCAAATTTGAGTAATGAAGTCGTTGCATCGTTGTTGGACCGATATCAATCGGATGCAGGGTTCAATCCTCAAAATATCGTAATATACGGCTATGCCCTTTCGTGGGGAGAATTACAGGGACTGAAAGATAGTCTTCGGGTAATACGGGACGGCGAGAAGAATATGCGTATTAACTTTGATATTAGGTATTGATATGGAACTAATTCTTCAGCCTTCATTGCCTCATCAGCAAACCGGTGTTGATGCTGTTGCTGATGTCTTTACCGATACGGCGATAAAGTCGCCGACGATGTTCTATGCCAATCCCGAAATAATCCTGTCAAAAGATGGGGTGGGTCAAAATATTGTTGCCATACAGAAGAGGAACAGCATACAACCGGAGAATTGTGCATATTCTCATGATGCAAGCTGCCTGAACCTTGACATCAAGATGGAAACGGGTACGGGTAAAACATACGTTTATACCCGGACGATGTATGAGTTGCACAAACGGTATGGTATCAATAAATTTATTGTTGCCGTACCTACGCTTCCAATCAAGGCCGGAGCAAGACAATTTATGGAGGACGGTTATGTCAAACGTCATTTCCGTGATGTGTGCGGATATGATGCAGAAATCGAATTGCTCACTTTGGAGCCGCCCAAGAAAAAAAAGAAAGGCAGGCAATATTTCCCAGCAGCCGTAAGTGAATTTGTGAAGGGATCGAACAGGGATACCAAAAAGATTTATGTCCTTTTGGTAAATATGCAATTGTTGAAAGTTGCCAAGAATTATATGCTCAGTCGCGATGATTACGGAAGCGTTATTGAGGGGTTTTATCGCCCGTTCGATGCTCTCCGTGCAACTCGTCCATTTGTTATTATTGACGAGCCACATAAGTTCTCACGCGACCAAAAGGCGTTTGGCGTAATCAAGGAAGAAATTAACCCTCAATGTATTATTAGATACGGCGCAACTTTCCCTGAAACAGTGTCCGGCAGGGGTAAAAATAAAACGGTTGTACATGACTATTTGAACCTGCTCTACGACCTGAATGCTTGTGAAGCATTTAACCAAGGATTGATTAAAGGTGTTGCCAAAGAACACTTTGAGCCAGTCTCTAAGAAAGAAGAAAAAATAAAGCTTCTGTCGGTAGTCAAAAATGAGAAAGCCATATTTCAGCATAAAAGTGCAGACAGTCCGACAAAGACATATCAATTACAGGTAAATGACTCGTTGTCGGTAATTTCCGAGGAGTTCAATGGCATCACAATACAAGCCATAGATAAAAATGCCATTGAGTTGTCCAATGGATTGATTAAGAACGTTGGCGAGGAGATGAATGTGGACATTTACATGCAATCGTACCAGGAGCAGATGCTGCGTCTTGCTCTCGAACGCCATTTTGAAACCGAACGGGAGAATTTCTGCGGGCGCACATTTAAGATCAAAACGCTGGCACTTTTCTTTATAGATGATATCACTTCCTATCGCGAGAGCGAGGATGGTAAGAAACCGTATTTATTGGAAGCTTTTGAAAGGTTACTCAAGGAGAAATTGGTTGCAACAATCAAAGATCTGGATAAATCGGAAGCTGAGTATCGGGAATATCTTGAAGCCAGTTTAAACCATATTGACGAATGTCATGGGGGATATTTTGCTCAGGACAACAGTTCGTCAGACGAAGACATTGCCAATGAAGTTAATGATATTCTGAATGGCAAGAAGCACCTACTTGCTTTTAGAGACAAAGACGGGAAATATATTTTGCGTCGATTCTTATTCTCCAAGTGGACATTAAAGGAAGGATGGGATAATCCGAATGTGTTTACTATTGCAAAATTGAGGTCGAGCGGTAGTGAAACCTCAAAGTTGCAGGAAGTAGGACGAGGATTACGATTGCCTGTTGATGAGTGTGGGAACCGAATCTCCAATCAGGAGTTCATGTTGAACTACATTGTAGATTTTACCGAAGCTGATTTTGCCAATAAACTCGTTGAGCAAATAAATAGTGAAGTACCAGGTACGACATCTGTTTCATTGGAGCAGATCAAACTGGTGGCTGAGAAAATGGGCAAAGAAGAAAAAGCTTTGTTTATTGAACTTCTATCAAAGAATTATATTGACTTGGAACACAATATTATTCCGGCAAACAAGACTCAGTTCTTTGAAGAGTATCCATTATTCAAATCTGGATTGGACGCTAGCAAAATCAAAGACCGCAATAAAACATCCGAAAAACCGATTGGCATTCGCAAAGCTCGGTTTGACGAAATTAAGGAGTTGTGGAAGGTTCTCAATCAAAGATATACTATTTGGTACGATGACAATATTGATGATGATTTGGAGAAAGGTTTATCAGAAATATTAGAGGCGCCTTCTATTTTTTCTGAACAGGTTATTTCCAGTCACAGAGATATAGTCAGAAGTGATGGGGCGCAAATGAGAACAGAAACAGGCAGTGGTGTGCAGTATTCCATTGCCAGCACCCTCCCTTATGGCATTTTCTTAAAAAGGATATCATCGGCAACTAATATTCCTGCTTCGATGATACATAAGTCTATTTGCAATTATGTAAAGCGACATGGAAGTATAGATGACAAATACTTCAATGAACAGACTGTTGGTGAAATAATCAGAGGCTTCTCTGACTGGAAAATGGCCACTCTTCAAGGACGATTTAACTACAAAAAGACTCATGGACAACCTGAAGCAACAGCTCTTACCCATAACGATGGATCTGTCCGGGAGAGTATTGCACAAGGAAGGATTGGTGTCAAAATAGAAGAAGGAATTCCAATGGAGAAATATTTATATGACACCAAGGCTTATGATTCATCATTGGAGTTGAAAAACATCAATACCTCCATTGATGAAGTAATTGTCTATGGAAAAATTCCGCGTAATAGTATCGCAATTCCTACCATTACCGGAGAGTCATATAGTCCGGACTTCATGTATGTCGTTAAAAAAGACAATGGAGAAAAAGAGCTCAATATTGTTGTGGAGACTAAGGGAGTTGAAAATAAATCAACTCTTCGCGGCATTGAGGAGGCAAAAATCAAATGTGCCGAGGTGTTCTTCAATAACCTATCAGCACAAGGGTATAATGTATATTTCCGAACACAACTCAACAATAAGAAAATACTGCAGATTGTAAAAGAAGTATTACAGGAATAATATTATAGACCAACATGATAATGATGAGCGACAGGATCTTCTCCATTGGGGATAACTCTAGCAACTCTATGTAGTAAAAACGATAAAGACATAAATTTACCAGAGAATAGCAGCATTGATAATGCCAACTAGGATATTGAAAGAAAAAGAATAATATTTATTAGAATATGTTCGATCAATCATTTTCAGTAGAGAATTACCTTTCTATCTTCCATGAGGAGAATCGTAAAGGGTATATTGCGTTTGACGATATGCCCGAACATTATAGAAATATTGTCTCTGAAATGAAGGCTATGAAAAGTAGAACTCACGAAATAACAAAAAAGAAAAAGAATAATAGGACAGAAGAGGAAATTTCGGAGTTAGAGAGGCTTAAGTCCACCATAAAAGCCAAACAAGAAGATAGAGACAAAGAACTATATAATGAGTTAAGTAAATATGCTCAAAAAGCTAATAACAAAGACTTTATATTGCCGATAAATAATACCTTTATAGATGATAAAGGTAACCAGGTATTTACAATCGATACCCATCAATGGGAGTATTTTTATGCCATTAAGAATTTACAGAGAATAATAAGAGGGTTATTTAACGTAAGACAGGCAAATAAGCACCAAATAATGTCTAATGTTAAATTACTTCTGAATACAACAACACCATTCTACCTTATTCGGACAGATATTACTGGTTTCTTTGAGTCTATTCCACAACAAGCATTATTGGACAAAATAAATGCTAATAATCTTGTGAATAACAAGACAAAAGGAATGATTAAAGGAATATTGTCAGAATATAACAGACAAAAAGACCCGAATAAAATCAAGGCTGATTGCGGTGTTCCTAGAGGTATAGGAATAAGTTCGTATCTATCTGAAATATATATGCATGACATAGATCAACATATTAGAAATTTGCAAAATGTTATATTTTATGCCCGTTATGTGGATGACATTTTGATAATTTTAGCGGGACTCCCTAACAACCAGAGTATATCAGAGTATTATAAAGGGTTAAAGAATCTATTTCAGAATTATGGACTTGAGATTAAAAATAACAATCCCGCAGAAGATAAGTGCAAGCTTATTGATTTTTACAATAGTACTGCAAAACAACAGTTTACATACTTAGGTTATAAGATAACGATTTCTAAACCCAAAAGCGAAATTAATGCAGAATTTGGTATGTCTGATAAAAAAATAAGAAAAATCAAACAAAAGATAGATGCCTCCTTTGCTCATTTTGAACAAATAAGTGCAATTGATCTTAAACGAGCCAAAAAAGATTTATTAGACTCTCTTGACCTAATATCTGGAAACTTTAGATTAACTAAATCTAAAGAGAGAGTTAAAGCTGGATTGTTTTTTGGGAATGACCTTTTGACTGATTATAATGATTTAGATGATCTAACTTCTTACCTGTCATCCAAACCAATAACGCCACATGGCGAGGTATTAAAAGGGAGGCCCGATAGGACAAAATATATAAATTCAATCAAAAAGAAGATAGATGCCATTAACTTTCAGCAGCGATGGCATGATCGTATTATGTTTAAGTTCAACCCTCAAAGAATAGCGGAAATAAGCGAATGGTTATCATGAAAACAAGAAGGAAAATACGCCTTAAATACAAGAACGAACGAGTGTTATTATCCGATGTTCTTCCATATGAGTTGCCAGTAATTTTTACGAATCGCTATTTCTACAGATATCTTGTCAGCAATGGGATAAGATTTGACGGGACTGAATTGTCTTGGAAAAAAGATATCGATCAGGATGCGTTAGCCGTGTTAAATTTCATCTTCTCTCCGTATTTAAATAAAGACCTAACAATCCTACCAGATAATCAATTTAAATTCAAGGACAAAGTTGTTAGTATTCCGTTTTTATATAAGATTAAACATAAACCACACAAACTTCGTCGACTTGCACTAATCCATCCTGTGAGTCAAATGG
>NZ_EQ973631.1:24914-34007 GCF_000157915.1 Phocaeicola coprophilus DSM 18228 = JCM 13818 | reverse complement strand
AGGAAATAGTGTCATTCTATGAAAAATACAAGAGTTTAATATTATATTATTGTGGGCAGGATGAGTTTTCATTGAGACATCCAGAACGTGTGGCTTGCTATTTTTATTACAAAGACAGATTACACCATACATTACTTGGTCAAAAGATAGACAAACTGGAGTTATTCTTCAATGAGTATGAAAATCTCAAGACATATTTTAGTTATAAAGAATACTCTAATATCTATAAGTTTTATGAAGATTATAGATATCAAAATGCAGAGAAGCGATTTGAACATTTGCACAAGTTTGACATTCAAAGTTGTTTTGATAGCATATATACTCATTCTATCACTTGGGCTGTTAGTGGAGGTAAGGACGAATATAAAAGACATTTTAGAGGAAAAGGTAAGTCTTTCGGAGATGATTGGGACAGTATAATGCAAAGAATGAATTATAATGAAACAAATGGTATTGTTATAGGGCCGGAATTTTCTAGAATCTTTGCGGAAATAATCCTCCAATATATAGATAAAAAGGTAAAGCAAACTCTTTGGGATGCAGGTTATAAAAATAACGAGCATTATAGCTGTTATAGATACGTTGATGACGTTTTCTTTTATTATAATGATACAAAAGTCCTTGAACAAGCCATGTCTACTTTTGAACACTTGCTACATGAATATAAGTTATGTATTAGTAAAGAAAAAAGTGATGATTGGGAACGTCCATTTATTACACCTATTTCAATGTCCAAGATTAAGATTGACACGTTATTATCAGATTTTATAAGAATGCGTAAATCTAATCAAGATAGCGAAAATGTACTGGAAGATGAAATCGCTGAAGAGGAGATAATAGATGATATTGATGATAAAAAAATTGAGGAAGTATTAGAATGCAAAGACTTTATTTATATCAATTCTAAAGAAGTTAATCGAGCGTTCAAATCATTAATGATTGAGAATAATGTGAAAAGCAAGGATATCATGAACTATACTTTGGCCGTAATCTCTACAAAGCTCGAGTCCCTTTTGAAGAAGTTTGATAAAAATTTCTACGTATTATCTAAAGCCATTGAACAGCAGAAACGTGAGGACGAATGCCAAAAGAAAATTCACCAAATGGAGAAGATGCTGCATCGATATCTTGATGGGATGATAGATGTAATATTCTTTTTGTACTCTGACTGCAAACGAGTGAATACCACGCTTAAAATGATGAACATATTGAATACTTTGATTATCTATTTGGGAAGTAATTATAAAGAGAAAGATGGGAGGATAATTAAAAGATTCTCACCTGCATTGCGAGATGAAATATTCAAAAAGATACAAAATGAAATAACGATTGTGTTCAAAACAACTTCATTTGACATTAACGCACAAATAGAAACATTGTATTTTTTAATAACTTTAAGATCTATGCCAAGACATTATAGAATAGATTCTAAGACTCTAAACAACTATTTGTTTGGCACAGAAAATGATAGATTTGATACATCCAAGCTTAATACTCTGTCAATCATCATTCTTTTGTATTATTATGGCAATACAAAAGAATTTATGAGCGACAAAAAAAATTTAATGGAGGGAATAAACAATAAATTTAAATCCGTAAATTTGCCAGACAAAAGGAAAGATACAGAATTAATTATTCTTGCACTAGATTTATTAGCATGTCCATTCATAACTCATAATGATCGGAAGATTATGTGCAAGGTTATGCAAATAGATAATGCTAAACAAGTTTTGATAGAAAGGTATTTTCGTAGAAATAAATTCATGTTCACAAAATGGACTAATATTGATTTGACAAAAGAATTAGGCGCGAAAGTTTCGCAGGAAGTGTACACTTAATGCGTATTTCGGAAACAATGCAGTAGCGAGGCTCGCAATAACTTCACACACATAGCTCTGCATACGACCTTATAGGTTTTGCCTAAACAAATGGGATTTCGTGAGTCGAGTCCCATTTGTTTTATATTAAAGATTAGATATTGAGGCATTTATATTTCTTTATCTCCTATAACCTTTCTTCTCATTCTGAATTTTAACCGTTCCTATCGCAAACATCAGACACCTCCTCCTATACGCCTCTTCCTCCTCATCTGGCCTTCTTCCGTCCCAGCGAAGGTCGGAGTCTGAGTTGCCACCGCCACCACCGGATGAAACAGCGACAGGCTGTCCGCCAATCAAAGTATCAGCGATAGAGAAGATTCGTTCCCGCACAGAAGGCTCAGCCAGCTGGTCAAGAACTGTTTGCATCTGTTCAGTCTGACTATCGTTGAGAGCCGTCAGTCGTGCATACTCCTGCTGCAGCCATTTAAACTCCCGATAGTCCAGCAACGCATTATTCCGCACCGCTTGTATTTGCTGTTCGGCATCCTTTCGATACCGTTCTTCAATCTGACGGACAATCTTCAAGAATCGGCTGGCGATAGACCTGTTCTGCTCCTCAATCCATTTGTCAACACCGAATATCGGAGGTTTACCAGTGATCCGTGGCGGCTCAAAATCTATCTTGTGATTGCGGAAAGGTTGCGCCAGTCTACCGACACGGTCTATATTTTTTGTCATCTGCTCCAGTTCCTGCTCCTTTTCTTGAAGCTTACCTGCCTTGTCTTCAAGCTTTGACTGGTATTCGGAAATCTGTTTTTGTATCCTGGTCTTTTGAATTTCATATTCCTGAAGAGCGATTTTGCCGGAAGCCAGAGACTTCTCAATTTCTTCAAGTTGGGATTGAGACCTGAATATCTGTGCTTCCAACCTCCGTATCATAGTCTGCAGCCCCTTGACTGCTTTCTCCGCCTGTTTCGCATCTTTGGACAGTTTTCGGATATAATCGCGTTTACTAAGATGGCTGACGTTCCGGCCTTCAATACTGTCACCACGTTCCAACCCGTACTTGCTCCCTACCTCTTCATATAGTGAGGTGTGCATTTCCCGAAGAATATGGCCATACTCATAACGGCTCTTGCCAAACTTAGCCGACCACATGACGCATTCGCGTCCGCTTTTGGCCCGTTGTCCGACAGGAACGATCAAGGCATGGATATGCGGGCTGCTCTCATCAAGATGAACCTGGAAGCCGATGATGTTTTCCTGTCCGTACCGTTTGGCGCACCAGTCATAGACATCTTTTGCCCATTGTTCGATTTCCGGACATCGCTGGAGATGACTGTTATCTGCACCCTTTTCCAGATTTACGGTTTGGGTCCCAAATGCCATCTCAAGTGTACGGTCATGATTGCCTCCAAAGATAAATTTCGCACAACAGTTTGGTTGAATTTTGCTGTCCGGCTTGAAGGGTTTCCAGCCCAGTTCAGTCAACCGTTCCTGCAAACGTACTTCAAGCGATTTCTCTTGATAGCCTAACGGATGAACTTTCCCATCGGGCCCAATCTCGAAATTCAGTTTCATTCGGGTCTTGTCATAGTGATTGGTCGGATCCTGATTCTTTCTGTCAATCTTGTCGTCATTCCAATGCCTTTCGTTTTCATTCGCCTCTGATGTGCCGAATGACTTCCCGGCTTCAACATGCATGGCCTGTTTAATATCTGTATTCATATAGGGTATTCTTTTGATAAATGATTAATATTTGAGCTTGCTCTTGTGCCAGTCCGCTCTGCGGGACAATGACCGGATTTTATTGCCGTCAGGCAAAAAGTCCTTATTGTGTTAAGGACTTTCTATAAATCCTCGGAACAAGTTCCTTTACTATTCAATAAGTTCCAAATCCAGTTCATCAATGAGCAACTGCAATGTTGGATTACGTTGTATCATCTGATGGAGTATCTGTCTCTTTGATGGTGAATACAGGAAGAAGTCTGCAATGTCCAATCCTTGGCTGCGTTGCTCCTCATCGGATGTACATTCCAAAACATTCGACACAACAACCCGTTTGCATATTCCAGACAACAAAGCAGACTTTTCTTTCCATTGTTCGGTTGCTCCTAAATCAGGGATGAGAGTAACTTCCCTGCCTCTGAGAACCTGCATGGCTTCACTATTGAAACAACCGTTCTTTCCACCTGTTGCCAGCCATATATAATCGGGGATAAAATGGCTCATTACAACAGCGGTCTTTTCACTTTCCACCAGCATTACCGGAGACGATGAATTTTTCAGAAGATGTTCTCCAAACAGGCACTGCTTCAAATGGAAATCCTGCAACTTCAACTCGGAATGTGCCCAGCTGACAAAAGCCTGAGGCTCTTTAACCCGATGGCCTGTTTCGGCATTATAGCACATTACCTTGCCGGTTCTTACCTGTCCATTTATATCTGTCTGCCAGAAGACTGTTGAACCTCCCCATTTTGCAGATGTTCCTATACGATACATGTCAAATAACCTGTTTGTCTCACTTTCACCAAATACGCGACAGAAATATTGATACAAAGGGTTTATTGAATAATGTGACTGACTCCTTAACACATAAGATGAAGGAATATACGAAGGGGTAATACAAACGGACGTTTTATCTACAGACTTATAAGAGACTGAAAGCAGTGGCTTACCATTATCCACATTCATTTCCAAATTATCAGGATTATCTTTGAAGTATTCCTTAGGTGTATAGTGGTAGCCACAACTGTTTTCATGATCACACTTGCCGACATTACCGGGAAAGCTAATGCTGCCTTGTTCATCAACATACCTGACAAAACACCGGCTTTTACCACAGTTCGGACAAGTAGTCTTGCTTCCAGGGCGGTATTTCTGCAAATGGAATCTGTATTCACTCATGGTCTTCTGATTTTAGTGTGGTTGCACTCTGCACTTTTGCACTTTGAGAAGATTGCACGGTATCTTGACAAGATGAAAGTGCAATAGTGCAAGGTGCATCAGTATTTTCTGTCATAAGTTTGCGATAGACTCCATGCTGAAGCTTTTCTATAAGAGGGTGTTTAAGCCGGCATAATTGGTCAAGCGCATAATAGACGGTACGTCGGGACATATCAACTTTTCTACCGGCAATAACAGCATCCCCGGAAGTGAACCGATCTTCCAACAGAGAAAGCCAGGCTTCTTTCGTTTCGCCGATACTGTTTATGACAATGGTTTCCTGAATCCTCCTGTATGTTTCCTCATAATAATCAATCATACGGATCGCCGATTCTACGGAATCCCGCTCAATATATTGCATATCTCCACTATCAGTAGCCCATTTCATTACCTGAAACAACAGGGCAAGACGTGCTACATGGCCGTTGAGTTTCATCTTGCGGCTTTCAACATCCGCATCATCCTCAATGGCATTTACAGCATCGATAATTCCATTGTACCATTCATAGAAGTATTCTTCCGCATCGTCAGACATTGTAATGATACGGGGATTGACCGTTGTACCCTTGTCATCAAGGATACAGGGGATGCTTAGGATTCTGTTGATTATTGTCCTCCATTGATTCATTATATCAGGACGGGCTGTATTCCGTTCTTCCCGTCTCCACCCGGATATCTTCCTGTTTTTGGGGTAGACAAACAGAAAACGGTCAAGCAATCCGTTGGCAAGGAACTCTGCACGGAAGACTTCCTGCAGCATATTCGTCTGTACTGAACCGATGACATTTATACATGGATTCTTGATTAGAACAGGACGTGATTCTGATTTGCGGATAATCTTTAACGGCTGTCCGCTATAAGCTGTCAGCAGATCTTCAATGAGGTTGTTCTTGCTGTTGTACCTTTTGACAGAATTGAACAAAGCCAGGATTTCATCGACGACCAATGTTATCCCACGCTGATTATGCTGATGAATATTCATCATCGCCTCCGGGGTGGAATCATAAATGACCGTCGTTACAAAATTCGGTTTCTTGAGCAGTTGTTCTTCCCCGTCACTTCCGTGCTTGCCTGCTGACATGGCTCTTTCATATTCGTCATATTCCTCGTTATATTTCTCATGCAGCCGGTCATCATACTCATTAATCGGCTTATAGATAAAACCGAGGGGAGGAGTCTTTCCGAGCCCGGGACGTCCGACCAGCATCATATAAAGGGATGGGCAAGTTTTCCACTCGCCCTTTATACGGATATGACAAGAGTTGCCTATTGCAGTAGCAACAGCAGAAAGAACAATAGACGCAGTATATTCCACATTGAAATTTTCGTATCTGGCAAGATTGAGGATAATCTCCTGTATCTTGTCCGGGAAGGCATCCAACGGAAGACCTGTTTCCGGAATACCTTCCACTTCTGAACGAAGCATGTTGGTCAAATGAATGGTGTCAAACATAGCCACCTCCTTCCTGTTTTGGAAGTTCATCGCCAACAGCAAAAGCTTCATAATGGAATCGGCGTAGAAAACGGTCAACGTCTTCCTGCGTGTACCAGTATTTATCACCTTCACGCGAGTAGCCGAGATAACCGTTGTCACGCAACTTCTTCAGATACTTCTCTCTCACCCCTAATTTTGCCATCAAAGTTTTATTATCATACAATTTATGTTTGTCTGACAAAAACTGCGGCAATAATTTTTCATGCTTTTCCAATATGGCGAGAATCTTTTCTATAAGTTCTCGATCGCACGGAGTTTTTTCTAATTTAACTTCAGCCATATTCTACAGTTTTATGGCTTAAACTTCCTTATGCACATTCGGATCTTAAGCCGGGTTATTTGTCACGGTACGATTGTGCACATCGTCCGTAACCACTGCGAATTTAGTAAGTCCTTAGGGGCTTAAAAGTTAGGATAAGTTAGACTAACATGTTAGGATAATGTTAGGATAGATTAGAATAGGTTAGGACTGATATTAGGATGAAGTTAGGATTAGAATCGCAACTTACTGATAATGAATAAAAAAGAGTAGCGCACCTGCTACTCAAAGAATTTATCTATTTCTTCAGATTTAAATGGGACTATTGCATCTTTTCTATTAGCTCTTGACTGTCCCAAATCTTGTATTTGAAACAAAACTTTTAATTCAGCATCTGGGAACATATCTTGTCTTCCGAATTTCCAGAACGTTTTTTCTTCTATTTTAGAATAATTCGGTTTGTCTCCACAATATATCCTACCACACATATATGCCAGAAGGACCTTTGAATTATTCCATTTATAAAAGCTGCCACATTCCGTAATATATCCGGCTTCTATTGCCTTGGCAAAAACTTTTCTGGCTGTATCTGTATCTAATATTTTCGGCAAAACGACCTCTCCTTCATTGCATACAGGATTTTCCTCCTGTTTAGAATCCTCAATGAGTGCTTCATTTTTCACTTCGGTTATTTTCCCTTTATTTTTCTCTTTTAGTTTCTCCGCACAGAAAGCTAAAGCTGCTCCGGAAATCAAAGTGATGATAGCACCCCAAAATTCTACAGAACCGGTTTTATCCTCACCAACGGGATTTATAACTCCAATTCCGATAAGTAATAGAGTACCAGCGAATAAAGTTATTGCACTTGACCAAAGTATCGTTCTTGCATGTTTCTTAAAAACAAAAGATAAAGCAAGTATGATGACACAAATACCAATAATCAAAAATATTACTCTTAACATAAAACACATTTAATTATTTATTCAAAAACAAACTACTATAAATTAATGATAATTATATTATCTCAAGTGAAGCAAATTCATCTTTTAGACGTGCCACTTCCGAGGACAGTGTTTCCGGAAGGAAGCGGGCATAGACCTTCTCTGTGACATCCGTACTTCCATGTCCAAGAAGACGACTGACTACAGACATAGACAAGCCTTTATTCAAAGCAAAAACTGCAAATGTATGTCTGGCCACATGCATTGACAAGTTGAAAGGCAACCCAATCTGTTCTCCAACCACTGCCAAAGACTGGTTAATACATTTGGTTGCGTTATTACGAGCCTTGTAAAGAGCTTCCTCATCATCAAGTTCCAGATTTTCCTTTACCAGATTAAACACATAGCGGCAGCCTTCACGTTTTTCTTGCCACTGCCTCAAAATATGTATAGCAGGCTCTGTAAGAGGAATCACATGGCGTTTGTTTGTCTTTATCATAATCTTCCTCAATTCTTTCTTTTCAAAATTTACATGTCCCCACTGCAATGTCATTACATCGACAACACGCAGTCCGCAAGCATGAAAAGCAAAGAAAAACATTTCAAGAAACTCTTTTCTGCGTGGTTCCTGACAGGTTTTGTAATATTCCATGAGAGCCTGCATTTGTTCTTTATTCAAACTCTTACCGTCAAATTCACTCTCTTCCTCAGATAATGAAGTTTTGGTAATGATACGCATATCTTGAATCCTCGCATTTATAGCGGGTTCCATGATATTCATTTCACATGCATAAGCACAAGCTTTCAATATCGGTGTCAGTGAATGGTTTATCGTGGCATCGGTATTCTGTTTGACTTCTCTACGCCAAGCAATATAACTATCCAACAATTCAGGTGTTACATCACCCACATAGATAGAATCGTTTCCACATGTCGCCTGCTTGGTAGCTCTTAAAAAAGTCTGAAAGATATTCATACAGCTTCTTCCGTTCTCATATCGGCTCCTTCCTATTCTATTTCTTGAATAATCGGAAGAAAGACGCTCCAATGTGAATTCAACAAAATCTTTTCCTTGATCACGACGTGAAAGAGGTTTGTCTGAGAGGAAACCGGATATAACATCAGCAGTAATCTGATTAGGATGTTTCTCGTTATACTCTGCCAGTTGAGAATCTATACGTTCAACACGTGATAACAAGAGTTGATTGAGCCGTTTAAATTCACTACCATAACTAACACGAATTTCACCCCGTCCCTGATTACCGTTCTGATTCCAGTCCGCAACTTTAACAAAGACATTTGTAGTCTTACGGATTATTTGCCTGTTCCAAGTATATTCCAACTCAATAGGATAGGCTTTCTCTTTATCTATCACCTTCGGAGTGCGAAGACGATATTTACCCAACGGATATAGTCTTTTTGGTCTTCCCATATGCTTTTTCCTCCTATTTTAATATTCCTGAGGAGAAGCAAAGGTAATGTATTTTAGACAAACAAACTCCGGTTTTGAGAGAAAAAACCGTAATTTAGACAAACAAATCACACCTTAAAAGGCCTTAAAACACCAACGCGACAAACAAATTATCTTTGTTTATCGCGTTGATATTCAATTATTTAACCTATCTGTAGGCT
>NZ_EQ973631.1:9214-23720 GCF_000157915.1 Phocaeicola coprophilus DSM 18228 = JCM 13818 | reverse complement strand
AACAAAACCGCAGTTTATAAAAACTGCGGTTTTCATTTGTCTCGGCGCTCACCTTTTGATATCTTTGCAGCCTTGAAAATAAGTATTAAACTCTAATAAAGAAAGGACTGAACCGTGGCAAAGGATAATGATGTAGTATTGACTCCGATGATGAAACAATATTTCGATCTGAAGGCTAAACACCCTGACGCAATCATGCTGTTCCGGTGTGGAGACTTTTACGAAACTTATTCGGAGGATGCCGTTGCCGCAGCAGAAATACTGGGTATTACGCTCACCAAACGTGCGAACGGACAGGCTAAGACGGTAGAAATGGCTGGATTTCCTCACCATGCCCTGGATACTTATCTGCCTAAACTGATCCGTGCCGGACGACGCGTAGCCATCTGTGACCAGCTGGAAGACCCGAAGACAACCAAGAAACTGGTGAAGCGGGGTATCACGGAACTGGTAACTCCCGGTGTTGCAATCAATGACAATGTCTTGTCGTATAAAGAAAATAACTTCCTGGCAGCTGTTCACTTCGGGAAGACAGCCTGTGGTGTGGCTTTCCTCGACATATCCACCGGCGAATTCATGACAGCAGAAGGTCCTTTTGACTACATCGACAAACTGCTCAACAATTTCGGTCCGAAAGAAGTCCTGTTCGAACGGGGCAAGCGAGGCATGTTCGAAGGCAACTTCGGAAGCAAGTTCTTTACCTTTGAACTGGACGACTGGATCTTTACGGAAACTTCCGCCCGCGAAAAGCTGTTGAAGCACTTCGAAACGAAGAATCTGAAGGGATTCGGTGTGGAACATCTGAAGAATGGTATCATTGCCTCGGGAGCAATCCTGCAATATCTGGATATGACTCAGCATTACCAGATCGGTCATATCACTTCACTTTCCAGAATCGAAGAAGACCGTTACGTGCGACTGGATAAATTCACCGTAAGAAGCCTGGAGCTGACCGGAAGCATGAACGAAGGAGGTACCAGCCTGCTGGATGTCATCGACCATACCATCAGTCCCATGGGAGCACGACTGCTGAAACGCTGGATCGTATTCCCGCTGAAAGATGTGAAGCCCATCAATGAGCGGCTGGACGTGGTGGAATATTTCTTCCGGGAACCGGATTTCAAGGATTTTATTGAAGAGAAGCTTCATCTGATCGGCGACCTGGAACGTATTGTTTCCAAAGCGGCAGTAGGACGAATCTCTCCACGCGAAGTCGTACAGCTGAAAGTTGCCCTTCAGGCTATCGAACCGATCAAGAATGCCTGCCAGAATGCTGAAAACGAAAGCTTGCGAAGAATCGGAGAACAACTGAACCTCTGTGTATCCATCCGTGACAAGATAGCCCGTGAGATAAAGAATGATCCTCCCCTGCTGGTCAATAAAGGAGGAGTCATTGCGGACGGAGTCAACGAAGAACTTGACGAATTGAGACGAATTGCCTATTCGGGTAAAGATTATCTGCTGCAAATTCAGCAGCGCGAAATTGAACAGACTGGTATTCCCAGCCTGAAAATTGCATATAATAATGTATTCGGCTATTACATTGAAGTCCGCAATACGCATAAAGACAAGGTTCCGGCTGAATGGATACGCAAGCAGACTCTGGTGAATGCAGAACGCTATATCACTCAGGAGCTGAAAGAATATGAAGAAAAGATCCTCGGAGCAGAAGACAAAATTCTGATTCTGGAAACACGGCTTTATAACGAACTGGTCATGGCACTGTCCGAATTTATTCCGGCGATCCAGATCAATGCTACCCAGATTGCCCGGCTGGACTGCCTTTTGTCGTTTGCCAGTGTAGCCAAAGCCAACCGGTATATCCGTCCGGTCGTGGCCGACGATGATGTACTGGATATCCGTCAGGGACGGCATCCGGTCATTGAAAAGCAGCTCCCTCTGGGCGAAAAGTACATTGCCAACGATGTATATCTGGACACAGAAGAACAGCAGATTATCATCATTACCGGACCGAACATGGCCGGTAAGTCTGCCTTGCTGCGACAAACTGCCCTGATTACCCTCATGGCACAGATCGGATGTTTCGTTCCGGCTGAAAGCGCACATATCGGACTGGTAGACAAAATCTTTACGCGTGTGGGAGCAAGTGACAACATTTCCGTCGGAGAATCTACTTTCATGGTGGAAATGAACGAGGCGGCAGACATTCTGAATAATCTTTCTCCCCGCAGCCTGGTCTTGTTTGATGAATTGGGAAGAGGTACTTCTA
This sequence comes from Phocaeicola coprophilus DSM 18228 = JCM 13818, assembly GCF_000157915.1. Classification (GTDB taxonomy): domain Bacteria; phylum Bacteroidota; class Bacteroidia; order Bacteroidales; family Bacteroidaceae; genus Phocaeicola; species Phocaeicola coprophilus. The sequence goes on along the minus strand of NZ_EQ973631.1, from coordinate 21,490 downwards.
CCTACGACGGTATCTCCATTGCATGGGCCATCGTAGAGCATATTCACGAACACAAGCGTGCCCGGGCAAGAACGCTTTTTGCTACCCACTATCATGAACTGAACGACATGGAGGCGCAGTTCAAACGCATCAAGAACTACAATGTAACGGTGAAGGAAGTAGACAATAAAGTGATTTTCCTCCGCAAACTGGAGCGTGGAGGAAGCGAACATTCCTTCGGTATTCACGTAGCCAAAATGGCGGGAATGCCGAAAACAATCGTCAAACGGGCCGATGAAATCCTGCATCAGCTGGAAGCAGAAAACCGTCAGGAAGGTATTTCTGCACAAAATATCCACACGAAAAGCAAATCGAATGCAACAGCCCAGCAGGATGGTGTGCAGCTCAGCTTCTTCCAGCTGGACGATCCGGTGCTTTGTCAGATACGTGATGAAATACTGAATCTGGATGTCAATAACCTGACTCCTATTGAAGCTTTAAACAAATTGAACGATATCAAGAAAATCGTCAGAGGAAGATAAACTGACGGTTGGTCACAAAGCCGGCAAAAGAAATACAATATTCGAACTGAGCCGGCTTTCTTTTTTAATCTTTCAGGTTGCTCCGTTTTTACGCTGTCCTGCCCCATGACTTGCTCTGAAAAGATATTGAGTTTAAATTATTGAACTTGTGCGGTGCGTACAAAACTTGAACCTAAATAATCGTAAAATATCATTCTAATTCCCAGCTTCGCCCGTAGCTTAATTTTTTCTATTTTGGATTAAATACAATGGCATAGACCTCTCTTGTAGATGTGTCGCAGTTTCCCTGTATTATTTTCCATTCTCACTTCATTCCCGATGCTGTCGCTTGCCAATAATATGGCATCACCAATTCCGCTTTGATAGACGGTAGCTCCCTGATATTTTTCATCCTTACATCCTGCGGATAAAAGGGCTGCCAGAAATGTTATGAAAAACATTGTTCCTCATACTGCTGATATGATTATTCTATCCTGAACTCTGCCGACATATACCATTCTTTCCTGCTGCCGTCAAAACCTATTCTCTTATAGATCTTGTACGTGCCGGGCTTGTTGTCGTTTACAAGGTTGTACATCCAAGCCTTGAAATCGTAGTTACGCCCTTTTTCTACGCCGATGCCCAAACTATTAAAAACGGTTGATGTGTTCAGCGCTATCCATTCGTCTCCTTTCTTTCGGGCAATTCCATAGTCAACGCCGAAGAACAAAGTCCTGCTGTTATTATTGGATATTATTACTGTAATTTCTTTCGTACCTACAGGATAAACAGTCTTTTCTGTTTTCATGCTGATGCCCATAGTGTCCGATGTCGTGGTGAAAGGGAGTGGCTGGGGCGGCTCTATCTTCCCGAAATCAAGTGCGGAGTAGTTCAGTATTTTTCTTCTGAACATTTCCTGATACGGCATGGCGTTGTTTATCAGACCAACTTCTATCGTGTCACCGTCGTAACGCTGACATGCAGTTGAAAAGTTTTCATGTATAGTGTCTGCCTTAGGATATTTCCTGATGATATCGACTAAAATATCCATTAACTTTCTTACACCCTTGTTATCCACCATTTCAAATTCCGCAAATGCTACTTCCGTATCATTGTTGAACGACTTGTATATGCGGTATTTCCCCGGGCGATTTGGCGTAATGTCGGTATAGATATGTATAGTTTGCATTCTGTTGCTTTGGTACGAAGAGATTATCCAGAGCATATCCTCCCGAATCGGATTGACAGGCAGCGATTCCCATGACTTGTTTTTTTCGTTATAATAGGCTATACTGTACTCATCCCCACAGGTGTATTCCTTGCTGGATTTATTAGTTACAAAGATGGTTATTTCATTTGTCGGGAGTGGATAGTAGTCGTATTCCGCATGTATACTCAAAAGGGCTGGGCTGATTTCCTTACCTGTTGGAATTTTATTGCAGTAAGGCACGATGACTGGTATAAAAACTTCCCCAGTGTCCTGCCTGACGATAGTGGACTTGACGGTGTCTGCTACCGTTTCTTTTTGTAAAGTAGCAGTATTCTATTGTAGCGCGGCAGCATTTACAGGATAAATCTCTTTTTTTCTTTTTCCTCCATGACATCCGGTCAATATTATCATGAGGACTATAAGTAATAAAGTTATTGTTTTCATCGTATTCTTAAATTCTTATCCATAAAGATAAGAAAAACAGACGATAAGAGCAAGAATTGGGCTTATATTTCATCCCAAAAGAAACGAAAACTCTTCGAAAGGAATTACAGATACTTACAAACAAGGTATGAAAAAGGGTGTAAATCTCGTAATAACTTGATTTACACCCTTTATTGCGGTGCGTACGGGACTCGAACCCGTGACCCCATGCGTGACAGGCATGTATTCTAACCAACTGAACTAACGCACCATTAAGTTTTTGTTTTGTTGCTTTCTCTCTCGATTGCGATTGCAAAGATACGACTATTTTTCAAATCCGCAAACATTCTGCGAACTTTTTTCATTCTTTTTTCGCAATTATTTTTCACCAGAAAGCTAAATACCTTATTATCAATAATAAAAAAGTACGGATAAAATCTCTCAAAATTGAGATTATTCTTATCCGTACTTGCAGAAACACCAAATATGACTTATTTACCCAATACTACTGTTTGATACGCTGATAACCATAAACAGCCAAACTACCCAATTCTTCCTCAATACGAAGAAGCTGGTTATATTTTGCCATACGGTCGGAACGGCTCAAAGAACCAGTCTTGATCTGTCCGCTGTTGGTAGCCACGGCAATATCAGCTATCGTTGCATCTTCCGTTTCTCCTGAACGGTGTGAAGTCACTGTGGTATAACCGTGCCGATGGGCCATTTCAATGGCGTCTAACGTTTCGCTCAGCGAACCAATCTGGTTGACCTTGATCAGAATCGAGTTGGCACATCCCTGCTCAATGCCTTTAGCCAGGAATTCCACATTGGTAACAAACAAATCATCACCAACAAGCTGACAGCGGGAACCGATACGGTCTGTCAGTTTTTTCCAGCCTGCCCAGTCGTTTTCACTCATACCGTCTTCTATGGAATCAATCGGATATTTGCTGATCAATTCTTCCAGATAAGCAACCTGTTCATCAGATGTCCGCTTTTTCCCGTGTTCTCCTTCAAAAATTGTGTAATCGTACACTCCTTCTTTATAAAATTCAGAAGAGGCACAGTCCATACCGATCATCACATCTTTTCCAGGTTCATATCCTGCCAGCTTAATTGCAGCCAAAATAGATTCCAGAGCATCTTCAGTACCATTCAAAGCAGGAGCAAAGCCTCCTTCATCACCGACAGCAGTGCTTAGTCCGCGGTCATGCAACACTTTCTTCAAGGCATGGAACACTTCAGCCCCCATACGCAAACCTTCCCGGAAAGAAGGTGCTCCTACCGGACGAATCATAAATTCCTGAAAAGCAACAGGTGCATCACTGTGTGAACCTCCATTAATAATGTTCATCATCGGAACCGGCATGACAAAGGTATTTACCCCTCCGATATAACGATACAAAGGAATATTCAAATAATTGGCTGCTGCCTTAGCTACAGCTAACGAAACTCCCAGAATGGCATTGGCTCCCAAATTGGATTTGGTCTTTGTTCCATCCAGTTCCAGCATCTTATGATCAATGGCGCGTTGTTCTAAAACTGACCATCCCTGAAGTGCCGGTGCAATCACTTTATTCACATTGTCTACCGCTTTCAAGACTCCTTTACCACCATAACGTTTTGAGTCCTGATCGCGCAATTCCAATGCTTCATGCTCTCCGGTTGAAGCTCCGGAAGGTACCGAAGCTCTTCCTATAATTCCAGACTCCAGTCTGACTTCAACCTCTACGGTAGGATTACCTCGCGAATCGAGTATTTCACGACCTATAATAGCTTTAATCTTCATATTAATATCTGTTTATAAAGTTACTTCTTATTTCTGTTACAAAGATGACAAGTTCTGATAAACAGCACAATACCTTAATTTAGGTATTTTTCCACACCTGTTGAAAAAGTAATGCGGAGATCCTTCCGACATATAGAATGTCTTTCTGGATTCTCCGCCACTACATTTCCCTAAAAGGGATATTGAGATTGATTAGTAGTTGTTTTTCTTCACTTCAAAATAAGCCTGAGGATGCAGACATGCCGGGCAGATTTCAGGAGCTTCTGTACCTACATATAAGTAACCACAGTTACGGCATTGCCATACAGTTTCTGTATCTTTCTTGAATACTTTACCTTCTTCTACATTCTTAGCCAAAGCCAGGTATCTTTCTTCATGTCCTTTTTCAGCAACTGCAATTTCACGATACATCTTTGCAATAGCCGGGAATCCTTCTTCTTCAGCAATATCAGCAAATTTAGGATAATCGAGTGACCATTCTTCATTCTCTCCGGCAGCAGCAGCTTTCAGATTTTCAAGAGTCGTACCGATTACGCCGGCAGGGTAGCTTGCTGTAATTTCAACCATTCCGCCTTCCAGCCATTTAAACATACGCTTTGCATGTTCCTTTTCCTGGTCTGCAGTTTCAGTGAAAATAGCTGAAATCTGTTCAAAACCTTCTTTCTTGGCAGCACTTGCGAAATAAGTATAACGCATTCTTGCCTGTGATTCACCTGCAAATGAAATTGCCAAATTCTTCTCTGTTCTTGTACCTTTAATACTCTTTTCCATAATCGTTAGTTATTATTCGTTGAATCTTTATATTTTCATTAATCACATTGCAAAGGTAATAATTTTATTCAAAATTGTAATCATTACAACTTTTATTTATAATCTATTAAGAAATTCAATCTCTTACTATGAATATTAACCTTAATAATATAGTTTATGTTCGCATTATTATATACTTTTGCATTTATTTTTATAAACTATAACATTTTAGGCAAATGAAAGCTTTTGAATTTGAACCCAAATTATTCACAACCCTAAAAAATTATACCCGCGAAAACTTTATGACGGACCTGATGGCGGGTATTATTGTAGGTATTGTAGCACTTCCTCTAGCCATTGCCTTTGGTATTGCGTCTGGAGTTACTCCTGAAAAAGGTATCATCACAGCTATCGTAGCTGGTTTTATAATTTCCTTTTTAGGAGGAAGCAAAGTACAGATCGGAGGACCGACCGGCGCCTTTATTGTTATCATTTATGGTATCATTCAGGAGTATGGTATCGAAGGACTGATGGTTGCTACCATGATGGCAGGTATTATACTCGTACTGTTAGGTATTTTTAAACTGGGAACAATTATTAAGTTTATCCCCTATCCTATCATTATCGGATTCACCAGCGGTATCGCCGTTACAATCTTTACAACTCAGATTGCTGATATATTCGGATTAAATTTTAACGGAGAAAAAGTACCCGGAGATTTTATTGGTAAATGGATCCTTTACTTCCATCATTTCGATACTGTTAACTGGTGGAATGTTGTTGTCAGTGTTGCCAGTATCTTCATCATCGCTATTACTCCTAAATTCTCAAAAAAAATTCCCGGATCGTTAGTAGCCATCGTTCTGGTAACTGTTGCAGTCTATTTGATGAAAATGTATGGAGGAATCCAATGCATTGATACCATTGGAGACCGTTTCAGTATCAAAGCCCAGTTACCGGAAGCAGCCGTACCTTCACTGGACTGGGAAGCCATAAAAAATCTTTTCCCGGTAGCTATTACGATTGCTGTATTGGGAGCAATCGAGTCATTACTTTCAGCAGCCGTCGCTGACGGTGTTATCGGTGACCGTCATGATTCAAATACAGAATTGATAGCCCAGGGTATCGCCAACTTTGTATCACCGATATTTGGAGGTATTCCGGCTACCGGAGCTATTGCCCGTACAATGACGAATATCAATAATGGAGGTAAATCTCCTGTTGCAGGTATTGTACATGCTGTTGTCCTGCTGCTTATCTTATTATTTCTGATGCCACTGGCGCAATACATCCCGATGGCATGTCTGGCTGGTGTTCTGGTTATTGTTTCCTACAACATGAGCGGATGGAGAGTATTTAAAGGTTTGCTGAAAAATCCGAAATCAGATGTTACCGTATTGCTCATTACTTTCTTCCTGACCGTTATCTTTGATCTGACAGTAGCAATCGAAGTTGGATTGGTTATTGCTTGTGTATTATTTATGAAACGAGTCATGGAAACAACTCAGATTTCTGTTATCACCGATGAAATTGACCCGAATAAGGAATCAGACTTAGAAGTACACGAAGAGCATCTGATCGTTCCTGAAGGCGTAGAAGTATATGAAATCAACGGTCCTTATTTCTTTGGTATAGCTACCAAATTTGAAGAAATTATGGCTCGCTTAGGCGATCGTCCTAAAATCCGTATTATCCGTATGCGTAAAGTTCCCTTCATTGATTCAACCGGCATTCATAACCTGACAACCCTTTGTAAAATGTCACAGAAAGAAAATATTCACATCATTCTGTCTGGTGTCAATGATCAGGTACATGCCGTACTGGAAAAATCCGGATTCTATGAATTATTAGGTAAAGAAAATATCTGCAGCAATATCAATGAAGCACTGGAAGTGGCTGCAAAAGAAGTAAAAGAACTCTAATCAAAATCCTTTCTTTATAATAATAACATGTGCAGATGAAAGATTCACCATCTGTACATGTTATTTTTTTATATCTTATTCCATCAATAGGAGGCACTAGCCTGAATTCCGGCTTGCCTGATTAAATTCACAATACGATCCAACTCTTCGTGAGTGGCTTTTCTCAAAGAGAGATCCGGGGTTTCTCTGTCAATCGTATAAATCATCACTTGCTTAGGAGTTATTTGTTTCACCACTTCCAACCAAGGCAATACATACTGATCGGAAGTATTATCTACATCCACGCCTTCGTCTGTTGTCCCTTTCATAAACATGGTCTGGATAATCAGATTTCCCTTAAAGTCTTTCATCCTTTCAATTAACCGGTTTAAATCATAATGTCCGGTTGGACGATCTACTCTATGAATGTAATCCAAATCTACCGTATCAAGTTTCAGAATGTTATTATCTATTTTATTAAGCGCATCAAACACTTCTTTTTTATGAATAAAAGTAGAATTGCTCAAAACACTGACTTTGGCAGCAGGAAAATATTGATTACGCAAAGCCAAAGTATCTTCTATAATTCCTGCAAACTCAGGATGAGCAGTAGGTTCTCCATTACCTGCAAAAGTAAGAACATCAGGTGCAGGTCCATTAATCTGCATATCTTTCAGACGATTTTCCAATGTTTCCCTTACTTCTTCACGTGTAGGTAATTTCTGATGAGGACGATGATCTTTGTTATATCCACATTCACAATAAATACAATCAAAAGTACAAAACTTACCATCAGCCGGAAGCAAATTAATTCCCAACGAAACTCCCAGACGCCGGCTATGAATTGGTCCGAATACCGGAGAAGGATAAATCACTGTTGACATAAATACGTTCTTTTTGATTAATCAACACAAAAATACGAATAATTTATGGATTCACCATTTGACACGTACCTGAAACTGAAGATCAGCCTTATTACTGCCCATAATCTCTTCTGTGCCTGAACTGATACGATTTCTGTCCATGTAATGTGTCCATCCCCATTTGGCCTGTATCGTTAACCAACGATGATAAGTATATTTTAAATTAACAGCCAGCCGTGTTCCTTTTCCATAAAAAGAGAACATAGAAAAAGCATACAAGACACTCGGTTCATAAAAATAAACCCTGGAATCATAATTATCTGTATAAAACCAGGCCGCTGCAAGAGATGCCTGAATGGGAAAAGCCGGTAATTCTCCCTTTAAAGTTTCTCTAACCAACACCCCCTGCCCCATCCGTTGTTTCCAAAAACCTGCACGGATATATTCAACAGTTGTTTTCAACAATGTATTCTCAATAGGAACATAAGAAAGTTGATAATGTAATCGCTGTCGAATATAAGGCAATACATATTTTTGTTCATTAGAAGAAGTATAATTCTTTGCATAATGTTTATAGCTATACTTTACTAACATAGACAGTGAATTATTATGTGAATAACCTAATTGACAAACCCCCTCTACTCCTGTAGTCCGACGACGATCTACCTGATATCTTTTCCAGGGAAAATAAAAGAAATCACCATAACATAAAATCTTTAAAGGGCTGAACAAACTGCTTTCCAGGCCAATATAAATACCTGCTTCATTTTGCAGACGAGAATTCTCACTAAAAGAGCTTGCATATAAACTTTGATAACGCTTATCATAATACCTGTTGATAAAAGTAAAAGTAGTATTAACATCTGGTGAATAAGTCAACATATTCAAGGTAGATACTGCTCCTTGTTTATCAATAGCTGTTTCTCCTGAAAAGATAAACCGCTTCATATATACTTTATAATGTACTCCAGCATTATAAAAGTTTTTTCCTCGAGGATAATAACGATTATAATCTCGATAATCCGGATTCAACATCTTGTTAAAATGATTATAAACAGCAGTTAATCCATATTCGACATACTTCCCGTTATAACTTAAATTACACCCTATCAAATGATTATTAAAACTATTCTTCTTTTCCAGATCTTTAGTTAACCGATGATATCCATCCGTTTTCAACGATTTTATAAACTGATCTTCTACATTACCATCCATTTCTCGAAAAGAATAACAGGCAGATAAATCCCATCGTTTTCCCAAAGTATAAGTAGCTCCTACTCCTTGTAGATAAGATCCTTCGTCTACAGAGGTATGTTTGATAAAACCTTTACCTTTTCTGTTCATACTTGAAAGAGTCATTGATTTTCCCATGCTGAATCCCATATTCATAACTAAACCGTATCCAAAGCTTGCCCGATAATGTCCTAAAGCCAGTGTCTTCAAGCGCCCCAGATTTTGAAGAAAAAGATATCCAGTATAACTGTCATATCCTTTCCGATTATATTTAGTAAAAAAAGGTTCTCCTGCATCTTTTTCAGCTGTCAATCCGGCAAACACCTGATTACGGTATTGGAAACGGTAACGAAGATTATGATATAAAGCATTACCTTGATATTTTTTATTAGGCTTTTCTTTTAAAATCTCTGGAGAATATTCTGCATATCCAGCTTTTACATTTAATGGAATATCTAACCGAGTTATTAACTCCTGTTTATTATATTTCAACATATGGTTAATAGAGAACTTATCTTTCTTATTATCAGCAGGTCCAATATAAATAAAGTCTTTCAAAAAATGTCGTGTCTGCCAATCCATCCCCTCAATTCCTAACAATTCGTTTTTACTTACCATCGGACCATATTTATATAAATAATAAAGAATATTCTCTATTAATTTATCAGAGAGAAATGGAAGCTGCTCTAATTGTTCTTTCGTTATTGTATTAATATTAAAAGGATGTTCAGCCAATTCGCTCAATTCTTCATATTTCTCTTGCCAATAAGTGAGGTCTTCAACTTCCAATGTATTTTCCTCCCATTCCACCCAGTCCGACTGTGCCGATATATTAACAATACAACAAGCTAATAAACAGGCTAAAACATACTTCTTTAACATCATATACCAACCTTTATTCACAACTTATATACGTTAATTTTCACTTTAGAAGAATACTGGATTCATTATTATTTCTATTTTTGTAAACATGAAGAAAAATGAATTCATACTTCTGATATTACTATGCTGTTTTTGTATCCGTCCAGTATACTCACAGCACCAACAACAGCCTGGTCAAAAAGGCTATATGGTACCAGTTTGTGTATATGAAGGAGATACTATACCCTCAATAACGTTAAGAACAGTATATGTATACCCTAAAATAAAATTTAAAAACAAAAAGCAGGAAAGATATTATTGGAAGATTGTTCGTGATGTGAAAAAAACTCTTCCCATTGCCAAAGAGGTTAAAAGAGCAGTTATAGAAACATATGAATATCTGGAAACACTTCCCGACAAAAAATCTCGAGAAAAACATATTAAGCTGGTTGAGAAGGGATTAAAGGAACAATATACTCCCAGAATGAAGAAATTGACATTTTCACAGGGAAAACTGTTGATAAAGTTAATAAATCGCGAATGCAACCAATCTTCCTACCAGTTGGTCAAAGCTTTTATGGGGCCATTTAAAGCTGGTTTTTACCAAACATTTGCAGCTTTATTTGGAGCTAGCTTAAAAAAAGAATATCACCCAGAAGACGAAGATAAACTGGTAGAAAGGGTTATTATTTTAGTAGAAAACGGACAATTATAACGAAAGATATCTTATTAATCTTCGAGCACATTCCCACAAAACAATTCCTGCAGTAACAGAAACATTCAGAGAATGTTTAGTACCATATTGAGGTATCTCAATGCAACCATCACATGAGTTAACGACTTCTTGCTGGACTCCTTTTACTTCATTACCAAAAACAATAGCATATTTTTTATCTTTCTCCAGTATCAAATCATCAAGCATTGTACTTCCCTCACATTGCTCTATGGCTAAAACAACATATCCGTCTTTATGAAGATCATTTACAGCATCTTGAGTATTCTTAAAATATTTCCAGTCAACTGTAAATTCAGCACCTAAAGCTGTTTTGTGTAATTCCGGATGAGGAGGAGTCGCTGTAATACCACATAAATAGATCTTATCAACCAAAAAAGCATCAGCCGTACGAAATACAGCCCCTATATTATGCAAACTGCGTACTTGATCGAGTACTACTACCAAAGGAATCTTTCTAGCTTCTTTGAATTCCTCCACCGTCTTGCGGTTCATTTCTGTAATCTTTAATTTTCTCAACTCCGTCATAATTTCTAGCTTTATTTGACAACAAAGATAAAAACTATCTTCATAACCCTGTTGAAAACGGTGGAAAAGCTGTAAAAAAAGAAAGAAAAGAAAATGAAAACTATTGCTTGCATTATTCAAAGAAAGCTTTAATAATCCCTCTCAGCAAACAATCCAAAAAACTTAGCATAAAAATTTCATCTGATCTTTAAACATATTTTTAGTAGAAAAGAGCAGGTTTATAAATGGAAAGTTTTTAACTTTGCTTATTATCAACAAAGTGTTAATAGAAGAGATAAAGAAGGAATTATCAATATGTAAGCTTGTTGATGTATTACTAATATCCTATTCTCTCTATTTAATAACGAAACGAACAAAGGAAACGGTCTTATTTTTACTAACACTATTAACGAACTATTATAAGTATCATAGATTTCCTTTTAAAAAGAAGAAAAACTATAATTTTAATAAGTGATGAAAGAAGAATGGTTGAAAAAGGGCTATGTGTCAGAGCCTGTAGACAAGATGCTGGATTTAAAAGCTGAAATCCGTAATTTATGCAAGGAAAAGAAAGCTGTTATCTTGGGACATTTTTACCAAGCTGATGAGATTCAGGAAATAGCGGATTTTATAGGAGATAGTTTGGCCTTGGCTCAATGGGCTGCTAAAACGGATGCGGAAATTATAGTAATGTGCGGAGTACACTTTATGGGAGAAACAGCAAAGATACTTTGTCCGGATAAAAAAGTATTGATACCTGATTTGAATGCTGGTTGTTCACTCGCTGATAGTTGCCCTGCTGATAGTTTTGCTCAGTTTGTGAAAGAACATCCTGGTTATAAGGTTATTTCATATGTTAATACCAGTGCAGCTGTAAAAGCTGTGACTGATGTTGTCGTAACTTCCACTAATGCACGTCAGATTGTGGATAGTTTTCCTAAAGATCAGCAATTGATTTTTGGTCCGGATAAGAATTTAGGTAATTACATAAATTCTGTAACAGGAAGAAATATGTTGTTATGGAATGGTGCTTGTCATGTGCATGAAAAATTTTCTGTAGAAAAGATCATAGAACTGAAACAACGATACCCTGATGCTGAAATTTTAGTTCATCCTGAATGTAAAGGAGCGGTTGCTAAATTAGCTGATAAGATTGGATCTACAGCTGGTTTGTTGAATTATGCAATAAACAGTACCAGTAAAAACTTTATTGTAGCGACAGAAAGTGGAATTCTTTATGAAATGCGTCGCAAATGTCCGGATAAGAATTTTATTCCTGCTCCTCCTGAAGATAGTACTTGTGCTTGTAATGAGTGTAATTTTATGCGTTTAAATACACTTGAAAAGTTATATAACACTTTAAAATATGAATGGCCAGAGGTTCAAGTTGATGCTGAAATTGCCCGTCAGGCTATCAAACCTATTCGAAGAATGTTAGAGCTTAGTAAATAATAATGTGTTTATATCATTGTTTTTGGTTACTTTGAGGATAAGATTTGAGTATTA
>NZ_EQ973631.1:0-8963 GCF_000157915.1 Phocaeicola coprophilus DSM 18228 = JCM 13818 | reverse complement strand
AAGTCTTCTTTGCTAGGATAGTCAGGCCAAATATCTTCAATACTTTCGTAAATCTCACCTTCGTCTTCCATCTCCTGCAAGTTTTCAATCACTTCTAGCGGAGCACCCGAACGCATTGCATAGTCAATCAATTCGTCTTTAGTTGCCGGCCAGGGAGCATCCTCCAGCTTCGAGGCCAATTCCAATGTCCAATACATAGTATTTCAGTATTAAAAGTTGTACATGTTTTTATTGAGCCACAAAAGTATAACAATTTCTTTCATTTACAACTCTTATCCCAATAAATTTCTTCAACTCCTGCCAATTGGTTCAACTTTTTGGCAAGAACAAAAAAATAAATCAGACAATCTGTTTATAAAACACTTGGCTTTCTCATCCAGCTCGACATGTTCTATCTCTTCCAAAGCAAGCATCCTGCGTTCCGTACGACGGCAAACAGTACGACAGATATGGCAGGCTGCCGCACCAGGAGCCCCTCCCGGAAGAATAAATCCTTTCCACTTTGAGGCTGCATCCAATTCATCAATAGCCTGTTCCAGCATCTGAATATTCTCATCGGTAATCCGGCTTTCCATACGCAGATCCGTATGAGACTGGTCAGTAGCCAAATAAGAGCCTAAAGAGAAAAGCTTGTGCTGCACATTTTGCAGGAAAGAAAGAATAGCAGCATCCTCAACAAGAGACATCAGCCATCCCACATAAGCGTTGAGTTCGTCAACTGTCCCATAAGCTTCCAGACGAGCATGCGTTTTCGGGACTCTTTTTCCTCCCACAAGAGAAGTCATTCCCTTGTCTCCCGTTCGGGTATATATCACACTTTTTTTCATAGTATCATACTTAAAGGAAATTTACAATACGATGTTCTTTCACACGCGATTTATCAAAGAAAACCAATCCGACATCATACAAATCGAAAGTTACTCCCGTACGTTCATCGGCCACAACTTCTTTCCACCACAGCTTTTTCTCAGCCGTTGCATAAGGCTGTCCGATAATCATACATGTCTCTGACTTTACTTTTGTGAGTAACAGATCAAAGACCTCTTTATAATAAGGTGTATGAGCGATATGTATCAGATCAGGACAATGGTTTTCAGACAGAAAATGTTCAATTCCATCTTTCAGTTCACATTTCTCATAAGTAATACGAGAGTTCTCCCCAAAAAGACGGGCTACTTTTTCCTGATATTTCTGATCCAGTGTCCGTACTTTCATCTGCAGATTTGCAGATGCCATATAAAGGGCACTTAAACCACTTCCTGTACCAACTTCCAATAAAGCTGAAGGACGACGCTCATTTACAACCCGGAATAAAAGGCGGTCAACTTTCTCTCTATAATGCGGCAAATGCAATACTCCTCTGCGCAGACGATGCAGAGGAGTATAAGCATAAAAAGGTAAGCGTTCATAAATCACGAACGTTATAAAATGAAAATCGGACGGAGAATGTACGCCATATCCACAACGATGACGGAAACGGCAGCACCAATTCCAAGCACGACGGAAAATATCTGTCATATTGAAACGGTAATAATCCTCTTCCGTTTTTTATTTACGGCTTCCCAGCTTGTCATCCATATAAAGAATGCCAGCTGCATCACCACAACGTTTCAATTTCTCTACGATACTCTGAGCCGTAGCTTCTTCTTCTACCTGTTCACGTACATATCCCCAAAGGAAATCCTGTGAAGGCATGTCTTTTTCTTCAGAAGCTATCTTCACCAAATTTTCAATTAACTCAGAAACATGGCATTCATGCTTATAGACATGTTCAAACACTTCCAATGCACTTCCCCAGCCTTGAGGAACAACATCAATCTTGTCTACAGAAGCGGTACCTCCACGCTTAATCACATAATCAGCCAGATCATAAGCGTGCTGCAACTCTTCTTGTGATTGCAGAAGCAGCCAGTGTGCAAAACCATCGAAACCTTCACGCTTCAAATAGAATGACATGGAAAGATAAAGATTAGAAGACCACATTTCAGCTGTAATCTGTTCATTAATTGCTGTTTGTAATTTTTCTGAAATCATAATCGTATATTTTTTAATAGAACAAGTCAATTTGTTTCTTACAAATAAACAAACAAAGTACCACAATTCCGATAAAGCAGCTGCTTTTTATAGAATTTAAACAAAAAAGAGGTTCTGCAGATCAATCCTGCCACGTTGTCATTCAACTTTAAACAAATGCTCCGACAAACTGGCAAGAGGCAGTCTGTTCTCTTCTCATAAAAATCCCAGGATACGCTTTTCTCTTCTTAAATCATCTATATTCTTATCAGGAGAAACAAGCATCATACTTTTAATTATGTCCTCAGTATGGCAAGTGTAATCATAATACGCCCGTTCTTCTTCCGTTTCGATCTGATCTTTAGATATTACTCGGGTACGGAGCTCTGCAAATTCATTCAGCGGGATCTCATCCCCCTGACGGACAAACAAAATACGGCGGGCTATCGGATTCCGGTTATAGTCATGGGTCAGATAAATACCTTTTATCAGATCAGGATATTCCAAAATGGGAAGCTGAAGATATATTACCTTCAAAGCCAACTGCAGGCGTTTTTGCTCATTAAACATCAAATAACCGATCTGAAAAGGAGAGAATAATCCGATACCTACATAATAATCACCCGACATATTCTGACTATATACCTTGGGCATCGTATTACCATCCGTAATGGAAGTAATCATATAAGGCTCTACCTTTAAACCATCCGAAAAAGAAGAAGCACTGTATGCTAAATACAACCCGGCATAAATACCTGCATTCGGCAAATATCTGACAGCCTCCTTTTCAATATCATCCAGAAAAGGACGTTCTCCATTTTTAGCGGAAATCAAACGAGGTTCCAGATGACATACCTTTTCATACAAATCATCCAGACATCCTAACAATTTACGTTTGGATACATTATTTACTTGTTGCAAAGCCTGATCCAATGCCGCCTCCGGTTCAGTACCAGAAGACAACAGATTCACATACATCGGTAACACCGATGAATAAAGTGATGAAAGTACACTGGAAGCTATATCTGTTTCCTCCGATATCTCTTTCATTTTCACACCCGACTCCCGGAGTTTTTTCATCCGTTCATAAAGTAATGCAAGTTTATCCATAAATCCTTCGTTTGATTACAAAGATAGGTGTTTGTTATTACAAAGTTATGTCACTCATTACAAAATCATTGCATAAAAATAATATAAATGTGACATTATAAATTAGCATAAACATCCCATCATTATACATTATAAATTAATTCTTTCAGATTTTATCTCACAATAGCTTTGCACTCAGAATTTGAATCTCAAAAAAAACTCATAAATGAAGCAAGCTACCCAAAACAAACAATTATCTGATGCGCTCCTGATCCTTTGGGCCGGCGGCGCAGCACTGCTTTCCTATTCATTAGTATATGCCTTGCGAAAGCCTTACACAGCCGCATCCTTTGAAGGGCTAACATTCTTAGGAAGTGACTATAAAGTGGCTGTAACCACAATCCAGATATTAGGATATGTCATTGCCAAATTCTTCGGAATAAAAATAATCTCGGAACTAAAGAAAGAAAAACGATTCAGATTTTTTGTCAGTTCAGCCATACTTGCAGAAGCAGCACTTATCGGATTCGGTATATTAAATCCTCCTTATAATGTCATCGCCATGTTTGTCAATGGACTGTCATTGGGATGCATGTGGGGAGTAATCTTCAGTTTTATTGAAGGGCGCAAGGTTACCGACATCCTGGCCAGTTTATTAGGAGTCAGTATGGTGTTCAGTTCGGGAGTTGCCAAAAGCTTCGGATTATTTGCCATGAATGAAATGCAGATTGACCAATTCTGGATGCCCGCCGTCATTGGAGGTTTTGCACTTCCCCTGTTAGTACTCATGGGATATATGCTGAAAAAGTTACCACAACCGACAGCTGAAGATATTGCCTTACGCAATGAGCGCGTGATTCTGGACGGCAAAGGGCGCAAAAAACTGTTTATGAAATACGCGCCTATCCTGAGTCTGCTATTTATCGGAAACTTTATGCTATTGGTCTTACGAGATATCAAGGAAGACTTTCTTGTCAACATACTGGACATGAGCAATCAATCATCGTGGCTGTTTGCCAGAATTGATACCATTGTAACACTCGTCATTTTAGGAATCTTTGCGCTGTTCGCCTTTTTCCGAAACAACATCAAAGCACTGTTATGGCTGATGACTCTGGTTATAGCCGGATGCCTGACCATGACTTACGTATCTTTCTTTTACGAAACGCTCAACTTACCGCCCATCACCTGGCTATTTATACAAAGTCTGTCACTTTATATTGCTTACCTGACTTTCCAAACCATCTTCTTCGACCGGTTTATAGCTTGTTTCCGTATCAAGGGAAATGTAGGATTCTTCATTGCCATGATTGATTTCATCGGTTACCTGGGTACTGTAACCCTGCTATCCACCAAGGAGTTCTTGAATATCGAACTTGAATGGTTTGCTTTATTCAATCACATTTCCTGTGCCGTTGGAGCCATTTGTTCGATCCTCTTTACCATTGCAGGACTTTTAATCTACCGGAAGTATACACAAGAAATGAAAACAAAAACAACAAAATTTTTCATGAATCCTCAATATAATACGATTTAACAATGGAACAACATTATGACATCATTATCATAGGAGGCGGATTGCTGGGATGTGCAACAGCCTATCAGCTTGCCAAACGAAATGCAGGACAGATTCTGCTAGTAGATGGAAATGAAATTGCGTCACAAGCTTCGGCGCGTGCTGCCTGCCTGCTGACACGTGCACGAACCAAACCAGCCCTCATGGAACTGGTTCAGGAAACCTACGATTGCATCGGAGAAATAGAACAGCTTTTAGACGAGTCTCTGGAATTACAGCAATGCGGCAGTATCACAATAGCTTCATCCGAAGCCTCTCTGAAAGAAATAGAAGCTCTGGAAGAGGCGGCCAACCGCTTTGGTATTCCTAATGAAAGAATCACCCGGGAACGTACTAAAGAATTGCTTCCCTGGATAGAAACCGATCCGATTGATGTTGCCTTGTATATGCCGACAGATGCCTTTATTGACTCTGCCCTGCTCTGTTCAGGATATGCCAAAGCAGCCAAGAAATTAGGAGTCACTCTTCGCCCGAACAGCAAAGTACAAACAATCAATGTAGAAGGGAACCGGACAACTGGTATTACATTAATCAACGGAGAAACAATTACTGCTCCTATTGTAGTCAATGCAGCAGGTTCATGGGCAAACCTGCTGATGCGCCCACTTCAGATCGGACTTCCCTTTACCCCGGTAAGAAGTCATTTCTGGATCAGTGCTATTGATTCTGAACGTTTCCCCGCCAACCATCCGTTCACTGTCATCCCTGATGCCCGTGCATTTACCCGTTCCGACGTAGGTGCACTGATTATTGGATTACGGGAAAGCCAATGCCAGCCTTTCGATCCTGCTACACTGACTGACAAGCTGGAAGATTTCGATTTCAATGAAGCTGCCAAATGGACTGTACTGGATGAATGCGCACCACTTCTCAAAAGATTTTTAAAGGATATTGACGAACTCCCTATTGCCCACTATATGGCCGGACCATCCTGTTATGTTCCCGATGCCAAATTTATCATTGGCCCGATTGCGCAATACACAGGCTTATATACCATTACCGGATGTTGCGGTGGTGGAGTCGCTGCCGGAGGAGGTATGGGAAGACTGGTTGCCGAACTGATTATGAAAGAAACGCCATTTGTAGACCCAGCCTACTTTGCACCGGAACGTTTCGGTAAAGTCGATCCTTTCTCTGCCGAGTTCCAGAAACGCTGTGCAGATGCACGGTCCAACAAAAAAGGAGGATAACACTTTGTGTGCTACTCACTTTATCTTCCACTTATCATTTAATATCATTAATGACCATAAAAAATGAAACGATATATTGTATTCTTAAAACAAGTTCCACAATCCACACTAGTGGAAATTGATCCGATCACCAAAACATTAAAGCGTTCATCTGCCTTATGTAAAACCAATCCTGATGACTTGTGTGCCCTGCAAGCCGCACTAAACCTGAAAAAAAAGACCGGAGCCGAAATAGTCGCCGTAAGTATGGGACCTGCCAAAGCCGAGAATGTACTGCGTGAGGCATTGCAACACGGAGCTGACCATGCCATCCTGCTTTCTTCACGTGCCTTTGCCGGAAGCGATACATGGTGTACCAGTACCGTATTGGCTGCGGCTGTTCGCAAAATAGGTTCCTATGACATCTTATTTTTCGGACGTATGGCCATAGATGGAGATACAGCTCAGGTAGGTCCCGAAGTGGCAGGTCAACTTGACATACCACAAATAACACAACTCATACAAATTGACAACCTGACGGACAACAGCATCATTTTGCATAAAAAAGCCGGCGAAACCATACAACAGCTTGAAATCACTCTTCCATGCGTCGTCATGGTAAGTAAAGAAAATGGAGAGATCAACCCTCCCACACTGGCTGGCTGGCGTAAAGCCCAACAACAATCAATCGTATGCTGGGATGAAAATGACCTGAATCTGTCAAGCAATGAAGTCGGGTTATACGCTTCACCAACCAAAGTCGTATCCACACAAGTTCCGCAAAGCAACAAATCTATTGAATGGCTGACTGATGCGACCAACATTATGCAAATAATCCAAGAAAGTATTCACCCTCAGAAATAAGAAATATGACAAACGATAATACTTTTGCCCTCCAATTCAATAAAGATATCTGTACCCAATGCGGTATCTGCGCAGACAGCTGTACATTTGGGGCTATACAATTCAATGAATATCCGGAAATAGATATCAACAGTTGCCGTTTATGTGGAACCTGCGTACAAGCTTGTCCCGCAACAGCCCTGACAATGAAAGAAGCACCTAAACAGACAACTCCAACCTGTCTCACACCAACCCATGGAATATGGGTGCTTGCAGAAACACAAGACGGTACACTAGCTCCAGTCTGCAAGGAATTGTTAGGAAAAGCCCAAGAACTGTCTCAGAAATTAAATCAGAAAGTTGAAGCCATACTGGTGGGCAACAATATCAAGCATCTGGCTTCCGAACTGGCAGCCTACGGCGCACAACGTATACATTTATTAGAATCTGAAACTTTAGAAACATATATTGAAGAAAACTACGCCAGAGTTATAGCCGACCTGGCAGAAGCACTTCATCCTGAAATTTTATTGGTCGGTGCCACAACTAAAGGCAGAGGACTGTCTGCACGTCTCGCCTCTTTATTAAAAACTGGACTTACCGCTGACTGTACTGAATTAAATATAGATCCAGAGACCCGATTACTTCATCAGATACGTCCAGCTTTTGGTGGAAATCTCATGGCTACGATCATAACCCCAGACCGTCGTCCGCAAATGGCATCTGTACGTCCTGGCATCATGCAAGCCATCGAAGCCGATTTCAATAAAACAGGTGAAATCATACAACATGACATCTCAGATTTTGTAGCCGATAAGCGTATTCATAGGATCAGCGCATCTAAAGAACAGTCCAATGGCATATCATTAAACGACAGTCGCATTATTGTCAGTGTAGGACGTGGAGTCAAAAATCCTGAGACAGTAAGACAGATACGGCAATGGGCCCAACAAATAGGAGCCGTTGTAGCAGGTTCACGCGCAGCAGTAGAGGCAGGCCTGATAGAACCACAAATGCAAATCGGCCAAACCGGACATGTTGTCTCACCGGATATTTATATTGCAATCGGTATCAGCGGACAGATTCAACATACTTCCGGTATAGGAGGAGCCAAAAAGATCATTGCGATCAATTCTGATGCCTCTGCACCTATTTTCAATATTGCTGACTATGGATGGGTAATAACCGCTGAGGAAGCAGTAAAAAGACTTCTGACTAATACAATATAACAGATACATAAAGAAAAATCCTTGTAAGCTTTCACTTACAAGGATTTCTAAACTTTAAGTACCCAGACCCGGGGTCGAACCGGGATGGATGTTACTCCACTGGTGTTTGAGACCAGCGCGTCTACCGATTCCGCCATCTGGGCATTAAATGAACAAACGCCATTGTTTTAAATTGCGAGTGCAAAGATAGAGACTTTTCTAAAATACACAAAATTATTCGGACTTTTTTCAGAATAGCCCCGAAAAAAGGGAGATAGATGTTAAATCTTTATTATATTTATGTCGTAAAACATATTTTTGGCAAACTTTTTGTACCTTTGCAGTGTTATTAAAAGAGAACGAACATAAATGTAAAACCAGTTCCCAAAATGTGGGAAACACAAAAACTGAAAATTATGAAAGAAATGAAAAACGAAATCCAAATGTTGCAGTATCGCATTAAGCGTTATCATGACATGAGAAACGGTGCTATGTGCCAAGCTTTAAACGGAAAACTTCAAAAGTTACTGGCTAAACAGCAGGCCGCTCTATAAAAGAAAAACATCTACTTACACATTTCGACAAATCACGAATCTTACACTTGTCGAATATTCTTCTAAATATCCGGAAAATCCTCTATTCGGATTTCCGGCTTCGCAGGAAAATCTGTCAAATCCCAATTTTATTTCTTCTAATTTGAAAAAACTATCAGAAAAGATAGCTTTTTCCGATATAATTATATAAATTTGTAACAAGCCTTATGAGGGCTGTAAATAACAGATTTAATATTAACCTATTTTGATTGCGCTATGAACATACAAAGTATCGGAGAAAGTGCAGGTATCGTTTGGAAGGTACTGCATGGTGACAACAGGAAATGGGAGTATCAAGAACTAAAGCAAGTTACAGGTCTAAGAGACCGAGAATTAAATTCCGCCATCGGCTGGTTAGCCCGTGAAGGAAAAATCCAATTCGATGAATCCTTGAATAAAGACAAACAAAGTTTATATATTGAGTTGAGCCTGTATATCGGATAGTTTTCTTCGAATTATGAGAACACAATAT
>NZ_EQ973632.1:498001-502938 GCF_000157915.1 Phocaeicola coprophilus DSM 18228 = JCM 13818 | reverse complement strand
AATGCGGGACAACTCCATTATGGAGATTGTCCCGCACTCTATTTATATTCTGTCCGGACAGATATTACTTATTGGTTACCGTCGGATCACCATCCTGCTCAAACTGGCCTTTTCCTAAACTCTTGAAACGATAAGTATACAGGTAATAAGCACCATCATCGTAAACAGTCAAAGTCAATGCATAGTACAAATCTGCACCATTCATCTGAGTTTCGGCATTCGGATAATTCAATTCCATAAACTGACGAGCGCCCTCAGCCAGCATTTCCTGCAAATATGCTTTTGCCTCATCATCACTCATAGCTTTCAGAATTCCATCAGGATCATTTGATAAGCGCTTGTACATCGTGATGTTGAAGTTCATATAATTTGCACTGGCACCAAACCAATACTCAGAATCCTTGTACTTCGCATCTACATATCCCGGATGATTTTCAGCTACCCAGTCAACCAGCTTCTGCAACTGTTCCTTAGTTGGAGTTACATTAATGATCGGGCTGAACATCCATTTACCACCAGAAATGATATAAGTTTCTTTTTCTTTAGTAACAATATTGGTTATCGGAGCCCAGCTGCCATTGAATGTGTAAACTCTTGACTCCAATGTAGTAACCTTTTCTGATGAATTATAGAACTTATACAATACAGCCATTTCATCACCATTCTGTGCATAAGGCAGATAAGCGCTCAAGAACTGAGGAACATAATTATCCGGATCAATAGATGAACTAAAGTTATTGTTTGTACCCGGAGCTCCCATAGCATCATAATCCTCATTGGTCAGCAACACAACATCATCGTCTGAGGATGCTTTCCAGGATGAACCGTTGAAAGCAAACAACGCAATACGGTCTTCTGTTTCAGGTCGATTCGTCCACTTCAGATTGCTTACCGTCACATTATCAATCTGAACGGTTGTCGTAGCAGCTTTCGGTCCATTTCCCGTGTAACGGAAAGCCACATATACAGACTGGCCATTATAAGAAGCCAATGACATGCTTCCTACATTAACAAGAGCATCACCATAACCACTGGAAGGCTTGTCTATTTTATCAAAGTCTGCAAATTGATCTGTCACTTCAGTCCAGGTGGCAGCGGCCACGTCGTTTCCATCAAAATCTGTAGAAACCAACACATCCAGACAATCAGCATTATAATAACCATATTTCAGATCAAATGTCAAATTCAAGTCGGCACTGCTCACTGCAATGGCAGGAGTAACCAGCCACGAAACAACTTCACCGTCACTATATCCATTAGCTGAGAACTGAGCATACAAATTTCCACTATTCAATTTAGCCTGCCAGGTGCGTTTACCAACTGTACATTGCTGAACCCATCCCTTCAGATTAATATCTTCGTCTTTAGTCTGAGACTCAAAATTTTCGCTGAAAACAGGATTCACACTTCCTGTCCATGACGGTTCTTCTGAAGCATATTTATAATCTACAGAAACATAAGCTCCTTCAACAGCATTGGGGAATTTGTTCTTAAGCAAAGCAGGGATTTCATTTACGCCGTGACTGGGTGACAGGAAACGCACCGGAGCATCTGCTCCCCAGATCTTGATGTAATCTTCATCCGACAAAGATGTCCAATCCAGATTCGCATACTTAGTTTCCAGTTCAGAAGCATCCCCCTGGAACTGATAAGTAACACCTATGGTGGAACCATTTCCCCAAGAAGGATACAATGAAGTCAATACAGCAGGAATATATTTATCGCCTGAAGCAAAACTATTCAAGGCCAGTTCAGACTTTACTTTATTAGCCAATGCAGTATCAGCCTTAGTTTTCGCATCTTTCAGTGCTGCCTTGGAGATCGTTTCATAATCAGCACTGGTCAACACATACTCTTCCTTCTCATTGACCACGGTAACACCTTCCGAGTCAATTTCCTGATAAATGTCTTCCAACGGGTCGCAAGCCACAATAGCAACACCCAATAGAGACAAAGCAACTAATTTATATCTGAGTTTCATAAGTCTTTTTCGTTTAGCGATTAAAACATAATTTTAAATCCGGTAGACCAGGTCGTTCCAAATCCATAGTAAACCAAAGCTGAACGCCAGTCATGATTTGCTCCATCCTTGGCATCTGCAATATAACGAGTATTTGTCAAGTTATACACATTGCTATAGACTACAGCTTTCAGGCCTTTACACAGATCAAAGCGGTAACTCATACCTAAGTCGATTGTGTAAAAATCAGGCAACTTCCATGCATCCACTCCGGCATCGCTTTTATCTGTACGGTTTGAGGGATCAAAGTCAGCATAGTTTTTACCAGCATAGTTGTAATCTACACTCAGTTTCAAACCTTTGAACATTTCCCAAGAAGCAGACAAAGCACCAGTCATCTGTGCAGAGTTTCCTACGTGAACATCCTTTACATAAGCATTGTATGTACCGATCGGAGTACCCATATCATCATACAAGGTGAAGTTTACATCGTCAGCCCACTTCCAGTCACCATAAGAGAACATTCCTTTTAATTCCAGATTCTCAACAGGCTTATAAGTTGCTTCCAGTTCCACACCCATGTGTACAGCGTCAAGACCAGTAATATTAGCATATTCATCACCAATCTGACGGCGAGTTGTCTTGTCATTCCAACGAGTATAATAACCATTCAACGCAAGATTGAAATTATGTGTGCTGAATCCATAACCCAACTCAAAAGTCATAATCTTTTCGTAAGGAGCATTATCATTAGCTACGATGTTATTGTTCGGGAATACAGCATTGAAGAACGGAGCACGGGTAAAGTATCCGGCATTTACGAACACATTATGATTCTTGGTAAACTTATAGTTGAAACCACCCTTCACACTCCAAGGCAGGAAATGATAGAAGTCAGAGATCTTCTTTCCATCAATCGGAGCACCACCACGGTCGTGATAACGATATGCTTCTTCAGTCAGTGATGCAGACAAGAATGCAGACCATTTTTCCTTGGTATATTCAGCCTGAGCAAACAAACCTGCCCAAACAATTTCACCAACACTATAGTACTGAACATAATCACCTTCTTTCAGAATCGCATCTGAAGTCTGGAAATCCAGGGCTTTGCTTCCAGGAGCATAATAAGCACCACCCAGCAAGTCATCAATTTTTTCCGCATGATATCCACGATAATAGCGTCCGTCAAAACCGCCTGTCAAGGTAAAGTTCTCTGTAAAGCGATTCTTATAAGAACTCAAAAGTCCATACCATTTGTGGTCATTGATTGCATTAGTAAAAATAACTTCAGAACCGTTTTCAGAAGCAGCATTTGCTTCCATAGCTGAATGGAAATCAATCAATCCGTCAGTCGTCATCATGGCACCATCCTTTGGACGACCAGTATTATAGTCTATTGTCAGCCACTCAGTATGATTACCACGAACACGGCGTCCACCACCGGTAGCGATTGAAGCATAAAGAGAAGTACTCAAAGATGACTGTTCATTGATGGTCCAGTAATGGTTCAATGAGATCTGAGGTTTGTGATAGAAATTATAACCATAACCACTTCCAGTCAAAACACCATTAATATAGCCATAACCATTATTAAAGCGACCACCATCAGGACTGTTTTTATAATCCTCAATATAGTGCATGGTACCACGCTGATTATGCCACTGCGGAGCACCGAATGCTGTCAGCGAAAGTTTATGATGTTCATTGATTACCTTAGAAATATTTCCAAAATAAGTCCAGCCTTCGTAGTTCGTACCTTTTACATAGCCATCACCTGTATTCAAGGCCCCCATCAAAGTAACTGCCCATCCGTTGTCCATCAGACCAGTAGAAAGAGAAACTGAATATTTACGATAACCATCGTTACCGATACCGAAATATGCAGATCCGCCACGTTTGGCTTCTGTACTCTTAGTAACCATGTTCATGGTACCACCGACAGAGGAAAGACCCAAAGCAGAAGCACCCAGACCACGCTGTACCTGAATAAACTGGCTTACATCAGACAAACCAGACCAGTTTGACCAATAAACCTTACCATTTTCCATACCATTAATAGGTACACCATTAATCAGAATACCCAAATTAGAAGAGTCGAAACCACGCATGTTAATACGTGAATCTCCATAACCTCCACTTTCACGGGTAACATATACAGAAGGAGTGGATTTCAACAACTCCGGAAACTCCAGGTTACCTACTTTCTCCTCAATCTGTGCCAACTTGACATTTGAAATAGGAATCGGAGTCTGACGGTCGCTCTTAATAATTGAAGCAATCACACTTACCTCCTCCAGTCCAACAGCATCCGGAGTTAAAGCAATTTCTCCCAGGTCAGCTTTTGAACCAGAGACATTCACTTCACGACGCAATTCGGAATATCCGACATAACTAAAGACAAGTACGGCCTTTTTGGCACGTATTTCTACAGTAAAATTACCGTCTATGTCGGTAATAGACCCTAAGGAAGTACCGCTGACAGCAACCGTCGCACCAATCAACGGTTCCTTTGTTTCAGCATCCACCACCTTACCCTTCAAGGTAGCCTGAGCTACAGCCGTCGCAACGCTACAAACAGTAAGCATCGCAAACAAAAGTAAATGCTTCAGATGATTTTTCATACGTTTTTTGTTCTAATTGTAGTTTAGTTTAATCTTCTTAGTCACAAATATAAGTATTTATAATCTAATTTTCACTATTTTTAGCCGAAGAAATGTAACACACCTTCATTTTTTAACACATTTGTCTTGTTTTACACTACAAATCTATTACATTTGCCCGCAAATACAATCTATTAAGGTGATAACAAATTACAACCATTTTACTTTATATATCCTTTTAAACAGCTTATATTCCACCTTAAATCTAACTATTTTTGCACCTTGAAAGAATTTTACTTACAATCTAACAGATAGATATAGCCATAATCCCCAATAGGCAAAATCTTCTCTACATAAACAAAACTACAATTATGCAC
>NZ_EQ973632.1:487420-496056 GCF_000157915.1 Phocaeicola coprophilus DSM 18228 = JCM 13818 | reverse complement strand
TCCGAAAATGCTTTTCAACGAAAAAACATCTCCGGATTTTCTGCAATAACCAATATACTTATTAGTCAGCCATCAATTTACGGTAGCGTACCCGCTTTGGCTCAACATTTCCCATACGTTTCATCTTATTTTCTTCATACTCCGTATAACTTCCTTCAAAGAAGAAAACTTCGCTATTTCCTTCAAATGCCAGAATATGTGTACAAATACGATCAAGGAACCAACGGTCGTGACTGATCACCACCGCACATCCTGCAAAATCTTCCAAACCTTCTTCAAGTGCACGCAGTGTATTAACATCGATATCATTGGTCGGCTCATCCAACAAAAGCACATTACCCTCTTCTTTCAGTGCCATAGCCAAATGCAGACGGTTACGTTCTCCTCCTGACAGCATACCACACAACTTTTCCTGATCGGAACCAGAGAAGTTAAAACGGCTGAGATAAGCACGAGCATTCACATCCCGATTTCCCATACGAATCAGATCGTTTCCACCACTGATCACCTGATATACACTCTTATTTGGATCAATATCTTTATGCTGCTGATCTACATAAGCCACTTTTACGGTCTCTCCTACTTCAAACTCTCCTTTATCCGGAGTTTCCAATCCCATAATCAAACGGAAAAGAGTAGTCTTACCAGCACCATTCGGGCCAATTACCCCTACGATTCCATTAGGAGGCAACATAAAGTTCAGATCATCAAACAACAATTTGTCTCCGTATGCTTTAGCTACGTGCTTAGCCTCAATCACCTTATTACCCAAGCGAGGACCATTCGGAATAAAGATTTCAAGTTTTTCTTCCTTCTCTTTTACATCTTCATTCAGCAATTTATCATAAGAATTCAGACGAGCCTTTCCTTTTGCCTGACGAGCCTTAGGAGCCATACGCACCCATTCCAGCTCACGTTCCAAAGTCTTACGGCGCTTACTTGCAGTTTTTTCCTCCATTTCCATACGCTTGGTTTTCTGCTCCAACCAGCTGGAGTAATTTCCTTTCCAGGGAATACCCTCACCGCGGTCAAGTTCCAGAATCCATCCAGCTACATGATCCAAGAAATAACGGTCGTGCGTAACAGCAATTACCGTACCCTCATACTGCTGCAAATGCTGTTCCAGCCAATCAATGCTTTCTGCATCCAAATGGTTGGTCGGCTCATCCAACAATAAGATATCCGGCTTCTGCAACAGCAAACGGCATAAAGCAACCCGACGGCGTTCTCCTCCAGAAAGATTTTTTACCAGTTGATCTTCCGGCGGACAACGCAAAGCGTCCATTGCACGTTCCAACTTGGTATCCAGATTCCACGCATCAGTTGCATCAATAATATCCTGCAGTTCTGCCTGACGAGCAAACAAAGCATCCATCTTTTCAGGATCCTCATAGTACTCCGGCAGTCCAAACTTATTGTTAATCTCCTCATATTCAACCAGTGTGTCTACCACCTGCTGCACGCCTTCCATAACGACTTCCTTTACGGTCTTAGTATCATCCAGCTGAGGTTCCTGTGCCAAATATCCCACCGAATAACCTGGAGAAAAAACAACCTCTCCCTGGTAATTCTTATCAAGGCCGGCGATGATCTTCATCAACGTAGACTTACCTGAACCATTCAAACCTATGATTCCGATTTTGGCACCATAAAAGAAGGACAGATAAATATCTTTCAACACTTGCTTGTTGTTCTGGAAGGATTTGCTCACTCCCACCATTGAAAAAATAACTTTCTTGTCGTCTGCCATATTACATCTAAGTTTATTAATAAAAAAATCTATAATTGCATTTAATGCTTCGTCCCCAAATTCGTTCTGCCAGACAATAGAATCAACGATTCAGCATGTGCTTTCTGAAATAAACCCGAATACAGGTATAATAGAAAATAAGACCAACAGCACAAGCTGTCAAAGCCATATTATACATATTTCCCTGAGAAAAGAAATATCTTCCGGCCAAAACACCAAACATCACACCAGCCTCCCATAGTAACTGATAAGTATGAAAGCCTGTACCACGCTCACAATGAAGAGGCAATAAAATCATCATCTGCAAAAAACGAGACAACGAAAATCCGACACCCAAACCGATCAGACTTCCTGACAAATAAGGCTGATACCCTTCTGCTTCCTGAAGCAATGCTAAACCTACCGCCATCAAAATCAAACCTGTTCCTATTTCCCAACCACCATCCGGTAAACGGGAAAAGCAGTAACGGCATAACAAATAGAATAGGAATCCACCTGCCATGCAAAGATAAAAAGAAGATTGATATTGAGCACCAAACAAGGCACCCAAAATAAAAGGAACGATCATCATATTTATTCCCGGCAATAGTACACGGGGAAGAAGAAAGCGATCCAATGAGAACAGAGGCAAATCCAGCGGCGCCCGGAAACAGACATCCAGCATGGATATACATAAAACAGAAACTCCCCCCAACAAAGCAGAGACGCACATCCATGTAAAGAAAGAAAAGCTGGTTCCATACCAAACACCGACGGCCACTCCGATCAGCATTCCCAGTACCCCAGACCAAGCAAAACACAAATTGGCCTGATCACGTTTATTGCCCGGTGTTACATCTATCGCCAACGTTGCTCCTGTTGATGCCAGTGTTACGCCAAAACACATTCCTTGTAGAATACGCACTAGAAACACCTGCCATACAGCAGACAAATATACATACGCAAAGTTCAGAAGCAACAGCAATAACATACTGCGAATGCAAACCTGTTTCCGGGGAAAAGTATCCACTAAATATGCATTCAGAATACCAGGAAAGAACAGAGCCACCGCAAAAACGGCAGTTACCGCACTTGCCGTCAGCTCTGTACATCCCCATGATTCCATAGACCAATGGTGCAATAAAGGGAACAGCATATAAACAGCCATGTAAAGCATGGTATTTGCAATGACCAGCAATGCAAAGTTCCTATTCCATAATGCCGTATTCGTCATATACTATTCTGGCAATCCATTGATTTTTAATATTGTTCCGACTCGTTCGGGAAATCACTTGACTTCACATCTGCAACATACTGACCAATAGCATCCGTCATAACCGTATGCAGATCAGCATAACGCCGCAAGAAACGGGGACTAAATCCCTTAGTCATTCCCAGCATATCAGCTACCACCAACACCTGGCCATCGACAGCTCCTCCGGCACCAATACCAATAACAGGTATGGTCAGTTCACTGGCCACACGTTTAGCCAGATCTGCTGGGATTTTCTCCAGTACCAAAGCAAAGCAACCGGCTTCTTCCAGCAAATGAGCATCCCGAACCAGTTTTTCAGCTTCAGCATCTCCTTTGGCACGCACACCATAAGTTCCATATTTATTAATAGACTGAGGCATAAGGCCCAAATGTCCCATAACAGGCATACCTGCACCTATAATTCTACGAATAGCGTCTATTACTTCTTCTCCACCTTCCAGTTTCAAAGCATCCGCTCCTGTTTCCTTCATAATACGGATAGCATTACGAACTCCATCAAACGGATCTGCCTGATAAGAGCCAAAAGGCATATCTACGACCACCAATGCACGTTTTACTCCGCGCATCACAGATTTTCCATGATAAATCATCTGATCAATCGTTATAGGAAGCGTAGTTACATTTCCCGCCATTACATTAGAAGCTGAGTCTCCCACCAGAATCACATCAACGCCCGCACCGTCAACTATTTGTGCAATGGTATAATCATAAGAGGTAAGCATTGAAATCTTCTCTCCTCTTTGCTTCATTTCTATCAAACGATGGGTGGTCACTTTACGTGAATCCCCCGAAAGATATCCTGCCATATTTCTATTTTTTTCTTTTAGTTTATAAAAATCAGCTGCAAAAGTAGCTGATTTCTCCGATTCAAGCAAATAAAATCAAAGCAGTCTCCTCATCTCTTCGTAAGTGAAGTTTCTAAAATCAGGG
The DNA here is from genome assembly GCF_000157915.1 of Phocaeicola coprophilus DSM 18228 = JCM 13818. Lineage (GTDB taxonomy): Bacteria > Bacteroidota > Bacteroidia > Bacteroidales > Bacteroidaceae > Phocaeicola > Phocaeicola coprophilus. The sequence goes on along the minus strand of NZ_EQ973632.1, from coordinate 492,121 downwards.
ATTACCAGGCTGCATTTATCACGAATTGCTTCTTCTGAATTAGTGGTACTTAATCCTACGACAAGCATTCCGGCTGCATTTCCAGCTTCCAGTCCATGAAATGAATCCTCAAACACAACGCAATTTTCAGGAACAGTTTCTAATATATCCGCCCCCAATAAAAAGCAGTCTGGAGCAGGTTTAGAGTGTTTCACCTGTTCCGCTGTAAGGATATAATCGACCAGTTCTTTCAACTCAGGATGAGCACGATAGACATTGGCCATTTTCATTTGATTGGAACTTGTCACAATTGCCATTTTCACCCCATGCTCACGCAGATTCTTCATAAAACCCACAACGCCAGGAATAAAATCATAATGCATTTCTTTCTCAAAAAGATTCAAAGAATCTGTGATCTCCTGCCTGACTTCTTCCATATCAGGAAAGTAAGTATCATAAATCCGAGTCAAAGTCTGTCCTTTAATTATACGTCCAAACTCAGGATATTGAGGAAAATATTTTTCACCTATTTCGTTCCAAAACAAAGTATACTGAGTTTCGGTATCCATCACAACCCCATCAAAATCAAAAAGAGCAGCTATACATTTTGTTGTATCCATATCTTAAGTTTAAAATTTACGAATTCCAGTTCAACAGCAACATAATATTCAACAACGATACGACCGTAGCAATGAAATAAAGTACGAAAGAGCTCCAACGGGAATTAGCATACGGTCCCATAACACGTCGGGAGGACGTAAGTCCAACTTGCAGAAAAACAGTAAAAGGAAGCTGAAAACTTAAAACCATTTGCGAATAAATCAGTCCTTGAAAAGGATCACCTATAAAGAAAATGATCAATAAAGCTATTCCTAAAGAGAGTAAGACCCCTACTCTGGAATGTACATCCTTAATATGATAAGATTCGCCGAAAATTCCCGCAAAAATAGAACCAGCCGCCATTCCACTGGTGACAGTTGAAGAAATACCTGCCATCAATAATGCCAGAGCAAAAACAATTCCAGCCTGATTACCCAACAAAGGATCCAGCAAAGACTTTGCCTGCTGTAACTCTTCTACCGGAGTACCTGTTACAAAAAAAGTAGATGCCGCCAATAAAATCATCGCACTATTGATAGCCCATCCTATCCCCATGGAAAGTAAAGTATCATAAAACTCATACTTCAACAATTTACGGATAGCGGTATCACTTTGCTTATTATATTCATGACTCTGTACAACTTCAGAATGCAAAAATAAATTATGAGGCATAACGACAGCCCCCAACACACTCATAATAATCAACATACTGCCCTCAGGTATGCTTGGAACCACCCACGAGCGAGCTGCTAATCCCCAGTCGATATCAACAAGAAAAAGTTCATAAAGAAAAGAAAGCCCTATCACAGACACAAACGCTATAATCGCCCGTTCAATACGCTTATAAGAATTTGTAAAAAGCATTATGACAACCAAAGCTGTTGTAAGCACTGCTCCCCAGACAACAGGAATACCGAAAAGCATCTGTAAAGCAATGGCACCTCCTAATATTTCTGCCAACGAGGTAGATATAGAGGCTAAAACAGCCGTAGCCAAAACCGGGCGCGAAACCCACCGAGGGGTATAGCGTGTCGCTGCCTCACTAAGGCACAATCCCGTCACAATTCCAAGATGAGCCACATTATGCTGCAAGATGATTAGCATCACAGTAGACAATGTTACAATCCACAACAAAGCATAACCATAGTCAGAACCTGCCGCAAAATTGGAGGCCCAATTCCCCGGATCGATAAATCCTACTGTAACCAGCAAACCGGGACCAATATATTTAAAAAAGTCAAGACCACCCAAATAGCGCAGGTGATCTTTCCGCTTAAGTTCTTTGATGAAATTCCACATAAAATACCTTTTTAGTAATTTTAAACACACAACAATTACGCAAGGTTCACATCAAAGCAAAAAAAGATTCAGTTAGTTATTACGAAATGCCTCCCACCCAACAGCATCATACCAGGTAATAGAAGATTCATAATAAGCGTCCCAACGATCATGAGAGGTATAATAAGGAATATACATACCTATTCCGCAAAAACGATCAGAATCCGGACGAACCTCCTTAAATCCTCCATTTACACAATCCTTTGCTACAACTGCCCGATTCAGTACCTCCTGAAAGTCTGTCGGAATAGTACCTCCATTCAACACTCGAAAAAAGTCACCAACATCATAAGAAAAGTCATGATAGCTACCTGCGCCATATTGCTGAACATCATCAAAAGACAAAGTTGGTATCGAGTCTGCAAAAGCAAGAAGTTCATTCCGAACAGCGGTTGCCAAATCATTCATTTGAGTGCAATCAACCACTGCACAAGTCCCCCATCCACCAGTCATAGAAGAATAATAACCTGTAAATGCTGCACATAATTCTTGGAAACGGATATCATCCTCTGTCAGATAAGCAAAAAGACGCTGATAAGGAAAACCACCTGCAGGAGTTTCCATTACTGAAGCAATGCAATAATGCGTTACATCTCTTAATTCATAAGCAACCTCAGCAGTCCCCATCATACATGCATCAAAAAGGACAAAATCAAGTATTCCATTTCCAAAACCCTCCTGCAGAACAGCAGCCAGCTCCGGAACATTGATGGAATAAGCATTATCGTCACCAAATGCACGACCTACTGTCTGATTAGCCTCCATCCATCCCGTAGCATGAGAACCGAAGATCAATCCATAGGTTTCAGATGGCACTGCCTTCTGCATATCCTTAAACACCTGAGCAATAATTACCGGATCCACGGCATTATGTTCCGGATCCGTATAAGACTTTCGCACAATAGCACTTTGGAAAACATTTGCTTCTGTCAGTTCTGCTCCCTGTAAAGCCGGCATAGAATTAATATTACCATGTCCATCTGATACAAATTCAAGTATAGAAGGAGCTGTCACATATGGATCACCTGCCTTAGGGCGGTAGTACAACAGCAAACTACATGAATCCTTCAAAGAAGACATACTTTCATACATCCAAAGTACGTTCTTCTTTAAATAGCTGTCCAAATCGCCTCCCGCCTGATTATTAGAGACCAAATAAGCTAATATTGTACGCCCCTTACGTGGTAACGGGTCCTCTGACGGAATTTCGTTCGAACATGCGGCCAACAGCAAAACTGAACAGAGACAAATTAATATCTTTTTCATAAACGAATCAGTAGGTATCAGCTTTTTCAAACTTGAAATCTGGTCCAACATTCAAAACCACCAAGGTTTTTCCCTTTTCGTATTTTTGCTTTAATTTTGAAAGCTCTTTTTGAAGACTTTTCTTCTTGGAACTGAAAAATACGAAACAGGTGCGATTCCGCTCCCCTTTCTGCATTTCCAGATAATCCTTCAACTGGAGGCTATATAAAGCACGGCCAACCAAGAAACCGTTTTTATCCAAGGATGCACTATCCACATACTGAATATCGGTCATATAAACCAATGAATCCGTAAACGAAGCCGAAACTCCAGCCACGTAAACACCATATTTAGTCTTGTTCTTAGGCTGCTTGGCAAATACAGTAACAGCGGCTACAGCCGCAACAAGAAAACATAAAATCTTAGTCAATTTCATAATCAAAAATCTAAATTGGCAACAAAAATAATCAATTATCACTTAATACAAAAAGAGTGAATACAAATTAACATAGAAAAACGGATAAAACTACACCCTTGCAGTTTTATCCGTTTCTTTTCTTTTTTTTGGAAATCAATCCTTATCTTATCCCAAATAAGACTTGAGCAACTTGCTACGCGAATTTTGTCTTAATCTTCTAATAGCTTTTTCCTTGATCTGGCGTACACGCTCACGGGTCAGCCCGAATTTATCGCCGATCTCTTCCAACGTCATTTCCTGCGTATTAATACCGAAAAACATCTGGATAATATCCTTTTCTCTTTCGGTCAACGTAGAAAGTGCTCTGTCGATTTCCCTCGAAAGTGATTCATTAACCAAGGAACGGTCTGCCATAGGTGAATCGTCATTCACCAGAACATCCAACAAACTGTTGTCTTCACCTTCCACAAAAGGTGCATCTACAGATATGTGGCGACCTGAAACCTTCAAAGTATCCGAAATCTTGTCTACCGGAATTTCAAGCTCATCAGCCAACTCTTCCGGAGACGGACGCCGTTCATTCTCCTGCTCAAACTTAGAGAATGCCTTACTGATTTTGTTTAATGAACCAACCTGATTCAAAGGCAAACGCACGATACGTGACTGTTCGGCCAAAGCCTGCAATATAGACTGGCGAATCCACCATACCGCATAACTGATAAATTTGAATCCACGTGTTTCATCAAACTTCTCAGCAGCCTTGATCAAACCCAAGTTACCTTCATTGATCAAATCCGGCAAACTCAAGCCCTGGTTCTGATACTGCTTGGCTACAGACACCACGAATCTCAAGTTCGCACGCGTAAGTTTTTCAAGCGCAACACGATCCCCTTTTCGAATACGTTGAGCGAGTTCCACTTCTTCTTCCACCGTAATCAAGTCTTCACGACCGATTTCCTGCAGATATTTGTCCAGAGAAGCGCTCTCTCGGTTAGTAATACTTTTGGTAATCTTTAATTGTCTCATTCTTTCAAACAGATTTGGATGCAAATTTATGAAAAAAAACCAACTTAGCCTAATATCTTTAAGAAAGATTAAAAAATAAGCTTTATTTCTTCTTC
>NZ_EQ973632.1:482317-485950 GCF_000157915.1 Phocaeicola coprophilus DSM 18228 = JCM 13818 | reverse complement strand
TCTTCTTACAACAAAGGATTAATGATAAAAGTCGACAAAGGCGTGTTTGTTTAACAAAACATAACACGCCTTTACTATTATCTTAAAAATCAGCTATCACGAAAGTTATTCTGCCTGCGACAAGTCTACAGCATAGTTAGCTCGCTTACCGGAAGGATAAACTCCTGTCATAAAGAGCACCTGATCAGGCGACTGTGAAGCAGCTTTCATCACATCTTCCAAATCCTGCACGGTCTTCAACTGCTTATTATTAGCCTTCAAGATAATAAATCCTTTTCGGATTCCACTGTCGGCCATACGGCCATCTGTTACTCCTGTCACTTGCACACCATATCCCAGATTCAACTGTTTCTTCAAATCTTCCGGAACTTCACGGAATGCTGCTCCCAGAATTTGCATATCAGCCTTCTTGACAACTTTTGTGTTACCCTGTGCATTCTTTAATGTCATCGTAAATTCCTTTTCACTCTTTTCACGAAGCACCTTGACTTTCACCTTATCACCAGGACGGAACTTAGCCAGATAGCCTTGCAAATCTGCCATTGTCTTTACTTTCTGTCCATTCAACTCAAGGATAACATCATCAACCTTCAGGATACCATCGGAAGAACCACCCTCTACAATTTCTGTAACCTGTACCCCTTCTGTAGCACCCAGTTCTTTTTGCTTATTCCGAATTTCGTCCGGATAGCGTTCTTCACCAACATTCAATCCACCTATACCCAACATAGCCCGTTGTACGGTACCATATTGTTTGATATCAGAAACGACCTTCGTCATAATACTGGTCGGAATTGCAAAACCATAACCAGAATAAGCACCTGTAGGAGAAACCAGCATAGCATTGATACCAACCAGCTCACCACGAGCATTCACCAACGCACCACCACTATTTCCCTGATTAATGGCTGCATCTGTCTGAATAAAAGACTCAACCTGGTTAGCTCCCAATCCACGAGCCTTGGCACTTACCACACCGGCCGTAACCGTAGATCCCAGATTAAACGGATTTCCGACAGCAAGAACCCATTCTCCCACCTTCAGAGCATCCGAATCACCAACAGGAATAGCCGGAAAATCATCACCTTCGATTTTTACCAAAGCTAAATCACTGGTTGGATCAGTTCCAATCACACGTCCTTTCAGTTCACGGCTATCATGTAGCTTTACGCTAATTTCATCAGCTCCGTCAATCACATGGTTGTTTGTCACGATGTAACCATCCTTAGAAATAATTACACCAGAACCAAATCCACGCTGTTCCGGCACTTGCACCTGACGTTCACCGCCACGTCCGTTTCCGAAAAAGAAATCAAAAAGGTCCGGCTGTGTCTGCACGGTTTTTACCTTACTGCGCTGTATAGCCATTATATGCACTACAGAGTTCAACGAACTTTCAGCTGCTTGTGTCAAATCTACCGGCTGCATTGATGTTGCATCCAAAGCAACCGTACGCATCGGCGCACCTTTAAACACATCATAGAAAGAATTTGCATTCTGCTGTTGGTTCTTTTGAATAAGCGTATATGCCGTAACACCGGCAACACCGGCACTGACAGCCACCATAGCAGCTGTACCTATCACAAATTTAGTTGCTCTTTTCATACTCCTATATTCATTAATTGTTAATTACAACCTTTGTTTAACATTTCATCTGCTAAAGTAGGACAAAATCCATACGGTTGTACTCATTGTCAGTCCTTTTTTCCGTCTTTTAACAAAGCATGCTGACTGATTAACCGCAGTTAACGGCAGGTTCTGTCAAATTTACATTCATTATCAGTCGATTTTTCCAGGCCTAAAAGATATTTCTGCCAAAATTACCGCAAATCCAGTTTATTTATTTACCTTTGCAGAAGAAAGCAGTAGGCCGGTCTGTCGCTGATACTTCTATGTATAAGAGGAAAGTCCGGGCAACACAGAGCATCCTACTTCCTAACAGAAAGCTGTCCGCAAGGGCGGAGTAATGCAGAAGAAAATAACCGCCTTTCTCCGAAAAGGCAAGGGTGAGAAGGTAGGGTAAGAGCCTACCAGACGTATAGTGATATACGGGCTGTGCATCTTAGGAGTTGTAAGGTCATGTAAACCGGCATCAACGAGGGTTGCTCGCCCCACGTCGGAGGGTGGACCGCTAGAGCCTGTCGGTGACGGCAGGCGTAGATAAATGACAGACTCCCCTGTTCGCAGGGAGACAGAACCCGGCTTATAGGCCAACTGCTTTCTTTTTTTAAAATCTGCGGGTAACATATGAACAAAGCTTCCATCAATCACTGGCTGCAATTCCTCACCGTCGGTATCTGGCGAGTAACGGATGACGAAATCACACCGCTTCAACGGCGATTATATTCTTGTATCAAAATCGTTATTCTTTCCGTTCAGCAATTCTTAAACGACCGTATTCAGGTACGTGCTTCTGCATTAACATACAGCACTCTCCTCTCCATCATTCCCATCCTGGCCATACTTTTTGCCATTGCCAGAGGATTTGGATTTGATGCCGTGATTGAAGCACAGTTCCGCCACGGAATGGCCAAAGAACAGGCAGAGTTAGTCATATCCTGGATCAATTCTTATTTGCAGCATGCACAAAGCGGTGTTTTCATCGGTGTCGGCTTAATCATGTTACTATGGACCATTCTTATCCTGACTGACAATATTGAGCTCAGTTTCAACGCTATCTGGCAGGTCAAACACCCGAGAACCGTATTCAGAAAAATCACCGACTATTTCTCGATGATTTTACTGCTCCCCTTGCTTATTGTCATTTCAAGCGGTTTGACCATTTTCATGACTACCTATATAAAGGATATGGAAAACTTCCTGGTACTGGCTCCAGTCTTAAAGTTCCTTGTCCGCATGATTCCATATGCTCTTACCTGGGGTATGTTTATCGGCTTGTTCATTTTTATCCCCAACACCAAAGTAAGACTACAGCATGCATGGCTTCCCGGAATACTGGCCGGAAGTGCATTCCAGGCCTTCCAGTATTTCTATATCAACAGTCAGATTTGGGTGTCTAACTACAATGCCATCTACGGAAGCTTCGCTGCTATCCCCATGTTTCTGTTATGGACACAAATATCATGGACCATCTGCCTGTTTGGCGCAGAAATGAGTTATGTCAGCCAGAATCTGGCATCTTTCAATTTCGGAAAAGAAACAGCAAACATCAGCAGACGATACCATGATTTCTTCTGCACAATCATTCTGGCAGCCATCTGCAAACGCTTTTGTGAAGAAAAGACCCCCTATACCGCTGAAGAATTAAGTAGAGAGTACAAAATCCCCATCCGGCTAACCAAAAACATCTTGTATGAATTGCAGGATATTCATCTCGTATACGAAGCCGTAGGAGACAGCAAAGGGCAAGATATCAGTTATCTGCCGGGATGCGATACCAACCAGCTGACTGTAGGCATGTTACTCCGGAAGTTAGACTCAGCAGGATCTGAAGCTTTCAATGTAGACCGCGAACAATACTCGGCTTCTTGGGAAACTCTCATGGAAGCCCGCAAGGAATATATGAGACAGAACAACCAGATACTTTTAAAAGACCTGCTAAAGTAGCATATCCCCAAAAATCCAAACTTACCAGTTCCATATCAGGCCTCAAGAAAATACATCAAATAGCCT
>NZ_EQ973632.1:479718-480822 GCF_000157915.1 Phocaeicola coprophilus DSM 18228 = JCM 13818 | reverse complement strand
TGTGCCTGGATGCATTCTGCCATCCAGGCACATTCAAAAACATTATACCCAATGTGGTCATCTCATTTGACCAGCTGCATCATTCGGCTCAGATATTTGCCAATAATATCAAATTCCAGATTTACAACACTTCCTACCTTAAAGGTATGGAAATTGGTATGCTCATAAGTATAAGGTATAATAGCTACCTGGAAACTATCTTCTGTAGGATTGCATACAGTCAGACTGACCCCGTTAACCGTTACAGAGCCTTTATCAACTGTAAAATATCCGCGTTTAGCCATTTCTGGATTAAAATCATACTTAAATGTAAAATACCAGCTTCCTTCCGCGTCATCAATAGCAACACAACGTGCTGTCTGATCTACATGTCCCTGAACAATATGTCCATCCAACCGACCATTCATCATCATGCTGCGTTCTACATTCACTTTATCTCCCGGCTTCAATAGTCCTATATTGGAACGTTCAATCGTCTCCTTCATGGCAGTCACCGTATAGGTACCATCCTGAATACTGACAACAGTCAGGCATACACCATTATGAGCTACACTCTGATCGATCTTCAACTCGTCCACAAATGAACACTTTAATGTGAGGTGCAAATTTTCCTGATCCTTCACCACCTTCACAACTTCTGCATATTCTTCTACTATACCTGAGAACATAATATCTGATTACTACTTATTATTCGATTTTAAACTTCAATTTTTAGGAATAGGTTTACTCCATACGGCCGTGCCTTCAGAATCAACAACCGAAATTGTACCTCCGGCATACTGTTCTGTATAAAAGTTACCTTTAGCCAGCATATCTTCTGCCATCCGGACTGCCTTTTCTTCAGCTTTTATGGCAAATCCCTTGTGATCGCTGGAAACACCATCCGAAAAATAAATGTCATACGTTTTCATGTCGTTTCGTCTTTTTTCAATTAAACGCGCAAATATATCAATTCCCTTTCATCGAAACAACTATCCGAATAAAAAAAGAGGAACTGTTTTTTTCAGTCCCTCTTCAACCTGAGCGGAAAACGAGACTCGAACTCGCGACCCTAACCTTGGCAAGGTTATGCTCTACCAACTGAGCTATTTCCGCATTCAAAAT
>NZ_EQ973632.1:468232-479149 GCF_000157915.1 Phocaeicola coprophilus DSM 18228 = JCM 13818 | reverse complement strand
CTTTTCAGCCTTACGCTGCACTCGCTTTATTTGAGCGGAAAACGAGACTCGAACTCGCGACCCTAACCTTGGCAAGGTTATGCTCTACCAACTGAGCTATTTCCGCTTTTTCACTCACAACCGAGGTTGTTTTCCCGATTGCGAGTGCAAAGGTAGTTTCTTTTTTGAAATTACCAAAACCTGAGCACGTTTTTTTATCGACAAATTTTCATTTATTTTGTAAAGCTCTGATTCTCAAGATGCGTCCAAAACATAAATTTAGCACATTCTGTCACGATAATCTTCATATCTGAAGTTTCGGTAGATTTCCAGCTCTCCATCTTCATGAAGCAAAGCTACAGAAGGATGATGAATTCCATTAAACATATTTGTCTTGACCATGGTGTAATGAATCATATCTTCAAAGATAATCCGTTCTCCTATCTGTAATTCATGATCAAACTTCCAGCTGCCCATATAATCTCCGCTCAAACAGCTGTTACCACCCAGACGATAAATATGATCACCCGGAGAAGCCGTCTTCACTGCATCAGCAGGAAGAGTCTCTGCTCCCCGAACTGCAGGCTGATAAGGCATCTCCAGACAATCCGGCATGTGACAAGTAAAGCTAACGTCCAATATGGCTGTACGTATGCCACGATTTTCCACAATATCCACCACTGATGCCACCAAAGGACCGGTTTGCCAGGTAAAGGCTGATCCGGGCTCCAGAATAATCTGCAAATGCGGATACCGCTGTTTCAGGCCTTTCAATAAGCCAATCAGATGTTCCGTATCGTAATCCTTGCGAGTCATCAAGTGACCGCCTCCCAGATTCAACCATTTCAGTTGCGGGAACCAGCGTGAGAATTTTTCTTCAATATGCTGCAATGTACGTTCCAGTTCATATGAGCTCGATTCGCAATGACAGTGACAGTGAAATCCTTCAATTCCCTCTGGAAGGACATCCGGCAATTGATCTGCCATGACACCGAAACGAGTTCCGGGCGCACATGGATTATAAAGTTCCACTTCAACCTCCGAATATTCCGGATTTACACGAAGTCCACAGGATATGGGTTCAGAAGCAGCTGCTGCCATCGGATAAAAACGTTCAAACTGCGACAAAGAGTTAAAGGTGATGTGGCTGCAATACTTCAGGAAAGACGGGAAATTCTGCTCGGTATAAGCCGGCGAATAAGCATGTGCCCGACTTCCGAATTCTTCATAAGCCAACCGGGCTTCATATTCCGAACTGGCCGTTGTAAAACGGATATATTCACGGAATATCGGAAAAGATTTCCACATGGCAAATGCCTTAAATGCCAAGATAATCTCTACACCTGCCTGATCAGCAACCTGCTTGATCAAAGACAGATTCTTTCTGAGTAGCTTCTCTTCCATCACGTAACACGGGGAAGGAATACGAGTTACATCCATCATATGCTATCTGTTCTATTATTTTCCTAAAAACTTTTTTTATCAATTTCTTATCCTATCACTTTAAAACGGGCAAATTTCAACAGAAGCTGCTTGTTGCCCACATTACGGAAATGAACCGTAGCCTTGCAGTTATCTCCGGTTCCTTCCACGTTAATTACATCGCCGATTCCAAAGCGCTCATGTTCAATAACCTGTCCCACAGCCAGTCCCTGAACTGAAGAAGCCTGTCCTGCAGAAGAAGAAACAGCCGGAGTAATCTTACGCAAATTCCGCGGAGGAGCCGGTTTCACGAAACGGCGAGGCTCCTGTGGAATCTCTCCCCCATCAAACATAGACGGTCCGTTATCGGTAACCATGCGTTCCCGATATCCGTAATCACGCTCCATCCGAACGACAGGGCGCTGCGTATTTTCACGCCGGAAACGTTCTCCCCGCTCCTCTATCTGACGGGCCAGCATTTCTTCCTGCGGCATATTCAGATAACGACTGTCAATATCTTTCAGGAAACGGCTTGGAGTGCAGAATTCAGACTTTCCGTATTTAAACCGGGTTTTCGCATACGAAAGAAAACAATAATCCTCCGCACGGGTCAGAGCAACATAAAACAAACGCCGCTCTTCCTCCAGCTCTTTATAAGAGGAAGCAGCTGAAGCTCCCGGAAAAAGATTCTCTTCCAGCCCTACGACAAAGACATTCCGGAACTCAAGTCCCTTCGCTGAGTGAATGGTCATCAGAGTCACTTTAGGCAAATCCGCATCGCGGTCACTGTCCTGATCAGTCAGCAACGACACTTCTGAAAGATAATCCGACAGTAACCAATGCGTATTTCCTTCTTCCTGTCGCGTAGCACAAAAATCATGAATACCGTTCATCAGTTCTTCCACATTCTCCTGACGGCTCAGATTTTCCGGGGAACGGTCCTGTGTGATTTCCCGTCCGATACCAGACTGAAATACAATTTCTTTTCCCAGTTCAAAAGCATTTTTCTGAGGTACAGCCTCAACAAATCCGGCAATCAGTGCCCGGAATCCCTGCAATTTTGTATGCGCACCTTTATTTATATCAACGCCATAAGCCAGCGGTTCATTCACGACAGTCCACAAACTCACCTTATGCCGGTTTGCAGCATCCACCAGTTTATTCAATGTCGTATCTCCGATCCCTCTGGCCGGATAGTTTAATACCCGCTTGAATGCTTCCTCATCGTTCGGGTTAACAGCCAGACGGAAATAAGCGATAATATCCTTTATTTCCTTACGCTGATAGAACGACAAACCTCCATAAATACGGTAAGGGATGTTTTTCTTACGCAAGGTTTCCTCAAAAACACGGCTCTGCGCATTCGTACGATACAAAATGGCACAGTCACTGTAACCATAATGTTCACGGCTATGGAGCTGCATGATACGGTTTCCTACAATCTCCGCTTCCTCCAGATCACTGTAAGCACAAAAGACGGTAATCGGTTCCCCCGTCTCCTTTTCAGAAAAGACCTCTTTCCGGATCTGCTCCCGGTTCTTTGCAATCAGACTGTTCGCAGCTTTGACAATCGTTTGAGTGGAACGATAGTTCTGCTCCAGCTTAAACAAACGGGCCTCCCGGTAAAGATTGGTAAAATTCAGAATATTGTCTATATTGGCTCCGCGAAACGAATAAATGCTCTGTGCATCATCTCCCACCACACAGACACGGCGATGTTTACCCGTCAGCAGCTGTACAATACAATGCTGCGCATAGTTTGTATCCTGATACTCATCCACCAGCACATATTCGAAATGCGTTGCATATTTGTCGCAGATCTCCGGATGCGATTTGAACAACTGATAGGTATAAACCAGCAGATCATCAAAATCCATTGCATCGCTCTGACGGCACCGTTCCCAGTAACGGAGATAAATATCACGCAACTGAGGCATCTTGGCATCAGCATCTGCCCGATACAATTCCCCGCTGGCAGCATAAGCATCCGGCAAGATCAAATGGTTTTTAGCCTGACTGATACGGCTCTGTACCACTCCCGGCTTGTAAGTCTTGTCATCCAGCCCCATCTCACGAATAATGGACTTGACCAGACTTTTCGAGTCTGACGCATCATAGATAGTGAAATTGGATGAAAAACCTATCGCATCGGCTTCCGCACGAAGAATACGCGAAAAGATGGAATGAAAAGTCCCCATCCATAAATAACGCGCCAGATTCTCGCCCACCTGCCGCGCTATACGTTCTTTCATCTCACGGGCCGCCTTATTGGTAAATGTCAATGCCAAAATAGACCAGGGTTTATAGCCCTGGTCCAGTAAGTATGCGATCTTATAGGTCAGCACGCGTGTCTTTCCCGATCCGGCTCCAGCAATAACCAGAGAAGGACCGTCATTATAAAGCACAGCCGCACGCTGCCCTTCATTCAGTTCATCTAAATAATTCGCCATAAATTAGTCTTGCTATTGTTTTTCCAGCTCGAATCCCAGCATCAGCCCGTCATACTCCTTCAGCAATGCATTAGCCGTACTGACAGCGGAATTCGAGGATTGTTTGGAGACAACACCTCCGATTGTCTGCAACAGCGACATCAGCTTGTCGGCCTTGAAAAGCAGACTCATCTTGTTTGCCGCCAGTCCTTTTGACACTGTCATATTCAGTTTGATGCCCAAACGAGTTTTCAGCACCAGTTCCTTCGTGTCCGCATTGTAACTATACGTACCGCTCATGGAACGTCCCTGAATCGTGGAAGTATAGGTACTGTCTGCATTAAATACATAAGTGGCCCCATCCTTGAAACCTATCTTTTCGAGAATGCCACCCATCTGTTCCTCTACCTTCTTGGCTGCCAGTTCTCCGCCTGCCGTTGCCAGGAAATTATCACTTGAAAATTTACAGTCAGGACCTGCATACTTCCAGGTTCCTTCCAGAGAATTATTTCCCGTCACTTTATCACCCACAGCACTGGCTATTCCGGTAATGATTGATTTCCAATCCTGTGCATGCAGGTTAACTGTAAAAACAGACAGGACCACAGTCATCCAAATCCATGTAAATCTTTTAACCATATCTTTTCCTCCTCGTTTTAAAACATTACCTACCTTTAGATACAAAGGCATGCAGCTGTCACCAACAAGCCACAGCTTCCATGCCTCTGTCTGATTTTTTTTCAAAAGGATCAACAAGCCTTGAAACTCATATCCAGGCCTTTCACTGAATGAGTCAGTGCACCTACAGATATGAAGTCAACGCCACACTCCGCGTAATCACGCAAGGTATCAAAAGTAATACCGCCGGATGATTCTGTTTCATAACGTCCGGCCACCATTTCCACAGCCTTACGCGTATTTTCCGGAGTAAAGTTGTCAAGCATGATCCGGTCAACACCGCCCAGATCAAGCACCTGCTGAAGTTCATCGAAATTTCTTACCTCGATCTCAATCTTCAGGTCTTTTCCTTTTTCCCGACAGTATTCCTTGGCACGAGTAATCGCCTTGTCAATACCTCCGGCAAAGTCCACATGATTGTCTTTCAGCAAAATCATATCAAACAATCCGATGCGATGATTTACACCACCACCGATCTTGACAGCCATTTTCTCAAGGATACGCATGCCCGGAGTAGTCTTACGGGTATCCAGCACACGGGTCTTGGTACCTTCCAGACGCTTTACATAACGGTTGGTCATGGTTGCAATACCACTCATACGCTGCATGATGTTCAGCATCAGTCGTTCGGTCTGAAGCAATGACTGTACCTTACCTTCAACGATCATCGCTACATCTCCCGGCTTCACGTGAGCTCCGTCATGAATAAACACTTCTACCTTCATGGTCGGATCAAAACGATGGAAGACTTCCTTAGCCACTTCAATACCGGCCAGAATTCCTTCTTCCTTAATCAGCAGTTTCGACTTTCCCATTGCGTCTGCCGGAATACATGACAAGGTGGTGTGGTCACCATCACCGATATCTTCTGCGAAAGACAGATCTATCAGACGATCTATCAAATCCTTTACAATTTTCTCATCCATTGTTCTATTTCAGTTTTTAAGTATTTCTACCTTGCAAAGGTAGGGATTTTCAATATCTTTGCAAAAAGAACCCATTTAAAAACCGATAAAAAAGAAACATGAAATTTGCATTACTCGTCGTAGGACGCACCGTAGAGAAACATTACATCACCGCCATCAATGACTATGTGGAACGCATCAAGCATTATACTCCTTTTGACATGGAAGTCATTCCCGAACTGAAGAACACCAAGAGCCTGAGCATGGAACAGCAAAAGGAAAAAGAAGGCGAACTGATACTGAAAGCGCTGCAACCGGGTGACGTAGTGGTGCTGCTTGACGAACACGGCAAGGAGTTCCGCTCCATCGAATTTGCCGAATGGGCCGAAAAAAAGATGCATACCGTCAACAAACGGCTCGTTTTCATCATCGGAGGCCCTTACGGATTCTCAAAGGATATATATGCTGCCGCACAGGAAAAGATCTCTCTCTCGAAAATGACCTTCTCACATCAGATGATCCGCCTGATCTTTGTAGAACAGCTGTACCGCGCCATGAATATTCTGGCAGGCGGACCTTATCACCATGAATAAGGTCCTTTAGCGGAGCCGAAGAATATCCCCTACTTTCGGAGCCGGTGATTCCGGGTTCATCCGGTTCATCTTATACAGATTCTTCAGACGGATACCGAACTTCTGAGAAATGGAGTACATGGAGTCTCCGCTACGCACCACGTATACAATGTGATCCTTGTCGGCACGCTTTTTCTTTTCCTCAATGTAAATGATTTCGCCTCCCTTCAGTTCATAATCCTTGGGAAGTTCGTTGTATTTACGGAGTTTGCGGTGGCTGATGTCAAGTTCCTTACCCAGTGACTTGAAGGTATCTCCCTTACGGGCAATGACATACACCAGTTCATTGGCCAGATAAGGCTGATGAGGATTCGGATTCTCTTTTGCCCATTTCAGTCCGTCCTTGCGGTCGTATTTATCCAGATCATACAGTTCGATGATATCAATCAGCCGCTGTGCATAACGGGAATCCGTTGCATAGCCGGCCTTTTTCAGTCCGCGTGCCCATCCTTTATAATCCGTAATCTTCAGACGGAACAGGAAAGCATAACGTGCACCCGTACTCAAAAACTTGGAATGATCCCGGTAAGATTCGCGGGCATGCCGGTAGGCACGGAAACATTCGCGCGGAGCATCATCGTTATGACGCACTGTCCGCCCTTCCCAGGTGCTTCCACACTTAATGCCGAAATGGTTATTTGACTTCCGGGCCAGTTCACTTCTTCCGGCACCGGACTCCAGCAGCCCCTGAGCCAGTGTAATACTGGCCGGAATATGATAACGTTTCATTTCTTCAATGGCCACTTCCCGGTATTTTTCGATGTATTCTTCATAAGCCCGGTTACGGGTCTGTGCACCCAGCGTCATACCGGACAGCAGGCACAAGGCCAGCAGAATAGAATGTATATTCAGTCTTCTCATTGGTTTCATTTTCATGCTGCAAAGATAAGGGTTCGCAGGTATTCCCTCTCTCTGACAACCTACTTTTTTCGTTTTTTTAAAAGGTTATTTCTGTTTCCTTTTGAATGGAGAGCGTATCTTTGCGGACAAAACAACTCCGATCCATTTATGAATACCATTTTAATTATAGAAGATGAAGAACGGGTAGCCGGTCTGCTGAAAGCCGGTCTGGAAGAAAACGGCTATCAGACATGGGTGGCTTATGATGGAGCCATGGGGCTGCGCCTGTTCAAACAGCACACGTTTCAACTGGTTATCTCAGATGTCATCCTCCCTAAAATGGACGGATTTGAACTATGCAAGGAGATCCGGAAGATCAATCCTTCCGTACCCATCCTGATGCTGACCGCTCTCGGATCGACCGACGACAAGCTGGAAGGTTTCGATGCCGGAGCCGACGACTACATGGTCAAGCCTTTCGACTTCCGCGAACTGAATGCCCGCATCAAAGTCCTGCTCAAACGAAATACGGAACAAACTGCTCCGGAACCCGAGCAACTGACTTACGCCAACCTGCGGATCGATCTCCGACAACATGAGGTATTCCGCGGACAGACTCCGGTACGCTTGTCTCCCAAGGAATATAACCTGCTGGTATACATGACCCAGCACGCCGAACGGGTAATCAGCCGTATGGAAATTGCCGAGAATGTATGGAATACCCATTTCGATACCGGAACCAACTTCATTGATGTCTACATCAACTATCTCCGGAAGAAGATTGACCGTGATTTCGAACCCAAGCTCATTCACACCAAACCCGGAGTCGGGTTTATCTTTACAGATAAATTATGAAAATACGCACGACCCTCACCCTAAAATACACCGGAGTCACTGCTACCGTTTTTCTGATATGCATGATACTTATTTACTGGGTAAGCGAACGCACCCGGAGCAATACATTCTTCCACGATCTGAAGAGTGAAGCCATCACCAAAGCCCACCTGTTCCTGAACAACCGGGCAGATGCAGCTACCATGCAGTCCATCTACACCAACAACAAGCAATTCATCAATGAAGTGGAAGTGGCTGTTTATACCACAGACTTCCGGATGCTTTATCACGACGCGATACAAAATGACATTGTAAAAGAAAACCGGGAAATGATCCGGCAGATACTCCAGAAAAAGGAAATCGAACTCCACATCGGGAAATACCAGGGGATCGGAATGGTCTATCCGTTCAATGGCAAAGACTATATCGTCACCGCAGCAGCTTACGACGGATATGGTTATCAGAATCTGGAAGAACTTCAGAACACGTTGTGCCTGCTTTTCGTGGCAGGGCTTTCCATGCTTTTCGGAGCCGGATATCTGCTGGCACGGACTTCCCTGAAACCTATCCGCGACATTGTAAGCGAAGCGGAACGTATCACGGCTTCAGAAATCAGCCGGCGACTGCCCGTAAAGAACCGGAACGATGAACTGGGGGAACTCAGCACGACGTTCAATTCGCTGCTGGAACGGCTGGAAGTGTCGTTCAATGCACAAAAAATGTTCGTCAGCAACGTCTCACACGAAATGCGGACACCTCTGGCTGCACTGACCGCCGAACTGGATCTTGCCTTGCAGAAGGAAAGAACACCCGAACAGTACCGCGACACTCTGAACAATGCCCTGAGAGATGCCCACCGAATGGCCAAACTGACCGACGGCCTGTTGAACCTGGCCAAAGCGGACTACAGCAAAGAACGGATCAAAATGCAGGAAATCCGTCTTGACGAACTCCTGCTCGACGCACGTTCCGTCATCCTGAGAGCACACCCCAGCTATAAAGTGGAACTGATTTTCGAACAGGAATCCGACGACGACCGTCTGATTACGGTACGGGGAAATCTCTATCTGCTGACCATCGCTTTCTCCAACCTGATCGAGAACAACTGCAAGTATGCCGCCAACCAGTCATCAGTCGTACAGATTTCTTTCTGGAAAGAGTGGGCCGTGATCCGCCTGTCGGACAATGGAGTCGGTATGTCGGAAACGGAGAAACAGCATCTTTTCACCCTGTTCTACCGGGGTGAAAAGGAACATACCACCGAAGGACACGGCATCGGAATGGCTCTTGCACAAAAGATTATCCACCTGCACGACGGACGGATCAACGTGCATTCTGCCGAAGGAAAAGGCACGACCTTCATCGTCGAACTTCCTCACGTATAAATAGCATTCTAATGATTTTCTAATACCACTCTAATGGTCCTCTAACAGCCTGTCAGGAGGACTTCTGCTACTTTTGCAGCGCAAACGAGAAAAGAACTGATCGTATAACCTGTAAAAAAAGCAGAAACAATGAAGTGGAAAAACAGAAAACATCAGGCATCCATTGCCTTCGACAGCCAGAAAGTATTCTACACGGCAGGTATGGCTTCAAGAGCCGTCTTCACCCATCTTCAGACATCACCGCTCGGTCTGACTCCTCAGGAAGCAGAAAACCGACAGTCGGTCTACGGGAAAAACGAAGTCGTCCATGAAAAGAAAAAGAAACCTTTCACCACGTTCATCAAAGCTTTCATCAATCCGTTTATCGGAGTACTGACCATCCTCGTCATCATTTCCTTCGTGCTGGACGTACTCATGGCGGAACCCGGTGAGCAGGAATGGACTTCCATCATAGTTATTTCAACCATGGTGATATGCAGCGCGATTCTCCGCTTCCGTCAGGAATGGAAAGCCAGCGAATCAAGCGAAGCACTGCTCCGCATGGTGACCAACACCTGCCACGTGAAGCGTTCAGGCTGCCCCGACAGCGAAATCAGCATCACGGAACTGGTTCCGGGCGATGTCATTCTGCTGGCAGCCGGCGACATGATTCCGGCCGATGTCCGCATCATCGAAGCCAAAGACCTTTTTGTCAGCCAGTCGTCACTCACCGGAGAATCTGATCCCATCGAGAAACTTCCCGCCGCCACCCACACGGGAGGAAGCGTTGTCGACCTGGAAAACATCTGTTTCATGGGCTCAAACGTAGTAAGCGGTGCAGCCAAAGCCGTCGTCTTTGCCACAGGTAACGATACCTATCTGGGTACCATTGCCAAAAGCATTGCGGGGCACCGTGCAGCCACGGCCTTCGACAAAGGTATCAGCAAGGTGAGTTTCCTGCTCATCCGGTTCATGCTGGTCATGATTCCGTTCGTGTTCCTTATCAACGGAATTACCAAAGGTGACTGGCTCGAAGCATTTATCTTTGCCGTATCCGTAGCCGTGGGACTGACTCCGGAAATGCTGCCCATGATCGTCACCGCCAATCTGTCAAAAGGTGCCGTGACCATGGCCAAGAAGAAAACCATTGTCAAGGATCTGAACGCCATCCAGAACTTCGGAGCCATGAACATTCTCTGTACCGACAAGACCGGCACGCTTACCTGTGACCAGATCGTGCTCGAAAAATATATCCATGCAGACGGAAGCACGGATACCGGGAAGCGTATCCTGCGCCATGCTTACTTCAACAGTTTCTTCCAGACAGGACTGAAAAACCTGATGGACAAGGCCATCCTTTCGCACGTCAAAGAACTGGAGCTGGAATATCTGAAGGATGATTACCGCAAGATTGACGAAATTCCTTTCGATTTCACCCGCCGGAGAATGTCGGTCGTAGTGGAAGACAAGCAGGGAAAGCGGCAGATCATTACCAAAGGAGCTCTGGAAGAAATGCTGGAAATCTGTGCTTATGCCGAATATGACGGAGAAGTTCGCCCCATGACTCCCGAACTCAAGGAAAAATCCATCGAGACGGGCCGCCAGATGAATCTTCAGGGTATGCGGGTGCTGGCCGTAGCTCAGAGAAGTTATCCCGACAAGGAACACAGTTTTGCCATCGAAGACGAACACGACATGGTACTGATCGGGTTCCTGGCTTTTCTCGATCCCCCCAAACAGTCGGCAGCACAAGCCGTAAAGCAGTTGCATGAACACGGCGTAGAGGTCAAGGTGCTTTCCGGAGACAACGACGCCGTTGTACGGACCATCGCAC
>NZ_EQ973632.1:462864-467969 GCF_000157915.1 Phocaeicola coprophilus DSM 18228 = JCM 13818 | reverse complement strand
GAACTGGAAGCCATGGATCAGGCCGACAAACAGGAAGCCGTGAAACGGACAACCGTTTTCTCCAAGCTCACTCCGCATCAGAAAACAGAGATCATCATCCTGTTGCAGGAACAGCAGAACACGGTAGGATTCCTGGGCGACGGTATCAATGATGCAGCTGCACTCCGCCAGTCCGACATCGGTATTTCAGTCGATTCGGCAGTAGACATTGCCAAGGAAAGTGCAGACATCATCCTGCTTGAAAAGGATCTGATGGTGCTTGAAGACGGAGTGCTCGAAGGACGCAAGACGTTCGGCAACATCACCAAGTACATCAAAATGACAGCCAGTTCAAACTTCGGCAATATGTTCAGTGTGATGGCTGCCAGTGCATTCCTGCCTTTCCTGCCGATGATGCCGATCCATCTGCTAATCCAGAATCTGCTCTACGACTTTTCGCAGACCACGATTCCTTTCGACCGCATGGATGCCGATTATCTGCGGACGCCGCGAAAATGGGATGCCTCGGATCTGAGCAGGTTCATGATCTTCATCGGTCCGATCAGTTCGGTATTCGACATCCTGACTTATCTCGTCATGTGGAAAGTATTCGGATGCAACTCACCGGAACATCAGGCACTTTTCCAGTCTGGCTGGTTCATCGAAGGCCTTCTCTCGCAGACGCTGATCGTACACATGATCCGCACGCAGAAGATTCCTTTCATCCAGAGCAGAGCTTCCTGGCAGGTCACCGGACTGACCGTCCTGATCATGGCCACAGGTATTCTCCTGCCCTTCACCCGCCTGGGCAACTCCATCGGACTGACCGCTCTTCCGCTGAGTTACTTCCCGTGGCTGGCAGGAATCCTTACCTGCTATTGCGTACTGACCCAAGTGATCAAAAACTGGTATATCCGCAGATTTGTAAAATGGCTGTAAATGAAACTTACAAAATGGATTCTGACAGGAGTTGTGGCAGCGGGAAGCTGCCACAATCTCATGGCAGGAAATTTCGGAGCCGAATACACTACCGAATGGCAAACCGATTTCCGCCAGGGAGTGAACTGGGTGAATCTGCTTCACCTCAGTTATTCCTCTCCCACTTTTCTCGGCATGCAGCTGAATGCGGCTTCCGTCAGCATCGCCCAGACACGGGAAGAAGCGTTCATGCATGACCTGCAGACTTTCTCAAACATTGAAGAAGAAAACCTGCCTTTTGCCCTGAGTATGCTCGGCATCGGCAGAGAAACAGAAAAATACTCCGTCTTTTTCGGCATACGGAATGTGAATGAGGACTATTTCACCTCGCCTTGCACCTCCCTGTTCACAAACAGTTCGTGCGGCATCTTTCCAACATTGTCAGCCGAAACGCCGCTTGCCAACTATCCGGTTGCTTCCGTCGGGTTCGACGGAAAGATACGATGGAACCGGTGGCAGTTTCAACTCTCCGTCTACAACGGCACGGGCAACAAACAGCTGACCGGAAAAGAAAATGTATTCCGCTTCTGTCCGAAGTCAGACGGAATACTGGGTATGACTTCTCTTAACTATGAGTACAATGGCAGCAATTATTTTATGGGCTTTGCTTTACGCAGCGGGATGCTGGAGCATCATGAGAATGGAAACCAAAGGCCGGAAACTGAAACGGCAGAGAAAGAATGCGCCCGGATCATCTGGGCATACGCAGAACAACGCCTCAGTTCACACTGCAGCCTCCTCCTGCAATATTCTCTGCGGACGGGAACTCCAACAGGATGCCGCCGGTACGCCGGAGCCGGCATCGTCGTACAGTGCGGAAAGACGCAAGGGGGAATCGTCCTCAACTGGGCGGACTTTGTCAACGAAAAAGAATGGGCAGCCGAACTCACCTGGAAAATTCCCTGCCTGAAACGGGGCTATCTCCAGCCGGCTCTGCACCTGATCCGGAATGATGTCTCGAAAGGCCTGACAGGACTGATCCGCTTCGGGTACCGCATAGTCAGCCCACTTGACCGCCTGCCGGCAACGACCGCACATTCCCTTCGCATTGACCGGTCAATGCAAAAAAATCGACCGCACGATTGAGCCCCAACGACTGCTCGATTGAGCAGCAATGACCGCACGATTCAGCTGTAATAAATGCACGATCCGGCAGGGGGATCACAAAGACTTAAATTCTTCCTCAAAAAACGCTTCGGCGTTTAAAGCAAAAGAACGAATCATTTTGCTTCAAACGCCGAAACGTTTTTAAAAAAGGCCGCGGCCTTTTTTCAGGATGAAACCGGTTACAGGTTCAGATAACTTTTCAGAGCCTCCACATATTCCTCCATGGCCGCCTTTCCGGCCTCGGTAATGCAACAGGTCGTTCGCGGCTTCTTTCCGGTAAAACTCTTGTTCACCTGAATGTACCCCGCTTCACTCAACTTATCGATCTGCACGCTGAGATTGCCGGCCGTAGCATTCGTCTGCTCCTTCAGATAGACAAAATCGGCCTCATCCACCGACAAAAGGATGGACATGACTGCCAGTCGCAACTGGGAATGAAGAAGTGGATTCAGTTCTTTGAGCATGACTCTTTGGCTTTGCGGTTAATATAATGTCCGGGAACAACCATCATCACGACAAACGATAATCCGAAGTACAGATACCAGTCAATCGTCACAGCCCGATGAATGGTGAAGGCCATCAGCATATAGATGGCAAAACAGAAGGCAACCAGCGGAGACCAGGTCACCAGACGGCTGCGGATTATGACTCCGGTAATGGAAACTCCAATGCCGGCATAAAGCAAAGAAAGTGGAAGCATCAGCGAGAAATCTACTCCTCCGTAATAGAAGGAAAGAGCAAACATGACCAGAACTGTCAGGATAAACAGGCTTCCAATGACCAGCCACACCTGCATGATTGCCCGGTCGGCATAGGTAATGACCGCACTTTCGTTCTTACGCTCCATCCAGCGCATATAGAACCAAAACAGAAACATTCCGAACCAGCCCAGGCTCCATCGGGAATCACCGGTATAGTAAACGAGCATGAACAGTATCACCGACAAAGCTGCCGTAAAATAGCCCCAATAAAGGAATTGGTTTCCGCTTCCCACTTGCATATTCTCACGGGTCGTCTGAATCATCCGGGAAATCAGTTCCAGACTTTCTTTTTCAGATAATCTTTTTTCTTCCATAACTCACTTGTTTTAGTTGTTCAAAAATAATGTAGTTGATTCAATAAACCTAACGGGGAATACCAGATTAATAAATATTTTATTACTTTTCCTCCTCATTATCACTAATATAATACCACGATATGAGCTTTAACAGCAGACTTAATCCCCACCCCAAGGCCACCCATCCTGCCCACCAGCACTGTGGAGAGGTTGCATAATTCAGCACAACCAGAAAAAGATTCATCACTACATATTGCATGATTCCAAACTTCAAACGGGAAGGTAGCCGATGAAAGAGCTGTTTTGCTTTGTTTTTTGTTTCCATCATGATCAGATTTTAATTAAACAAATAAGTTTATTTTATAAACCACGGGGTGATAAATAAAAGCAAGGAGGCGCGCTTCTCTCTTGCTGGTATTGCAAAGATAAATAAGTTTATTTTATAAACCAAATAAAAGGAAAATTATTTTTCATACTATGATAAATTAAATAAGGCTGTCTCAACATTCAAAATGAATATGAAACAGCCTTATATATAAGTAAGGTATAAACCTAATTACTTCTGCAAGTCATTTGCATTCGTCAACAGCTTGCCTTGATATTCTCCGGTCAGTGTCTGCAGGAACGAAACAATCTGTTTTACTTCCTGCTGTGTCAAATCCACTCCCACTTCATACTTGGCCATGGCGATGACCGCATCTTCCAGCGTAGCCTGAGTTGCATCGTGGAAGTAAGGAGCAGTCAGTGCCACATTGCGCAGACCGGGTACTTTAAAGCGATGACGGTCTCTTTCATCCTTCGTTTCCTTGAAACGGCCGTTATCTTCAATGGTCAGTTCCGTACCTCGGTCGGCAAAATAATCGTGCTTGATACCCATCAGTTCATACGACTGTCCACCCATATTTTCGCCGACATGACAAGTGGCACAGTTGTATTTCTTGAACAAATCATATCCGGCCACTTCTTCTGCATTCATTGCTGTCTGGTCTCCTTTCAGATATTTATCGAAACGAGAATTCGGAGTCAGCAGGGTTCTTTCAAACTCCTGAATGGCATTGGTAATGTTATTCTGATTGATTCCGTCAGGATATACTTCTTCAAAAGCTTTCTTGAATGCCGCATCTGCATTCAGCTTTTCGCAGATTTCATCGAATGACTTGCAAGCCATTTCCACCGGATTCAAAGGAGGTCCGGCCGCCTGATCAGCCAACGTAGCGGCACGTCCGTCCCAGAACTGAACGAAATTATACAATGCATTATACACGGTCGGAGCATTCACGCCTCCCAGCTGTCCGCCGACACCTTCTGAAAAGGCCTTATTGTCGACACCGCCTGTATTCAGCCCGTGGCAGGAAGAACAAGACACGGTATTGTCTGCCGACAAACGCACGTCGTGGAACAGCAGGTTACCCAGGATCACCTTGCGCATATCTACCGCTACAGAGTCCTGAACCGGACGGATTGCTTCATTAGTCCATTGTGCATCAGCCAGCGGATTCGGATAAAAAGCAGTACGCTGGGATTTAACCCATGCAAGAGCCATCTGCTTTTCCGTATCACTGACCGAAGATCCCCAGTGAACAAGATAATACTTGGCCAACGGCATCGTACCGTCAGCAATTACTTTCTCTACCTTTGCCAGATCAACCTCACTGACTTTCTCGCCTTTCTGCAATGCCTCAAACATCGGAGCCATGTCAAACGAACGATAACCCAGGCGGATATCTTCCTTCACCAGCTTGCCCGCAACCGGAAGTCCGGCATAAAAAGGCAATTCGGGATTAGCTGTATGGCAAGCCATGCAGCCGCTGCTCTCAATGATTTCTGCCATTTGCGCATTACTTTCCAGGCTGGCGGAAGGAGCTTTATTCGCCAACCGGTACACCCCGCAAAGCAAGGCAACCACCACCAGTACGAAAAGAATAATCTTCGATGTTTTTTTCATAAATGAATGAATTAAAAATTAAACAATCAGTATATATAA
>NZ_EQ973632.1:449669-461864 GCF_000157915.1 Phocaeicola coprophilus DSM 18228 = JCM 13818 | reverse complement strand
ATATCCTTTATATTTTTAAAAGGCTCTATGGCTGTAGAGTCATCAGTATAATCGTTTATTATCTCCTCAATGGAATAATTAGTATAATCAGTATGTTTCCATCCTATAGCCATTATGTTTTTAGAAAGAAAACTTTTCCATGCATTTTCTTTTTGTCCTTTACAATGAGTCGGACAAATGAAATAGCATTTTCTTGGCTTCTTCAAATCACTAATTTCATAATTATAAGGAATTAAGAATTTAGCGGTATCTTTCTCTATTCCTAAGGTTATCATGAAGTGTTCAAATTGTTGAGTAAGAAAAACATCAGATGCTTCTTTATATAATTTTAGCTCACGAAATTTACTGTTCGTTTGTGTTCCATCTCCAGGATTTAATTTGTGATTTTCTATTGTATTGTCTTTGTAACCAACAAAACGACTTGGAGCAAAAAATAAGGTATTACCAAATACTTCAACGATATACCATTTACCTTGCTTAAATCGTTGTAAAGCCCATTCTTTATTTTCGGCTATCGAACTTTTTGCATAAGAGTAAAGTGTATATATATTTTTAATAACGTCAATTCTGTTCTCTATAAAATCGGTTCTATCCATGCAAATCTTAACTTAATATTTAATCTCTCACAAAGATACTTAAAAAACTTAATTATTAAACAGATATAGAATGTTATAATATTCGTTCTTTTAGATTAATCCAATAATTATAAGCTATATATTTCCTTATTAAAACAATTTGTATGGAATAGTAAAATGCACATTTTAAACTTATCTTCTAATTGAATGTTCATCATCAACATCATCATAATTATCTTTCCTTCCAACTTCCCACTCACGTTTCTCGCTATGACTGCCACCACCTGCATCACGCAGCCTGGCATTGCCAGAGAAACGTGAAACAGGCTTTGCCGGTTGCTGGTGTCTATTCCGTTCGATTGGTTTTACTGGCTGTTTCCTTAACCGTTCAAGATTGAACCTTTCTTCAGTAAGATTTATAATGATATGCTTCTTGAAATTGATGGCATAAGTTACATCCTCTTCATTACGGATGGTGAAGCCCTCTTCATGAAGTTGGCTTCTGACAGAGGAAACAGTTTCATCATTGAATATCTCACGCAGACGGTTTACTGCATCAGTGTAATAGTGTGTCCTTTCCGGAGATATATCCACTAAATCTGTCCGTGAAACCTTGAAAATTTTACAAAGCAAATCCCGTTCAGCCTCAGTAGCCGGACTGAACATTTCTACCATGGCTATACGGTTGTTACGGTCAATAGCCTCTGCCATAAAAGGTTTCAACGGACGGCTTTGGCCATCAAAATAGATGATACCTTTCTTGATATAGGCGCGTTGTTTTCTGATTTTACTGTATATTTCACCCTGGGTAATCTTCGGATTAAGTGTCAGTAACTGGTCAATATAGTCCTCAATCCGATTGAACCGTTCTTCAGGAGTAGTAAAGTCTAGAAGTTCCTCTACAGCCAGCACTCTTGCACCATGAATAACGGTCTTGTTTGCATGATCAACAATCATATATCCGTAGGGTGCATCCTTCTTGCCGAAGAATACAATGTCAATGCCGAACTTCGTTTTCAGCTCCTTCTGCAGTTCCTCCTTGTTGGAACTTACGTCACGGTACTTCTTTAATATGCTTCTAAGCTGTCGGCAACGTGTCCTTTCCCGATAACCGCTCTTGAACAGACTTTCTATTTCAGAAAAAGGAATTTCCTTCTGAACCTTTCCACCATGCTTGACAAATACATTCTCATCTTTCTGATATACTTCATATCCCATGGAAACCATGATTGCCTTGAACTGGGCAAATGAAGAGAACGTGTACTGGTTGGCTAAATTAATGTCATATTCCGTTTTCTTCTTCCTGTCGTTACCAAGAATACGGTCAATGACTTCTTGAGAACGTCTGCGCTCATGACTGTGCTGAATCTTTCTTCCATCAGGTGCCACTCTCGAGGTGATGATATGAAGATGGGTATTCTCCGTGTCATAATGGGAATAAACAAGTAACGGCTGACCGGATTCTCCGTATCCCATTTCCTTGAGATACTGGTGCGCAAAATCCAGCAATTCATCTTCCGACATTTCATGTCCCTTACATGATATGGCCATATGAAACTGCGGTTTCCTGATTCTGCTATTCTGTGAACTGTACTTTTGGAGATAACCAACCAGCTCACTTGGGGTAGGTTTGTGAAAAGTTCCGAGTGAACCGAAATTCTGAATCTCGATAAGCCGTGCAATACCTTTCGAGACTTTATGTTCATTGTAACCGACTGCATGGAAGTTAGTACTTCCAGGTAATATGGTTGCTATCATATTGAATCTTTATTTATCAAGTATTAAGTGACTGAGTAACCGAAAAACTTCAAACTCATTAATCTACGGTTACACAATAATAATATCTGAAGTGATTGAATACCGTGTAATCTGCAATTCAGATTCTGACAGCTTTCTGTGTCAGAGAATCAAGGTCTTTCTTTATTCGGTTCAATGTTTTCTGAGTTTCGAGGATAATTGGTAACAGAACCTCCTGGATATAGCTGGGTGCGAGTAATCCGGCTACCGCAAGCTCATTGGCACGTTTAACCGACTGATTAAGGTTTCCTCCAGCCCAGGAAAGTTCATTCTGATATTTGCGGTAAAACAGACCGAGATCATTCATCAGTTCGAGCTGCCTTTTGGTTCCGATATTTGAATACTCTGCCAGTGCAGAACGTATATAATGACTCACAGATGAATAAGAGGCAGATTTCTCCTTAAATTGTTGTATTTCCTCTGGTGTCATTCTTACTTTGATGTACTTGGTTCTCTGATTCTTCATATTTGGAAACATTGGTGGTTAGGTTTCCTGGATCATCTTTCGCCATGCGAAACAGCGGCCAGCTGCTCCGATGCGCCAGCATTCGGCAAGTTACTTTTGTGAGTACGAAACAGAGTTTTGTGGCCACAAAAGTACAACTTGCTTGGAAAATTCTGCATGACAGAACAATGCCATCCGGAAATGATTATTACACCCAAATTTACCGGAGAAAGCCGTTGCAAACCGAAATCAACAACACAATTCTTTGGAGACATACTCCTGCTAACCATGTGCCGTAGCATCCGGTTGTCTTGGAATATCCATATAGCGAAATATTGTTGTATAGGGTCCTAGAACTTATCAAACCAATTTTCGTGTATTCAGAAACAGATGCTATAGGTATTTTTCAATCTTAGAACTATACGAAATTCAGTAATCAGAAAATAATGTTGCAAAATATATGGTTTAATAAACCAAAGTTTCAAAAACACACAAGATGTAGTTATATATGATAAATGGTTATTGCTTTCATTAAATCTATAGCCAATGTAATATGTAACTCCAATATCATGATAGCATGGCAAAAGTAACCAGCTTATCTAAGTTATTGGAATCCCAATAAAAGGGAAAATATAATCTTGTAGCTGATTCAGCTGATGAAATGGCTATTGGGAAATCTTATTATATCTGAACTTGTATTGTAGAAACATTCAAACAGAATAACCTTGTTTTCAGATTCTGGAAATACCTTGTTATTATGGTGATATAATACAGATAATCAGCAAAAGAACTACTCGAATAATAAGAAAATAGTGTTGCGTAAATTTCTGTATCTCATTGATTTTTAGTGTATTTATATAATTAATAAGCTCTTATACTCATAAATATTACACATTATGTTTGAACTGTTGTTGATTATATATCTGCTGCCGGTACTTATTATCGGTATGCTACTCCTGAAGTTGGTATTCTGGCTTTTGAGGTTTGCCATACGTCTGGCAGTTTGGTTGATCAAGAAAACTTTCATTTTTATATGGAAGCTTATCATACTTGTCTTTGCTATAATTATAGGCCGTGAAATCATGCCCAGAAATCAACCGGACAAATAGAAAGAACCGTATCAGTAAGTGAAATGATACGGTTCTGATATGAATTAGGATAATTGTTCCCTCTATGTGTCCAATTTAGAATCCCTTACCTTTACTTCTGACATATACTGCTTCTTTTTGAGAATCACAGTTTGTTAATCGGAACTGTACATTACATCCTACGGGTATGTCATTAGGAAGCTGATTGGCAAGTGCTGAAATAACATCATCAACGGTATCAAAACCTATGTCCGTAACTTCGGCAATAACTTCGCCTTTAAAATATGCTCTTCCATATATCATCATCTTTTTTGTAATACGAAACATTTTCTCTGAAGGTAATTCAAAGTTACGAACTAAACTCTGTTTACTGTTTTTATTACTGAAAAATATGAAGTCTATGATTTTTGCATTAAGTTCCCATGCTGGAGTAAAGTCTATTTTTACATAGCCTCTTGTTATATTAAATCCATGGCTATGGTTCATACCGAATGCTACCTCATACATATTTGCTCCACAATCGTTTTGAGCAATGGTTGCCCAGGTATGACGAAACGTATAAAAGCAATAATATTCCTCCTTGGACATTCCCATATCTTGGCATATTCGCCTGATTCCCATATTTATATTGGCATTGAAACTATCGGAATTACTATAACGACTATGAAAATTAAACAGATATTCATCTGTTTGGTCCGTAGATAGATATTTATTAAATGTATCCTGTATAAACGGTTCAATACGAATCTCCATGTATGCTTCATCCCTACGACTATATCTTGTTTTCGCTCTCTTATATCCTATAATACCATTTTTATAATCTTTCTTTTTCAGTTCGTAAAGGTCTATCGTGTTAATACCACCCATACACAATGAAAGCAGGGCTATATCTCTGCCGAGTTCAGGAAGGGGAGATACCATTTTACTTTGTGGCAGAGGACGATTAAAGAATTCACGAAAAGCTTCTGCACTGATTGCTCTTTTCAGTGTATTGTCTGATTTTGGGATTATAATTTTTAGCCATGGATTGTATTTTATACGCAAAATACCACGTTCTTCGTCATTCAATTCTATGATTGCTTTCTTAAAAATCTGTCTGATGCAAGTGGGATACATTTCTTTTGCTCTGCTGGTCTTATACAATGTGTCAATCCATTGTGTTAAAACAGAAGTCGTAAGAATGCTAAACATGATTTTGGTAGTACCTATATACCGTTCTAAATGATTGACTGCAAGTTTATAGTTTTTAGCATTACGTTCATGCCCTTCAGATTCCATCTTCGAAATAAACTTTCTCGCATAATCACTGAAGCATGTCTCTTCATCATTTTTGTGAAGGAATTCTATGACATCTTTAAGTTCCCAAAATGTAGCGTCAACACGATTCAGTTTGTCTGTATATTGGCGTATGATTATAGCACAATATTCATTCACTACCGGGTCTGTTAACTCACCATTACTGGTTATATGAGCCGGATCAATAATCTTGTTAGTCTTGATATAACTTGTTTTGCGCTGATGTGTGACTCTGATGTAAACTGTATAGAACCCATCTGATCTTGGCTTTTTTACCGTTGCTTTGAATGTTGTCATACCTACTATATTTTAATGATAAAACAATGGGGAAAACTTTGGGGTAAACGGGGTAAACATGGCCATTTTTGGGGTAAACATAGAGTAAAACAAATACGTTTATTTGGCTCATTTTTTGCGGTCAAATGTACGAACCGTCTAAGCGCAAATCAGGCTGTAATTACCGTAAAACGGTGAATTACAGCCTGATATAAAAATAATATTTTTAAGAGATTATTCCTCTATTGCAGCCTGTGCCGCAGCCAGACGTGCAATAGGCACGCGGAACGGAGAGCAGGAAACATAGTTCAATCCAACTTTGTGACAGAACTTCACTGAGGACGGCTCACCACCATGTTCACCGCAAATACCGCATTTCAGTTCGGGACGGACAGAGCGGCCTTTTTCTACGGCCATTTCGATCAGCTGTCCTACACCATTCTGGTCGAGTACCTGGAACGGGTCTACCTTCAGGATCTTCTTTTCCAGATATACCGGCAGGAAGGAAGCAATGTCATCGCGTGAATAACCGAAGGTCATCTGAGTCAGGTCATTGGTTCCGAATGAGAAGTATTCTGCACGTGAAGCAATGCGGTTGGCAGTCAGAGCGGCACGCGGAATTTCAATCATTGTACCTACCTTGAACGGAATTTCTATACCTTCTTCCTTGAAGAGTTCTGCTGCTGTTGCACGGATCACCTTTTCCTGAGCTTCAAATTCATACAGGATACCGGTCAGCGGCACCATGATTTCCGGATGCGGATCGTAACCTTCTTTCTTCAGTTCGATAGCTGCTCCCAGGATAGCACGGGTCTGCATGGCTGTGATTTCCGGATAAGTGTTACCCAGACGGCAGCCACGATGTCCCAACATCGGGTTATGTTCACACAGGCTTTCTACGCGCTGGCGGATATATTCTACCGTTACACCCATAGCCTGAGCCATTTCTTCCTGACCTTTCAGATCGTGAGGAACAAATTCATGCAAAGGAGGATCGAGCAGACGAACATTCACCGGACAACCGTCCATTGCCTTGAAGATGCCCTTGAAGTCAGCTTTCTGATAAGGCAACAGTTTATTAAGAGCTTTCTTACGTCCTTCTTCGTCGGTAGCCAGAATCATTTCACGCATGGCGATGATCTTCTGGTTGTCGAAGAACATGTGTTCTGTACGGCACAGACCGATACCTACTGCACCGAAGTTACGTGCCACCTGAGCGTCATGAGGAGTATCAGCATTGGTACGTACTTTCAGACGGGTATATTTGTCACACAGGCTCATCAGTTTGGCAAAATCACCGGAAAGTTCGGCTGCCTTGGTAACAACTTCTCCCTGGTAAACTTCACCGGTACTACCGTTCAGAGAAAGGAAGTCACCTTCTTTCAGCAATACACCGTCAATTTCTACGGTACGTGCTTTATAATCTACATTGATGGCGCCTGCACCGGATACACAGCATTTACCCATACCTCTTGCCACAACTGCAGCGTGAGAAGTCATACCGCCGCGGGCTGTCAGAATACCTTCGGCTACGGTCATACCGGCCAGGTCTTCCGGAGATGTTTCAATACGAACCAATACGACACGACGTCCGTCTGCACGCCATTTGGCAGCATCTTCTGCGAAGAAGACGATCTGACCGCATGCAGCACCCGGAGAAGCCGGAAGACCGCGTGTCAGGACTTTGGCTGAGCGAAGAGCTTCCTTATCGAATACAGGGTGAAGAAGTTCGTCCAGTTTATTGGGTTCGCATCTCATGATAGCAGTTTTTTCATCGATCATGCCCTGTTCCAGCATTTCCATGGCAATGCGCACCATAGCTGCACCGGTACGTTTTCCGTTACGAGTCTGCAGGAACCACAGTTTTCCTTCCTGAACGGTGAATTCCATATCCTGCATGTCGTGGTAGTGGTTTTCCAGTTTGGTCTGCAAAGCATCGAGTTCCTTATAGATTTCAGGCATGGCTTCTTCCATTGACGGATAATTGGCCAGACGGTCAGCTTCAGAAATACCCTGCAAGGCTGCCCAGCGCTGAGATCCGGTCTTGGTGATCTGCTGCGGTGTACGGATACCTGCCACAACGTCTTCTCCCTGTGCATTGATCAGGTATTCACCGTTGAACAGATCTTCACCTGTACCGGCGTCGCGTGAGAAGCAGACACCTGTTGCAGACGTATCGCCCATGTTACCGAATACCATGGCCTGTACATTGACCGCTGTACCCCACTCTACCGGAATTCCTTCCATCTTGCGGTACAGGATGGCGCGTTCGTTCATCCAGGAGTCAAATACAGCACAGATGGCTCCCCAGAGCTGTTCATATGCATTGTTGGGGAAGTCGCTTCCTGTCTGGGCTTTTACGGCAGCTTTGAAACGGACTACCAGTTCCTTCAGATCGTCTACATCCAGTTCGTTGTCCAGACGAACGCCTTTGGCTTTCTTGACATCTTCAATGATAGCTTCAAACGGATCGATATCATCCTTATTGGTCGGCTTCATGCCCAGCACCACGTCACCATACATTTGTACGAAACGGCGGTAAGAATCCCATGCGAAACGGGGATTACCGGTTTTGCGTGCCAGACCTTCCACTACTTCATCATTCAATCCCAGGTTCAGGATGGTATCCATCATACCCGGCATGGAAGCACGTGCACCGGAACGTACGGAAACCAGCAACGGATTTTCTACGTCTCCGAATTTAGACTTCATCAGTGATTCAATGCCTGCAACTGATTTTTCTACATCTTCTTTCAGTAAAGCAACGACTGCTTCTTTTCCTTTTTCAAAATATTCATTGCAGACTTCAGTTGTTATTGTAAAACCGGGAGGTACCGGAACACCGATCAGATTCATTTCGGCCAGATTCGCGCCTTTACCACCCAAAAGATTTCTCATGTCAGCTTTTCCTTCAGCTTGTCCGTTCCCGAAGGTGTAAACTCTTTTCTTTTCCATTTTTTCTAAGATTTATAGGCTAAATATTTTGTTTTTATCATGTTTCTTAATGATAACGGGGGCAAAACTAGACATATTTTGTGAATAAGCAAATAAAAAGAATGTATTTTACAACATGTTTTGCTATATCGACATTGCAAAATGAAGTATTTTGAAAATCATGGCGGAATGTCGGGAATTATTCTTAAATTTGCTCCCAAATTGGATTTATTGAAAACGACAGTGGCAAGAAAGAAAAAAGAACTTCCTTTACTGGAAAAGGTAACGATAACCGATGTAGCCGCAGAAGGCAAAGCCTTGGCTAAAGTAAATGACTTGGTGGTGTTTGTACCCTACGTGGTACCGGGAGATGTAGTAGACTTGCAGGTAAAACGCAAGAAGAACCATTATGCAGAAGCTGTGGCCGTAAAAATTCACGAGAAATCTCCCATGCGTGTAGAACCATTCTGCCAGCACTACGGCGTATGCGGCGGTTGCAAATGGCAGTGCCTCGCGTATGAGGATCAGATTAAATACAAACAGAAACAGGTTTTCGACAATCTGACACGGATCGGAAAGGTAGAGCTTCCTGAATTTCGTCCGATTTTAGGTTCGGAAAAAACCATGTTCTACCGCAATAAGCTGGAATATACCTTCTCGAACAAGCGATGGCTGACCGAGGAAGAAGTGAAACAGGATGTGAAATACGATCAGATGAATGCCGTAGGATTCCATATTCCCGGAGCTTTCGACAAGGTGCTGGCAATTGAGAAGTGCTGGCTTCAGGATGATATCTCCAACCGCATCCGGAACAGTATCCGTGACTACGCATATGCCCACAACTATCCATTCTTCGACTTGCGTACTCAGGAAGGCATGCTGCGTAACATGATGGTACGTACTTCTTCTACCGGCGAACTGATGGTATTGCTTCAATGCAAGATTACCAATGATGAAGAACTGGCAAAGATGAAGGAACTTCTGCAGTATGTGGCCGACTCTTTCCCCGAAATTACTTCGCTGCTCTACGTGATCAACAACAAGTGCAATGATACGATCGGTGATCTCGACGTGGAAGTATTCAGCGGAAAAGATCACATCTTCGAAGAAATGGAAGGCCTGCGTTTCAAAGTGGGTCCGAAGTCTTTCTACCAGACCAATTCTGAACAGGCTTATAATTTATATAAGGTAGCGCGCGAATTTGCAGGACTGGAAGGAGACGAACTGGTGTATGACCTTTATACCGGTACCGGAACCATTGCCAACTTTGTTTCACGCCGTGCACGCAAGGTCATCGGTATCGAATATGTACCCGAAGCCATTGAAGATGCAAAAGTGAATTCTCAGATCAACGGAATCACGAATACCCTGTTCTATGCCGGTGATATGAAGGATATCCTGACAGAAGACTTTATCCGCGAACACGGACGTCCGGATGTCATCATTACCGATCCTCCCCGGGCAGGTATGCACAATGATGTCATTAATGTAATTCTGGCTGCCGAACCGAAACGTATCGTTTACGTAAGCTGTAACCCGGCAACCCAGGCACGCGACCTGCAACTGCTGGACGGTAAATACAAAGTGACTGCCGTACAGCCCGTTGACATGTTCCCTCATACGCATCATGTGGAAAATGTCGTGCTGCTGGAGAAAAGAGAAGAACCGAAACATTAAATCCTTATCACTGAATCCGTAAAATCGTGGCAAGAAATAGCAATCCGGCCGGCGGACGTCCCAGAGCACGTGCCGCCGCACAATATACAATTTATAATGTGACAGAACCTGCCGAACTGATGGAGTTCCTGATGAAGAAAATGGCAGGGGTGAGCCGTACGCGTGTAAAGGCTTTGCTGTCCAACCGCGTAGTGCTGGTCAATAACAATATCCAGACTCAGTACAACTTCCCGCTGACTCCGGGCATGAAGGTACAGATCAGCAAAGACCGCAACAAGCATGAGTTCCGTCATCCGATGCTGAAGATCCTGTACGAAGATGCCTATCTGATCGTAGTGGAAAAGAAAGAAGGACTTCTTTCCGTTGCAACAGAGAAACAGAAAGAACGTACGGCCCAGCATATCCTGAATGAATATGTCAAACGACAGCATCGCAATAACCGCGTATTTGTGGTACACCGGCTGGACCGTGAGACTTCGGGTATCATGATGTATGCCAAGGACGAAAAGACACAGCACACCTTGCGCGACAACTGGCACGACATTGTTTATGACCGTCGCTATGTGACGATTGTAACCGGTGACATGGAGAAAGACCAGGGTAAGGTGGAATCATGGCTGACTGACCGCAAGTTGTATGTCAGCTCCTCTCCGGTTGACGACGGAGGAAAGTTCTCGGTAACCCATTACCATACCATTAAGCGTGCCAACGGATTCTCACTGGTGGAACTCCAGCTGGAAACCGGCCGCAAGAACCAGATCCGCGTACACATGCAGACACTGGGACATCCTGTAGTCGGAGACGAGCGCTACGGATGTGAAGTGAATCCTCTGGGACGTCTGGCACTTCATGCCTTCAAACTTTGCTTCTATCACCCTGTAACGGGCGAGCGGATGGAGTTTGAAACACCCTACCCTGCCCCGTTCAAAACATTGATGTTGCGTAAATAAGCCTGAAGCCATGATCAGAAACATTATCTTCGATTTCGGCGGCGTGATTGCTCCTATTGACCGCGACCACGCCGTACAGGCTTTTATCCGGCTGGGACTGAAGGATGCTGACAGCCGTCTTGACAAGTATCATCAGACTGGTATTTTCCAGCAGCTGGAAGAAGGGACCCTTACGGAACAGGAATTCCGGGAGATTCTTGGACAGCTTTGCGGACGTCCGCTTACCTTTGAAGAAGTAAAGGAAGCCTGGATGGGATTCTTTTCCGGGGTAGACGAACGTATTCTTACTCTTCTGGAAGAACTTCGCCATCGCTACCGGCTATACGTCTTGAGCAACACAAATCCCTATGTCATCAGCTGGGCTTGCAGTAAGCAGTTCTCCCCTGCCGGAAAACCGCTGGATGCCTATTTCGACAAACTCTATCTCTCTTATGAGATGGGGCATACCAAACCTGATGAACGGATTTTCCGTCACATCCTGTCGGATGTACAACTGAATGCGGCCGAAACACTTTTTGTGGATGATGGAGCCTCGAATGTACAGATGGGAGCCGACATGGGTATGCATACCTTTCAGCCTGTCAACGGAAGCGACTGGCGCTCAGAACTTACAGCCTTGCTCGAGAAGCTGGACAAAGCTGTCTGATTCTTTTTTTGTTCCAATATTCCAGAATGAGAAGTGTCAGAAGGCAGGGAGAAAAGGAATAAAAAATGTGTTATGAAGCAGAAAAAATCCTCTTAACACTTGCATATTTCAACAATAAGCCTTACCTTTGCATCGCTTTTGAAGGAAAGACCTTTCGGGGTGTAGCGCAGTCCGGTTAGCGCACCTGCTTTGGGAGCAGGGGGTCGTGGGTTCGAATCCCGCTACCCCGACAGGAAACGGTCAAAGGCTTTTTCATAATTCGTTAGTTCGGGGTGTAGCGCAGTCCGGTTAGCGCACCTGCTTTGGGAGCAGGGGGTCGTGGGTTCGAATCCCGCTACCCCGACAAAGATTAAAGGTCTATTTCCGTTGGGAATTAGGCCTTTTGCTTTTAGTGATGCCCCATATCTGTTTATGGATCAACGTATTCTCAACTATTGCTTCAACAGCTCTCATATTCAATCAAACACCTAGCACTATATTAGCATCAATATTTAATTTTTGGCTTATTTCG
>NZ_EQ973632.1:445616-448972 GCF_000157915.1 Phocaeicola coprophilus DSM 18228 = JCM 13818 | reverse complement strand
GATTCTAAATAATATAATTATAAATATGATTTCACTGAATTAATAGGCTACGCATGTATAATTCCATACCTTGTATCCTCATACTTTAAAAAATACTTGTTCTGCTCAGAGAAACCTTTAATTTTTAATCTTTGCTCTTCTCTTTTCTTTGTTGTTTATTGTAATTTTATTCTTTTATTCTTAATCGTTTCCAATAATAATGATATCGCTTTTCTTTTATTATCAACTATTGGAGGGTTAGTGTTATTTGTATCCCCTACTCCTCAAAAAAACGTCCCGGCGTATGCTTCAATTCGTTTCGGCCTTTTACTCAAAACGTCGAAACGTTTTAAAAAAATCTGCTGAATCCATAATTGGGGTACAAATATCAGTAAATCGTATACAAAGCTGTCAGGATGAATCTGCTAACTTTGCCATAGGAAAAACGAATAATCCTTTAATTCATCCAATTATGAAAATCAAAACCGTCCTTGCGCTTGTCGCATTGGCAATAAATTCTACAACTATTATGGCACAGGAAACAGTCAAACAAACAGCTGGACGCGATCAGCTTGGAGAATTCGCTCCCAAATTCGCAGAACTTAATGACGATGTCCTTTTCGGAGAAGTATGGAGCCGCACAGACAAGCTCGGACTGCGCGACCGTAGTCTGGTTACTCTTACGGCACTGATCAGCCAGGGAATCACCGACAGTTCACTGACATATCATCTGCAAACTGCCCGGCAGAACGGCATCACCCGCACCGAGATTGCTGAAATCATTACGCATATAGGTTTTTATGCCGGATGGCCGAAAGCATGGGCTGCTTTCCGGCAGGCCAAGGAGGTATGGGCCGAAGATACGGCAGCAGATGATGCCAGATCTGCCTTCCAGCGGGAAATGATTTTTCCTGTCGGAGAACCCAATACGGCGTATGCAAAGTATTTTATCGGCAACAGTTATCTGGCACCGGTATCCACGGAGCAGGTACCTGTGGCTAACGTAACCTTTGAACCGGGATGCCGTAACAACTGGCACATTCATCGTGCAACCCGGGGAGGCGGACAGATGCTGATCGGAGTAGCCGGCAGAGGCTGGTATCAGGAAGAAGGGAAACCTGCCGTACAGATTCTTCCCGGAACGGTAATTCATATTCCTGCCGGGGTCAAGCACTGGCACGGAGCGGCAGCCGACAGCTGGTTTGCTCATCTGGCTTTCGAAGTTCCGGGAGAAAACACTTCCAACGAATGGCTGGAGCCTGTTTCCGACGAAGAATATAGTAAGCTGAAATAAAGTCACAGAAGTATGCAATGGAAGTTCTGTTCGCAGATGCAGCAATATTTGCTTCTGCCCGCCATTCTTCTGTCTCTGTCTTCCTGCACTCCTGTGCAGGAAGACCCGGCTCTTCCCGAAAACGGCATGCAGACGGATGTCCCTGCTGAAGGAAGCGGCAATGAAGATCCGGAAAACGGAAACCAGAACGAAGGTGGTCACGAGAATCAGGATGAAGAAAGTAATGAAAATCAGAACGAAGATCAAAACGAAGACAATATGATGGAAAGCAATACTCTTAAATTGACCGTCAACGGAGAAACATTTACGGCCACTCTCGTGAATAATTCTTCTACGGAGGCATTGAAAGAACATCTGGCCAAACAGGGAGAACTGGAAATCCGGATGGATGATTACGGAAATATGGAGAAGGTTGGTTCTCTGGGCTTCTCTTTGCCCAGAAACGACCGGCAGACCACTACGGAACCCGGAGACCTGATTCTGTATCAGGGAAATTCGTTTGTAATTTATTATGATACAAACTCATGGAACTTCACCCGGCTGGGAAAGGTGGATAAAGTTTCCACACGGGAACAGATGCTCGAACTGTTGGGAGGAAAAGGCGAAATAACCGTAACACTTTCGCTGGAATAAGGCAGTCAGCCTTCCGGAGGCTGACTGCAATGACACATGTGCCCTTTGAGAAACGAATAACTTGCAAAAAAGATAATAATTCTATATTTTTGTTTCCGGTGATCTGACGATTACTGTTTATATTTCAGATTCTCAAACTAACCTTAAAAATTTTAAGTAACATGAAAACTTATGTATGGGCACTGTATGCCAGCTTGTTGCTTTACTCCTGTGGAGCAAACAACACAAACAGACAGGACGGCAAGGAAGATGCTTCTACCGAACAGACTCAGAAAGCAAAGAAGGAACAAGGGTTGGTGACGCTGGATGTCACCAAGGATTATCCTGAAAAGAAAATCGTCTTGCAGGATCTGGCCGATGTGAAGTACATTCCTCTTGAAACGAAGAAAAATGCTTTGCTGCCCAATTCTGCGGGTTGTTTGGGCTATGTTTCCGACAGCCTGATTGTGGCACGGACATCAGATAATGAAATTGTGCTGTTCAATGGCGACGGCAGTGTGCGTTCCAGTTTTCGTCATGTAGGGCAGGGCAGCAAAGAATATCAGTATATCATTGGAATGGCTGTGGATCCAAAAGCACAGGAAATATTCATCGTAGATTATCTGCTGAAGTATCGGATGCAGGTGTATTCGTTCACCGGACAGTATAAACGTACGTTGCCTATCCCGTACAAGATGATTCTGAATAGCCTTCAGGATTTTTCTGCCGATTGTCTGCTGGCGTGCGATATGGATGTCAATCAAGGCATCTCCAATCGGGCGAAACCGTATATGCTGCTTTCCAAAAAGACCGGAGAGATCGTGAAGGAACTGGACATTCATTTCACCAAACGTATGTCCAACCGTATGTCCAAACCTTTCGGCGAGAACCAGACTATTTCAGCTGCATTGGGCTATGATCCCATTGTCCGCTGCGAGGACAGTTATGTGATCGGTGATTTGTCAGCAGATACAATCTATACCTATACTCCCCAGGGCGTACTCTCGCCGATGCTGGTACGTACTCCGCCGGTGCTTTCCATGGAAACTCCCAAAGTGCTGTTGCCAGACTACCGGGCAGGTTCATACTTCTTCTTCTACCTGGTGGATTTTGAATTCGATTTTGAGACGCGTACAGGGTTTCCTGACAAATATATGGTTTATGACTATGCCGCCGGAAAAACGTATGTATGCAAACTCGTCAATCGGGATTGCGAGGAACAGGAAATTCAGCTGGGTGACGGAGGAGTGACAAATAAGGCTTGGAATACGGCCTGCTATACGATTCCCAGCAGTATGCTGATAGAACAGTCGGAAGCGGGCAAGGTACATGGTCCGTTGAAAGAGATTGCCGCTGGCCGGACCGATGATGACAATCCGGTACTGGCGATTGTACGGTTCAAAAATTGAATACGGTCGGTTTTCAGATAAAAAAGAACGGCTGTCTCATTCTGAAGTGAGACAGCTGTTCT
>NZ_EQ973632.1:439780-444282 GCF_000157915.1 Phocaeicola coprophilus DSM 18228 = JCM 13818 | reverse complement strand
CTTACCATACCGGCAGATTGAAATTATCTATTTCGGCATCGGTATGCTCGGCCCGGAATATGTCGGTTACCTTTCTGACCAGATCCGGATGCTCAGCCGCTACATTGTTTTGTTCACGGGGATCATCCTTCAGATTATACAGTTCAATGTTCCGGTTTCCATTCTTTACATCGCCCACAAAAGCCTTCCAGTCTCCGAATCTCAGAGCTTTCTGCCCTCCCGATTCCGGAAATTCCCAATACAGGAAATCATGCTGTTTCTGGTTTTCTTTGTCTCCCAGCATTTCGGGAAGCATGCTGATACCGTCCGTTGCCGGAGATTCAATGCCAGCTATATCACACATGGTCGGCATCATATCCCAAAATGCAGACAGAAGGTCGGAAGTTGTTCCTGCGGGTATATGGCCGGGCCAGGATGCAATCATCGGAACCCGTATGCCACCTTCGCGAAGAGAAGCCTTTCCCCATCCGAATTCACTTTTAAAGGGCTTGGCACTGTCAAAATACGGAGAATCCGTACCTCCGTTGAAAGTAGGGCCGTTATCACTCGTAAAGATGATGATGGTATTGTCGTATATTCCAAGTTCCTTCAACTTGGCTACAAGGCCGCCGATCTGTTCATCCCAGTAACTGACCATGGCAGCGTATGTGGCACGCGGGTATCTGCACGGGAAATAATCCTTGTCACCGATATACGGCTCTTCATCACCCAGTTTGGCTCTGTAATGGTCAACCCACTTTTCAGGAGCCTGCAATGGAACATGGGGAACCGGAGTGGTCCAGAACAGGACAAACGGTTCGTCTTTGGATTCCTCGACAAAGGACAAGATTTCGCGATACATCAGATCAGGTGCATACTGCTTCTGCGTATATTTCTCATAACTCTTCTCGTCATAAGGATCTGCTCCCTTGTCGAGTTTGGTATGCGGTGGAAGCAGTTTGTTTTCCAGATACTCCCGGCATTCGTTTCTGTACAGAAAAGGAGGATAATACGTATGGGCCTGTCTCTGACAGTTGTATCCGTAGAAGAAATCAAATCCCATTTTGTTGGGAGTGCTTTCAGATCCGGGATAGCCTAGCCCCCACTTCCCGATACAGGCTGTTTTATAGCCTGCTTCCTTCATCTTTCGCGGAATCATGATGGTATTGGCCGGAACCGGTCTCTGCCCTTCCAGCGACGAATCGGCCAGCATGGCCGCATGGTTCCACACGTCTCCGCGGGACGTCATTTCGTCATTGCCGCGTATGTAGGCATGACCGGAGTGCAGACCGGTAAACAATGAACATCTGGAAGGTCCTGAAACGGCCTGTCCCGAATAATGGTTGGTAAAGCGCATACCTTCCGACGCCAGCCGGTCAATGTTGGGAGTCTCGATAATCTCCTGACCGTAACATCCCAGTTCAGCACGTCCCAGATCATCTGCCAGAATATAAATTATATTAGGCTTCCGGGGTTCATCGCTTTGAGTGCATGAAAACAATAACATGGATACCGGTATTGCAAAGTATCCGAAATGACAGATTCTATTTTTCATAATTCATAATTTAGTATTTTTCCCCTATATAACTCAGAATCTTTTCAACCATCGGCTTTTCATACAGATAAAGCCAGTCGCTATTATTTGATTTGGCCGACAGATGATTATGGTGATTCATGTCCGGGATATAACCATCCGGCTGTTCCATGAAGCGGGTACGTGAATACACAGCCTCCAGCTCCCGGCGCATGGCATAAAAGTCATTGCAGACCGTTTCCAGATGATCCAGAGCCTTGAGCCGGTTTTCTTCACCGGCAGCCTTGTCCAGATCCCTTAAAGCCAGCAGCAGTCTGACCGGATAGTTCTGAAGATGATTGTTCTGTTCGTAGATGTCCAGAGTATAGCGGTTACGCAAAGCTTCCTGCCGGGCCTCAGTCAGTTCACGGCGGATCTGCTCAAAGCGGAGTTGTTCTTTTTCAGCCTGTTCAATCCGTTTCTGATATTTCTGCGTCCACTGTCCGGGATGAGTCTTGTCAGGAAGTTCAATCAGCTTGAAATGAGTGGTTCCCCAGGCCGGATTTCTTCTGCCGGATTCAACCAGGGCACCGTCAAAGAAGAAGAAAGCCTTTTCCAGTTCCTGTATGAAATCAGTCTTTCCCTTTCCTGCTTCCAGACCGAACTCCCGCTGTCCGTGAGCTTCGGCAAACTCTTCAACAGTTCTTCCGTCGGGGTTCCAGCCGAATTCTCCCTGTGCGATATAGCCCCGGAAAACTGTTTCCAGATGCGGTGAACCGTCGTCCCAGGCTGTCGCCAGAATACCTTGCAAGTCATTTTCGACAACCAGCTGGCTGAAGCCTTTGATATAATTGGCTTTCGTGTATTCTCTGGGCATAAACGGAGAATCGCCTGCAGAAGCTGCTGTGGCAGCCATTACCGGAAGCCCTTTCTCCTTATACCATTTCAGCAATCTTTTATGAGCCGGTTTGGTAGCGTCACCATAGTTCCAGCGCATATAGATACATTCTTTGGGAAACAGCTCTATGGCCTGATCCAGCTTTTCCGTATTCCAGCTTTTATCCAGTTCGCTTTCTGTTTCGTCCCCCAAAATCTGTGGCCACAATCCTGCAAATTTCAAAGGCATGTCATCCCAGAAAATCGGAGTACGTCCGTGCGACTTCGCATAGTCACAGACCTGCTTCAGCCAGTGCATCTGCAGTTCAAAGGCCGTCTTGCCTGTTTCCTTGCAACGCTTGTCGATGCCGATCGCCGTAATCTCGTCACCTCCTATATGCAGGTATTTGCCATAAGGCATTGCTTCGATGGCATCCTGATACAGATCATACAGGAATTCATAGGTTTTTGGATTGGAAGGACAGAACTCCCAGTCGCTTTCCGGATTCTCCCGAAGCTCCCAGTGGTGTTTCAGGATAAAACTGGCATGTCCCAGTCCTTGCACCAGTGGACTGATCTCGATGTTCCGTTCCCTGGCATAGCGGCAGAAAGCCTGCATCTCCTGCTTGCTGATCGCATTGGGCGAAGCAATCTCAGGATGACTTGAATATTCAAACTTGTCTTCCAGTTCCCAGATAATGGCATTCACCTTGTAACGGGCCAGCTTGTCGACCATGCGGTAGTAATATTCCATACGGTCCAGATGATGCTTGGTGTCCAGATGGACTGCGCGGTAAGCAATATCGGGATAGTCCGTGATCTTCAGGGCAGGAATCTGCAGCCCGAAATCACGGCTGTCTTCCATCAGTTGTTCCAATGTCTGACAGCCGTAAAACAGGCCGGCCTGTCCGCTTGAAGTGATGAAGACTCCCTTCTCGCTGACCTGAAGGACATATCCTTCCGGAGACTGGGGAACTTCTTTCTCAGACAGACTCAGATAGACTCCTTTTCCGTTTCTCTCCTTATGCGGCAAACTGCCAAGCATGGTTCCAAGTACAGGATAATCCTCTCCGGAACGGTTTACGATAAAACTGAGATCATTGTAATGCA
Source organism: Phocaeicola coprophilus DSM 18228 = JCM 13818 (assembly GCF_000157915.1). Taxonomy (GTDB): domain Bacteria; phylum Bacteroidota; class Bacteroidia; order Bacteroidales; family Bacteroidaceae; genus Phocaeicola; species Phocaeicola coprophilus. The sequence goes on along the minus strand of NZ_EQ973632.1, from coordinate 440,804 downwards.
GGCCCTTCCCCTTCATGATCTCTACAGACTGCGGTTCCGGCAGGATTCTGAAATGTTCCATTCCGCCGTAGGCATGAACCGCCAGTTGCAACAGGAATAAAGTAATGACTGTAAATCGGATGCTGAACATAGATGTGTTAACTTCTGAAGATTACCATTTGATTTCGTCGATAAGATGATGTCTGATTTTTCCGTCCTTGCTGTCAGGAAGTATTTCATCATAGCTGAATTCCCACCAGAAAGCACCTCTGAATCCATTCTCTTTCACCCATTCTGCTTTGGTACGGATAGTTTCTTTCGTTTCCAGCGTAATGAATTCCTGCTGTTTTTCATTGATGAAATAAGACACCTTTGCCTGCGGGTCTTTCACCTCTTTCCAGTCAGAAGAGAATACGGCCATTGCTTCATTGTATCCGATATAGCGGCCATACTTGTCAAGCTTGCCTTCTATTTTCTGACCCGGCTTGATCCCTTTGTAGAAGAATCCATAGTTGGCCAGACCGATGCACAGCTTGCTCTTGTCAAACATTTCCCAAGCTTTCAGATCGGTAATGATCCGGTCCAGCGGAGTGTTGTGGGTAGGTACATTGCCCCAGATTCCGCCTCCCATGTCGTAGGTCATGATATTGATCCAGTCGAGTGACCGGGAAACCTTTCCGGCCAGTTCTTTGGAATAACGCTGCCAGGAGTGAAGAGCCGTGGTGAGATACATCTTGCGGCCTTTCCGGCTTTCCAGCACATTCAGCTTTTCCCGGATTTCCCTCACGAATACTTCGTGCAGCGGCAGTGTGACTGCTGTTTCCCAGTCCACTTCGATTCCGTCAAAATCATATTTGTCGATGAAGGCTACCATGAAATCCACAAATTTGGCCCGGAGTGCGGGATCCTCTACCCTCTCCCGGAATCCCTCGCCGGCAAAGGACAGCAGGACTTTAGTCTGGCAGGCACGTGCCTGGGCAATCAGTTCCCGGATCACGTCCACACCCTGATCCTGCCTGAAGGCATGGTTGGTCACCAGATCCCG
>NZ_EQ973632.1:431591-438520 GCF_000157915.1 Phocaeicola coprophilus DSM 18228 = JCM 13818 | reverse complement strand
AATTCTAAATAATATAATTATAAAATAGCAATATATCGTCCAAAACAGCATCCACGTTCCCCACAAAGGTGATGGCTCGTTGTTGTGACCAAATCTCCTCGTCTTTTGCTTTGATGGCTATATCAATCTTATTCTTAATATCCTCCAATTTGTATGGCTGCATCTGCACATCTACGTCCATAGTCTCGGAGGCTTCTTCAAGGGTGGAATTCACGGAACCTAGCGCAGATACAAGGAAATTTACACGTCGTTGCATGAACTCGCCGACCATTTCGTTCAGCTTCTCCACATTCAGGTGAGTGGACTCGAATTTGACTGTATCGGGAACCTGGGACCAGGTAAGGTACTTGGGCATTTGCCGCTACCCCGACAAAGATTAAATGAAGAATTTACCATCCGAGAAACAAGCACAAGCGGATTTAAGATTCTTATAATCAGAACTTTCGGATTACAAAACCGACAAAAAGAAAAAACTTTTTATGATTATCTGCATGTTGTCTGTCTGTATGTTCTTGACTTGAATTCGGTGTTGTAGCTGATTGCTGCCAAGACACCCTTGTCGAAGAGCTTCTCTCCGAAATACCTTCTGTTGAACTTGTAGCAGAATTCGTTGAGGTAATACTGTAAATACTCGTACTTGATTCTGTGGTGCATATCCAGAAGCAATCTCTTGGCATTGCTGATGGCGATATGTACCCACGGCAGTATCTTCTCCATGTTCTTCTTGTCCGAAATCACCGTTGGTGTCTCTGTACATGTTCTACGAGCTTATGGTAGGAGGTGGAATCGTCAGTGGTCAGTTCGACGGACGGTTCAAGGTGTTTCTTCGCAACGTCGGTGACTGTCTGTGTCTTCAGGTCCGGAATGACCTGTGCATTTTCAGATGTCCTACCACTTTGGAGGGCTTTCCTTTCCTGGGATGTCTCTGCGAAGGGGCACTTTCCACCATGACCACCACTTTGGACTTCTTATGACTGCCACGTCCCCTTTTTAAGGGGGTATCCTTCTCCTCTTCGGGACGTTCCGTGGTGAAGAAGCCGTCGTCAAGCTCGACCTGTCCGTCCAGGGAGTACTGTGCGTCACGTTTACCCATGACGTCACGAAGCTTGCAGACCATCTCCCAGACAGGCTGGTATCGTTTATGCCCCAGTTGACGACGGATTTCCTCTGTGGAAAAGGATTTCTTGGTGCTCATCAGCAGGAACATGGTGGCAATCCAGTAGCGGTACGGAAGTTTGCTGTTCTGCATGACAGTGCCTGAACGTAATGACTGACGGCTGTGGCAGTTCCGACACTCGAAACAACGTTTGTGGGCATCCCAACGGTGTTCGGTGCAGCCGCAATGCTTACATACGACTCCGCGGCGTTCCCGTTGTTCTTTCAGATAGGTCACACAGGATTCCTCATCTGCAAAATTACTCATGAAATTCAGAAGATTCATAATGGTGGGTTTTATGTTCTATAGTATAAAACACTGAATTTCAACGATATATAAAAATATTTCACATGGTATATTTACAGTCTGAGTGCTAAAATTTAACGGACAACATACGGATAATCATTTTAATTATTTACCGAAATATTGTATAAATATTCTATGTGTTTAAATATACAATCTTTTCTGTTTAAAAGTTCGTCAATAGTAGGTTCATATGTACAATCTGGTTGCAATCCATTTTGAAAAATCGGTGTTAACGGGAAGCGAGTGCAAATACGATAATAAAGCCCATTGAAAAGTGGACACACCATTGGTGCTCCTGTAGAACCACCTGTTGCACTGCCAACTAAAACCGCTCTATTAGGGAAATTAAGCTTTAAAGAAATGAGAAAATCTTCAGCAGCAGAATACGTGAATTCTCCTACAAGTATATAAAGAGGTTTTTCAACTCGATAAGGGGGAGAAAACACGAACTCTTCTTCACACATCATTTCTTCATGCAGATTCTGATAATAGTCCCTATATTTTTCGTAACTATAGCCCATGGCAGCATAAAAGGAATTATGACTTCTTGTAATAGACTTGTATGTATTTAGAGTATCACCATTCACAAAATACATCAATAAAGAATCGGCAGTCAGTTCACTTCCACCAGGATTGTTTCTTAAATCTAATATAACATAATCAGACTGCATAAGTCCATTCTTCGCATTATCCATAAACTTCAACACTCGGAAATTCCTTGAAAAATCATCAACACGCAAATAAGAATAAGAGGCATTATTCCCATCTACTGCAACCTTGTGTTCATAACAAGAATTTTTATGAACCATTTGTTTTTGAATACTAACAAAATCACTGTTTTTATACCTAAATTTAAATCCATCATATATGACAGACTTATGCCGCCATATCCGTTTTGGTGTTATAAACGATATACTTATTGTATCCTCCAATAAACCAATTCCAAATAAAAAACTGGATTTTTTTCGTTTATCTTGTAAGGTTTTAGCACTCACATACGGATAGATATGTTGTTCAAAATATTTTTCTGAAGACAGCCCATTGATACTAATAATGCGACTTCCTAAAGGAACTTCATCCAACCAATCTTTTGCAGCGTAAGTCACATATAAAGTATCTTTAATCCAGTTGGTTCCTATTGGCAATACGTCAGTTTTTCTATCTTTTTTTAAAAAATTCATCAATGAAAATTCGGTATGACCATCATTGGTTTGTGCAATAAAGGATTGCAACAAAAAATAATAATCCCTATCACTTTTTACCGCCATAACTTTAGGAATGTACACGTTATATAAGCTATCCCATTTTATTGACGACAAATAATGTGCATCGTAAAAGTTCACTGATACATCTTTCCAGATCTTAGTAAGTCCCCAAATGCGATCTGTACATGTCAAAGATTGTCCGAACAAGGACACGACGCCAATCGAACAAATAAACAATAAAAAAAGTCTACGCATGTTTAATCTTAACTTTTAATTTAACAATTGTATAGCATATACCGATTGTCACTTCAACTTTCCTATGAACATAAGGTTGTTTCCCTCCTCGTCTATGGACTCCAACAATTCGGTCAACTGCTTGCGATCGGTATCCGAACAATCATCTGAGGCTAAGCGCTTTTCTATATAATGAATCCAATGGGTTGGTTCACGCAAAGTAAATACATAACCATCTTTGAAGGTAACAGGATGGCTAATACCGCCATACAAGTCGTTTATGAATTTCACATAATAGGAAGTGCGTTCCTGTTTATCCGTCAGAATTATTCCCTTACCAAATACAGTTGCCATGTAATATCCCGGAATCTCATTGTAGATATGTCCCGGTTTTTCATCCATCATGCCGAAGTCCAACGTATATTTCGGCACAACACGGTTTTCCGTCCTGTCATAATGGAACAGCGTATCGCAACATGTGATGTGGAAGCTGAATTCCGGCACGTTGTGATAGGCAAACAAGTCCCCATTGAAGTCGTCCATCCAAAAACGCTCCTCCGCCTTCAATGTCCGTGTCACGTTTCCACTGCCATCCATCTGAATAGCCAGATTCAGAGATTTCTGACTGGGCATCGGTATCTGTATGATGCACAGGTTTCCTTCATCGTCCGTCTCTATTTTCGGCTTAGACAGTGTACAGCCGGTTTCCATCTCGCACGTCAGTTTCCCTTGCAGGTTGTAAGCAAATATTTTGGGTGAAAAGGCAAACTGTGCCAGATAGACTTCTCCCTTTTGTTCACTGATGGCGGCGTCATAAATGGGCCACGCATATTCACCCGGCCCCTGACCGACATTTCCCACATTGCACAGAAAATTACCTTGGCGGTCAAACAACAGGTAAGGCTGGCCGCGTCTTTGGGAAACACCGATATAATGTTCCGTGATGGTAGGCATGACCCGTAATCCCAGCAGGGCACTGTCATTGTCTTCGAAGCGGATGAGTTCGTAATCCTCCACCAGATCGCTCAGTTTCATTACGACCGTATCCTTTATTTCCTGATAATGCGCCACAAAAAACTCATTACCTGTACCATCTTTCACTACGGAAGTGTTGTTTGAAGATGTGCAGGCTGCGCACAATGCACCTATGCCCACCCATGCCAACAATACAGTCTTTTTCATAACGGTTCTGTTTTTATTCCTTTACATAGCTTTTGCAAAAATAGGGAATTCCAATATCGAACGGACAGGAACCCCATCAATGGTAGCCGCCTTAAACTTCGGGAATAGCCTAAGCACCCTTTCATATTCCTTATCCAATTCCGGATGGATACCTTGGACAATTTTCACATCCGAAATGCTGCCGTCTCGTTCAATGGTCAACTGTGCAATCCCTCTCCCAGTAACCGGCTCTATATCGGGATATTTGAAACGGCTTGTAAGGTATTCCATTAATTCCTTGTCCGACATCAGCGATACAGCCGGAGTATCGACTTCCCCCATATTATAAATCTTGGTTGTATCAATGACTGTTTTCCCCTTTTCAACAAGATCCTGTTTTATCACAGGAACAGAATCTGTATCTACCGGTGAATTGTCAGTTTGTACATTTTCCATTGCCTCAGCCACAGGTTCCGGCTGCGTTTTCCCTTCACCAGCCTTTCCTCCATTGCATCCACACAACATTAAAATGGAAAGTAGAATATACCGTTTCATAAAATCATAAATACATCCATACTGACCACTACCTCTTACGAGAATTTGTTTCTTCTTTGCCACCTCGGCTTGGCTCAAATCGTGTAAGCCAATCTTACTCAAATGTTTCATACTAATTAGATTGAATAGTTAATAGATGTTTTATCGCTAAATTTGGTGGTTTTTATACAATCTATAAAATTATCGTAATATTATGAATATGCAAAAAAATAATATACAATTTAACCTATTATGCGTGGCTTTTTATTTTTTTTGTACATTGTCTACAAATTTTAATCGCATGCAAAACATTACCATGAAACGACCTGCCTTGTGCAGTAAACTCACGCGTCAACTTGCCGCGTACACATTTGCGCTCCTGCCTGCCCTAATGGCTTCGTGCGGAAGCAGGGGCGATGAAAATGCCCAATGGATAGAAAGATGCAGCGTCGTGGCCGACAGGCTTGTCGCAGACGGTGACACGATGATTGTGTGCGACTACTCCGCCGTGAAAGAATCCGTATGCATACCCTTCAGCATGTGGGTTGACAGTCTGGAAGTCATCAAGCTGGACAACAACACCGAAGAAGCGTTGGTAGGAGATACAAGAATAGTGGATGTTTCGGACAACTACATCGGAATAAATGTAGCCCATTTTCCTTATCGATTGTTTACCCGCCAGGGTAAATTTGTAGCCTCCATCGGAAGCGTAGGACAAGGTCCCGGTGAATATAATCTATTAAGCGACTGTCAGATTGACGAAGCGCACAACCGGGTTTACCTGCTTTCCATGACGAGTACGAAGCAGATTCTTGTTTATGACCTTCAAGGCAACTTTATCGGAAAAATCCCATTAGCGTACTCAACGAACAGTGGGCAGATGCATGTGGATTATGACAGGCAACGGGTCACCATCGTGCAGCCGTATATCGGTGGGAACTCTCATGACGGTGGAAATCCTTCCCCGCCGCTGTGGGTACAAGATCTGGAAGGAAATATTGTCCATGAGAACAGGGGGGGCCAAATGGCTTTATCCCCCGGATCTGTAGCTGGTATCCTTTTCCATACAGTGACAGGAAATGACATGGTTTTCTCAATGGTCCGAATCATGCGTGAAGGATTAAACTCGCTATTTGTCTATCAAATGAACAGCAACAGGCTCTCCCCACGGTTTGCAACGGATTTCGGCAGCGAGATAGCAGAGCATGCCTATGTGGATTTCGGCGACTATTACCTCACCTATATTTGGGGGGTCAACACCGACCCTGCAACCAGGGACAGGTTCTTGGGTACGGTGGTGAAGCGGCTGTTTGTTGACAAACGCACCTTGCGAGGGGCGTTCTACAAGTTGGAGAACGACTACCTGGGTGGCATTGCATTGCAGAAATATAACCAATGGTGGGCATGGGCAGAATACGGGTATGTTGTCTGCATAGATCCGGGCGACCTGCTGAACCTGATAGAGGAACGGCTGGCAGACCCGAAGATTTCCACCGGCAACCGCGAGTTTCTGAACGTCTGGAAGTCTAAGATTTCACCGGATGACAACAGTTATGTGATATTGGGGAAACGGAAAAAACGAGTTGATTAACATATTGTCTAACCAAAAATTAGAAGAATAGCGCACTTGACGACGGGAATTCCGGCCACGCGAATAATGATAGTTGGGAAGGAGGAGGTTATGGTTCCGGTGCTTTCGGCGGCTAATAAAGCTAACATGAAAAATTATGAACTAAAAGCGGAAAGATTTTCCGCTTTTAGTTTTTAACAGGCACTGAATACATACGATGCAGTGAAACATTTTTGATTTTCATCATTTCCACTTTCCAAGTATTGCAGCAATTCTTCGCAGGTCATGCCGCATACGCGCAACAGTTCCGGAGGTTCAGCTCCTCCAACCCCTTGTTGGCGTAACGGGAATTTTCGTTTCGGGGATGATGATGCGGCCTGAACCGATGGCCGGTACTTCCGGGTGTTCTTCCACAGATAGCATACTGTTTTTCCAGCCGATCCGACCGGTCGAGGCGTTGTTTAGATCCCTCAAAACGAAATGTGACTGCTGTTTCCCAGTCCACTTCGATTCCGTCAAGATCATATTTGTCGATGAAGGCTACCATGAAATCCACAAATTTGGCCCGGAGTGCGGGATCCTCTACCCTCTCCCGGAATCCCTCGCCGGCAAAGGACAGCAGGACTTTGAAAAATCATATTCTTTCCAGTTGGGAGCCGCCATCAGGTAGATGTAATCAAACTGTGCATAGTCAATCTGACGGACATAGTCGAGACTCTTCAGGTCGTGTGCAACCAGATAAGTGGAATGTTCCGGCTGACGT
>NZ_EQ973632.1:375577-431571 GCF_000157915.1 Phocaeicola coprophilus DSM 18228 = JCM 13818 | reverse complement strand
GATATTATCACTTATTTTCGTTTGAAACTATTGATTAATAAAACTCTATTTCCTTCATTTAATGCGTCTGTTATAGAGTCAGGTAACATGTTATAATCATTGCACATGTCGTTCAATTCTGGGCTGATAAGACTAATTATAGCTCCATTGTTATCAGAAAACATAGGTTCTATAATGTCATATACAGAAGATTCCCTTGTAAACTTCTTATATCCGAAATCATTGGTAAATGGATTAAAAATAGCTGTGTATTGATTGTTCCCATCTTCTATAAGTCCTATCCAAATGCTGTCAGAAATACAGATTGGATTGTTGACAAAATGCAAGAAATCGGCAGATTGTTCTTTTTGGCTAAATGAGATGTAATCAGTCTTTGCAATTTGAGGAACTGATTTGTTTAAGAAATCAAAAACTATAAACGCTTTAATTTTCCCATCTTTATCCAATATTGTTAGGGAATCTGAGGGTGCCCGATAAAAATTTAATCCTGTTTTATTCTCTCTTATAATATTATTTGTTGTATATCCTCCAATATAATTGCTTCTATAATTCAACGATTTACCAACAATATTCATTTCAGAATCTGTATAGATCAGGCTTGGTTGCTGTGTTCCATCAGGTGTTGTATTGAAAACGAAATTACCATTTTTAAGTCGTTTTATAGCATCTGCAAAAAAAGGAATTTTTCTTTCTTCCAGGAAAGAACCCTCTTCACTATAATGGATGACTTTTTTTGATTTTGTGTCTAAGATATATAGACCTGTTGTATCTATATCAAAGTCCCATGGAGAAACATATTCTCCTGGACCTTGTCCAATTCGCCCGTATTTTGTTATAGGATTTCCGTCTTTTTTAAATGAAACGATAGAACGAAGTGAACTTTTATCCAAAATGAAATATTTATTATTATGCTCTATGATCTTATTAGCATAAGAGAACATAATATTTTCCTTTTCTTTAAGGATTACAAATGCAGTGTCTGATATCAAGTTAATAATAGAGTCGTAGTAGTTTTTATTTGTCGATACTTCTACTTTGTATATATTGTAATCAGAAAGAATAGTTGTCTCAAAATTGTTTTTCTTATTAGAACAATTACTAAGTGTCAAAAACAAAGCAAGTAAAATTAATATTGTTTTCATATAGATATATTTTTAAGTTTAACAATATTCAAATATATAAACAATTATATCAATCGTGCGGTCGATGAGCCTGCAACGACTACACGATTCGGCCGCAACGAGCGGTCGATCTGACCGCAATGACCGCACGATTCAGACGCATCGGCTGCACGTTGAAACGGCACTGTCTGCAAAGGTAAGAAAAACAGACGGACAAGCAGAATGACGTGCAAAAAAAAATACATCCCCGCTCCCGAAGGAGTGAGGATGTATCTTTATGGATGTTTACAACGCCTTATGCCATCGTACCACCGATGATATCCAGCAGTTCATTGGTAATGGCCTGCTGACGGCTCTTGTTGTAAATCAGGGTCAGATCCTGTATCAGTTCATTGGCATTGTCGGTAGCAATCTGCATAGCCATGGTACGTGCTGCATGTTCGGCTGCATTCGAGTCGAGCAGAACGGTATAGATCTTCATGCGCAGTACCTTGGGAAGCAATTCCTGCAACACCTGTGCCGATGAAGGTTCAACGATGTAATCGGCCTGCATGTCGGCTCCTTCTCCCTTGTCCTTTCCGGCAGTTTCAGCCGAAAGGTCGAAAGGCAGATAGGTTTCGCGCGTCAGCACCTGTGTGGAAGTCGACTTGAAATGGTTGTACAGCAGTTCTACCTGCTGTATTTCCCCGCTCAGGAAGCGGTTGATCAAGTCAGTCGCCAGATCAGAAGCCTCCTTATAGTTCGGCTTTCCGCTCATGTGCTGGAAATCTCCCATGGGAGTGATTCCCATCTTCTTCACGGCATCGGCCACCTTGCGGCCAACGGGATAGACCAGCAGGTTCTCCTTTCCCACTTTCGCGCCATATTCATCAACAACCTCGTGCAGATGACGGATCACATTCATGTTGAATCCGCCGCAGAGGCTGCTGTTTGACGCGAACACTACAATCGCTATTTTCTTGACCTCACGCTTCACAATGAAAGGCGACTCCACGCTCAGCCCCGCACTCAGGAAGTTCGTCAGCATGCGGTGTAGTCTTCGTTCGTAAGGAAGCATGTTCTCGATGGCCTCCTGCGCCTTGTGGAGCTTGGAAGAGGCCACCATCTTCATGGCCGAAGTGATCTTCAGCGTCCCGTTTATCGAGTTGATTCTTCCCTTTACTTCTTTCAGTGATGCCATGATGCTTATTGTTTATACTGTAAAGCCGTTGCGGCCGCTACTTTTTCGATGATTGCTGTTACTTCGTCGTTGATCTTTCCGGATGCCAGAACGTCGAGCACGTCTTCCTTGTGGTTGGCGCGCAGGGTGGTCAGGAAGGTATCCTGGAAAGCACGAACCTTGCTCAGAGGAACTTCACGCATCAGTCCGTGGGTTCCGCAATACAGGATGGCAACCTGTTCGCCGACAGGCATCGGTGAATATTGCGGCTGGATCAGCAGCTGGTTGTTCTTACGTCCGCGGTCGATGGCCATGGCGGTTACCGGGTCCATGTCGCTGCTGAACTTGGAGAACGCTTCCAGTTCACGGTACTGTGCCTGATCGATCTTCAGCGTACCGGCCACTTTCTTCATACTCTTGATCTGTGCACTACCACCGACACGGGATACGGAGATACCGACGTTGATGGCCGGACGGAAGCCCTGGTTGAACAGGTCGGTTTCCAGGAAGATCTGTCCGTCGGTGATGGAGATCACGTTTGTAGGAATATAGGCGGAAACGTCGCCTGCCTGGGTTTCGATGATCGGCAGTGCAGTCAGTGAACCGCCGGCTTTGACTTTTCCTTTCAGGCTGGGGGGCAGGTCGTTCATCTGTTCGGCCACTTCCTGCTGGCTGATGATCTTTGCCGCACGTTCCAGCAGACGGGAGTGCAGATAGAAGATATCGCCCGGATAAGCTTCACGTCCTGACGGACGGCGCAGAATCAGAGATACCTCACGATAGGCTACCGCCTGCTTGGACAGGTCATCATAGACTACCAGGGCATGACGGCCGGTATCACGGAAATATTCACCGATGGCTGCACCGGCAAACGGTGCGAAATACTGCATGGCAGCCGGATCGGAAGCCGTAGCAGCCACAACCACCGTATAATCCATGGCTCCCTTTTCACGGAGTGCACTTACGATGCTGGCAACGGTAGAACCCTTCTGTCCGATTGCAACGTAGATACAGTACACCGGATTACCGGCTTCGTAATTGGAACGCTGGTTGATGATGGTATCGATGGCAATAGCCGTCTTTCCAGTCTGGCGGTCACCGATGATCAGCTCACGCTGTCCGCGTCCGATAGGAATCATGGCATCGATCGCCTTCAGACCGGTCTGAAGAGGTTCTGTTACCGGCTGACGGAAAATAACTCCCGGAGCCTTGCGTTCCAGCGGCATTTCAAAACGTTCGCCGCTGATTTCGCCGCGTCCGTCCATCGGTACACCCAGAGGGTCGATGACACGTCCCAGCATTCCTTCTCCCACATTGATGGAAGCAATTCTCCGGGTACGTTTAACGATCATGCCCTCCTTGATCTGGTCAGTAGGACCGAGCAGCACAGCTCCGACGTTATCCTCTTCCAGATTCATCACGGTACCCATTATACCGTTTTCAAATTGCAGAAGTTCGTTGGCTTCTGCATTGCGCAAGCCATAGATACGTGCCACACCATCGCTCACCTGCAGGACGGTACCTACCTCGTCGAATTTAAGGGAGGTGTCGATTCCTTGCAACTGGCGAAGCAGCACTTCAGAGACTTCGCTGGGTTTGATTGTATTTTCTGGCATAATTACTCGATTTGGATTAAACAATTCTTCTGTTTCTGGCGATAAACTGCTGTTTCACCCGCTTCAGCTGATTGGCAACACTGGCATCAAGCCGGAAACCGGACAATTCAATGATGTATCCTCCGATAATGTTCGGATCAATCCGTGCATCCAGTTCCACATTTTCATGCGTCCGGGCACCAATCAGTTCCACCAGATGCTGCACCAGTCTTTCCGAAGGAACAGCAGTAGTAAGCTTTCCGATCAGGATATGCTTCTCTTCCCGGTAAAGATCGATGTATGACCATGTCATAAACTGGAGAAATTTCTCCCGCTTGGCTTCCAGCACCAGCCGGAAGAAGCGTTTCAGCTCCTCACTGACATCCTTACCGCCTGCCGCTTCCTGAAGCAGTTGCAGCTTCGTTTCGATATCCAGTACAGGATTCTCTACGGCACGCCTCAATCCGGGAACAGTCACATAATGGTCGGCTAAAGTCTTGACTTCCTCATAGACCTGGTCTTCCTTTCCCTGTGCATCGGCATAGGCCAGCAGTGCCTTTGCGTAACGCATTGATACGACTCCTGTATTCATAAGACCTGTTATTTCTTAGAAGTTTCTATCATTTCGTCCAGCATTCTGTCGATCAGTTCCATCTGCTCTTTTTCGTCAGCCAGCTTGCTGCGCATTACCTTTTCGGCAATTCCTACAGACAATACGGCTACCTGACGGCGGATGTCACGAATGGCGCTTTCCTTTTCGGTCTCGATCTGCTTCTTCATTTCTTCCATCAGACGGTCGCCTTCAAGACGGGCCCGTTCCTTGGCTTCGTTGATGATGCGGTCACGAGTGGCAGCTGCTTCATTCAGAATACGGACTTGTTCTTCATTGGCCTGTGCCAGGATTCTTTCACCCTCCTGCTTCACGCTGGCCAGCTTTTCGTTGGCTTCACGTGCCGCCTTCAGCGACTGGTCAATGTATGCTTTCCGGTCCTCTACCATCCGGATGATTACCGGGAAGCCATATTTTGCCAAGATGAAAAATACGACTCCAAAAACGATAATCATCCAGAAGAGCAGCCCCGGATCCGGAGTTAATAATCCCATAATCTTTTACCTGTTTAAGTTGGACGGTGAAATTATAAGAACAATGTCAGCAGACAAACAACGATCGCAATCAAAGCGACACCTTCTACCAGCGCTGCTGCGATAATCATGTTCATACGCAAATCGCCTGAAGCTTCCGGCTGGCGGGCAATACCTTCCATGGCTGAGCTACCGATCTTACCGATACCGATACCTGCACCCAAAACTGCGATACCTGCGCCGATTGCTGCGCCTAACTTACTGATTCCAACACCTGCAGCTGCCTGCAATAAAATTGACATTAACATAATTCTTCAAATTTAAATGGTTATACTTTTTCTGTTTTTATCTCTTTTAGTTTTCTTTTGCGTGACCTTTCACGCGTGACAGTCCGATGAATACGGCTGACAACATCGTAAATACATAAGCCTGGATGAAAGCTACCAGAATTTCAAGCGCATCCATAAAGATACCGAATACCACGGCAACGAAGGTCATGGAACCGTTGATGACCGGTCCGGCCTTTACGGTGATGAAAATGATAGCGATCAGACTCAGAATGGCTGCGTGGCCTGCCATGATATTGGCAAAAAGACGGATCATCAGGGCGAACGGCTTGGTGAATATTCCGAAGAACTCGATCAGCGGCATCATGGGTACCGGAGCTTTCAGCCAGGTCGGAACATCGGGCCAGAAGATTTCCTTCCAGTATTCCTTTGAACCGTAAAGGTTGGTCAGCACGAATGTACAGAATGCCAGCACCAGGGTGATCGCAATATTACCGGTTACGTTGGCTCCTCCGGGAAAGATAGGAATCAGTCCCATCAGGTTGTTGACCAGCACAAAGAAAAAGGCGGTCAGCAAATAAGGAGCATAACGCTTGTAGTCTTCACCGATACAGCCTTTGATGACATCTTCGTAGATCATCAGCACCAGAGCTTCAATCATGCCGACTCCGCCTTTCGGTGCTCCCTGTTCTACCGGATGCTTCTTGTACCAGCGGACACAGCTCATCAGGATAATGAGCAGCACGGCACTGTTGATGAAGAGTCCCAGCACATTCTTCGTGATGGAAATATCCAGCGGCCTTACTTCCTCGCCGGCAGCGTTGCGCTCCACGATCTTTCCGTCGTAAGCACCTCCCCTGGCGATGTAAAGGCCTTCATATTCCCCTTCTTCCAGACGGGAAGAAGAAAAGACATGCCAGCCGGTACTGCTATGCACGATGACCGGAAGCGGAATACTCAGCGTCTTGCCCCCGATGGTGGCGATGTGCCACTCGTAAGCGTCACCGATGTGTCCGAATACCAGTTCATTCACATTTACTTCCCCGGCTTCCGTTGCAGACGCCTCCTGTGCCTGAACACTGGCCGACGTTGCCAGCAGCAGGGAAAGCATTAGGACTATGTACCGTAATTTTTTCATTTTTTATTCTTTTGTCTTAGTTTCAGTTTCTCCTCAAAGCGAAGGAAAAAACGAGTTTCAAAAATCAGAAACGCAAAGTAGAAGAACATGAATGTAGCAATGAAAGCCACCACTTCATGCCTGATTACGAATCCGTAGAAAATCAGGACGAAAGCGCTTAATATAAATTTCAGCACTTTACAGACCAGATAGGTCATGGCCAGTTTTTCCAGACCCAGGCGATAGCTGAACGAAAAGAATGCTATGTAAAGCAAACCGAACAGATAAAAGAATATCGGAATGGCAGGAAACCAGAGGAAATACCTTTCCGGTATAAATAGGTGATACACTATGGCCACCAGACCTGTCAACACTACACCGATGACGGTGAGTTCCTTGATAAACTTTTTTCTTACGGTTAACAAAAACATAGTATCGTGCAGTTTTTCATCCGGAAAGCTGCTAAAAACATCTTTGATTCAACAAATGCCTGTGTGGGGAGAAGCAATCCCGTTCAGAGTTCCACGCATGCGGAAACTGAATTGTCTCTGACCTCCACGAATCCTCCTGCAATCTGCAGGACCTGTGTTTCCTTTCCGACAGTATATTTCAACTCTCCGGCCCCTAATGAAGAAATCAGCGGAGCATGTCCCGGAAGAATCTGGAAGCTACCCACTTCACCGGGCAATGTCACCGAAAGTACCTTTCCGTCATATACGGTCCGTTCAGGTGAAACGACTGTCAGATGTAATTCTTTCGTATCCATACGCTTATCCCTTTGCTGCCTCCAGCAGTTTCTTACCCTTTTCGATGGCGTCTTCAATCGTACCTACATTCAGGAAGGCCTGTTCAGGCAGATAGTCGACTTCACCGTCCAGAATCATCTTGAAACCTTTGATTGTATCTTCAATGGAAACCATCACACCCGGAACGCCGGTAAACTGTTCGGCCACGGCAAACGGCTGTGAAAGGAAACGCTGTACACGGCGGGCACGGTTGACTGTCAGACGGTCTTCGTCAGAAAGTTCGTCCATACCCAGGATGGAGATGATATCCTGAAGTTCCTTGTTACGCTGCAGAATCTGTTTCACACGCTGTGCAGTCTCGTAGTGTTCCTTGCCCACGATCAGCGGATCCAGAATACGTGAGGTTGATTCCAGCGGGTCAACAGCCGGATAGATACCCAGCTCGGTGATTTTACGGCTCAGCACGGTTGTGGCATCCAGGTGAGTAAAGGTGGTTGCCGGTGCCGGGTCTGTCAAGTCATCGGCAGGCACATAGACAGCCTGTACTGAAGTAATAGAACCGTTCTTCGTAGAAGTGATTCGTTCCTGCATCTGTCCCATTTCCGTAGCCAGTGTCGGCTGGTAACCTACGGCCGAAGGCATACGTCCCAGCAAGGCTGAAACTTCTGAACCGGCCTGGGTGAAACGGAAGATGTTGTCAATGAAGAACAGGATATCACGCGGACCGTTGTCACCGGTCTTGCGGTCACGGAAGGATTCTGCCAGGGTCAGTCCGGAAAGAGCCACAGACTGACGGGCGCCGGGAGGTTCGTTCATCTGTCCGAACACCATCGCTACCTGAGACTTCTCAACTTCGTTGTAGTCTACCTTTGACAAGTCCCAGTTGCCTTCTTCCATGCTCTTCAGGAACTCGTCTCCGTAGCGGATAACTCCGGATTCAATCATTTCACGCAACAGGTCGTTACCTTCACGTGTACGTTCACCGACACCGGCGAATACGGAGAATCCGTTGTGCTTCTTGGCAATGTTGTTGATTAATTCCTTGATGAGGACCGTCTTACCTACTCCGGCACCTCCAAACAATCCGATCTTACCACCTTTCAAATAAGGTTCCAGCAGATCAATTACCTTAATACCTGTGAAAAGGACTTCCTGGGTCGTAGCCAGATCTTCAAACTTAGGCGGTTCGCGGTGAATGGGGAAACCGTCCGTACGATCGAGTTCCTTCATTCCGTCGATGGTTTCACCGACTACATTCATCACACGTCCCTTGATCTGGTTTCCTACCGGCATCGTGATAGATTGTCCGGTCGGGACGACCTCCATTCCGCGCTGCAATCCGTCGGTACTGTCCATGGCTACGGTACGCACCGTATCTTCTCCGATGTGCTGCTGTACTTCAACGACCAGTGTACGGCCATCTTTACGCACAATTGTCAGCGCATCGTGGATACTAGGTAACGCAATGTCCGCATCTTGCCCTTCCAGATTGAAGTGCACATCGACCACCGGTCCGATTACCTGCGAAATGTGTCCAACGATTTTTGACATAAGCAATTCTTTTTAAATTAAAAGTATCTCCGATTTTGTTCTTCAAACGTCTGGTTTTTTCCTTTTTCAGAAAGTGCCTTTCCGTTTGTTTCGGTTACGCAAATTTACTGAATAAAATCACTAAGGTGTTATCGCATGTAACATTTTTTAGCCCTAAAACTATGTTATCAGACATAAATCAAGGGATATAGAACAAGTGTATTTATAGAACAAAAGGTTTCTAAACATTTGTTCACACGGAGAAAAATAAAAAAACGGCTCTGGAGTACACAGAAAGCCGTTTTTTGTGCAAAAGCGAAATGTTCAGATTTCTCATTTTTTCTTTAACCAGATGGCCTGAACCTTCCGGCGGATGGCCAGAACATTGGCTGCCGAGACGAGAATAAAGAGGAAAAGACCGGTTATCCAGGCTGCGAGCAGACTCCCTGCCTCCATGCCCGGAAGCAGATGTTCCAGAGTTCCCAGATAGGCAGAACGGACTGGCAATACAAGAGCCATACCGATCAGCAGGACGGCTGCATTCAGCAGAACGGCCAACATCTGATAAGGGAGTGAAACCCGGACCGGACTATAGCCGATCAGCAGCAAGGTTTCAAGCTTGACCGTATTCTTCTGCAAAAGTAAATAAATGCTGAGCATCAGGAGGGCAAATGACAGGAAACTGATCACCAGCCCGACCGAGAGTACCAGTCCGACCGTCATTCGCAGGAACCAGGTTGTTTTCCCGGCATCCAGCTTGTCACTTTCAGTGGTGTATCCCTGCTGCTGAAAGTATTGGGCAATCCGTTCATCAGCCGGATTGTTCACTTCCAGAATCAGGCGCGACGGACTCTTCTCTTTTTCTTCTCCGTAAGTACTGTTGGCCCAGTTCATGAAATCTTCGGGAACCAGAATCGTATTCAGCCGGTTCGAGAATCCCACGATACGTCCCTTCAGTGTCTTCACCTGTCCGCGTCCGGACATCCGGATATCCAGCGTCATCATTCCCATGACACTTTCCGAAAGCTGGGGAAGATTGCGGCTCTGGGCAAAACCGAAATTATAGAGGTTCAGATAATTCCGGGGAATAATGATTGGTATTTCTTCCTGTCCCGGACGATAAGTCCAGTCATCTACCTTCACATCGACAAAACGGTCGGGAACCGATTCAAAAAACATGGCCGTAGAAAGCTGCATGCCCTGCATTCCCATACCGGCAGACACTTTGAAACGGGCTGGCTGAAAAGCCCCCACGCTTTCCGTAAAAGGCTGCTTCTCCAGTTTGGCCATTTCCGCATCTGAAAAAGTGCCGTCCCGTCCGACCAGCGAACCGAGTGTACTGACTTCTTTATTTATAATCAGGTAATCCTTTTTCAAAAAGCTGTCTCCCTGTGTAAATACCGGAAGCACATCCTTATAGAACTGAACACTGAGCAGGACAATAACCATACCGCAGAGGTTTGCCAGAAAGAACCCGGTCAGTTGCGACACGCTCAGATGCTGCCTTAATAATTTCCAAACCATATCTTCATCCGATTTCAAATTAATGTATTACAGCGAAAGTACCCGGTCATACGCCAGTTCCAGATGTTTCCCGATGGAGGTTACAATGATTCCGGCTCCCTGTCTGGCGGCTTCTTCTGTCAGAATACGGGCCATGCAACGTCCGTTCCCGTCATCCAGGTGACTGATCGGTTCGTCCAGAAAAATAAAGTCGAAAGGCTGGCACAAGGAGCGGATAAATGCCACACGCTGTTGCTGTCCGAACGACATCTGCCCCACCTTGCGGTCCCATTTATCAGCAATGCCCAGTTCTTCAAACCACTGCCGGATCTCCGAACGTTTCTTGTAACCGGTCAGGTTGTTTTTCAGCTGCACATTCTCCCAGGCTGTGAGTTCCTCAAACAGACGGAGTTCCTGAAACAGCATACTCAGGGAACGTTTCCGGATTTCTACCCAGCGGGATACGGAAATGTTCCGGATATTTTCTCCATCAAAGGACAGGATGCCCTGATAGTCTTTCCGGTATCCATAAATAAAACTGCACAGAGAAGATTTTCCGGTACCCGAAGCAGCTTCTACCAGATATTTCTGTCCTTTCTGGAAGGCCAGCTGACGATGCCAGACATCCGAAGTGATGCGGTCATTACCGGCAAATACTTCCGGCAGGACCTGTTGGAGTTCAATGACATGCATGGTCAGCTGTTTATCAGGTTCATGGTATGTACGGCAACCAGTGCAGCCGTCTCCGTACGCAGGCGGGATTTGCCGAGGCTGACGGCATGGAAGCCTTTTTCTTCGGCTCTGGCCACTTCTTCCGGACTAAAGTCCCCTTCCGGTCCGATCAGCACCAGGGCGTCTTCGCCCGGAACCAGCACATCCTTCAGCAGGGGTTTCTCGCCCTCATAGCAGTGAGCAATGAATTTCTGTCCCGGAAAATCGCGCTCCATAAATTTCATGAAATCCGTCATCTCGTTGACGACAGGTTTCCGGGCCTTGAGCGACTGTTTTACCGCAGAAACAACAATCTTTTCCACCCGTTCCGTCTTGATAACCTTGCGCTCCGAGAAACGGCAGTTCAGAAAACTCAATTCATCAAAACCGATTTCCGTCGCTTTTTCAGCCAGCCATTCAATGCGGTCCATATTCTTGGTAGGTGCCAAAGCCAGATGCAGATGTCCTTTCCAGAAAGGTTCCTGCGGAATGGTTTCCAGAATTTTCACCTGACAGCGTTTGTTCGTAGCCGCACTGATGACAGCCTTGTAGAAACAGCCTTTTCCATCGGTCAGCATAACTTCATCGCCCATACCCAGGCGGAGCACCCGCAGACAATGTCCGGCTTCTTCTTCCGGGAGCTCATTGCTGACAGCAATGTCCGGAGTATAAAATACATGCATATTGTTCCTTGTTTTATAAATGAAGAGGATTGGGTTCCTCTGTTTCTTTCTCTTCTTTCCGGCGCTTGATTTCATCGCGCAACTGCGATGCACGCTCATAATCTTCCTGTTTGACAGCCTCTGCCAGGGCCTGTTCCAGCATATCAGTGCTGACAGCATTGACCGTCAGCGTATAGACAGATCCGTCCGGAGAGATATTTCTCAGACGCTCACGTTCCAGCAACTCTTCTTCGATATAGATCGGGAAATGAGCACGCATGGACAAAGCCACGACGTCTGTCGTACGTGCATCCGCTTCATATTCCGAACCATCCGGACGCTCCATGTACAAATGCGTATAATAGATTCCATCCTTGACATCATAAATCACTGCCTGAATGAAATCCATTCCTCCTTCGTAGATCAGGTTCATCAGCAGTTCATGGGTAAATGGACGCGGTGTCCGGTAACCGATCTGGGCCATTTTGATGGCCTGGGCTTCCGGAGCCCCGATAATCACCGCCAGTTTTCTGTCCTTTCCTCCTTCAGCCTCTGTCAGTACCATTGCATAGGAATCAGACGGTTTCAACACCGTTGACATATCGCCGAAAAACATTTCAATCATTCTCATTTCCTTACGTGTTTATATTTAAAGACAAAGGCAAAAACGACAGCTACGATCAAGGCGTATCCGGCAAATATGTACCAGGCACAGCTCCAGCCTTCAATCTGGGGAGCTGTACTGTTGAAATCAACAAAGCGGTTGACCACCCATTGGGCACTCAGCGTACCGACTGTAGCTCCAATACCATTCGTCATGATGATAAACAGTCCCTGTGCGCTGGAACGGATGGAAATATCAGTTTCCTTGTCAACAAACAAGGAACCGGAGACATTGAAGAAGTCAAAGGCAACGCCATAGACCAGCATGGACAGAATAAACATCCAGACTCCGTTTCCCGGATTACCGGCACCGAACAAGGCGAAGCGAAGTACCCAGGCTCCCATGGCAATCAGCATGACCCGCTTGATTCCGAAACGTCCCAGGAAGAACGGAATCAGCAGAATGCAGCAGGTTTCACTGATCTGAGAGAGGGAAATCAGCAGATTGGCATGCTGTACGCCAAATGTATTCGCATATTCAGGAATCACGCTGAAGCTGGTGATGAAAGGATTGGCGAATCCGTTGGTAATCTGCAGGGAAACTCCCAGCAGCATGGAGAAGATAAAGAAAACGGCCATCTTCCGCTGCTTGAACAGCAGGAAGGCTTTCAGGCCCAGGGCTTCAACAAAAGATTTTTTCTCCTGGCCACCTCCGCTTGTCGGACATTCCGGCAGCGTATTGGCATAAAGAGCCAGCAGAACTCCCCAGGCAGCACAGGTGAAGAACTGGTTGGGGGTAGCCTGGAATCCCAGTAAATCAACCAGCCACATGGAACAGATAAAACCAATGGTTCCAAAAGTCCGGATCGGCGGGAAAGCTTTGATGGTATCCAGACCGGCCTGGTCAAGAGCCGAATATGCAACGGAATTGGAAAGAGCCAGTGTCGGCATATAGAATGCAACACTGACGGAATAGAAGGCAAACAGAACCTCAAAAGATACTGCATTTCCGGAAACCGTTCCATAATATCCCGCCCCTCCCATAAACAGGGCGGCCAATAAGTGACAGATGCCCAACAGACGTTGTGCCGGTACCCAGCGGTCGGCTATAATTCCCATAATGGCGGGCATAAATAAGGAAACGATTCCTTGCATGGCATAAAAAATTCCGATGTGATTACCCAAACCGATTCCGGCCAGATAAGTCCCCATCGATGTCAGATAGGCCCCCCACACGGCAAACTGCAGGAAGTTCATCAAAATCAGTCGGGCTTTAATGTTCATGGTTTTTCAGTTTTTTGTTAGTTAAGTTCAGGCTTTTTGCCCGAACAAATATAGAGAATATTCGGGAACTAACGAAAAAACGGACAGAAATTTGTACGGAAAGTCCTCGATACTGTCATAAAAGGGAACTGTTTCTCCTGAAAAGCCTCAGAAGCCCAGGCTGAGGCCGAAGACAAAATACGCTCCTTCCGTAGCCGGATTCCATGTTACACGGGCAAAAACGGGTAATGTGAATGAAGTCGTCACCGGCAATTCTTTCGTAGCCTGCAGACTGACTTCCGTTACTTCAAATCCATTGGCTCCGGAACTTTCTTCATCGGTTGCATTATAGTAGTCGGTTGCCCAGGGAACAGCACCGGCTTCCACATTCCAGTCGATCCCTGCCAAAGCAAAGGGAACATTCACTGACAGGAAAGAAGAATAGGCCCGCTTCCCGCTTTCCGTCTGTCCGTCACCACCGGCGAAATTTGTATACCAGTTAAGAGCTGCCCAGCCGAAATCATAACCGACCTGTGCCTCGAAGACATGACTGGTGCTGTGCGCTCCGTAATGAAAATACCCAGGTCCTTCATTGGTCCAGTAATCCGTAACGGACACACTGAATCCGCCCCGCTCATAGCCGAGAGTCAGATCTATTTCTTCCGTATCCTCACGGGTAAAGCCGACAGAACCCCATGCACTCAGTGAAAGCCCGTTCCATCCCAGTTCGATGGTTGGCTGGACACTGACACCTCCCAGATCCTGTCCTCTCCAGACATACCGGCTTACCAGATCAGCCCCTACACTTGCTTCCACTTTTTCACCTGCCTGTACTTTTTCTGCACAAGCCATCCCTGCAATCGCCACTGCGACTGCAGCCATCATCGTTTTTCTCATTCTACTGCTGTTTTTGTTATCCTTTTCTAATCTTGATTACGTGCGTTATGATCCGCCAGTCTACACCTTCATTCATCTTCCGGCCAGCAACGTTTCCAGTTCCCGCTGCAGACGTTCCGTCACTTCTTCCACTGATATTTCATGCCCTGTTTCACGGGCTATGGAGGTGACTCCTCTATCTATAAAGCCACAAGGATGAATGTAGCTGAAGTAACGGAGATCCGTATTGACATTCAGCGCCAGCCCGTGCATGGTAACAAAATGACTGCTTCTCACTCCCATGGCACAAATCTTGCGTTCCCGGGGAGTTCCCGTTTCCAGCCACACTCCGGTGGCTCCGTCCACCCTTCCCGCTTCAATGCCGTAAGACGCACAGACCCTGATGACCGCTTCTTCCAGCAGATGCAGATATTCCTTCAGTCCCAGATGAAAATCTTCCAGGTTCAGAATCGGATAACACACCAGCTGTCCGGGACCATGATAAGTAATGTCCCCTCCGCGGTCAATATGAAACAGGGAAGCTCCGATGCGCTCCAGCTGCTCTTCACTCAGCAACATATTGGCTGCCTTGCCGTGGCGGCCTAAGGTGTATACATGCGGATGCTGGCAAAACACGATGCGATTGACGTACGGACGTCCCTCCTGTTTGGCGTTTACCAGTTCGTCGAACAGTTCTGTCTGGCGCTGCCAGGCTTCCGGATACGAGATTACTCCCCAGTTTTCTATTTCCATATCAGTCTGTTAATGAATTACTCGTGCAAAATAAGCACATTTCTTTAACATATAGCAAGAAATTAGTTACTTTTTTTAAATGGTCGTTTCGGGAACTTATGCTATATTTGTCCTATCGGAACTTTTGCTTCCGGTGTCCATGACAAAAAAAATGAATATATGAACAGAAGAATTATTTTACTTACCGCCACTGTACTGGCCGTTACCGGATGTTTTTTCATGCAGGGATGCATCCAGCAGCACGCTCCTGCCTTCCCCGAAATTGCCAGTATTCAGGCAGACACGACCGTTTTGCTGAAACCGGAAGTGGAAACTTCACCGGACTGCCGCATTTCCATTGATTTTATGTATCTGAAGCCGGCTTCTCCCACAGATTCCGTTTCGGAAGCTGTCAACCGGATATTCTATGAGACCGTTTCAGAGAAGACGGCAGGTGCAGGTTCACTGACTCCGGAAGCCTTGTCAATTCCATGAAAGAGGGCTACATCGACGGATACAGAAAAAATCTTCAGAAATTCTACGACGCAGATCTGCACAACGGAGTCAAGCAAGAAGATATCCCTGCCTGGTATAACAACGAGTATGAGATTACCTCCACCCTGGAAATGGGACGCGACAGCGTATGGAATTATCAGGTATCCATTTTTGAAGATACCGGAGGTGCACATCCCAACACCCGCGGAAAATGGGTCAACATTGATGCTGCCACCGGAAAGCTACTGACACGCAAGGATGTTTTCCTCCCCAACACCGATCAGGCCATCTGCGAAATGATCTTAAAGCAATTATTGAACGAAGCGAATAAACGTCTTGAAACAGACACGATTAGTTCCATCGAAGGACTTCGTTCCGTCGGAGCTTTGCTGGAAGGAGACCTGTTCGTTCCCGACAACTTCAAGCTGGGTAAGGATGGAGTGACTTTCCTCTACAACCGTTATGACATTGCTCCCTACACTATGGGAGATTTCCAGCTTACCGTACCTTATGCCGAGATAGAAAACTGCTTACTGAAAAAATAAAACCGAAACAAAGAAAAAGATATGGATATTATACTGAAATATTTTCCTAACCTGACCGATACGCAAAAGGCACAGTTTGCTGCCCTCTATGATCTTTATACAGACTGGAACAGCAAGATCAATGTCATTTCGCGCAAGGACATAACCAATCTTTATGAACATCACGTGCTGCATTCCCTGGGCATCGCCAAGGTGATTAACTTCAAGCCCGGTACAGAGGTGATGGATCTGGGAACAGGAGGCGGTTTCCCCGGTATTCCTCTGGCTATACTTTTCCCCGATACCCACTTTCATCTGGTGGACAGTATCGGCAAGAAGGTTCGCGTAGCTACGGAAATCGCTGCTGCCGTCGGACTGAAAAATGTCACGACCCGTCACTGCCGGGCTGAGGAAGAGAAACAGCGCTTTGACTTTGTGGTGAGCCGGGCAGTCATGCCTCTGACCGATCTGCTGAAGATCATCCGTAAGAATATCAGCAAGGAACAGCGGAATGCCCTTCCCAACGGACTGATTTGCCTGAAGGGAGGAGAACTGGAAAAAGAAGTATTCCCCGTCAAGCACCAGACGCTGATCCACGATCTCAAGGAAGACTTCACAGAAGAATTCTTCGAAACCAAGAAAGTGGTCTACGTGACCATCAACGGACAATGAATCAGACTTTAAAACTCTACCGCTATGAATATAAAACGTTTTGAATTCAATATGTTTCCCGTCAACTGTTACGTGTTGTGGGACGACACCAAAGAAGCTATAGTCATCGATGCCGGATGTTATTACCCGGAAGAACAACAGCGTCTCAAGGATTTTCTGGTCAATAACGGCCTTCAGCTGAAACATCTGCTGAATACCCATCTTCACCTGGATCACATTTTCGGCAATGCATTCATGGAACGGGAATTCGGTATAAAGCCTGAGGCCAATCAGGAAGATGAATTCTGGCTGGCCAAGGCTGCCGGCCACTGCCGTATGTTCGGCTTTCAGATCAACGAATCACCGGCTCCTCTGGGAGGATATATCTGTGACGGCGATGTGATCCGCTTTGGGAATACGAATCTGGAAGCCATCCATGTACCCGGCCACTCCCCGGGCAGCCTGGTCTTCTACTGCCGGGCAGCCAACTGTCTGTTCAGCGGAGATGCTCTCTTCAAGGGAAGCATCGGACGTACAGACCTGGAAGGCGGCGATTTTGAAACATTGAGAGAACACATCTGCAGCAACCTGTTTTCGCTTCCGGCTGAAACCGTTGTCTATCCGGGCCATGGAGAACCGACAAGCATCGGAGCGGAAAAAATGACCAATCCGTTTTTCAGATAAATCTTTTTAACGAAATAAACCTTATACGTATCATGGAAACAACAAAATTTGCGAACCGACACATTGGCATTGAGGAGAAAGATCTTCCTCAAATGCTGGGGAAAATAGGTGTAAAAACACTTGATGAGCTGATTGATAAGACCATTCCGTCACAGATACGTCTGAAACAGCCGCTGCCGCTTGCTCCGGCTATGACAGAACGGGAATTTGCCATGCACATTGCGGAACTCGCATCACAAAACAAACTTTACAAAACGTACATCGGGGCCGGATGGTATGACAGCGTTACACCGGCCGTCATCCAGCGTAATGTCTTTGAAAACCCCGTATGGTACACCTCCTATACGCCTTACCAGGCTGAAATCTCACAGGGACGACTGGAAGCCCTGCTGAACTTCCAGACAGTGGTGAGTGACCTCACCGCCATGCCGCTGGCCAACTGCTCCCTGCTGGATGAAGCAACAGCTGCTGCCGAAGCAGCTACCATGATGTTCGGCCTGCGTTCACGTGCCCAGCAGAAAGCTGGAGCCGATACACTTTTCGTAGACGAAGAGGTCTTCCCGCAAGTACTGGCAGTGATCCGCACACGTGCCATTCCGCAAGGCATGAAAATCCGGACAGGCAATTACAAGACTTTGGAATTTACTCCCGATATCTTCGGCTGCATCGTTCAGTATCCGAACAACAGCGGAAGTGTGGAAGACTACCGCGCCTTCACCGAACAGGCTCATGCTGCCGGCTGCAAAGTAGCCGTTGATGCCGATATCATGGCACTCGTACTGCTGACTCCTCCGGGTGAATGGGGAGCTGACATCGTTTTCGGAAGCACCCAGCGGCTGGGTATCCCGATGTTCTATGGCGGACCGTCGGCTGCCTACTTCGCTACCCGCGACGAATACAAACGGAATATGCCGGGACGTATCATCGGTCTCTCAAAAGACAAATACGGACACTTGTGTTACCGCATGGCACTTCAGACCCGCGAGCAGCATATCAAGCGTGAAAAAGCGACTTCCAATATCTGTACCGCACAGGCCCTTCTTGCAACCATGAGCGGTTTCTATGCCGTTTATCACGGACCGGAAGGCCTGAAAGAAATTGCCGGACGAATTCACAGCATCGCCGTTTGGATGAGCAAACAGCTGACCAGACTGGGATACAAGCAGCTGAATGAAGTTTTCTTTGATACCTTGCGCCTGCAGTTGCCGGATCATGTTTCTGTTCCCAAGCTGCGTACCATCGCCCTGAGCAAGGAAATCAACCTCCGCTATTTTGACAATGGAGAAGTGGGACTGAGCATTGACGAGGCAACTACCGTGGCCGATGCCAACCTGCTGATGACCGTCTTCGGCATTGCAGCAGAAGAACCGGTTCCTGACGTTGCCGAAATCCCCGATGCCCCGGCTTTCACCGGCGACCTGAAACGAACAAGCGGTTTCCTGTCGCACGAAGTCTTCAACCGCTATCATACGGAAACAGAAATGATGCGCTACATCAAGCGGCTGGAACGGAAAGATATTTCCCTTGCTCACTCCATGATCTCACTTGGTTCCTGCACCATGAAACTGAATGCCGCATCCGAAATGCTGCCACTCAGCAACATGGCCTGGATGGGTATGCATCCATTGGTTCCGGAAGACCAGGCACAGGGCTACCGCACGCTGATTGCCAATCTTTCCGAACAGCTGAAGACCATTACCGGATTTGCAGGAGTAACTTTACAGCCCAACTCCGGAGCTGCCGGAGAATATACCGGTCTGCGTATCATCCGAAGTTATCTGGAAAGTATCGGACAGGGACACCGTAACCTCGTGCTGATTCCGGCTTCGGCTCACGGAACAAATCCGGCTTCGGCTGTACAGGCCGGCTACCAGCCGCTGACCTGCGCCTGCGACGAACATGGAAACGTGGATCTGAATGACCTGCGCGAAAAAGCAGAAGCTAACCGAGACAATCTGGCTGCCCTGATGATCACTTATCCGTCTACCCATGGAATCTTTGAAGAAGAAATTGCAGAAATCTGCCAGATTATCCATGCATGCGGCGCCCAGGTCTATATGGACGGGGCCAACATGAATGCCCAGGTAGGCCTGACCAATCCCGGAACCATCGGAGCTGATGTCTGCCACCTGAATCTGCACAAGACCTTTGCCAGTCCTCACGGAGGAGGCGGTCCCGGTGTAGGCCCTGTATGCGTAGCC
Source organism: Phocaeicola coprophilus DSM 18228 = JCM 13818 (assembly GCF_000157915.1). GTDB lineage: Bacteria > Bacteroidota > Bacteroidia > Bacteroidales > Bacteroidaceae > Phocaeicola > Phocaeicola coprophilus. The sequence goes on along the minus strand of NZ_EQ973632.1, from coordinate 412,028 downwards.
GAACACCTGGTTCCGTTCCTGCCCGGACATGCCCTGTTCGGCAACGATGCCAATGAAGTATCTGCGGCTCCTTACGGAAGTGCCGGCATTCTCCCCATCACTTATGCCTATATCTGCATGATGGGAGCTGACGGACTGGCCCGTGCAACGAAAGCTGCGATTCTGAACGCCAACTATCTGGCAGCCTGTCTCAAGGATACCTATGGCATTGTCTACCATGGGAAGAATGGTTTCGTCGGTCACGAGATGATTCTGGAATGCCGCAAGATCCACGAAGAAAGCGGTATTTCGGAAAACGACATTGCCAAGCGACTGATGGATTACGGCTACCATGCTCCTACCCTGTCATTCCCCGTACATGGCACACTGATGGTGGAACCAACCGAAAGTGAAAGCCTGGCGGAACTGGATAATTTTGTTGATACGATGCAGGCTATCTGGAAGGAAATTGAAGAAGTGAAGAATGGAGACGCTGCCCGTGAAGACAATGTGCTGGTCAATGCACCGCATCCTGAATACGAAGTGGTAGGCAACCAGTGGAATCATGGTTACAGCCGCGAAAAGGCTGCATACCCCATTGAAAGCGTCCGCTGGAACAAGTTCTGGATCAATGTAGCCCGTGTAGACAATACGCTGGGTGACCGCAAACTTCTTCCTACCCGCTACGGCAGCTTTGACTGATCTGTCCGGGAATAATATTTAAAAGACTTTGTATTTAACACGGGTCGCATTATTTATTTCATCATAAAAATAAGAGGGTGTGCCATAAGGTTCAAAACTTAAGCATCACCCTCTTATATTTTCAGGAACAGTCCCTGATTTTATCTGTTGGGAGTTTCCCAAACCTTCGTTTCACTGCATTTCAGGTCTGCCGACTGATCTCCGCATCTCAATTTGAAATCTCCTGCTTCCAGACGCCACTTGCCGTCGTATCCCACAAAAGCCAGATCACTTCCCCGGATCGTCATGGTCACAGTCCGGGTCTCATTGGGTTGCAGAGCCACTTTCTCAAAGTTACGCAGGCGGATATTGTCAGGAGTGGTACTTGCCACCAGATCCTGGGAATACAGCAATACGGGCTCCTTGCCTGCCATCTTGCCCACATTCGTGACATCCACTGATACGGTAATTTCGTCAGAGGCGGTAAATGTCGGCTTGTCGACTTTCAGATTTGCATACTGATAAGCAGTATAGCTCAAGCCATATCCGAAGGGCCACTGCACGTCCATCACCGAATCATAATTGTAATTGCCATTCATCTGCCCCATGCTTTCACAAGGCTTATAATCGTAAGTAGCCAGTGCATTGGCATATTTCGGATAAGTAAACGGCATTCTGGCGCTGAAATTCGCATCGCCCGCCATCAGATTAGCCAGCGCATCTCCTCCGTAATTACCCGGAAGCATGATGTTGATAATCCCTTCGGCCAGCGGCTCTATGTCACTGATGATACGCGGACGGCCCTGGTTCAGAACCAGAATGACCGGTTTGCCTGTCTGAGACAATGCCTTCACCAGATTGCGCTGGTTGGCAGAAAGCGTCAGATCCGTAAGGTTACCGGGTGTCTCACAGTAAGAGTTCTCACCGATACAGGCCACTATGACATCTGCACGGGAAGCAGCAGCTACTGCCTTGCTTATTTCAGGAGTGTTTTCTTCCCACCAGTTGCCGGAAGCAGCATACGTCACACCCGGCTCATAAATGATATTTTCCTTTCCATACTTGTTGCACAGAGATTCATAGATCGTATTATACGCACCTGCACAATTGTCTGCCTGATCGCCCTGCCAGGAATACGACCAGCCTCCGTTAAGACAACGCATGGAGTTGGCATTGGGTCCTGTCAGCAGAATTTTCTTTCCCGGAACAAGGGGAAGGACATTGTTCTCATTCTTGAGCAGGATCTCAGACTCCTCTGCTGCCTGAAGAGCAACTTTGGCAAACTCTTCCGAGCCGAACTTGTCATATTTCCGGATATCCCAATAAGGGTTCTCAAAAAGGCCGAGACGGTATTTCAGACGCAACACGCGGGCAACTGCATCATCAATCCGGCTCATCGGTACCTCTCCCTCTTCCACCAGTTCTTTCAGACAGGTGCAGAAACTCACCTCATAGGGAACCATCGACATATCAATTCCCGCATTGATGGCAATTTTGATCGCTTCTTTCTTCGAAGCTGCAATATGATCACGTGTACACAGGTTGTTGATGTCTGCCCAGTCTGTAACGATCATTCCGTCCCAGTTCAGTTCCTCCTTCAGCCATCCGGTCAGCAGTTCGCGGTTGGCATGGAAAGGCATACCTTCATTCACTCCCGAATTGACCATCACGCTCAATGCTCCGTTGCGTACGGCTTCCATGAAAGGAGCAAAATGTTTTTCCCGCATCTCTGTGCGTGAAATGGAAGACGGCGTACGATCTTTTCCCGACACCGGAACTCCATATCCCATGTAATGCTTCATGCAGGCAGCAATGTTATATTCTCCGATGTGATTGGGATCATTCCCCTGAAAACCGGCTACTGCAGCCTTACCCATTTCGGCATTGACATAACAGTCTTCTCCATAATTTTCCCACATTCGTGGCCAGCGGGGATCACGTCCCAGGTCAACCACAGGAGCATACGTCCAGGGGATGCAACAGGCTCTGGTCTCGTATGCCGAGATTTCAGCACCTTTTCGTGTCAGTTCCCGGTTGAAAGATGCTGCCATGTTGATTCCTTGCGGAAACATGGTCCCGTCCAGTGTATAGGTGGTTCCGTGAATCTGGTCAACCCCGTAAATGCAAGGTATTCCGATCTCCTTCATCGATTTGTCCTGGATAATCCGGATGGCTTCCGCCCATTTCTCTTTTTTCTGGGCTATTCCCATCGGAACATTCAGCAAAGATCCCACTTTATATTTCCCGATCACCGTGTCCAGTTTTGCCTCGCTGAGCGTAAAACCGTTTTTCTTGCTGGCTTCAAAGTCCGTCACCACATCAATCGTGATTTCACACATTTGCCCGATCTTTTCTTCGAGTGTCATTTTTTTCAGCCACTGACGGATGTTGGCTTCAATCTCAGGATCAGAAGGTATGGCAGGTGATACCTTGTTTTCTACCTGGCTACAGGCACAGACCTGAATGCCCAGTAAGAATGCTGCTGCCGTTTTCATTAAATTTTTCATGGTACGATTTATATCATATTTAGTTGATAAGCTGTTATTTATCTGTATATGGTATAGCCTCCAGATACATATCTTTCAGATTGATAATCACTTTCGAGAATTTCTCCAGAAGGTTCAGGCCGAGAAAACCGTCTTCCTGTCCGTTCGAGAAGGCTGCCTTGTCCAGTTGTCCCGTATGCAGGTCAATTCCGGTATTGACACCGACCGAATCCAGCACTGCCGTACCGCTTCCGATACGGAACTTCTTCTGCGGCAGAATGTAACTGCGGGTAATGCTCACCCCTCCTATTCCCGCCTGACGGAGCGAATCCGGAATGCCCACGGCTTCCACTTCTTTCCGGTGACGTCCATACCAGGCCGGCTGCATATTGGTGTAATAGGAACCCGTATCAAAATGGAAATAAAGTGGAGCACCTGTCTCGTCCGCCACCTTTACCTGCAAGCATTCCGAGTCTGTGCGGATCATATTGCTTTCCCTGAGCGGACTGGGCGTAGGAACAGCCGGTATGACAAACTCCCGACGGGCAAAGTCCAGCTGGATTTCCTGCATACGAAGCAGGATGGGAAGACCAACGACAGGCGGAAGCTGAAGATCCTTGCCCAATCTGTCAGCTTCGGCATGTCCCGTCTGGAGATCTACCACATAAAAAGGTACATTTATCCACGTCATTCCACCAATGCGCAGGGTATCTGCCATCGCATAATATCCCTGCTTCATGCCTCCAATCCCTCCGACGGTAACATCCATACCCAGCCGCCGCAAGCCATACTTTTCTGCCTGCTCCGGAGTGAGCATGTTGCTGCCCGCTCCCGTATCGAGTACCATACGGCCCGCCTGTCCGTTTATGCTTCCGTCCATTTCAATAAAGTGCTGATCCGTTTCATGCTCCGTCACCATCGGGAAACGGTATTCTCCTGCCTTGTGCAGCGGTTGACAGACAGGCCCGCAGGAAGCCAGAATGCCATACTGCCTGGCCATCATACGATACGGAGCAGTCTGGGTGCTGTCCATTCCCAGGGCACCAAGCTGGTCACAAAGATTCCGGATCAGTCCGGCAGCATCGGCATACTGTTCTGTCCGTCCCAGATTGACAGCCAGCAAAACTACCATGTTCAGTGTATGGTCGCCCAGCTCCTGCTGATGCTTGCCCAGCAAATCCGTCAGTACCATACAGGCCGAATCCGGACGGTTAAAGAAATAGTGTGTCATAGCCACTCCCATCTGACGGACCCATGGTGTAACCGAATCAGCCGGAGTGGTTTTCAATTCCTGTGCCAGATCAAACCAGCGGCTTTCGTTCATCAGCTGGCTGATACGTGCATCAGCCAGCTGTGCCTGTACGTTCAAGGAGGCGAACAGACAGGATAAAACAAGAATTTTCCTCATCATTTGTCTATACATTTTTAGATGTGACAAATATAAAAAATCTTTCGGTGTTATCACAATTCTTCGTCTGAAGTTCAGTCCTGATACGGCTATCTCAGAATTTCTCAATCACTGATCCATCCGCAAAAGCATAAAGTTTCTGTGAATGTAAAAAAGTTCTCAAATTTCAGTCCTGGTTTTCATGCATACAACTTGAATATTCGGTTTTAATTGCTAAATTCGCAGTAGAATCAAAATCCAGTTGTTATGAGCAAGTTATATCCGGTTGGAGTACAGAATTTTGAAGGTCTGATACACGACGGTTATGTGTATGTAGACAAAACGGCACAGGTGTATGAACTGTTTAACACAAACAAATACTACTTCCTGAGCCGTCCGCGGCGTTTCGGCAAGAGTCTGCTTCTGTCGACAATTGAAGCATACGCACTGGGAAAGAAAGATCTTTTCAAGGGACTGGCGCTGGAAAAACTGGAAAAAGACTGGACCGTATATCCGGTACTGCATCTGGATTTAAACACACAGAAATACGATACTCCCGAATCACTGACCAGCATTCTGAATGATAACCTGTGCACCTGGGAAAACAGATATGGCGCACGTGAAAGTGAGACAAGCCTCTCTCTCCGTTTCCAGGGCATTATCCGCCGTGCCTGCGAACAGACCGGACGCCGGGTAGTGATCCTCATTGACGAATACGACAAGCCCATGCTGCAGGCTATCGGCAACGAAGCTTTGCAGAATGAATACCGCAGTACCCTGAAGGCTTTTTACGGGGCTCTGAAATCCATGGACGGATGCATCCGCTTTGCCCTGCTGACAGGTGTGACCAAGTTCGGCAAAGTCAGTGTGTTCAGTGACCTGAACAACCTGCGGGATATTTCCATGATTGACCAGTATGCAGAGATTTGCGGTATCAGTGAGAAGGAAATCCATACCTGGTTTGAGGAAGATATCCATGAACTGGCTGCAGCTACCGGGATGAGTTACGAAGAGACCTGCAAGGAATTGAAAACCAATTACGACGGCTATCATTTCACAGAAAACGCGATCGGCATGTACAACCCGTTCAGCCTGCTGAATACCTTCGCCAACCGGCGCTTCGGCAGCTACTGGTTTGAAACAGGGACTCCGACTTACCTGGTTGAACTGCTGAAATTGCACCATTTTCCGATTGAAGATCTGGAACACATCGTGACCAGCCAGCCGGTACTGGACAGCATCGACACGGCTTCCACCGATCCCATCCCCGTCATCTATCAGAGCGGTTACCTGACCATCAAGGGTTACAACAGGATGTTCGAAAACTATACGCTGGGCTTCCCCAACCGGGAGGTGGAACAGGGATTCTTCAAGTTCCTGCTGCCAAATTACGCTTCGGTGAGCGTCAGCAAGTCGCCCTACCAGATCCAGTGTTTTGTGGAAGAAATCATGGCGGGAAAGGTGGACGATTTCTTTGAGCGTCTGAAAACGATGTTTGCCGACATTCCCTACGAACTGGCTCGTGACCGGGAAGTGCACTATCAGAACATACTTTACATCATTTTTAAACTGATGGGCTTCTATGTACAGGTGGAATACCATACGAACCGGGGACGGATTGATCTGGTGCTCCAGACACAAGACTACGTGTACATCATGGAATTCAAACTGAACGGAAGTGCGGAAGAAGCGCTGGCACAGATCCGGGCAAAAGGCTACGCAGAGCCTTTTGCCAAGGACAAACGTACGGTCTACAGGGTCGGTGTCAACTTCAGTGACGAGATCCGGAATATTCAGGACATCAAAATCGAAACTCTCTAAAACATTCAGATATGACATCTTCCATCATCACTGCAGCCATGTTGGTCCTTATAGGCCTGCTGGTCTTGAAATTCCCCAAACTTATTGCCGGATACAACACCATGACTCCAGAGCAACAGAAGAAAGTGGACATCAAACGGCTCAAGACATTCATGTGCCGTGCATTCTGCGTCATGGGAATCGCCATCCTGCTTGTGTCTCTCCTCCTTCAGCCTTTCACCAGTGACATGATCATCAGCCTGGTCTCCGTACTGATCCTTGTGCCAGGAACCATCTATATGATCATCAAAGCCCAGCGCTACGACCATAACTGAGAAAGCCGGACCGCTCCGGCTATAAAAAAAAACGTTTCGGCGTCCGGATGAATTTGTTTCGTTGTTTCATCCATTACGTCGAAACGTTTTTTATAAATTCCCCGCTACAGATATGCAGCAGGGACAAATATCTTTGATATATCAGGACAGACCTTCGATTTCTCCGTTGACAATATCGATGTGCAGTGCCTGCGGTTCTTTGGGAAGTCCCGGCATACGCATGATCTCACCGGCTACAATGACCAGCATTTCCGCACCGGCATTGATCACGATGTCGCGCACGGCAAAGTTGAATCCGCTTGCCACACCATACAGCTTCGGGTCGGTTGAGAATGAATACTGAGTCTTGGCAATACAGATCGGGAAACGGGTGTAACCCAGCTCCTGAATCATCTTCAGTTTCTTGCGGGCAGCCGGACCGAACAGTACCTGTTTGGCTCCATACAGTTCGCAGGCTACCTTGGTTACTTTTTCTTCAACAGAATCTGTTTCATCATAAGCAAAGCTCAATGGCTGAGAAGGCTGATTTTCGATGGTGTCAACTACCAGCTGAGCCAGTTCTACGGCACCGTCGCCACCTTCCATGAAGGCGTTGTTGATGGCAAAGCCCACTCCGATTTCTTCGCAATGACGGCGTACGAAATCCAGTTCCTCATCCGTATCGTTGGCATAGCGGTTGAACGCAACGACAACTGTCTGACCGAACGACTGAAGGTTTTCGATATGCTTGTCAAGGTTCTTGATACCCTCTTTCAGACCTTCCATGTTCGGTTCCTTGATCAGTTCGGGAGCCACACCTCCGTGCATCTTCAAGCCCTGTGCAGTAGCTACCAGCACGGTCAGCTTGGGCTGGAGTCCGCCCTTGCGGCATTTGATATCATAGAATTTCTCGGCACCCAGATCCGCACCGAATCCGGCTTCCGTAATGGCATAGTCACCGAAAGTCATCGCCAGTTTGGTAGCCAGGATAGAGTTACATCCGTGAGCGATATTGGCAAACGGACCTCCGTGGATGAAAGCAGGCGTATGCTCAGTGGTCTGCACCAGGTTCGGCGAAATGGCATCCTTCAGCAATACAGTGATGGCTCCGGCCACACCCAGATCTTTCACCGTGAAAGGCTTGTTGTCAATGGTGAAGCCCAGCAGAATATTCTCGATACGGCGACGCAGGTCGTCTTCATCCGTAGCCAGACACAGGATAGCCATGATTTCCGAAGCCGGAGTGATGTCGAAGCTTGATTCACGGGTAATTCCGTTGGTCTTGCCTCCCAGCCCGGTTACGATGTAACGCAGACCACGGTCGTTCACGTCAAGTACGCGGTTCCAAAGCACTTCCTTCAGGGCAAATCCGTTGTCCTGGTTCTGATACATATAATTATCCAGCAAAGCGGCGATCATGTTGTGTGCCGAAGTGATGGCGTGGAAGTCACCCGTAAAGTGGAGGTTGATCTTCTCCATCGGAAGTACCTGTGCATATCCTCCTCCGGCAGCTCCACCCTTCATGCCGAAACAGGGGCCGAGTGAAGGCTCACGAAGAGCACAGATGGCTTTCTTGCCGATCTTGTTCAGTCCCAGTGCCAGACCGATGGAAACAGTGGTCTTACCGATACCGGCCTTGGTCGGAGTGATGGCAGTCACCAGGATCAGGTTGCTGCGTTTCACCTTTTCTTCATCAATGAGTGACTCGGACACCTTGGCAATATAGCGTCCGTAATTAGAGATTTCTTCTACGGGGATGTCATAGTCCCGTGCAATTTGTTTGATTTTTACCAGCTCGATGCTGCGTGCGATTTCTATATCCGATTTCATACGTAGTTTGAAAATTGAAAGCACAAAGTTAACAAAAATCTCCGGAATATCCGAAGAAAAACGGAGAATCCTCCCTGCGGTGACGGATTTCAGATGGAAGCAGCATCCAGCAGCCAGTGCTTCAGTGCCTGGCTGATACCGTCTTCTTCAACGGACGAGGTCACATAATCGGCCACAGCCTTCAGAGACCCGTTGGCATTGCCCATGGCCACTCCGATTCCGGCTTCCCGGATGATGGGGATATCGTTGCCTCCGTCTCCGAAAGCCATGGTTTCTTCACGCTTCAGTCCCTTCCAGGCCATGACAGCCCGAAGCCCCTTCCCCTTGTCGGTATCCCGGGCCGTAATGTCGGCAAAGTCCGGATACCAGCGTCCCGAACAGCATTGGGACAACTGGGGCAGAACGATTTTCTCTTCTTCCTCAGTGATGACCGGTGTCAGCTGGAGCACTTCCTGTCCCTGAAGGAAATCCAGAGAATCCACTTCTTTCAGATCCCGGACATTCAGCATCTGCCGGAAGATAAAGTCGGACTTCTCATTGGCATTGTACATTGCCAGATCCTTCTCGCCCACCACCATGCAGGAGAAATTCATTTCGTCAGCCAGACGAATCAGGGTCTGCACATCCTTGCGGGGAATCGGGCTACAGGAAATGACCTGTCCGTCCATAAAGCAATAGGCTCCGTTGACGGTGATGTATCCGTCGATCAGATGCCGGATATCCCCCAGATTGTTGATGAGCGCAAACGGCCTGCCTGTAGAAATGTATACCTGGATTCCCCGTTCCTTGGCCTGCTCAATGGCACGTACGGCCGAAACCGGTATCTGATGGGTCTGGAAGCTGACCAGTGTCCCGTCAATGTCAAAAAATAATGCTTTTATCATAATTGGAGTTTGTCAATAGAAATTTCAGATTTCATCCAGCGGCTTCAGCCGGTGTTCCTTCATCCGCCTGAACTGGGTAGGCGACAATCCCGTCAGCGACTTGAACTGGGCACTCAGATGGGCTACGCTCGAATAATGCATCCGGTCAGCAATCTCACTGACACTCAGTTCATCATAGAAGAGCAGTTCTTTCACCCGTTCGATCCGCTGCTGAATGGAATATTTTTCAATACTGATCCCCTGAAGCTCGGTGAACAGCTTGCTGAGAAAACTATATTCGCGGTGACACTTGTCCTGCAAATATTCGGACAGGTTCTGCCGGTCCTGCAAATCCGGATCGCGCACATACCCGATCACTCCCAGACGGATCTGTTCCACCATCCGCATCCGCCGGTCGTCGATCACCTCAAAACCGACCGCCTCCAGCTGTTCCCGAATGCGCTGGAACTGTTCAGGAGACAAGGGAGCGGCAAGGGTGATCATACCCAGTTCCACTTTCAGCGGCAAAATGCTTTCTTTCCGGAAAATGTCCGTAACGGTCATTATACACCGGCGGCATACCATATTCTTTATATAAATTGTCGTTTCCATGATCCGTATGCAAAGATAGTAAATGTTTCGCAAGTGAACAGCTTCCCTTCCCGCTTTCTCGTTCCGGTCTCTCCGGATTCAGCCTGTTTCAAGCAGCCGTAAGATGGGCAGACAGCCCTCCGGAAATCCTTGCAGGCAGACCTGTGTAACCCCTTCTGCAATACCGTCTGAATAATTATTTTGCATAAAGATTTGGAAAATATTCAAATCATACTTACCTTTGCACCGTCAAATTACAAGAACCAATGAAAGAAAGAATGATACATATCCCGACTTCCTGTCTGCCGCACAGAATTGCCTGTGGCAGCCACCGGATCGTGCATATCCATTGGTTCAGCGGGTTCCAATGAGGTTTTGCCGCGTCCGGCGGCCTGATACGAGATCAGAAATCAGTTTATCCAACCTCATAATTACGTTTTATATGTTTACCATTATCGGATTTATGTTGACGGGTATCACATTAGGATACCTGTTCAGAAATATTGCCTGGCTGCAAAAGACAGAAAAAAGCATTTCACTGACCATCATCCTCCTGCTGTTCCTTCTGGGAACCTCAGTAGGCTCCAATCAGCTAATCGTCAACAATCTGGCCACCTTCGGAGGACAGGCCGCCATACTGGCTCTTTCGGCTACATGCGGCAGCATCCTGGCTTCCTGGATGGTACTGAGATTCTTTTTCAGGAAAGGAGGTGAACAATGAAAGGCAGTATCATTGTCCTGCTCTTCTTTGCGGCAGGATGTCTGTTGGGAGTAATGGGATGGCTTCCGTTCAATCCGGAAGGCAGTAACCTCACCTTATACATGCTTTATGCGCTGATGCTGCAGGTGGGACTGAGCATCGGTTCCAGCAAGGACCTGAAGTTCATCGTGGGAAGCCTGCGTCCGAAGTACCTGCTGATTCCGCTGGGAACCGTATGTGGCACACTTCTCTTCTCCGCACTGGCCAGCCTGCTGCTCTCACGCTGGAGCATCTTCGACTGCATGGCGGTAGGAAGCGGATTTGCCTACTATTCACTCTCGTCCATCCTGATTACACAGTTCAAGGAACCCTCCATCGGACTGCAACTGGCAACGGAACTGGGTACCATTGCCCTGCTGGCAAACATCTTCCGCGAAATGATGGCACTTCTGGGCACTCCCTTACTTTGCAAATATTTCGGGAAACTGGCACCTATTTCAGCAGCGGGAGTAAACTCCATGGACGTGGTTCTTCCGTTGATCACGCGCTATTCAGGCAAAGACATGATGCCTGTCGCCATTTTCCACGGCATCCTGATCGACATGAGCGTTCCGTTTTTTGTATCTCTGTTCTGCCGGCTGTAGAATTGTCAGCCGGCTGTCTCCGTGTCTTCAAAAATTTTTATACCTTTGGTCCGCTAACCAAAAAAAATCCGACAGTCATGCAATTCAACAATTCACAGTTACGTCGGCAGGACCGGCTATTGGACGAAAAGAAAGCTTTCCAGCTTTTGAAGGAAGGTACATACGGCATCCTCTCCATGCAGGATGAAAATGGAGAAGGAGCTTACGGAATCCCAGTCAATTATGTTTGGGATCACGGAAATTCCATTTATATACACTGTGCCCCCGTGGGACGGAAACTGCGCTGCATGGACGCCTGCAACAAGGTCTCCTTCTGCGTAGTAGGACATACGGAAGTGCGCCCTGATCAGTTTACAACCGCATACGAAAGTGTCGTTCTGCGCTGTTCAGCCTATCGCACCCTGCATGAAGCAGAACGCATGTCAGCTCTTTCCCTGCTGATTGCCAGGTATTGTCCCGGCCATAAGATAGCAGGCATGGGATATGCCGAAAAGAATTTCCTGCGCACAGAAATCGTTCGTCTGGATATCGAAGAGATCAGTGCCAAAACTAACCCGATATTCACTGCCGGTGCCCATGGAACAGAAAGCCGTTGATTATTCTTACCGCAGTATCTGGCTGATGGCCTACCCCATTCTGATCAGTCTGATTATGGAACAGATGATCGGAATCACCGATACCGCCTTTCTGGGAAGGGTCGGTGAAGTGGAACTGGGTGCTTCAGCCATTGCCGGAGTATACTATCTGGCCATTTTCATGATCGGTTTCGGCTTCACGGTCGGTTCGCAGATTCTGATGGCCCGCCGTAACGGAGAAGGCAACTACAAAGCAATCGGAGGCATCTTCTATCAGGGAATTTATTTCCTCCTGCTGATGAGTGCAGTGATCTTTACCGTCTCCCAGGTCTATTCTGAGGAGATACTCGGACTGCTCGTCACTTCCGACAAGATTGCCGGAGCAGCCTCCAGCTATATCCACTGGCGGGTGTACGGCTTTTTCTTCTCTTTCATCGGCGCCATGTTCCGTGCATTCTTCGTAGGAACTACCCAGACCCGTACCCTGACGCTGAACTCCATCGTAATGGTACTGGCCAATGTGATATTCAACTATACCCTGATCTTCGGAAAATTCGGTTTTCCCGCTCTGGGTATTGCCGGAGCAGCCATCGGTTCCTCCCTTGCCGAACTGGTATCTGTAATCTTCTTCGTGATCTATACCTGGCGCCGGATAGATTACCGAAAATACGGGCTCAACCGGATTCCGGCTTTCCGTACCCGTTCGCTTACACAGATCATGAACGTTTCCCTGTGGACCATGGTACAGAATTTCATTTCCCTGTCTACCTGGTTCCTGTTCTTCATCTTCGTGGAACATCTCGGTGAACGCCCTCTGGCCATATCAAACATCATCCGCAGCGTTTCCAGTCTGCCGTTCATGACCATCATGGCTTTTGCATCGACATGCAGTGCCCTGGTCAGCAATGCCATCGGACGGGGTGATACCGCTCAGGTCCGCTCGCTTATCGGCCGTCATATCCGTCTGTGCTCCTGCATCGTATTGCCGGTCATTGCGCTGATTGCCCTGTTTCCCCATCCGGTACTCCGCATCTATACAGACATTCCGGAGCTGGTGGAAGCCAGTGTTCCAACCCTCTGGGTACTGTGTTCCTCATACCTGGTCATGATTCCGGGAAACATCTATTTTCAGTCCGTTTCAGGCACCGGAAATACACAGGCTGCCTTTATCCTTGAACTGGGTGCGCTGGTGATTTATCTGGTCTATATTACCATCGTCATTCAGGGACTGAAAGCAGACGTTGCCTTCTGCTGGACTGCTGAGCATCTGTATGCTTCCTGCATCGGTATCGTCAGCTATCTTTACCTGCGGAAAGGAAGCTGGAAGAACAAGAAAATCTAGAACGGGGAGAAACAAAACACTTCGGCGTGCAACCTGAAATGCTTCGATATTCAGGGTTGCACGCCGAAGTGTTTTTTCAATATATGCAAGACTCAGACCAGCCCTTCCGGCTTATCTCAGTCTCTCGTATGCTTTTACCAGCATTTCGTCCTTGCCGATGGCACGGATAGCCAGCCACGAAAGAATGATCGAAATCAGTGGCAGACATACAGTCCATGACGGAACGAAAGAGGCATCTCCTTTCAGGTTCAGCACGAAAATGACCAGTGTGACATAATAGCCCACCAGCACCAGCATGTTGAACAGAGTCAGACGGATTTGAAGCATGCGCTTCTTGTAGAGGAAGATCGTCACCAGAGCAAGGATGGCAGAAACGGTCTGCAAGGCAAACAAGGCCCACGGAGCATAGTCTGAAACTCCTTCTTCAGACACGAGCGCCAGATTGGTCAGTTCACTCATGTGATAATCCGGCGTAACGAAACTTCCTACCGGCAGTGAGATCATTACTACTGCCAGAATGGCTACAACCAGCAGATAAACGGTCTGAATGCGCTGTATCATAGTTCCGGCTTATTGCAGTCTTTCCTTTTCCTTGGCCGGATTTCTGTAATACACCTTTCCTTCGATGTATTCCTGAGTAGCGATCAGAGTCGGCTTCGGAAGTTTTTCGTAGTAACGGGAAATCTCAATCTGTTCTCTGTTTTCAAAGACTTCTTCCAGGTTGTCGCTGTATGAAGCAAATTCCTGCAGCTTCTTGGAAAGATCGTTCTTCATTTCCACAGCAATCTGGTTGGCACGTTTGCCGATAATTGCTACGGTTTCGTATACATTGCCTGTATCTTCGCACAGTTCCATCATGTCACGGGTAACGGTGTTAGTAGGGGCATTTGTTTTTTTGTAATCCATAACTTATTGTTAATTATACATTTAATGTGATTAATTATTCTTCAGTTGTTGTTGTGTCCTCATCCGGGTTCACATACTTGTTCGCTTCCTTGAAAATGGATTCCACCTCCTTGCGGTACTTGCTTTCGGGGAATTCATTGATGAAGGCATAATATTCGTCGATGGTGTCGCGCATACGGTCTTCCTTCTTTTCCAGCACACTTTCCCTGGCCATGCCATACTTTGCACGCAGGATCAGGATCGAAAGATCTTCACGCATCTTGGTATAAGGATATTCCTTCAGGATGTTCTGGGCAGTGATCACGGCTGCCAGATAGTTGTTACCGGTACTGCTGTACACGGCGTTACCCGTATAAGAGCCCAGATCATAATACAGCTTGGCCGACATATACTCCTTCTCCACGAGCTTGTCCTGCAGTTCGAAGATCATGCTCTGAGCCTGATCCTTCCGTGAACTCATCGGGAAATATTCGATGAACATCTGCAGTTCCTCAATAGCCTTGTAAGTACTGCTCTGGTCCAGACGCGGTTCGGGAGTATCCAGATACAGCGCGCGTCCGCAGTTGAAGCGGGCCAGTTCCGTATAGGTTCCGCGCGGATAGGTTGTATAATAGGTATTGAAATAATGCGAAGCCGTCACGTAGTCACCCTGATTGAAATAGGTCATAGCCTGCATATACAGGGCTTCTTCCCCGTTCATCATACCTTTCAGGATATTGACCAGTTCTTCCAGAAGTGTAGCGGCCTTGGTGTTCTGCCCCTTGGCAAAATACTCTTTTGCTGCTTCGTATTTGTATTCATAATCCGTGCTTTTCAGCACCTTGTTGTACTCTCCGCACGAAGTTAAGACTCCCGCGGAAAGGAGGGCCATTGCTATGTACTTTTTCATGTCAATCAATATAGTTGTGCAAAATTACTCTTTTCCAGTGAATAAATCAATACCCGCGGATATTTTAATATTATTTTCGCTTTCTCCGGGGCAAAAAAGGTCCGCTTCCGTGGCTTTTCCGACAGAAATACGTACCTTTACACTCACTTTTGATCACAATTTCACTGATTATGAACTTTGAACTGAAATCCGACTATCAGCCCACCGGCGACCAGCCGGAGGCTATCGCACAACTGACTGACGGAGTACTGAACGGCCTGCCCGCCCAGACACTGCTGGGAGTGACAGGCTCCGGAAAGACTTTTACCATCGCCAACGTGATCCGCAACGTCAACAAACCGACGCTGATCCTGAGCCACAACAAGACGCTGGCCGCCCAGCTCTACGGGGAGTTCAAGGCGTTCTTCCCCAACAATGCGGTGGAATATTACGTTTCCTACTACGACTATTACCAGCCGGAGGCATACCTGCCTTCCACGGATACATACATTGAAAAGGACCTGGCCATCAACGAAGAAATCGACAAGCTCCGGCTGGCGGCCACCTCTGCCCTGCTTTCAGGCCGGAAGGATGTCATCGTGGTTTCGTCCGTATCGTGCATCTACGGTATGGGAAATCCGGCCGACTTTTATAATAATGTGATCGAAGTCAGACGGGGCAAGCGCATGGACCGCAACGTCCTGCTCCGCCAGCTGGTGGACAGTCTCTACACCCGCAACGATGCCGAACTGAACCGCGGGAATTTCCGGGTCAAGGGAGATACGGTGGATATCTTCCTGGCTTATACGGATCACATCCTGCGCATCATGTTCTGGGATGACGAAATTGACGGCATTGAGGAAGTCGATCCGGACACGGGAGCCCGTATCTCCACCTTCGATGAATACAAGATTTATCCGGCCAATCTTTTCATGACGACCAGGGAAAGCACCCTGAGAGCGATCCATCAGATTGAGGACGATCTGACCCTGCAGGTACAGCATTTTGAGGAGACCGGCAAGTTCTACGAGGCAAAGCGCCTGAAGGAACGGGTCACTTACGATATGGAAATGCTCCGCGAACTGGGACACTGCTCGGGCATCGAGAACTATTCCCGCTACTTCGACGGACGCGAAGCGGGTACAAGGCCCTACTGTCTGCTGGATTTCTTCCCGAAGGATTTCCTGATTGTCATCGACGAGAGTCATGTCAGCGTACCGCAGATCCGGGCCATGTACGGAGGCGACCGGGCCCGCAAGACCAACCTGGTGGAATATGGTTTCCGCCTCCCCGCTGCCATGGACAACCGGCCGCTGACCTTCGACGAGTTCCGGGAAATGGCGCGTCAGGTCATCTATGTCAGTGCCACTCCTGCCGAATATGAATTGCAGGAAAGTGAAGGGGTAGTCGTGGAACAGGTGATCCGCCCCACCGGACTGCTGGATCCGGTCATCGAAGTACGCCCCAGCCTGAACCAGATCGACGACCTGATGGAAGAAATCCAGCAGCGCATCGAGGCTCAGGAAAGGGTGCTCGTCACCACACTGACCAAGCGTATGGCAGAGGAACTGACGGACTATCTGTCACGCCACGGCATCCGCTGTACCTATATCCACAGCGATGTGGAAACCCTGGAGCGGGTGAAGATCATGGAAGAACTGCGTCAGGGTATTTTCGACGTCCTGATCGGTGTCAACCTGCTGCGTGAGGGACTCGATTTGCCGGAAGTGTCCCTCGTAGCCATCCTGGATGCAGACAAGGAAGGATTCCTGCGCTCTCACCGTTCCCTGACACAGACTGCCGGACGTGCTGCCCGGAATGTCAACGGAAAGGTGATCATGTATGCGGACAAGATCACGGACAGCATGCGCCAGACCATCGACGAGACCAACCGCCGGCGGGAGAAGCAGCTGGCCTACAACGAAGCCAACGGAATCACTCCCCGCCAGATCAGGCGCAGTCACACCAACATCCTGCTGGAAAACCAGGAGGCAAAGGCAGGACAGGGAAAGAAGGCAAAGGAATATGCCGATATGCCGGACGGCCTCACGATGGCTGCCGACCCGATTGTGGAATACATGTCGAAGGATCAGCTCAAACGCAGTGTCGACCGCACCCGCAAGCTGATGCAGGAAGCAGCCAGGAAACTGGACTTCATCGAAGCTGCCCAGTACCGCGACGAACTGATCCGGCTCGAAGAGATTCTCAAACAGAAGAACGGATAGCAGACAAGCGAATAGCAAACGGACCGGTCAGAGTTTTTCCAGCATGAAGCAGTCCAGATCCGGTGTCCAGGTCAGACGGCTTCCGATACTCACCGTGTTGTATCCTTTTTGCAGGTCAACGGTCAGTTCCGCACGGCAGACTCCTTTCGAACGGTCCGTTTCCAGCTCCGTCAGGCTTACCCGGGTTCCGTTGACCGTCACTTCCAGTCTCCGGTCATTGATTTCGCGTTCCCGCTTGGCTGCCGGCACATAACAGACGGTCATCCTGTAACGGCCGCCCTCTTCGCTGAACACCTCGTTCCAACGGGCATAATTGTCCCGGTGACCGCCCAGATTGGTGACAAGCATGCCTCCGGAAGCTCCCTCATAAGGCAGATAAGCCACTCCCCGCGGACGCTTGGCCAGGTTGTCAAACTGATGCAGATAAGCCTGTTCTGCTTCGTAGCGCACCGGTTCCAGCCGTTCCTCGCCTTCCACGCGAAGGATTTTGACTCCGTGAGCCGGCACGTCATACTGGAAACTGCCCGTCACCCGTCCTTCGTCTTTCCGCTTCACCAGATCACGCACACGTGTCTTGCCGGCCAGCTCCAGAATCTCCAGAGGCACCCGGAAGGAGCAGACCGAATCCGAGGGATTATACAAGGCCACGGCACGCACCTTGCCCCGTTTCTGTTCGATATCTTTCACCAGCACATAGCCGCCTCCTTCATGCTGCACGATGTATGCCTGCAGCCCCAGCGGATCCTGGTTCAGGGCAATCAGTTCCTCGTTGCGGAGCAGTTTCAGCGACTCCTCCGGAATCCGGGTCAGGTCACATCCGATCAGCAGCGGCGAACTCATGATACACCACATGCCGAAATGCGTCTCTTCCTCTTCCGGTTTCAGGCCGCGTCCGATCTCCAGCATGTCCATATCGTTGTAATGCCCGCCTCCCGCATAAGCCGAGAGATACAGGTTCATATCAATGCAGCGTTTCACGGCTGCCCAGTTCGGAGCGATGTCAGGACTGATTCTCCAGGAACGGGCCAGATTCCGTACCCAGGTCCCCGGATAAGCCCAGCGGCAGATATTCAGGGAGATATTCCGGGGACAGACTTCCCGGATCGCCCGTACGATCTCCGTATAGCGCTCCTGTTCGTCCAGTTCCAGCTGCTGGCCGGCCCCGCAATAGTCTATCTTGATAAAGTCGAATCCCCATTCATTGAAAAACAGGTCTGCATCCTGGCGTTCAAAGCCGTACAGCCCTACCCCGATGCCATGCTTGTCGGCATCCCAGATCGATCCGCAGGTATTGGCCCCGGCCTCCGAATAGATTCCGGCCTGGAGTCCGAGTGAGTGAATATAGGCAGCCACGCCCTTCAGCCCGTTCGGGAAACGTTGCGGATGCGTATGCAGCCGTCCTTTCTCGTCCCGGTAGCCGAAAAATCCGTCGTCAATGTTCACGTAGCGGTATCCGGACTCCTTCAGTCCCAGTTCCACCATGGCATCAGCCTGCTTCCGGATCAGTGCTTCATCAATGTTCACCCGATATGTATTCCAGGAACTCCACCCCATTACAGGCGGTTCTATCCATTCGTTCTGTGCATTCATTCCCCCGACGCCGCCCAGCATCAGCAGGCAGGCAACCCATTTTCTTCCAGTTTTCAGTGTTTTCATATGACAGTCATTTATGTTTCCTGCAAATATAGAATAATTTTGCGGATCTCTCATTGCCACGGGAGAAATGAAAACAAAAATGCCCATGCATTTGCACGGGCCAAAAAACAACACCGCCGGACAGGATTGTCCGGCAGAACTAATCTAAATCACTTCTGTGCAACATCAATGCCTTTATTCCGCAGAGTAACAGCCATCAGACGCACATAGTCAGCATATTGCTTCTCGTTCAGCGTTTGCTTCATCAGTTTCAGGTTTCCGTAAACAGCGTTGCGCACTTTCTCATCGCTGTTCTTCTTCGCACGCAAGGCACGGCTCATCTCGCCCTGGAAATAGTCGCAGATGTTCTCTACTTCTGTGTGTTGGTCAGAAGTCAACTGCAAATAACGGCTCAGCTTCACCTTATTGATGCTGGCGTCCCAACGTGCAGCTGACTTCGTTTCATTTCCCTGAGTTCCTCCCGCAAATACAGATGCGGAAAAAGCCAATGCGGCTACCAATGTTAATCCTGTTCTTTTCATCTTTTACCTTAAAAATTTAATTAATACCTGAATTAAAAACCTTAAAATAAGAATCTTGTTACCTTAAAAACTTTCTTTTACCTTCGCAAAGGTAAGCACCGGAAATCAAACAGAAAAGTAATTAACAGATAAAAACACAGAAATGCGTCATTTATTGACGAACATCAAGAAAACACTTTCAAATAAACAATTTATATTACATTTCTGTAACATTTCGACATATTCGTTAGCAATATTTCCCCTCCCTTTGCCTTCTCCCCTGTCTTAATTTACAGAACGCTGCCAAATAGGAAAAGATTGTACAACATTCGGAAATTATGAAAGAAAAATTGCGGATATTTCCGACTTCTTGCTATATTTGCGGGCAAATACTAATGAAAACTTATGAAAAACGACAATTTGTACTTACACCCCGAGTTGGAGACGCTCTCCCGCTCCCGACTGGAGAAGCTGCAGATGGAAAGACTGCAGCAGACCCTTGCCCGCTGTATGCGCATTCCCTTCTATAAACAACGGTTCGCTGCCTGCGGACTCCGGCCTGAAGATATCCGAACCCTCGACGACGTACGGAAACTCCCGTTTACCACCAAGCAGGATCTGCGCGACAACTATCCCTTCGGACTCTCTGCCGTTCCTTTGGAAGAGGTCGTACGCCTCCATTCTTCCAGCGGTACCACCGGCACTCCCACCGTCATCCTGCACACACAGCACGACCTTGACGAATGGGCCAACGCCGTAGCCCGCTGCCTCTATATGGTCGGACTGCGCAAGGGAGACATCTTCCAGAACTCTTCCGGCTACGGCATGTTCACCGGCGGTCTGGGCTTTCAGTACGGTGCCGAACGCCTGGGCATGCTCACCGTTCCTGCTGCTGCCGGAAACACCAAACGGCAGATCAAGTTCATCACCGATTTCGGCACAACGGCCCTGCATGCCATTCCGAGCTATGCCGGACGCCTGTATGAAGTGATGGAAGAAATGGGCATCGATCCCCGCCGGGACACCCGCCTGCGTACCCTGATCATCGGAGCCGAACCCCATTCCGACGAACAGCGCCGCCGCATCGAGCAGATGCTGGGCGTCAAGGCCTACAACTCCTTCGGAATGTCCGAAATGTGCGGTCCCGGTGTGGCTTTTGAGTGCCCCGAACAGAACGGACTCCACATCTGGGAAGACTATTACATCGTGGAGATCGTCGATCCCCAGACCCTCGAGCCGGTACCCGACGGTGAAGTGGGCGAACTCGTGCTGACAACCATCAACCGCGAAGCCATGCCTCTGCTGCGCTACCGCACCCGCGACCTGACCCGCATCCTTCCCGGAGAATGCCCCTGCGGCCGTCACCACAAACGTCTGGACCGCATGAAGGGACGAAGCGACGATATGATGATCCTCAAGGGAGTCAACATCTTCCCGATCCAGATCGAAAACATCCTCATGCAGTTCCGCGAACTGGGCACCGATTACCTCATCACGCTGACCAACCTCGAAGCCAACGACGAAATGACCGTCGAGGTGGAACTCAACGAGTTTACCGACGACTACGGCTTCCTCCAGCGCCTGACCAAGGAAATCACCCGCCAGCTGAAGGACGAAATCCTCATCACTCCGCGTGTGAAACTCGTGCCCAAAGGCAGCCTGCCCAAGCAGGAAGGCAAGGCAGTCCGCGTAAAAGACCTGCGCAAGACATTGATTTAATGAACTTTCAAAACAAGAAACAAACTTATGACCATTCATCAATTATCCGTTTTCGTGGAAAACAAGTCGGGAACCTTGCTTCAGGTGCTCGAACTCTTCAAGGAAGCCGGCATCCAGCTCATCGCTTCCACCATTTCCGATACGGTGGAATATGGAATCTACCGCATCATCTGTTCCGAACCGCAGCGGGCGTATGACACCCTGAAGCAGGCCGGCATTTCCGTCAGCATGTCCGAAGTCTTTGCCATCACCCTCGACAATACCCCGGGACAGGCAGCCAATGCGGTCCGCCGTTTCAGTGAAGCCGGAATCGGCATCTCCTACCTCTATTCCTTCCTGCTCGGAGGAAAAGGTATTCTGGTGTTCCGTACCGACAGCAACGATCTGGCACGCGACGTCATCCTGACCCACCGGATGAACTACATCGACGAGCAGGCACTCACTGCCATCTGAATCATCTGAAACAACTTTATATGAAAATCCTCCTGCCTTCAGCCTCAGACAAGTCCAGGCCGGAAAACAGGAGGATTTTCATATAAGGTTCCGGAGACAGGGTGCCCCATCTGTCCGGAAAAATCTTCTTCAGCAAGAATCCACAAATAACAAGCGGCTATTCCGTGAAAGCCTCGCAGAAAGTCCGCATGCTCTCAGCGGAAAGTCAGAAATTTGTTGCAGGAGAAATTCACGGCCCCGTAAATAAAGAGCCCCAGGAACTGAGCCAGATACTCATTGCAGTGCAGAAGTTCCACCAGCACCAGCAGGAACACAAACTGCGCACTGTAAGCCAGCGCGAAAGCCCCCGCAAAGAACAGCATCTGATGCCATACCGTATTCTTCTTGTTTTCCTTGTCCAGCGGGAAAATCCAGTACTTGCACCAGATAAAGTTATGAATCTGCGACACCACATACGCCGTCACATTGGCCAGCATGTAATCCTCCTTCCTGATGTGCATCATCAGCCAGACCACAAAGGCCGCAATGAGCGCATTAAGCGTTCCGATTATTGTAAAGCGCAGAATTCGTACACGTTCTTTCATTCACCAAGTTTTCGGGGTTTTCACAATAGGAATTGTCACAAACAGGGATTGTCACAAACAGGTTTTTCACAAAATGAAGGACACGAAATATCACATCTCATGTCCTTCTTCTGAAAAGTTTAAAATTCTCCAATAAAGAATCACTTGTTATCTACAATCTTCAAATTCAGTTCATCAAGCTGCTTCTGGTCGAGGAATCCCGGAGCATCCAGCATCACGTCGCGTCCTGAATTGTTCTTCGGGAATGCGATACAGTCGCGGATGGAATCCAGTCCTGCGAACAGAGATACCCAGCGGTCGAGTCCGTATGCCAGACCTCCGTGAGGAGGAGCACCGAACTTGAAGGCGTTCATCAGGAAGCCGAACTGCTCCTGAGCCTTCTCGGGTGTAAAGCCCAGAATCTCAAACATCTTGGCCTGAAGCTGTGAGTCATGGATACGGATAGATCCTCCACCTACTTCCACACCATTGACCACCATATCGTAAGCATCTGCACGTACAGCTGCCGGATCAGTATCCAGTAAAGGAATATCCTCATCTTTCGGATGAGTAAACGGATGGTGCATAGCCATCAGACGGCCTTCCTCTTCGCTCCATTCGAACATCGGGAAGTCAACCACCCACAGACAGGCAAACTTGTTCTTGTCGCGCAGTCCCAGCTGGTTACCCATTTCCAGACGCAGTTCACACAGCTGCTTGCGGGTCTTCATCGCATCGTCACCGCTCAGAATCAGGATCAGGTCACCCGGTTTGGCACCGAAAGCCTCCTTCATCTGCTGCAATACTTCCTGTGAATAGAACTTGTCCACGCTTGACTTCACGTTGCCGTCAGCTTCCACACGGGCGTAAACCAGTCCCTTGGCACCGATCTGCGGACGTTTCACAAATTCGGTCAGCTGGTCCAGCTGCTTGCGGGTGTAGTGGGCAGCACCTTCGGCACAGATACCGCCGATATAGGCTGCATTGTCGAATACAGAGAATCCGTATCCCTTCAGGATGTCCATCAGTTCCACGAACTTCATGCCGAAACGCAGGTCCGGTTTGTCGCTGCCGTAATATTTCATGGCATCTGCCCAGGGCATGCGCAGGAACGGTTCAGTCAGTTCCACGCCGCGCAGTTCCTTAAACAGGTGCTTGGCCATACCTTCAAAAGTCTCGATAATGTCTTCCTGTTCCACGAAGCTCATTTCGCAGTCAATCTGCGTGAACTCCGGCTGACGGTCAGCACGCAGGTCTTCATCGCGGAAACACTTCACGATCTGGAAGTAGCGGTCGAATCCTGATACCATCAGCAGCTGCTTCAGCGTCTGCGGAGACTGCGGAAGCGCATAGAACTGTCCCGGATTCATACGTGAAGGAACCACGAAGTCACGGGCACCTTCCGGAGTAGAACCGATCAGCATCGGAGTTTCCACTTCCAGGAATCCCAGTCCGTCCAGATAACGGCGTACTTCCATGGTCATGCGGTGACGCAGTTCCAGGTTCTTGCGCACAGCCGTACGGCGCAGGTCCAGATAACGGTATTTCATACGCAGGTCATCCCCGCCGTCGGTATTGTCCTCGATGGTAAACGGAGGAGTCTGTGCCGAATTCAGCACGGTCAGCTCTTCCACCGTGATTTCCACCTCACCCGTAGGCAGGTTGGGATTCTTGCTGGAACGTTCGTTCACCGTACCCTTTACCTGAATGACATACTCACGGCCCAGGTGGCTGGCCCGTTCGCAAAGTTCTGCGTTCACGTCCGTGTTAAACACCAGCTGGGTGATACCGTAACGGTCGCGGAGGTCAACAAAAGTCATACCTCCCATCTTGCGTACACGCTGTACCCATCCGGCCAGCGTCACGCTCTTTCCTGCATCAGCGATTCTCAGTTCGCCGCATGTATGATTTCTGAACATATCTTCAATCTTGTTTTTTTCTTCGCACAAAGGTAATACATGTTTTTTACATGCCCAAACCTTCCGCCTATTTTTCGCACTTCTTTCCCCGCTAAGGCTCGCCCAGACATTTTACGATCAGTTCCACCTCCGGTTTCAGGTAATATTTCCGTGTCTTCTCATAACCCATGCGGCGGAGGCCCTCCCACAGTTCCGGACACCCCTGTATCCAGCGGCTCAGGTTCTGTGAAGCCGTTTTCTGCCGGCTTTGCGGGAAATACATCCGGGCCAGTTCACTCTTGTGGTAGATCCGCAGCCGGAATTCCCCGGTCTCTTCTGCCACACAGGATCGTTCATTGAGGTTCATTTTTCTTCAGTTTTCCAGGTTTCTTACTACCTATAAAGATACAAAAAATATCCCGGAACACCAAGTGCTCCGGGATATTTTTCAGGAAAAATTCCGGGGGATTATCCGAACAGCCTGCACCGTCCCCGGCATTTCTGTTCCGCCAGGTCACTCTCCACGTCATAGCAGGGACAGAGCTTGATCCACTCTTCCGGTTCCACCACTCCGTCGCCGTCCCTGTCCGGGCTCAGATCCCTGTGGCCCACCACCTTCCGGATTCTGTAGTCCTCACAGAGCACCCTCACCAGTACGCGGATCGACCGTTTCTGTTCCTCGGTCCGGGTGTCTGCCGGATTTCCTCCCGCATCCAGTCCCCCTTCATACGCAATGCCGATGCTGTTCGCGTTATGCCCTTTCGCATGTGCGCCCGCCTGCCCACCGGACGCATGGAACAGATCTCTCCGTCACGCCGCACGTAATAATGATACCCGCACCCGTTGAATCCCCGCTGCCGGTGCATCCGGTCCAGTTCAGCCGGAGAGAGGGACTTGTCCTCTCTCGTGGCCGTACAGTGAATGACAATCAGGTCAATCTTTCTCATTCTCCACTCCTTTCTTTCCATTTCCCGGTCAGGATGCAAAGCAGGCATCTCAGAATCCGGACAATTACTTTTACAGCTTTCATACTTCCATTATTTTACGGTCAGACACCCATTCCGCCTCCTTCCTCTTCTTCCCCGGCTTCAGCCGTCTTCTTAACCGGCACACGCTCATACGACAGGTTCGCCAGCGCATCCTGCAGGGTCAGTCCCGGACGGAAGTTGATGCGTGCCCTCTCGATCAGCCCGACATGGTATTCCTCTTCCACTTCCGCTCCCTTGCCGCTCAGTCCCAGCTGGAGCGATCCCAGTTCACCCAGACGTACGATTTCACCGCTCTGCAGCCCCTCGCTCACCACGTCTTCCAGGGCCGTCAGCACCGCCATGGTGTCCGCCCTCGTCACCGTACATTCCCGCTGGATGCGCTCCGCGATCTCACGGATCCCCATCACCCCGCGCGCCTGCGCCTGTGCATAATACTTCATCGGAGCCCCTTTGTCGCCCGGATTCTTTCTTCCCACTACTGAATAAGTCACTGCTTTCTCCATACACAATTTGTTTAAAAGGTTAGTACTTGTTTTAATTTGACAAAACAAAGATACGACACCCCTTCCCCCGCCATGTAGACATTTGCAGGGTTGTGTAGACTTAAAGGGAAAATATTTTTTTGTTTAACTGTCATTATTACAGATCAATGCCATGCAGCAGAAAAAGTACTCTTTTTTATGCTAATTCTAGGTTTTATCAAAAATATCTATTACCTTTGCATCAACAAATCCCGCCCGCTTCCCGTAAGATTAGCGTACCCAGCGGGACATTTTTATTTATGGGAGTCAGATATACACATCAAGCCATAACTACAGAACAGCAAATTGAAATTCTAAAAGAAAGAGGTTTGCTGATTGATGACGTTAAGCAAGCAATTGAAATTCTTGACACCATCAGCTATTTTCGTCTTGCGGGTTATTGGCGACACTTTGAGACTGACCATTCTACCCATCAATTTAGGGAAAACTGTAGTTTCTCTGATGTTACAGACCTTTACTCTTTTGACAAACAACTTAGGGTTTTACTGTTTACTGCCATCCAAACGATTGAGGTTTCTGTCCGCACTAAAATAATCAAGCATTTAGCTCTTGAATTTGGTGCTTTTTGGTTTATGGACGAAAACTACGCCATCAATAAAACCCGTTTTGCAGCAAATCTGTCTGTAATCCGTAAAGAAGTATCTCGTTCACACGATGATTTCATCACCGAGCATTTTCGAAAATATAGCGAACCAGACCTGCCGCCTGTTTGGAAAACATTGGAAGTTATCTCAATGGGTACACTATCCAAGCTCTACGCAAATTTTTCGGATTCAGCAGCAAAACATGCTGTGGCAAGAGAATTCGGTTTGAAACACCACAAATTCCTGAGAAGTTGGCTGGAATGTCTTGCTGTACTTCGTAACTGTTGTGCCCATCACTCAAGACTGTCAAACCGTGTCTTTCCTGTCAAGCCAATGATGCCGGAGCGTATGCCGAACACTTGGATAACGGATTTTTCATTTCGCGAACAAACTCTTTATCCTCAACTCTGCTATGTAGTGTATTGGCTTAACTCCATTTTTACTGACAACACTTTTGTAACTGACTTCAAGCAGCTTTTGGCAAGACATCAATCAGTAAATCCGCACTTGTTAGGCTTCCCTTACAACTGGGAACAAGAGCCTTTGTGGAAATAAAAATCGGAAAGATGATGGATTTCAGCAAACTCACTAATGGCAGCAACAATATATGCAATTACATTTTTGTCAATTTCCTGCTCACCTTTTAAAACGACAGATGCCGACATGCCAAGGGCATCAAGCACCTTTGTAACTGTCTTTATCGTAAGCCCTTTTCCTCTCTCTATCTTAGAAATCTGAGCTTTACCGACTCCTACCCGTTCACCGAGCTCTTCCTGAGTAAGTCCTTTGCGAAGACGTTCATTCCGAATCATCAAACCTATATTTTCCAACCTGTTTGTCATACGATCTATTTTTACACGCAAACAAATATACAACAAAGTTTCCAAAACAGGAAACAATTATATGTATATCCGTAAAGATACCACTCTGAAAGCAATGATGAACAACAGAATAAAACAGTCCGTAGAGGTTTCTGCAAAAGAAACACTATCTTTGCAGCGTTATCCGACATCTGAAATTTACGAACGATTATGAAGAAAAAAATTGTAACATTTGGGGAAATTATGATGCGACTGACCACTCCGGGAAACCTGAGACTCCAGCAAAGTCGCGAACTGTCAGTCAATTACGGAGGAAGTGAGGCCAATGTAGCCATCTCGGTGGCAAACTTCGGCGGCCAGGTGGACTATGTGACCCGCCTGCCCGAAAACCCGCTGGGAGAAGCCTGCATCGCCGAACTCCGCTCACATAACATCGGTACGGATCACATCCTCACGGGAGGAAAACGCCTCGGTACCTACTACATGGAAAAGGCTGCGGCCATGAGAAACTCACGCGTCATCTACGACCGCGAAGGCTCCTCTTTTTCCGAACTCGAACCCGGCATGATCAACTGGAAAGAGATCTTCAGCGATGCCGGCCTGTTCCACTGGTCCGGTATCGACGCAGCCCTGACTCCGGGACTGGCCGAAGTGTGCCGGGAAGCCGTTGAAACCGCCAGGGAAATGGGAATCTCCGTCTCCTACGACATCAACTACCGCAAGAACCTCTGGAAGTACGGAAAGACAGCCCAGGAAGTACTCCGCCCGCTGATTGCCTCCAGCGACATCATGTTCGGCAGCGAAGGCGAATATGCCATGCTCTTCGGACTCAAGGCTCCGGGATTCAAGGCCACAAGCGCAGCCGACCGGTATGACACCGCAGCCTACGAAACATTCTGCCGGGAGATCGCCCGGGAAGTGCCCCAGTGCCGCTACATCTACACGCCCTGCGCAACGTGATGAACTCCGAACACCACACCTTCGCCGGAATACTCTATGCCGACGGCACCATGTACCACACCCGCGTGTACGACATCAACAATGTCATCGACTGTGTCGGAGTGGGAGACGCATTCTGCGGTGCCCTTCTCTATGCCCAGTCAGCCTGGACCGACAACCAGAAAAGAGTGGATTTCTCTACGGCCGCTTCCGTCCTGAAAAACACCATCTCCGGCGACTACAACATGGTCAAGGTTTCCGAAGTGGAGGAACTGATGGCCCGCAACGAAAAGGGGGAACTGGAAAGATAATCAAAAAGGGGGAAAATCAACATGAGAGGGTGCCTGCTTCACCAGCAAGACATCCTCTCATGTCAGCTATTTCATCTGTGCATGAAACACTTGCGAATGACATATTTCAATAATAGGTTCTCCAAGTACATCTTCAATAGAAATCAGTGTATCAATAGTGAAGTTATGAGTTCCACGCATCCACCGACTTATTTCAGACTCTTTTTTCCCAAGACGCAGGGCAAGGTCTTTTTGCTTAAGGCCCTTATCTTTCAGAATTTCGTGTATTCTATCCACAATCTTAAAAGACAAATCAACCATACGCTTAACTTCAGGATTAACCTTCTCGCGTCTTTTCTCGATTATGCTACTCTTTTTCATCTCTTGCAAAATTTAAATTACCAACTAATTCTTTATCTACCAAAATGATTTTGCCATCTTTTATGCGTGAGGCAATAAAACGGCTTGTATCAATCAGCATCTCCACATATGGAGCAAGTGATTTACTATTTTGCCATGAATCAGAATCTTTCAATCCACCATTTCCAAAAATCAATATCTTATCTGAAATCCTCAAACAATACAAACGAAGCTTATTCCCTACATCAATCGGAACTACTCCAACTCCATCCCCATATCTTCCTTCGGGACGAAAATAGCGTTCTAATGCACCATTCTCTCCGATTTTATCAAGCCATGCAATGATAACATCAATCTCTTCATCATATCCACAGCCTTCCGGAAATTTCTCAAAAAAACGTTCAAGCTCTGATAGTTCTTCCTCTTCCAGATGAATGCTATAAAAATTTACGGCATCATGCTCTTCAACTAATTCGATATGATATTTTTGCTGCATCTTAACATAAAAGTTAATTCTGATACAAATATAGAATTATTATTTCAAATATCAAAACTTAACTTATAAATTAAGCTGATACTATTTTTATCAGACAATTTATCCCTCCCCGGGATCCTCATGTATCCTCACATGTATTTCCAAATTGTTTTTACATAAAACACCAGTAAAAATTATAATTCATTGATCACATTCCCAAAATTCCCTCTGAACTAACTTCATTCTTTACTTTAAAGAAATATGCTTATAAACCCTACTTTTCAACATATTATAAATTCATAATTTTCGCATCTTTGTTTTAACATTTCACCTTTCCGGATGGTTGCCTTAACTTTGCTTCTGTAAAACAAATATTATTTACTTTTTTTTCATTCAACCTTAAATTTGGAAAGATGGAAAACAATCTGATGACCGTATTCACGCGCATCTTCCACACGCAGGGAGACTCCCTCGTGGAACTGTCTGCCTGGATCGAAAATGTCCGCAACGGACAATGGAAAAATGAAGTGGAGAACTACCGCAGGCTGATGGCCGAAGGAAAGAAACAGGAAGCTGCCTCCGTCAAGGAACAGCTGCCTGCCCTCGTACCTGCCGGAAACTGCCTGCGCGGACGTTATCCCAAGTGTCTCACCAACCGCACCGGCTATGCCATGTTCGACATGGACAAGATGCCGCCCGACGTGCTCCGGAACGCTTTTGCCCGGCTGAAGGAAGTTCCCTGGGTGGCAGCCTGTCATGTCACTGTCTCCGGAACCGGTCTCCGCATCTTCGTCTGCATCGGTGTGGTACATCCCGATGTCTACCGCCGGGCCTATGAGATCGTGGCGCACGCCCTTGAACAGGTTGCCGGACATCCCTGCGACATGCAGTGCAAGGATCTCTGCCGCCTCACGCTCGCGTCTTATGACCCTGAAGCTTATCTGGCACCGGAACCCCTCACCTTTCCCTACGAGGAAGGAAACAATCCGCTCCTGTATCAGCCGGCCACGGGAACCGACTCTTCCGAGGATTACCGGTTCAATGGCAGAAACGCAGGCTATGCGTACGGGGATACTCTCCGGAACGCAGGGAATTCGGGTGGACCGGCTCCCGGAAACATGCCCGGTTATGCTCCCGTAAATCCTGCTGATTATGCTTCCGGAAACGCCGGTTTCAGGCCCTTCGGAATCCCCGAAGATCCCAACGACGACTGCCGTTATGTACCCCTCCGTGACCCCGAAGCTTTTCTGGCGAATTTTTTCCGGAAAAACAAGTTTCAAGAGGGTCAGCGGCACAATGTCCTGCTCCGTCTGGGACGCAACATCCGCTGGCGGAGATTCAACCCGTACGACTTTGAACGGCTGAAACACAGCGCCTTCCGCATGATGGGCCAGCTCCCTTACAGCGAATATTGCAGCGCGATGGACTGGGGCTACAACCATGCCGATTTGGGTCCATGGGTCCACATGGACCCTAATGGACCCTCCACCGTGAGAAAAGAATCCGACGAGGATGATCTGATGAGTCATGCACCCCTGTTTCCCGAGTGGATTTACGACAAGCTCCCGCCCCTGATCCGGCGCGGCATCATAGCCGCCCGTTCCGGCCGCCAGCGCGACATGCTCCTCATGTCCATACTCACCAACCTCAGCGGATGCGTTCCGCTGGTGCGCACCCTCTATGCCCTCCGTCTCTACTCCCCCCATTTCTTCTTCGCAGCCGTCGCCCCCGCAGGTTCCGGCAAGGGTGTGGTAGCCCTGTCAGCCCTGCTCGGCAGCAAGATTCACCGCGAAATGGAGGAAAACAACCGCCGGGAGCGCAAGGAATACGAGCAGAAGATGCTGGAATGGGAGGCCGAACAGAAACGGGCCTTCCGCGAGAAACGCAAGCCCGACATCAGTCTCAAGCCCGAAGAACCCCGGTGGCACGTGCTGAACGTACCGCCCAACACCTCCAAGAGCCAGCTGATGACCGACCTCTACAACTCCGGCGAGATCGGAATCATCTGCAACACCACCGAGATCGACTCCTTCACCGCTGCCCTGGGAACGGACTACGGCAAGCATGCCTCCGAACTGCGTATGATCTACCACCACGAAGCCGTGGGACAGAACTACAAGATCGACGGCCACCCCATTCTCATCCAGCGCCCCCGCATGGCCATCTGCATGGCCGGTACCCTGCAACAGCTGGTCAACTTCGTGTCATCGAAGGAAGACGGTATGTACAGCCGTCTGGCCCTGCTCACGGGAAAGGGTGAAAGCGGCTGGATTTCAGCGGCTCCCGATTCGGACGACGAATGGATCGACGGCGACGAACTCTTTGAGAATCTGGCAGATGATGTGCTTCAGGCCTACCATTTCCTGCTCAACTCCCCCACCTCCGTCCATTTCACCCGCGAACAGTGGAAGATCCACAACAAGCTGTTCGGTCACATGATGCAGAATGTCTCGCTGGAGGACGGAGAAGGCAACGAGGCCATTGTGGGACGTCACGGACTGCTGACGATGCGCATCGCCATGGTGCTCACCGCCCTGCGCAAGTGGGAAGCCGGCTGGAACATGAAGGATGTCACCTGCAGCGACGAGGATTTCAACATCACCATCGAGCTGGTCAAGGTGCTGCTGGAACACAGCCTTTCCCTCTCCACCATCCTGCCCGGAACGGAACGGAAACGCTCGCAGATGACCTGTTTCCACCGCGTACTGGAGTGCTACAAGAAGCTGCCCGAGAGCTTCACTTACATGGAATATCTCACCGCGACGGCTGCCATGGACATCTCCCGTTCCACGGCCAAGCGATGGCTCAAGAAGATGCTGAAACAGAACCTGGTAGCATACGACAACGGCATCTACCGCAAGGTGCATTCCACGGAATAGGGTCCATATAGAAAAAGTGGACCCAGGTGGACCCTGAAAACGTTTCGGCGTTTCAGTCAAAAGGCTTCGGCGTTTGCATGGAAACGCCGAAGCCTTTTTTTATTTTCCGGGCAGGTATTTCCGGCCTGTCCGCGGAGCCCTAATCTTCCAGGATCTTCTTCCGTACGCTTCTCCAGGGCCCCTTGAAGAGCATCCGGACCAGATATTTGGTCAGCCGCTTGAGCTGCATCTCGTCCGACCAGCTCAGCTTGATCTTCCCGCAGGCAATCAGGGTCAGGAAATTCCCCAGTGCATTCAGTGCATACTCGGCCTCCGTAAACTGATACCCTTCAGGGGTGTGGCGCAGCCATCTTTTCGGTTTCTCACTCTCTGTCTTTTGCTCCCGTTTTTCTGTTTTTACTTCTTTTTGTCTCATGGGTGAATATATTTTACCGGCCAAATGAAAAAAAATGTCCGGTTTTAAGATTCTTTAAACTCGTTAAAATCGAGAACGAAATCGAATTGAAATTCTCATAAAATCTCCTTGAAATTTCTTTTTCTTAAGAAGTCCAACACAAAATTAATAGTTGTTTTTGAAAAATATTGGAAATTTTGTTTTAAATTAAAACATAATGTTCACCTTTGTCTCGCAATTGTGAATAACAATTGCATCTGCACCCAAAAAATTCCGGTTTTATCCCTTCTTCCCGGTCCCCGGTTGGGAGAGGTAACCGCGAAGCGCACCCCAAACGTAGCTTCCTTTCGCTCTGGCCCCCGGACGAGGAAGTGACCACGGTTCCGGCCCCCGGGGCGTGGTGGTCAACAATGAATCTATTCAGCAAAAAATCGGAAAGTCAGTCAGATTCCGGCCCCCGGAATCGCGACGGCTTAGTAACATCAAAGGAAACCTAAAATCATTATGACATTCAAATCAAACATTCTCTGCTTCCTGACAGCAGCCTTCCTGCTGTCAGGCTGTACCTCTTATAAGAAGGTGCCCTATTTGCAGAATTCTGCGACAGTCAATGTACCGGCCGGAGAAATTCCGCTCTACGACGCCCGGATCATGCCCAAGGATCTGCTGACCATTACCGTCAGCACCACCGATCCCCAGGCCAGTGTTCCTTTTAACCTGACGGTCCCCACTACCGTGTCCCAAAATTCCACCAGCCTGACTTCCCAGCCTGCAATGCAACAGTATCTGGTAAATAATAAAGGAGAAATTGATTTCCCTGTACTGGGAAAATTAAAGATCAGCGGCATGACCAAAAATGAATGCGAAGCCATGCTCCGCGACCGGCTGGCCCCCTACCTGAAGGAAACCCCGATTGTAAATGTCCGCATGGTGAACTATAAGATTTCCGTATTGGGTGAAGTCAAAAGCCCCGGCACTTTCACGGTCAGCAACGAAAAAGTGAATGTACTGGAAGCCCTGGCTATGGCAGGAGATATGACAGTATATGGAGTCCGTGACAATGTGAAGCTGGTCCGCGAAACGGCAGACGGAGGACGCGACATTCAGGAGCTGAACCTGAACGATGCCAATCTGATCCGTTCCCCCTATTTCTACCTCCAGCAGAATGACATTCTGTATGTCAGTCCCAACAAGACTGCCGCCCGCAACTCTGATATCGGCAACAGTACGACCCTGTGGATCAGTGCCACTTCCATTTTAGTATCAATTGCCAGCCTGTTAGTCACCATATTAAAGTAAAGTTATCATGAGCAACGAAAAATACGACGATCTTTTTACGGCTGAAGACGAAAAGCCCATCGACTATAAAGCGATTCTGTTTGAATACCTGATGTACTGGCCCTGGTTTGTAGCCTGCCTCATTCTCTGCCTGATCGGAGCCTGGGGATACCTGCGCTATCAGACTCCGGTTTACAATGTGAATGCCACGGTACTGATCAAGCAAGATGACAAGGGGAAAGGCAGTGCCAACAGTCCGCTTGCCACCATGCAGGATCTCGGGATGCTGAGCATGGCCAGCAATTTTGACAATGAAATGGAAATCCTCCGTTCCCGCACCTTAATCAAAAAGGTAGTCAATACCCTGGGGCTGAACATCCGCTATGCGGAACCCCGCAGTTTCGGCTATGCCCTGCCGCTTTATAAGCATGATACTCCCATCAAGGTCTGGATGACTCCCGAAGAAGCGGATAAGTTGGCTGCCCCCTTGAATTTACAGCTGGACTGCACACCTGACGGTAAAGTCAAAGCTACCGCAAAGTATATACAAAATGGAAAGGAAGGCACCACTGAAAAGACTTTTGACCGCCTGCCCGGTGTACTCGTCACTCCCGTGGGAACCCTGACGCTGAATGCGAAAGATAGTACAAAGATTCAGGAAGAACGTACTATTCAGGTACAGATTGTTTCTCCTACCTCAGCCGCCAAGGTATGTCAGAGAAATCTGTCTACCGAACCAACCAGTAAACAGACCACCATTGTACGACTGAACTACAACGATACCCATGTAGGCCGGGGTCTGGATTTCCTGACTACGCTGGTAGCGCTGTATAATGCCGATGCCAACGATGACAAGAACGAGGTAGCCAGCCGGACGGCCGAATTTATCGACGAACGCATCAGCATCATCAATCACGAACTGGGCACTACGGAAAGCGAACTGGCCCAGTATAAACAGAAGGCGGGACTGACCGACCTGACCAGTGATGCACAGTTGGCTCTGCAAGGCAATGCCGAATATGAGCAGAAACGGGCTGAGAATGCCACCCAGCTCCGTCTTGTAGAATTCCTGAAAGAATACATCGAACGTCCCGAGAACCGGATGGAAATTATTCCGGCCAATATCGGACTGAGCGACAACGGACTGTCCACCCTGATCGGACAGTATAACGAGATGCTGACCGAGCGCAAACGGTTGCTCCGCACTTCCAGTGAAAGCAACCCCGCCGTGGTCAATCTGGATACCTCTCTGGAAGCTACCCGAAAGAAT
The DNA here is from genome assembly GCF_000157915.1 of Phocaeicola coprophilus DSM 18228 = JCM 13818. Taxonomy (GTDB): domain Bacteria; phylum Bacteroidota; class Bacteroidia; order Bacteroidales; family Bacteroidaceae; genus Phocaeicola; species Phocaeicola coprophilus. Next base: position 377,227 of record NZ_EQ973632.1, on the reverse strand, counting down.
ATCCAGACCTCCGTGGCAAGCGTGCTGAAAGGACTGGAAATCACCCGCAACGACCTGAACCGCGAGGCTGCCCAGTTCGCAAGCCGGATCAGCAATGCCCCCCAGCAGGAAAAAGAATTGCTCAGCATCTCCCGTCAACAGGAAATCAAGGCCAGCCTGTACCTGATGCTGCTTCAGAAGCGCGAAGAAAATGCGATAACCCTAGCCGCTACGGCGAATAATGGCCGTATGGTGGAAGAACCGCTGGCCGGCGGTATGGTCGGGCCGAATGGAAAAACGTATTATATGCTGGCCCTCCTTCTTGGACTGGGCATTCCTGTAGCGATCATCTTCCTTCGCAACCTGCTCCGCTTCAAGATAGAAAGCCGGGCTGATATCGAAAAAATCACCGATGTTCCGGTCATTGGAGATATTCCTCTGACCGATACGGAAGGACATCCCATTGTGGTGCAGGAAAACCGCAACGGCCTGATGGAAGAAGTGTTCCGTTCTGTCCGTACAAATGTACAGTATATGCTGGGAGAAGGCCAGAAAGTGATCCTCTTTACCTCCACCACCTCCGGTGAAGGCAAGAGTTTCAGTGCCGGAAATCTGGCCTGCAGTTTTGCCTTTATGGGCAAGAAGGTGGTGATTGTCGGTCTGGATATCCGCAAACCCGGACTGAACAAGGTCTTTGAGATCTCTCATAAGGAACGGGGGATTACCCAATACCTGGCCGATCCGAAACAAACCGATCTGATGAGTCTCTGCCAGCCTTCTGCCATCTCCCCCAACCTCTTTATCCTGCCGGGCGGAACAGTCCCTCCCAATCCGACAGAGTTGGTAGCACGGAAATCCTTGGATCATGCACTGGAGATTCTGAAAGAACACTTTGACTACGTCATTCTGGATACCGCACCGATCGGTATGGTCACTGATACTCAGCTGATTGCCCGTGTAGCAGATCTGAGCGTCTATGTCTGCCGCGCTGATTATACCCACAAAAGCGACTATGAACTGATCAATGACCTGAAACGTGAAAACAAGTTGCCGAATCTCTGTACCCTGATCAACGGTATTGATATGGATCAGCGCAAAAATGGTTACTACTATGGTTATGGCAAATATGGCAAGTATGGCAAATATGGCTATGGCAAGAAATATGGCTATGGCTATGGCTACGGCTACGGAAAAGAGAAATAGCCCTCTTGCATTATAAAAATACAGTTTTTGCAGGGACTCTGGGATTGGATCATTTTGAAGTATATATATGGAAAATAAATCAACTATACAGGAATTTCTGGAAAGACTTATAGACAATTCACAAGAAACAAAAACTTCATGGGAAAGTCTGAAAAAAACAACTACCGTCTCCTGTTGAAAAGCGGGTCTGTCATTTTCGAAATCACAGAAAGTGAAAAATCAGATACCGATTTTGCCTATAATCTGAGTCTGTATGACCTACATGAATGTTTTGCTTCCTATAATGTCAAACTTTCCTATGATCCGGAACAGATTTTCAGCTTGCTGGAAAAACTGAGAAAAGCCATTTATCAAAACCAGAAAGTACTGGAAGAAAAAAAGATTCGTTCACTTTATAATGATCTGTTGTAAACAAAGACAAAGCTATGATATAAACTGACAATTCCTCTGCTTCTAGATATTTCATAA
>NZ_EQ973632.1:369775-372783 GCF_000157915.1 Phocaeicola coprophilus DSM 18228 = JCM 13818 | reverse complement strand
ATTTCATAATATTATGATATCTAATAAATGTTTAGACAAACAAGATCAAAACTTTTAGCCAAAGTACTATTGAATTTCTAAATAGAAGAAGAATAAATTGAGTTCTTTTAATATTAACTTAATGCTACATAACATCTAAAGACAAAACCATTGAGATCATAATACATAATTGTATCAATTCTATTCCGGACAATTCGTATTAAGGACTCGCATGCTTTAGAGTACAATCTTTATTTACAACTAATCCATGAGAAATTTATAATAAAATTCCCATGGATTAAAAAAATATAATGTATGAAATTATTCAATCATCATCTACTATAGTGAATAAGAAGTTGTTCCTAATGGATTTTGTACAATCTATTCTAGCTATATATATTATATTTATAAGTTAATCATTCTACAATAATTACCTATCCTTTATATCAGGAAAGCATAATTATGGATAAAATAAATTCTCAAATATCAAAGATATATAGAAATAGTATTTACATATATGGTAATACAGCATTCTCTATATTAGTATCATTAATCAGTACACGACTAATTCTAAATGCTTTAGGAAGTTCAGATTTTGGTATATTTTGCATCGTAGGAGGTGCTATTGGAATGTTAGGCTTTATAAATGGAGCTATGACAGGAGCTACTCAGCGTTTTATTAATTATGCAGAAGGAGCAGGGCAAGAAACAGATAAAAGAAAAATTGTAAATGCAAGTATATTTATTCATTTTTGTATTTCTTTTCTTGCATTAATAGCTTTTGAAATCGCTTATTATTTTTTTTTCAACGGGATATTAAATATACCTCATAATAGAATTTATGCAGCAAAAGTAATCTATCAGTTTACTGTTATTTCAACCTTATTAACAATTCAAACAACCCCATATAATGCATTGATAAATGCACATGAGGATTTAAAATATTACTCTATTATTGGATGCATATTTACATTTATAAAATTACTTATTGCTATCATCATTGTTTATAGTTCCTATGATAAATTAATCTTATATGGTTTTTTTACAACTATATCCTCACTACTAAACATTATCATTGTTCGCATTTATTGCCACAAAAAATATACAGAATGTATATTTTCACCTAAAAAATATTTAGATTTTCATATCATAAAGAATATGTTTTCATTTGCAGGATGCACATTGTTAACGACTGCAACATCAATGTTATCCACTTATGGTGGCAATATCGTAATTAATAATTTTTTTGGAACATCTATAAACGCAGCACAAGGAGTAGCCAGTCAAATATCGGGCCAATTAATGGTATTCTCAAATAATATGTTAATGGCTGTAAATCCTGTAATTGGGAAGAAAGCTGGTGCTAAGGATTATAATTCGATGCTTAAATATGCTTTCACGAGTAGCAAATTATCATACCTAATTTTAGCTTTCTTTGCTATACCTTTTATAATTGAAACAGAGTGGATAATGAAATTTTGGTTAAAAGAAGTTCCAGAATGGGCAATTCTTTTCTTTAAACTAGAAATTATAAGGCGCCTTTTAGAACAATTAATTACAGGAATAAAAAATTCTATTGTTGCAGATGGAAATATAAAAAGACTATCTAGAGTTCAAAGTATTATTTATTTATTACCATTACCCATAACCTATTTATTATTTTATTTTGGTTTCCAGCCATATTGGCAATATATTATATGGATCCTTTTTTTAAATATTATAGCAAGTTACAATATAATTAAGCAAGCGAAAAAATATTGCAATTTGAACATTAAGTCTTTTTTACAATCTATAATTATTAAATGTCTAACCTGCACAATAATAATTGTATCAATCGGATATATACCTCACTACTTATTATCTCCCAATTTAATACGAGTTATCATCGTTGGGCTTGTAACATCTTTTACATATATAATTATAATATGGTACTTTTGCTTAAATCATGATGAAAAGGATATAATAAAAAATGTAATTACACTATCCAAGCAAAAATTAAATAGCTTAAAAAACAAATAGTAGTTCTTTATTAGAAAAATTCGCTATAAAACATGAATCAATCTATAAATAAATATTGGCAATATTTATTAATATATACCGCTATCTCATTTGGAGGAATGGCATTGCCAGTTTTTATCGGAAGAGAATTATTTGTCTTAATAACAGCTACAATTGGAGTTATTTATTGCATCATAAATAGAGCCTTTAAAAAAAATGTATTAATACAATTCATCCTCATTTTTACCATATCATTATTAATACCTTTTTCTGCTTCTGATTTAAGTATTGGTAGTATGCTATCTATTTCTGGAAGTCTGTTTTTTACATATGCTGTCATAATATGTGATAAAAAAATGTTCTTAAAAAGGTTCTTAAATACCCTTTTAATTATTGCCATAATTAGTCTGATATTGTATAGCTTAACTCGCATTTATGGGGTTGGAATATTCAACCCAATATTCCCTTATCTAACTAAAGTAAGTAGTGATACATTAGCAGAAGGTGTATATAGTTATGGAGGATATATATATAGATGGACAACAGTCCATAGTTTAAGAAATTGTGGTCCATTTGGAGAGCCTGGCCAATATCAAGGAGTTCTTTCGGTAGCCTTATATTTTTCCCTATTCAAAAAGCATTGTTTTAAAAATGTCAGAGAAAGAAAGCTTTATATTCTCGTATTCACTATAACTATGCTCAGTACATTGTCTACAAATGGTTATATTGCCCTATCTATACTCTATATAGGCTATCTATGTTGTGTAAAACAAGATAGAAATATTAAAGTATTTATCAAACGATTATTAATATTAACAATCGTGCTATTCATATTTACAGATCTTGGGAAAGATTTTTTTAAAGTAGCCATTTATGACAAGTTCTTTAGCGATGGCAATTTCTCCCTTACTTCTAATACTACAGGAGGAAGAACGAGAGGAATTATAGAAATGATTGAATATATCTCACAAAATCCATTCGTATTAATTGGAATTGGATATGACAATCTAGATAAACCTTAATTCCGCAAC
>NZ_EQ973632.1:363841-368522 GCF_000157915.1 Phocaeicola coprophilus DSM 18228 = JCM 13818 | reverse complement strand
CCTTTCTCAGAGAAAAATCAAAAAGATAAGGAATCCCAATTTAAACAATTATTAACCCAGGAGGGATACGATTTATAAATATTAACACCTAGACATGAAGAATATTCTCATAACTTTTCTTTTCAAGGAGGGAGCAGGCCCTGTATTTACTCTTGAAATGGCTAAAGGACTAGCTTCCAATGGGTGCAATGTATATGTTGTTTTATCCAATAAAATTTCCAATCGAAGTAGTTGGGAAAAAGAAAGTACTTTCAAAAAAGTTCATTTCATTGAAACGGGAACAAGACAGACTGCCATACAAGCAACGATCCGTTTTTTTTTAGTAGAACAATTTAGAATCAGAAAGCAATATAAAAGTATTCATTTTGATTATGTCATAAGTACATTTTATCACCCTTGGGCAAGTACACTATTAAACTGTTTTAATGGTAAAAAAATTGTTATTTGTCATGATCCGATACATCATACGGGAGTAAAATTAACGGAACGTCTAATGACAACTCTGTATATAAAAAAAGCAGATGATATCATTGTACTAACCAAAAGTTTCATTCCTATTGTTGAACAACGCTTCAAATTTTCTCTCCACAATATACATTATATGCCCCACGGAAGAATGACAGAATACGCAAAACAAGCTGAATCACATTTTTCCAATATAGAACAAGTCACAAATAAAAACATTAAATTCTTATTTTTCGGAAGAATTGAAAAATATAAGGGGTTGCATGTATTGGCAAACGCCTATAAACAATTAGTTACAATCTATAACAAAATTGAGTTAATAGTAGCTGGCAGTGGAGATTTTAACGAATATGTAAATGATTTCAAGAATCTGCCTAATACAAAAATTATAAACAGCTACATACCAGATGAACAAATACAATCTTTTTTTGATAAGCCTAATACTATATTAGTCCTTCCCTATCTAGATGCCAGTCAATCTGGAGTAATCCCTATTGCTTTAGAATATGGAGTACCCATTATTGCCAGTAATACTGGAGGACTAAAAGAGCAATTAAATGATGGGAAAATAGGTTTCTTCTGTTCTCCTAACGATGAACAATCCCTAAAAGAACAGATGCAATATCTTATAGAACATCCTGATGTTATAAAAGATGAAAAAGATAAAATCAAATCTTATCTACAACAATTAAATTGGGATGTAATCACAAAACCATTATTATCCATATAACAATCCACTTGAACATATAATATGAGAATCGGGTATATTCATTTAGATTATGGAGAATGGACCAATGGCAGTTACAACGCTCAAGAGATAGGATTAGCAAAAGCTTTTGAGAAACTTGGACATCAAACTTACATTGTATATTGGTTAAGCCATCACGATGAACGTTGTTTTTCTGAGGTAAAAATAAGCTCCAATATTACCAAAATTTATCTGCCCTACCGTTTTAGATTAGTCCATCATGTCATTGTGGATCTAAACCTGCTAAAACCTTATCAGTTGGATTTACTTCATCTTCAATCAGACAATCTACTATATGTCCCTAATGCGATAGATTATTGTTTAAAAAAACAAATTCCACACTATTGCTATGTAGGCACAATTACAAGCAGTAATTCCAATCCTATAATACGCAAGATACTAGATTATATCAGTCTGAGGAATATAAAAGCCTTCAAAAAAACATTGGTATTTGCCAAAACGCCTCTCATGGCACAGATATTGCAAAAAAAAGGAGTGCAAAATGCCATATTTTCTCCTGTTGGACTAGATTTAACCGCCATTCCCACAATAATTCCAGATAAAGAAAAATTAAAACGACAATTAGGAATACCCTTAAATAAAAAAATCATAGTATGTGTTTGTGCCTTACGACATGATAAGCATCCTTTTGATATTTTTGAGTTAGCAGAAAAACTGAATGAAGAATATCAGATATATTTTATCGGAAGCAATGGACCATTAAAAGACAGTTTTATTACTAAATTAAGCCAAAGTAAAGATTACCAAAAAATTAACTATCTAGGACAAATACCAAATAAAGAAATACATACATACTACCAAATAGCTGATTATGTGGTTAATTTCAATCCAAATGAAATTTTTGGAATGGCAATTCTGGAAGCTATGTATCACAATTGTACTGTAATAGCCATTAATGCACCTGGTCCTAATTGCATTATTGAAGATCAGAAGTCAGGTTTCATAGCCCATTCAATACAAGAAATATCATCAATCATAAAAAGTGACGTTAAAGCCTACAATGCCCGTAAAAGAATATTAGAATCTTTCACATGGGAAAAAACTGCTCAAACCTTTCTATCTCATTTTCCTAATTTACAATGAAAATTATACAAATTATTACCTCCTTTGATATGGGAGGAGCTGAAAGAGTTGCCATCAACCTCTCTCAATCAGTTACTCCAAACTATAAATATTATTTAATAGAAGTTGTTAAAGGAAATTCAGTTTTTACCAATCAGCTGAAAGAAGAACTCAAAAATTATAACATTTCCTTTTTTTGCTCGCCATTCAAAAATAAGAAAATAGCTCTTTGCCTGTTTTGGACATGGTTTATATGGAAATATATAAGAATTCAGCCCAATATCATTCATTCACATACGGAAGTTCCTGATTTAGCTTTATGGATATTCAGAAAAATTTCATGGATAATATTTTGGATAAAGCCTAAATATATTCGTACAATTCATAACACAGAGCTATGGAATGACTGGAAAGCTATAGGAAAGATCGTAGAAAAATACTATCTGAAACATAACTGTAATGTAGCGATATCTACCTCTACACAAGAGAACTATATAAAAGAATACGGCGGAACAACACCTCCCATTATCTATAATGGATTAAGAGAAGTTCCACAAAAAAAATTTCAATACCTAAAACCAAATCTTATAAACATATTGTTTGCTGGTAGATTAGAACATCAAAAAGGAATAGATGAGTTAATAAATGTAGTTACAGCACTTGAAAAAGATAAAAGATTTTTTTTCCATATTGTAGGTGACGGATCTATGAAAGAAAAACTATATACTTCAATTCAAAATCTGACTAATGTAGCTACCTATAATAAAATATATGGTTTATCACAATACTTAAATTCTTTCGACTATTTATTTATGCCATCAAATCATGAAGGGTTAGCATTAATGCCTATAGAAGCCAGCTTAGCTCACACTCCCAGCATAATAAATTCATGCCCGGGTTTAAAAGATACATTACCTCAAGACTGGGAACTATCCGTAAAAGACAATTCCATAAAGGAATTTATTCGACTTTTTACAAATATCGAAAGCTATTCCTATACATATTTATGTGAGAAAGCTTATAAATTCGCTGCTAGTCATTTTTCTATAGAAAAAATGCAGTATGAATATGAAAAACTATATGAACAACAAATCTAAAATACTTTTCATTATGCATATGCCCCCTCCTGTACACGGAGCAGCCATGATGGGGAAGTATATTCATGACAGTCAGGTAATCAATCAGGCTTTTGATTGCCGATATTTCAACCTTACACTCGCAAAGAATCTACAGGATATCGGGAAAGGAGGAATTCGCAAGTTCAAGGATTTTATCCGACAATTATGGAATATCCGGAAAGAAGTTAAGGCTTTTCAACCCGATCTCTGTTATGTAACTCCCAACGCAAAGGGAGGAGCTTTCTATAAAGACTTTGTAGTTGTAATGATGCTGAAAGCGATGAGACAAAAAGTTGTGATACATTATCATAACAAAGGAATAGCTACTCGCCAGCACAAATTTTTAGATAACTTCTTATACAGAAATTTCTTTAAGAATCTAAAGGTCATTTTGTTAGCAGAACCATTATATCAGGATATTAGTAAATATGTAAAAAGAGAAAATGTTTCTATTTGCCCTAATGGTATTCCAACAAATGAAATAATCCCTCTAAAAACGTCTCACCCAAACTTCAATATCCTTTTCCTCTCAAATATGATGAAAGAAAAAGGAGTATGGGATTTGGTGGAAGCCTGCCGACTACTAAAAAAAGAAGGAAAGAAATTTCACTGTGACTTTGTTGGCAAATGGAGTGATATTACCGAAACTGATTTTTATTCCCGAATTCAGGAAGATGGTCTAGAACAATACATTACTGCACATGGCGCAAAATATGGAGATGAAAAGAATGCATTCTTTCAAAAGACTGATCTTTTTGTATTTCCAACTTATTATAATAATGAATGTTTTCCTTTAGTTTTATTAGAAGCCATGGAACAGGGTATTGCATGTATCAGTACCAATGAAGGTGGTATTTCTGCAATTATTCAAGAAGGAAAAACAGGCTATATTGTAAAAAAACAAGAGCCACAAATTTTAGCGGGAAAGATAGAATACCTGATTGATCATCCTGATATTTGCCAGCGTATGGGGCAAACAGGAAAAGATAGATTTGACCACGAATTTACGCTGGACAAATTTGAAAACCAGATATCTAAGATTCTTAAAACAATTATTTTTCAAGATAAATAAATATCATTTGATATGAAAAACTATACTATCGCCGTAGCCGGCACAGGCTATGTAGGTCTGTCCATCGCTACACTCTTATCCCAGCATCACCAGGTGACGGCTGTGGACGTAATCCCCGAAAAGGTAGAGAAAATCAATAACCGCATCAGTCCGATTCAGGACGAGTACATCGAAAAATACCTGGCTGAAAAAGAG
>NZ_EQ973632.1:359014-362578 GCF_000157915.1 Phocaeicola coprophilus DSM 18228 = JCM 13818 | reverse complement strand
AGAAGGGACTAAAATCTAAATAAGCATTATGAGTAGCTCAAAAAATTTATTTGTTTCCATTTCATATTCACAAGATAATCTTGATCATAAAAGATGGGTTAGTAAACTAGCTCAAACATTAAAGAACGAAGGTTTTAAGGTTCTTGTCGATATTTTTAATCTTCATGGAGGTGAAGACATAAATGAATTTATGGAAAATGTCATCATCCATTCTGATAAGGTATTGATCATAATGACACAAGGCTACAAAGAAAAAGCCGATAAGCGATTCGCTGGTGCCGGATATGAGGCTAAATTAATTGCAAATTTAATCAAGGAAAATCAGCATACAAGAAAATTCATTCCCATAAAAAGAGACAAAGATGATTGTATTCCTAATTTCCTCAAGCCCTTGGTATTTATCGATATGTCAGACGATAACTTATTTAATGAAAAAATTGAAGATCTTTTATTAGCAATATCCGGTTCTGATAGTGATTATGATGATTTAATACGGGAAATAAATTATCAGATTGATTCATTACAGCCCTATGAAGAATATTATGGTGACACTATTCCTCTCATAGAACAAAAAAAATATCAGCTTTCACTGAAAGTACAAAACGCACAATCGGAACATAACTTCCTAGAAGTAATAAAATATAAAATACAGATAGCTCAAATCTGTCAAGAACAAAATAAAAGTCAAGATGCATATAAGCTGGAAGAAGGTATTCGTGAAGCCTATGCAATGTTATCAGATTTTGAAAAGGTTCAAGCCAAATCAATAATAGCTGATTATAATAGCGACATGGCTTTATATATAGATCAAGATATAAATCGGAATAAATAAGCAATTTAAAGGATATCCCCTATTAAGCAAATAAAAAATGAAATCATCCAAAAGGGTTCATACAGTTTCAACAATATCTACTATTCTAATTATATTAGCTTTTGTATTCCTATTTTTCAGTTTCATTGCACCACATATTCTATCAAGGAAATGTTCTTCATTTTCTGAAACAGGACAAATTGGCGATACAATTGGAGGATTGATGAATCCATTCATTGCTATTTCCGGTGTTATAACAACATTTCTCGCTTTTCTGCTGCAAATAGAAGCCAATAAATTGCAAAGACAACAATTTCTAAAGGTTCTACAAAAAGAAAAAGAAAAAGAGGAAAATGATTGTTTATACTATCTACAAATCTTAAACATCGATTTAAAAAATATTATAAAATCTATTGACACAAATATAGATTATATAAATCTTTTTATAAAAGATATTAAACAACATCCACTGCAAACAGCTAATTTACAACGAACATCTTTACAACAATTTTATCGTCCTAAAAGAATACCAAGAGAACTGATTTTTAGAGGTTTTGAATTATATATCAAGCCAATAAATTCTAATTGGATCTCCATATTTAATAATTTCTACAATAGTTTAGACTTTATACCGGAAGCCTTTAAGAACGTATATCAGTTTACCGACCATTATAGGAAAGGGACATATGATATAAGGATCATGGTAAAAGAACAACTAACAGATCTGGAGAATAACTGTATAAAAGTATTATATCACCCTGACAAAACTTTAAATAATACTCTAAGCGATCACATAAAACAGTTTTTATCAGAGTTTCATGAGGAAACCACAAATAGTTGCCGTGAAGTAAGAGAAAGCAATTTCTTTTTAATCAGACAAATTCTTCAAACTTATATAACAAATTTAGAAGCTTTAACTGCTCTCTCTCCTTATAGCTACAGAGTACAGCAATCCTTAATTTCTGATATGCGAAATGTAATCAAATTATTAAATGAAATACAACAACAAACAAGTTTACTCATCCCGGAATTAGAAAAAGCTGTATCTGACATAAGTAATGATCCTAACTCATCGAAAAATAAGTTACAGGCTATCACTCATGTAATTGACAAAGCAATATCGATTCAAAAATTATAAAACAACCATACATGCTAAGAATAAAGGATTTATCCCTTCTGGAAAGCAGAAGGGAGTTATCATTATTGCCTGAAGGCAAGGTGCTGATCAACACCATTAATGCACATTCATATAACACGGCACAGAAGGATCCGCTCTTTGCAGAGGCTCTCCAGAAGGGGGATGCCCTGGTGCCGGACGGGGCCAGCATCGTAATGGCCTGCCGGTGGCTGAAGGCCAAATCGCAACCAAAGGAACGGATTGCAGGATGGGATCTGTTTGAACATGAAATGGAACAGCTGAACCGGCGGGGAGGCAAATGTTTCTTCATGGGAAGCAGTGAACGGGTGCTGGGGCTGGTCAAAGCCAAAGCTGCGGAGGTGTATCCGAACATCACGGTAGAGACGTATTCCCCACCCTACAAGCCGGAATTCAGCGACGAGGAGAACCGGCAGATCATCGAAGCGATCAACAAGGCTAATCCGGATCTGCTCTGGATCGGCATGACGGCGCCGAAACAGGAGAAATGGGTCTACACGCACTGGAAGGAACTGGACATCCACTGCCACTGCGGTGCCATCGGAGCAGTATTCGACTTCTTTGCGGGAACCGTGGAGCGCGCCCCGAAATGGTGGCAGGAGCACAGTCTGGAATGGCTGTACCGGCTGATCAGGGAACCGCGACGGATGTGGAGACGGTACATCATCGGAAACATGCTGTTCCTGATCAACATCGCAAAAGAGAAATTCTAAAAAGAGCATATCAATCCTTTTCATAACTTCTAACCAATAATTCTATGGGAAATAAGCTACTGACCTACAAGCGGATGGTGAACACAATGGTCATCATCACGGAGACTCTGATCTGCGGCGGGCTGTTCGGACTGTTTTACAGCTGGGCGCAGGGAAGCAGCTGGGAAAAGACAATGGGAGTACCGCAAACACAGATCATGCTGACGCTGATGCTGTGTTATTTCATAACGGCGATCAATACGGGGGTTTCGCTCTACAACCGCAAAGTGTATGCTTACCGGATTGTGGGCCACGTGGTACAGAATGTGTTTGTCTTCGCCATCCTGGCGGGATGCATCCTCACCGTAGGACACTATACGGATGCCTGGTCGAAGCTGTTTGCGGGCTATCTGGCAACCCTGCTTGTCTGTCTGGCGGTATTCCGGCTGACGCTGCGCTACCTGGTGAAAAGTTACCGCTCACGGGGTGGAAACCTGCGCTTCGTGGTGCTAGTGGGAAGTTATGAGAACAATGTGGAGCTGTACCGGGAACTGACGGAAGCTTCGTATGCGGGATTCCGGGTAATCGGTTATTTTGACCACGAACCCAGCAACCGCTATCCGAAGGAATGTCCGTACCTGGGACGGCCGGAAGACGTGACGGCCTATCTGGGACAGCATCCGAGGGTACACTTCCTGTTCTGCTGTCTGCCTTCGAAGGACCGGGACGTGATCATTCCGATCATCAACTTCTGCGAGAACCATCTGGTGAGATTCTACAGTGTGCCGAACGTGCATAACTACCTGCAGAACCGGATGTACTTCAACATGCTGGGCAGTGTGCCCTTCCTGAGCCTGCGGCCGGATCCGCTGAGCCAGCTGGGAAACAAGTTCGTGAAACGGACG
>NZ_EQ973632.1:355709-357542 GCF_000157915.1 Phocaeicola coprophilus DSM 18228 = JCM 13818 | reverse complement strand
AACAAATAAGACTATGAACGGGAATACGAATGTACACTCTGCCGGGCTGCCGGAAGATAGTTCACTCCATACCAGCACATCTGAAGCGCCAGAAAAGATGCGATCACGATCCAGTAAAGCATACGCGGAGAAGCCTTTCTGAACAAACGCAAGTGTACATACAGCAGATAACCGGTCCAGGTGACTGCCGCCCAGGTTTCTTTCGGATCCCAGCTCCAGTAATGTCCCCAGGCCGCCTTCGCCCAGATAGCTCCCGTAAGCATACCCACCGTCAAAAAGGCAAGCCCAGTGTAAATCAGTTTGTCGGCTGCTTCCAGGTAATTGGACCGGTGTTTGAAAAGTCCCATACACGACAAAATGAAAGCACATCCCAGTACAGAATAGGAAAACATGTAAATCGTGACATGAGGGATAAACCACGGACTCTGCAGGGCAGGCATGAGAGACTGGTCATGAATCTCCGGTTTCAGAATATTGATAAGTGCAAACACTGCTCCTACCACAGTAGAAAAAGACAGAATCCAAGGATACTTCCAGCGGATATAAGTCAACAGACCGGATATTCCCATAAAAAAAGAATACCACAGTCGGGTTTCACCCATGGTGCGTAAGGGAGGACGCTGCAAGTAGATCCAGAATCCGGCAATAAACACCGCAAAAACCAAAGTACCCATCAACGTCAGCAGAATGGCCCAGCGGTTCCGCTCTTTAGAGAACAATGCAAACACTGCACCACTCCCCCACAGAGCTATGGACAACAGGGCAAACCAGTCAAAATTATTCCACGTAATCATTCAAACAAAGCATTAATTTTTTATCAATCGAGTATCAACAGGATTTCTCTGGAAAAGAAGTCTTCTCTCTGTTAGGTCCGGCCAGAAACAGCAGGCAACCTCCGCACAGCATCATCACAATACCCAGCCACATGAGATATTTCAGAGGTTCACGCACAATCTGAACTACACAATACTGCGGCTCAGGCGACTTCACATCATAGGAAGTAAGATAATAATCTTCCGACCAGCTCGTAGCATAAGGATGATTCACCTCCAGATGAACCGGCTTTCCATCGACGGAGATCTCAGCAAAAAAGTGTCGCGGACTTCCATTGGGATAATGTTCTACAACAAAATCTGTCAACTGCAATGATTTCTCCAGATAAACCTTATTGCCCTCTTCCGTAAAAGCTTCATTGTTGGAAGATGTCCGGAATACAGGAATACGCAGTGTCTGTTCTTCAGCGCTTCCTATAAATCCGGCAAAAAGAGCCAGCCACAAACCTGCATGATTAAGCACAAAACGCCACTGGCTTCTTCCCGGAAGAAAGAATCTTCTCAGAGTAATCATTCCCAGATGGGTAAGTAAGCCGAACAGTCCCGTTACAAAAATCCAGGAGGAGGTGAAATGATAGCATCCCAAAGTGGAAAGCACACCTGATTTTCTCACAGCATCCTGTACCGAAAGCTGGGGGAACAAACCGATAACCAGACAACCGCCCAGAAACCATCCCAACGTCCAGTAAGTACATTGCGGAAAAAGCCATATCCTGACCGCAACAGAGGAACGTTTTTCTTTATAGGCATACCCCATCCCCCCTATCCATATCAAGGCTAGAAGAAGATCCAGCGGAAAAGCAAAGAAGGCAAACGGGAAATTGCCAAAAGCGCATTGGGCCACCACTGAAAGCAATAATAAGGAAATGAATAGTAAGTTAGTCTTTAAGTTCATACATCAATGATTCATGAAATCTCTGCAAAGATAAGAACTTAATTGAATATTACAACAAAATTGTAAAGATAACAATTGTTCGAAAACAAAATATTCCAGTGAAAC
>NZ_EQ973632.1:343267-355181 GCF_000157915.1 Phocaeicola coprophilus DSM 18228 = JCM 13818 | reverse complement strand
CTGTGGCGAACGCCGTACATGGAGAAAAGAATGCATATTAAGAAATTGAGAAAAGGCTGCCTCTTGCGGGCGGGAATCCTGGCCACTCTCCTTTGCGGGCCGGGATTCGCTACGGAAGCAAAGGCACAGTTCAACCTGGGCATGACGGGGAGACTGATGGCTCCGACAGCGGAAATGAACGAAACGGGAACATTCATGATCGGAGGAAACTTCATGCCGGAGAAGGGAAATCCCTTCGGTTACCATACGGGAAACTACTTCGTGGACTTCACCCTGTTTTCCTTTCTGGAACTGGCTTACCGCGAAACGCTGCTGAAAACAACGTACATGACCAGCAAGCCGAAGTTCAACCAGCAGGACCGCTCGTTCTCGCTGAAGGTGCGGGTGCTGAAGGAAGGGAAATACCGCCCTGCCCTGTCCATCGGGGCGCACGACCCGTACAAAAATCTGGGAAATAATTACTACCGGGGAATCTACGGAGTGGCTACCAAGCATCTGGATCTGAAAGGCAACGTGCTGATGCTGACAGTGGGATACCTGGGATGGACGGGTGACCGGAACGTCCTGCAGGACGGGGTGTTCGGCAGTGTGTCGTTCAGCCCGGTGTGGTGCCGGAATCTGTCGGTCATGGCGGAATATGATACGCACCAGGTGAATCTGGGGCTTTCGGCAAAGCTGTGGAAGCACCTGTCGCTGAATGCATTTACGGAAGGTTTTGACTGCATAGCAGGAGGAGTGAGATATGAATGTACACTGTGGCATTAGACGGTTCATCCTGCTGGCAGCCCTGACGGGACTGGCAGGAAACATACGGGCGCAACTGGCGGAGAAGCTGGAAGCGGCGGGCATGGAGAATGTGAAGGCGGTGCGTACGGAACAGGGCTGGGTGGCTTCGTTCGAAGACCGGCTCTACCGGAGCAGCTATGAGGGCGTGGGAAAGGCAGTGGAAGCGGCACTGGCCTGCGAAACGGCCGGTCAGGAAACGGTTCTGGTGGTGACGGACGAGAACGGGATCCCGGTGCTCCGGATCGGTCTGCCCGGAGAGGTGGCGGAGAGTTACCGCGCCGGAAACTGCGGACTGAAGGAGGTGTTCGGGGCCATGACGCTGGATACGGAAACGGACGAGGCGCTGAAGGCGCTGAAGGGAACGGAAACACGGAACCGCAGCAGCTGGAAACCGGATCTGTGCGTGTATCCGCAGGTGTTTCTGGAGAATACCAGTTTTGACAAGCTGTACCGGTACAGCATCTCGCTGGCTCCGGCACTGGAAATGCCGCTCTGGAAAGGGGCGGAACTGACGGCACAGGTGATCTTCCCCATCGTGGGCAACCAGCAGGGGGAACTGAAGCAGATCCGTCCGGGTGTGGTGGCTCTGAAACAGGGCTTCTACTGGAAACGGAACTGGAGAACGACCATAGAAGCGGGACTGCTGACCAACCACCGCATGGGGGGCCAGGTGAAGGCTTCGTGGAGAAACCGGGACGGACGGTGGGAACTGGGAGGACGGCTGGGACTGACGGTCTACTCGCTCATCGACAACCAGGGATGGACGGTGACCAACCGGCCGAAAGTGAATGCGGGGGTGTATGCACGGGCGTATATCCCGGTATGGAACACGGAGGTGACCGTGGAGGGGAACCGCTTCGTATATGGTGACTACGGAGTGAAGGGGGATCTGACACGCCACTTCGGGGAATATACCGTGGGCCTGTACGGAATCTATACGGGCGGCATGGTGAACGGGGGATTCAGCTTTGCCATTCCCCTGCCCGGCCGCAAATACAAGCGCTGGAAGGGCATGCGGGTGAAACCGGCGGATTATTTCTCATACACCTACAGCATGGTGGCCTGGGGAGAATACATCGACCGGAACCTGGGAAGGGACTACCAGACACAGCCCGGGGAAAACCGCAGCAAGGGATTCTACCAGCCGGACTTTATCAAGGATTTTTTAATCAAACATACAAACAACTAATCATTAATTTTTTAACAAACAAAAATGAAAAAGAGAGAAATCTATGCAATGGCTCTGTTGCTGATGGCAACCGGAGCCGGATTGAGTTCTTGTTCTGTGAGTGACAACGAAAAGGCTCCTGAGGAGGTCGAAGACCCGATCAAGGATGTGGTGGAATACTACATCGTGGGCCAGGTAATGGAAAACAACCAGGGACTGGCAGGTGCCAGCGTCACTGTGGAAGGTGCTGAAGCCGTAACAACGGATGCAACCGGACAGTTCAGAGTGGCTGTAAGCGACAAGAAGGCTTATGCCATCACCGTACAGAAGGACGGATACCTGAGCGCTGAATCCAGCGTAACGGTTCCTTCGGGTGCCAGCAACCGTGACAGCTATGCCATCAGCCTGAACCTGACCAAGAAGTCGGCTGCCGTAGCGCTGAACAAGAACAACGATACAACCGTGGTAACAGACGGTGCTGTCGTTGACGGTATCGAGGATATCCAGGAAGCAGGTGTGGAAGTGCCGCACGATGCCATCACGGAAGACAAGACTGAAGTGACCGTTACTCCGTATGTGCCGGAACAGGCTGCTGCTACCGTAAGCCAGATCAAGGACGGTACTTCCATCATGAACGTGTATGTGGAAACCAGCAAGGATGTGGACGGAAAGAATGCAATCATTGCTGTCAGCAACCCGACTACCAGCAATACCAACTTTGAAGATGTAGTGGTTTACAAGAAAGCTGCCGGATCAAGAGCAGATGCCCAGGGCTTTGAAAAGCTGGGTAAAGCTACTTATGATGCAAATACTAAGAGCTACCAGTTCAAACTGGCAGACGGTACACTGAGCGGTGACTACTCATTCCGTGTCACTCCGACCAGACAGGAAAGCGGTTCAGGTACGGAAGTGGTTGAAGGTGCTGAAGGCAAGGTGGACAACAGCGGTAACTTCGCTGCACTGACTGACATCCAGATCAGCTACGAAGCTCCGATGGGATGGAGCTACACCACTACTCCGGAAAGCGTAATGGGAAGCGACAAGGGACTGGCCTCACTGATCAACAATGCCGTTGCAGCAACAGAAGGTGCTTCCGGCGTATATAAAGTGAGCTACTCTACCAAGACCAACGTGAGCGGCAACAGCATCATGTACTGGAGCGTGAAGAGTGCATACAGCAACGTGGACTATACCTTCAAGATGAACAACGGCAGCAAGACCGTGAAACTGAAGAAGTATACCGGTTCTGTATTCAGCTACCGCAACGAAACTGCCAACCAGCACTCAGGCGGTACAAGCACTGCTTCGCTGTAAGAACCGGAAATAACGGATTGATGAAAAAGCGGGAGGGGCGGTCCGGCAAGAAGGACGCCCTCCCCTTATGAACTGAATTGACCTAATTTAATTATAAAAAATATGTCACTGAAATCTTTTTTATCCAGCAGAGCCGGAAAGAACTTTTATAATGTATGCTACTGCTGGGGAGCTTGTCTGGTAATTCTGGGCGCCGTGATGAAAATCATGCACGCACCGTATGACAATGTCTTTCTGATGATCGGTCTGTGTACCGAAGTGTTTATCTTCTTTATCTCTGCTTTCGACGAACCGAGCCGCGAGTACAAATGGGACCGGGTATATCCGGTGCTGAACGACAAGAACGCTGTTACGGATCCGAAACTGGGAAACAGCAACGTCGGAAAAACAACTGCCAAAAGTGCTGCCTGCAGACGGGCTATCGACCAACTGAACAAGAATGTAGACACGCTGAACGAACTCTATATCAACAAGCTCAACGATCTGTACGAAGCTCAAATCAAACAGCTGAAGAACGGTGCATCGGCCGACAGCATGCAGGAATCTACCCGCAAGCTGGCTGACGAAATCGCCGCACTGAACGAGAAGTACAAAAAGATGTTGGACGCAATGAACTAATGACAGACTATGGCTAATTATAAATTGCCTCCAAGGCAAAAAATGATCAACCTGCTGTACATCATCCTGATCGCCATGCTGGCTATCAACATTTCAAGTGATGTTCTGGACGGTTTCCATACGGCCAGCAAAGACATGCAACGGAATGTGGAAGGACTGAAAACGTACAACAGCGTACTGAGCAAGGCCGCAGCTGACCGGGGAATGGCGGAACAGGCACAACTGCTGGAAGGACAGGCGAACGAAATGGCCGGACTGATTGACGATCTGAAAAAGGCAATCAAGGAAGAGACCAAACGGAACAGCCTGACCGAAAAGGGCATGGATGCCGATGATGACCTGAACGCCGTGGAAACCGTGATGCTGGGCAACAACATGGAAAAGGCAACCTTGCTGAAAAACAAAATCGAACAGCTGAAGGAATCCTGTCTGAAACTGACTCAGGACCCGAACGTGAAAGGCTATGTGGAGAATCTTCTCGCTACCCAACCCCTGAAAGAGGGAAACAACTGGGAGAAGGAGCACTTCGACAACCTGCCGACCATCGGGGCTTTCATGATGCTGAACAAGGTGGAAAAGGATGCATGGCTGGCTGTCAACGAAACACTCAAGGGCATGGGACAGACTGGAAACGACAGCCTGCAGACCGTGCAGACTCCGACAGTGGACATTGACAACAACCTGATCAAGGCGCTGGTGAACCAGCTGGAGCAGAACAACAGGAACCGACAGGCTGAAGCTGCTGCCAGGGTGGTGAAAGAAGACAACGGACAGATCAAGGCCATGGTTTTCGCTGAAAACAAGGCTCCGCTCTTTGCCAACTATGAGAACGTGATCAACATCACCGTGGCTTCCAGCCAGGCCGGAGACGTGAAGGTGGACATGACCGGCGGACGCGTGAAGAAGGCGGGTAACCACTATGTGGCTGTCCCCGACGGAAAGCATCCGGAAACAACGCTCACCATCCGGCAGAACGGCAAGGTGCTGGCCAGAACTTCATACAAGGTGATGCAGCTGCCCGCTCCTGCTCCTTACCTGACGTATACAACCGAGAAGGGTAAAGTGAGAGAGTACAGAAGCAATGTGCCTCTGAACGGCAGAGAACTGGCTACCATCAGCGAAATCAAGCTGAAAATGGAAGCCGGTATCGACACGAAGGAGCATATCAGCGGATTTGACATGATCGTCATCAAGAACGGAAACAAGACCGTCATGACGGAACATGCCAACAGCGGAAAACTGACCGCAGAAATGAAGAAAATGATCGGAAACGTAGTCAAAGGGGACAAGCTGTTCTTTACAAACATCACCGTGAAGGGTAATCTGAGCCCTGCACGCCAGGTGGTTTCCCTGAACGTAATCCCCATGTAACTAACTTTAATGATTGACTGAAAATGATGAAGAAAAGTTTGATACTGGCAGCTTGTGCTGCCCTGATCACCGTGGGTGCCAACGCGCAAGAGACGGAAACATTCCACAAATACAACTGGTTCGTGACCGGTGGCGTAAACACGGAGGCTTTCATGAACACGGACGGATATGTCACTGCTACCGGAAAAATCGGTGCCGGTCTCTGGATCAATCCGTGGGCAGGACTGAAACTGGAAGGTGTGGCCGGAAACACTCACCTGCTGACGGACAGCCGGGGACAGGTGTTCGGTGGTCATCTGACCTACATGACTCATCTGTATGGAGGCAAGAAATACAGACCGTTTAACCTGAATGCCGTGCTGGGCATGGGATTCTATCACCATAAATTCGGCGATATCCTGCAGAAATATTCATACATGAATATCCTGACCGGAAATCTGGGTATCCAGGCCGTGTACAACATCACTCCGAAATGGAGCGTGTACGTGGAACCGGGAATCGCCCTGCAGCCGAAATATTATGACGTGAACGACAAGGACAAGCTGACTGTTTCGGCTTATCTGAGCGCAGGAATCACCTACTCGTTCAACAACCTGTTTGACAACATCAGCAAAGGTAAGTCCAAAGAGGCGGCTGCCAAACCGGTGAACAGTGCAGAAATTGACCGGATGAACCAGCAGATCAACGACATGAGAGCTCAGATCGAAGGTCTGCAGAACGAACTGGAAAAATCGAAGGTGGTGGATGCCAGAAAGAAGGTGGTACTGGAACCGATGCGTGAAATGCCGGCTGTCAACATTCAGTTTGACACCATGGGCGACTACCTGAACGAACAGGAAGCTGCGAAGCTGGATGACATCGGCGTATGGATGCAGGATCATCCGAACAGCATCAGTGTAGTGCCGTTTGCCGACTCTCAGGCAGATGTAGCTTTAGAAAAGGAACTGAAACAGAAACGTGTGGATGCGATCACCAAAGTGCTGACTGAAAAGTACGGCATCGACCGGAAACGTATCCTGACGGCTTCTGCTGAGGAACTGGGATATGTGAACAAGACTCAGGCGGCTGCCATGATCATTTTCATGAGCGAATAAGCCGATGAAGTTTCCTGAATAAATACCGGAGCCGGTCAGCCCAGCCGGCAGACCGGCTCCGGTTGTATAAAAACGAGAACTGTATTGACTATGGAAGAAAAAAAAGAATTGAAGGTAAGTCCGGCTCTGCTGCAATATACGTACCGGAAACTGCTGGAATTCCTGCAGAAAAACCACAATTTCACCCGGGAAGGGCTGAACCGTGTAAGCCTGTCGGAAATTCTGGATTCTAACGAAAAGTATCTTTGCATGGCCGTAAGGAAATACTCCAAGGAGAAGACGCTCAAGAAGCTGATCGAAGGGATGCGGATGAAATACGCAGCTTCCCTGTTGCTGGAGTACATGAATTATCCGGTGGACGAGATCGCACGGATGTGCGGCATCGAATCGCGCTGTACTTTTTACCGGGCTTTTCAGCGGCAGTATCACTGTACACCGGCGGAGTACCGGCAGCAGTATTATCCGCTTGACGAGATGAATGAGACGGAAGAGACGGAAGAAACCGGACCGACGGACAAGAACCTGAAAACGGAGCCGACCCTGATCGGCATGGAACTTTCAAACCTGAAACAGTTATGATTATTGCAATAGATTTTGACGGAACAATCGTGGAACACCGGTATCCGGAAATCGGCAGAGAGCTGCCGTTCGCCATTGAGACACTGAAAACGCTCCAGCGGGAAGGACACCGGCTGATCCTGTGGAGTGTGCGGGAAGGCAGGCTGCTGGATGAAGCAGTGGAATTCTGCAAGGCCCGGGGACTGGAATTTTATGCGGTGAACCGGAACTATCCGGAGGAAAAGGCAGGACATGATCATTTCTCGCGCAAGCTGAAGGCGGATCTGTTCATTGACGACAGAAACCTGGGTGGAATGATGGACTGGGGAATCATTTACCGGATCGTCAAGGAACGAATCAGTCTGAACGAACTGGTAGCGGACTGTCTGGCGG
The DNA here is from genome assembly GCF_000157915.1 of Phocaeicola coprophilus DSM 18228 = JCM 13818. Taxonomy (GTDB): domain Bacteria; phylum Bacteroidota; class Bacteroidia; order Bacteroidales; family Bacteroidaceae; genus Phocaeicola; species Phocaeicola coprophilus. The sequence continues at coordinate 347,879 of NZ_EQ973632.1, read as the reverse complement.
ATGATACCGGACGGGAAAAGGACCGGAAAAAGCGCAAAGGGCTGCTGGGAAAACTGTTTTCCTGAATGACCCTCTGACAGGCCGCATACGGGCGGCAGGAAAAAGCCAGTGAACGGCAGAGGAGCCGGAAAGGAAAGGGATTGTTTGGCAAAGTAAGAAATCTTTTGCATCTTTGCGGAGAATTGTGTAACGGAACTGCGGTTCTGAAGTAAAAACTTAACCAAACTATAAAGGAATGAAACTGAAATATGTAGGAATTCTCTGCATGACGGTTTGCACGGCTTACGGACAGGCGCACGGCCAATCGCCGGAATGGGAATATCGCATAGAGGCAGGTGCCACGGCGGGAACGGGCACGTATGCTCCCCTGTGGTTCACATCCAACCGCTACGGGCTGGGTACTACAGCTCCGAACTCCGGATATCTGCGGGCTGGAATCGGATATCATCAGACTTTAAATAAAGGATGGCAGATTGATGCTGCCCTGGATCTGGCCGGCACGGTCAACCACGGAGCGGATACCAGAGGTATGGGTTTCGTGGTGCAGCAGGCTTATGCGGATCTGACATGGAAGGCGCTCCGGCTGAGTATCGGAAGCAAGGAACGGGGGGCTTTTCCTCTGGAAAGAAATACGTCTCTGAGCAGTGGGGCTATGGTGGAAGGACCGAATGCGCGTCCGGTACCCCAGGTGCGGATTGACATCAGGGATTATCTGAATGTCCCGGGTACGGGCGGATGGCTGGCTTTCAAGGGCCATCTGGCATACGGTGCCTTTACGGACAACAAGTGGCAGAAGGAGTTTACTGCCGCGGGAAACAAATATATTCAGGATCTGCTGTATCACAGCAAGTCGCTGCTGCTCCGGCTGGGAAACCGGGAGAAACTGCCGGTGGAGTTTGAATTTGGTCTGCTGATGGCCACACAGTTCGGCGGGGATCAGTATGAGAAGCAGGCTGACGGAAGCGGCAAGCTGACACTGGACATGCCCAGCAACGCCAAAGCTTTCTGGAAGGCGTTCTTCCCACAGGCGGGAGGAAGTGATACTCCGGAGGGAGAACAGGTGAATGTGGAAGGCAACATGCTGGGAAGCTGGAACTTCGCCCTGAACGGCTATGTGGGTGACTGGACACTGCGGGCTTATCTGGAGCATTATTTTGAGGATACGTCGCAGATGTTCTGGGAATACGGACGCTGGAAGGACGGTCTGATCGGTCTGGAAGTGACTCTCCCGAAAAACCGCTGGCTGAGTACGGCTGTCTGGGAAGGGCTGTGTACGAAGGATCAGAGCGGTCCGCTGCTGTACGACGGATTCTGGGGACAATTCCCGGAATATCAGATCAGCGCCTGCGACAGTTATTACAATCACTATCTGTACGGAGCCTGGCAGCATGCAGGCATGGGCATGGGAAATCCTCTCCTGCCGGGACCGGCTTACAACGACGGAAAAATCACATTCAGAAGCAACCGGGTACGGGCGCATCATCTGGGACTGACCGGACAGCCGGCTGAGGAATGGAACTGGCGGGTACTGATTTCATTTGCCCGTCACTGGGGTACGTATGAAAACCCGCTGGACAAGCAGCGCAAGCAGTTCAGTTCGCTGTGGGAGGTGACATATGCTCCGGAACGTTTCAAGGGATGGAGTGCTTCCGTAGCTCTGGGAATGGACCGGGGAAATTACCTGGGCAATTCCACCGGAGGAATGATCACCCTGCGAAAGACGGGAAAGTTCTAAAGCGGAACGGAAACGGACCGGCAAATGATCACTGAATGTAAAAACCTGAAAGATATGAAGACAACGATAAAAAGAACAATGCACTACGGGCTTGTCTGTCTGCTGCTCTGTCTGCTGGCAGGCTGCAAGAAAGCTCCGATGAACAGCAACATAGAAGGATTCTGGCAACTGCTGGAGTTCACCACACAGGCGGACGGAGAAACTCATCCCTGCAACCGTATCTATTACAGCATCCAGCTTTGGGTGGCAGAGGTATCGGAACGTGGCGGAGATCTGGGAGCCGGTTCGTTCCGGGGACGGTACCGCTATGACGAGGAGACGAATACCGTCACCCTGAAAGAAATGAGTACCTATGCAACCCCGGAAAATTCACGTCCGGCTACGCAGGAAGAGCTTCATCCCTTCGGACTGGACAGTACGGATACGACTTTCGACGTCATCAAGGCAGACGGGAAATGGCTGATCCTGAAATCGGATTATGCGACACTGACCCTGAAGCGTTTCTAAAAAATAAATCTGATTATGAAACAATCGAATGAAAAGGTGAAGCTGGTACAGACACGGGACGGCAAGAACTTTCTGCTGCCGTTTATTCTGATCACTTCCCTGTTCTTTCTGTGGGGATTTGCCCACAGTATTCTGGACGTACTGAACAAGCATTTTCAAGATGCACTGGGAATCACCAGGACACGGTCTGCCCTGATTCAGGCAGTAGTGTACGGAGGGTATTTCCTGATGGCCCTGCCTGCCGGAAACATTATCCGGCGCTACGGCTACCGGGCAGGAGTGCTTACGGGACTGCTGCTGTACGGCATCGGTGCCCTGCTCTTCATTCCGGGAGAACGGATCATGAGTTTTGAGTTCTTCCTGTTCTCTCTCTTTATTATCGGCTGCGGACTGACTTGTCTGGAAACTGCCGCCAATCCGTACGTGACCGTACTGGGAGAACCGGAGTCGGCAGAACGCCGCATCAACCTGGCTCAGTCGTTCAACGGACTGGGATGGATCTGCGGACCGCTGGCAGGCGGTCTGTTTCTGTTTTCTGAAAACGGGGAAAGCGGAAGCATCTCGACTCCTTATGCCATCATCGGGGTTATCGTGCTGCTGGTGGCTCTTTTCTTCTCCCGGATCCGGTTGCCGGAGATCGGCATGAACCAGCCGGCAGAAACGGAGGTACAGACCGGCGGAGAAGCTGCCGGCTCGCTCTGGAGTCACCGGAACTTTACGTGGGGACTGGTCGCCCTGTTTCTTTACGTGGCAGCCCAGACGGGTATCAACAGCTTTTTCATCAACTACGTGACGGAACATGCCGGCATCACGGCACGGGAAGCTTCGCTGTGGCTGTCGTTCGGAGGAATGAGCATGTTCATGGCCGGACGCATGGGAGGAAGCTGGATCATGAGATTCATACGGGCCGAACGGCTGCTGGTGTTCTGCGGAGCGGGAGCAACAGTGACCATGATTCTGATTCTCTTCGGCAGCGGAATGTCGGCCATCGGTGCATTTTTCTTCTGCTTTTTGTGTGAATCAATCATGTTTCCTACTATCTTTGCCCTGGCGATCCGGGGAACAGGCACCCATACCAAACGGGCTTCCTCCTTTCTGATCATGTCGATCGTAGGTGGAGCTGTCGCACCGCTGGCCATGGGATACATTGCCGACCACGCATCGATGGCACTGGGATTTGTCGTACCGCTGGGATGTTTCCTTTACATCACGCTGTATGCCGTGACTTATCCCCGGAAGAAACAATAGAAAAGAATAACCTCTAAAATATGAAACCATGAGAAAAGTGGCTCTGATCACCGGGATCACCGGACAGGACGGCTCCTATCTGGCTGAATTTCTAATTGAAAAAGGATATGAAGTACACGGCATTCTCCGCCGTTCGTCTTCATTCAACACGGCACGCATCGAACATCTGTATCTGGATGAATGGGTGCGCGACATGAAACAGAAACGTCTGGTGAACCTGCACTGGGGAGACATGACGGACTCCAGTTCACTGATCCGAATCATCGGAGACATTCATCCGACGGAAATCTACAACCTGGCTGCACAAAGCCACGTAAAGGTGTCATTCGACGTGCCGGAATATACGGCTGAAGCGGATGCTGTGGGAACACTCCGCCTGCTGGAGGCTGTGCGTATCTGCGGTCTGGAAAAGACTTGCCGGGTATATCAGGCTTCTACCTCGGAACTGTTCGGAAAGGTGCAGGAAGTTCCGCAGAAGGAAACGACACCGTTTTATCCGCGTTCTCCGTACGGAGTGGCCAAGCAATACGGATTCTGGATTACCAAGAATTACCGCGAGAGCTACGGGATGTTTGCCGTGAACGGTATCCTGTTCAACCACGAGAGTGAACGGCGCGGAGAGACTTTCGTGACCCGCAAAATCACCCTGGCTGCAGCCCGTATCAAACAGGGATTCCAGGACAAGCTGTATCTGGGAAATCTGGATGCCCGCCGTGACTGGGGATATGCCAAAGATTACGTGGAATGTATGTGGCTGATCCTGCAGCACGAAACTCCGGAAGATTTCGTCATTGCCACCGGTGAAATGCATACCGTACGGGAATTCTGTACGCTGGCTTTCCACTACCTGGGCATTGAACTGAAATGGGAAGGCAGCGGCGTGGACGAGAAAGGAATCGACACGGCTACCGGCAAAGTGCTGGTGGAAGTGGATCCGAAGTATTTCCGTCCCTGCGAAGTGGAACAGCTGCTGGGTGATCCGACCAAGGCACGTGAACTGCTGGGATGGAACCCCACCAAGACTCCGTTCAGTGAACTGGTGCGCATCATGGTGGAACACGATATGCGCTTCGTGAAAAAACTGCATCTGAAAGCTCAATTAGATTAATAAGATATCATGCT
>NZ_EQ973632.1:310021-343120 GCF_000157915.1 Phocaeicola coprophilus DSM 18228 = JCM 13818 | reverse complement strand
TATCATGCTGGAACAATCTGCAAAAATATTCGTGGCAGGCCATCGGGGACTGGTGGGTTCTGCCATCTGGAACAACCTGAAGCAGCGCGGATATACCAACCTGACGGGACGCACGCATCAGGAACTGGATCTGCTGGATCCGATGGCCGTGAAGCGGTTCTTCGACGAGGAACAGCCGGAAGCAGTGGTTCTGGCAGCCGCTCATGTGGGCGGAATTCTGGCAAACCTGCACTACCGGGCGGACTTCATCTACCAGAACCTGCAGATTCAGCAGAATGTCATCGGGGAAAGTTTCAGACACGGTGTCAGAAAACTGCTGTTTCTGGGAAGTACCTGCATCTATCCGCGGGAAGCTCCCCAGCCGATGAAGGAAGAGGCTCTCCTCACCTCCCCGCTGGAATATACCAACGAACCGTATGCCATCGCAAAGATTGCGGGACTGAAAATGTGTGAAAGTTTCAACCTGCAATACGGCACCAATTATATCGCCGTCATGCCGACCAATCTGTACGGACCGAATGACAACTTCCATCTGGAAAACAGCCACGTACTGCCGGCCATGATGCGCAAGATCTATCTGGCCAAATGCCTGAATGAAGGCAACTGGGAGGCTGTCAGAAAGGATATCGACCTGAGACCGGTGGAAGGGGTGAACGGAAGCTGTACGGAACAGGTGATTCTGGAAAAACTGGCCAAATTCGGTATCACGCCGGAAGCGGTAACCCTCTGGGGAACAGGCACACCGATGCGGGAGTTCCTGTGGAGCGAGGAAATGGCAGACGCCAGTGTCCACGTACTGCTGAATGTGGATTTCAAGGACATCTGTGCCGGAAAGGGAGAAGAGATCCGCAACTGCCACATCAACATTGGTACCGGCAAGGAGATCAGCATCCGCGAAGCTGCCGAAATGATTATCCGCGAAGTGGGCTTCCGGGGAGAACTGCGATGGGACCGCTCCAAACCGGACGGAACCCTGCGCAAACTGACGGACGTAACCCGTCTGCATGCCCTGGGATGGCACCACCGCATCGAAATAGACGAAGGAATTCATCGCCTTTATGAATGGTATCAGAAAGGTATCTGCATCAACCATCAAACTGTATAACAGAAGAAAAAGATATGGAGAAAGAGAACTGGTATGCGATGTATGTACGCATGCACCACGAAAAGAAGGTGGCCGAAAAGCTGGGACAAATGGGAGTGGAACATTATCTCCCGGTACAGGAAGTTGTCCGGCAATGGAGCGACCGCCGCAAGAAGCTGCAAGTGGTGGTCATCCCGATGATGATCTTCATCCGGGCTTCCGAACAGGTACGACTGTCCGTGATGAGAAACATTCCATCCGTGAGCGGCTGTCTGATAGACCGCTGCACTCACCGGCCGGCCGTAATCCGCGACGAGGAAATGCAGCGTTTCCGCTTCATGCTGGACTATTCGGAAGAAGCTGTACACTTCATCAATACTCCCCTCGCCCCGGGACAAAAGATACGGGTCATCAAGGGACCGCTGGCAGGACTGGACGGCGAACTGACGGAAATCGACGGAAAATCACAGGTGATGGTACGCATCGAACAGCTGGGATATGCTTCTGTGGAAATGCCTGTCGGATATGTGGAAGCAACACCGGAAGACAGCCCGGCAAAATAAACGAATTCAAACTAAAAGCAAGAATAAGCAATGAAGAAACTACTCTCACTTCCACCCAACCTGGTGGAATGCTTTTATGACATCGAGAAAGCAGACCGCAAAGAATGGTTCTGCACCTCTGACCCCATCGGAAGCAAGCTGGGATCAGGAGGCGGAACTGCCTGGCTGCTGCAAGCCTGTAAAGCCAATGAAAACAACGAAGAAGCCCTGACTGACTGGCTGGCCAAGGAAAAACGTATCCTGCTGCATGCAGGAGGACAGAGCCGCCGTCTGCCGGGATATGCTCCTTCCGGAAAGATACTGACTCCGATACCGGTGTTCCGCTGGGAACGCGGACAACGGCTTACCCAGAACCTGCTGTCCCTGCAGCTGCCGCTTTACGAGCAGATCATGCAGAAAGCACCGGATTCACTCCACACGCTGATTGCCAGCGGAGATGTTTATATCCGTGCCGGAAAAGCCCTGCAGGACATTCCGGAAGCAGACGTCGTATGCTACGGACTGTGGGTGGACCCGAATCTGGCCAAAAATCACGGAGTCTTCGTGTCTTCACGCAACACACCGGAGCGTCTGGACTTCATGTTGCAGAAGCCTTCCGTAGAACAGCTGGGTGACCTGATGCAGAACTATCTTTTCCTGATGGATATCGGTATCTGGCTGCTGAGCGACCGCGCAATTGACCTGATGGTGAAACGTTCGATGAAGAACGGCAGTCTGGGATTCTACGACATGTATTCGGAATTCGGACTGGCTCTGGGTGAACATCCGCGGATCGTGGACGAAGAACTGAACCAGCTGAGCGTAGCCATTCTTCCTCTGCCGGAAGGAGAATTCTACCACTACGGAACCAGCCGCGAAATGCTGTCATCGACACTGGCCGTACAGAACCTGGTCATCGACCAGCGGGCCATCATGCACCGGAAGGTGAAACCCCATCCGGAAATGTTCGTACAGAACGCTGTGCTGAACTACCGGCTGACGGCCGAAAACTCACAGACCTGGGTGGAAAACAGCTGCGTAGGAGCCAGATGGACGCTTCACAACCGCAATATCATCACGGGAGTACCGATGAACGACTGGACACTGAACGTGCCGGAGGGAGTCTGTATCGACGTCGTTCCTTTCGGAGAGAGTGACTACGTGGCACGTCCGTACGGATTCAACGATGCCTTCAAGGGAGCGCTCGACAATCCGGACGTGATGTATCAGGGACGTCCCGCCGGAGAATGGCTGGCAGCCCGTCAGTTGAATGCGGCCGATATCGAACAGAATCACGACCTGCAGGCAGCACGGATCTTCCCGGTATGCAAGGACACGGAACAGCTGGGTCTCGCCCTGCGATGGATGACTTCGGAACCGGAACTGGAAGCCGGACGGAAGGTATGGGAAGAAGCCAGAAAGGTATCGGCCGACGAAATCTCTGCTTATGCCAACCTGAGACGGCTGACTGCCCAGCGTGAGGCATTCCGGAAAGACAGCTGGAACGCACTGGCACGCAACTGGGAACAGAGTGTGTTCTATCAGCTGAACCTGCAGGAAGCTGCGGAAGCGTATGCTGCAGAAGGGCTGGAACTGCCGGCTCCACTGCCGGAAACCGCTCCGCTGATGACCCGCATCAGTGACGCGATGTTCCGTTCACGTACCCTGACTCTGAAAGGACAGGACGGCAAGGAACAGGAAGATCTGGCATTCCGTCTGATGCGTGAAGGACTGACCGCTACCGTCAACAAACGCCAGCATCCCCGCATGTCGGTCTATGCCGACCAGATTGTCTGGGGACGAAGCCCGGTACGTATCGACCTGGCAGGCGGATGGACAGACACCCCACCCTACAGTCTGATGGAAGGTGGAAACGTGGTGAACCTGGCCATCGAACTGAACGGACAGCCCCCGTTGCAAGTGTACGTGAAACCCAGCAAGGAGTATCAGGTGGTACTGCGTTCCATCGACCTGGGAGCCATTGAAATCATCCATACTTACGAAGAACTGGCAGGATTCAACAAAGTAGGTTCACCCTTCTCCATTCCTAAGGCAGCACTGGTACTGGCCGGTTTCCACCCGGATTTCAGTACGGAACATTATGCATCTCTGGAAGAACAGCTGAAAGCATTCGGTGCAGGTATCGAGGTTACTCTCCTGTCGGCTATTCCGGCAGGTTCAGGACTGGGCACAAGCTCCATCCTGGCTTCGACGGTACTGGGAGCAGTCAACGATTTCTGCGGCCTGAACTGGGACAAGCACGAAGTATGCAACCGCACGCTGATTCTGGAACAGCTGCTGACTACCGGCGGCGGATGGCAGGATCAGTACGGAGGTGTGCTGCAGGGTGTAAAACTGCTTCAGACACAGTCGGGATGGGCACAGAATCCGTCCGTACGCTGGTTGCCGGAACATCTGTTTACCGATCCGGAATACAGCAAGTGTCACCTGCTTTATTATACCGGCATTACCCGTACGGCCAAAGGCATTCTGGCAGAAATCGTACGCGGCATGTTCCTGAATTCCACTTCACACCTGCAACTGCTGGGTGAAATGAAACAGCATGCTCTGGATCTCTACGACGCGATCCAGCGCAACGACTTCGAAGCTACCGGACGACTGATCCGCAAGACCTGGCAGCAGAACCAGCTGCTGGATGCAGGAACCAATCCGCCGGCCGTAGCTGCACTGACCGGTCAGATTGACGATCTGTGTCTGGGTTACAAACTGCCGGGAGCCGGTGGTGGCGGTTATCTCTACATGGTAGCCAAGGATCCGGAAGCAGCCGTACGCATCCGTCAGATCCTGCAGCAGAATCCGCCTAACAGCCTGGCCCGTTTCGTAGAAATGAGTCTGTCAGACAAAGGTCTGGAAGTGAGCCGCAGTTAAACAAGCGAACCGTAACTAAACAAAAATCCCTCTATTTCAACTCCGGAACTCAGTTGAGCCAGAAAAATGAAATAGAGGGATTTTATATTATTCCACGTAAAGTACCAGTCCTTTGAGGTATTCGCCTTCTGGATGGTAAATATTCACCGGATGATCTCCCGGCTGAGTCAGCTGATGGAGAATCCGCACGCTGCGTCCGCTCTGGGCAGCAGCCGTAAAGACCGCATTGCGGAAATCCTGCTTGTTGACCACCTGTGAACAGGAGAAAGTGAACAGGATGCCTCCCGGACGAATCTTTTCGAAAGCCTTTGCATTCAGTTTGGTATAGCCTCTCAAGGCATTGCGCAAGGCATCCCGGTGCTTGGCAAAAGCAGGCGGGTCAAGAATAATCAGATCGTACTGGTCGCCCATCCGGTCGAGGAACTTAAACGCATCTTCCGCAAAAGCCTGGTGACGTGCATCACCGGGGAAGTTGAGTTCCACATTCTCATTGGTCAGATCGATCGCTTTGGCAGAGCTGTCCACGGAATGCACCAGGTTCGCTCCTCCGCGCATGGCATAGAAAGAGAAACCGCCGGTATAACAGAACATATTCAGTACGTTCCGTCCCTTAGCGTAGTGTTCCAGCAGATGACGGTTCTCACGCTGGTCGACAAAGAAACCGGTCTTCTGTCCCTTGAGCCAGTCCACATGGAATTTCAGTCCGTTTTCCATGGCGATATTCTCCGGACTGCCTCCCTTGATGAAACCGTTCTCGGTAGCCAGCAGATCCGCCTTGAAAGGCAGGGTTGTTTCCGACTTGTAGTAAATGTTCTGGATTACATCCCCCATCACTTCGCTCAGAGCATCGGCAATTTCCATGCGATAGACATGCATGCCGGCAGAATGAGCCTGCATGACCGCCGTATGATCGTAAACGTCAATGATCAGTCCCGGCAGGTTATCGCCTTCTCCGTGTACCAGACGATAAGTATTGTTCTGCGGGTTACCGATCAGTCCCAGAGCACGGCGCAAATCCTTGGCCACCTCCAGACGGCGTACCCAGAACGCATGGTCAATGGTTTCCTGACGGAAAGAAAGCACACGCACCGCAATGCTTCCCACCTGGAAATGACCACAAGCTATAAATTCTTTCTGTGAGGTATAAACATATACTACTTCCCCTTCTTCGGGCTCTCCCTCCACACGGGCAATAGCCCCAGAAAACACCCACGGATGGAAACGCTTCAACGATTCCTCCTTACCGGGTTTCAGATATACTTTCTTATAAGACACGTTTATTGTATAATTAAAAAGGTTATCACTGTTTTTCAATCCGGTAGTCACCTGTCCGGCGCAACTCTTCCAGATATTCATAAATCCGTACGCAGGCCCAGGCATCGGTGGCCGCATACAACTGCTGGGCTTCCGTCAGCGTTTCCGCTTCCCAGTTGGACAGCCGTTGCGTTTTCGAAATCTTCTCCCCGAAAAGCAAGGCATAAATCTTTTGCAGACTCATCTCTTCAATGCCGAAATGAGGCACATAATCCTGAAGTTCCACCCAGTTTCCCGTGCGGGGATCCTGCCGGTTTCTGCGGCTCAGCATCCGGAAATCATCCTTCAGCGAAAGTCCCACCTTGAGCACATCGTTCTGGAGAAACTCTTCCAGGAAATCGGGCAATCCGATATGGTTCAGCCGAAACAGGAAACAAGCATCTGCCGTAGCCACCTGCAACAACGCCACCTGATTCACCATTCCCTTGCGAAAAGAAGGGCGGGTTTCCGTATCTACTCCCACCAGTGCATGAGAATTCAGGTATGCAACAGCCTTGCGTGCATCGGCTTCGGTATAAATGACATAAATCCGTCCGGGGAAAACCACCTTCGGCAGTTCGGCAATTACTTTTTTGTCTATTTTGTTCGGTATGACAATCATTCGTTTTCTATCGGTTGTTTTTAATCTATTCCTCTCCCATATCCAGACCTTCGTACAGTTCGTCTTCGGTCACTCCTTCATCTTCAAACCCGCAATCGTCTTCCTCGTCGTCTGCTGCGTGACGGCTGTATTTCACTTCATGCAAGGCCCGCATCAGATTGACCAGACGCTGTCCCCAGAACTCGGCAAACTGTTCCCGGCAGATCACCAGAGAATCGTTCATGGTCTGCTCCAGTCCCAGACGGAACACGCAGATAAAGTCCTTCACCGACTGGTAGATGTCTGCCAGTCCTTCGGAAACGGTCTGATGAATCGGAGTATCACTATACATCATATCATCGAGAAACACTTCCAGATAGTCATCACGGTCGCCCATCAGTGCCGCCACTTCCCTGCGCAACTGCTCATAATCGCTCTCGGTCACGAAGGTTTCGGGATCAAAATCCTCCATCCGCTCACATTCGGGAAGCAGCGATGCCTTCAGATAAAGCAAGGGCAGCAGTTTCAGGGCCGTATCAACAAACTGACTGCGTTTCTGCTCGGAAACCCGTTCCAGGAAACCGCAGAATTCGGCAGCCACCGTGACAAACTCCACTGTATTTTTATCAAATATGGCTTGTGTATTCTTTTTCATATTCATTTGTCCATTAACCTTCGCAAAGGTACGAAAAAAATTTCTCAGTTTTAGTTTTATTCGTACATTTGCGGGGTTATTCAGATAAAAACAGCATCAAATGAAGAAAAAAACAGATACCAAGACTACAGAACAGAAGCGAGTTACAACCCAGAAAGTTGTTACGGCTCTTAAAAGTGAAACGGCACATTTCGTCATCGGACTGTTGTGCGTCATATTCGGCGTCTACATGCTGCTGGCGTTCAGTTCTTTCTTTTTCACGGGAGGCAACGACCAGAGCATTCTGGCACATCCTAACCCCGGAGAACTGCTGGAAACAGGCAACCGCATCCAGAACTATGCCGGTACACGGGGTGCCCAGCTTTCACAATACCTGATCAATGACTGCTTCGGAATTCCGGCCTACTGCATCATCGTGTTCCTCATCGTTGCAGGCATGAAGCTGATGAAAGCCTATAATTTCAGCCTGCGGAAATGGTTTGCAGGCTGCATGACCGTCATGATCTGGTTCTCCATCACTCTGGGACTGATTTTCGAAGGTCCTTTTGAAAACTCATTCATCTATCCGGGCGGTCTGCACGGATATAATGTCAGCCGCTGGTTCTGTTCCCAGATCGGAACACCGGGACTGATTCTGGCCCTGCTGGTAACAGCCATTCTTTTCTGTGTGGCACTGACCAGCAAGACAATGCCTTTCGTACGCAAGGCGCTCCGTCCGAACCTCCGCAGAAAAGGAAACGATCCGCAGCCGGCCGATCCGGAACAGCCCGACGAACCGCGTCCGACCGAACCGACTGCAACAACTCCGGGACCGGAAATTCAGGAAGAAAAGACGGAAGATATCCCGGCAAAGAAGATATCAGAAACTTACGCTGCTTCTTCCAGTACTCCTTCACCCAAAGTGACTGAAGTATATGAAGAAGAGGAAGATAATGACAAGAACGAGCCGCAGTCAAAGGCCCACGAAATTGAACTGAGTCTGGACGAAACTCCGGTCAGGGAAAGTAAGGCCAGCGACATGCGGGTGGAAATCGCAACCGGAGAAAAAGCGGATCTGCTTCCTTCCGGCGGTGAACCGGCTTTCGAGATCGACGAGAAAACCAGCGAAGAGGATGAAGCCTATACCGGCGACGTGACACAGCCTTACAATCCCCGTCTGGATCTGGAACACTACAAATTCCCGACCCTGGATCTGCTGAACACTTACAACGACAACGAGCCGACCATCGACATGGAGGAACAGAATGCCAACAAGGACCGTATCATCAAAGTGCTCCGCAGTTTCGGCATCGAGATCAGTTCGATCAAGGCCAGTGTGGGTCCGACCATTACGCTTTATGAGATCACTCCTGCCGAAGGTGTCCGCATCTCCAAGATCCGTAACCTGGAAGACGACATTGCCCTGAGCCTTTCTGCCCTCGGAATCCGTATCATCGCTCCGATCCCGGGCAAGGGAACCATCGGTATTGAAGTACCGAACGCCAATCCGCGCATCGTTCCGATGAGCTCCATCCTGGCCAGCAAGAAGTTCCAGGAAACCACTTTCGACCTGCCCGTAGCACTCGGAAAGACCATCACCAACGAAGTGTTTATGGTGGATCTGGCCAAAGCGCCTCACATGCTGGTAGCCGGAGCAACCGGACAGGGTAAGTCTGTCGGTCTGAATGCCATCGTGACTTCCCTTCTCTACAAGAAGCACCCCAGCGAACTGAAGTTCGTCATCATCGACCCGAAGAAGGTGGAATTCGCCATCTATGCGCCGATTGAACGTCACTTCCTGGCCAAGCTGCCCGACGGAGAAGACGCCATCATCACCGACGTGACCAAGGTTGTACAGACCCTCAATTCGCTCTGTGTGGAAATGGATACCCGTTACGACCTGCTCCGCAAGGCAGGCTGCCGTAACATCAAGGAATACAACGCGAAGTTCATCAGCCGCCAGCTGAATCCGGAAAAAGGACACCGGTTCATGCCGTACATCGTCATCATCATCGATGAGTTCGGCGACCTGATCATGACTGCCGGCAAGGAAGTGGAACTGCCGATCTGCCGTATTGCCCAGCTGGCACGTGCTGTCGGTATCCACGCCATCATCGCTACCCAGCGACCGACCACCAACATCATCACCGGTACCATCAAGGCCAACTTCCCGGCCCGTGTGGCATTCCGTGTAGCTTCCATGATGGACTCACGTACCATCCTCGACCGTCCGGGAGCCCAGCAGCTGATCGGTAAGGGAGATATGCTCTACCTGCAAGGCAACGACCCCGTCCGTGTGCAGTGTGCCTTTGTCGACACTCCGGAAGTGGAAAAGATCGCCTCCTACATCAGCAAGCAGCAGGGCTATCCGACTGCCTTCATGCTGCCTGAATACGTGGACGAAAACGCCGAACCCAGTGCTGCTGCCGACGTGGACATGAACCGCCTGGATCCGCTGTTCGAAGAAGCAGCCCGTCTGCTGATCTATCACCAGCAGGGTTCAACGTCTCTGATCCAGCGTAAATTCTCCATCGGATACAACCGTGCCGGACGTATCATGGACCAGCTGGAACGTGCAGGCATCGTCGGGCCGACCAACGGAAGCAAGGCGCGCGAAGTGCTGTGCATGGACGAAAACGACCTGGAAATGCGAATGAGTTCCCTGAAAAACTAAACTACATTTTATATGAAACGACGAAACGTTTTTCTGCTTTCGCTTCTATGTTTTTTATTTTTGTGCCCGCGTTTTTTACAGGCACAGTCAGACGCGAAAGCCCGTGAAATACTGGACAAGACCGCTGCTGCCTTCCGACAGGCACAAGCGGTCAGCATCACCTTCGGCGGTACCCAGGAAGGTACTTTGCTGCTGAAAGGAAACAAGTTCCACCTGAACACCGGTGACGTAGAGACCTGGTTCGACGGGAAAACCCAGTGGAGCTACCTCAGACAGAACGAGGAAGTCAACGTCTCCACCCCCACCCCGGAAGAACTGCAGAGCATCAACCCGTACGTACTGCTGGACCATTACAGCCAGCATTACAACAGCCGTTACAGCGGAGTGCGGACACACAGCGGCAAACAGGGACAGGAAGTCATCCTGACTCCCCGTGCGTCACAACAGGACATCCGCAGCATCTGCTTCGTTGTCAACAACCGCTATGAGCCGCTCTACATCCGCATCGACCTGAAGAACGGACAGCAGCAGGAGATCCTGATCCGCACTTACCGTGCCCTTCAGACAGCCAGTGACAAGGAGTTCACGTTCGACTCAAAGAAATACCCGGATGCCGAAATTATCGACATGAGATAATCTTTTTTCCGTTTTTTATCGCGACCTTTTATTTTTTCGCTATCTTAGCGAAACTTTAATGTCTAACTAAAAAACGAATACTTATGGAAATGAAAAGACTGATCCCTACCATAATGCCGGCCTGCTGCCTGGTACTCCTGTTCAGTGCCTGTTCTGAAAAGAGCAGTTACACGCAACTGATTCCCGGGGATGCGTCCTCTGTCGTGGCCGTCAACCTGCAGTCCCTGACTGAAAAAGCAGGCATTTCTTCCGGAACTCCCGCTTACGAATCCTTACAGAAGGCTTTCTCATCGGGTAAGGACAACCCCCTGAAAGATCTGCTGGCTTCACCGGACAAATCCGGCATCGACTTCAGCAAGGACATTTATATCTTTACCAATTCCACATCAATGAATATAGGAGTCGTAGCCCGGCTCAGCAATGCATCCGACTGGACTGCTACCCTGACTGAAATGAACGACGGCGAAAAGAATCCGATCAGCCAGGGAGACGGTTTCTCCTATCAGCTTTCGGACAAGTCCATCCTGGCCTATACCGAGGATGCACTGCTGATCTGCTCCAACGAGCGCCGCACGCCTGAAGACAGCCTGATTGCCATGGCAGGACGGCTGATCCATCAGACAGAGGCCCAGAGCATCACCGGCAAGGAAGCCTTCAAGAGCATGGAAAGCGAAAAAGGAGATATCCGTTTCATGGCCGCTCCAAACGCCCTGCAAAGTGCATTCAAGACTTCGGGTTACAGCAGAATGCTGCCTTATCCCTACACCAGCACCCTGACAGCCCTGCCTGCTTCGTGTGTCACCGTCGGCAACGTCAGTTTCGAAAAAGGCAAGATCGTAGTAGATGCCAAACCTCTGGGCCTGGACGAAGAAAGCCGTGCCTTTCTGGAAGCTGCCGTCAAACCCTACGGAAAGATTGAAGGCAAATTCGACAAGCTGTTCCCGTCGTCCACACTGATGTACTTCAGTGCCAATGTGAACGGCAGCGAACTGACCAGCTTCTACCGGCAGCAGCTGAAATCAGCAGACAACAACCAGCTGATGGAAGCCCTGGCACGTTCTGTCAACGGTGAAGTAACTTTCGGTCTGCTGAACTTCAGTCTGACCAGCATGCCGGCCTTCGTCATTTACGGCGAAATGAAGAGTCCGGATGCCCTGGATGCCCTTTACCAGAAGAAAGACAGCCTGGGACTGAAACGCACACAAAAACTCGTGAAGCTGGCTGACCACGAATACATGATCGAAAATGCAGCCAGACTGTTCCGCAACATGTCGCTATTCTACGGATACAAGGACGGACGCTTCTATGCAACCAACGACGAAATGGTCTACAAGACCATCGGCAAGGAATCGTCTCCTTCCCTGAAAGGCAGCTCCTATCTGGACAACCGCAAGGGAACCAGCCTGTACAGCCTGATCAACGTCGATGCAGCCCTGCAGCTCCCCATCGCCAAAATGGCGGCAACGACACCGGCAGGAGCCTTCCTTCAGATGGTCGGAAAGATCTCCTACATCTCGGCCGGCAGCAACGGCGACAACGGACATGTGGAAATTGTCCTGACCGACAGCAAGGAAAATTCCCTGAAGCAACTGACCGACCTGATGGTCCAGTTAAGCAAATTATAAAAACTCTATAAACAGTAAAATTGAACGATATGACAACTGAACATGTGAAATGCCTGATCATCGGATCAGGACCGGCAGGTTACACTGCTGCCATCTATACCAGCCGTGCCAACATCGCTCCCGTACTCTACGAAGGACTGCAGCCGGGCGGCCAGCTGACCATCACCACC
The DNA here is from genome assembly GCF_000157915.1 of Phocaeicola coprophilus DSM 18228 = JCM 13818. Lineage (GTDB taxonomy): Bacteria > Bacteroidota > Bacteroidia > Bacteroidales > Bacteroidaceae > Phocaeicola > Phocaeicola coprophilus. The sequence continues at coordinate 330,972 of NZ_EQ973632.1, read as the reverse complement.
GAAGTGGAAAACTTCCCCGGTTATCCGGAAGGTGTGACGGGTCCTGTATTGATGGACGACCTGCGCAAACAGGCAGAACGCTTCGGTGCCGATATCCGCAACGGAATCGTAACCAAGGCCGACCTGAGCCAGGCCCCTTACAAATTCATCATTGATGAAGAAAAGGAAATTACAGCCGATACGGTCATCATCTCTACCGGTGCCACAGCCAAATACCTGGGTCTGGAAGATGAAAAGAAATATGCCGGCATGGGTGTGAGCGCCTGTGCAACCTGCGACGGATTCTTCTACCGCAAGAAAACGGTAGCCGTAGTGGGTGGAGGCGATACCGCCTGCGAAGAAGCCATTTACCTCGCCGGACTGGCCAGCAAGGTTTATCTGGTGGTACGCAAGCCTTTCCTGCGCGCTTCGAAGATCATGCAGGAACGCGTGCTGAATCACCCCAACATCACCGTTTTGTTCGAACACAATGCAGTCGGCCTGTATGGTGATAACGGAGTGGAAGGTATGCACGTGGTGAAACGTATGGGTGAAGCCGACGAAGAACGCTACGACGTAGCCATCGACGGATTCTTCCTGGCCATCGGCCACCAGCCCAACTCCATGCTGTTCAAGCCGTGGGTAAAGACAGACGAAACCGGATACATCCTTACGGAAGAAGGTACTCCCCGTACCGGTGTGCCCGGAGTATTCGCTGCCGGTGACGTAGCCGACCCGCACTATCGCCAGGCTATCACAGCTGCCGGAAGCGGATGCAAGGCTGCCATCGAAGCAGAACGCTACCTGTCGGCCAACGGACTGCTGTAATCCCCCATACACACAGGCCCGAACTGACGGCTAGGGCTGACCTTCCCTGCACCCCGGGCCTGTGCGATTTCCTGCCTTTATTTAGGAACAGGTTTGGAAAACGAGAACACTTTTTTTTACAAACACATACATTTATGAAAAGACTAATCAGAAAAACATTTGTTGCTATCCTGCTTACGGGAGGAGCAACAATGGCATTTGCCCAACAACAGATGCCTCCGATTCCGGTTGATTCCAACGTACGCATCGGTAAACTGGACAATGGACTCACCTATTACATCCGTCACAATGCTCTGCCGGAAAAACAGGCTGACTTCTATATTGCCCAAAAGGTAGGTTCCATTCTGGAAGACGACAACCAGCGCGGTCTGGCCCACTTCCTGGAACACATGTGTTTCAACGGAACAACCCATTTCCCCGACAATACCCTGCGTGAATGGCTGGAAAGCATCGGAGTGAAGTTTGGAGCCAACCTGAATGCCTACACTTCCATCGACGAAACGGTCTATAACATCAATAACGTCCCCGTTACCCGCGAAAGCGTAGTTGACTCCTGTCTGCTGATCCTTCACGACTGGGCCAACGACCTGACCCTCGATCCGAAAGAAATCGACAAGGAACGCGGAGTCATCCACGAAGAATGGCGCACAGGCATGGGAGCCATGATGCGTATGTATGAAACCGTACTGCCTGTTCTCTACAAGGACAGCAAGATGCATACCGCCTCCCCATCGGAACCATGGAAGTGGTGGACAACTTCCCCTATCAGGCACTGCGTGACTATTATGAAAAATGGTACCGCCCCGACCAGCAGGGAATCGTTGTCGTGGGAGATATCAATGTAGACTCCATCGAAAACAAGATCAAGAGAATGTTCTCTCCCATCGAAATGCCGGAGAACCCTGCTGAACGTACTTACTTCCCTGTGCCCGACAACGACGAACCGCTGATTGCCGTTGCCAAGGACAAGGAACAGAACATACCTATCATCTACCTTTTCCACAAGCATGAAGCCGTCAAACCGGAAGAAAAGGGCAACATGGACTACATGGTCTACAGCTACCTGACTTCCATGATCGAAAGCATGCTCAACACCCGTCTGGAAGAACTGACCCAGAAGGCTGATGCTCCCTTCATCCAGGCTTTTGCCGGTGACGGAGATTACCTGCTGTCAAAAACCAAAGGTGCTTTCATGGGAATTGCCGCTGCCAAGGAAGACGGCATCCTGACCGCTACGGAAGCCCTGATGCGCGAAATCGAACGCGTACGCCAGTTCGGATTTACCGCCAGCGAATATGCACGTGCCAAAGCTGACTACCTCCGCAGTCTGGAAGTTGCCTATAATGAACGAGACAAACAGCGTACAAACAGCTACGTCAAAGAGTACGTACGTCACTTCATCGACAACGAACCGATTCCGGGTATCGAAAACGAATATCCGCTCATGAACCAGATCGTTCCGAACATTCCGGTAGAAGCCGTGAACCAGGTGATGAAACAGCTGATCCAGGAAAAGAATATCGCCCTCAGCGTATTCTGTCCGGAAAAGGAAGGCATGAAATACCCCACAGAAGCCGAACTGAAAGCCGTGATCGACAAGGTGAAGGCTGAAAAACTGGAACCCTACGTGGACAAGGTATCCAACGAGCCGCTGCTGAAGGAGAAACCGCAGGCCGGCAAAGTGGTGAAGACTGAACAGGGAGCCTTCGGATCAACCATCCTGACCCTGAGCAACGGTGTACGCGTGATCGTGAAACCGACAGACTTCAAGGCCGATGAAATCCGCATGAAGGCATTCAGCCCCGGAGGTAACTCTCTCTTCGATGACAAGGATGTCCTTCAGTTCTCCGTCATGAACGAAGTCGTTCCATTGGGCGGACTGGGTAACTTCAGCGCCGTAGACCTGAGCAAAGTACTGGCCGGAAAAGTGGCTTCTGTCAATGCATCCGTAAGTACCCTCACCGAAGGACTCGGTGGCAGCTGTTCTCCGAAAGACCTGGAAACCATGCTCCAGCTGGTTTACCTGAACTTCACGGCTCCGCGTATGGATCAGGAAGCCTTCCAGTCATACATCCAGCGTGGCAAGGCTGCCCTGGCCAACCAGGCTGCCAACCCGATGAGTACCTTCAACGACTCACTGGCCGTAGCTCTCTACAACCATCATCCGCGTGCCCTCCGTCTGAAAGCTGAAATGATGGACAAGGTGGACTACAACAAGATCATGGAACTCTACAAGAACCGCTATGCAGAAGCAGGCGACTTCACCTTCCTGCTGGTAGGTAACATTGACCTGGCCACTGCCACTCCGCTGATTGAGCAGTATCTGGGCGGACTGCCGACCATCAGCCGCAAGGAAAACTTCCGCGATCCGAAGATGGATATCCGCAAGGGTGATTACGAAAACAACTTCATCCGCGACATGGAAACAGCCAAATCAAGCATCATGATGGTGTACAGCGGCAACTGCCCGTATACCCTGAAGAACAAGATCATGATGAGCATGTTCGACCAGTTGCTGGATATTCTCTACACCCGTACCGTACGTGAAGAAGCAGGCGGTACCTACGGTGTGAGCAGCTGGGCTTCCATCAGCAAGTATCCGCAGGAAGAAGGAACCTTGAACATCTACTTCGATACAGATCCGAACCGCCGCGAACAGATGGTAGGACTGATCAAGCAGGGTCTGCAGGACTTCATCGCCAACGGACCGGCCACCGAAGATCTCAACAAGGTGAAAGAATACATGCTGAAGACCTATCAGCAGAACCAGAAGGAAAACGGCTATTGGATGGGCGCTCTGAATGAGTTCTACTGGACCGGTCTGGACATGAACAAGGACTACGAAGCAACCGTAAATGGCGTTACGATCGATGATCTGAAAGCATTTGCCAAAGCTTTCATCGGACAGAACAATGTCATTGAAGTCAGCATGAGTACTCCGGCTACCAAATAACTGACAACCGGCCTATGTTACTGACCGAAATAAGAAGAAACCAGAAACTTGCAGCAAAGCGGAACCCCATGTACGACAGGAACCGCTTTGCCAAGTTCCTGATTTATCTGTTTACAGCATTCTGGGCAGCGTACCTCGTTCTGATCGGGGTTTCGCTGTCCTTTGCTTTTGAGGAGGATATCCCCGGCATGGAACCCTATGACGCACTCGACAGCGTCCTGATCCTCTTCCTCCTGATTGACTTTCTGATCCGTTTTCTCTTCCCCACTCCGGCGCAAGAGATCAAACCCTATCTGTTGCTGCCTGTCAGCAGACAGCGACTGATCAACACCCTCCTCGTACAGGTGGGTCTCAAACTCTACAACCTGTTCTGGCTGTTTCTTTTCGTACCCTTTGCCGCCCTTACGGCCGCCCGATACTTCGGCGTGGCAGGAGTGACCGGCTATGCAGTGGGTATCTGGCTGCTGATGACAGCCAACGCCTACTGGAGCATACTGGTACGCGCACTGGCCCGTCAGCACACGCTCTGGCTCCTACTCCCCGCAGCAGTCTACGGTCTGCTGGCCCTGCTGGAATTCGTTCCCTCGCAGGGAATGGTCAGCCAGTTCTCCATGTGGCTGGGCGAAGCCTTCCTCCGCTGGAACCTTCTCGCCCATGCAGGCGTACTGGCAGTCATCGTCCTGCTCCTGCTGGTCAACTGCCGTGTGCAGACAGCCTGCATCTACAGCGAACTGGGACGGAAGGAAGACTCCCGCGTCAGACACTTCAGCCGCTACGGCTATCTGGAACGCTTCGGCATGACCGGTGAATACATGCGGCTGGAACTGCGCATGATCTTCCGCAACAAGACACCGCGCAAGAACTTCCAGATGATGTGCATTGTCCTGGTTCTTTTTGCAGCCATGCTCTTCGGCATCACGCAGGAATCCACCCAAAGCGTCTACTCCATCCAGCTCTATTCCATCTACTGCTTCACGGGATTTGCCGTTTCGATCCTGACCCGCATCATGGCGTACGAAGGCAATTACCTGGACGGACTGATGGTGCGCCGGGAATCCCTGCTCAGCCTGTTCCGGGCCAAATATTACTTCCACTGCCTGCTGCTGGTTTTCCCGCTGGTTCTTCTTCTCCCGTCCATTATCTGGAGCGGACTTCCGGCCGGACTGGTAGTCAGCCAGCTGTTTCTTACAGCGGGCATCATCCTGCCCCTCATCATGCAACTGGCATGGATCAACCGGAAAACAGCTCCGCTGGACGCAAGCTTAATGGGTAAGGGACAATGGAACTCACCTTACCAGATGGTAATCGTGTTCTTCGCCTTCTTCTTCCCCATCCTGTTCAGCAACCTGCTTTTCCTGGTGCTCAGCGAAAACACGGCTTATCTGGTATGCACCCTGCTTGGAATGGCCGGAATAGCCGCACAGCCCCTGTGGATGCGATACCTGTACCGCCAGGTCATCCGGAAGAAATATGACATCCTGACGAACCTGCGCGACACACGCTAATACTTACAACCTCCTGCAAACAGACAGAATTATGGAAATCAAGATAAACAACCTGATCAAACGATATGGCAGCAAGACTGCCGTAGACATACCCGACTTCACCCTCCACGAAGGAGAAATCCTGGGACTGGTGGGAAACAACGGAGCCGGAAAGACTACCCTCTTCCGCCTGATGCTCGACCTCCTGCAGGCCGACAGCGGAACCGTCTGCATGAACGGCACCGACGTGGCCCGCAGCGAAGAATGGAAAACCTTCACGGGAGCCTATATGGACGAAAGTTTCCTGATCGACTACCTCACTCCCGATGAATACTTCCAGTTCAACGGCCGCATGTGCGGACTGGACCGGAACACCGTCAACGAGCGCATCCGGCGCTATGAACGCTTCCTGGGCCCGGAAATTCTGGAAGAAAAGAAATTCATCCGGAACCTCTCGGCCGGTAACAAGCAGAAAATCGGAATCGTCAATGCCCTGCTCCAGAATCCGCAGATCGTCATCCTCGACGAACCCTTCAACTTCCTCGACCCCACTTCGCAGTCGCTGCTGAAACACATGCTGCAACACTACGGCGAAGAACACAAAGCCCTGATCCTCGTATCAAGTCACAACCTGAGCCACACCATAGACCTCAGTACGCGCATCGCCCTGATGGAAAAAGGATCGCTCATCCGTGACCTTGACAACACCGACGGAGCCGCCGGAAAAGAACTGGAAGACTACTTCGAAGTGAAGGAAGAAAACTGACCGCACGATCAGGCCGGAACGACCGCACGATTCAGGCCAAACGACCGCACGATAACTTCGCATTGACTGGTCAATGCAAAAAAAACGACCGCACGATCCGGCCGCAATGACCATATGATTCAGCCCCATTCCCAGTATAAGTCCTGCCGGACCTGCTGCGAACGGGGCTGAACAGTCTGCAGACCTCTCCTTCCGGGAAGATAAAAGAAACTTAAACAGGTCATAAAATACCCTAAGTCCAGGTACACACAACCCGGATATTACGTACATTTGTTCAAAACAATTGATATGTGCAGACGCTTACACCTCCGTTTTCCGGCCGGCATGCTGGTCATATTATTTGCCCTTCTGCTTGCTTCGTGCGGCACACGGGCTCCCCGCTACGACTACCGTCAGCTGGCAAAAGCTGCCGTCCGACTTGACATGGACATCGACGCCAAGGACAACCACCGCCTCTACATCGAGGTGGCCGACTGGATCGGTACCCCCTATCGTCACGGAGGAACCACCCGCAAGGGAACCGACTGTTCAGGTTTCACCTCGGCCGTCTACAAGAAAGTGTATCGCCACAAACTGAAACGCAGCTCCGAAGAACAGCGCACCAAAAACTGCCGGAAAGTAGCCAAACGCAACCTCAAGGAAGGCGATCTGGTGTTCTTCCACAACGGACGCAAGAAACGGAAAGCCACTCATGTGGGCATCTACCTGAAAGACGGACGGTTCGTACACGCCAGTACCAGCCGGGGAGTCATTGTCAGCCGGCTGGAAGAAGACTACTACCGCCGCTGCTGGATGCAGGGCGGACGGGTGAAAGGCATCTGACAACAACCATCCACAAACACAACAGGCAATGAAACATCCCGACCATCTCGCATTTACCCTCCTGCTCTCCCTCTGCACACTGGGCTTCCTGCCCGCCGCTGCACAGGATCCGGACGGGAAACCATCGAATCCTCAGGACACCACGGAACTCAGGCTGAACACCGATGCCGTCAAGCTGATCCAGTTTGACTTCACCCCCGACCTCAGCAAGATGAACCAGCCCAAGGAAGCCCCTCTCGACAAGAAATGGATGGAATTCAAAGCCGACCTCTCCCTGCCGAGAAGCCTCATCGACACCACCAGAGTGAGAAAACCCACCGGATACATCCGGCTCGCCCCATACAGTATCTGGACGAAATATGGCGAAGAACCTGTGTACGACCGCACGGTGGAAGGCCGCCCCAAGGAACAGAAGATCTACTGGACCTTCAACCCCTACCGTTCCTACTACAACGATGACTGGAGTCCCACTCCCTCCACCGGAAGCATGTATCAGATGAATACATCCCCGGTAGGCCCTGCGATCTGCATCAACAACCTGGACTTCATCATGACCCTCTACGAGACCTTCAACAAGCACGGACGCACCCTCAGGCACAACCGCAAATATGCAAATGCCTGGAAGACCTACAAGGACTACAAGCCGACCCGGGAAGACAGTCTGAAGTTCCCCAACTACCTCCGCCGGAACAGCCTGGCTTTCATGCCTCTCGTGACGGACAGCGTGGCTGACAGCCTCAGCACGGTGCAGTCCTCTCCCCTTCCGGCAGACACCCTTTCCGCCACCTTGCCCGGTCATCAGGCAAACCATCGGGGGATTGTCATTCCGGAACGTTCGGCTCCCGCTCCGCGGCCCGAAAAAAAGAAAGAAGAAGAGCCGAAGAACATGGATGAACTCTACGACTATATCCGCGAAAAGAAAGCACAGGACTCCCTGTTCTATCAGGAAATGTTCCATTCGGAAAAACTGCGCATCCGCAAGGACGATGTGGAGAAAACCCGCCAGTACCTGAAGGAGCGCGAACACTGAGACGGAGCATCACCGGTCCGGTCAGAAAAAAACGCTTCGGCGTGCAGGATGAAACGTCTAAATGTTTTCAACTGCACACCGAAGCGTTTTTCAAAAAGCCCGAGCGGCTATACGCACTGTATTTTATTTGCGGAAGACAAAGTAGACCGCCAGGATCAGACAGACAAAGGCTGCCAGGTGATTCCAGCGCAACTCCATCTTGAAAGCAATCATTGAGAACACCGTGAAGACTGCCAGCGTAATCACTTCCTGAATGACCTTCAGCTGCATGATGTCGAAAGGTCCCCCACTGTCGCGGAATCCCAGACGGTTGGCCGGAACCTGCAGACAATATTCAAAGAAAGCAATCGCCCAGCTGAAGGCAACGACTCCAATCAGCGGCAATGCAGCAAACCAGCTGAACTCTTCACGCATCTTCAGATGTCCGTACCAGGCAAAAGTCATGAAGATATTCGAAAAAATCAGCAAAACAATCGAATAAATACCATTTGTCAACATATCTTTTTTCCTTTATTTAAAAACCGGCGCAAAAGTACAAATAAAATGTGACAAAGCGAAAAAACTGGGGCTGATCTGAGATCCAAAGCTTTAAAAGGATTCATGCTACCCCACCGTACCGTTGGCTGATATAATTAAACACAGCATCACGATAATAAGTAATGCTTTCATCTGAATAACTTTCAGGTAGTTCTTGCCATAGTAAATCCCTTATTGCAATAACAATAGAAGCTTTTGTTTCCTGTTTGTCAAATGGATGATCCATTGTCTTTAGCATAGACTTTATTTTACCCAATAAGTCTTTGGCTACATTCTTCAGCTTTCTAATATCTTCTTTTGACAAATCGTCTTTAAACAATACATCGTACAAAGAAAGCTGTTCATCATTTTCAAATCCCTCTCTAATGTAACGCTTTTCTTCTTCCGACAACTCTTCTGTAAGGTGTATCAAATCTTCAAAAGTCTTTTCAATGCTTGCCCTATTCTGTTCAGCATTATAGTTGTGAATGATTTCCTGATACTTCTCGTAGAAATTAATTCTGGAGGGATTAGCTGCCATCATCTGAACAATACGTTCCTGCAGTAATTCCTGGATATCTTTCATTATCAGATTCTTTTCTCTCTTTTTCGCAAACTCCCGTCTGAGTAAATCAAAGTCGATTTTACTGATATCAAAACGACGGTTCGAACCACTTTCCGCTACTATATTGTCAGCATCCAATTCCAAATGTTCATCAACAATAGCATTAATCGCTACACTTAGATTAGTGATGTCAGCATGTTTGCGTTTTTTCTGCAGCTCTTTGTAGATTGCCTCAAGTGCATCCTTGCTCAGCTTCATTTCCTGCGTGATATCATCACGATCGAGGAACTTCCATAATTTCAGCAAAGTAGTGATGTATGTACAGTAGCTTTTACGTATTTCAATCGGTTCACATACAGTGTCTGCCCCAGTTCTCAACAACGACAGTTTCAAGAATGTATCAGCATCAATCAGTTCCTGCAGTTCAAAATCATGTTCTTTAAGAAAAGCTGTTGCCGCAGAAATTGTTTCTGTCACATGCTTAATCAGTTCCTGTTTATCAATTGTCGGATCATTACCATCGGCTCCACCTTCCGGACTGGCTGTATAGTCTGCCAATGCTTTACGAAGAGCCTTTACAATTCCTATATAATCTATGATCAAGCCATTATCTTTACCGTCAGCCACACGGTTTGCACGTGCAATAGTCTGCATCAGTGTATGAGCTTTCATTGGTTTGTCGATATAAAGGCATGAAAGCGACTTGACATCAAATCCGGTCAACCACATTGCACAGACAAATACCACACGTAATGGATTCTCTGTGCTTTTGAACTCTTTGTCAAGCTCGCGTTTTTCCATTTTTTCACGATGTGGCAAAATGTCAAGTCCCCATTTCCGGAATGTCTGTATTTCGTTCTGCTCTTGCGAAACGACAACTGCCATTTCCGTTTGTTGCATCCAATCCAGTTTACGTTTCAACTCTTGTACTTCCTGCTGATAGGTGGATTTGGATATTTGTTTTTCCAACGATTCTTTTTCTTTCTGCCAATATTCCTGTACATAATTGTACATGCGTACGCAAGTCACCTTGTTGTAGCACACTACCATTGCCTTTCCCGAAGTCCACAAGTCACTGTAATGGCGAACAAAATCCTTCGCAACGATTCTGAGGCGTTTCGGTGCTGTCAGCAAATGTACCTCTTTGGCAAATTCGCGTTCCAGTTTCGTCTGTTGCGAAGCATCAATTTCGCCAGCCTGTTCCAGAACGGCAGCTATTTCTTCGTTGATTTCCGGATTCTTCAGCTCCTTCAGACGTTCGCCGCGGTTTTCATAATATAACGGCACAGTAGCCTTATCGTCAACGGCACGTTTGAAGTCGTATATACTGACATATCCACCAAAAGTTCTGGCAGTTATATTGTCATCACGCAGCAAAGGTGTGCCGGTGAATCCAATACGGTTGGCTGTAGGTAACAAATGCAGAAGATTTTCTGCGAATACTCCATTCTGCGTACGATGCGCTTCATCACTGATCACAATAATATCATGGTCAGGATAAATTGGTTCGGCATCAGGCTTGTTGAATTTCTGAATCAGGGAGAATATGAACGAAGGATTGCCTTTCAGCTTCGTTATCAAATCATCCCCACTGCTTGCAATGAAACTTTTGGCTTTCACATTCCCAAGCACACCGCAATTCTCAAATGTGTCACTGATTTGTTTGTTCAATTCTTCTCGGTCGGTCAGGATTACAATAGTTGGCGAACCCGCAAATTTCCGTCTGATTTTACAAGCAAGGAACAGCATGGAATAGCTCTTGCCGCTTCCTTGCGTATGCCAGAAAACGCCTAGTTTTCCGTTTACATATTCACGGTTTTTATACATCTCCACAGCCTGGTTCACTCCCAGATACTGATGGTTTCGTGCCATAATTTTCACCGTTTTTCCGTCGGAATGGTCATAAAGGATATAGTTTTCCAGCAGGTCAAGGAAATTTTCTTTTTTACAGATACCGCGCAACATTGTCGGAAGCTCAATGTTTCCATTATCCAATTCTGTAAGTCGTTTCCACTCATGGAAAAATTTCCACTTCGAATCAATGGTACCGACACGAGCTTCCAGTCCGTTACTGAATATGATAAAGGCATTATGATAGAACAGCTGCGGTATGGTGTCCAGATAATCCCGATAATTCTCGTTAAAAGCATTTTCTACTTCAACATTGTGGTTTTTCAGTTCAACAAACAGCAATGGTATTCCGTTTACAAATCCCACAATATCCGCTCTGCGCCTATATAGGGCACCATAAACCCAAAGTTCCCTGACGCATAGAAAGTCATTATTGCCGGCATTTTCGAAATCTATGACTACAGCTTTTATTTCTTCCGATGTGCCGTCTTGTTTTATGCGTGTTACTGGTATGCCATCACGGATAAACTGATATTTCTGTTCGTTTATCTGCATCAGAGTCTGACTGCTCATACGTTCCGTCATTCTTTCAATAGCTTCTGCAATCTGCTTATCGTTTATCCACGGATTCAGCTTTTTCAAAGCAAGTCGGAATCGTTGTATAAGCAATACTTCATGGAAACTGTTACGGCCAAGTGTACCGTTTTCTCCCAATACCTCTTTGTCGTATGCATAAACAGAAGTCCAACCAAGTTCTGTTTCCATTAACTCAGCAGCACTTTTCTGTATGAGTCGGTCTTCGCTGTAGTCTATTGACATGATTTAATTCAAATTAGTTTTTTAATCTAAAGTTCGTAGTTTCTTTTGTAAATACCAAATAATAATACCGCAATATGGATAATACTTTTCCTTTGTTCCTTCTTCATCTTTTTCTGAATGCTTTTCACTGTATTTCTTTAAAAACAGCTCCAAAGTTCTCTTATCCCAGTTTTTCCCTTTTTTACAAGTTGAATTGATTTGAATGATAACCTCTGTCAGCATTAAAAACCTATTCCTACGCAGCAGTTCTGTATTCAGATTAAGAACATCTTTCATTTCATTATTATACACATCATTTGTTGAAGATATTTCTCCATTGGAACTGTATCTGATCATCTCAATAAATTGTTTATCAATTGGACTAAACGAAATATCCTTTGGTCCTTTTAATCTATCACAGTGATCTTGCATTCCAATATGACCGGGACAACAAACCACCATATTCGTGTAATCCAATTTTAAGTCGTCATGTTGTTCTCTGCTTTTGATGTGCTCAACGCGATGGTCCTCATTGGTATAGACAAAGTTTACTCCATCTTTTTTATATATTTTGTCTTTCGTTGGTATCCTTCGCATACAATAGGCGCATATATATCCCTGTTCCTTCAAAAGCGATTGGACTAACTCTGGAATAGCCTGATAATCTACTCCTGGAGTGTTTCTATACTCAGTCCACTCTTTCGGCTCTTTATTTTTTGTAATCAGAATCATAAGGCTTGTTATTCCATAAATGAGATTAATGCTTCCATTCTTGTCAATTCCGGATCACCATTAGCAATATTCTTCTCTAACTCTTCCAACAATTTCCTCGCTGTTTGAATATCACCTTTATCTATTAATTCCAGTATAGATTTAATATCATTATTTACTTTCAAGTCTCGCGAAGGCTGCCCCATGTATGTTTCAATAATTGTTGAAGCATCCATTCCGTAGATATTCAATTCCTTATGCATGTATTCCCCATCAATATATTCCAGTTTATACACAACATTGATATCATTTCCGTTTTCATCTTTTCTCGGTTCAACCGATGACATCACCAGCGGAGCATGTGTACTTACTATAAACTGAATCTTTGGAAATGTATCTTGCAATGCTTTTAGTACACGAACTTGCAAAGCCGGATGCAGATGTTCATCTATCTCATCAATAATGACAGTGCCATGCGTATGTTTGTAACACTGATCGCCAAACATAGATTTGTTGAGCAAAGCACAACGGAAAGCAATATCCATCACAATATTCACCAAACGACGGTAACCGTCGGACAACAAAGCGGATTCTGATTCGCGTCCGTCAACAAACTTGAAATATACCTTGCCTTCATTATGACGTATATCCATATCATTGATGATATTACACCCATCAGTGCCTAATGCATCGATAATGGCATTTCTTACGGAATTAATTTCCTCCTCACCTCTTTGAGCTTCTTTCAATACAAGCAGGCGTTTTATCCAGCATTCAAGCAAACCTCTACAATCACTACATCCGTAATATCCGAAAGAAGGTTTTTGTACATATGTCTTAAACTTGTTTTTTTCCAACTTGACAGTTGAATGAATATCTTCTGTGGTAAAACAGGCATAAACTGGTAAAGGATTAATCTGTTTGATTCCTTTATCTTTCAATACAATATGCGACCAAAGTTTCAGATTACTTGCGTAGTTCCTTAAAGGTATCAAGCCAGAAAGAAGGTTCCGTGAGTTCTTCTTCGACTTCTTTTCAATCTTTAAATCCACATCTCTAACCAGAGAATATGATTCGCCTATAGGTGTCGAAATTGTATTAAAATCCCATTCTCCCGGATGAAATAGAATTTCAACAGGCTGCTCGGTAATACCGGTATTTCTAAAATCATTTTCATCTGCACTAATCCATACCGTATTTTCATCGCTATAGCCGGAAAAGAAAGCACTCATTACCAAATTGCAGGCATGTAATAACGAAGTTTTACCGACAGAGTTGTCTCCTATCAACAAATTTACTCCTCTACGAAATTCCATACTTTTTTCTTCGTAGCATCGGAAATTTTTTATTGTAATATCGTGCATATTGTTTCTATTTTAGGTTTATATTTCTATTTCTCCACTCATCAGCTTGGGAAGCAGGCGGTCACGGGCTTCGGTAAGTTCTTCAATTTGAGAATACAATACTAATATCTGGTTTCGTATATTACCTACAACCTTCTCAAATTTAGAGATTATTTCATTATTTACTACTATCTTCAATGTACCAATCTTTATTGGACTAACATTCTGCTGAGCTGCTCCATTCGCTAAATTATTTATCGAAGTGAACAAATTTTCACTTCTAAATAAACAATAGGCAAAAGCCGGAAAAACTGATTCAATTTTAGCAACTCGTTGATTTAGTAAATAGTTATTACCAATAACCATACAAACTCGTCCTATATTTCCTGTCAAGGATAGTAGTAAATCACCTGTAGTTAAAAAACAATGTTTTGGCATTTTATTGGGTATTTCTCTTATATGACTTAAATTTTTCCCATCAAAAAAACCATCTTGTACATTTTTTATCGTTACTATTTTATAATCTCCATCTTCTACAAAAGAGGAACTTTTAAAAGCATATCCACTCAATATTGATATAAATTCATTAATTTCTTTCTTCTCCCATCCTTCCGGCACCCCATCCACAATCTTAGTATTCTCATACCCTGGAAAACGTAAATCAACAAACCATTCTTTATAAAGACGCTGTGCTGATTCTTCCAATAACTTAATCTGTTTTTGGTAGTTTTCTATCAATGTATCGTAATGAGAAAGGATTTCAGATATTTTACATTGAACACGAATTGATGGAATAGAAATATTTATATTACGTAACCCATCAATAGGTATTGCCTTTTGTGCTGTTCCTTTTGCAATAGAATCAATAATATGTTTCCCAGTATCTGATTTAAACCAATAATATAAATATTTAACATCAAGATCAGATTTGAAATTTTTAAACCAAGAGAGATTTCCGTCTGCGAAATAAAAACAATCATGTTTTTTATAAATATAAGGAATGCCATTTGTTCCTCTTGTTGTTAAAAGTAAATCTCCAGTTATAGGTACTCCATATTTTTCTTTAATGGATAAATATAATTCTATAGGTATGTAATCAGAATCTCTAATTTCTTCACCTTTTTCTAAAAGAATTATTTCTTTTGAACAATAAAAAGGTATACCATTATTACTTCTCTCAGATGCCAAACATCTTTTACTAGAAGTGATATCACATAATTTTCCCAACTTCACTTTCTTCCATTCACTCATACCTTTTCCTCCTTTCTATCCTTCAAACTTACCACTTCCCAATATCCGCTCTTATTACTACCCATACGCACAATCATCCCAACTTTCCTCAACTCACCCAAACGGCGTTTGATAGTTGCTTCCGATACACCCAACAACGCTCCATATTCAGCATAATTCAGTTTATTATTCTTTAGAATAGCCTGATACAAGCGTTCTGTTATCGGGTCAGATATATCATTTATCGGGTCAGATACCGGTTTTATCAGGTCAGCAGCCTGTGACTTCTTGTATGCTTCAATCTCTTTACTTATGTTCTGAATATGTTCGTCGAACATAAATTCATAGAAAGGAAAAAGCGTTTCCTGTTCTCGTGCATCCATAAGCGACTGGATATATTCTGCCTTATCATCCTTGACTACTTTCGAAGGAATCAGACCGAATTCATATTGCAGATGATTCATCACCAGCCTTGACATGCGTCCGTTTCCGTCTACCCAAGGATGAATGGTGACAAGCTGGTAATGAGCTTCAAAACTAAGCCTATATTTGGAGATTGCATCGTCTGTACTCAGCAGTTCCTTTCGCTGACTGTTTATATATTGGCAAAACTCCTCCAATTTGGCAGGAACTTTCCGGAAATTCATATAGGAACTTCCTCCTACACCGGCTGTAACACCAAGCAAACGCAATTCTCCCTTCGACGAGTCAAAACTACCGCTTGCTGTGTTATATTCTCCACCTGTGTTTTTCATCACCAAAGCAGACAAGCCTTTTAGCATATCGACAGAAAAATCAGCATGCGCCTTGGCAAGCTTCATTGACTGTTCGTATGCCGCTTTCAAATCCAGATTCATCATCTGCTCCTGCAGGCTGCGGCCTTTTGCCGTGATACCTTCATCGAAAAGCAACTGGTTCTCTATTTCAGTGACTGTGCTGCCCTCAATGGCTGTGGAATGGGTAATAAGGGAATACAGATAGAACTTGTTGTAGTCTATCTGCTCCGCAATGCCCAATGCCTTATATTCATCCAGCAGGGAAAGCAATGTTTCTATCTTATGGTTCATACTCATTTCAGCTTCTCCCAGTCATTTAATATTCCCTTCATAAGCACGTTTGCTTCTTCATGAAGTTTTGCCAGTTCCGCATGAATTTCATTCATACGTTCGTGAAAATCCACACCGTCGTCTTCTGCCTCCGGAACACCCACGTAGGCACCCGGCGTGAGCGAATAGTTCTTTTCTTCGATTTCGGCCAGTGTGGCAATCTTACAGAGACCGGCAATGTCGTTATACTCGCCTTTACCGAATTTTCCAGTCAGCCATTCGTGTTCTTCTATAATCGTCAGAATTTCCTCAAGAACTTTGCAGAATTTATCTCCTGCCAGCCTCATGGGTTTTAGTTCACGCTTTTTCAGCCTTTCTTCCGCCAACCTGACGCAACTCTTGGTTTGCTCTATCTGTCCGTTCAAATTCCTGGATAATTCATCATAATTGTTCCACGGACTGTTAAGCCATGTCAATGAACTGTTGAACTGACCGGCAGTTTCGCTGTCAAGGAGGGGAAAAAATGACAGAGATTCTTCCGAAATAGAATTTACGGCCTCGCTGATAGTCTGGTTGTATTTTTCCAATAATGCCTGATATTTATCTGTTTCTCCACGGTAAAGATGGACGATTGCCTGTAAATTGAGCAGCTGCCATTCAGTCCATTCGTTCAGAGTGCGGTCAACAACAGTATAATATTTACGGGCATCTATAAAAAGCACCTTATCGCGGTTTTCTTCCCGTTTAGCCTTGTCGAAAAACCACAGAGAACAAGGCAATGACAATGTGTAGAAAAAGTTGTTCCCTACGCTGACCATTACATCCACATGTCCGGTCTTTACCAGCTGTTCCCTGATGTCGCGGTCCTTGTTGGAACTATCGGTAGCTGAACTTGCCATGACGAAGCCGGCACGTCCACGCTCATTCAGATAAGCGTAAAAATAATTAATCCAAAGATAATTGGCATTGCCCACCTCCTTGGTTTTGGCATTGACACCAGGCAGTCCGAAAGGAAGGCGTCCCGCATTGAAAGCCGACTCCGATTTTACCTTATCCACATTGAAAGGAGGATTGGCTATCACATAATCGCATTTGCCTGCGAGATTGAACGCATCATGATAGAACGAATTGGCTTCATCGCCCGACACAATACGTCCGTTAAGACCATGAACAGCCATATTCATCAGACAGAGCTGGGCGTTGTATTCCACTTTTTCCTGACCAAAGAATGTCATCTGCGTATTGGCGTTCATTCCTGCCGCATTTACAAAATCACCGGTCTGAACAAACATACCGCCCGAACCGCATGCAGGATCGAACATTACGCCTTGTTCCGGTTCCAGCACATTGACCAGCATTTTCACCAAAGACTTCGGCGTGAAGAAAACCCCATCGTCGCTGGCTACAGCCTTTGCAAATTTTGAAAGAAAGTATTCGTAAATTCGGCCTATAATGTCACCTCCTATTTCATCAATGGTCTTATTATTGAAAATGCGCAGCAATTCACGGAGCAAATCATCGGCGAATATCGTATATGTTTTTGGCAATACACCTGTAAGCTGTTCGCTTTGCTCTTCCACCAGTTGCATTGCATTGTTTACGGCTTCACCCAATGAATTCACCGGCTGTCCGTCCTTATTTCTCAGTCCGGCAGAAGTGATATTGTCCGGCAAATTGACAAGAAAATCAAACTGAGCTTCCCGAGGAAGATAAAGTGCGCTTTTTGCTTCAAAATCGCTTGGTTCAACAGGCATTACTCTTCCTCCACGCGAAGGACGATCTTTCAATATCTCTGCTTCCACCAATTTATACCTGCTATAAGCATAACGAAGAAACAGCAAAGCCAAGACGGGCATGCAATACTGGTTACTTGTCAGTTTGCTGCCTTGTCTCAATAGGTCAGCCGATTCCCAAAGTTCCGCTTCAAGTTTTCGTATATTTATCATATATAATTTACTTTTTAATGCTGTTCCTTTTCCTTTCTCAAATCACTCAATACCTTACCATTATAACTGAAATATTTAGGACCTTGGTATGCTCCCGATGCGTTTTGCTTTTCTTCTGGCAGAAAATTAGCTGTAAATGCAGAGAGACTATACAGACGGCCATCATACTCAATCTTATCATCACTGGCTATTCTGACAGGAATCTGAAGTGCATCAAAAATGATTGTATCTCCCACATTCAAGCCTATCATATGAAACTTAAACGGAGGCTTTTGAGTTTTGCGTTGTTTTTCTTTAGATTCTGCTTCTATCTTCTTATCCTCATCTTTACTTTTGCTGACAACAGGCTTTCCATCAACATACACATATAGCTCGGCGTCATCAAGTAAATCAGCTATATCCCGCATAATGTCCAAAGCAACAGACGGGGCTATATTAAAAAATTCACGATTCTGCCTTATACGCAGATCTGTCAGGCGATCAATTTGCTTATGTATTTGTTTCTCAACCTTAGCATATTTAGAGGTCTTGAGAGTCGCATAAATCTCAAAAGGCAAAGGTACGGCTGTATTGTCAAGTTCTTTGCTTCTAACATCCACAGGACGTGAACTTTTACCGATCTTAACCCAATCTTCTCTAAAACTCGGATTTGTCAATATATATACATAACCAGTCTCTTTTTCCATAATTACTCGATTCTTAGTAAATCATCAATCTTTACGTCCAAGCTTTAAGCCATCTGTATCAACATTTCCACATCGAGGCGTGGAGTATTTATCAGCTTTATTTTTCATCACAAAATAACTTTAATATGATTCCAAGGCTTGCGTTCCATAACCATTACATTATGCCTGACAAATATACTATTATCTTTAAATATATAATAAATTAATGATGGTAGAATTCAATAAAACTGTTTTGCCAACCCGACAAATCCATGTAGCAACAATGATTACTCCTTCGCCTCATAAGTGCGATAAACCAGATAATGCCCTTTCGCCATAATCCGAAACGAATCGCCTTCCACCTCATTCAGGGTTCCCTGCCACCAATACCGGAAGTCATAGATCGGATATTTCAATCCTTCGCTCCGCAACTGCACCGCATCAAAATTGAAGACGGACACCTGCTGGTGCGGGAATCCGGCAAAGGTCTGTGTATCTGCAGCCGGAGTAAAGAAACCGTAATCCGTCAGCATCACCACTTCCAGCCCCATCTGCTGATACTCCATAAGCAGACTGATATTGCCCAGCGTATGATCTTCCCGTTTACCTGTTGCTCCCAAAATGGCAATCCGGCGTATGCCCTGCGAAGCCAAAAAGGAAACAGCCTTCGTCTGGTCGTTCGTTTCCTGATCCGGAATGCGATGAATGCGGTCCTGAAAACGAATCCGGTTCTCTTCCGAGAGAGAGTCTCCGTCGCCTACAATCCAGTCAGGCAGACGTCCGCTTTCTACCAGCGCATTCGCTCCTCCATCGCAACACACCACACAAGGTGCCTGATCCAGAACGGACAGAGGAAACGGATGCGATGGAAACTCTCCGTTCCCTACAACTACGGCTTCGGGTATAGCAAGATATATCCCTGATTTATTCTTCTCCATATTGCCAGCTGATTATTTGTTTTCAGTTCGTGATCCGGTTTTCATCAATGAAAGCCATTTTCTCCATCCGAAGAAAGCGACGATCGCATACACTCCATACAAAGCTGAAGTGAAATACAGCTCCTTGTAGATATAGAGGGCACAACATACCCAGTCCACAATCATCCAGGCCCACCACTGCTCCACATATTTGCGGGCCAGCATCCACATGGCTATCACGCTCAAGGCCGTCGTGAAACTGTCCGTCCAGGGCACGCTGCTGTCTGTCCACTTAATCAGTATCCACGCTATGAACACCCAGCACAGGACAAAGACCACCGTCAAAGGAAAATACTTCCTGAACGGCATGCGGGTGATAGGGATTTCCTTTTCCTCCTGCTGTGCATCATGCTTTTTCCGTCCTCTGCTCCAGACAATCCAGCCGTAGACCGAAGCAATCAGGTAATAGACATTGATTCCGAAATCGGCATAGAGTCCGGCCTGGTAATAGACTACCAGATAGATGGCCGGCATTATGATACATGCCAGCCACAGATAAATACTGGCCCGGTATTCAAGCCACAAATAGACTAACCCTACGAGGGTTCCAAACAGTTCCAGATAATTCATGATGCAAAGATAAGGGGAAGTGATGAGATAATTGCATCCTATTGCAACAGAAAATGATCACTTACAGGATTCCGAACCGTTTCAGATCTTCGTCAGGGGAAGTAATGCCGCCGATGCCGAACCGCTCAACCAGCACTTTGGCCACATTGGGTGAAAGGAAAGCCGGCAAGGTGGGCCCCAGATGGATATGCTTTACGCCCAGACTCAGCAAGGCCAGCAGGACAATGACGGCTTTCTGCTCGTACCAGGCAATGTTGTACACGATGGGCAGTTCGTTGATATCATTCAACTGGAAAACTTCCTTCAGTTTCAGGGCAATGACGGCCAGTGAGTAGCTGTCGTTGCATTGTCCGGCATCGAGCACACGGGGGATTCCCTGAATGTCACCCAACGGAAGCTTGTTGTAACGGTACTTTGCGCAACCGGCCGTCAGGATGACCGTATCTTCCGGAAGGGCCCGGGCAAAGTCGGCATAGTAGTCACGGCTCTTCATGCGTCCGTCGCATCCGGCCATGACCACAAACTTACGGATGGCACCACTCTTTACAGCCTCAACTACCTTGTCGGCCAGTTGCATCACCTGATTGTGGGCAAATCCGCCGACAATCTCTCCCTGCTCCAGTTCCACGGGCGGCTGGCACTGTTTGGCCAGGGCGATAACTTCCGAGAAATCCTTATGACCATCGGCATCTGCAGCAATGTGTCTGCATCCGGGATAGCCTGTCGAATTGGCCGTGAACATCCGTTCCTTATAAGAGGCATTCTCCAGCGGCGGAACGATGCAGTTGGTCGTAAAGACAATCGGGCCGTTGAACGCTGTAAACTCTTCGCGCTGTTTCCACCAGGCATTTCCATAGTTGCCCACAAAATG
>NZ_EQ973632.1:298170-308899 GCF_000157915.1 Phocaeicola coprophilus DSM 18228 = JCM 13818 | reverse complement strand
TTGTACTGTTTGAAGGCCGGATAATAGTGTCCCGGAAGCATTTCGCTATGCGTATATACATCCACTCCCGTACCTTCGGTCTGGCGCAGAAGTTCCTCCAGATCGTGCAAGTCGTGTCCGCTGATCAGGATGCCCGGATTCTTCCCTGCTCCGATGTTCACTTTCGTCAGTTCCGGATGACCGTATCGGGTGGTATTGGCCTGATCCAGCAAAGCCATCACCTGTACCCCGTATTGTCCGGCTTCAAGCACCAGTGCCACCAGTTCGTCTGCACTCATCGCCTGCACGGTGATACGTGCCAGAGCCGACTGCATAAAGGCATGGATGGCATCTTCCGTAAAGCCCAGACGCATGGCATGCTCGTGGTAGGCAGCCATTCCCTTCAGTCCGTACATCAGCAGTTCCTTCAGCGAACGCAGATCTTCGTCCGGTTCTCTCAATACGCCGACAGAAGCTGATTTGGCCAGGTATTCTTCTTCCTCTCCGCACCAGGTCAGTTCATCCACCTCCGGCAAAGTGATGCCTGCATCCACGGCACGGGCTTTCAGCCGGTCGCGCAAAAGGAATCCCTTGCGTACACGGGCCAGGATGCTTTCATCGTCAAAGTTGGCATTGGTAATCGTCGCGAAAAGTGCGTCGGTGACAAAGGCATTCGTATCGGCATCCACCTGGCATCCTTCCGTACGCAAGGCATCGGCAGCTACCGACACTCCCCGCACCACGAAGAGCAGCAAATCCATGTAGCGTGCGGTGGTATCTTTCTTTCCGCACACTCCTTTCAACACACATCCAGTGCCCTTGGCAGCTTCCTGACACTGGTAACAAAACATATTTCCTTCCATATTCCTTCTTGGGTTATTGTTGATTTTTCATTAAGTTTGCGCAAAGATCCGGAATCCCGGAGAGGATTTCTGTAACTTATGTGACACGCAACCCAAAGAAAAGTTAAAAGAAAAATGCATACCGAAGTTTTGAACCGGATGAGCCTGTTTGAAGGGTGTGATCCGGAAGCGCTCAGCCAGTTGCTGCGCGAAGCCCCGAACAGCCTGCGCACGTATAAGGAAGGAGAATTCATAGCCCGTCAGGGTGACGTGTGCCGTTCCCTGTTTATTCTGATGAAGGGAAATGTCAGAACACAAATGGAGAACGCCGAAGGCAAGCAGCTCACCATCGACCGGATCAAGGCACCCGATATTCTGGCACCGGCTTTTATCTATGCCTCGGAGAACCGCTTCCCGGTGAATGTGGAAGCAACGGAACTCTGCGAGGTGCTTGTCATGGACCGGAAACGTTTTGAGAATTTCATGCATGCCCAGCCGGCCGTGATGCGGAATTTCATTGCCATCATTTCCGACCGCAGCCTGTTTCTGAGCCGCAAGCTGAATGAATTTGCCCTGCAGAGCCTGAAATCACGTCTGCTGAATTACCTGAAGATGCACGGGGGCATCCACAACCAGCAGGAAGTGGCCTTTATTCTGGGAGTGGCACGTCCGTCACTGGCCCGTGCCCTGGCAGAACTGATTGCGGAAGGAAAAGTCACCATGTCGGGCAAACAGGTGATCCTGCACACTGCCGGCTGAATCTCACCCGAGCGGACCGTCTTCCTCTACCGGAAGCATGTCACTCTGAATGTTGCTCATGCTTCCCCACAGACTATACCGGGCTTCCGGATTCATGGCTTCCAGCCGGGCCAGCACTTCCTTCATGTCCGAACGGTGGGAATCCTTTTCATACGGACAGTTCTTTACCTGCTTGCGGAAACCACGGAGAGCGGCCATTTCCTTCAGATCGGCTTCATGCACCAGACACATGGGGCGGATAATGGTCATGTCGAACTTGCGCATCACCAGGCGCGGCGGCATGGTACTGAACGCTCCCTGGAAGGTCATGTTCATCAGCAGGGTTTCCAGAATGTCATCCATGTGGTGACCCAGTGCGATCTTATTGCATCCCTGTTCCTTGGCCACGGTGAAAAGTGCCTTGCGGCGGTTCCACGAACAAAGGAAACACGGCGACTTCCGCGTGTCGGTCGACGGATCAAACTCCGTTTCGTAACACACATAGGGTACTCCCAGACTTTCGGCATATTCGCGCAGGTAGGTCTGGTCGGACTCGTAGGCAATGTTCTTCATCACCACATGCGCAGCCACTACCGAAAACTTCGGCTTGTAGATACGCGAACGCCGGGCCAGCAGCTCCAGCAAGGCCAGCGAATCCTTTCCTCCCGAAAGCCCCACCAGAATGCGGTCGCCTTCTTCTATCAGCCTGTAATTCATCACTCCTTTCATGAACCGCTGGTTGATGCGGCGCATCAGGCGGTCTTCTTCCGTCATTTTTCCCATGTTTCGTATCTTGTTAAAACGGCGACGAAATTACGAAAAATATGTTTTGATTGTGTCACAGAATTTGCTAATTTCGCAATAAGATCCAACCGGTTCAGAAACGGCCTCCGGAAAAGACAGGGCCGGTCTCCCTGTTCCGGGGAAACAGATCTCCCAGAGCAGGAAGGAACTTAAAAATAAAAAATGAAGGAATGAAAATGGCATAATTCGGAGAATATGCCTATATTTGAGAAACTTTTAAATGACAGAGACAATGAAAAAGAAATACATATTTCCCCTTTTGGCATTGTGTTTTACCGGCAATGCTTTCTCACAGACTTTAAGCCAGGCCCAGAAATGGTTTACGGAAGGCAAGTTTGCCGAAGCCAAACCCGTATTCGAGAAGCTGGTGAGACAGGCTCCTTCGAATGCCAACTATAACTTCTGGTATGGTGCCTGCTGCTATGAAACGGGAGAACTGAGCAAAGCGGTTCCCTATCTGGAGAAAAGTGCAGAACGCAAAGTGATCAACGGCTTTCTTTATTTGAGCAAAGCCTATTATGATCTGTACCGTTTCGACGAAGCCATCCAGAATCTGGAGGATCACATCTACTGGCTGGAACGGAAAAAACGGGACACTTCGGAAGCTGAAACCCTGATGGAACGCTACCGGATGGGAGCCCGCATGATCCGGGGAGTGGAAAAAGTGGCTGTCATCGACAGTTTCACGGTCAGCAAGCGGGACTTTCTCAGTGCCTATAAGCTCAGCCGGGAATCCGGTGAGATCAAGGCAACCGGAGAAGGCGGATGCACGGAATTCACCAACGAAATGGGTGACAAGAAAATTCTGGCACGTCCCAATGCAGACGGAGCAACCAGCCTGTACGGCAGCGTAAAAATGATCGACAAGTGGAGTGATCCGGAGCCGCTGAAAGGACTGGAAGAGGGAGGAACCAACCTGAACTATCCTTTCCTGGATTCGGATGGTATCACCCTCTATTATGCCGCGCAGGGGGAAGAAAGTCTGGGCGGATATGATATCTTCATTACCCGCTATGACTCGGATGACAATGCCTATCTCCGGCCGGACAATCTGGGATTCCCGTTCAACTCAGTTGCCAATGACTACATGTACGCCATCGACGACTTCAACAACCTGGGATGGTTTGCTTCCGACCGCTACCAGCCGGAAGACAAGGTCTGCGTTTATGTATTCGTTCCGAACGAGTCCAAACAGGTTTACGACTACGAATCAACCAGTCCCGAAATGCTTCAGGCTGCCGCTTCCCTGCAATGCATCCAGAAGACACAGACTGATGCAGCCAAGGTGCGCCTCGCCCGTCAGCAACTGGCCAAAGTGATGTACGGACAGGACGAGCAAAAGAAAAAAGGAGACTTCCGTTTCGTCGTGGACGACAATGTGGTCTATCATACACTGGCCGACTTCCGCTCGGCTGAGGCACGCAAGCAGTACCAGACCCTGTCGCAGAAACAGAAAGACCTGGACAATCTGTCTGAAACGCTCGGCAAACAGCGGGAACTGTACGGACAGTCCAACAAGGCAGGAAAAGACCGGCTCACACCGGCCATTCTGGACAAGGAACAGCGCATCAAGCAGCTGCGGGAAGAAATCGCCAGTCTGACGGTCAACATCCGCAACACGGAGCTGAAAGCCCTGAACCGGAAATAATACGATTTCACACTAAAACCTATACTTATGGGAACACTGATTATCATTACACTGATCATTGCCGGACTGCTGCTTTTTGCCGTGGAGGTATTCCTGATTCCGGGCATCAGTCTGGCAGGGATTGCCTCGGGGGCAAGCATTCTGTATGCGATCTACTACGCATTCAGTTCGCTGGGTACGCAGGCCGGCTTCATCACTCTGGGCGCTTCCGTTGTCGGAATCGCAGGAGTCACCCTATGGTTCATGCGGTCAAAAACCGTGGACCGGCTGGCTCTGAACCAGACTCTGAACTTCAAGCTGAACCCGCTGAAAGGGCTGGATCTTCAGGTAGGTGATACGGGAGTTACCACCACCCGCCTGACCCTGATCGGCAACGCCGAAATCAAAGGCCAGCGCATTGAAGTGCAGTCTGCCGACGGCTTCATCGAAGAAAAGACCGCAATCCGGATTTCCCGCATCGACAACGGTGTCGTATATGTGCAACGTGTCTGAGAACCAACTGAATTATATACCTTTTAAACTGATCTGAATTATGATTGACCCGAGTTATCTTCCGTTTGTCATGGCTGGTGGCGGTATCATCCTGCTGGTCATCTTCTTCCACTATGTACCTTTCTTCCTCTGGCTCTCGGCCAAAGTATCAGGCGTCAACATTTCGCTGGTACAGCTTTTTCTGATGCGTATACGTAACGTACCGCCCTATGTCATCGTACCCGGACTGATCGAGGCTCACAAAGCCGGCCTGAGCAACATTACCCGCGACGGTCTGGAGGCTCACTTTCTGGCCGGAGGACATGTGGAAAAAGTGGTTCACGCCCTGGTTTCGGCCTCCAAAGCAAACATTGACCTGCCTTTCCAGATGGCAACAGCCATTGACCTGGCCGGACGTGACGTGTTCGAAGCGGTACAGATGTCGGTCAATCCGAAAGTCATTGACACACCTCCCTGTGACAGCCGTAGCCAAGGACGGTATCCAGCTGATCGCCAAGGCCCGCGTCACCGTACGTGCCAATATCCGCCAGCTGGTGGGCGGTGCCGGTGAAGACACGGTACTGGCCCGTGTAGGCGAAGGTATCGTATCCTCTATCGGTTCTTCCGAGAACCACAAGTCAGTACTTGAGAACCCCGACTCCATCTCCAAACTCGTATTGCGCAAGGGACTGGATGCCGGTACTGCCTTTGAGATTCTCTCCATTGATATTGCCGACATCGATATCGGCCGCAACATCGGTGCAGCCCTTCAGATGGACCAGGCCAATGCCGACAAGAACATTGCCCAGGCCAAGGCAGAAGAGCGCCGTGCCATGGCTGTAGCCCTGGAACAGGAAATGAAAGCCAAAGCCGAAGAAGCCCGTGCCAACGTGATCCAGGCAGAAGCCGAAGTACCCAAGGCCATGGCCGAAGCCTTCCGCAGTGGCAACCTCGGTATCATGGACTACTACCGGATGAAGAACATCCAGGCTGATACCGACATGCGAAGCAGCATTGCCCGGCCGGATTCCCATCCCGCCAGCCATGATCCCATCGGCAAATGATATGACAACAACAATAACTTTACATACTACTTAACGACTAAAAAGCAATTTATATGAAAAAGTATTTTCCACCCTCAGAACTGATTATCAATGAAGACGGCTCAGTGTTCCATCTTCACGTAAAACCGGAGTATCTGGCGGATAAAGTCATTCTGGTGGGCGATCCCGGACGCGTGGAACTCGTGGCCTCCCATTTCGACACTAAAGAATGTGAAGTAGAAAGCCGTGAATTCCGTACCATCACCGGAACTTACCAGGGAAAACGCATCACGGTAACCTCCACCGGTATCGGATGTGACAATGTAGACATTGTAATGAATGAACTCGACGCACTGGCCAACATCAATTTCCAGACCCGCGAAGAGAATGATACCTTCCGCCAGCTGGAAATCGTGCGTATCGGTACCTGCGGCGGTCTGCAGCCTTATACTCCCGTAGGAACTTACATCTGCTCCGCCATCTCCGTAGGATTTGACGGACTCCTGAACTTCTACGAAGGACGTAACGCCGTATGCGACCTGCCCATGGAACGCGCCCTGCTCAACCACCTGGGATGGGCAGGCAATCTCTGTGCGCCGGCTCCCTACGTGATCCATGCCAATGAAGAGCTGGTAGACCGCATTGCCGGTACGGACATGGTGCGCGGCGTAACAGTAGCCTGCGGCGGTTTCTTCGGTCCGCAGGGACGTCAGCTCCGTATTCCGCTGGCCGATCCGCACCAGAACGAAAAGATCGAAAGCTTCGAGTATCAGGGACAGCGCATCACCAACTTCGAAATGGAAAGCTCTGCCCTGGCCGGTCTGGCCCGTCTGCAAGGCCACAAAGCTACTACTGTATGCATGGTCATAGCCAACCGGGTAGCAAAGGAAGCCAATACCGGATACAAGAACAAGATTGACGACCTGATCAAAGTCGTACTCGACAGAATTTAACAAACTTATTATCAACCAACAGGTTCCCCTCTACGGAGGAGAACCTGTTTTTATGTCTGAAAACTCACACACATGGAAGCAAGTTTCAAATCCAACCTTACCGACAAGCGTCAGCGCTACCTCCAGTTTCTTGAACAGTTCGCCCCACTGATTGAAGGCGAGAAAAACGAAATCAGCGTACTGGCCAATACCAGTGCCGCCCTGAAAGAAGCATTCGGATTCTTCTGGGTAGGCTTCTATCTCGTACACGAAGGCGAACTTCACCTCGGTCCGTTCCAGGGCAGCGTGGCCTGCTACCGCATCAGAAAAGGACGCGGCGTATGCGGCACCGCCTGGGCTGAAGCCCGTACCCAGCTCGTGCCCGACGTAGACCAGTTCCCCGGCCATATCGCCTGCAGTTCCCTCTCCCGCTCCGAAATCGTTGTACCGATAATAGCTGCCGGAGAAGTGCGGGGCGTGCTTGACATCGACAGTGACCAACTGGCCACATTCGACGAAACCGACCGCGAATACCTCGAAAAGGTTGTTGACCTGCTGGTGAAAACCCTCTATGCCCACGCATAAATCTGCCGGCTCCGCTTCCGGATATAACCCGAAAACCGTATCTTTGCAAGGATTTTAAAAAGAACTACGCACGTGAACATATTACAAACTGAAGATACTATCTGTGCCATTGCCACCGCCCAAGGTGGAGCCATCGGCACCATCCGCGTGTCGGGTCCGGAAGCCATTACCCTCACCGACCGCATCTTTAAACCCGTATCCGGCAAACCGCTGGCAGAACGCGCACCCTATACCTTCACCTTCGGTCACATTCTTACCCCCGAAGGAGAAATCATTGATGAAGTGCTGGTCAGCCTATTCCGTGCGCCTCATTCCTATACGGGACAGGACTCTACGGAAATCTCCTGCCACGGTTCAAGCTACATTCTCCAGCAAGTGATGCAGCTTCTCATCCGGCAAGGATGCCGTGCCGCCGGACCGGGTGAATATACCCAGCGCGCCTTCCTGAACGGCAAGATGGATCTGAGCCAGGCCGAAGCTGTGGCCGACCTCATTGCTTCCACTTCTGCCGCTACTCACCGCATGGCCATGAACCAGATGCGTGGCGGATTCAGCCGTGAACTGGCCGTTCTGCGCGACAAGCTGCTCCATCTTACCTCCCTCATGGAACTGGAACTCGACTTCAGCGACCACGAGGAACTGGAGTTTGCTGACCGTTCGGAACTGGAAGCCATCGCCCGTCAGATTGAGCAGGTCATCCATCATCTGGTTGATACATTCAGCGTGGGCAATGCCCTCAAGAACGGAGTGCCCGTGGCCATCGTGGGCGAAACAAACGCCGGAAAATCAACCCTGCTGAATGCCCTCCTGAACGAGGAACGCGCCATCGTGAGCGACATCCACGGCACCACACGCGATGTCATTGAGGACACCATGAATCTGGGAGGTATCACTTTCCGCTTCATCGATACTGCCGGTATCCGCGAAACGACTGATACCATCGAAAGTTTAGGTATCGAACGGAGCTTCCAGAAACTGGATCAGGCTGATATCGTACTCTGGATCATCGACGCAACCTGTGCCGAAGAACAATATCATCAGCTGGCCGACAAAATCCTGCCACGGTGCGAAGGCAAACATCTGGTCATCGTACTCAACAAGGTGGATTTGCTTTCGCCGGCAGACTCTTCAGCAGATGAACAACTCGCTCGCCTGAAAACGACTCTCCCCGACTTGCCAGAGGATGCTTGTGTGCTTTCCCTTTCGGCCAAGCAGAAAGAGGGACTTTCCCAGCTTCAGAAGCAGTTGGTGGACTTCACCGCCCTGCCCGACCTCTCACAGAACGATGTGGTGGTAAGTAATATCCGCCACTATGAAGCACTGAGCCGTGCGCTGGAAGCTATCCACCGCGTACAAGACGGACTGGCCATGCAGCTCTCTGGTGATCTGGTTTCACAAGACCTTCGCGAATGTCTTTATCATTTGGGAGAAATCGTGGGCGGCACGATTGAGACGGATGAGGTCCTGGGGAATATTTTTAAGCACTTTTGTGTGGGCAAATAATTATCTGTTTTCAAGCGAATTTAGATATAAAGGCTACTGGTTTCCAGTAGCCTTTTATTCTTTAGAAAGAAGAGTTGATATAATCAAATCACTTTTCAAAAAACAAACTCCTGTATATTCCTTAAAATATAGTTAAATTTACCTCGACACGTACGTGACGATGTCTTGACACGTTCGTGCTGATGTCTCGTCACGTTCGTGTCGAGAACTTGACAGCTACGTGTCGAGGTATTTTAGCATAGGCGCAATCACATCTGCGTCTATGCCACATAAAATCTTTTATCCTATCTTCTTCAATGTGGCATAATATTTTTGCACATACCTGAACCAACTTCCAAACGGACCGATGCTTACGGTTAGTTAACATAATAGATAGGAATTTCTATTCCAAAAAGAAATTATGTTATCGAGAAATAACTTATAATA
The DNA here is from genome assembly GCF_000157915.1 of Phocaeicola coprophilus DSM 18228 = JCM 13818. Lineage (GTDB taxonomy): Bacteria > Bacteroidota > Bacteroidia > Bacteroidales > Bacteroidaceae > Phocaeicola > Phocaeicola coprophilus. Next base: position 299,928 of record NZ_EQ973632.1, on the reverse strand, counting down.
TTGAACTAATTCGCAATTTATATTGCAAATAGTCCTATTGAAAGGATAAAAAATAGATAGGCTTTCTTATCTTTGCATAGAACGAAAGAAAATCCTTATGGAAAAAGAAAAAGATATAAACCGCATCAAGGTTGTGCTTGTGGAGAAGAAGCGGACCAACAAATGGTTGGCCGAACAATTGGGCAAGGACCCTGCCACAGTATCGAAGTGGTGTACCAACACATCACAACCCGGACTGGAAACACTGCTGGAGATCGCACGTGTTCTGGATGTAGATATTAAAGAACTGCTGAACTCTACACGTGACGATGTTCAGTTAGTCAGAATTCAAAAACAGTAAAGCCAAGTAATGTTATGAACAGTAATGATAGAGCCAATCTTATAAAACGTATCAACACTTTAGAAGGACTGACCGATAAGGAACGTAGTGCCTTGTTAGGTCTGTTACGCGAAAATAAAACTTATGGTTTGGTATGGGAAGATAAGCCAGAGGACGTAGAAGAACGTCTTCGCAACGAACTGCCCATTTTGACAGAGGTTCCGGAACGTGCCATTGTCAGTGAAGATAAAGATGCACCAAACCATATTCTGATTGAAGGAGATAACTTGGAAGCTCTTGCTACTTTGGCTTATACACATGAGGGAAAGATAGATGTAATCTATATCGATCCTCCATATAACACAGGGAATAAAGATTTTATCTATAACGACAGTTATGTAGATAAGGAAGATTCTTATCGCCATTCTAAGTGGTTGTCATTTATGAGCCGACGTCTGAAAATAGCAAAGAAGTTGTTGTCTGAACGTGGTATGATTTTTATGTCAATCGATGATAATGAACAAGCACAGCTAAAATTACTTTGTGATGAAGTGTTTGGACAAGAAAATTTTGTTGCATCAATATTATGGCAAAAGATACATAGTATAAAGAATGACGCTAAATATTTATCAGTAAATCATGATTTTATTTTAATGTACGCTAAAGATATTAATTTTATAAATATCAATTTATTGAAACGTACAGAAACAATGAATAGTCGTTATAAGAATCCAGATAATGATCCTAGAGGACCTTGGCAATCAGGAGACTTAGTTGCAAATGAGACTCGAACAAATGGGAATTATGATGTTGTCGGACCAACAGGTAAACTTTTTAATGTTCCAGAAGGCAAACATTGGGTGTATTCTGAGGAGAATATGATGCAACTCATTCAGGAAAAGCGCATATGGTTTGGAAAAAATGGAACATCTTTTCCGCGAAAAAAGCGGTATTTATCTGAAGTTCAACAAGGTAGAACACCAGATACATGGTGGACAAGTGATGAAGTAGGACATAATCAAGAAGGGGCTCGTGAACTAAAATCACTTTTAGATGATAAATTACTATTTAGCTATCCTAAGCCGTCTCGATTGATATCAAGGATATTACAAATATCATCATTGGAATATTCTATCATTCTTGACTTCTTTGCCGGTAGCGGAACAACTCTCCATGCCACCATGCAATTAAATGCGGAAGATGGAGGGCATCGCCAATGTATTCTCGTTACAAATAATGAGAACAACATTTGTGAAGAAGTTACTTACGAACGAAACAGGCGAGTAATTCAAGGTTATACAAACGCGAAAGGCGAAGAAGTAGTTGGTGCATCGAAAAATAATCTCCGCTATTACCGTACCGGATTTGTTGGACGCAATCGCTCAATGCAGAATATGCGAAAACTGGTTAATCTTGCTACAGATATGCTTTGTATCAAG
>NZ_EQ973632.1:285330-296574 GCF_000157915.1 Phocaeicola coprophilus DSM 18228 = JCM 13818 | reverse complement strand
TCAAGGAAAATCTCTATACGGAACAAAATACCTTTGGAGGACAAAAGACCTATAAAAATGTTTTCCGCTATTTCGATGATGGAAAAAAACAGATGCTTATAATTTATCGTGAAGAAGCCATCGATGAGTTGGTTGATATAATCTATGATATGGATATATCCCAACCAATAAAGGTTTATGTGTTCTCACCCAGCGAAGATCCTTGGAAAGGTTCGTTTGATGATGTCAGCGACAAAGTTGAGTTGTGTGCTTTGCCACAAGCAATATACAATACTTACCGAAGAATCTTGCCTAAGAAAAAAGATGCTGTCGTTTTCCCTGAAGAAGATGTTTTGGCTACTACAGAAAAAGAGGAAGAGCAATTTAATGGAATGTTGAACTTTGAATACGATTAGGAAGCATAGACATATATCAGATAGAAATATGATATGTGGTTTAAGTTATTCGAAAATTTCGAATAACTGCTTCTGGGAAAAGGTAATTCCATAATAAACACTGAAAATAAAAAAAGGAATAATGAAAAATATACCATACCAGCAGAACGCTATCAATGAACTGACAGATAAAACGATCCGTCTGTTAAACCTCGGTGGAAAACGACATAAGATTGTGTTTGAAGCACCAACCGGTGCGGGGAAAACGGTCATGACCTGTCAGGCTTTAGCAAATATAACCGATGAATTGAAAGAACGTGGTGACAGCCGTTATCAGGAAGTTGCCTATATCTGGTTTGCACCTCGTAAGCTGCACCTGCAAAGTTATGCCAGCCTAAAGAATGCCTTTGGTGAAACAAGGAAGCTTCGGCCTGTAATGTTTGACGAGATTGACCAAAGTGAAGGCATACAACCCGGAGAAATATTGTTTGTCAATTGGGAAAGCGTGAACAAAGAAAGTAATGTTATGGTACGCGAAAGCGAAAGCTTTGCTTCTTTATATGAAATTGCACGACGGACACAAGAAGAGTATGATTTGCCCATTGTTGCCATCATAGATGAGGAACACATGTTCTGGTCAAAGACTGCTGACAAATCGGCAGCAGTGCTGGAACGTATCAATCCGGCTGTGGAATTGCGTATTTCGGCTACACCCAAAACACTTCATCCTGATGAAAAAGTAAAAGTTTACCGACAGGACGTTATTGCAGCTGAAATGATTAAGAAAGAAGTCGTGCTGAATCCAGATATAGAACTGGATTTCAGTGAAGAACGCACACTGAACGAAAATCTGATTAAAGCAGCATTGGCAAAACGTAATCAGTTGGCAGAGCTTTATCAGGAATTAGGTGTCAAAATCAATCCCCTATTACTTATCCAGCTGCCCAACGATGTGAAGGAATCCATGACGTCGGAAGATCAGGCCATAGCAGAACAGGTGAAGACTTATTTGGAAGCCATTTGTGAAATAACAGCCGAAAATGGATTATTGGCCGTATGGCTTGCCAACGAAAAAGAGAATCTCGCCGGACTGGAACGTCCCGATAATATGACACAAGTATTGCTATTTAAAGAAGCGATCGCTTTAGGTTGGGACTGCCCTCGTGCAGCTGTTCTGTTGATCTTCAGAAAATTGCAAAGCGATCAGTTTACGATACAGACTGTAGGACGTATTCTGAGAATGCCGGAACAGAAACATTATCCGAAAGAACAGCTTAATATCGGCTATGTTTATACCGATATTGCAAAAGATAAAATTCAGATTGTTACAGCTGATTCCGACTATATCTTGAAAAATACGATTACAGCATGCAGACGTGAAAATCTTGAGAATGTATCTCTACCGGCTTACTATTCAGAACGCCCTAATGTGGAACGAAATTATCTGGGACCTGACTTCAAGAAAACATTGTATGAAATAGCTGATGAATTCTGGAAACTGGAAAGAGGTGCCGGATTGTTTTCTATCGCTGAATTGGCTGCTTTAAGAAATGATAATGATGAATTTACTCCGCTGCCGGAAAGTGATGACGATTTAGTAAATGAAAACAGAAGGCGAGTAAAGAATTCAATTCGTTTGGATGTCAAGACAATCAATGTGGAGATTCCGAAAGATGTGCACTTCCAGAATGAAGAACAGATATTGAAGGTAGATCAAGTTCGCTTTGCCCGTAAAGCATCGGAAATAGACCGCGTATTTATGGCATATATAAGTGGTAAAGGACATCAATTTGAAAGTAAAGGTAGAGCTGATAAAATAGCCAACTACCTGCTTGAAATGCTTGCCGACTATTTTGGAATCTTCGATACTGATGCCAAGAAGGTCGTTCTTTATTATGATAACAGACCCAAATTTGACCGTTTACTGGACACGGCCTTAGAAACATACGCCCGTAAAAGAGAACGGGCTAAGAAAAGATCTGCGGCAGCCAGAGAATTAAAACTATACAACTGGGAAATTCCGGAAGAAAGAGTCTATGACAGCGAAACGAATCATATTGAGACTGCAAAAAATCATGCTTTGTTGCCATTCGTACAACTTAATGAAGCTTCTAATCCGGAGAAGGAATTTGTGAAATATTTGGAAGAACATTCACAATGGATTGACTGGTGGTATAAGAATGGGGACAAAGGAAAACAACATTATGCCATTGCATACGGAAAATCTTTATTTTATGTTGATTTTGTTATTCGTATGAAGAATGGACATGTATATCTTTTCGATACGAAAAGTGCCGGAAGTGATGTAACTGCTCCGGAGAAACATAATGCCTTGTTGCAATATATACAGGAATATTCAACTAAAGATACACCTCTTTATGGAGGAGTTATCATTCAAGATGGAAGTAACTGGCTATATTCCAAGCTACCGATTGAGAATACAACTGATTTGTTAAACTGGGATGCTTTTTATCCTGAAAACGCATAAAGATTATGGCTAAAGGTATAGATCCGAAATTTGTTCACTACGGCATCCGCAAAGATGATTTAGCTATGATAGAAGCAATCTGTGAAGCGGAAGGTGTAGATTTTGACTGGTTAAGTGAAGATATTCTGAAAGCCTATCATGCCAAGAAAGTTGACGTGATAGAAATGAGTGATAATGAAACGGAAAACATCATCCGTAATGCAATCCAAAAAATACGTCAATAAATACGATTATGCTGATACAGAGAATTAAAATAAGCAATTATAAGACTTACTTGTCACTTGATCTGGATTTGACAGTCGATGATGATCGCCCGATTATTTTGATTGGCGGCGCAAATGGTGGCGGTAAGACTACTTTATTCGAGGCCATAAGCGGAGCTCTTTATGGTTTGAAAATTGAAAACAAAGAGCATTTCATGGAATTGCTCAATCAGGGAGCCTTAAACACAGCCAAACCTGAGATTTCCTTACAGATAACATTTGTAGGGAAAGTACTCGGCCAGCAACAGAAGTACATATTAAAGCGTGTTTATCAGTTAAATCCGCAAAGAAAGCCATTGGAAAGCGTATCGCTGAACATGAACGGGAACATGTATGTTTACGGTACTATGACTGCTCCCAAAGACCGGGTAAAAGCAGAACAGGAAATCAATAAAATCATCAAAGCCAATCTACCTCAGGAACTGAGTCAGTATTTCCTGTTTGATGCAATGCAATCGAGTGAATTGCTGAAGAAAAATGTATTTGCCCAAACCATTCGTGATAATTTCGAGAATGTATTGGGCTTCAAAAAATACCTTCAGTTAAAGCGTGCCGCTGAAAAACTACAACAGGAATGGGCTCAACAACGTCTTGAAGCAGAAAAAGAAGCCCAGGAATATAATGAGCTGTGCGCACAAAAGGATAAGCTGACCGCCGACTTAAATACTTGTATAGCAGAACAAGATACAAAATATAAGTATCTTGCGTCGGTAGAAATGGAATATAAACGGGCAAAAGACGGTGCCCAGGAAGCATCTGCCCTTAACAAAAAGATACAGGAGCTTGCCAGTAAAATTGACGATATTGTAAAGCGTGCAGTAACTTATGCTGAGGACCTAAAAGCATTTGTTGACAACATAGAAATTGATTTATTCTTGCCTAAATTAGCTTCAAACCTGGCACAAGAAATCAATAATATCCTGCACATAAAAGAACAGCTTCAGAAAGAGAATACCGGTGCTTATCCGTTGGAGACATTGAAAGACGTGACAAATAAAATTATAACTTACTTAAAAGATTTGTCACTGTGCAGTGAATCTGTGGATGAAGAACAGGTTGTATCTCATATTGTAGCTATCCAAAATAGTACTAATAAAGAAGATCCTTTTGGTTATCTTGACGAAGCGGAAGTAACCGCTTTATCCAACTTGGTAAAAAGAACTGGCTCCAATCAGTTCATTGCACTTGACCGCCAGCGCCAGGAACTGGAAATTCAACTTTCCACGTTGGATAACTTACGTTCGCAAAAACAGACTTTGGAACAAACACAGGCCGGTGGTAATGAATATCTAATTCAAAATTATGAAGCCGCTCAAAAACAGATAGAGAAACTGAAAGTTCAGGAAGTGACACTGAAAGCAGACATTCAACGTCTTGAGAAACGGATTCATCAGTTTGATGTACAAATCCAGCAAGAACCTGATATTAAATTCGACACTTTGGTCAAGCTCAAACCTCTGTTTGAAAAGATTGCAGACAGTTTGCTGAAGAAGAAAAAAGCCCAGATTGAAAGTGAAATGCAGCAACAGCTCAACAAGTTACTTGTTTCATACAAAGGTCATGTAGCCAAAGTTGAGTTGTCCGACAGCATTGAACAATTCAATATAAAACTCTATCATACTGCCGGAAATGAGATTTCATTGAATCAGCTTAATGCTGCATCCAAACAAATCTTTATCCAAGTTTTATTGAAAGTATTGCGAAACCTGGGAGATTATAATCCACCTGTAATGATTGATACAGTAATGGGGATTCTTGACAATGAAAGTCGTGATGCCTTGATGGAAGAATATTTTCCACAATTGGCAGAACAAACCATTTTGCTTTGTACGACTTCTGAAATCAGAACAGACAGCGACTACATCAAACTGGAACCGTTTATCTCCAAAACCTATACACTTCATCGCAATGTAGAAGCACAGAATACTACGGTTGAAGACGGTTATTTTGGTTTAACTCTTAATCAGTAAAAGAAATGAGCATCATAAATTTTTCAAATACGCGCCAAATGGAAGGATTGTTTGATGCAATCAATCCAATCAAGGAACTGATTGAATCAAAAATCAATCTTTCCAGAACGGCAGATCGGGAGAAACGTATAAACTTGAATCAGAATAAGGTAATGCGTATCTGCTTCATCGTGGGATTAAGTTTGCCTACAAAGCGTTTCATAGATGATTACAAGGATATACAATTGTCTGTGTCATCCATACGAATTACTCCCAGTTTTTTCACAATGCACGATTTGAGTACCTTATATTCGGCATTGTTAAAACTAAGATACGCAAACTTGAACATTGATTGGACTCAAAACGCTACCCTTTCTCGAATTATCGCAGCAGAAATGCTTCGTGGGCGTGACTATCTGATGGCTGACAACAATCTGGATTCCTTCTTATACGCAATGAACAATAAAGTAGCCATGGCAAAAGATATTCCAGTCCTGAATCTTCTGATTGGGAACTATGGTGATGAAGAAATGGAAGCTACATTAGATATAAACAGCCGTTCCATTACCAACTCACAGATTATCATTGCGGGAGCTACAGGTTCCGGAAAGACCAATTTGCTGGCAGTCTTGATTCAGCAATTCAGAATGTTATCCACAGAATCACAATATCCCGTGAATTTCCTTTTATTTGATTACAAAGGAGAGTTCAGCGATATACAGAATAACCATTGGTTATCTCTCTTCGATGTGGACCGTTCTTGTATTCTGGATCCATTGACACAGCCATTGCCTTTTACTCCATTTAAGGATTTCACTGGACGCTCTATCAATGAAATCAATCTGTACTCTACAGAAATGTCTTCTGCTTTATGTTCTATAGACCGGGTAAGTGCGAGTGCCAACATGAACAACCGTCTTAGTGAAGCTATTGTAGAGGCCTATAAATCAACAAATGGTGCCCCTATTTCATTTGAATTAATGCTGAAATGCTATCAATCACGAATGAAAGATGCAAATAATGATGATAGTATTTCTTCTGTTCTGAAGCAATTGGTTAATGCACATATCTTTGAATCAGAAGATAAAGTTTCTTTGATTGATGACAGCTACATTATCAAGATGGATGGATATCCCAAAGATGGACCTATAGCCAAAGCTATTGTGTATTTCCTGATGTCCAAACTTAATAACATTTATGAGTTACTGGATAAACAAGCTGTGAATGATGAAGTAGTACAAATACGTCATTTCTCTATTATTGATGAAGCTCACTATATGCTTGACTTTGACAATCGTCCCCTACGTAATCTAATTGCTGTAGGACGAAATAAAGGTCTGAGTATTATCCTTGCCACTCAGAACATGAGTAGCTTCAAATCAAAAGGTTTTGATTTTTATGCCAATGCTCAGTATCCTTTGATTATGAAACAGCAGACTATTGACGATAAGGTCATCAAAGACTTATTCGGTGTGAGTGGTCAGGAACTCCAGGAAATCAGGACTGCTATAGCCGGGCTTCAAAAGGGTGAGCTGATTATAAAAGACCAGATGGCTTTTGCCCTTGGTATGGGAAATAAGTATAAGAAAATTAATGTGACACATTTGATATAATAAGTATGGCTTGCAAAAATAATATTATACTCACCTCAACTTGTATAATAAGTAGTGTAACTTGTGTCGCTTTGACATTCTGGGGACAAATAAAAAATAATGGAACTATAACGACTGATTCATACATAGGAATTATAGCTTCATTAATTGGTGTCTGTGCTACAATAGTTGTTGGTTTTCAGATTGCTAGTTTTTTTGAGCTACGCAACTTAAAACAGCAAATAGATCAAGTTGAAAAGCAACGTAAAGATTTAGAATTATATAAAGCGACCATTTCAAATGAAATACATTTATCTAGAACTGGTATTTCAAATGCATTTGGTATTTTATCTGTGGTAGAAAAAGGGTCTTTACTAGGCTTTGCCTCACGTGTTAGTTCCATAGTTTGTGATGATTTGCAAGCTACACCTGGTAATATATTACTAACTAGATACCAACAGTTGTATGATGAAACCTCTTTTTTCTTAAAAACAAATGATTATGTAGATTTAATGTATCCTATAACAGAAAATCTTAAATATATTCATATACCGCAGAATAAAGAGAATTATAATGAGATTATGAAATTGCATTTCGATATCATCACAATGATGGAGAAAGCGAAACAGAATTTAGCTAAATAATGATAGAACATGGCTGAAAAATATAATGCATCCAATATTGCCTTAGAGCAAATACTGAACTTTATCAAATCAGGTGAAATTGCGATTCCTGAAATTCAACGTCCTTTTGTATGGAAACCCAAACAAGTAAGAGATCTGATAGATTCTTTATATACTGGTTATCCTACAGGGTATCTTATCATCTCTCAAAGTCCAAACATCAGGCTCAAAGATGGTACACTTGCTGAAGGAAAGAAAATTATGATTGACGGTCAGCAACGTGTTACTGCACTTATGACTGCCATTATGGGGATGGACATTATTAATGCCGACTTTCAGAAAAAGCGTGTTAAAATTGCCTTTAATCCATTGGCGAATCCGGAAAACGATGAAGAACGCTTTAAGGTGCAAGACAACGCTATTTTGAAAGATAAAAGATGGATTGCCGATATCGCAGAGGTATTTAAACCGACATTTGATATGTGGCAATTTGTCAACGATTATTGCGAAGAGAATCAAGAGATAAAAGGCAGCGCTTTAAATAAGATTCTGATGCAACTATTGGATATAAAGAACAGACAAATCGGAGTTATCATGCTTGATAAAGAATTGACTATCGATGAAGTTACAGAAATATTCATTCGTATTAATAGTCAAGGAGCAAAACTAAATCAAGCAGACTTCGCTATGTCTAAAATAGCTGCCAATGTTACTTATGGAGGCAATATGCTTCGAAAAGCTATTGATTACTTCTCTCACTTATCAGTTCAACCAGAATGGTATTCTGATATGATTAAAGATGAAGAATTTATGAATTCTATTTTTGCATCAAAACTGAAATGGTTGAAGGATGATCGTGAGGAAATCTTTGATCCAGATTATAATGATATTTTGCGTATAGCATTCATGTATAAGTTTGGTAGAGCTAAGATGAAAGATCTTGTAAGTTTACTTGGTGGACGTGATTTTGAAACACGCGAATATAAAGAAGAGATAGCGGAGAATTCATTCGGACAACTTACGAGTGGTGTCATTGATTTTATGAATGAATACACTTTCTCTAATTTTGTTCTAGCTATCAAGTCAGCAGGATTCATTGCCAGCAAGTTAATCAATTCTCAAATGACCCTTGACTTTGCCTACACTCTATACTTACTATTGAATGCAGATCCAAATATAGACAAGACGCAAATCAAGCATTATGTGGTTAAATGGTATGTAATGACTACTTTGACAAGTAGATATATAACATCGCCAGAAACTGTAATGGATATGGATATAAAACGTATCAAAGAAAGAGGGTTCCTAAACTACTTTAGTGAAGTGGAAGCTGCGAATCTTTCCGATACTTTCTGGGATATAGCTTTGGTGCAATATCTTGAAACATCTGTGATAAATAGTCCATACTTCAATCTTTATTTGGCATCTCAAATACATGATGCAGATGATGCCTTGTTTACATGTGGATACAAAGTCAATGACCTTATAACTGTAATTGGTGATGTACATCATATTTTCCCTAAAAAATACTTGATTAAGAATGGAGTAAATGAGAAATCAAAATATAATCAGATAGCCAATTACACATATTTAGACACCCAGGTTAATAAGGCTGTGCGAGATGATTCTCCTAATATATATTTCTCTAAAGTCTTCGAACAGTGCGATACTGGTATTGCTGTTTATGGAAACATTACAGATAAAGCATTACTGTTCAAGAATCTCCAGCAAAACTGTATTCCAGAAACTATATTACAAATGGAACATACAGATTATGAAGAGTTTCTTGCTGAAAGACGTAAGCTGATGGCGAAGAAGATAAAGAGGTATTATTATAGTTTATGATAATATATTCTAATTATTTAAAGGTTAATAAATATGAATGACTTATTTATTTCAATTGATTACAATGACAGGGAATTTGAAGAAGTTCAATCTTTTAAAGCTGCTTTAGAAAAAGATTATCATTGTCAGATTCGTCCCAAATGGATTCCTTCTTGTTCTGAAGGGGCAGAGCTTTGGATGCATATTTTTATAAATTCTGAAATATATGATTTTTTAAAAAACATCATTATTTCTGGATTAATTTGGGATGGTATAAAATATGCTGGTAAAACGTATATTTTTACTCCACTATTTAAACACCTAGAGAAACTAAATACAGATAATGAAATATATGGAGGAATAAGAATGGAGAGAATGGTTTTACAATTTGATGATTGTAAAATTGACATCTATGGACTTAAAACTAATTTTACATCTATTCTTTCTTCTATTTTTAACAAAATAGCAACATTAAAACCTAGATTTGAAAAAGAATTTGGATTAAAAGTCATCAATATAAAAATTCCAGTTTATACAGATTTTGAAGAATGTAAATTATCCGTATTTTTAGATAAGTGGATGATTACTTTTCATACAGGCTATCCTAAAAAAATTTACGACTTCAAAACTGACAGTCTGTGTGATCTTACATAATGAAATTAAATTTACCTAGAATTAAATTCATTAATAATTATAAAGTTCTATCTTTATAAGAAAAATATGAAACGCTTTAGCATAAAGTTTAAACCAGTTGATATCCTGTGCTTATTTTTTATTAAATATTAACTTATAAAACAATAAATATTATGTCTTTAATAGATTCATATGGCCTTTGGAATAATAAAGGAGGAGTTGGAAAAAGTACAATAACTTATCATCTTGCAACAAGATATGCAGAAATTAATCCTGATAAAAATGTTGTAGTTTTAGATTTGTGCCCACAAGCAAATTCAAGTATGATGCTTTTAGGTGGTGGACAGATTGGGGAAAATAATGTTTTTAATAATTGTACATTACCCATGCCAAAAACTGTTGTTGGCTATTTGACAACAGTAATAACCAATGGTTATGGAGCAGCTTTACCTGATCCAGATTTGTTCACCACACGTGTTAACACACATAATAGAAATCTTCCAGATAATTTGTATCTATTATGCGGAGATGGAAATTTAGAGCCAATAGCTCCTGCTATTTCTAACCAAGCTAATGCTCAAGCTTTGACTCCAAACATTCAACCTTGGGTGTGGATTCATAATATTTTTAGAAATTATATCCAATCTTTTGCTGAAAAACATCCAGAAAAAGATTTAATTGCTTTTATTGACACTAACCCTGCTTTTGGTATATATACAGAACTAGCAATAACCGCAACTAATAAACTGATATGTCCTGTCAACGCTGATGATTCTTCAAGAACTGCAGCTAGTGCTATGACTATTTTGCTTCATGGAACTAATCCACCACATCCAGTATATGGCTCATGGACTTTTGCTGCTATGGCGCAAAAATATGGAATCAACATTCCTAAAATACACCTTATAATTGGAAATCGATTAACTCAATATAGTGGAGCAGCTAAAGCATTTAAAGCCTTATCTGATGCAACATCACAAGCATTATTTACTATTTACCAAAATAACCCAGATTATTTTACCCCAAGGAGTGTCCAAATAAATGATATTGAGACTTTCAAGCGGTATTATTCTATCTCCTTAAGAGATTTTAATACCGCAGGAATCGTAACTGCACATTTGGGTCGTCTTTTAAATAAGATGTCAGAAAATATATATACTATCCACGGAACAAATGTACAGATTGATAGAGGACGAATTAATGATTGTCGCGATGCTATAGATGCAATTCTTAGAATGCTATAATTAACAGTTATAGAACTATCTATTCATAAAAAGGGATAACCCAAAAATGAAATACATTTTCTAAAAAATTACAAATTGTAAGTTCTAAGTATTAAAGAGCCTTATCAAACTCCTTTTGGTGTAACGATAAGGCTCTTATTAATAAAATTAACGTGAGTTCGTCAAAACTCACGTTATATTATTGAATAATAAGCCGGTGAAATCTCGTTCCAGGATCCAATTTATGCCTATTGGTTGAAGACTGAATACTTCGT
>NZ_EQ973632.1:278854-282551 GCF_000157915.1 Phocaeicola coprophilus DSM 18228 = JCM 13818 | reverse complement strand
AGATGCCATAAATGAAAGGCTTAACGGAATCGAAAATGCCATACAGAAGATACCCAAAGATAATATAGGTAGTACCAACAATCATAGATTTCTCTGTATAATGCTGGTTATTATTACTTGTATATTTTGGGTATTGGGAAATTTTCTTTACATGGATTTAAATCAAAGGTATAATGAGTTAAAGGAAAGGCATGATATGGTGATGAGGAATATTAACTCTGATAAAATCAAGAAGTAAAAATGACCAAGTATAATCAGTCTGTACGATTTCAAAATCTCTATTTGTGTGAGAGATTCGGTTACAGAAACTGTTGTTCCGTCATGCACAACGCCAACGGCATTTGTGTTTCTGTTCATGTTGGTGAAATGGATTTATACATCCGTTTTTGGGAATACAGCTGTGGCATCGGCATTATCTCCGACTGGAGCATAATCATTGTGCGCAGCAACTTCAAACGAAACCAGCAGGAAAACCTGAAAGACCCTGCTCGCTTCTTCAAGGAGTACGCCCCACGCTATGGTTACAAATACCTTTGCATCGAGTATGATGACTACAAGTATTATCAGACCCTTGGCCTAAAACTTATCCATAGAGTTTTTTTCAGACAATATAATTATCGGTTGCCGTTTAAGGAGGTGGATATATAAAAATATATATCAATTATTCTACCTCTAGTACAATAACTTAATTTATATAATTCTCAATGGTAATTTTGTAACAAAAAATAAGAGAGTACTCTTTACTCTCTTATTAGTATTAAACATAAAAGCAATTTATATATAATGTTTAAACGGCAAAATACCACAATGTAAATCCCTTGTTGCAGTCAATATTTCTCCTATCGAATCTGCAAATTTTAAAGTCACAGGAACTCCATCACCATATATACAAGTATTATAATTCAATTTAGATAATCCCAAAATATCTTTGCAAACCACTAAAATATCACCATCTCCACGTGTAATAGATATATCTAAAGGACTTGGAACTTCTAAACCAATTTGACTCTTAAACCTAGGAATAAATCCTTTAGTCCATAAATACGCTCTATGTGTATCATATTTTAACATTAGGCCTCTTGGTACACAATAAGGTCTATCTCTGTATAATTTAAAGTTATTAACTTCTCGAATTCTAACGCCAATAATACGAGATTTACCTAATGTTGCCTCCGTAAAACCGTCCCATTCATCATCATTAAAATATGTTCTCGCATGTATAAAAATTTCTTCAGGGTAATAATTAAATCTTGTATAGAATGCATCTAACGACTGTGAAACCATAGACAGGGCATCTTGTTTTGAAAGATGAAACTCTTTGGTTTTAGGATTCCACCACGGTCCTACATTTCCACGAAATACCATTCCGTCCCCAGAATCAAGAAACATCTGAGCAGCGCAACATGCGTTTTTACTTTGATTGGATTCTTCTGTCTTCTTATATACTAGTCCTAAATAACATACGTTATTTCTAACATCACCTAATTTCCAAGGTAATCCACCTAATTTATAATATAATGTAGTTGACAGATTCCATGCTTTTGCACTCTCCAATTTTATAATATTTGAATCTTCCAAATTCGGTAATGTAATCTTGCTTTCTCGTATTATCTGCGTGACAATTCTATCATCTAGAACTTTTGCTTTAAGCTGATTATGAAAATTCATTTCAAACTTATATGCCTCTCTTAAAAGATCTTCTTCCTCTTGGAAGAAAAGACTTAATTGCAATGTATTCCTATCTTTCTTTTTTAAAGTAGTCAATATATTTGATGAATCTTTTGGTATTCGAGATTGAGGTCTTCCATATTGGTATATATATTCAGGAATAGCAACAAACCATATAGGTACATTTCTATCCTCTTCTATTACAAATTGTCTAAGCCTATCAACATAAAGATTAGTCCAATTATGAATTCTTTGATGGGAATCTACATACTTTTTATATGTTTCCAAATCATCTTCTTTTATATCTATCTCAACTATACTCTCAAAATTTATAGAAATACCAAAAGCGGATTCAAGCCCAGGGAAATTAGGTCTAGCAAAATCTTCATTTGTTATAGGTGCATGAAGTTTTTTTAGATAAATTTTAAACTGGTCTCTTAAATACTTTGGGCCAATTATACCAATTGTTATTGGACCTAAAATTCGCTTTGAATCAAATGGGCCATATAACAATAAACCATCTCTCGGATCAATTGCCTTTTGATTAAACCCAAATGTTAATTTAGGCTCAGGCAAATATAAAATTTCAGGATCAATTATCATTATACATTAAAATTTCAGAATCTTCTACATAATCAGATATACAATCTATAGACATCGGTATATTAGGATCATGATAGTCAAAATCGGACCAAAATAATTCTGGCCATTCTTTAAATTCAATATAATCATTATCATAAGTTACCGGAAATATTATCTTACCATCTTGATCTTTCAAAGATTGTATCATTGCTAGAAAAAGATCGCGCCATTCTTCATTAAAAAACATCTTAGCCTTATCTCGACGATAAGTATGCATTTTTCTTTCATCCGAAATTGGTGTTTTCCCATCAGATGTAAATACGAGATGTGATTTAACCAAATAACAAAAAAAAGGATCTATCAATACATTAGCAGAAATAGCATAATGCCATAATAACGATTTATATTTTCCTAAAAGAGACTTTCTTTTTTTTCGCTTCCCGTTAGAAAATGGATATACAAACCGTATATCATTTTTATTATTACTAATTTGAGGCTTATAATAAGCAAGCCTTCTTCCTGAAAATTCATATTTAAACAATCCTTTTTTTCGTAAGAAAGAATTCCACACACTCATCATTAATCTTTTAAACGCATTAATAGAATCGTTATATGTTGGAAAAGAATTACTAAAAGCATCGCAATAATATAAATCTTTTACATTACACACAAAAACATTATCTGGCGTAATATCGTTATCAAAAAGGTCTTTTCTCCCTTCTATCGTCATTATAAGATTAGGTTCAAATGATGTTATTAAATTATTGTTCAAATTAATAGGTATAGACTGATTTAAGTCACGAACTAATTTAGCTTGCTCTGAAGAACGAAACCTAAATATATAGAAAATTGGTGGTAAAGTTCTAAATCCCCACCAAGATGAATAATATAATCTTTTATTATATTTTATGCTGATATTTGAAGAGTATTCATTCTCATACCATTCAGAGAAAGATGAGCTATTTAATTCTTTATTTCTAGGGACTTCATCTTTTTCCAACTTTCTTAATAATTGTTTTAAACCAACTGCCCAATTATCAGTAAAAGGAATATGATTTATATTAGGCATACCAATTGCAAGATGGTACTGCGAGTCATCAATATGTAATGGTATAATGAAATCAGACAATCCATTTTGAATTGCAATACTCTTACCATATTCTAATTCATTTTCGATACCAGGTTTAAGTACTCCATCAGAATTGAGTATATTTTTAGAATAAACAAAAAGAATTTTTATAGAACAATCTATAGCTTTTTGAATAGTTGGCCAGAAACGTTCACCTCCCAGCAATCCATTTTTATCTACCCATACTTTATAGCCCAACAATTCTAATCTAGATGCAATCCAAATTGAGAATTCATTATCTTGTGGAGTCGAATGACTAATAAAAATAGTATCTCTTTTTGACATAAGTTACTTAATAAATATCTCCGTTTATATCCC
>NZ_EQ973632.1:257251-277258 GCF_000157915.1 Phocaeicola coprophilus DSM 18228 = JCM 13818 | reverse complement strand
TATCCTTAAAAAATTATTCAATCTGAATATCAATATTTCTGTTTATTGGGAATCACCCCTCGTATGCCACCTTTCGGATTCTCCACATCACCTTTATAGCGAGGAATCAAATGCATATGAACATGAAACACCGACTGGCCGGCAGCTTCATTGACGTTGATTCCGACATTATACCCGTCGGGGTGATAACGCTCGTCCACCTTTTGCTTCACATACTGGAGCATCACATTCATTGCTTCACGCTCATGATTGGTCAAATCGAAATATGAGGCGACATGACGCTTGGGAATTATCAGAGCATGACCTGGTGAAACTGGATAACCGTCATAGAAAGCCACGCACGTGGCCGTTTCACAAATTACCTCTATCCTGCGTGACAAGCGACAAAATGGACAGGTTTTTCCATCTTGTCTCGGAAGCTTGTTGAAATGATTATATTGATAAAGTTCATAACTTGAATTGCAATCTATACTTAAAAAGGGTAAACGAACATTGCATTGATAGGTATATTCCCGATAAATAGCATGAAGCCTGAAACCTTCTTCTTTCAAATCACGTCGTACTGCAAAATAGGCTGTACCTTTAGGGGATAGAAGATTGGAAACGTTCATCATCACCTCGGCCTGGGCATACGGCTCCAGCACATTCAACACATATACACAAAATATGGTGTCGAATTTACCTTCGGGATATTCCGTACGATAATAATAATCATATCCAGTAATATCATATCCACGCCTCTTCAACTCATCTGTATCATACCCAAAGCCACAACCGAAATCCAAAATACGCCCTTTCAATAAGTCGTGTTGCAAAAGAAAACGAACAGGCACAGATAAATCAGTGCGTTTAATGGCGGTTAAGTAAGGATGATTGACTCTTTCAATACTCATAATATAATCTTCTTTACAACATAAAATTCTCATTTAAACAAACATATTTGGATAGTTTCATCCCTTTACGTAATTCCGTTGCATATTTGGTTCCTCTTAAATTAGATTTTTCAACAATATCTTCCGGTTTGATGCCCCGTTCTTGAATGACATTGGCATATTTAATGCCAAAACATTGAACTAAAGCATTACATTCTTTTCGAGATTTTCCTATTTCGTAAAATAAATCTAACTCTTTAGCTAAATCTATAATATTCATTGTATATGTATTTAATATTTCCAAATTTCAAATCCCATATTCAAAGCTATCTGATGCATAGGCATGAACGTCTGAAAGAAACAATCCAACAAATGTTCTTTGTCCATAGAAACGATTTCTTGTGGTGTATGTCCTAAAGAAAGATAGTCTTCCAACAACTTTTCTTGCTTTCCTTCATGTAGATTGATACGTATAGCTGCTTGATGGGCATTTGCCAGCTTCGGAAGATACAAATTCAAATCGGGTAGCTTATTACTCTTCGAGCTGTTGATGCTCGGATCGGCTGGCATCAGGTTCCATAGCAGGTCATGGGAGACGAAACTCCAGGGAATGAAATGATCCAAATCATACATGCGTTCCTCCAATAAGTTTCCGGTATACGGACATCGAACTTCCAGTCCATGTTTTATGGCAGTATTCCAGAATTTATGCTGAGCAGACAATGAGTTCCGCTCTTCTTGCTTCACTAACTTGGTGGGTATAGCCGGTACATTCGGATTTCTCGTCTGTAAGAAGCCCGCTAATCCCCAATAGGCAAAAGCACTCAGAATATCATAATTTTCTCTCAGATAATCCAACCATGCGGGATTCATCTCTATCCATAACGTCCCGTTCTGTTTTTCTAGTTTATAGAGGCAACCGTTTTCGAGCGACTGGGAGCGGACAACCGTTTGACGGTCATCGGATGTATCAATCCAAGGACGCAAGAAACGGTAAGGGACGTTCATTTGTAGGAAATTCAACCGTTTCCGGACATCTATGCTTTGTATAAGCTCGTGTAACAAATGAGTCAAACCTCGGATACTGATATTGATTGGAATATTATAATCCTTTTGCAAAGCCCATATCGCTTCGTAAAGGGATTCTGACTTCCCGAACGAGAGACGAAAATAAGTAACAGGATACCAGGCGTTCGCCACCATCGTAATCATAATCTCCCATACATCCATCCTCGTTTTCCCGTGTTTTACGCACAGGTCAAGAATACCGAGAAACCAATAATATTTATAGGTCGCTACGGTCTTGTCGAATACCCTGTTCAGGTATTTGGTTGTCAATATATTAGATTGAGGTATTTGCATATCATTTTTTTAATCATCTTATCTTCACAATTTACCCTTTCCTAGATGCTCTTTCTCGTTTTTTAAGACTCAAATCCTGCAAGGCCTTTCCCATTGCATCTTCTTTTGCAAGCAGAAGAATATCATCATCCAGTTGAAGCGCATAAAGAACTCTAAGATAAATACCTATTGCCACTGTTGGTACCCATTTCTCGATACGTGAAACCGTAAGAGGCGAACAGGTAGCACGTTCGGCAATCTGTACGACACTAAGATTCCTACGCAACCGTGCTAGTCTGATTTGCTCACCAACAATTTGCATCTTCAGCTCCAACTTTCTTGGCAACTTGGTGCCCATTGTACTTTTTGTCATAACTCAACATATCATATAATATGCAAATATAAATGTTTTACTTTATTTTATGATGTATTACAGAAATCAATTTTCGAATTTAATCTTACTGTAATCTGCTTTAGCTACAGGCTTAAATCTAAAAACGGATTTAATATGGGTTTATTTTTGAATATAAGCATCTTAAAGTATGTTCTTTTCTTTCTTTACTAAAAGTATATGTATTACCCAAATTATAAAGTCAAATTTATAGTCTCTGAATATTTTCTGTACAAATACACCACACTTATAGATATTTGTGGTATCTTTGTACAGATTTAGATAGTAAGCAATGAAGAAACTTAATTCATACATATCATCAGCTGACATGAAGGAAAAAGGGCGTGCTGCTTATTACAAAATGTTGGAAAGTGCACGCCAAGGTGAACTAATACAGGTTCGACGAGGGCTGTATGCCAACATTGACCAGCTTTCAAGCAGCATGATTGACATAGAAGCAATTATACCAGGTGGAATTCTTTGTCTCTGGTCTGCATGGAGCATACACCAACTTACGACTTCTATGCCACAAGCCTATCATGTAGCCATAAAAAGAGATAGAAAAGTAGTAACACCTTCATTTCCCTCAATAGAACTTCACCACTATACTGCTTCTATACTAGAGATTGGGGTAAGCAAAATGGTTTTGGAGGGTTACAATATCAGGATCTATGATATAGAGCGATGCGTATGTGACGCCATTAAGTTTAGAAATAAAATAGGTATTGATGTCTGCTCAGAAATCATAGATAACTATCTTACACGACCGGAACGAAATATAAGTAAACTACTGGATTATGCCAGACAACTCCGTGTGGGCACAATCCTTGAAAACTATCTGCAAGTCAAACTATGAGTAAAGAACAAAATAAAAACTACGGAAAATCAATTCGTACAAAGCTCTTGAATGTAGCCAAAAAGGAAAATATATTCTATCAGACTATATTGACACGATATTTTCAGGAGCGATTACTATATAGGATGTCACAAACACGCTACCGCAACAATTTCTACTTAAAAGGCGGGGCTCTTATGTATGCCTATGAACGTTTTGCTGCACGTCCTACATTGGATATTGATTTTCTGGGTAACAATATAAGCAATGAAGGTACTTCAATTATTGCAGCATTCAAGGAAATATCTTCCGTACCCTTTGAAGAAGATGGAGTGATATTTGACGTTGAGCACATTACTGCCCAAAATATCACTGAGTTCAAAGACTACCATGGAATACGCCTAAGCATACCGGTAAAAATGGATTCCATAGCACAAGTGCTGACTATGGATATTGGTTTTGGCGATGTGGTTACACCCTCACCTGTCAATCTGGATTTTCCTATTTTGCTAGAACACCTGCCTTGTGCTAATATCCTGGCATATTCTCTGGAAACAGTTATTGCAGAAAAGATGCATGCAATAATAGACCTTGCAGATCAAAGCAGTCGTATGAAAGATTATTATGACTTGCATAGAATACTGAAGGAAGAAAAATATGACTCAGAAGTTTTACAGGAAGCTATAATCCGTACATTCGAAAACAGACATACACCATATGATGAGAACACAATGTTCTTTCGTAAAGATTTTGGAATCAACCAACAAATGGGAGCAAGATGGAAAGCTTTTATGCGTAAAATCACAAAGGCCACTGATCTATCCTTCTCTGAAGTTGTGGCATTCATTCAGGAAACACTTCGTCCATATTGGGAAAACATACCGCATGAATAATACAGACTATAAAATATATGAATTTCCAGAATGTGAATCCATAGTCATTTCTGGGGATATTCACGGAGATTTCAATCTTCTTGTGAACAAAATGTGCGTACAATACAGTATGGAGAATACGCTTCTCATAGTTGCCGGAGACTGTGGATTTGGTTTTGAAAATAGAGGCTATTATGAAAATATCGTCAAGAAGAACGCCAAACGTATGAATGATAATAACAATTGGATCCTTTTCGTCAGAGGTAATCACGACAATCCTGCCTATTTCAACGGCTGTACGTTCAAGCATAAAAGGTTTATTGCCATTCCAGACTATTCCATCGTAAAAGCGTGTGGACACACATTACTCTGCATTGGAGGGGCAATATCCATCGACCGCTCATACAGACTTAACACATGGGAACAGTTACAGAAAAGGTGCCATAAATCATCTCATGATTTAAGTAGAGGAATCTATGAGCGAAACTATTATTGGCCAGACGAAAAACCTGTCTTCAATACTGAATTGCTTGAAAAAATAACGGCAGAACAGACAATCGACACCGTTATAACCCATACATCGCCGTCATTCTGTGAATTACAAAATAAGAACGGACTTTATAGATGGACCAATAACGATACACAACTGCTGGTAGATGTTCAGCAAGAACGGGAAACCATGGACTCCATCCACCATATGCTGAAAGAGAAGCAAAATATTACCCATTGGTGCTATGGACATTTTCATCAGAGTTGGCATAACAATATTGATGGGATTTTATTTAAAATGCTGGATATTATGGAGTTCTACGAAATAAAATAACATTTTGTTATAAATTACGTTCTATTTATTTTACAGGACATCAAATACAAATTATTTATTATCATATTATTCTGTATTGAATAAATGGATTATCACTATTTTCATTTTACTAGCAGGATGTATATTTATCAGTCCCTACTCCTCTACTATTGCATCCTGCTATATACGAAATTTTTAAATTTAGTACTAAAATCAAGAGGATAATTTAGGAAACAAGTGATAACTATATTTTAAAACACATCAAGCATAAGATAATATATCGCATAAAAATAAAAATATATAGATTATATCATGATACACTACGCAACTACATGAATACTTCACTTTTTGTACCTTGTAGAAAATATTGAAAAAGCTTTGAAAATATACCTTTTTTTCATACATTTGTATAGAGTCAAAGGCTTTCGGAAATTGCGAAGCATTTCTAATATTTTGATTATCAGATTTTTAAATGT
Organism: Phocaeicola coprophilus DSM 18228 = JCM 13818; assembly: GCF_000157915.1. GTDB lineage: Bacteria > Bacteroidota > Bacteroidia > Bacteroidales > Bacteroidaceae > Phocaeicola > Phocaeicola coprophilus. The sequence continues at coordinate 271,669 of NZ_EQ973632.1, read as the reverse complement.
TGTAATATTGTACCTCACGTGTATTTGAGTTTTTCAAACAAGTTTTGAACTTATTGAATACCAATGTTTGTCGAGATTTTCTAAATAACTGCATCGTTAATTGATCAATAAAAGCCGCTTCCTTCATTAATCTCAATTTACAGCAACGCCTGAACTATTGCTTCTTAACCCTTCTTTATAATTAAGATACCAGCTCCTTTACTCCCAAACAATGATTACGGTAGCGACATGCGTTCAAACGCCCTGTCTTTTTGGATAGCATCAATACCAACAGTCATAGCACACTAATCTTATTCCATTTATTTGACATAGCCACTCAAACCCTCTCTTCCACCTACATCTCAACTTTGCCAAAAGTTCATCATAGCAAACATAAACATTCATCAAAGCAAAGGCCAACGTTTATCATTCTTGTGAGCAAGCCGGTTTACAGGCAAAGAATAACACTCCTTCCCCTCCCGTATTGAACAATATTCCGTACATTCAGGAATACCTACAGCCCACGCTGTCGCATAGTGCTGACGGAAGAAGCCAGACCCGCTTCAAAGCCCCCCAAAAGGAGCATAATGGAATATCGACAGAAGCAGTTGCTAAAGCCCAAAGCAAATCTGTCAGACCTATTTCTTCCTGCATTTTGATATATATGCCGAATTATCCAATGCCCATGTTATGAGGCTGTTTAATATAGGAATCAGACTTTGGCCCACCTCTGTCAATGAATATTCCACCCGTGGCGGTATTTCGGCATATAGCTTTCTTTTTACCAGTCCATCGGTTTCAAGAGCCTTCAATGTTTCGGTAAGCACCTTAGGAGAAATATCCGGAATTGCTTTACTTATGGTATTAAAGCGCGTTGCTTCATTTTCGGAAAGGACACACAGTATGAGCATAGCCCATTTGCTGGAGAATCGCGACAGGACATTCCGGATAGGGCAATCTTCTATACGAGTATATTTTTTCAGATTTTCTTGTAATTGTAAGCCGTTCATTTCCAATAATAATTACCTTAAAGTAAGTGGGTTACATTTTTGTAACTTCTTGTTTATCAATATAAAAATCACTAATTTCGCACTATCCAAATGATAGTAAGTTCAGAATACAAAGTTAATCAACTTGATAAAAAACAGGAAATATGAGCAACATTAAAATTATGAACAAGGGCGAAAAGTACGCTCACGCAACAATAGGTTGCATCAAGGGTTTTGAAGGCAAGCAGTTTATGAAAGAAGCTACTGAGGCTACTTCGTGTGAAATCTCGTTTGGAACATTGCCGACTGGCGCATCTGTTCCTTTTTTTCATAGCCATAAGGCGAATGAAGAAAACTACATCATTCTGTCGGGGGCTGGAAAGTTTCAGGTAAACGATGACGTTTTCGAAATCGGTGAAGGGTCAGTCATCAGGGTATCGCCGGGGTGCGACCGGAACCTGAAATGTACTTCTGCCGAACCTATGATTTATATCTGTATTCAGGCAAAGGATGGAAGTCTGGAAGGCTACACAATGACAGATGCTGAAATAACCGAGCGCGAAAGTTTGTTATAAAAGGTTGTATTATCAATTGCCTGATAAACTGAAATCTCTGGCAATGACGGAATATTATCTATCACATCATTGTCAGAGATTTTCAGTTATTTCCAGTATTATACATAATTCTCAAAGGGATGCCCAAAGTGATGCATCAGAGATACAGCTCGCATTCTTTTCGCACAATACATGCCTTCTTGAGCATCATATTTACGATAGCCAGAAGCAATCCGTTTATCCTTCTTGCATGATGGGGACATACTGTGACACATCGCATGCACGAGATACAGACTTTCTTGTCTACTTTTGCCGGATTGTTCTTGTCGATGGCACCAACTGGACATCTGGAAGCACAGAGACCGCATTGGGTACATGCTTTGGTGGCTTTAGGTACGATACCTGCCTTGGCTACTTTCCGATAAGGTCTGTTGCCTGGTATTGCAGGAGTGGAAAAGTCATTTCTTCTCAGTTTATCTTCAATCTGCTCAGCAAACGCTCTTAAATGCCCGTAATCATCCTTATCCGGTCTGTTTTTGGCATATCGATGGGCTATGGAGTGTTCTGCAACGGCCGCTATCGCCGATATGACTGTAAATCCGGCTTGCTGTACGATGTCTTGCAGCTCCACCAGAGTATCTTCATAGGCTCGGTTGCCATACACGCAAACTAAAATTGCTTTTGCGCCATTGCCCTGAATCTTTGCAATGCGTTCTGCAGCCGTGGAAGGTACTCGCCCGCTATAGGATGGGACGGCAACGATGGCCGTGTCTTCATTCGTCAACGAGAATTGATGAAAGTCCTCGTTACTGTTTGACAAATCAATACATCTGATTTCCCGGTTCAATTCGGCTGCCAGAAAGTCGGCAATTTTCTTTGTTCCGCCTGTCGGACTGAAAGTTATTTCATAAATGTTCATATCTTTTATCTCCTTATATATCTCACATTATATTTGAATGATCATCTTTCCGTTTAGTTTTCCTTTGAATATTTCTTGATTTGAGCAGCTTTCATTCTTATATTATGGTTAAAAACATAAACATTCAGTCTTTAACGGGAGTATTCTTTTTACGGTCGCACATAATATCATCCATATTATCTACAGACCACTGGAGCAGTGAATCAAGGATGGGCTGCAATGATTTTGCCCTTTCCGTAAGAGCGTATTCCACTCGGGGCGGTATCTCCGAGAATATTGTTCTTGTTACATATCCGTCCTCTTCCAGTGTACGGAGTGTCATTGTCAGCATTCTCTGTGATATATCCGGCATTTGCTGTTTCAATTCCATAAAACGCATGCTTTCCTTACCTGATCTGTCAAGGATATATATGACGAGTAACGCCCATTTGTCACATATTCTTGCCAATACGTTCCTTACCGGACAACCCGGGAACATGGCATCTTGTACTGTTGATCTTTTCATGAATTATAAATAAGACTGTCTGCATCTAATAAATTTCAGTATACAAAGATAATAATATACTTTAATTACCAAGTGTATTTTTTACACTAATACATAAAATAGATATATGAGGTTTCATTGAGGATATTGCTGGCCAGAGCATCTGTTCTGTTTTTTCATACCTATAAGGCGAATGAAGAAAACGGTGAATGGTCAGTCATTCGGTATCGCCGGGATGCGACTGGAATCTGGATAGTGTTTCAGCCACCGTCCGCGTTTCAGACGTACAAGGAAAATAAATCCGCGGAAACACAACTCTACACACATGGCAATCCATACACCTTGCAGTCCTAATGTCGGGGCGAGCCAGGCAGCCAGAGTCAGACGTACAGCCCAGATGCTGAAGAAGTTCATCAGGCATGGGATCAGTGTATCGGCAGCTCCGACAAAGACTCCATATGCAACAATAGAAGCTGCAAACATGGGTTCGGCAAATGCCTCGATGCGTAAGGCCATCACGCCCAACCGGCGGATTTCTTCGACGGGGGTCATCAGTCCGATAATCTGAGAAGCGAACAGATACATAAGGATACCCATCGTACCCATTATGGCCATACCCATCAGTACGGTAATATGGGCAAAACTGCGGGTCAGCTTCTTCCGGCTAGCTCCGATGCTCTGGCCTACAAGAGTGGTTGCCGCATCGGCAATTCCGTAGCCGGGCATATAACAGAGGCTCTCGGCCGTAATGGCAAAGGAGTTAGCTGCAATGGCAAAGACACCGAGTGGCGCTACGATGACTGTCGTCAGAATCTGGGCTCCGCAAATAACTATATGTTCTATCCCCATCGGGAAACCGATACAGAGTGCTTTCCTGAACGTGTCAGCTTTCAGTCGGAAACGGATTTCCCGGCTGCGGTAACTCAGTTTCTCCGAGCGGATCAGCAGATACCAGAGCAGCACACCTGCAACAACGGTCTCTGCGGCAGCCGTACCCAAAGCGGCACCGCTTACACCCAGTCCGGCGCCCGGAAGGGTGAACTGTATACCTGCAACGCTGCATCCGCGCGTTGGAAAAATCAGGAAGAAATTGAATACTACATCCAGCACGCACATGATGACGCCCAGCAGACTGGGAATGTACTTGGTTTTGCCGTCAATCATTATTTCAGGCAGACCACTCAACGTATAGTTCCGTTGCTGCCCATGTTTTCCACCCTGTCCATTGCTTTCATCATCGGGATCATTGTGGCACACAACTCCGCCAGCATCCTCGCGTGTAGCCTGATAGTAGCAGTAGCAGTTATTCTACATAATATTTTGGGTCTGGCTCTAGGCTATGGACTTTCTGCTTTAACTGGGAGCGAATCCCCTAAACGGTCAGCTATTGCCATAGAAGTAGGCATGCAGAATTCCGGACTGGCAACTTCACTTGCCGCTACTCACTTTGCCATGTTTCCCATGGCTGCCGTACCCGGAGCCATGTTTTCGGTATGGCACAACTTTTCAGGAAGTATCGCCGCACAAATTTTCAGGAGACAATCGGAGCAGAAAAATAAATAAAAAGATAATACGTAAACAAGGTATGCAATATTGAAAATAGCCCAAAAACAAGAACGTATCAAAATGTATATAAAAAGGCCCGCACTTTTACAAGCCGGGCCTTCATTATTAAGTTTCTCAACTATTATATTATTCAGCTTTTCCCAAAAGGACTTCCTCACCCTGGACAAACGTAATATCACGAGGAATACCAGCCCCATTGATTCTGTCAAGATCGGCCTGAAGTGCAGGAGTAATTCCGCCATTCTCTGCTCTGTATTTCTTGGCAAATTCTACATTTCCATCGCCTTGTGTCTGAAGTATCAATGCAGCCCATCCATTCATAGCTTCCTTAGCCTTCGTAAAATCAATCACATACTGGCCTTTCGCATCACGGGAAAATGCACCGGCTTTTTCCATATAGTTAAAACACATCATATTGGCTTTTCCGTGTGAAGAAGCTGCTCCAAAGCGAACAGAACGCAGGATACCTGCGATATAAGTAGTAATCGCATCCTCAGGTGTAATGTTCGTAATTTCACCCATTTCAATCAATTTGGTCACCATGAACAGACCAAGAATATCTGCTTTGGCTTCTTCCCAGGAAGTCTTTTCTGTACCCATTACCGCATCTACGCTTTCATTGGTACGGATAGTTTGTTTCACACCCAGTCCATGTGCTACCTCATGGAAAGTCACATTCCAGAAAAACGCGTCGAAATTGAGGTATTTCTGCTGTTCGGGAGTTACGACAAGCTGTCCAATAGGCAACAAAATCTTGTCAAATTTAGCCTTCATGGAATTTCTCAACTGCAAACGGCGTGTACCTTTCAGAGCATGTACTCTTTCATCGTTTGGCAAGTTAATGGCAATTGTCTTACTTCCCGCATTACAATCGCCGGCATAATACACCGCATCATACACATTCAAGTCGGACGATGTACCGGGTACAAATGTTTTATATTCCGGCGGACAGGGCAGTTCTTTCTGGAGAGCTGGAAGCATGGCAACAAACTTGGCAAGATCCTTGCTTCTGGCCTCATCCTTCAGCAAGATAAATGACTCGTACGATGCCTTGGTCTCACGGAATTTATCATCGTAGGTTTCAATAGGTCCTGCCACAAAATCAACCTTGCTATCCTTCATGTCCATCCACGCCAGATCACTATCTAAATAATCATCCGTCTTGAATGCTTCAATACGTTTTTCAAGATAGTTTTTCAGACCCGGATCTTCTGCCAGAGTAACCGCTTTTTCCAATAAAGCACAGATTTGTCTGATTTCCGGAGCATATGCCTCATGATACCAGACGCTTTTTAAAGAACCGTCATCATTGCGACGGATGACGGTATACCATGAGTCCTTATCGGCATCCTCAAATGCATTAAACTCTGCCTCTGTAATATCAAGCGGGTAATAATTGCATACATCCGGTTTCTCACCATAACCAGTCAGGAAAGGTTTGTTGTCGTCCAAACGGTCCCAGGCTCCATATTGAATCATGGCAAACTGCTTCGCATAGCTGTCGGTAATGGTATCCAACTTACTCTTATCACCAAATGTCTGTTTCCAGAACAGGTCATCAGTAATTTTTCCCACCTGGAAAAATATTCTGACCAGTTCCTTTTCCTTGTCACTCAAGTTATTCACAAGATCAGACTTCAGTTCAACGGAAGCATACTCCTCTACTTTTGCTTTCATCGGTGACTCCTGCTGCTGGCTGCTACATGAAAACAGAGTTGAAGCCACAACGGCAGTTCCCAGCAAGGCTGCCGAAAGATTAATCATTTTTTTCCTCATAACTAACTGATTGTTTTGTTTGTTTGCGAAGATACGAAAAGTCTGTAATATCTCAGTTATTCAAAGATGTTGTTTTATTCTGCACGATGCATATAAAGATATCGGTTTATTTATTATCTTGCATCGAAAAATCACCACAACAATGAGAAATGAACCTTTACACTCCTGCCCCGAACTGATTGACTATATCAATAAAACAGGTTTTCTTCCTCTGTTAAGTATGGGTATTACCGGATGGTCAGCCGAAGAAGTCATGGATGAAGATTGTCAGTATACCCGTTTGCCCGATGGCGGATGGGAATGGCCGCTTTGGGAATGGAAAGGTTCCATCCTCCAGGAAAGCGGTTGTGCATACGGCAAGTTTTCCAAAGGTAAAGCCGCATTCATCAGTCGCGAATGGTGGCCCGACTTCTGCAACTACCGGCGAAGTATTTTCCCTTATCCAGAGGCCGGAAGCATTGAAGAAAGTATTCTCGATGTACTGAAAAACGAGGGCAGCCTGATTACACGGGAACTACGTGCGGCATGCGGTTTTACGGGACCGAAAATGCGAAGCCGTTTCGATGCCTACCTCACCCGTTTGGAAATGGGTGGTTACATCGTTACGGAAGATTTTATTTATCCCCACGACCGGCACGGACGAGAATTTGGCTGGGGATGGTCACTGCTCACCACACCCGAAAATCTTTTTGGAAAGGAGAGTTGTCACTCCTCCCTCAGTCCACAGGAGTCATACGAACGGATGCTCGGCCAGTTCCGGAAAATATTACCGGATGAATCGGAAACAACATTCAGAACCTTGCTGAAATAGGTCTACAAAAACATGGTCAGCAAGGGAATACTCAGTACAGAAAGCAATGTGGTAAGAAAAGTGCCTTCTGCCATAATAACCTCCCCTCTCTGATACTGAATGCAGAATAAAGTACCATATGAAGCAACAGGCATGGCTGCCAGTACAACGTTGATATTAGCTATGGTCTCATCGACCTGACAAAGGCGTGAAAGATACAGAATAAGGAGCGGAACCAGCATCAGACGCAAGACCGACATCAGGTAGATAGCCGTATTGCCAAACATCCGCCGGATGGGTACACGGGCAATGGACGAGCCGATAATGAGCAGGGCTGCAGGGACGGTGACATTTCCTAACAGGATGAACGGAGTACTAATGACACGGGGAGGTACCCATCCGGTCACAACAATCAGAATGGAAAGATACGATGCAATCATGGCCGGACAGTACAAGGTACGCCAGTCAAAACGCATTTTCCCCTGACCACCTGAAATAAACAAAGTACCGAACACAAAAATCAGCAACGTACTGGGGAAATTAAGGATACTGGCATAAAATACGGCACTCGGACCGAAAATGGAAGCAACAATGGGATATCCGATAAAGCCCACATTGCCGAACGCCAGCATAAAGCTATAAATACCGCGATCGGAAGATTTGACTGGTAAATAGCGTGGAAGCAGGAAAGCTGCTCCGATTAGAAGTACGTAAGTAACAAAACCTACTATGAGCAAGGGGAGAATTAATTTTCTGTCGGGAAGAGTGTCACCCATGACTGACGAAAGTATCAGGCTGGGGCACGTCACGTTAATGACCAGTCCAGAAAGTTTGCGGTCAAAATCCGCATCCATCATTTTCTTCTTACTCAGATAATAACCAATGATTACCAAAATAAACAGGATAATCATCTGTGTAACGATTGCATCCATTGTTTTTCCGCTTGCAAAAAAGTCGTGCAAAGATACGGATTATCGGATTTGAGTATTCACCTGCAAGGAAAATTCTCTAAAAAATCTGATTTTATCTTCCGTAATTATTGTTTCTGATGTCCAGCGTAACATCCATATAGGTTCGCTCACCTTCAATGTAGTCAGCATACAAGGTTTCTGCGTCCTTTCCTTTGAGGACACGGCATTTACCACACGATTCACAATCGTGCAGACATTTCCAGGCTTCCATCACAAACGCCCGGCGTTCTTCCTTGGTAGATTGTTCTATACGGGGAGGTATCATAGAACAAATATACGTTTTTTCTTTACCGGGCAACCTGCAAATCTGAAAACTCTTCATTAATCATCATATTCATCAAATTTCTATCATGATTCTATGAACCATTTGCCGGCTTTTAGTACATTTGCATCGTTTTTAATTAATCATCTGTCTGGCTATTTCTTTCGGGAGGTAGCCTTGTTTATATAAAACAGCAATGGAAACATTTTATGATGTAGTAGCTGGTGACCAGCTTGTATTGGTGGACTTCTTTGCCACCTGGTGCCAACCTTGTAAAATGATGCACCCGATTCTGAAACAGGTAAAAGATGTATTGGGCGAACGTATCCGTATCATCAAGATTGATGTGGACACACACAGTGCATTGTCTCAGAAATATCAGATTCAATCCGTCCCCACCCTTATGCTGTTCCGTAAAGGAGATGTGCTTTGGAGAACCAGCGGTGTCATGCAAAAGGCTGAACTGCTGAGTACGATTGATCCTTTCCTGAAATAGTCCGCAAGTTAATATATTTACATTTTCCAGCACATGAAAAAATTAAGTAAAAATGCCATTATCGGTTATCCTGCCGGAATTATTACCGGTATTACTTACGGATTAAATCCTCTATTTGCGGTTCCACTGATGAAAAATGGTGCCGCCACTGAGTCCATACTTTTTTTCCGCTACGCCTTTGCGGTACTTCTTCTGGGTCTGTTTTTAATGCTCCGCAAACAAAGTTTCCGGATCTCAGGAAAGCAAATAGGTGTATTGCTTGCACTCGGAGTTCTTTATACTTCAAGCAGCGTTTTTCTTTTCGAGGCCTATGAATACATCGCATCGGGACTGGCCACGACCCTGGTCTTTTTATATCCCGTCCTTGTGGCTATCATCATGGTATTCCTGAAAGTCGTCCCCTCCTGGCCTGTCTGGCTTGCCATTGCGGCAACCTTCGGAGGAGTGCTGGTAATGACACAAAGCGACGGTACACAGACCATCAACCCTGTCGGCGTATTGCTTTCAATTGCCTCGGCACTGGTATACGCACTCTTCATTGTCATCATCAACCGTAGCAAAGCCATTGCCGGCATCTCCAATTCATTGCTTACCTTCTATGCGCTTACGGTGGGAGCAATCGTGTTTCTCGGAAAAATCATCAGTTCCGACACCGCCATAACCGCCGGAATCACAACCGGAGCAGACTGGCTTAATCTCGTAGGACTTGCCCTGTTACCGACCATTGTTTCCACGGCTACTCTTGCCATTGCTTCCCGAAACATCGGAGCAACCAAGGCATCAGTCCTCGGCGTCTTCGAACCCATCACGGCCATTGTTGTCGGTACACTTATGTTCGGCGAACCGCTTACAACAAATATCATTGTCGGAATCTCCATCGCCATGGTAGCCGTCACATTCATGATTACCGTAACCAAGCGATAATGCATCTATAAATAAGCGAATGAACACATGAAAGATTTTGCGGCAATAGACTTCGAAACGGCCAACAACCAGCGCTCGTCCGTATGTTCAGTAGGTATAGTGGTTGTACGTAACGATGAAATCGTGGATACTTTTTATTCACTCATCAATCCGGAACCGAATTATTATTCCTACTGGTGCTCACAGGTACACGGGCTCACCCGTGAAGACACCGAAAACGCACCGGTGTTTCCTGATGTATGGAAGCAGATCGAACCCCTGATTGACGGTCTTCCGCTTGTGGCACATAACCGTCCCTTTGATGAAAGTTGCCTGAAAGCCGTTTTCCGCGTCTATCAGATGGACTACCCTGACTATGAATTCTACGATACCCTATGCGTATCGCGCAAAGTGTTTCCATACCTTCCCAACCATCAGTTGCATACCGTAGCCGCCGCCTGCGGATACCATCTGGAAAACCACCATCACGCACTGGCCGATGCAGAGGCCTGTGCGTGGATAGCAAGAGAAATATTATGATACCTATGCAGATCCTGCTCGCCATCGATTCCTTCAAGGGATGCCTTTCGTCAGAAGAAGTGGAAGCCGCCTTCTCGCAGGCCCTGACCGCCCGTGGGGCAGACGTCCGCTCCCTCCCCATGTCCGACGGAGGCGAAGGGATGCTTCCGGCCTTTATCACCGCCCTTCACGGGCAATTGCTTGAAACGGAGGTACACGATCCGCTGATGCGTCCCGTCACCGCCAGCTACGGCCTTACTCCCGACGGAACCGCCGTCATTGAAACCGCACAAGCCTGCGGACTGACCCGCCTTTCTGCCGAAGAGCGCAATCCGCTGGTTGCCACCACCTATGGTGTAGGAGAACTCGTTGCACACGCTTTCCAGCAGGGAGCACGCCGTTTCATCATCGGACTGGGTGGAAGCGGTACGAGCGATGCCGGGAAAGGTATGCTTCAGGGACTGACCAATTCTCTGGCTCCCGGTGGTATGATAGAAGATATTCTAAACGGTCCGTTGGCCGGATGCAGCTTCGTGCTGGCCAGCGATGTACGCAATCCGCTCTACGGACCGGAAGGAGCTGCCCATATTTTCGCCCCGCAAAAGGGAGCTACCCCGGAAATGGTAGAAGAACTCGACCGCCGTGCCCGCCAGTTTGCCGAAGAATCTGCCCGCCGCATGGGCAAGGATACTTCTTCCCGCCCCGGTGCCGGAGCAGCCGGAGGACTGGGATATGCATTCCTTCAATACCTTCAGGCCACCACACAATCAGGAGCCGACCTTCTGCTTGATCTGTCCGGTTTCGACCGCCTGCTGGCAGATACCGGCCTCGTAATTACCGGTGAAGGACATGCCGACCGCCAGACACTCATGGGCAAGCTTCCCGAACGGGTCATGCGACGGGCACAGGCAAAGCTTGTTCCCACCTGGCTGGTAGCAGGAAAAGCCAGCGACACACAAGCCCTTCTCAATGCAGGATTCAGCCGGGTGGACAATCTTGCACCGGACAACATGCCTCTGGAAGAAGCCATCCGTCCGGAAGTCACCCGGGAAAATATCCGCCGGTGGGTAGAATCCGTATGGAATCAGCTGCCGACCATATGATACGCATTGACAACCTGGACGGGGAGACCATGCGATACGCTTCCTGGAAACGGAGGAGTAAAGTCATGAAGTTCATAATTTCAAGAAAGGTTGCCGCTCATCCGTAATACAAATACATGGTTGTCCGATACTCTCACACGCCCCTTTAAAGTGTTCCATTCCGGATCCCGCGTATGCAAGATAGAAATCAGGCTTTTCGACAGGTATCTTTATTCCCATTAGTTCCACAGGTAACACTCCGCATTGTACCTTCATTGACAAAACTTCATCCATTTCCTGCACAAACTCACGATAACCTCTGGCACTCCCGATTGTATCCTCAAATTTAGCAATATGATCCAGAACTCCAGATTTTACACCTTGGCTAAAAATACCATTCCCTTTCAATCCCGTAGCACCATCCCTTTCTTTAGTTCAATTACGGCCAACCGGAAATTCTTTCGAGGCTGTAGGGCAATGATATCAAAGCGGGGATGTAAATATTTCTCCGAATGATAGCTGACACTTTTATCATTCGTCACGGCAAACTCTATATCCAATACAATAAAATCGGTTTCTTCCATATGCCTGTTACATACCGATATCCTTTGTTGCAACAATCTCTCTTCATGCTTGATATCAGAATCATCCAACAATGCTCGGCTCCATTCATCCATTATCTTCGCGGCTTCCTTGAAATATTCTTCCGGAGTTTTCATTGCCAGTAACATATCCCTTTTTTCCTGAAGTTCCTCCCAAACCCTTTTTACTTCAGAAGGAGACAAACATTTTTCTGGGGAAATATTTCTTTTACGGAGTTCCTCCTGATCATTATCAAACATATATCTCATCCAGGTTCTCGGAATATTCTGATGCTCCTTTTTAGAATAAAAATAGTTATAATCAAGATTTAAAGCATTCCTCTTAATTTCCAATATCCGTCCCCCTTTATAATAGATATGCACACTATTTCCTCTCAGATGAACATCAAGTTTTTCATCTATTGGCACACTGGGATTATCTATTGTTGCATTTGCAAACTTAATGTACTTATCCCATCTGCTATCATTACTCCCAATATTAAGTTTTTCAAGGTTGCCTCGTTTTACATATGCCATAACTCTCACATTTTATGAAAAGACCGCAATTCTACCATTTCAGAAACTCTTCCAGCTGACTAGCTATACCGGAAAACTCCTGATTCAAATCAAGCGTTCTTACCCGAATGTGGTTCTTACCAAACGAGGCTGATAAATCAGGAGTAATATCTTCATCTGTTTTAGCATACAAAAGTAATCCGCTTACATTCCCTGTATCTTTCACATCTAAATTCTTTACATAGGTAAATATCTGATATAAATTTGCTGAATGAATAGTCGGTTTATCAAAATGATACTGCATCGCATGACTATAATACTTGGTATCTATAACCAATGACTGATCCCCTCGATGCAAAACAATGTCACTCTGCATAGCAGGCAAAAGATCAATCACCATGGCATCTTTCGAATAAATATTCCATTCAATCCGATCTGGATTAGGCGATAATTCCCGATGATGCAAACGATAGTACTCCAACACAAATTTTTCAAACAAGCGACACATATGCTCGTCTGAAAAAGTCGCCATACGATATTTCCCTGTCTCTGTCGTCATAAGCATACCATCAATGATGAAATAGCACACATTCATCAGCATTCGGTACATCTGATTGTTCCGTTGATACACAAAGTCATTCCAACGAATATTCCGAACATCAATTTCATCAACACCCGAAAAGAAAGGTAACAACGTTCTCAGTTCTGCTTTTCGTACAGATGATACATTCCGTTCGTGACATAAAAGAGACAGTGTTGTCTTTAATACCCGGTTAAACAAATTGTTTTCTGACAAATCATCAAACTCACAACACAATACGTTACGACATCTCATCTGGTTGGCTATTGTTCCTCTTATATCCAAACGCCCTTTCAACAACGGTAAATCTTCCACCCGATTTATATACTCCCGGTGTAATCCACGTTTCAGCTGAGCAGACACACCTTTATACAGAATTTCCGCAAACAAATCCTGTATATGCTCAAACTCCTCATGTGCAATCTGCTCATAATTATTCTTTTTCAGCTCTTCGAAAGCATATGCCAACATGTAATACACATTGCGTATCCAAATATTCCGATCCTTAATCATGGAAAATACCATTCAACTTTTTCGACCATCTATCCACTTCCGTTCTGTTATCGAACCAATACTCCCGCAACATCGGAAGTATATCATAATTCACGATCTCCTTTAGCCACTCATCTGTCACTTCTCCCTTCGTACACAAATAACTATGTCCTATCTCAAATCCTTTCCCAAGCGAATCATCAGCAACAATCTGACGGTTCAGTTCTTTTATTTGTGCCACCAGCTCATTTAACCGCACATTGTCCTTTCCTTCCAGATAAGCTTTAAATCCTTCCGAATCAAATCCGGGCGACATTTCAAAAAAGCTGAACCGACGACGCAATGCATAATCAATCAAAGCCAGACTTCGATCAGCCGTGTTCATCATACCGATAAGATACAGATTTCCCGGTACAGAGAATTTCTCATCTTTATAAGCCAGCGTCAATTTCTCACCCCGGTAATCTTTCTCTATCAGCATCAACAATTCCCCGAATATCTTTGACAAGTTACCCCGGTTGATTTCATCAATAATAAAGAAAAATTCCTTATCCGGATGATTAGCCGCAAGCATACAGAACTTATAAAATATACCTTTCTGTAACTCAAAGGCTCCTCCTACAGGTTTATACCCCATCACAAAGTCCTCATAAGAATAATTCTGGTGAAACTGAATTAAACATATCCGACTTTCATCTCTTTCACCCATCATAGCCTGTGCCAGACGCCGGGCACAGAACGTTTTCCCCACCCCCGGAGCTCCTTGAAGAATAACGTTCTTTTTAGTCCGAATCAGATGCCGTAAAGTGTCAAAATCCTTTTCGGCCATAAATACTTCTTTCAGGAAATCAGCTTTCGTATATTTCTCGATAGACCTTTCCGGATGAATACTATCATTTTCTTCCCGAATAAGATCCAATAAGGCCATATATTCCTTTTCTGTCAAATGAAAGAAGCTA
>NZ_EQ973632.1:201279-255679 GCF_000157915.1 Phocaeicola coprophilus DSM 18228 = JCM 13818 | reverse complement strand
ACTACCGTTCGGATTTACCAAGAATTCCATATTTGCAAGTTCCGGCATTGACTTAACTTCCGATAGATCCACAGGCGAAGCTAATGTCTCTATCTTCCGGAAACAAATTCTTTCACCATCACTTTCCTTTGAGATAACTGCCAATCCGGAAATCTGTTTGGTAGGATTTGCTTCATAACAAATCACCTTATCTCCTACTCGTGCATCCAGAAAATGCTGGAATACCCGTCGCTTATTCCCCGCTGTATTATAAAGAGTGTAGTCCTGTTCTTCACCGACCATCCAGCCTGTCATACTCCAGATTTTCGGATTGGCACATAGCCACCAATAATTAGAGGCCGTTTCAGGTTCCGTTCTACTTTCCAGCATCTTATTTAAATTTTCTACATAATTCGCATAAGACGTCACATTTGTCAACGTCTTCATTGCAAGAGGTTCCTTTAAAGTCCATTCCCCCACTTTGTCCCATTTTACACTTCTGACATGTCTGTATTCATCTCGGCTCTTGTCATATTCATAATCGCCTGTGACTATTCCCCGCCCGATAATACACCCCCGGCCTTTCTTGGCAAACACCACATCGCCTATATTCATTTCACTGGTAAATTCCCAGGTAGCCAGACTATCATTCCTGTAATCCTTTTCTTCGCCGTATAATTCCTTCATCCGGGTCCTCATATCTTCACGGGTCTCATACAAATCAAAATCACCCATATCATCCCAGCCTAGATACATCTTATTCTTGGCTACACACTCATCCCATTTACGGGCTCCTTCTCCAGGGGAATAAATCCAAGTTTGCACCTTCGTTCCTGGTTCTGGCAACATTTTCGGTTCCGGGTGATAATACCGACCAACAAAATACGCCAAATCCACAACAGCAGTTCTCAGATTTTTATCGGGATAACAATCTTCGGTCAAAACATTATCCAACATTTTTCTGATATCAGCATCCTTCTGCAACACCTTAGCAATCTCATCATATAATTTAAAGACCTCACTCACTTCCTCTGCTCCACTTCCCTTCTTAAGTACCATTGAAGGCATCAGCTCCCTCACCATTTTCCGTGCACAAGAATACTTATAGATATAATATTTATCCGGATATCGAAGCCAAAGGTATGTGGTAATTGCATTTAACGTCTGATAATGTTGCTTACCCTTCCCCCATAGCCTCAATAACTCATCTGCATTTTTTCGAAACTGATTTATCCGAAAGACAACATTCTGATTCTCATCAAATAGCTCTCTAAACATTTCGCGTACTTTTGTTTCATCTAACTCACAAAACTCTTCTAACATATTCCTCGGATAATTATTCATTAAAGTCAGCAAATTTTCCGTCTTACTTAATGCCTGTTTCAGCATACCCTTAAAATTAACAGCTTCAATGTCCCAGTAAGCAAGGAAACACCTTACAGCTTTCCATTTGTAAAGTTCAATAGAAAAATACTCTTTAAAATAGACTTTATACGCTTCAATGATTTTAGCAAGATTGCTTGAACTTATGTTTATCATAATTACTAGGCCTTTAATCCATTACTCTCAGAAATTCTCAAGTCAATATATTCTCCCGAAATTCAGGAACAAAGCAAGCTCCATTGATCTCCCAATAGCAGATTCAAGAAAAACATTCCAGATATACGGTGTAAAATATTCATGATTCAGAATCTATTTTTGCGAATTTAAAGAATAAAAAGCAAATACCCAAACTATTTCTTCTTCTCCGGTTACATACTGGTAAAGAAAGACTTTTGTTGACATTCTAATTTTGCTTATTAAACGCCGATTCATAGCCATAGGAAAGACATATCACATTTGTCAGCCTTATGAACTCCATTTCAATTTGTCATTATGTTAATTCCACCCTTCTAAATATCCCCTATTCATAGAACTTTATTACACATGTTACATATTTTGAATTCTCACAAGTCCGCGAAATATCATTCAGACATATAAAATACAAAATCCGCAACATGCAGATTACAAAAGCCTGCCTTATCAAAACCAGAACAATACATTTTCGCGTAAAAAGCAGAAACAGGAACACTGATTTGGAGTCTGTTTTTTCCCGCTTCCAGCTTTAAAATCCCTTTATTTCAGCTTCCCTCAAAAATGTCGAAGCGTTTTATCCAATATAACGAAAGGGTTATGTAAAACAATTAGGCGCATAGCCACATTTATCTCAGCGTTTTTCATCAAAAGATTCGGCTCGTTACGTTAATAAAGGACTATGATTTAACACAGGAAAAGATTATAACTGTCTTTTTCATCATTTCAAATAAAAGAGCATTAACCTTTTCATCCCGAACGAAGAATCCAAGAGAAATCAAAGTCAGCATTTTTACCTGCATCATCAAATAATGTCAAATTTTCGCTCTCATTTATAGCAAAATAACATTAGTATAACCAACTATTTCTATACTACTTTCAGATATCGCGGCATCACAGGTTTCTCCAGTTTTCAAGTGATGTTCACAGGAAAATCACCATGTGAGGAAACATAATCTACCAGACTATATTCGTCTTTCTTTAACATTGCTTGCTGATTTCAGAATTTCATGCTCCCCTTTTCTTAATCTCCTTCACCACTTCCACATCTGCCGGAAGCCACGCCACACGATCCAGTTCGTCCGCACCCAGCCAGGCAGCACTCTCATGCTCCTTCAGTACCAGACTGCCCGAAACTACGGTACACAGATAACAATGCATCGTAAGGTGGAACGAAGGATAGTCACACTCCACCGTCGTGAGAAAGGCATCCACCCGGATATCCGTATCGAGTTCCTCGCGGATTTCACGCATCAGAGCCTCTTCCCGGCTCTCACCCGGCTCCATCTTTCCACCGGGAAATTCCCAGTAGTCCTTAAACTCGCCGTAACCGCGCTGGGTAGCGAAATACTTCCCGTCGCGGCTCATCACCGCAGCTACAACTTCGATGCGTTTCCTCACCTCACGGCTTTCTCCTTCTCCCGCAATGCTCCAGAATGGGACAGACTTCGCATCGGCAAATTCCTTCATCCGCCAGGCTGACTCGAAACCGCTGGCCACAAAGTGCATGGGAACGAAAAGTCCGACCTGAAACCTGTCAAGAAACTGACGGGCTCCGCGGGTATATCCGTTGCCGATGCGGCCGTCCACGGGAAACATCACCACATCGAAACGGCCGGCAAGTTTACGGATATCTTTCAGCTCGCCCAGAAAACGCTTTTCTTCCCTGGCCGGATCAATATCAACGCCGAAATCGGGACTATAAACCAGCCCTCCCTGATAGTCGTCGGTCAAAAAACGGGCATACCAGTTGTTCAGGTCGCCGGCATGAAAAAGACGCATGCCGCCGGTTTCCACCACCCACGACACACCGCTATCGTTACTTCCCGTAGCCGTCACGCGGAGATGTTCGTTTTCCCACACGGCTCCTTTGCCCAGCCAGGCATCAGCTTCTTCCTTTCCGGCCCGTCGGTGCTTCAGAATGTCTTTCGAAAGAATGTAGCACACGTTTGCTTTCCGGGTTCGCCAGGAAAAGATCTCCCGGTTGAAATGATCTTCGTGGAAATGGCTGGAAAAGACATACAGAGGCTTCGATGACTCCAGGTACCGGGACATGGCACCCGCCGGATCCATCCAGTAATCAAACACGAGAATGCAGCGGTCAGTCTCGAACACGAAACCGCTATGAAACAGATAGGTAAGTTGCATAAGCTGACTGTTTTTTATTCTTCCATGCGTCCATATTTCATTTCTTCCCCCTGCTTGTCATATTGCTTGCGCTTACCCACAGGAGGATCTGTAAGCGTGATACGCACCACCGCCGTACGATGAAGACTCCGGCGAACCGCATCATCGAATGCATCCATGTGTTGCGGCAGGAAACGCTGGCTGATGATACGGAGAGCTTCAATCTTTTCCGCATCCCCGGTCACCAGTTCCGCTCTTCCGAACGCAATAGCCGAACGATACTGGAGAGTGAACGATCCGTCTTTGGGCCCTACCGTAGGAGCACACTTCGTTACGGCCGACAGACATACTTCCGGATGAACGGCAAGAGCATCCAGCTTGTCCCCTTCCGGAGCACAATGGAAATACCAGATGCGGCCGTCCGCACTTGCCAGTGAAAGAGGTACCCCATAAGCCGTTCCGTCAGGCCGGGTGAAACTGACCGTTATATAAGGAGCCTTGCGCATGACTTCCAGCGCCCAGGCACTGTCCATTTCTCTACTTACTTTTCGCATATCACCGTCTTTTGAGAGTTATTACAATACAAAGGTACAATGCGGCCGGGAAAAATCATACAGAAGGGAAAGAAAACACGCATCAGGAAAACACTTTCCCCCACAGGGAAAACGATATTTTCTTCCTGCGAAAAATAATTTCCGGAAGAAACTTCTTTCCGTTAACAGATTTTTGCATAAACCCGGCCTTTCATTTTTGGCGGACCGAAAACGAGCAAGTATCTTTGTGAACACGAAAAAGAAGCGACCATGGAAAAAGACAAAAAACAAGTTCAGACGAAAAACAATCGCAAAGAGTATACACAGGCCAATCTCAACTGGCTGGCCAGCAAGAGCAAAGAAACGGGAGTCAGTCCGCTCCCGAAAGGGATCTGTTACAAATCACTGGCCGAAGGACGGGCTGACGGCAAACATCCCGGCCCACGAAGCATCGTCACCGTCCACTACACCGGCCGTACCATCGACGGAAGAATATTCGACGACACACGGGGAGGAATCCCGGCTGCCCTCCGGTTGAGTGACCTGATCGACGGATGGATCATCGCACTCCAGCGGATGTGCATAGGCGACCGATGGGAAATCTACATCCCTGCCGAAATGGGATACGGCAAATTCTCCCAGCCGGGTATTCCCGGAGGATCAACACTGATCTTCGACATCGAACTGCTGGGCATCGCCTGAAACATTACCGGGAAGCCGGAGCTCCCAGAAAGCCACGGCCGAAGCAGCCGCCACATTCAGTGAATCCACTCCATGATACATGGGAATACGGGCCACGTAATCAGCCCCGTCAATGGCCGTCTGAGGAAGACCGTCGCCCTCCGTACCCATCACCAGTGCCAGACGGGACTCCTGCTTGAGAAGCGGATAGTCCAACGGCACGGAACGGTCGGTAAGGGCCAGAGCAGCCGTCTTGAATCCAAGCTCTTTCAAGCACTCCAGCGGACGGTCGGCCCATGTCCAGGGAACCAGAAACACGGAACCCATAGACACACGTACAGCCCGCCGGTTCAACGGATCACACGAGTCGGGAGTCAGCAACACGGCATCAATTCCCAAAGCTGCGGCCGACCGGAAAATGGCTCCGATGTTGGTGGTATCCACCACCCCATGAATCACCACGACACGACGGGCATCCTTGCACACCTCTGCCACTTCGCGTACACACGGACGACGCATGGCACAAAGCACTCCCCGCGTCAGGGTATAGCCGGTCAGCCGGGCCAGCAAATCCCGCTCACCGGTGTACACGGGAATATCTCCCACCCTGGCAAGGATATCTGCCGCATCTCCCGTCAGATGCCGGCGCTCACAAAGCAGGGACAAAGGCTCGTAACCGGCATCAAGAGCCACCCGGATCACCTTGGGACTCTCGGCAATGAAAACACCTTTTGCCGGATCGAGCCGGTTGCGCAACTGAGCTTCGGTCAAAGCGCTGAACACATCCACTCCCGGATGGTCCAGCGAAGTTATTTCTATCACAGGCATATATTCACAGAATGTCTCTAAACTTTGCAAAGATACGAAAAAGTTATTCCAACCGGCATACACCTGCTGGTTTTCGGCTTTTCTTTGTTACCTTTGCAAGGCTAATCAAACAAAGAAATACAACATGATACATTTTGACACAGACTATATGGAAGGTGCCCATCCGGAAGTGATACGGCGCCTGACCGAAACCAATCTGGAACAGACCGCAGGATATGGAAATGATCCCTATACCGCCCGTGCAAAGGAACTGATCCGCAAGGCATGCGGACAGCCCGGAGCAGCCGTACATTTCCTGGTAGGAGGTACACAGACCAACGCAACCGTCATCGACGGGCTTCTGGCTCACCACGAAGGAGTTCTGGCCGCAGAAACCGCCCATATCAACGTACACGAATCGGGAGCCATCGAAGCCACCGGCCACAAAGTGATTACCCTGCCCCAGCACGAAGGCAAGCTACGGGCCAACGAGGTGAAAGCCTACATCACCGACTTCTACCGCGACGAAACCTATGAGCACATGGTTGCCCCGGGAATGGTCTACATCTCCCATCCCACCGAATACGGCACACTTTATACGCTCGATGAACTGGAGGATCTGAGCCGCGTATGCCGCGAAGCTCATATTCCGCTTTATATGGACGGAGCACGCCTGGGATACGGACTGGCCTCTCCCGGAACAAACGTCACTCTCAAGGACATTGCACGCCTCTGTGACGCATTCTACATCGGCGGGACCAAAGTCGGAACGCTCTTCGGAGAAGCGGTTGTCGCACCCGACCCGAAACGCTTGCCACACTTCTTCCCACTGATCAAGCAACACGGAGCCTTGCTGGCCAAGGGACGTCTGCTGGGTATCCAGTTTGAAACACTTTTCACCGACGGCCTCTACGAGCGGCTCGGAGCACATGCGGTGCGCCTCGCCCTGAAACTGAAGCAGGCTTTCGTACAGAAAGGATACCGCCTGCATCTCGATTCTCCCACCAACCAGCAATTCGTATGCCTGCCCAATGAGACGATTGACCGCCTTGCACAGGAAGCAACTTTCGAACTCTGGGGACCAAGAGGAGAAACGGAAACCGTCGTACGTTTCGTCACCAGCTGGGCAACCCGTGAAGCAGACGTGGATACACTGATCAGTTTACTCTGAAAAACGATTTCTCCCCTTCTCCTCCCTGAAACAGGAACGGAAAAGGGGATTTCCATATTACGGAAATATTGCACGAAAGAAAAAAACACAGTTCCCGGATAAGAATTAGTTTAATATTATACCAAATAATTCAAAAAACACTATCTTTGCACCCATATTCAAGATTAACAGAAATGAACGAGAAAATTACTTCAAGAGAGTGTATCATGCAGCTGATACGCACCCGTATGGCATCACGTCACGCTATGCAACGCCTGCTACGGAACTCCAATGCAGGGATTACCTTCGAAATGTTACAGATCATGAGTTGTCTCTGGAGCGAACAGGGGGTCACCCAGCAGACTCTGGCAGAACGGACTGCCAAAGACAAAGCCTGCCTGACCAGTCTCATGACAAATCTGGAACGCAAAGGATTGGTCTGCCGGCATGAAAATCCGAAAGACCGGCGCAACAAGCTGGTCTATCTCACCGAAAAAGGAGAAGAATTTCACCAAAGGATTGCCCCGCAACTCAAGGAATATTACGACCGCCTGGAAAGAATCCTGGGAAAAGAACAGATCAAGCTGACCGACAAATTATTAAAGGACTTGCAGCATGCCATTGAGACCTATTGATTTTTTGTCAACATTTTTTCTCTCCTTATGCATTCCGTTTACCACCTATGCCCAGCATGATTCCCTCCGGATCAGTCTGGATGAGTTGTTTGCACGGGGAGCGGAACAGCACCTCCAGCTTCATGCCGATCGTCTGAAAGAGCAGATGGCCGAAGAGCGCATACGCGATGCACGAACCGCCCGGATGCCTGATATCTCCATCGGTCTGAAAGGAGGGGTGCTGGGACAACCTGTCGTATGGCAAAGCGGACTGAATGATCCGACCCGCCCCGACACTCCCGACTGGCAACAGAACTACACCGTCGATTTTACCCAGCCTCTCTATCAGGGAGGAAAAATCAAATATTCCATCCGCAAAGCCGGACTGGAGCAGGACATCGCACGGCTTCAGACTGCAACCGACCGGGCAGACATCAAACTGGAACTGCTCGAGCAATATCTGAACCTGTTCAGCCTCTACAAACAGGACCGGGTACTCAACCGGAACATTGAGGAGTCTGAACGCAGGCTCAAGGACATCTGGCGAATGAAGGAAGAAGGCATTATCACAAACAATGACGTTCTCCGGAGTGAAATGCAACTGACCAACGACCGGCTGGCCGTCACCGAAACCCGAAACAATATCCGGCTGGTATCCCAACGGCTGGACATTCTGCTGGGCATGGACGAAAGATTGCTCCTGATCCCGGATACAACCCTGCTGGAACAGACTTTCCAGGCCGGTACCTACGGAGAGTATGTGGACCGGGCATTCCTTTCCGATCCGGCCATGCAGCTCATCCGGAAACAGACGGAACTGGCCGAAAACAACATTGCACTGACACGGGCCGAACAGCTTCCACGGCTTTCACTAACCGCCTCGAATACCCTGGCCCGACCCGTTTCACGCACCATGGCCGACCTTTATAACAACAACTGGAACATCGGACTCTCACTCTCCTATCCTCTTTCGGCGCTCTACCGCAACCGGCACCGCATGAACGAGGCCCGGCAAAACGTACTTCTGATGCGCAACACCGAAGAACAGAAACGGCAAGACATCCGTATGAAAGTACAGGCAGCCCTGCTCAAGCATCACGAAGCTACCGACCGGGTGGAATCCCTGAAACTCTCGGTAAAACAGGCCGAGGAGAACTACCGGATCATGCGAAACCGCTATATGAACCAGCTGGCCATCCTGACCGATCTGCTTGACGCCGACAACCTGCGGCTCAATGCCGAATTGCAACTCACTACGGCACGCACACAGGTCATTTACACCTATTATGAACTTCAACGGGCCATCGGAAACCTGTAACCCCATTCATACCGTTAACAATCAGAAACCGCCATGTCAGTACTCCATTTGAAATACAAGCGTCTGAAGAGACAAAAACGACGCAACATCATCCTGAACATTGTCTGCCTGCTTATCGCCGGATCAGGACTGGTCTGGACGGCCAACTATTTCTGGCGTTACATCAATTACGAAATCACCAACGATGCTTTCGTCGACCAGTACATCGCACCGGTCAACGTACGGGTGGCCGGATACATTCAGGAAGTGAGATTCCGCGAACATCAGTTCGTACACGAGGGTGACACACTCGTCGTCCTCGACAACCGGGAATACCTGATCCGCCAGAAAGAAGCGGAAGCTTCCCTCCTCGACGCACAGGGATCGCGCGACGTGCTGACTTCCGGCATACGGACTTCTCATACCCGCATCGCCGAACAGGATGCCAACCTGGCCGAAGCCAAAGCCAGACTCTGGCAGACCGAACAGGACTACCGGCGCTATGAACGTCTGCTAAAGGAAGAGTCTGTCCCCGAACAACAATATGACCAGGCCAAGGCCAGTTATGAAGCGGCACGTGCCCACTATGATGCTCTTCTGCGCCAGAAGGAAGCTGCCCACTCCCAGTATGACGAAACCAGCAAGAAGCAGGTCGGAGTGGAAGCCGGGATCCTGCGTGCCGAAGCTGCACTTGACCTTGCCAACCTGAATCTTTCATACACCGTTGTCACCGCTCCGTACAGTGGCTATATGGGACGGCGTACCCTGGAACCGGGACAATATGTCAGCGCCGGACAAACCCTGTCGTACATCGTACGTCAGTCGGGTAAATGGATTACCGCCAATTATCGTGAAACCCAGATAGCGAATATTTACATCGGACAGCCTGTGCGCATCAAAGTAGACGGACTTCCCGGAAAGGTTCTGCACGGACATGTCACCGCTATCTCCGAAGCAACAGGCTCCAAGTACTCGCTGGTTCCCACGGACAACTCGGCCGGCAACTTCGTGAAAGTGCAACAACGCATCCCCGTGCGCATCGATCTGGATGAAGCCGACGAAAAATACATGAGCCTCCTGCGGGCAGGCATGATGGTCGAAACCGAAGCTCTGAGAAAGAAATGAAAACAGCCCGTGAACTTGAAATACCTGTCCGTACGTGGGTTCCCGACCGGATAGCCGTCGCTACGGTCTTCCTCATCATGCTTCCCATCGCCATGCTGAACGGAACTTACACCGGTAGCATGGTAGAGGTATCGAACACCCTGGGAGTCTATACCGAAGACATTACCATAGGCTATTATGCGGCATCGGCAGGCATGGCCGTATCTTATCCGATTGTTCCCAAGATTCTGGGAGCCTTGTCCGGCAAATCACTCCTGCTGGCCGATCTGGTCCTCCAGTTTTTCCTGAGCTGGTTCTGTGCCCGTCAGGCCAATATCGACCTGCTCATTGCCGCCAGCTTTGTCATCGGATTTCTGAAAGGTTTCCTGATGTTGTGGGTCATCCGGCGCATCAAGTTTATCTTCAGCCCCAAGGATGTGCGAAGTGAATTCTATGCTTATTTTTATCCGCTGGTATTCGGAGGCGGACAACTCTCCATGGTCATTACTGCTCTGTTGGCCTATCATTACGACTGGAAATACATGTATTACTTCATGATGCTGCTCCTGCTCGTGGCTATCCTGGCGGTCATTCTCTTCTTCCGTCATGACCGTCCTTCACGTCCCATCCCCTGGAAAGAACTTCATCCGCGCGAGATGCTCATCATCGCCACCGGTGTTCTGATGCTTATCTACGTCATCACCTACGGCAAAACTCTCGACTGGATGGCTTCCCGACGCATCTGTACCTATATTGTCATCGCTCCTCTGCTCGTGGCAATATTTCTCTGGGAGCAGTTCCACTCAACCCATCCTTTCGTAAGCCTGAAGCCACTCTTCCAGTGGAAAGCCATTCTGGGTTATTTCTACATGATGATGGTTATGTTCTTCAGTACCTCTACCAGCCTGCTCACCAGCTATCTGACCACCATCCTGCGTGTAGACAATACGCATAGCTACACACTCTATATCTGGCTCCTTCCCGGTTATCTGGCCGGAGCTTTCATCTGCTTCTGGTGGTTCCGGTGGCAACGCTGGCGTTTCCGTTTTCTCATTGCCGGCGGTATGGGATGTTTTGCCCTGTTCTTCGGCATGCTTTATTTCGGGATCTCTCCGGACAGTACCTACGAAATGCTCTATCTTCCCATGTTCCTGCGCGGAGTGGGCATGATGGTTCTGATCATTGCTTTCGCTCTTTTTGCCGTGGAAGACCTTCATCCCAAGTATCTGCTTTCCAATGCTTTTTTCCTGATCACTTTCCGATCGGTACTTACACCCGTCATCGCTTCGGCCTTTTATAGCAACACGCTCTACCGCCTCCAGCAGAAATACATGGTGGAGCTCTCGGAAACCCTGACCGCTACGGACCCGCTGGCCGCAACACGCTGGCAATCGACTCTGGGAAGCAGCCTGGCCCAAGGACATGGCATAGATGAAGCCACCCAGCTGGCCAACAATACACTTTACACCATTCTCCAGCAACAGGGTACGCTTCTGGCTTTGAAAGATATCCTGGGATGGCTTTTTGCCGTAACACTGGTCATTGCGGTTGTGTCACGCTTCATTCCGTTCCACAAGACCGTACGTGTTCCGGTCATCAGAACCGGCGAAGATATGATCTGATCCGCTCCGGAACATACGGACATAAAAAATGCACACAGGCATTTGGGAACATCTTTCCTCACGGAAGCCCGCCCCGCCTGTGTGCCGAATTTAATTTAACAAAGGTTTATTTCATCAATTCAGCCAATTTGGCTTTCAATTCATCACCACGCAGGTTGCGGGCAACGATAGTACCTTCCTGATCAACCAGTACGGTAGCCGGAATCGCACGTACGCCATACAGGGCAGCACCTTCACATTGCCATCCCTTCAGGTCAGACATCTGAGCCCAGGTAATGTTCAGATCCTTGATAGCCTTTTTCCAGCTTTCCAGGTTGTTGTCCAGAGATACACCTACGATACCGAATCCTTTAGCCTTGAATTCATTGTAAGCGGCAACAACATTCGGCATTTCCTGACGGCAGGGACCGCACCAGCTTGCCCAGAAGTCGATCAGTGTATATTTGTTCTTGGAGATAAAGTCAGACAATTTCACGCTCTTTCCTTCCGGAGTATTCATTTCAAAATCAATGAACTTCTTGCCTACCGCGGTCTTGGCTACCGTAGCGGCATGTTCCTTCAGAGCTACCACACCTTCATCGTTGGCATAAGCGGCAGGGATCTTGTTCAGAAGCGGTTCTACCTTTTCGATGTCAAATGAAGATGCGAAAGATACGAGCAGATGTACACCTACCGGAGTTTCGATACAGTCAGAGATTGTCTGATAGACTTTGTCCATTCCCTGTTCCTGCTTTTCGTCCAGAAGAGTCATGAGTGAATCACGTTGTTCGGCGGTCAGTGTAGAATCCTGCTGAGCCTTGGTGTAGATAGCTTTCAGCTCTTCTCCGATAGCCTTGTAAGAGGTCATGAAGTTCTGATAGGTATCATTGCAAGGGGTACCTGAAACCTGGCTGTCCTTTTCATTCAAAGCAACTTTGATGTTTCCGTTTTCAACAAACAACAGGGTCAGCATGCGCTTGTCGTTCTTCATGTAAGTTACATAGCTGCTCTTGACGATTGAGTCGGCCTGACCTTTGAATTCAAAGGTACCGTTCTTTACGATAGCAGAATCAATCTTCACCAGGTTGTTGTTTTCAAAGTTCTGCAAATAAACGGTGTCACCATCGGCAACTCCTTCAACGGTTCCCTGAATGGTATAACCAGCCTGTTTCTGGCAGGCAGCCAGTGTCATCATACCGGCAGCCACCCATAAAATACTTTTCTTCATATCAGTTTTTATATAAGGTAAATAATTTTTCCGGGCAAAGATAATCATTTTCTCCGTACGCTAAACGCCAGCAGGCAACAAAATGTGTAGGTCCAGTAAAGCCACGTCTCGGAAATGCCGGCAAATGCGGCCAGTCCGGTATAATCCAGCACGGCAAAAAACTGAACAACAAAGAATAAGGTAACAAATCCCGGAGCAAAATAGGCAAAACACCACGACATGCCGCGGACGATATCCCGGTCGTTCCGATAAAAATCCGTAGCAGATCCGTAAACCAGTCCGGCCAGCACCAGACCGAAAGCTGTCACACACCAGATTCCTTCCGAAAGAGGAGAACCGGACAAATCGCCTGTAATGCTCCTCACCAGTGTCCACGGTCCCCAGGCCAGGAAAGCAAGAAGCAGGACATATACTCCGAGCGAAACGGCCGTCATCCCCAGCGCACGGCGTTCCTTGCGCGACAGGTGGATGCCTTTCCCCAACAAACGGAGGCAGGCTTCCGGGAAACGGGAATGGATGCACAACCCCAGTCCCAGAAAAAGGATCAGCAGACTGGCCAGCATCGGCGCACAAAGATAATTGTCGTCCGTATAACGAAGTGCCCAGCGAAGCCCCTCCGCGCTCAGAAAGTTCTGCACGTCTTCCCAACCGTAAATGCTTCCTACCCACGAGAGGAAAGCAACTCCCACCGTAAGCAGAAAGAATACCGATGCCGGATGAAAGAAACGGATGCTACTCTTCATCGGGTTCCAGATTATCAATATCCAGGATGCGCAACTGGAATGCACGGGTTACCAGCCGGCAGGCATTCACTCCCGTCCGCTCTTCCGGACGGAACAGACGGCTGACCAGATCGTTCTGTCTCTTTTCGATGGACTTGACTCCGAAAGGCATCCCCTTCAGTCCGGTAATCATTTCTTTCGTATATCCCAGAGCCAGATGGCGCAGAAGACGTTCGTCGTATTCGTCTATATCATAATTGATAATTGTCTCCTGTCTGCGCTGACCGGCCAGCACACTTTGTTTGAAACGTTCCACAATCTTCTCCAGAATCGGATAATTGAAGACAAGCTTCTTGCCGTCCATCACCGCCTGTACATCCGTAGCAGTCAGCAATTCCCCGGTCTTCAGGATGATACCGTCGGCTCCGGCCTCCAGTGCATCTACCCACAACTTTTCGTTAAGCACTTCGCCGGTAAAGATCAGCACTTTCAGTTCCGGACGCTCACGGTGCAGGCGGGCACAGATGTCCACTCCGATGGTGGTCGATCCGCCCAGTCCCAGATCCAAGAGAACCAGATCAGGAGTCTGTTGCTGAAGCAGCTCCCAGAATTCAGCCTCGGTCATGGCCGTACCGATCACCTCGGCATTGGGTATTTCGTGACGGAAGATTTCTTCTGTTCCTTTCAGTTCCAGCTTCACATCTTCCACAATAATAACTTTAAACTTTTCCATTTTTATCTTTAAGTTTTTCCTTACTTCCGCAAAGTTAACGGATAATCCGAAGATACATTCTCCCCTTCTCCATTTTTATCTTCTTTCAGTCCCGGTTTTAAGTTCTTTCACTCTTCATCCTTTTCCACCTTCCTATTCCGTACGTTTCAGGGGCAAGGTGAACCAGACCGAAAAGCCTCCGCCTTCAGCCGGCATGGCATTGATACGGCATCCTCTCCGCCCGGCAAACTCATCGTGATCGCGGA
Source organism: Phocaeicola coprophilus DSM 18228 = JCM 13818 (assembly GCF_000157915.1). Lineage (GTDB taxonomy): Bacteria > Bacteroidota > Bacteroidia > Bacteroidales > Bacteroidaceae > Phocaeicola > Phocaeicola coprophilus. The sequence goes on along the minus strand of NZ_EQ973632.1, from coordinate 241,286 downwards.
TAATTTGCTTGCATACCAGATATTCCGTGCCGGCCAATACCTCAGACGAAGCCGACGGACACATGCGTGCCAGATCGGGATAGAACAAACCGTTCAGCACTTCCTGAGTGAAATTGCGCCGACGGTCTATAAAGTCGAAACGTACAAACTCGCCTTCTTTCCGGATCTTCAGTTCCAGCTTTCCCTCCTGAGCATACCGGAGCGACTCATCCACGAGATTTTCCAGCAGGAAACGAAGCAGGATTTCATCACCCGTCACCGACACCGGCTCAGCTTCTGCTTCCAGTTCCACCCTGAAGGCCAGCTTGCGTACGGCCTTTTCCACATACTTCCGCGTAAAACCGGCCAGACGTTCCACCGGTACTTCTGAACGCCGGAAAGTGATTTCTTCCAGTTGCCGGGAAGCACATGAACTTAACAGGGTAAATATATCCTTATAATAATCCACCAGTTCTGCCACGGTGGTAATCTGTTTTCTTTCTTCCGCTTCAGTGATACCCTTATCTGTGTTCAGGCGGTTCACAATCTGCTGGATGCGGTTTGGATAATAAATTGTCTCATGCTTGATGGTAGAAAGGCAATTATCCAGCACCATATTCTGCACATGAAGCATATTCTCTTCATACGCAACCCGGTTGGATTCATCCTGAGCCAGTTCTATATCATGATACTTCCGGCCGACCTGTACCACCGTCGTATGCAAGGCCACCGCCAGATATCCGGCTACCAGTTCCACCAGCAACGGATCTTCTTCCCGGTTATCGCAACGGATCATTTTCAGAGCCAGCACACCCATGCAATGCCGTTCTCCGCCAATCTCTACCCACAAAGGAAGCAAGGTCCATCCCGTCACGTCGTTCCACATCTGCACCTGCTTTTCAAAACAGCGTGCCATACGTTCCCGGACCACCTCATCGCCCTCGCCCCGGTAGAAGGCATAGTTCAGGATATGCGATTCCTCATCATATACCGCCAGAGCCAGCCCCTCCACGGGAACCAGTTCACAGATTTCGTTGAAGACTCCATCCACCAGCCGCTGGGGAATCTCATCCAACGCCTCGGAGTGAATGACCGACCGGGCAAATATTGCCTCGTTCACCGTAAAGACCTGTTCCATCTTGTAGCGGTAATGCAAACGTCTCCGGAAATAAAGCACATAGTAAACCACTCCGCATCCTGCCACCAGCAGGATGAACAAGGTCAGTGCAATCCATTTGTTACCGGCCGATTGCTGCATCTGAATACAATATTGCTCGAGAGAAGTATCCTTGGTGAGCTGCTTGTACAGAGCCGTATAAATCGTATTGTTATACCGGTAACAATGGAAATCCTTGACGGCCAGGGATGCTACGGCCGCTTCATTGCGCACGTCCAGCAAAATAAAGTAGTCCGTATCGAAACGTCCGGCCAGCCAGTCGCGTTCATCTCCTCCCTCGGAAGTATAGAGACGGAGCAGAGGAACCTTCTTTCCGGAATAGGTCCGATAATGAAGATTCATATAATGCAAGGCACTGTCCGCCAGAGAAAGTGCCTCCCAATAGGCTCCCCGGACATTGCATTCATAAACCATATTCGCATAGTCATTGGCTACCCGCAACAGGCTGTCATATCCGGCAATACTGTCCGGAACAGCTTGTCTTTCATCCACCGGAGCGGAATGCATACATCCTCCTCCCAGGAAAGGCATGAGAACCAGCAAACACATTCCCAGCATTCTTCTGACACCCCGGGGTAACCGGAAATAAAAGCGGCTTCCCTTGCCAGGAGAACTTTCCACCCGGAAAAGACAGACTTCGAACACCGGACTCGTCTTCCGGTATTTCTCAATGATTCCCCGGCAATTCATCAGGCCGAAGCCGTGTCCTTTCTGTTTCTTGAGTTCTCCGGCATCAGCGGCCGTAGCCAGACCGATCTGTCCGGAATCGTAGACTTTTTCATCCTGAATCAGACTGACATCTTCCTTCGAAAGTCCCGGACCGTTATCCGTCACGGAGATCTCCACATACGTGTCCGTTTCCGTTGCCGACACCTCAATGCGCCCTCCTTCCTGCGTATATTTACGGGCATTTTCGGTCAAGGTATTGACCATGAAGAGCGTCAGTGCCTTATCCGCCTTCACCACGGCACCGGTTTCGTGCACGATCAGTTCCTGACGTTTCATTTCAAACGTACGGCGGCCTTTGCTGATCATGAGGAACAGCTCATTCAAGGCAAAATTCTCTATATTCAGACTCAGAGCTCCCTGACGCATCTTGATCCAGCGGGCAAGAATCTCATTATATTCATTGATACGGACAATCAGTTCGTCAATGTAACGGAATTTTCCCCGCTTCACTTCTTCCTCACGGGTATAGGAAGCCGATTGCAACTTATGCACCTCATTGGATACCCGGTCAATGTACGGCAAGATCCCCGTCACGATCGACAGACAGGCCTTCTTGAGTTCATTTCTCCGCTTGTTCTCCACCAGATGCTGCTCGTGAATATACCGTTCCTTGTCCAACCGCCTGCGCTCGTCTTCCAGCGAAACCAGATTCAGTCCGTTTTCCAGTGTCCAGCCGAGATAAGGCAAAAGCAGACGGACCAGTGCCTGCTCTTCCTTACGGAGCTTCTGGGGAAGTACCAGCAAGAGCTTGCCGACCGACTCATTCTTTCCGAGCGGAACCAGATCAAAATCCAGCATGATCTTGTTTTCTCCGGAAGCTTCCGTCACATCTCCGGAAGACTCTTCTTTGAACATTTCCTCATCCTCGTCTTCTTCCTTCTGATTCAACAGAATGGAAACCTCATCCACAGGAAAGATGCCGGACAGTCCCTCTTTCAGTATCTGCCGGAGCACCTCCGTCACTTCTCCGATTCCCTGTGCCTTCACCGGAACACCACCGGTAATCCGGTGACAAAGATCCAGTACCATACGCAATTCAGACAGATAAGCCGTATTCCGTTTACGCCACCGGCGGTTCAGGAAAATAAAACAGACAACGAGGAGCAACAAACCGGCAACCACCAGGGCCAGAAGTACATTCAATTGCTTCGATTCACGTTCCAGAACGGCATACCGGCTCTCCAGTTCCTTGTCCTGACGCGCATAATCCAATATGTCCAGATAAATGTTCCGGTTATAGTCCGATTCCGGTTTGCGGTCCATGGCCGCATACGTCCGGCTTAACTGCTCCCTCAGCCGGGCAATCCATTCCGGTACCGTCTTGATACCTTCATCATTGATCCATTTCAGTTCGATGCATTCCGAAGAAAAAGGCACATAGGTGTGCAGACGGTCCGTCGTATCGGCACAATGATAATATTTTTCATGATGCCGGTTGACGAACTCCAGAGCTTCCGCCAGCATCGGCAAAGCCTTGTCCGGCATTCCGGCAAAGTTATAGCAGGTGGCCAGCGTCCGGTACGCTCCCGAAATCTGATACCAGTCACCATATTGCTTGAAAAGGCGCAAAGCCTCCTCCGCATAGCGCAACGGAAGGCTGTCCACAGGCAGGTCATCCTCATTGACCAGCCTCAACAGACCGGGACTTTTGGCCTCCAATAAAGTACGGTTCCTCCTCATGCAAAGCAATTCAGCCATGGCCTGAAGCGAATTTGCCTCGAAATAAATATAGTCTTTCATCCGGCTGACCTGCAAGCACTGTACCAGACATTCAAATTCACCCAAAGTCACTTCATCGGGAGTCGGTGCCTCATACATTCCCCCTGAACCGCGCATATACACATAATACAACCATTGGGAGGTATCAGCCTTCAACGATTCTTCCGAAATGGCCTGAATGGAACGAAGTGCCGCCTCATCCTGCTGGAGGTAATAATAATACACTCCTGAAACGATATAAAATTCCGAAAGTGCATAATTGAACCGGCGGTTCAGCCGCTCATCCGCCAGTGCCTCATCGTATTCCCGGATCCGCCTGATCCTTCGCAGAGCATTGTTGCGATAATCATAAAATTCCTTGTTCAGGGAAGTACGCTGGCAGACTCTCATCATGCCCACATCAGCAATCAAAGCCTCCACTTCATTCTCGCTTGCCACTTCCGCCCTGCGATATAATCGCGAAGCCTGTTCAAAGTCCATCCGCATAAAGGCACAGAAAGCCATATTGTTCAAGGCTTCTGCACGTTGGGCGGGATGTCCTTCGGCAAAGGAATAGGCTTTTCCTGCCGCCCGGGCAGAAGCGGTCAGATCTTTATACCTTAGTTCATAGGAAAGCGTGTTCAGTGAATCGGCCTCTGCCGAATGATTCTCACGGCCGCCGGCTTTGCCGCACGAGGACAGAAGCAGTCCTATTCCGAGGACTACTCCGCTTACATATCCGAAGAAAACCTTTCTGTTCATTCCCATATTCAGAAAAACAATGCCGGCATATACATATAATAAAGACTGCATCACAACCGGTATGATACCGGAAACGATGCAGTCCTCACTTTAAAGCGTTGGACAAAGTCTTATTTTTTTGATTCTTCCAAAGAAACTTTTCTAAATTCTTTCAACACTTTTTCCAGTTCCAAAGAAGCCTTACGTGCACGTGTTCCAGCTGCCTTGTTTCCTTTTTCTGCCTGCAAAGCTGCATCTTCCAGCAAGCTATTGCTCAGTTCTTTAATTTTAGCAATTAATTCGTTCATAATTCAGATGTTAATATATTAAACATGCCCAAATGTAATACAAATCCGCTAATCTGATACAAACGGCTGTTCTTCTTAATATCTTTTAACACAAAAAGGCAGTTTTTCCCGACTGAATCCTAAGAGATTATACATCCGTACTAAAATTTAAGGAATCAAATCGTTAGATGTTTCTTCAGAGCGTTCCTCACGAACCTGAAGCAACAGCACCCGGCGCGTTTGCCCGGTTACCCGGAAACGCTGGTCGATGCGTTCATTGACCAGCCAGACAATCTCCCCGCCTGAAACCACCACCTGTTGCTTTTCTTTCTCAAAAAGAGACATTTTCCGGTCACGCAGATAGTCGCGCACTTTCTTATAATTCTGCATGCCCAACGGAATGAAACGGTCTCCGGAACTCCACACTCTCAGTTCCAGCGGCCACGTAATCCGGTCGGCATCCAGACACGCCACTTCCTTCTCGCGCGGCAACACGGGAAGATCTTCTACCGGAACGATCCGTTCCTGAAGGACAGACAAGATACTTTTCTCCGCATCTGACCGGAGAAACAGATATTTACGGTCGCGCAACAAAGTCCATCCTGCCCCCTGAAACAAACGTCCGGATTCACCGGAAAGGCTACGCAGGATATCCCTGATCTGGGATGCATTGAATCCTTTCCCGTGCAACAGCTCGAACAAAACCGCCTGGGGCGCCACTTCCTTCAGCAGAGCCGGAATGGAGATCCGTTTTCCGTCCGGACAAACCCGACAACAGGCTTCCTGCATGGCATGCCGGTAAATCTCTGCCACATCATCCAGACGGGAAGCCGTTTCGGCGATCGATTCAGCAACCGAAGGGTTGATTTCACGCAAAGCCGGAAGCACATTCAGACGGATTTTATTGCGTGCATAAGCATCTTCCAGATTGGTACTGTCCGTTACATAAGGCTGTCCCAGCCGATCCAGATAAGTCAGAATGGCTTCCCGACTTACCCCCAGCAAAGGCCGGACAACCGTTCCATTGACCGGTCTGATTCCCCGAAGCCCGTTGATTCCCGTGCCGCGGGTCAAGTTCAGCAACAGCGTTTCCACACTGTCATCCCGATGATGTGCTACGGCTACCACACGGAAACCGCCCTGATCCCGCAACTCTTCAAACCAGCGGTAACGGAGTTCCCGAGCTGCCATTTCGATGGAAATCTTCCGGGAAGCAGCATATGCTCCGGTAGAGAAATGAATCACATGAAGAGGTATCTGCCTTCTCTCGCATAATTGACGGACAAACCGTTCGTCACGGTCGGACTCTTCTCCCCGCAAATGAAAATTGCAATGGGCAGCCTCCAGCCTATACCCCAGCTCCTGCAACACACACAACAAAGCCACCGAGTCAGCTCCCCCGCTCAGTGCCACCAGCACTCTCTCGCCCGAAAGCAATAAGTGCCGTTCTTCAATCCATCGGAAAACTTCTTGTCTAAACATGATGCAAACTTATACTTTTTCCCGGAATAATACGAAAGGTACGGACGAATCTGTGTATCTTTGTCTGCAAATTCTAAACTGATGAATAATGGACGAACTGAATCTTACGACGCCTACCCTGCTTTTCTCAGCCGTATCTCTGATCCTGCTGGCCTATACCAACCGGTTTCTTTCATATGCCCAGCTGGTGCGTACCCTGAAAGAACAATATCTTCAAAATCATTCTGAGATCACAGCGGCTCAGATTGACAACCTGCGCAAACGCCTTTATCTGACACGCAGCATGCAGGTACTGGGTATCTCAAGTCTGTTTTTCTGCGTTGTCGCCATGTTTCTGATCTACATCGGTCTGCACGACCTCTCAGCATATATCTTCGGACTGGCTCTCCTGCTGCTCATCGCTTCCTTGGGAATATCCATCTGGGAAATCCATATTTCCGTCAAGGCACTTGAGATCCATCTGAAAGATATGGAAAACAAATAAAGGCCGCCTTCCAAAGACGGCCCGAGGCCGGAAACTCATTCCGGCCAGCCTTCATCGGGCATAAATGTGGAATCCCGCTCTTCGACGGTTTCATTCTTCTCCAGTCTGGCCAATGCCAGCATGGCTTTTTCGTGTCCCTGAGCCGCAGCCCGGCGATACCACTTCATTGCTTCTTCCTGATTCTTTTCCACTCCTTTTCCCCACTGGTACATTCTCGCAAGGTTATATTGGGCAGGAGCATTTTCCTGAAGAGCCGATTTAAGCATCCATCGGGCTCCCTGAACAATGTCTTTATCTACCCCCTTGCCCCAGCAATACAGATTACCGATGTTATACTGTGCGGAAGAATTTCCCAGATTAGCCGCCTTCTGAAACCAGAACAGGGCTTCTTCATAATTACGAGGTACCCCCAGTCCGTTCCGGTACATGTATCCGATGTTGTTCATGGCATCCGAATTGCCGTGAGCCGCGGCCCGGCGATACCAGTTGAGAGCAGCCTGTTCATTGCGTACAGGTCCCCAGCCGTTCTTATAAAGATTCCCCATTCCCAGCTGAGCTTTCGGATTTCCCCGGAGAGCTGCCCGGTAAAGCCAGTCCATGGCTTCTCCGAAATCCTGACGGGTACCCAGTCCATACGTATACATAAAACCGGCATTGGCCTGCGCATCGACGTGCTCCTGACGGGCAGCCATCAGAAAAAGATTCAAGGCTTCCGGAAGATCTGCCGGTCCTCCTTCACCCCGGTACAGCAGGTCTCCCAGCAGGAACTGGGCACATTTTGCCGTATCCAGGCGGGCCAGCGGGGCAAGTTCCTTGCGGGCATCCGCATAACGGTGCTCCTGATAAGCCAGCATGGCCGAACGATAACGTGCATCAATATCTCCCAGACTGAGCCGGTACAAAGGTTTCCGGAAAAGCCATCCGAAAAGAATAAGCAGGGCTATAACCCCTACAGAAATAATCCCGACGAGCAGAATCCGTTGTTTTTTCATATGCTTAAATGATTAGATTACATTGATAGAGCCTGTTTTTCAAAGACGATTCAAAGGTACTCATTCGATTGATAAAAACAAAATGAAACTGTTATCTTGTTTACTCCCGGCAAAAAGTCTGTCAACAAGGTCAGACCGGGAATCCGGGAACCTTGCTGACAGACTTTCACGGCCATTGAGCTTATAGGGTCACATCCGTCACGACCTGACCGTCGAACAGATTTATGACGCGATCGGCATAGCCGGCATCATGCTGAGAGTGGGTTACCATCACGATGGTGGTTCCTTCCTTGTTGAGTTCGGTCAGCAGATCCATCACTTCCTTACCGTTCTTGGAATCCAGATTACCCGTAGGCTCATCGGCCAGAATCAGCTTGGGATTAGTCACTACGGCACGGGCTATTGCCACACGCTGCTGTTGTCCGCCCGACAACTGCTGGGGGAAATGTTTCACCCGGTGTGCAATGGCCATCCGGTTCATGGCATCTTCTACCCTGCGTTTGCGCTCAGAGGCCGAAACACCCATATACAACAACGGCAACTCAATGTTTTCATACACATTCAGTTCGTCAATCAGATTGAAACTCTGGAATACAAATCCGATTACTCCCTTGCGCAAAGCCGTACGCTGCGCTTCGGTATACGTTGAAACATCCTCCCCGTTCAGGCGGTATTCTCCTCCTGTCGGATTGTCCAGCAGACCTAGAATGTTGAGCAAAGTAGACTTGCCGCAACCGGACGGTCCCATAATAGCCACAAACTCACCTTCCTGAATTTCAATGTTCACATTGTTCAATGCCCAGGTTTCCACCTCATCCGTGCGGAATACCTTCTGTAAATTTACTGTCTTAATCATCATCTTAATTGAATATCTAAAAACCAATAATAATCTTTTTTCCAATCCTTCTGAAGGATTATCTCACTCACAAATTTCTTTTGTACCTGCGCTGTCCCATATCCATCCGGCTTCACTCTCTCTTGATTTCTTCTACCGGATTCAACCACATAATCCGGAGGATCTGCCAGCAGGCAGTCATTCCGATCAGGCAGGCGATTACAAAAAACAGACACACTCCCCATCCCCAACCGTAAACGGACTGCAGACCGGAATCACTCAATGTCTGAATCATAGCAAGCCTCAGCACCGGATAAGTCACAACGAAAGCAACCAGAAAGATCACGACATAACCGCGTGCAAATAATATACCGATATCCCGGGGAGAAGCTCCGTTAATCTTGCGTATGGCAACTTCTTTTCTTCGTGCTTCCGCATCCATTGTAACCGAAGAATATACACTCAGGACAACCAGCAGAACACAGATGAGCGCCAACACTCCCATGGAAGATTTCATCATCCCGATTGTAGCAGCTTGTGTCTGCCGGACATCCGTCAGCCTGTGAATCTCCAGCGGTAATGTCTCCGGAACATACCGGCGACACAACGCAATGACTTGTTCCGTCACCTGATCAACATCGTTTCCGGGTGCAATCTTCAACAGGCAGGAAGCTGCCTGCGAGGAAGGGAAAAACACGGAAAGGTTGGCCTGTCCATCCAGAATTACCTGTTTGTAGAGATCCGGATATACTCCTGCAATCCGATAGCTTCTCCCGTCAAGTACCACTGTTCCATCCGTCTGTTCAGTCTGCAACAGATCTGAAAAGGATTGACAGATATAAACATATCCTTCAGTGTCGGCCTCCATCGGCTTCCCGTTCATCGGAATACGGAAGAAATCAAAATAAGCCGGATCTCCCTGAGCTACGGTAACACTCACCTTTGAATGGTCTGCCTTTTCATAAGATGTATACAGATAAGAGAACTGATTTCTGTCCAAAGTTTCATCACCCAGTGTAACCAGACGTTCAATACCCGGCAGGGCGGTCAGTCCGGAACGAATCTCATCCCAGTTCTGGCGCATACGTTCCGAATTCACCGAAAGGGAAAGACACCGTTCTTCTTCAGCAGGACTCAGAGGGGCATACGTCTTTCCGAAGAGTTCGGCATAAGACAAATGAACCACCATCATAGCTCCCAGGAAAAAGATGCACACTACAAGCTGAATGCCGATCATCAGGGAACGGAAAACATGTTTTCCGCCGGTGACAGGAATCAGACGGATCAGACTGACCTTACGGACCCGCCACACCGGAATCAGCAACAGAGGAATACAAAGCAACAAAGTTCCGAGATAAACAAGGATGTGCAGACGATAGACCGCCGAAGCAGACAACCAGAAAATGTGTTCTGCAGGAAGCCAGGTACGGGCCAGCGGCATTACCACCTCTCCCATCAGCAAGGAAAGAAACCAGGCTATGGTCAGCATGATAAATACTTCAAAAAACAACAACAGAAAAAGGCCTTTTGAACCAGAACCGACACATTTACGCAGCGCCAGTTCCCGCTGACGGACATAAAACTGCTGGAAAGTAAATTTCAGGAAATTGATCAGTCCCGATACCAGAATCAGCGAAGAAATGAAGAGCAGGAAAAACTGAACCAGATCCGTATTCCGGTTTTCTGCCATTTCCTTGAGCGAACTGGCTTCTACGATCATCGTTCCATCTCCACGTACCCAGCTGACTCCTGCCAGATATTTCTCCAACGACTCTGAAGAAACTCCCTCTTTACTCAGGGCATACATCTGCAGCCAGGTCTTCGGCTTCATCTCCAGAGGGAACCAGCATTCCGTTCTCGGAGAACCGCCTTTCTCTTTCTCTGCCACCACATTCACGATGCGATAATCCGTAATACCATTTGCCGGAGTCAGCGAAGCCAGCCGGACAATCCGTCCGACAGGATTCTCACTGCCGGCCATCCGGCGGGCAAAGGAAGTGGAAACAATGATTTCATCTTCCCGTTCCGGCAGACGGGAACCGTAAAGCAGAGGCAGTTTCCAGAAAGGGAAAGTAGCAGGAGTCGCAACTTTATAAGTTACCTTGTACGGCGTTTCGCGCCCGTCCTTTTCCACCACTTCCACCTCCATTTCAGCCTCATAAGAGAAAACGGCCCAACCTTCCAGCATACCGGACGTCTGACTTTTCAGTGCCCGGAAATCTTCCTCCACGCAGGGAACATCACCGGCAAAATCCTTTTTACTGATCATCAGCCTCATAGCCCGTTCACCTCCGATATATTCTTCTTCCTCACCCACTGTATACACAAAACACAGCATGAACGAGAAAGTCAGAATCCCGATGGCCAGACACAAAGCTGAAATCAAATGTTGTGTCTTGTTTTTTCTCAGATTGCGCAGAGCTACTTTCAAATAGTGTAATATCATCTTAACATAATTTGATTCGTTCTTATATAATTTGTTTCTTTCATATTTCTTCCGTTTCTTTCAACAGAATGCATGAAGGAGCTTACTTCTACAAACGATCCGGAGACTTTCTGCAAAGGTTTTGCCTGTATCGTCCTGACAAAACTGTTGTTTCGACCAGATGAAACTTTTGTTTCGACTAGGTGGAACTTTTATTTCATCTTAGTGGAACTTTTATTTCGCCCTGGTGGAACTGTTGTTTCGACCTGGTGGAACTCAAGTTTCGTACTGATGAAACACGCGATTCGTCTGCTCATTGAGCCCGGATCGTCTGCCCGCTCCGTCACTCCCGTTTAATCTCTTCAGCCGGATTGACCCGTGAAACCTGCCAGATGCGGAAGGCTACCGTGATGGCGACAAACAGGGAAACCAGCAGGAAAATACAAAGATAGAACCCTGCCCCGTGATGGAAGAAAACCGTATACATGCCGCTGAGTGCACGCAACAGGAATTCCACCAGCGCAAATCCCAGTACAGCTGTCAAAGCCAGCAGAATGATATAGAAACGCGCGAAGAGCATTACGATCTGCCGTACACCGGCTCCGTTGATCTTACGGATAGCCATTTCCTTCCGGCGAGATTCCGTATCAATGGTCACAGCCGAATAGACTCCCAGCAGTGAAATAACCAGAGCAACCACCGAGAAGAACAGAATAACCCCACGCAACTTGAATTCCAGTACCTGCGATTCACTTATGTCATCCATAAAGGTCCCGATCCGGACTTCCACACTTTCCGGCAGATTCTTCTTCAGGATCGTCCGGATTCCCTCACGTACGGCTTCAGCCTGTCCGTCCTTACACTTCACATAACAATGTCCGCAATAATCATCAAAATCGGTCAGCATAAAAATAAATCCTTCGCTCTCGCGGTATACATTGGTTACAAAAGTCTGACAGACTCCCTTGACCAGATAGGGCGTTTCATCAAAATTATAAAGTGGTTTTCCCAGAACTTCCTTTCCGATCCGTTTGGACAATGCTTCATCTGCCACCAGATCTGCAGGCTCGCGGACTGATTGTCCCGACAACATCGGAATGTGCATGAAGTGGAAGAAACCCGACGTAATGCGCATGACATTTACAGCTACATAACTGTCCCTGTTGCCTTTCTCCGTAAACATACCCGTACTCGACATGCCTTTCAGATAGTTGACATCCGAAGGAAGTACCTCCATTACTCCCGGAAGAACTTCAAACTGATGGATCAGATCTTTCTTCTGGGCCGCATTCATAAAGGAGAAATCCATCGGAACACTCAGAATCTGTTCTTTTTCCCGGATGGTCAGTGTGTTGAACAAAGTGCGTCCTGTCATATCCGATTGCAGGTAAAGAGCGGCTGCCAGCGAAATGAATACCCAGCAGATAAACAGCTGTATGCCCAGCAACATATTCCGCAACCGCCTTTTTCCACTCCGACGCACACCGCTGACCACTCCGGCATGTACAGAAATACGGCGTACCTTCCACACAACAAACAGGCAGAGCAGAGCAGAAACAGCCAGCAGACCTGCCAGATATTCAAAGGTCTGTTTCATCAGCTCAATGGAATCAATCTGTAAGGATATGTCTGTCACTTCCATTTGAAGCCAGGGATCCATGACTTCAATACAGATGCAAGTCAACAGTCCTGCCAGCAATATCAGCAAAGCCGATTGTACAAACAACTGAAGAAAAAGTCCGGAAGCAGTAGCTCCTGTCATCTGCCGGATACAGAACTCACGGACACGGGTCAGGAAAGATCCGACCATCAGATGATAGAAATTAAGCAAAGCCACCAACAGAATCAGCATTCCGGCTATGCCTGTCACCAGAGCTATTACCGGAAGAGCACCTTTCTCCAGAAGTCTGGCTCCCATCGGATAAACGGCCACATTGTAGTCCCTGTCAAAATAATGGTGAGTCACCTTGCTCCTGCGGAATTGTTCATTCAGGTCTTGCGGCGTTACTCCTTCCCGAAGCAGGGCAAACGTTTGCGAACCGATGACCGAATAACGGGCATCGCTCTGTATGATTCCTTCTGAATCGTTCAAGCTAAACATATCCAGACGGCTCAGAAAAGAAATGCTGTTGTTCATCGGAATATCCGCAATGACCGCCTGTACGGTATAGACTATGCCGCCGGTACGGGGAGTGGAATCGGGCGAAGTGGACAGCCGGCGGGTCATCACCAGCTGCTTTCCGATTGCCTGACGGATATCACCATATACCCGTCGTGCCATGCTTTCAGTCACGACCAGTGAGTTTGGTGTCACCTTGGCAACGGCAGCCGAACCGCACAAAACCTGGGGAGCCAGCACCTGAAAAAAGGATGAATCCGTCTCTGCCACATTGAAAGTGTAAGGCAGCTGTTTACCGTCTTTCACCTCCACATTGAAAGGCCGATCCCTATAGGGATGGTCAACCACACAGAAGGCTTCAATCCCGTCCTGCTTCTTCAGACGCAGTTCCTCGGCAAGAGTGACAGGTGTAGACATTGACACCCCCTTGTCATTTTCCTCATAAAGGCTCAGCTCAGCAATCCGGTCATAATTCTCAAAACAATGATCGAGATCGTAGACATAGCGGACCAGGTAAAGGCAAATGCTGAAACACAGCAAGGCTACTCCCACTCCTGCTAAAGAAATCAAATGTTGTGTCTTATATTTCCACAGATTGCGCATGGCAACCTTCAAATAGTGTCTGATCATAATACTTCTTTTTTCTAGTTTTCATTCTATTCACTTCTCATTACATTTGCCGGACTGATGCGGGTTGCCTTACGGACTTGCCAGAGCAAGGTTCCGATGGAAATCAGGCCGACCACAAGCAAAGCCAGCAGGAAAATACCGGCATTCAGTGAAGCCTTGACCACCATATCGAGGGTGTACAGATGGATAACATATCCTGACAAAGGAATGGATATCAGAAATGCTCCGCCCAGAATCAGCAGATATTTCCGGAGCAACAGACGGTAAAGATCCGACAGACGTGCTCCATGTACCTTACGGATCGCTATTTCACGATAACGCTGGCGAATGTCGAACAACGAGATACCGAACAGTCCCAGGCAGGAAACCACAATGGCCATGAAAGCAAATGCACTGTAAAGAACAGCCAGCTGGCGGTCGGCTGCATACATCTGTTTTACCTTGTCGGAAAAAAGTATATACTCAAATTCTTCCATACCATATGCTTCACGCTCCACTTTCTTCAGGTAATCCAGCACTGCCGGCAGACGTCCCGGACGGAAAGAGATGCTGTAGATATCACCTGAAGAGCGTTTCATGACCTGAAATATCATCGGACGTACGCCGGTACTGATATGTCCGTCGTAGTAATCATCAATGACTGCCACAATGGGATGCAGCTTCGGATTGCTGCCTCTTTGCTGGTCAGATTCTGCTATGACATAAGCCCCCTGGCAGGAATCATATCCAAGAGCCTTCAGGCCGGCCCGGTTGACAACGTAATAATCCTCATTTCCCTCATCTCCAGTCAGCGAAGGAAGACTTCCCTCCACAACATGAAGATCATAAAGCCGGAAGAAAACAGGACTGGCATACCATATATGCAGAAAAGCCTTGCGACCGTCCTTTCCGATGAAATTGGTTCCATAGTCACTCGGAGCCAGGCAGGAATAATCCACCATCCAGCAGTCAATATCCGGACATTCTCCCACCATGGCATCAATCTGACGGACCCGGTTCCTGCGGACCTCGATACTTTCCTTATCAGGATAGGAAGAATAATCCTTTGACTCGTGTACAAGACTGGCCACCAGAATATTCTCCGTCCGGTATCCGGGATCCGTGTGCAGCATCAGATCAAGCTGGCGGTTGAAATAGATGGCTATGACAACCAGCAGAAAGGTTACTGTATATTGCAGGAACAGCAGAAACATACGTGCACGTACCGAACGGTTGCCTGTACTGACAGAACGTATGCTGACAGAAGGCTGGATACGGGTAAAACGGAAATAAGGATAAAGAGAAGCCACCAAAGGCAAAAGAAACAGCAGGGCCAGAGAAAGCTGCCAGTCGAATGCCGTATAGGGAAAACTGAACCCAAAGAAGTGTTCCACCGGTATCCGGGTAAGTTCAATCAGTCCCCAGGCAAGCAGGACGGCAAAAGCCGACAGCAGCAGGTTCTCCACAAAAATATGGGAAAACATCCGGAATTTTCCTGCACCGAACACCCTGCGTATGCCGTACTCATGGGTACGCTTGAGCATAAAGATCAAATAAAGATTGATAAAGTTCAGAATGCCTGTCAGCAACAGAAGTACACAGAGACTGATAAAGATACGAAGCTGCGCCCGGTCGCCCCAGACATAAATATGCCCCTCCTCCGTTGTTTTCAGTCCAGACCAATAGCATTCTTTCAGGGGAACCAGACTGAAGGTGTACATACGCGTATCATCCGGCCAGTGCGGATTGACCCGGCGAGGATAACTTCCAATGCGGTTAATCTGGTCCATGTCTGCCCCTGCTACGAAACGATAAAGTTCAAGCGGCATCCGCTCCCAGTGATTAGAAGGAGTGTCAGGCAAGAGAAGATCAAAATTCAGCCAGGCCTTGTTCTCGGGCTTGGCAATCACTCCCTTGACCACAAAATCCTTTCCATTGGAATAACGGATGGTTTTGCCAATGGGATTCTCTTTGCCGAACAGTCTGTGTGCATAACCCTCGGTCAGTATAACCGATGAAGGATCGTTCAGGTCTTGCTCTCCCTGCACCGTACGGAAAGAAAACAGGCGGAAAAAGGTACTGTCCGTAGCCAATGCCGCACAAGAGTAACGGTGACCGTCGCTGATCAGATAATCATTGTCCAGCGGAGTGAAGCGACAAGTTACATCAATCAGCTCCGGAGCAATCAGGATACTGTCCTGATAGACTGAATAAGCTCCCCAGTATGAATTGCCCTCCATATCTACCCGGACTGCATAGACTTCGTTCCGATCCACACAATGCACATCAACCGTATATTCGCGGTGAATGTAACGGAGCAGCACAATACAGCAGGCCAGGCTGAATGCCAGTCCCAGCAGATTAATCAAGGTGTAAGAACGTGCGCGCAGTAAAAAGCGCATTGCATATTGAAATGTTTTCATGAGTTTCTCAATTTATTTTTATCGTTTATTTCACTTCCAGTTCTTCTGCGTCGCCAAAGGTATCATATCCTGTCGTAATAACCCAATCTCCGGGCTGTAAACCTTCGGTAATTTCATATTGCAAGGGATTCTGACGGCCGATGACAACCGGTACTTTCACGGCGCGTGTCTTGTCTTTGTTCAGCTTGTAAATCCATTGTCCGCCGGTCTGCTGATAAAAATTTCCCCTGGGAATAACGACGGCCTGTTCAGGTTGTCCCAGCTCGATCTGTACCCGGAAGCTTTTCCCCAGCCGGACATTGTCGGGCATCTCTCCGGTAAATACCAGATCAACCTCAAAGGTGCGGTCCTTGACTTCAGGAACCACCTTGCTCACTTTCAGCGGATATTTCTTGTCTTGCCAGATAATGGTGGCGGGAAGTCCGGTCGTCACCCGGTCAATATAGTATTCACTCAGCGACGTGTGGATCTTGAACTGATCCAGCACCTTTACTTCCGCAATATTTTCTCCTTCAGCAACCTGCTGGCCGGGAGTCACCTTGACGAAACTCAGCTGACCGTCGAGCGGAGCACGAACCACCAGATCTTCCATCCGCTTCAACGAACGTTCCAGTTTCTTGTATTCCCTTTCCCGGTCGTTGCGAAGCAGTTCTTTCCGGATTACGGTCATGGCTGAATCGCTTCGCAGACTTTCCATCTGCAGGCGGGTTGACTCGGTCTTGTAACGGAATTCATCTTCCGACACCTCCAGCTGGGCCTTACTCCGGATACCCATGGCATATTCTTCTTTCTCCAGTTCAAAATTTTTCTTCAGCTTGTTCAGATCATAAGCCGCCTGAAGAGACTGCTGACGGAGAGTTAAAGTCTTCTGCTCCATCTCCAGAGCTTTCTCCTGATAAGAGATGCGCTGCTTTTCCCATTCGTCCCGCTGATCCTCGATATCGTGCATCAGGTGGGCATTCGACAGGATCAGAATCGTATCGCCCTGTTTCATCAGACTGCCTTCTTCGGCTACAATACGCTCTACATTTCCTGCCTCCCGCGTATTGACCAGCAAGGTCAGTATGGGCTGTACCACTCCTTCCACATCTACATATTCCAGGAAATCGGTGTGTTTCACCTCTTCCATACGTACATTTTCGGCATCAATCCGCAGCCGGTGCGGAGAGAGCGCCAGCACAATGACATACACCAGACCTGCTACTGCCAGTCCGCCTCCGGCCAGGTAATAACGGTAACGGATGTACCATGCTTTCTTTTCCAGTTTAATATCCATAGTCGTTTTTCATTTAATGCAGGTTTTTAAATTTCAGGGAGACACTCGGCCAACGGCAATTTGCGTTGGAAATCGTACTGTGTCATGCTGCGCAGGCCATAATATAAGGTCCAATAGTTCCTCAAGGCTGCAATGTAGTTTCGTCGTGCCGTATCTTTTTCCGTTGTGGCTGCATTCAGGTCAAGTACAGTCGATTTGCCCATCAGGTACATCCGGCGTGCCACTTCATAGCGCCGCCAGGCGGTCTGGTCTGTCTTGGATGCCACACGTACCTGATAAGCCTGCAGATTAAACTGCCGGACCATCTTCCGTACATTGAGTTCAAAGTCTGTAACAGCTTGCCCGACTTGTGTGTTGACCAGTTCCACGTTTGACTTCGCAACACGCACTTTACCCCGTCCGCGTCCCCAGTCAAGAATCGGCAGAGATAAGGTCAGACTGACGTATTGCTGATCCAGGGGATCCCGGAAAGATTCGTTGAACCGTTCAGCAGTCTGCGATAAACCGAACCGCAGATACAGGTCGGCTTTAAGTCCGGCATTGGCCCTTGCCGAAGCCAGCTGACTGCGGCTTTCCAGTTTCTTCCGTTCATAGGAGTCTATTTCGGGACTATGCTCATAGGCCTGCTTCAAGGCTTCATCCAGCGATACCTCAAACTCTGCAACGCTGTCCTCCGGAATCACCTGCAGCTTTTCGTCACCACGTATGCCCAGAAAAGAACGGAAAGTCAGCATAGCGTCTTCCACTTCAATCTGAGCTTTCATGACATTGGTCTCCTCATTCAGCTTGTTGACCTCAAGCTGAAGCATTTCATTTTCCGTAATGTTACCGATGTCATAACGTCCGCGGGCATACCGGTACAAGGTATCTGCCGATGCAAATTTGACCGGGCAATATCCAGATTGGCCTGTGCCGTAGCCAGATCGAAAAACAGTTCACTGGTTTTTGAGGCAATCAGTTCCAGTGTTTCCGCATAAGTCTTCTTGGCTTCCCGGAAGCGGAGAGGCTCAATGCGCCGGTCCCATTTCAGGGAGTTGTACCCAAACAGAGACTGCTGGTAGCCGATAGTGAACGGCTGTGTGTTATACGCTGTTGTTTTTCCTTCCAGCTCATCCATACGCTGCGCCGAGGCCGACAGAAACAGACTTCCTCCCGTAAACCAGATATTCTGGTTGATCTCCAGATTGAGATCGGTGATCAGCTGGTTCTGACGAAGGTAAAGCTCCGTTCCGTCAGGCTGGGTTACCTTATTGATCTGCCGGTTAAGATAAGGAGAAGAACTCAGGTTCACCGAAGGAAGATAATTGGCGCGAAACGAACGGTAGCTCCAATAAGCTGCCCGATAGGTATGACGGGCTGCCTGTGCTTCAGGTGAATGTTCCTGTGCAATCCGGATGGATTCCTGCAAGGTCAGCACCTGCCGTTCCTGCCCCATCAGTACAAGCGGGCAACAAATCAGTAAAACGATCCAATAATTCTTCATACAGTATACTTTTACATACATTTTCATAAAATAGAACTGCGAAAACCGTGCCACAACGATAATTAACTAAAATACAGAAAGTTTCATAAAACCCGCTTTCAAAAAGGTGTGCGGATACGCACAAATTTGGTGCGAATACGCACATACAGCACATGAAAATAAAATGTAACTTTGCGAAGGAAAACCTACAACACATGGAACAAAAAGGAAAAATACTGATTATTGACGACAACGAGGACGTGCTCTTTGCGCTCAACCTGCTGCTGGAACCTTATGTAGAAAAAATTAAAGTAACCACACAGCCCTCCCGCATCGAACATTTCATGACGACCTTTCATCCCGATGTTGTTCTGCTGGATATGAATTTCCGGCGTGATGCCATCAGCGGACAAGAGGGATTTGATTGCCTGGAACAGATCCAGCATCTGGATCCGCAAGCTGTGGTCATCTTCATGACGGCGTATTCAGATACGGACAAAGCCGTCAGAGCCATCAAGGCAGGAGCGACTGATTTTATCTCCAAACCCTGGGAAAAGGAAAAATTGCTGGCAACCCTTTCTTCGGCCATTCAGCTGAGTCTGTCCCGCAAGGAAGTCGGACGTCTGCAGGAACAGGTGAGTGCCCTGAAAGGCGATGAGACCATCCCCGAACTGATCGGTAACTCACCGGCTATGTCGAAAGTCAAGGAAACCATCTATAAATTGTCGGACACTGACGCCAACATTCTGATCCTGGGAGAAAACGGAACGGGGAAAGATCTGGTTGCCCGCCTGCTGAAACACTTTTCGCCCCGGTCAGGAGATGCCTTCATCACCATTGACCTGGGAAGTATACCCGAACAGTTGTTTGAGAGTGAGCTCTTCGGTTATGAGAAAGGTGCTTTCACGGATGCCCGCAAGGCCAAGCCCGGACGAATGGAAGTGGCTTCGGGAGGAACACTTTTCCTGGACGAGATCGGCAACCTGCCACTGGCCATGCAAGCCAAGCTTCTGACAGCTATCGAGAAGCGGTGCATCACCCGTCTGGGCGCAGTCAGTCCCATAGATATCAATGTCCGGTTGATCTGTGCCACCAATGCAAATCTGAGAGAACTGGTAGAGGAAGGAAAATTCCGGCAGGATTTGCTTTACCGCATCAATACCATCGAGCTGCATATTCCTCCGTTGCGTGAACG
The DNA here is from genome assembly GCF_000157915.1 of Phocaeicola coprophilus DSM 18228 = JCM 13818. Taxonomy (GTDB): domain Bacteria; phylum Bacteroidota; class Bacteroidia; order Bacteroidales; family Bacteroidaceae; genus Phocaeicola; species Phocaeicola coprophilus. The sequence goes on along the minus strand of NZ_EQ973632.1, from coordinate 221,373 downwards.
CGGAGAGGATATTCTCCTGCTGGCCGAACATTTCCTGAACGGATATAACCGGAAATACAAGAAAGAGATACGGGGGCTGACCCGTGAAGCCAAAGCTAAACTTATGCGCTACTCCTGGCCGGGAAATGTCCGCGAACTGCAACATACACTGGAACGGGCTGTCATTCTGAGTGAAAACAACCAGCTTCGTCCGGATGATTTTTTCTTCCCTGCCACGGATAAAAGCCGTAAGGAAGACGAGGATGAAGAACTGAATCTGGAAAAAGTGGAACGCCGTACAGTGGAAAGGGCACTCCGGGCAAGCGGAGGAAACATGAGCCGTGCGGCCGAACTTCTGGGAATCACACGTTATACACTTTATCGGAAACTGGAAAAACTGGGATTATGAAACGCTACCTTTTCTGCCTGACAACGCACATTGCCGGTATTGTTCTGCTGACGGCATGTGCCCTACTGGCCTTCCTTCACGAAATGTGGTTCTGCAGCATTACCGCCGTTCTGCTGACGGTGGGTACCAGCTTCAGCCTCTATCGCATTCAGATGCGGCAGACTTCCATGATACAGCGTATCGTGGAATGCATGAAACGGAACGATTTCAGCCAGACAGCCTCCCCGTCTTTCAGCGACCGGGCTATGCAGGAACTGACCAATGATCTGTCGGAAGTGTTGAAAGGAATCCGCAACCGCATGCTGGATGAGGAAGTGAAACTTCAATATTACGAGAACCTGCTGGACAAAGTAGACACGGCTGTCATCGTGACGGATCATCAGGGACGTGCAGAGTGGATGAACAAGGCCGCCCGTCCCCTGCTGGGAGAACATAAACAACTTCCCGGACAGGTGCTGGAAGCATTGAGAAAAAAACAACAGGTGGCACACCTGACCATTCAGGATCTTCCGATGGATCTGGCCATTGCCTCTTCCGTCATCCACCTGCAAGGAAGAGAACGGTGGATCATCAGCCTGAAGAATATCCATTCAGCCCTGGAACATACGGAAATGGAAGCCTGGCAGAAACTGATCCGGGTACTGACCCACGAGATTATGAATTCCATCACCCCCATCATCTCACTGGCTGAGACTTTGAGCGAGAGAAGCCGGGAGAATCCACACGACGAACGTACCCGAACGCATATACAGAAAGGACTGGAAGTCATTCACCGCCGCAGCAAGGGACTGCTGGAATTCGTGGAAAACTATCGCAAACTGACTCGGATTGCTCCTCCCGTCAGGGAACAGATCTCGGTTCAGGCCTTCTTCGACGACCTGCGGCGGCTCTACCCTTCTCCCCTCTTTCACTTCACAGCACCTTCCGGCCTCACCTTCCTGGCCGACCGGATTCAGATGGAACAAATCTTCATCAACCTGCTGAAGAATGCTTCCGAAGCCTGCATCCATACGCCGGACGCAAGCGTGGAGATCAGTGCCCAGCCCGTCAGAGAAGGCATATCGCTGGTTGTTTCCGATAATGGAGAAGGAATGCTTCCTGAAGTAACCGAACGGATCTTTGTACCCTTCTTCACCACCAAGCCCTCCGGATCGGGCATCGGTCTCAGTCTCTGCAAACAGATCATCACCCTTCATAACGGACGCATCCAGGTACAGTCGCAACCAGGGAAAGGCAGCAAGTTTACCATTATCTTACCACAAAACAACCTGCCTTCATGAACTTTCATCCATCCTCTCATTCCCTGACCAGCGGCAGCATCACCGGAAGTATGCTCCGCTTTGCCTTTCCGCTCATGCTCGGCAATCTGCTCCAGCAATGCTATAACATTGCAGATACCCTGATTGTCGGACGCTTCCTGGGAGCCCAGGCTCTTGCCGCAGTCGGCTCTGCCTATACCCTCATGGTCTTCCTTACCTCCATCTTTATCGGCCTGTGTATGGGAGGCGGGGCGGTTGTCTCCCTGCAGTTTGGCGGCAAAAACTATGCAGGAATCAAACAAAGCCTGCTGACTTCCCTTTTTCTGATCGGAGGAATTACTTTATTGATCAATATCCTGGTGATACTGGGCATCCATCCTATCATCCGACTCTTACAGACTCCACCTGAACTGGAAGAAGTCATGTATGATTATCTGATCGTCATATTCCTGGGATTACCCGGAACCTTCCTCTACAATTACTATGCCTACCTGCTGAGAGCCGTAGGAAACTCTGTGGTTCCCCTGCTCTTTCTGGCTGTTTCCGTGGTGCTCAATATCGGACTGGACTTCCTTTTTATTCTGGGATTTCAATGGGGAGTAACGGGGGTTGCCGTAGCCACTGTCGCTTCACAGTACGTTGCAGCCATCGGGCTTTGCTTTTATACCCTACACCATTTCCCGTTTTTCCGCCTGCAAAGATCAGATTTGCATTACGACCGGAAAAGCCTGCGTGAGATTCTGTCGTTCTCTTCACTGACCTGCATCCAGCAGTCCATCATGAACCTGGGAATTCTGATGGTACAGGGACTTGTCAACAGTTTTGGTACAGGAGTAATGGCTGCCTTTGCCACTGCCGTTAAAATAGATTCGTTTGCTTATATGCCCGTACAGGATTTCGGAAATGCTTTTTCTACCTTCATTGCGCAGAATTTCGGAGCCGGGAAAACCGAACGTATCCGGAAAGGAATCCGCAGTGCCGTTCTTGTCACCACCATCTTCTGCCTGCTGCTTTCCGTTCTTATCACAGGAGCTGCCCGACCTCTGATGCAGCTTTTTGTTTCGGCTCAGGAAGAAGAGATTATCCGCATCGGCATGGACTACCTGTATATTGAAGGAAGTTTCTATCTGGGAATCGGCTATCTATTCCTTCTATACGGATATTACCGGGCTGTACGCATGCCGGGAATGTCGGTGGTTCTGACCATATTCTCACTGGGTACGCGCGTAGCACTGGCCTACATTCTGGCAGCCATTCCGGCAATCGGAGTAAAAGGCATCTGGTGGTCCATCCCCATCGGCTGGGCACTGGCCGATCTGGTCGGATTCGTTTATTATCGGTTTACATCAAACCGTTGTCGTTCAAAATAGAACTCTGTGCCAGATAATCCGGAGTTCCTGCATAGATGAACATCACACTTCCTCCCTTGATGGCATCAATAATGGGACGGGAAAGCTTCTGGGGAACAGCCGGACAGCCGAAACTCCGTCCCAGTCTTCCGCCCCTGCTGGCAACAGCAGGATCGGCATACGCTGCTCCATGCATCACGATGGCCCGCTCCCGGGCTTTGTCATTGACACCTTTCTCCAGTCCATCCAGGATAAGAGAATAACCGTTTTTTCCCTGATAAGTAGTTCCGGTCAGATAAAAGCCCAGGGAACTCTTATAGGAGCCATATTCATTGGAAAAGGAAGTCGCATAGTTTTCTCCACTGTTCTTTCCGTGAGAAACAACCGATGCAAACAGTAACTTTTGCTTTTTCATGTCGAAGACAAACAGGCGTTTCTCGGTCGAAGGCTTGGAAAAATCAATGAGCGTCAGCACATCCCGCTTCCTGTCCTTGATCTTTTTATATCCGGCCACTGCCTGCCGGAAAGCTTCCTGACTCACTATTCCCTCCAGTCCCATTGCCTGGTAAAGACTGACTGATGCATCAGCTTCCACAACAGTTTTCAGGTCATTGCGTTCCGCATCGCGCAAAGGATCGTCTGCCCGAAACAGCATTCCGGGAAGAAAAAAGAAAAAAGCAGATAAGATGATTCGACGCATAAGATAATTTCTTGAAAAATAACGGGTGCAAAGTTACAATATTTTTTCATTCCTTTCTGATTCAGACAGTTAAAAACACTTTCCTTAACATTTCCATTCTGTCCTTAAGAAAAAACGGCCTGCACCGGTTCTTACATTCACTTCAATAAAATAAAAAAAGGATTTCAGCTTCCGGAACGGATCAACCCGTTCGTTCCACTGAAATCCTTTCCTGAAAAGTTTCTTGTCTTTATCCTTCAATTTCGCTCAACTCAAGCCAGCGCATTGTTTTCTCTTCCAGCTCTTCATTGATCAGAGGCAGACGTTTGGAGTATTCCGTCAGTTTCTCCACATCCAGAGTTCCGCTGCACAAAGCGTCCTCCACCTCTTTCTTTTCTATCTCCAGAGAAGCAATGTCCGCTTCAAGCTGTTCCATTTCCTTTCTTTCCTTGAAGGTAAGTTTACGCTTGTCGTTCAGGCGGACTTTCTTCGTCTTGTCTTCCTGAGGCTTGGCTGCCTGTTTCTCGTGAACTTCCTTCTCTCGCTTCCAGTCCCGATAATCAGAATAGTTGCCCGGGAAATCACGGATATCTCCCTGTCCGCGGAACACCAGCAAATGGTCGACCACCTTATCCATGAAATAACGGTCGTGGCTCACCACAATCACGCATCCCTTGAAGCTTTGCAGATATTCTTCAAGCACCTGCAGGGTAACGATATCCAGGTCGTTGGTAGGCTCGTCCAGAATCAGGAAATTCGGATTACGCATCAACACCGTACAAAGATACAACCGACGGCGTTCCCCGCCACTCAGTTTGTAAACATAGTTATGCTGTGTTTCGGGAGTAAACAGGAAATGTTGCAGAAATTGCGAGGCAGTCAGCTTCTTGCCGTTGCCCAGCTCAATGACCTCTGCAATATCTGTAATCACATCGATCACTTTCATCTGTTCATCAAACTGAAGTCCTTCCTGCGAATAATAACCGAACCGTACCGTCTCACCGATATCAAGCGTACCGCTGTCCGGCTTCTCAATGCCCATCAGAATCTTGATGAACGTAGATTTTCCCGTTCCGTTATTTCCCACAATACCCATCTTCTCATAGCGGGAAAAGATGTAGGAGAAATCATTCAGGATCTTCAGATCGCCGAAACTCTTGTAAAGATGATCTGCTTCAAAAATCTTAGAACCGATATAGGAAGCCTTGACATCCAGCTTGACGTTCTGGTCGTAAACCCGCTGCTTTGCCACCTTCTCCAGGTCATAAAAAGCCTCTTCCCGGTAACGGGCTTTATGCCCGCGGGCCTGCGGCATCCGACGCATCCATTCCAGTTCCGTCCGGTAAAGATTGTTGGCCCGGGCAATTTCCGCATTCGTTGCATCAATGCGTTCCTGCCTCTTTTCCAGATAATAGCTGTAATTCCCCTTGTAGGAATAGATCTGCCGGTTATCGATCTCGATAATTTCAGAGCAGACACGGTCGAGGAAGTAACGGTCATGAGTAACCATCAGCAGACTGACCTTCTCATGGTTCAGAAACTCTTCCAGCCACTCCGTCATATCCAGATCCAGATGGTTGGTCGGCTCATCCAGAATCAACAGGTCAGGTTCGGTAATCAAGACATTGGCCAGTGCCACACGCTTCAACTGTCCCCCCGAGAGATACTTGACCTGCTGATTAAAGTCACGTATCTTCAGCTGCGAAAGGATCTGCTTGGCCCGGCGTTCATAATCCCATGCTTTCTCATGTTCCATCCGGTCCAGCAAGTCTTCCAGTCCCGGATGTCCCGGAGTCTCCATGCAGCTTTCGTATTCCTTGATCAGCTGCACCACAGGAGTACCGTGATAGAAGCAGGCTTCCAGCACGGTCAGTTCTCCCGGATAAACAGGGCTCTGCTCCAGATAACCTACCCGCAGATCCCGCCGGAAGGTGATCTTTCCTTCGTCATAGCCTTCTTTTCCGGAAAGGATATTCAGCAAAGTTGTCTTGCCGGAACCATTCTTGGCGATCAGTCCGATACGCTGTCCTTCCGCAATACCGAATGAAATCTGTTGAAACAAAACCAGATCACCGAACGATTTCGTTAATTTTTCTACTTGTAAATAAGGCGTCATTTATTCTATTCAAAAAATTCAGGGTAAATGCTGCCATTCCTGTATTTTCCAGATACCTGAACGGCCTATTTCCCGGAATCAGTCATTCAACACTTTTTCTACTTCCGATTCAATGCGGGCATATTCAGCCTTCAGGTCACACGGTTTTCCGTTCTTCACATAATCCCAGATGAGTGAAAGCGGATAAACCATTACGGAAGAGTCTCCGAAACGCAATGCCGGATACTCTTTCTTTCCGTCAATGACCGTAACCCATTCCATTCCATCCATCTCATTGACCAGGATGGTTCCGAAAGCAATACCAAAACTTTCCCAGGCAGCCCGCTGTCCTTTATTGAAACGGCCGCTGTCCAGCAAACGCTGAATACTTTCCACGTCCTGCTTCATGGCCGTAAAATCTTTAGTCAGCTGTTTCTTGATCGTAGACACCGCCCAATCGTAACATTCATTGATCACACAGATTTCAAGCGCACGCACCGGAATCACCTCTTTCCACAAAGGTTCATTTTCCTCACGTACCTTCAGCGAACGGATAATGTCTTCTGCCATACGGGGACTTTCCCCTTTAGGTACCGTAAAAGAGCATTCCACAGAGATAGTTCCCTTGCCTGTCAGCCAGATATGCGACGTATACCAGGCACCGTTCTCCTGAAATGTTTCTGCCGAATATACACATGCCCAGGGACCTGCCTGCTCACGTCGGGCAGACTGATTCTGCTGAAGTTCGTCCGCCATACAGTCCTGAGCATATTTTGCGGATTTTCCCCGATAAGCGGATATCCGGAAATTTCCATTCCATTTTTCAGGATTATAAAAAAGGAAGCTGTCTTCCTCATCTTCAAACTCACGCCAGTCGTTCGGATATTCCAAAGAAAACCAGGAACCCGGAGAAATGTATTTCATAATGCAATCTATTTTGAATGTTCAGAACAATATTTTATGATTCACGCAGAAGTTTTTCCGACTTATTTTGCCGGAAGAATTTCAATCCAGTAATCATCCGGATCGTTGATGAAATAAAGTCCCATCTGCTCGTTCTCGAAGCAGACGCAACCCATTTCCTTGTGGAACTTACGCACTTCCTCGTAATCACCGTCTACACGCAGGCAGAGATGACTCTCGTTTTCACCCAGTTCATACGGTTCGGAATGATCACGCAGCCAGGTCAGCTCCAGCATAAATCCGCTGCAACCGTCGGTCATATAAACCAGAACAAAAGAACCGTCTTCCGCCTGTTTGCGGTGAGACTCGTGCAATCCCAGAGCCGTTTCATAAAATTTGATACTGCGTTCCAGGTCTGTCACATTGATATTAAAGTGGTCAAATCTTCCTTTTATATTCATCGCTATAATCTTTTTAAATCAGAGTTTCACATTCAATTTCTTCACACTGACCGCGCCGTTCCAGCGCAATCATCCGTGCACCTTCCGCTTCTGCCAACGGACGAAAAGCCGCAGCTCTGGCATAAGCCTCATCAAAATGCATCGGTACAAAGATAAAAGTTTTTATCATTTCCACAAACTGTTGCGGCCCCCGCATGTATTCTTTTCCCAGACGCGGATCGACAGGAAACATCGCTACGTCCACAGTTTCAGTATACTTCCGGATCAACTGCAGTTCCTGAAGAAAGGCATGCTCATAGCCTCTCCATTCAGTTTCTTCACATTCATCCATCCAGTGCCAGTTGTTCAGATCGCCGGCATGAAAGATTTTCCGGCCATCCACTTCCACCAGAAAAGAGATTCCCACATCCGTCGAGCCAAAGGCATGTACCGACAAGCGCTCGTCCGAATAAGAATCTCCCTGCTTCAGCCACACCGCCTCCGCCTGTTCCGCTTCATGCAGGGCCTGAATGTCCTGCGAAAGCAGATACACAATGTCCGGACGCTGAAGGTGCCAGGAAAGAACTTCCGGATTGAAATGATCCGCATGGGCATGACTCGCAAACACATACATACGGCCCGGGCGCTTCAGAAGTTCCCGATGAAGAATGCCGTCTCCATCCGACTCCGAATCCTTCCAATAGTCAAAAATCAGTGTAAAGTCATCACCCAGCAGGGCAAATCCGCTATGATATAAATAAATCAGTTTCATAAAACATTATTTTCCGACAGGCTGTACATAAGCACGGGTCACCTTGTCTATTTCCAGAAACATATAGTTCACCTTACCCGAATGGATCAGTTTCTCATTTTCCTTATAGATGCGTGTAGCATATTCCTTCGACTTCTCGAACAGCAGCCGGGAAACATTCTCCTGCGACTTGCCTATCATGGTGGAGTCCAGTTTCTCTTCCGGGAAGAAGTCATCCAGGTTGACATCACCGATCATAGACGTCTCCAGGAAATGAATATTCCGGTGAGATGCATCCGTGTAATACCCGACAAACATATGTCCGGGCACACGCACCAATACCGGATTCAGGTTGATGGCTTTCAGCAATGAAGCGAAAAGCACACTGCCGTCCACGCAGTTGATCTGTGCCGAAAGCAGCGCATCGTCAAAAGTACGGACACGCTGCGTAAAGACAACGTTCGACGAAAGACTGCTGTTGCTGATGGAACTGTACTTAAACCCACGCTTCTGCAACACATACCACAAAGCATATACCTGCTTGTCTACCAGATCGACACTCTTGCTCTGATATCCCCAGAAACGGTTCACGATACGGGAATCAAGCGCTTCACGAAGAAGACGGTCTATTTGAGGATTGTCTTCATTCACATAAGCTGCAAAAAACTGTCCCGTGTCGTGAAACTTCATCCGGCTGTCAATATAGCCCAACAAACATTCATTGATGCTTCGCACTGAAAATGTATGTACTCCTCCCCGCAGGGCACGTCTGTTCAGTTCGGCTTTCACTGAAACCGTCACCGGTACGGCCTGTTCGTTTTCCCGAAGGGCATCGTAGTTCCAGATTATGTCCGGAAACACCCAATATTCCTTTCCCGACTCCGGAAGAATGAATTCCGATACCGAATATGCAAAGAAAGGAGTTTCGGCCACTTCCACACGAAGCTTACTGTTGGCATGCTCGTTCTTCACGCGAACGGCAATACACGATTTCGGATTGCCCAGATAATTGGTATCCGCAGGAACAATCAGATTAGCATCAGTCGTTGCCGTAGAGAGCAGCGTTACCGGGAAGATATTCCCTCCCAGTTCATTGGATATTTCTATCCCCGAAGAAAACGGCTCCAGCCGATATATATATAAGGAAGAGCCCAGAACTGTCAGAATAGCCAGAAGGCATGTTGCCAGTTTCCATTTGTTCACTGTATTAAACAGCGTCTTGTCCAGTTTCATATATACTTAATTCAAAACAACAACTCTTCAACCCCTAAAAAAATCCGCCTGCAGTCTCTCGTACAATCCCCGACCGGTTACGTTGCCGAAAAGACTACAGGCAGAAATACGGTTGTTATCTTACCGCAATGCTCTCGATTTCTACCAGAGCTCCTTTCGGCAGGCCTTTTACGGCAATTGCAGAACGAGCCGGGCATTCACCGTCGAAATATTTGGCATACACGGCATTCATTTCAGTAAACAGGGACATATCAGCCAGGAAAACAGTTGTTTTCACGATATTAGCAGTGGTCAGTCCTGCTTCAGCCAATACGTTCTTGATGTTTTCGAACACCTGAGTTGTCTGTTCGGTAACACCTCCCTCAACGAACTCTCCCGTAGCAGGATCTACAGGGATCTGTCCGGACAGGAACACCATTCCGTTAGCTTCGATAGCCTGGCTGTAAGGTCCGATGGCAGCCGGAGCCTTTTCTGTAAAAATAACTTTCTTCATGCTTTTAATTATTATTTATAAATAAAACTTTCAACGGCTAAAGTAACACATTTCTTTCAATCAAACGACAGAAGTACAAAAAAAATGGCCAAGAGTTATTCTATTTCACAAAAAACGCGTATATTTGTCCTCGTAAAAGCATAACGACGCTTACACAAGCACATTTATGCTGTATACTCCAACAATTTTTATCAAACAAAGAATTAAAACTATCATTTTAATCAGTAGCCTTTGAAGCGTAAATCCGCACAGAAGCCCTGTGAAGCATGTCCAAATCATGCTGATACGCGTAAGCTGGCTACCTATAAATTCATTACACGATACTTATGTATAATATCATTCAACTAAATGACAAGGATTTATCCGAGTTGCAACAGATTGCCAAAGAGTTGGGTCTGACTAAAACCGAATCCCTCCGCAAAGAAGACTTAGTCTACCGGATCCTGGACGAACAGGCCATTGTCGGTGCCACAAAGAAAGCAGCCTCGGCTAAATCAGGGGAAGAGAAGAAAGAAGGCCAGCCTCGTAAAAGATCACGCATCAGCGTAAAGAAAGAAGGCGATAAGGTGTACACCGCAACCAAAGACAAAGCACAGAAACTGGAAGCAAACACCCCGGCATTACCCGCTCCTGCCCCATTGTTCAAAGACGAACTTCCACAGACAGCTCCCGCTGCTCCTGCAGAAAGTCCAGCAGAAAACCAGGCTCCGGCGGCAGAGGCCACGGAAGAAAAGCCCAAAGCAAAACGCGGCAGAAAACCGGGAAGCAAAAACAAATCAACCCTGATCAAAGAAGCACAAGCCACACAAGCAGAAGAAGAAACCAAAAGCATTCCGGTTCCCGTTGCTGACGATGACATGGAACTTCCGGCACTCGACCTGAGCAACAACAGCGATTTTATTCCTATCGAAGACCTTCCCTCTGAAAAATTTGAATTGCCGTCAGAACTGCTCGGTAAATTTGAAGCAACCAAAGTGGAAGCTCCTGCAGCGCCGGCCAAGGAAAATAAAAACAATAAATTCCAGAACCGCCAGCAACGCCAGAACAACCGGTTCAACAACAAGAACCAGGCGCAAAACAACAATAATAACCAGCCTGCAGCGGCAACTCCTTCCAACAACCCTTCCACCAGCCAGCAGGCCGCACCCCAGCAACCGGAAAAACCGGCAGAAAAGCCTTATGAATTTGATGATATATTGAAAGGTACAGGCGTTCTTGAAATCATGCCTGACGGATATGGATTCCTCCGTTCATCCGACTACAACTACCTTTCTTCACCGGATGATATTTACGTTTCACAGTCACAGATCAAACTCTTCGGACTGAAGACCGGTGACGTAGTAGACGGAACCATCCGCCCGCCCAAGGAAGGAGAAAAATATTTCCCGCTGGTGAAAGTATCCAAAATCAACGGACTCGACCCGAGCCTCATCCGCGACCGCGTTCCGTTTGATCACCTGACTCCGCTTTTCCCCGACGAAAAGTTCAAGCTCTGTAAAGGATACGACGACAATCTCTCGGCACGTGTCGTAGACCTGTTCGCTCCTATCGGTAAAGGACAACGTGCGCTTATCGTGGCACAGCCCAAAACCGGTAAGACCATCCTGATGAAGGACATTGCCAACGCCATTGCAGCCAACCATCCGGAAGTCTACATGATCATGCTGCTCATTGACGAACGTCCGGAAGAAGTAACCGACATGGCACGCAGCGTCAACGCAGAAGTCATCGCTTCTACCTTCGACGAACCGGCAGAACGCCACGTGAAGATCGCCGGAATCGTATTGGAAAAAGCCAAGAGACTGGTAGAATGCGGACACGATGTTGTCATCTTCCTCGACTCCATTACCCGTCTGGCCCGTGCATACAACACTGTATCTCCGGCTTCCGGCAAGGTTCTTTCCGGTGGTGTGGACGCCAATGCACTGCACAAACCCAAACGCTTCTTCGGCGCTGCCCGCAACATTGAAGGCGGAGGTTCACTGACCATTATCGCTACCGCCCTGATCGATACCGGTTCGAAGATGGACGAAGTAATCTTCGAAGAGTTCAAGGGTACAGGTAACATGGAGCTCCAGCTCGACCGGAACCTGAGCAACAAGCGTATCTTCCCGGCTGTAAACATCGTTGCTTCCAGCACAAGACGCGACGACCTGCTGCTTGACAAGACTACGCTCGACCGCATGTGGATCCTGAGAAAGTATCTGTCAGACATGAACCCGATAGAAGCTATGGACTTTGTCAAGGACCGGCTGGAAAAGACAAAAGACAACGAAGAATTTCTGATGAGCATGAACTCATAAATTCCATCAAAGAAACAGGAGGAAAGCCAGACCGGCTTTCCTCCTGTCTCTTTTTTAAGCCTCATAAAGACGCACCGGAATCGTGCGGTTAATTGATACAGAAAGCCAACTTTCCGGCAAAGAGATATCCGGCTGTCACGGCCGGTTTCCGGAAGGCTTCGGGCTTTTTAAAAAACGTTTCGGCGTTTAAACAAAAAGACTTCGGCGTTTTGATGAAAACGCCGAAGTCTTTTTTATCTTCTGTCCGCCTTGAATACAAGCACGTTACGACAGTCTGATCAGAAAGGCAGATCGTCCTTTTCGTCTGAAGACGAGAAGTCTACCGGAGCTGCCGGAGCGGCATTCAGCGGCGGGAAAGGTGCTTCCATCGGAGGCATCTGCTGTGCATCAGCATTCACACGCTCTACCTTCCATGCACGGATACTGTTAAACCAGCGTCCCTGCCATTCACGGGCATCAATATCGAAGAATACATTCAGTTCTTCGCCCACCTGAATATTAAACTGCTGTATCTTGTCTGCACCGAAAACGTCAAAACACATTCTGCGCGGATACTGGTCATGGGTTTCGATGACATACTCCTGCACTTTCCATTCGTTCCCGTTCTTGGAGACACCGCCCCTCGGTTCGAGAACCGCAATTACTTTTCCTGCTAATTCCATAATTCTACGTTTAAATTTGGTTACGAAATTACGCTTTTCTCAAGAAGTAAACTAATTTTTCGACCGTTTTTTTGTGATGCATACGCAATCTTTTCGTAACTTTGGCAGTTAAATAGGGCCAGTCAAAAGCCCTTAAACAGCAACCTGTGAACGAAAAGAACATAGAAATTTAAAACAAATAAAAACATGAAGTTTATTGTTTCAAGTACCGCTTTATTCAGCCACTTACAGGCTATCAGCCGTGTCATCAACTCTAAAAACTCCCTGCCGATTCTGGACTGTTTCCTGATCGAACTGCAGGACGGAACCTTGTCGATGACCGCTTCTGACAATGAAACAACCCTCTCCACTTCCATCGAAGTAAGCGACTACGAAGAAGACGGACGCTTCGCTGTATCGTCGAAGACACTGCTCGAAGCACTGAAGGAAATCCCGGAACAGCCCCTGAGCTTTCAGATCAACTCCAGCAATCTGGAAATTACCGTACAGTATCAGAACGGTAAATACAGTCTGATGGGACAAAGCGCAGACGAATACCCGCAGGCTTCCGAGCTCAACGAAGGCGCCGTACAGGTAGTCATGGGAGCAGACATCCTGACAACAGGCATCAACAGAAGCCTCTTTGCTACGGCAGACGATGAACTCCGCCCCGTCATGAACGGTATTTACTTTGATATTACAACCGAGGACATCACCCTGGTGGCTTCGGACGGACATAAGCTGGTACGCAACAAGACCTATGCTGCTCACGGAGAAGAAAAGGCTGCGTTCATTCTCCCGAAGAAACCTGCCAACCTGCTGAAGAACCTTCTTCCCAAGGAACAAGGCGATGTGCAGATCGGTTTCGACGACCGCAACGCTACTTTCACGCTGGAAAACTACCGGATGGTGTGCCGCCTGATCGAAGGAAGATACCCGAACTACAATTCTGTGATTCCGCAAAACAATCCGCATAAAGCCATTATCGACCGCGCAAGCTTCATCAGTGCCCTGCGCCGTGTTTCTGTCTTCTCTTCACAAGCCAGCAGCCTGATCAAGCTGAGTCTGTCGGAAAACATGATGAAGATCTCGGCACAGGATATCGACTTCTCCACATCTGCCGAAGAAAGCCTGATCTGCCAGTACGACGGAAATGCCATGAGCATCGGATTCAAGTCGTCATTCCTGATTGACATTCTGAACAACATCGCTTCACAGAATGTCATCATCGAACTGGCAGACCCGTCACGCGCCGGTGTTGTCGTGCCCGAAGAACAGGAAGAAAACGAAGACCTGCTCATGTTGCTGATGCCGATGATGCTGAACGACTAAACACAAGAAAACAAACATTGAAACGTCACTGATTATGAAACTCAATCTGAAGAACCCGCTGGTTTTCTTCGACCTGGAAACCACCGGAACGAACATCAATACAGACCGCATCGTCGAAATCTGCTACCTGAAGGTTTATCCAAACGGCAACGAGGAAAGCAAGACCATGCGCATCAATCCGGGCATGCATATTCCCGAAGCTTCATCTGCAATTCATGGAATTTATGATGCAGACGTGGCCGACTGTCCGACATTCAAGGAAGTAGCCAAGGACATTGCACGCGACCTGGAAGGTGCAGACATCGCCGGATTCAATTCCAACCGCTTCGACGTTCCGGTTCTGGTGGAAGAATTCCTGCGCGCAGGCATCGACATCGATCTGACACGCCGGAAATTCATTGACGTGCAAGTCATCTACCACAAACTGGAACAGCGTACCCTTTCGGCTGCCTACAAGTTTTATTGCGGCAAGAACCTGGAGGACGCACACACTGCGGAAGCCGACACACGGGCAACCTATGAAGTGCTGAAAGCCCAGCTGGACCATTATCCGGATGTATTGGAAAACGACATCAACTTCCTGTCTGAGTATTCAAGCTACAACAAGAACGTTGACTTTGCAGGACGTATCGTCTACGACGATAAAGGTGTGGAAGTGTTCAACTTCGGCAAATACAAGGGAATGCCTGTTTCTGAAGTTCTGCAACGCGATCCGGGCTATTACGGATGGGTCCTGAACGGTGACTTCACCCTGAACACCAAGAACGTACTAACCAAAATCAGACTGCGTGAAAGCGGACTGCTGAAATAATTATGATGAAAGGAAAGAAAATCGTCTTAGGTATCACCGGAAGCATTGCAGCCTACAAGGCTGCCGTGCTTACCCGGGGACTGATCAAAAAGGGAGCGGAAGTGCAGATCGTCATCACTCCGGCAGGCAAGGAATTCATTACTCCTATCACGCTGTCGGCCCTGACAAGCAAGCCCGTCATCAGTGAGTTCTTTTCACAACGGGACGGAACCTGGCACAGCCATGTCGATCTGGGCCTGTGGGCCGATGCCATGGTCATAGCACCTGCCACAGCTTCTACCATCGGAAAGATGGCTCACGGCATTGCCGACAACATGCTTGTCACCACATATCTTTCAATGAAAGCTCCGGTATTCATCGCTCCGGCTATGGATCTGGACATGTTTGCCCATCCGTCAACCCAGCATAATCTCGATATTCTCCGCTCTTACGGGAACCACATCATCGAACCGGCTGCCGGGGAACTGGCCAGTCATCTCGTAGGAAAAGGACGAATGGAAGAACCGGAAAAAATCATTGAAGTTCTTGAAAGATTCTTTGCAGGCAAGGAAGACCTGAAAGGACGCAAGGTTATGATCACAGCCGGCCCGACATACGAAAAAATCGATCCGGTACGTTTTATCGGCAACTATTCTTCCGGAAAGATGGGATATGCACTGGCAGAAGTCTGCGCCGGACGGGGTGCAGAAGTCACTCTCGTCAGCGGACCGGTCAGCCTTCAGGTTCACCACCCGAACATACACCGCATCAATGTGGAAAGCGCTGAGGAAATGTATCAGGCAGCAACTGCAGCCTATGCAGATGCCGATGCAGGAATCCTTTGTGCTGCCGTGGCTGACTTTACGCCTGAATGTACAGCCGACCACAAGATCAAACGTGAAAAGGAAGATCTGGTGCTGCGGCTGAAACCGACTCACGACATTGCGGCTGCACTGGGCAAGTCCAAACGTGAAAACCAGCGCCTGGTAGGCTTTGCACTTGAGACCAACGACGAAGTAGCCCATGCCCAGGATAAACTGGCCCGCAAGAATCTTGACTTCATCGTTCTGAATTCCCTGAACGACAAAGGAGCAGGATTCCGGTGTGATACCAACAAAATAACGATCATCGACCGCCAGAATGCCAGCACTTACCCGCTGAAGAGCAAAAAGGAAGTGGCCGAAGACATTATAGACAAACTTGTAACCCTGCTCTGAACAGCCGGGAATAGCTGAACCATTCATCATGTTACAGTCCATTTACATTCAAAACTATGCACTGATCGACAAGCTGGACATCAGTTTCACGTCCGGTTTCTCCGTGATAACCGGTGAAACCGGTGCGGGAAAATCCATCATCCTGGGTGCTATCGGCCTGTTGCTGGGACAAAGAGCTGACGTAAAAGCCATCAAGAACGGAGCTTCGAAATGCATTGTCGAAGCCCGGTTCCGCATTGCTTCTTACGGTATGGAAGAGTTCTTTCTGGAAAACGACATCGAATACGATCCGGAAGAATGCATTCTGCGAAGAGAAGTTTCTGCCAATGGAAAGAGCCGCGCCTTCATTAACGACACACCGGCTTCGCTGGCGCAGATGAAACTGTTGGGAGAAAAGCTCATCGACGTGCACAGCCAGCATCAGAATCTCCTGCTCAACAAGGAAGGTTTTCAGATGAACATTCTGGATATTCTTGCACAAGACGACGCTCAGCTCAGTGCTTATCAGAAGACTTTCCAGGACTACCGGAAGGTGTGCCGGGATCTCGAAGACTTTATCGCACAAGCCGAAAAGAGCCGGCAGGATGAAGACTATATCCGTTTCCAGCTGGAGCAGCTTGAAGAAGCCGACCTGAAGGAAGGTGAACAGGCTTCGCTGGAACAGGAAGCAGAGACCCTCAGCCATTCGGAAGACATCAAGTCAGGGCTTTACAAAGCAGAGCAGACCATCAACGACGATGAACGCGGAAGTCTTCCGCTCATCAAGGAATGTATGCAGACGTTGCAGAACATTTCGAAGGTGTACTCACCTGCACAGGAATGGACAGAACGGCTGAACAGCTGCTACATTGAACTGAAGGATATCTCCCTCGAAGTTGCCAATGCACAGGAGGAAGTGGAATTCAATCCTTCCCGGCTTGACTATGTCAATGAAAGGCTGAATCTCATCTATTCCCTGCAACAGAAACATCGCGTAGACACGGTTGAAGAACTGATTGCGCTGACAGACCGCTATCGGGAACAGCTGAACGCCATTACATCGTTCGATGACCACATTGCCGAACTGAACCGGCAAAAAGAATCCTTATATAATAAGGTAATGGGGCAGGCAGATATACTGACCGGACTCCGCACCCGTTCAGCCCGCCACATCGAAGAAAAGATGCAGTCACTCCTCATTCCGCTCGGCATGCCGAATGTCCGGTTTGCCGTGGAGCTGACCCGGCGCAAGGAACCCGATGCGAAAGGCATGGACAGCGTAGTGTTCCTTTTTTCTGCCAACAAGAACGGAACGCTTCAGAACGTGGCATCCATTGCTTCCGGCGGTGAGATTGCCCGCGTCATGCTTTCCCTGAAAGCCATGATAGCCGGAGCGGTAAAACTGCCGACCATCATCTTCGACGAAATAGACACCGGTGTATCCGGATCCATTGCCGAGAAAATGGCTCTTATCATGCAGGACATGGGACGCCAGAACCGGCAGGTGATCAGCATTACGCATCTTCCACAGATTGCAGCACGCGGCTGTGCCCATTACAAAGTATACAAAGAAGATACGGAAAGCGGAACCAACAGTCATATCTGCAGACTGACGGATGAAGAACGTGTCAGAGAAATAGCCAACATGCTAAGCGGAAGTACCATGACCGAAGCAGCCCTGAACAATGCCCGGGCTCTTTTGGGACTGAACAATAACCCAAACAGATAAATAACTTAATATGATTGAAAAGAACGAAATGATATTCGGCGTAAGAGCCGTCATCGAAGCCATACAGGCCGGAAAGGAGATTGACAAAGTATTGGTGAAGAAAGACATCCAGAGTGATTTGTCGAAAGAACTCTTTGCCGTACTGAAGGATACATTCATCCCGGTACAGCGTGTTCCGGTGGAACGCATCAACCGGATTACCAAGAAGAATCACCAGGGAGTCATTGCCTTTATTTCGCCCATCACCTATCAGCGGACAGAAGACATCGTTCCATTCCTGTTCGAACAGGGAAAGAACCCGCTGCTCATCATGCTTGACGGTGTGACAGATGTACGAAACTTCGGAGCAATTGCCCGTACCTGTGAATGTGCAGGAGTAGATGCCATCATCATTCCGTCGAAGAACAGCGTCAGTGTAAATGCAGACGCCATCAAGACTTCGGCCGGAGCCTTGCATACCCTTCCCGTCTGCCGGGAGAACAACCTGACAAACACTATCAAGTTCCTGAAAGAAAGCGGATTCAAAATCGTAGCTGCTACCGAGAAAGGAGACTATGATTACACCAAAGCCGATTATCAGGGACCGACCTGCATCATTATGGGAGCCGAAGATACAGGCGTGCCTTATGAGCACCTGGCCTTGTGTGACGAATGGATCAAAATCCCCCTTTTCGGAAGCATCGAGTCTCTCAATGTTTCAGTGGCAGCGGGTATTCTGATCTATGAAGCTGTCAAGCAACGCGGCTTCGCCCCGGAAGAATAATCTAACCTTATTTGCATAGAACTGAACATGAAAAAAATTATTTTATTGCTAACCTGCGGTCTGGCTTTCTGCACGGGAACGGCACAAACCCTTCCCAAATGGGCTAACCAAGCGAAGAAAGCCGTGTTCTCCGTCATTACATACAATAAAGACAACAAGATCCTGAACACAGGAAACGGTTTCTATATCGATGAAGAAGGAACGGCTGTATCCGACTATTCCCTGTTCAAGGGAGCAGACCATGCGGTGATCGTAACGGCTGAC
Organism: Phocaeicola coprophilus DSM 18228 = JCM 13818; assembly: GCF_000157915.1. Classification (GTDB taxonomy): domain Bacteria; phylum Bacteroidota; class Bacteroidia; order Bacteroidales; family Bacteroidaceae; genus Phocaeicola; species Phocaeicola coprophilus. The sequence goes on along the minus strand of NZ_EQ973632.1, from coordinate 202,765 downwards.
GGAAAAGAGCTTCCTGTAAGATACATCATGGGTGCCAATGATTTGTACGATGTAATCAAATTCAAAACGGGAGTAAACAAAAAATCAGCCACGCTTGATCCCGCAGTACAAGGAGGAAAAACGGGAGAGCAGATCTATCTCCTTCCCTATTCCACGCAGAAATCTGTTGAAGGACAAACGGGTACAATCACCAAAGTAGACACGATCAGCAACGAGTCGCTTTATTATACCCTGAACATGAAGACGACAGAGAAAACCGTCAGCTGTCCGATCATGAACGCTGAAGGTCAGGTGATCGGTATGCTTCAGAAGAATACGGAAGCAGACAGTCCTGAAAGCTATGCCATCGGTATCAGCTTCGTAAAAGGCCTGTCCATCAGTGCACTTTCCGGAACTGACATGGCTTTGAATTCTATCGGAATCAAAAAAGGACTTCCGGAAGACGAGTCACAGGCACTGGTTTACCTGTACATCAGTTCATCCCAGCTCAATGGAGAAGACTATCTGGAACTGCTGAACGATTTCATTTCCCGCTATCCGAACAATATGGAAGGCTACCTCCGCCGGGCTTCTTTCTACCTGTCTCAGGAAGGCCGTGGTGCAGATGCCGAAAAGGATCTGGAGGAAATGTTCAATGTGGCAACCAAGAAAGAGGAAGCTCACTACAACGCGGCTAAACTGCTGTACGACTACAACCTCAGCCTGGGCGAGAAACAGCCGTACAGTGACTGGAATTTCGACAAGGCCCTGAAGGAAATCAATGAAGCTGTAGCACTGGCTCCCGAAGGACTTTACCTCCAGCTGCAAGGAGACATTTATTTCGCCATGAAGAAATACCCGGAAGCTGTTACAAGTTATGAAGCAGTCAACAAAACAAATATGGCATCTGCTTCCAGCTTTTACTCTGAAGCCAAGGCCAAGGAACTGGTAAAAGCTGATATCAAAGAGATCATTGCTCTAATGGACAGCGCAGTCTCCAAATTCAATGAACCTTACGGAAAGGATGCGGTTCCCTACTTGTACGAACGTGCCCGCTTCCGCTCCGAAGCCGGTATGCATCGGGAAGCCGTAAAAGACTACAATGACATTTATGATGCAGTCTTGGGACAGGTTGGTGCTGAATTCTATCTGACGCGCGTTCATGCAGAGATGCAGTGCCGCATGTACCAGCAAGCCATCAACGATATCAACAAGGCGGTGGAACTGGAACCTCAGAACGTAGAATACTGGCTTGAAAAAGGAGGTATTCACCTGCGCGTCAATCAGCTTGATGAGGCTGTAACCGCCCTTCAGAAGGTCTTGAACCTCGATCCGAAGAATGCAGGAGCTTACCGAATGCTGGGATACACGCAAATCCAGCAGAAAAAGAACAAGGAAGGCATGGCCAACCTGGAGAAAGCCAAGGAACTCGGCGACAAAGTTGCAGAAGACCTGTTGCAAAAGTATAGTAAGAAATAAACAGATTATCTAGAAAAAAAATAACCGG
>NZ_EQ973632.1:195816-201057 GCF_000157915.1 Phocaeicola coprophilus DSM 18228 = JCM 13818 | reverse complement strand
TGTCCGGTTATTTTTTTATTCTGCCAGTGCCGGCATCTTCCGATTACCTCGGATCATTACTTTCTGAAAATCATTGACGATCCGCTCACCCATATTGATTCGGGTACTGTCGATTCTGCGGATCTCCACTGGAGTTACAGCATCTTTATACTTCGCCTTGCCCAGCTTGATCTTGACATGGTCAAGGTCAGCGGCATTACCAGTCACGTTAACACCGATCTTGAGCAAGGGGATCGGCCATTTCAGAATAGAGATATGATAATCAAAATTCATATCCAGTCCCTGCGTACCGCCTACCGCAGCCTGATAACGGTCAATCTGCAGCAAGAAAGGATAAACCGTTACCTTTCCATCATCCACGGTCAGATTCACTGAAATACTGTCGAACACATTGCGTTCCTTGTTCTTGAAGCGAAGCATCTTCGAGATTTCCGCAAAGGTTTCACCATCCATCAGTACCAGGCTGTCACCCTTGATATGAACAGCCGAGCGCAAAGTCGGTATACGGACATTCAGGTTGGAATCCAGAGAAGTTTCAGCTGCAGCTTCAAAATTAACCATTCCCTGGAAAGAACGAAGCATGGGCACAATCGTGTCCAGTGACGGAATAAAATCCACCAGCTTGCCAATATTGATCTTATGAAGCTTAAAGTCAAAACCGGCATATCCTCTTGACTTCCGGCGTGCCCGGTAAACCAGCGTCGCATCAATGTCTGCATCCAGTCCCCGCATAGTCAGCTTCTTGAGGTGTACAGCCTGATTACGGACATCAACGGCTCCGTGTACATTTTCAAACACCATCTTTCCATATTTCACCCGTTTCAAGTTGGTCTGCAGTTCGAAGTCTATATTCTTCGGGATGACAAACAGTTCCAAAGGCGCCGTATCTGTCGTATCCGTCTCTACTGCCAGTGAGTCTTCCGGGAAATTCAGTGAGTTGATCAGCTGGTTGCAATCCAGATTTCGTGAGTTAATCGACAGATTAGCCCGCAATAAGGTATGCTTCTTCATGGCCTCATAGAGGTTATAGACGGCTCCCGAAGCTGTCAGGTTGGAACGGCCGATTCGCATGGTTGCATTCTTCAGCTTGATCGAACGGTTGCCCACTGTGACCTGAGTCTTTCGGAAAATGATCGGCAATGCAAATTCGGGGGTCTTCACACGCAGGCGGTTAAAACCGATAATACCTTTGGGATCCCACACCGAATCACGGACTTTTTCAGCCGTAATGGCAAATCCTCCTTTATCCATCCCCATCCGCATGGCTCCCATCCGACAGAAAAGTGTATCAGCCTTCATGCTCAATGCCACTTTCGGCATGGCCGGATTCACTTTACCCGGCTGAATGCGTATGGTAGCATTCGTCTTGCGGCAGAAAACTCCCAAAGAGTCTGTCATCTCTCCTTTCAGCTGTTCCAGTTCCAGTTTGCACTCCATGTCGACAATGCGGGTTGTATCCTGCGGATTGGTCGACTTGATACGTGCGGTCAGTTTATCGATTTTCGAGTTAATCTGGTTGGAAGTCAGAGCAATCTTATTGATCTCCATCTTCGCCCCCAGCACCTCATTACCGATAAAAGCCAGGGATGCATCTCCGGTAAACGAGAAGTTATGCGTCGTATCTTTCAGCACCATCTGCTTCATATCCAGCTTTCCTTTCAGTTTCAGACGGCCCAGATCCTGCTTCTGAAGGGCAGACAACCGGCACCGCAGATTCAGATCCGCATCCACCTTTCCGCCTAACGTTACTCCCGGCTGTAAAGGAAATGCCTGCGACAGGGAAGTCAGGTCTATCGAAGACTTCGTATTGAAAGTAATATCAGGATCTCCCAGCAAATCCTCTATTTTTGCATCAGCCAGAATATCGGTATGCGCTCCCTGAAAACGGAAAATCTTGAGATCTGCATAGGATGGTTTCTTTTTCATCAGGTCAATAAAACCAGCAAAATCTGCCGAAAGCAGGTCGATACCATATGGCAGTCCTTCATATTTGGCCGAAGCATCGTTTACCTGTACTTTCAAGGTTATTTCCGGCATCTGCTGTTTTCCGTACAAACCCTTTAATGTGCCGGCAACCTTCACCTCACCTTTTGCAGCAACCTTGGTATCTTTCATAATACTTCTCGGAATCATCCGAAGAACAGTCTCCAACGACGGAGCATGCAATCCATAGGTCAAATCTACTGCTGCCGCATGATTGACCGTATCCCGGCGAATCGTTCCGTCCACATCCAGCGCCACTCCGTTAACAGAAAGCCGCGTATCCTTCAAAGTCAGCGTACGGGTCTGCCTGTTCAGATCAAGATTGGTTTTCAGTTCCGTTGCCATACGGCGCAAGAGCAACCGGCCATCCTGCCAGAATATTATATTCCGGTTCTTAAAGTCCAGAGCCAGATCAGAATGTCCTTTCCGAAGCGAAGCTTTCAGGTTCAGGTCAGCATCCGTTACACGTGCATACAGCCGGGTGTCCCGATCATCAAACACCACATTTGCCCGCTTGAACGCAACCCGGTTGATATTAATCTCACTGATATCCGGACGTTCCTGCCCGGCCGTATCTTCTACGGCTGTCGTATCTGCAGCTACGATGTCCCAGTTGGCAACACCTTCCTTATTTTTAAAAGCATATACCGATGCATCTTCCAGGCCCAGATAATACAAACTGATCTTCTTATCTTTCAGATAGTCTATCGGGTTAATGACAACCACACACTTCTTGAACGATACCAGAGAGTCCGTACGCTCCCACAACGTATCCCGAATGGCTTTCGAAACCAATGATCCGTCCGTAAGTTTCAGGCCGAAACGCGGGAAAGTAGAGAAGAAAGTCAGTTCCACACTTTCCATATCCAGCCTGGCACTCATGGACTGATTGGCCACCCGCAAAACTACAGGAGTCAGCCTCGAAGGGGTAAATACGAAGTTGACGGCAATGGTAACTACCGCCAGAAACACAACGATCAGCGCCCCCACCGCAATCGCTGAAATTTTAATGGGTTTAAGAATTTTCCTGTTCATACTGATACTTATATTTAAATAAGGTATGCAAAGATAGTCAATTAAAAAAGAATGGATATTTGTTTCTCTGAAAAATAAGTGTTAGTTTTACTTCATTGAAAACTCCAAACGTATAGGATCACAACAAACCGATATGAAACATTACGATTATCTGATCGTAGGCGCAGGACTGTTCGGAGCAGTCTTTGCCTACAAAGCCAGACAACAGGGAAAGAAATGTCTGGTCATTGACCGCCGTCCGCATTTAGGAGGAAACATTTATTGCGAAAAGATTGAAGACATCAATGTACATAAGTACGGAGCACACATCTTCCATACCTCCAACAAGGAAGTGTGGGATTTCGTCAATTCCATTGTGGAGTTCAACCGATACACCAACTCTCCCGTGGCCAATTATAAGGGAAAACTTTATAACCTTCCGTTCAACATGAATACATTCTACCAGATGTGGGGAATAACAACCCCGGCAGAAGCAGTTGCCAAGCTGAACGAACAGAAGGCTGAAGCCATTGCCCGCATGAAAGCACAAGGTATCTCCGAGCCGCGCAATCTGGAAGAACAGGCCCAGCTTCTCATCGGAAAAGATATCTACGAGACACTGATCAAGGGATACACCGAAAAACAATGGGGACGAAAATGTACGGAACTTCCGGCATTCATCATCAAACGTCTGCCTGTCCGCCTGGTGTTCGACAACAACTATTTCAATGATAAATACCAGGGTATTCCTGTCGGCGGATACAATGTACTGATCGAGCGACTGCTGGACGGTGTTGAAACCCGGCTGGAATGCGATTTCTTTGTACATCGGGATGAATTGACCGCACAGGCAGAACAAATTGTTTTCACCGGTGCCATCGACGAATTCTATCAGTACCGCTTCGGAAAACTGGAATACCGGACCGTTCATTTTGAAACAGAAGTCAAGGATTGCAGCAATTATCAGGGAAATGCCGTAGTCAACTATACAGAACGTGAAGTGCCTTACACCCGGGTGATCGAACACAAGCATTTCGAAATGTTCGGTGCTGAAGTGGATGATTGCCCCAGAACTGTCATTTCGCGTGAATACAGTTCAGAATGGCAGGAAGGCAGCGAACCTTATTACCCCGTCAACGACGAGCGGAACAATGCGCTTTACCAGAAATACAAGGCACTGGCCGACGAAGAAAAAAATGTCATCTTCGGAGGGCGCCTTGCCGAGTATAAATATTATGACATGCACCACATTGTGGAAAAAGCACTGAACCATTTCCGTTCCTGACCGGCGGGATACAGCAGACTTTTCCTTTCACTCCGGATGATATTTCCCGTATCATCCGGAGTGACTGCTTTTAGAGAAAGCAGTAATTGTGGTCATAGAATCCGTAATCTGTCTACGCGTCCAACCGCAAAAAGTCACTAACTTTGTAAGTACATTAAACAATAATCTTGATACACACTGAATATGACAAAAAAAGTATTGATTCTCTCATCCAGCCCCCGCCGTAAAGGCAACTCCGACTCACTTTGTGACGAATTTATGCAGGGCGCCATTGATGCCGGCCATCAGGTAGAAAAAATTTTCCTGCGCGACAAAGTAATTCATCCCTGCATAGGATGCGATGTATGCAGCAGCCAGAAGAAACCCTGCCCGCAAAATGATGATGCAGCAGAAGTCATCCGGAAAATGCTGGAGGCAGAAGTCATCGTCATGGGAACTCCGGTTTATTTCTATTCCATGAGTGCCCAGATGAAAACGCTTATCGACCGGTGCTGTGGTCCTTACACGGAAATGAAAAACAAGGAATTCTATTTCATTGCCACGGCTGCAGAAGACGATGAAAAAATTATGGACCGCATTGTAACCAGCTTCAGCGGATTCCTCGACTGTCTGGAGAATCCGGCAGTCCGTGGAACGGTCTTTTGCGGAGGAGTCTGGCATGCAGGTGAAATCAAAGGAAATGCAGCTCTTCAGAAAGCGTATGAAATGGGGAAAAACATCAAATAAAAAATCTGCAAGTCTATGGAACTGGAAGCTTTTCTTCAGCATGCAAAAGAGCGTAAGCCTCTGAACACACCGGAGATCTATGAATTCATGAACCGGGCCAGCGACGAAGCACGCCGCATCACATTTGAACTCAACGGTGCATATCATTCCATGCCCGAGGTCAGAGACTTGTTTGCCCGCCTGTTCGGAAAACCGGTTGATCCCTCTTTCCGGGTGTTTCCTCCGTTCTACAC
>NZ_EQ973632.1:190470-195643 GCF_000157915.1 Phocaeicola coprophilus DSM 18228 = JCM 13818 | reverse complement strand
TTTCCTCCGTTCTACACAGATTTCGGGAAAAACATCACCGTAGGAAAAAACGTATTTATCAACGCCTGCTGTCACTTTCAGGACCAGGGTGGTATCACATTGGGCGACAATTGCCTGGTAGGACACAATGTTGTATTTGCCACGCTGAACCATGGTTTTGCCCCCGAAGAACGGCAATCCATGCTTCCCGCCCCCATCGTTGTGGGACGTAACGTATGGATCGGTTCCAATTCAACCATCCTGCAGGGAGTCACCATCGGCGACAATTCCATCATTGCGGCCGGATCCGTGGTTACCAAGGACGTACCGGCCAATGCCATCGTTGCCGGCGTACCCGCACGATTCATCCGTTCCATCAGTCCGGAGGAGGAAAAACAACAAAAACAGGCCTGAAAGGACTGTCCAAAAAGACTTCGACGTTTTACCTGATTCGTCGAAGTCTTTTCACTTAAACGCCGAAACGTTTTTTAAAAAGCCCGAGGCCTTTATTTCTTCTCTCCCGCACCTCCTTTTTAAAGTTCCTTTTTTCTCCTGCTGCATTTTTGTAATTATTGCAAATTAACAATATACTTAATTATAGGTATTGCGAAGTATGTAATAATTTAGTACCTTTGCAACGGTTTAGATAACTAAGCCTTATTTACTCTATAATTAATATTTCTATGGCAATAAATTTCAAAGAAGGACGTTGGAACCATGAGATCAACGTGACCGATTTCGTAAAAACGAACATCACCCCGTACGAAGGCGATGCCTCATTCCTGGCTGGCCCTACAGAACGCACCAAGGCTGTATGGAACAAATGTCTGGAAGCACTGGCAGAAGAACGCGCCAACAACGGTGTTCGCTCGCTCGACCCGTCAACCGTTTCAACCATTACCTCGTTCGCACCCGGATACATTGACAAGGAAAATGAAGTCATTGTAGGTCTGCAAACCGATGAAGTATTACGCCGTGCCATCAAACCTTTCGGAGGTATTAAAGTGGTGGAAAAAGCATGCCGTGAAAACGGAATGGAAGTAGATCCGAAAGTCAAAGATATTTTCACGCATTACCGTAAAACTCATAACGACGGTGTATTCGATGCCTATACCGAAGAAATCCGCTCATTCCGTTCACTGGGATTCCTGACCGGACTTCCCGACAACTATGCCCGCGGACGTATCATCGGTGACTACCGCCGTCTGGCTTTATATGGTATTGACCGCCTGATCGAGGCAAAGCAGGATGACCTGCGTCACCTGACCGGTCCGATGACCGACGAACGCATCCGCCTGCGTGAGGAAGTAGCAGAACAGATCAAGGCCCTGAAGGAAATCAAGATCATGGGCGAACAGTATGGACTCGACCTGAGCCGTCCGGCACAGAATGCCCAGGAAGCAGTGCAGTGGGTTTACATGGCTTATCTGGCTGCCGTTAAGGAACAGGACGGTGCTGCCATGTCATTGGGTAATGTGTCTTCTTTCCTCGATATCTATATCGAATATGATATGGCACACGGTCTGCTTGATGAAGCACACGCACAGGAACTGATCGACCAGTTTGTCATCAAACTCCGTATGGTACGCCATCTGCGTATGCAGGCTTATACCGATATCTTTGCCGGTGACCCGACTTGGGTGACTGAGTCTATCGGCGGACGCTTCAACGACGGACGCACCAAGGTTACGAAGACTTCTTTCCGCTTCCTCCAGACATTGTACAACCTCGGTCCTTCACCCGAACCGAACCTTACTGTTCTGTGGAGTCCGGAACTGCCGGAAGGCTTCAAGAGATTCTGTGCACAGGTATCTATCGACACCTCTTCTATCCAGTATGAGAACGATGACCTGATGCGTGAAGTGCGTAACTCCGACGACTACGGTATTGCATGCTGTGTATCTTATCAGGACATCGGCCGCCATATCCAGTTCTTCGGTGCACGCTGTAACCTGGCCAAGGCTCTGCTGCTTGCCATCAACGGCGGACGTTGCGAAAACACCGGTACACTGATGGTAAAAGATATCCCGGTATTGAGCAGCGACGTACTGAACTTTGAAGAAGTGCTCGCCAACTATAAGAAAGTGCTGAAGGAAATGGCCCGCGTTTACAACGAGGCTATGAATATCATCCACTACATGCACGACAAGTATTATTACGAAAAGGCACAGATGGCCTTCGTTGATACTGATCCGGTAATCAATCTGGCTTATGGTGTAGCCGGTATGTCTATTGCCGTTGACTCTCTGTCTGCCATCAAATATGCGAAGGTAACTGCCCGTCGCAACGACATCGGCCTGACAGAAGGATTCGACATCGAAGGAGAATTCCCCTGCTTCGGTAACGATGACGACCGTGTAGACCATCTGGCTGTCGATCTGATCTACTACTTCGACGAAGAGCTGAAGAAACTTCCGGTTTACAAGCACGCCAAACCGACCTTGTCTATCCTGACCATTACGTCGAACGTTATGTACGGAAAGAAGACAGGTGCTACTCCTGACGGACGTGCCAAAGGCGTAGCCTTCGCTCCGGGAGCTAACCCGATGCACGGACGTGACAAGAACGGTGCCATCGCTTCCTTGAGCTCTGTAGCGAAACTTCGTTACCGTGACTCACAGGACGGTATCAGCAACACGTTCTCTATCGTGCCGAAATCACTCGGTGTTGATATGGAAAACCGTATCGAGAACCTGGTGACCATGATGGACGGATACTTCGTGAAGGGCGCTCATCACCTGAACGTCAACGTACTGAACCGCGAAATGCTGGAAGATGCCATGGAGCATCCGGAAAAATATCCGCAGCTGACCATCCGCGTATCAGGATATGCTGTAAACTTCATCAAGCTGAGCCGCGAACATCAGCTGGAAGTTATCTCACGCAGCTTCCACGAACGCATGTAATTACCGCACCTGTCTGCCTGCCAAAAGGCAGACAGTGCGACTTTCCATAGCTTAAGATACGAAGACACAGCGGGAATATCCCCGTTGTGACTTTGTGTCTATGCCCCTCTGACAAAAACAAGACAGACTTTACTTATTCGTACAACTAATAACTAATTCCATGATCAGAGTACATTCGTATGAATCATTAGGCACTTACGACGGCCCAGGAATCCGTCTGGTAGTATTCCTTCAGGGATGCAACTTCCGCTGTCTCTACTGTGCCAATCCGGACACGATCGATGCCAAAGGAGAAAGCAAGGAAACTTCTCCTGAAGAAATTCTGAAAATGGCTGTCAGCCAGAAACCTTTCTTCGGAAAGAAAGGAGGAATCACTTTCAGCGGTGGAGAACCTACCTTCCAGGCACGCGAACTGATTCCCCTGTTCCGCAGTCTGAAAGAAGCAGGCATACATATCTGTGTCGACACCAACGGAAGCATCTGGAATGAAGATGTCAAAACTCTGCTCACACTGGCCGATCTCGTCCTGCTGGACGTAAAGGAATTCAACAACGACCGCCACAGGAAGCTGACAGCCAGAAGCAACGAACAGACACTGAAGACTGCCGCCTGGCTGGAAGAAAACCAAAAACCGTTCTGGTTACGCTACGTGCTGGTACAAGGCTACAGCTATTTCCGTGAGGATATCGAAGCCATGGGAGAACATTTCAAAAACTATCAGATGATAGAGCGTGTGGAAATTCTTCCCTATCACACCTTAGGTGTCCACAAGTATGAGGCCATGAACCTGGAATATCAGCTGAAAGACGTAAAATGCAATACTCCCGAACAACTGGAAGAGGCAAAAGCCCTGTTCGACAAATATTTCAAGACTGTTTACGTCAATTAATGAAAAAAATCAGTCTTTGCATGCAGTATTGGGCGAATACTGTCATTTATAGGATGAAAAGGAAAGAATTTGGATTTTTAACATGGAGAAAACTGAACTAGTGGAAATGGAAAGACTTGAATCGATCAAGATGATCCCGCACAGGATATCCGGAAAACAGATAGAAGCCAGAATCACAGCTGCTACCTTAATTCTTGGAACTATCGTGCTTAACATTTTGTGGTGGGCAGGAATCCAGTTCATGGAAACAGACAATTCCCGCGAAATTACACAGAAAGTACAACCGATAGAACACCGGATTACTCAGAACGGGCTTGCAAGGCATTAAGCCTGATGGCCGGACGGCCAAACAATGACCGCCGGAAATGCAAAGACGCACCGAAAGGAACTTTTAGACTCTTTCGGTGCGTCTTTTATTCTCAGAAATACTCAGATCAGGATCACGGTCACATCACGTGCCCCGTGTGCTCCCATTACCAGAGCCTGTTCGATATCTGCCGTCTTGGAAGGTCCGGAAATAAATACTCCATATCCGTAGGAACCGGTATCAATACACTTATAAGCTTCGTGCATATTGTTCACGAGCCGGCTTTTGTCGACCAGCAGCACCAGCGCTTCGGAAATGAAATACACGGCACGCTGTTCCACGTCCTGCTGCACCCACACAGCTCCGTTCTCACAGACTCCTACCCGTCCCTGAACAATTGCCAGGTCTGTACCGTCCAGTTCACCCGGATTGCTGACATCGTCAGGACGGAACGTGGCACAAGTAATAGCCTGACCCTTGACTTCATCCACACAGGTGGCTATCCTTCCGGCATCCGGATACAGTCGGGTGATCACTTCATTGATATCTTCTCCTTCACCCAGCACCACCGCTTTTCCGCCGACCAGCTGCATGACCGAACAAAACTGGGCCACTTTATCGGCATAAGTCAGGGCTTCCTGCTCTAAAGGAGCATAATCCGGTTTCTCGTAACGCATTCGTGTGTGACTGCGAATACTTTCCAATATATCTTCTCGACTACTCATAAAATCACTTCACTTTGTTTTTCTTCCACATTTCATTAAAACTTTCCTTCGCAAAGACAGGCATCTCATGCTCTTTACCCCAATCGTTCAGGCTGTTATAAACCAGCCAGTGAGGCAATGCATTGGCCACCGATGCATGATGCAGCGCCATGTTGAAAAGAGAAGGACGCTCCATCAGGAACTGCATGCCGCCGGACATCAGTTTTTTCGACGGACTGGCCACACCCAAAGTATGCAGCTTCTGCCGCCAGCAATAGATCTGGTCAGCCAGATCAACCTTTGCCGGACACACGTTCTGACAGGAGTGACAAAGTGAACAGGCCGACACGTTGTCATAATATTGCTGAGGATCCTTCAGCATACCCAG
>NZ_EQ973632.1:174591-189119 GCF_000157915.1 Phocaeicola coprophilus DSM 18228 = JCM 13818 | reverse complement strand
TCATTGGGGACTTGCACCCGTTAGCTAATACTCATGCCGAGCATACAAAGAAAAAGCGGATACATCCGTTAGATATATCCGCTTTGGAGAGCCTCTTGTCGGATTCGAACCAACGACCCCGAGATTACAAATCACGTGCTCTGGCCAACTGAGCTAAAGAGGCGGGTGGGTAAGCTTGCCATATCGCGCCGCTACAACCAACTACCTTTGCTGCGATCAAGCCCTGGAGGATTCGAAGGGAGCTGGCCGTATGGGACTTACCCGTATGTCTGCCACCGAGTTTTTAACTTTCTATCGTTGTTTCTCGATTGCGAGTGCAAAGGTAGGCATTTTTTTTAAACCTGCAATAGGTTGCAGCAAAAAAATGCGAAAAAAGTTCTTTTTTTATGATTTTTATCCCCTACATAGGATATCAATAAGCGAAAAAACGTACTTTTGCATAATAAACCAATCATGATTGACATGACGAGCAACAAACCAATGACATTACAACAACATGCCATGCGCTTCGGCACGCTGATGGGCCTATTCTGGATACTCAAGTTTATTCTGCTTCCTGTGGGATTCACCATTCCCCTGTTGCAGCTTTTATTCCTTTTACTGACCTTGTTCGTACCGATCCTGGGATATATATATGTACGCAAGTATAGAGAGCGTGAGTGCGGCGGAGAGCTGAATTTCTTACAGGCTTTTGCTTTTACCTCCCTGATGTATCTGTTTGCAATTGTCCTTGTAGCCATGGCACATTATATCTATTTCCGGTTCATCGACAACGGATTCATCGTGAACACTTGTCTGGAACAGCTGGAAAATATCAAATATTCAGTCAGTGGAGAAATGGAAACTTCCGTTGATCAAATGATTGAAGCACTGAATCTGGCAGGAGCCTTGTCTCCCAAACAAATCATGTTCCAGCTTGTTGCACAAAACCTTTTCTACTGCGGGCTGATCACGATTCCGACTGCTCTGCTGGCCACCAAACGTAAAAAACAATTTTAAAATTATGGATATATCGATAGTTGTACCTCTTTATAATGAAGAAGAATCCTTACCGGAACTGCATGCATGGATCGAACGGGTAATGAATGCCCATGGATTCAGTTATGAAATCATTTTTGTCAACGACGGAAGTACGGACCGTTCCTGGCAAGTCATTGAAGAACTGAGCAAACAGTCAGACAAAGTAAAAGGCATCAAATTCCGGCGCAACTACGGAAAATCTCCAGCCTTGTACTGCGGTTTCAAACGTGCACAGGGGGATGTTGTGATCACCATGGACGCTGACTTGCAGGACAGCCCGGATGAAATACCGGAACTTTACCGGATGATTACAGAAGACGGATATGATCTGGTTTCCGGATGGAAGCAGAAAAGATACGACCCTCTGTCAAAAACCATTCCGACCAAACTGTTCAATGCCACAGCCCGTGCTGTATCCGGCATCAAGAATCTGCACGACTTCAACTGCGGACTGAAAGCCTATCGCCGGGAAGTCATCAAGAATATTGAGGTGTATGGAGAAATGCACCGTTACATTCCCTACCTTGCTAAGAATGCAGGCTTCAACCGCATCGGAGAAAAGGTTGTTCATCATCAGGCACGCAAATATGGCAAAACCAAGTTCGGACTGAACCGTTTTGTAAACGGTTATCTGGATCTGCTTACCCTTTGGTTCCTGTCCAAATTCGGCATCAAGCCGATGCATATCTTCGGTTTCTTAGGTTCTATCATGTTTATACTGGGATTCATTGCCGTCATTGTTGTGGGAGCCACCAAACTCTATGACATGTACAACGGGAATCCGTATCGTCTGGTAACCGAAAGTCCGTATTTTTATCTGGCACTGACTACCATGATTCTGGGTACGCAACTATTCCTGGCAGGATTTATCGGTGAACTGATAGCCCGGAATGCTCCGGAGAGAAACAATTACCAAATTGAAAAAGAACTCTGATCCGTCTATGAGAAAGCTACCGGCCCTATTATTCCTGCTCCTCGGGGCAGGATTATTCTTCCCCGCCTGTGAAGTGGAAAACTGTCCGCCCAATGCGCTCTCATATGCTCATTTCACACTGGTTGACCAGTACGGCAGAGAAGTAGCTCTGGCTGATCCAGTCAGTGTATACGGACAAATACAAATGGACGTAACTGTTCATGACACGTTACCCGACGGAAGTATTCAGGAGCGAGTTGTACACGATTCCCTGATCAGCGACACACTGATCAACAGTGAAAGCAACGCCAGCAGTTTCAAACTTCCGCTCAGCTACAACAGTCAGACCCGTTTCGTCATTGCATATCAGGGGCGAAGACCAGACACGGTCATACTGGAGCATCGCAATATTCCTTATTTTATCAATCTGGACTGCGGCACCATGATGTTCCATGAGGTAGAGCATGTTACGTATACCCATCACCAGCTGGACTCGCTTACAATTACTAACCCGAACATAGATAATAATGAAAAAGAGAATTTCAGAATTTATTTCACAGCTGCTGATAGCGAGTAGTCTTCTTCTGATTTCCGCACCTGCAACAGGACAAACTCCTGCCCCAACGAAGGTAAAGAAGAAAGAGAAGAAAGAAACTCCGCTATATCAGGGAACAGCTGTCGGTCTGGAAATAGCGGGATTAGCAAGCCATTTGCTGGGAAGCGACATACTCAGCAGCGAAATACAAATCCAGAGCAACCTGAAAAACCGGTTCCTTCCGGTTCTGGAAATCGGTTATGGAAAAGCTGATGCGGTCAATGACGGAACGAATCTGCATTACAAGACCTCGGCTCCTTTCTTCCGGATCGGAATGGATTACAATATCATGTACAAAAAAACTCATCTGCCGGGATATTTGTATGTAGGCCTTCGCTATGGTATGACTTCTTTCAGTTATGATGTGGACGGACCGGCCATGACCGATCCCAATTACGGAGGTCTCATCGAAGTTCCCTATTCATACCACGGACAAAAGAGCAACGCTTCGTGGCTGGAGGGGCTGGTTGGCATCAAAGTCAAAATCTACAAAAGCTTTTGTATGGGATGGAGCGTACGCTACAAAATGCGCATGAGTGTCAAGAACCATGAGAATTCGGAACCCTGGTACATACCCGGTTTCGGAAAGAATGCCGGAAGCAGCTTCAACCTGATGTATCACCTAATCTATAATCTTCCTTTCTAGATCATGAGTATACTGGAAATCTGGCTTTTGGCAGTAAGCCTTGCCATTGACTGCTTCACCGTTTCTATTACTAGCGGTATCATTCTTCACCGCATCCGATGGGGGATCTTCCTGAAAATGGCTTTTCTTTTCGGCCTGTTTCAGGCAGCCATGCCTTTTCTTGGATGGTTGGGGGCGAGCCGTTTCAATCACCTGATCGAAACGTATGATCACTGGATTGCTTTCGCCTTGCTTGCCTTTCTGGGAATCCGTATGATCCGTGAACATTTCAAGGATGAAGAAGAGCGGAGTTTCGATCCCACCCGAATGAAAGTCATTCTGACACTGGCTGTTGCAACCAGTATCGACGCACTGGCCGTAGGAATTTCTTTTGCCTTCACCGGCTTCCGCACATTGTCCTCCCTCCTCTATCCGCTGACAGCTATCGGAATTGCCTCATTCGTAATTTCTCTGGCCGGAAGTCTGATCGGAGTATTTTTCGGGAAACGCTTCAACCTGCGCGTTGAAATCTTCGGAGGTCTCGTACTGATCGGAATCGGTGTAAAAATATTGTTTGAACATCTATTAGCAAATCATTAAAACCCAACTGAATTATGCCCGCAAACAAAAAACTTAAATGGCAGGTTCCGTTCCTGTTGGTACTGATTGTAGGTACTGTTCTGATCCTTCGGAAGCAGGCTCCTTATCAAACAGACCAGGGACTGGTATTCGGAACCATGTATAAAATCACTTACCAGTACAAAGAAAATCTGAAAGAAGAAATCGAGGCGGAATTACAGAAAGTGGACAACTCCCTTTCTCCGTTCAATAAAAAATCAATTATCACTCACATCAACAACAACACGGACAACACAGTCGACAGTATGTTTACCCGTGTCTTCCTGTTGTCCAAATCAATCTCGGCAGAAACACACGGAGCATTTGATATTACGGTTGCTCCGCTGGTGAATGCCTGGGGATTTGGTTTCAAGCATTCATCCTTTCCTGATTCAACCATGATTGACAGCCTCAAACAATTCATCGGCATCGACAAGATCAATCTGGAAAACGGAAAGATCACCAAGAAAGACCCGCGCGTCATGCTGGATTGCAGTTCGGTTGCCAAAGGCTTTGGAGTAGACTGTGTCGCCCGGCTGTTCGACCGGAAAGGTATCAAGAATTACATGATTGATATCGGTGGCGAATTGTCAATGAAAGGCCAGAATGCCCAAATGGAAACCTGGCGTATCGGTATCAACAAACCGATCGACGACTCTCTTTCCGTCAATCAAGAGTTACAGACCATTCTGGAAATCACGAACGTAGGTATGGCGACTTCCGGCAACTACCGCAACTTCTATTACAAAGACGGAAAGAAATACGCACATACCATCGACCCTCGAAGCGGCTATCCCGTTCAGCACAACATTCTGTCATCAACAGTTGTTGCCCGGGATTGCGCCACAGCCGATGCTTATGCTACTTCTTTCATGGTCCTGGGACTGGATTCAGCCAAAGCAATCTGTGCAGCCCACCCAGAACTGGATGCTTATTTTATCTATTCTGACGAACAGGGAAAAACGAATACTTTCTTCACGGAAGGCATGAAAAAGTATATCAAGAAATAACCTTCTCTTTCTGAGAATCCGATAACAGCAAAAAGGTGTGCGACGCATTACGGAAGATAAACGTCGCACACCTTTTTTATTTAAACTCTGTTTTCAGATATTCCCAATATCCTTTCTTTTATTTCATGGCCTGGAACTGCTCGATCAAAGAAGTCAGATTAGCCGTAAACAACCGGGCAGAGATAGCAAGCAGAATGATACCGAAGAACTTACGAATCACGTAAATACCACCTTTCCCCAGCAAACGTTCGATACGGTCTGTCAGCCTCAATACAATATATACCCACACCATATTGACAATCAATGCCAGCACGATATTCAGCGATGCATACTCAGCCCGTAGAGACAATAACGTTGTAAACGCTCCAGCACCTGCCAGCAAAGGAAATACCAGCGGGACTAATGTTGCCTCCTTTATCGGACCGGTATTTTTAAATATTTCCACATCCAGAATCATTTCCAGCGACATCAGGAAAATAACAAATGCACCTGCAACCGCAAATGAAGCAATATCTACCTGAAACAAACGCAACATTCCGTCGCCGACATAAAAAAAGCCTAACAACAAAGCAAACGCAATTCCTGTCGCTTTGACAGCATTCACCGAACGTCCCTTTTGTTTCAAATCCAAAATAATTGGAATTGAACCTATTATGTCAATTACTGCAAACAATACAATAAAGGCACTCAAGAACTCCTGAAAATTAAATGTTCCCATAATTTACACCTCGTTTTTTACTTACTCTCTGCAAAGATATTACTTTTTTATTCATCTGCAACACTCCTTTTAAACATTATCAGACGGTAAGAAACAATAAAAAAGGTAAAACCAATAAAAAGAATGAATTGAAAAACAGAATAAATGGTTACCTTTGCTTGTTAAAATATAACTTAAAAAGTTAATTAGACATGGAAGAAACAATGTACGATAAACTTTTGCAGCTTCCTCTTTTTCAAGGAATATGCAAGAATGATTTCACTACCATACTAGAAAAAGTTAAATTGCATTTTCACAAATATACACCCAACACCAGCATCGTCAAACAGGGAACAACCTGTAAACAACTGATATTCATCCTGAGCGGTTCTGTACAGTCCGAATCTGCCGACTCCCGTCATTCCTATACAATCGAGGAAACATTTACGGAACCACACGTCATAGAACCCTATTCGCTCTTCGGAATGCATACCAGCTATACGGCTTCCTATAAAGCGCTTACCGAAGTCACCGCGTTGATTATTGACAAATCCTATGTGGTGGCACAATTAAATAATTATGAAATATTCCGGCTGAATTATCTCAACATCCTGAGCAACCGGGCGCAAACCATTTACAACAAATTATGGAATGCACACATCGGAAATACCCGCAATAAAATAATCAATTTCCTGTTGCTGAGATGTGCCAGTCAGACCGGCCCTAAAACTCTCTATATAAAGATGGAAGTTCTTGCCGAACTGATTGATGACACGCGCATCAACGTTTCTAAAGTGCTGAACGAATTCCAGCAACAAGGATTGGCCGAACTCAGCCGAAAGAAAATCATTATTCCGGAGCTGAAACCTTTAGCCGAGGAATATGAAAACTCATTTACTCTTCATTCATTAACTAAAGAATAATCACACCATATGTCAAATCCATTTTTAGAACCCTATCATACTTTACACGATGCCACTCCCTTCGACCGCATCCAGCTTTCAGACTATGAGCCGGCCATGCGTGAAGGAATGCGGCAAGAAGACGAAGAAATCCAACAAATCATAAACAATCCGGAAACACCGACATTCGCCAATACCATCCTTGCACTGGAACATGCCGGTAAACTTCTGGACAAAGTTACAACGGTTTTCTTTAATCTCATCAGTGCTGAAACGTGCGATGAAATGGATGCTATCGCCGAAAAGATGATGCCCGAACTCTCTGAACACGGCAATAACATCAGCCTGAACGAAAAACTCTTTGCACGTATCCGTCAGGTTTATGAAATGCGCAATACGCTGAATCTGACAACAGAAGAGATGAGACTGCTGGAAAAGACTTACGACGGCTTCATCCGGAACGGAGCTAATCTGTCGGATCAGGACAAAGAGACATTCCGGAAAATCAGTATGGAACTGAGCAGCCTTACCCTGAAGTTCTCTCAGAACCATCTGAAAGAAACCAATAAGTTTGAACTCCAGCTGACTGACAAGCATGAACTGGAAGGTCTTCCGGAAAGTGCCATCGAAGCAGCTGCACAGACTGCCCGGGAAAAAGGCAAAGAAGGATGGATCATAACCCTGCAGGCTCCCAGCTATGTACCGTTCATGAAGTACAGCAGCCGGCGTGATCTGCGACAAAAACTGTACATGGCCTACAATACGCAATGTACGCACGATGACGAACTGAACAATCTGGAAATCGTCAAACAGCTGGTCAATCTGCGCATGCAACTGGCTCAGCTTCTGGGATACAAGACTTATGCAGACTATGTTCTCCGCAAACGCATGGCCGAAAACAGCGAGCATGTTTACCACTTGCTGAATCAGCTACTGGAAGCTTATACCCCGACAGCTCACAAGGAAGTGTCCGAGATTGAAGCACTGGCCCACCGTCTGGAAGGAAATGACTTCCAATTGATGCCCTGGGACTTCAGCTACTATGCCGAAAAACTGAAAAATGAGAAGTTCAGCCTGGACGAAGAACTTCTTCGCCCCTACTTCGAACTGAATCAAGTCAAGAAAGGAGTTTTCGGCCTGGCAACACGCCTGTACGGAATCACATTCAAGGAAAATCACGACATCCCGGTTTATCATCCGGATGTACAGGCCTACGAAGTATTCGACAAGGACGGAAGCTATCTGGCCCTGCTTTATACAGATTTTCATCCCCGTGCCGGCAAACGGTCCGGAGCCTGGATGACCAGCTACAAGGAACAGTGGATCGAGGAAAACGGAACCAACAGCCGGCCTCATGTGTCTGTCACCATGAACTTTACCAAACCGACAGAAGACAAACCGGCCCTGCTTACTTTCTCCGAAGTCAATACTTTCCTGCATGAATTCGGACATGCCCTGCACGGAATGTTTTCCAATACCCGTTTCCAGAGCACAAGCGGAACCAATGTTTACTGGGATTTTGTGGAACTTCCGTCACAAATCATGGAAAACTTCGCCATTGAAAAAGAATTTCTTAATACATTTGCCCGTCATTACCAGACAGGAGAACCCATGCCCGAAGAACTGTTGCAGCGCATTATTGATGCCAGCAACTTCAATGTGGCATATGCCTGCCTGAGACAAGTCAGCTTCGGACTGCTTGACATGGCCTGGTATACGCGCGAAACGCCGTTCGACGGAGATGTCAAAGCATACGAAAAAGCAGCCTGGACGCGTGCCCAGGTGCTCCCCCAGCTGGAAGAAACCTGTATGTCCGTCCAGTTCGGACACATCATGTCTGGAGGATATTCAGCCGGTTACTACAGTTACAAGTGGGCAGAAGTATTGGATGCCGATGCATTTTCCGTCTTCAAGGAAAAAGGAATCTTCAATACAGATGTTGCACAATCTTTCCGTGACAATATCCTGTCGAGAGGAGGAACAGAACATCCGATGATACTTTACAAACGTTTCCGCGGCCAGGAACCGACCATCGATGCCTTGCTGAAAAGAAATGGAATCAAATAACTTATACCTTATTATATATGAAAATACTGAAACGACTCATTTATCTTCTCGCCCTCCTGCCGATGATGATGCTGAACAGCTGCGCCGAGGACGATGTCAACGAAATATTTGTCAGCGGCCAATGGGCACTGATCAATTACTATAACAACATTGACTGGGGAGGCAAGCTGAACAATCAGGGAACTCCCCAATACACCAAGCCACAAGATCTGGAAGAACTGCTGGCATATACTATTACATTTGATACAGACGGAACCCTTACAGGTACGCTCAGTAACGGGACCTTCACCGGAAAATGGAAAGCAGACGCAGAAGGACGGACTTTTTCCATCAGCAGCATGAAGACCCCCGACAATCTGAAAGGCAAGGATAAAGAGTTCATCAGTTTCCTCAACGGTGTCAAATATTACAGAGGAGACAGCAAAACTCTTCAACTTGCACCTGAAGGCGCGACAACCTGTATCCAATTTGCACATCCCTGACAACCACTCAAAACAACACTGAAAATGGAAACAAACAACGAAACCAAACAGGAAATACTTGACAAGCGCTATATGCGTATGGCCATGATCTGGGCCGAAAACTCTTATTGCAACCGCCGGAAAGTAGGTGCATTGATTGTCAAAAACAAAATGATTATCTCCGACGGTTACAACGGGACTCCGGCCGGATTTGAAAACGTATGCGAGGACGAACACGGAATCACCATCCCGTACGTTCTTCACGCTGAAGCCAATGCCATCACCAAAATAGCCCGGTCAAACAACAGCAGCGAAGGTGCAACCCTGTACGTTACTGCTTCCCCATGCATTGAATGTGCCAAACTGATCATTCAGGCCGGCATCAAGCGAGTGGTCTATGGCGAGAAATACAGGCTGGAAGACGGACTGAACCTGCTGAAGAAAGCCAACATTGAAATCGTATACATTAATAAAGATGAAGAATAAGCCATGAAAAACAACACTACACGCTTTATCCCATTCCTGCTGGCCGTCTGTCTGGTAGGCGGTATAGCCATCGGAACATTCTATGCCAACCACTTTTCGGGAAACAAGCTAGGCATCATCAACACATCGTCCAACAAGTTGAATGCCCTGCTGCGCATCATTGACGATCAATATGTGGACACGGTCAAGATTGCAGACCTGGTGGAAGAAGCCATGCCGCAAATCCTTTCGGAACTCGACCCCCACTCTTCCTATATCCCGGCTAAGGACCTGGAAGCCGTAACAGCCGACCTGAAGGGCAGCTTCAGCGGAATCGGAGTCCAGTTCACCATACAGGATGACACCATTCATATCAACAGCGTCATTCAGGGCGGGCCGTCTGAAAAAGTAGGCTTGATGGCCGGCGACCGCATCGTAGAGATCGACGACTCAGCCTTTGTCGGTAAGATCGTCACCAACAGCGAATCCATGAAACGCCTCAAGGGAGAAAAAGGAAGCAAGGTCAAACTGGGCATCTTCCGTCCGGGAGAAAAAGACATCCTGCACTTCACCATCGTTCGCGGAGACATTCCGGTCAAGAGCATTGATGCAGCATATATGATCAGTGACAAGTTCGGATACATCAAGGTGAACAAATTCGGAGAAACCACTTACCCCGAACTGCTGATTGCCCTGGCCCAGCTGAGCCAGCAGAACTGTGAAGGACTGATCATCGACCTGCGCGGAAACACCGGAGGTTACATGGCCGCTGCCATCCAGATGGTCAACGAGTTCCTGCCCAACAAACGACTGATTGTCTACACCGAGGGAAGAAAATCTCCGCGCGAAGACTACAGCTCCAACGGAACCGGAAGCAGTCAGAAAATGCCGCTGATCGTACTCGTCAACGAAGGATCAGCCTCTGCCAGTGAAATTTTTGCCGGTGCCATCCAGGACAACGACCGCGGAACCATCATCGGACGGCGTTCGTTCGGCAAGGGTCTCGTACAGCAGCCCATCGAGTTCAGCGACGGATCAGCCATCCGCCTTACCATCGCCCGCTACTACACTCCCTCAGGACGATGCATTCAGAAACCTTATGAAAAAGGAAAAGAAGAAGAATACGAACTTGATCTGCTGACCCGCTACGAACACGGTGAATTCTTCTCAGCCGACAGCATCAAGCAGAACACAAAAGAAATCTACTACACCAGCCTGGGACGACCGGTATACGGAGGTGGAGGTATCATGCCTGACATCTTCGTTCCGCAGGACACCATCGGCATGACCAGCTATTTCCGCATGGCAGACCGACAGGGGCTGACCATCCGTTTCGCCTTCGATTATACCGACAGAAACCGGAATGCCCTCAAGGAATACGATACGGCCGAGAAACTGGAAAGCTATCTGAAAACCCAGAACCTGCTGAACACTTTTGCCAACTGGGCGGAAAAGAAAGGACTGAAGCGCCGCAACAACCAGATCCAGCAGTCGAAGAAACTCTTCGAAATCAGCCTGTATGGAAACATCATCTACAACATGCTCGGGCTGGAATCATATATCGAATATCTGAACCAGACCGACCAGACTGTACAGAAAGCCCTGGAAGTTCTGGAAGAAGGCAAGTCATTCCCGGTAGCTCCGGAACAGCCGGTCACCGCAAAGAAAGAAAAACATGATCAGGGAAAAGAAAAAACAACTGCGCAAATCGATCAGCCAAAAGAAAAAGCTGTATCCGGTCCGGCAACTTACGAAGTGGTCTTCCAGCTTGCTTAGCAAGCTGGAGAATCACCCGGCTTTCCGGCAGGCACATACCATTCTGCTCTATTACTCCCTGCCCGATGAAGTGCAGACGCATGAATTCGTAGAGCGATGGAGCCGGGAGAAACAGATCATCCTGCCCGTTGTCAAAGGCGACGAACTGGAACTGCGCCAATATACAGGCCCTCAGGATCTGCAAAAGGGAAGTTTCGGTATCGAAGAACCTACCGGCGAACTGTACGATACCCCCGAACAGATTGAACTGACCATTGTTCCGGGAGTTTCCTTCGACCGCAACGGCAACCGGCTGGGACGGGGAAAAGGATACTACGACCGCCTGCTGCCACAGCTTCGGTCTTACAACATCGGCATTTGCTTCGGCTTCCAGCTGAGCGAAGAGATTCCGTCGGAACCTCTGGACCGCGTGATGGATGAAGTGTGGACCGAAGAAGGAAAAGTCAGCAGAAAATAATGTTCACGATTACCTGCGAACCGACTTGTGCATTCAGGTTACGAATCAGGAGCTGGCGTCCCATCGACAACTCCTGACGAAGAACCGATGAAGACAAATGTACATAAAGCGTCTGGTTACGGATATAAAGATTCGTGGTATATTTCGTGATGGTCGGTCCCACCACATCTTTCCAGGCCTCCACCAGCCGATACTCATTCAAGGGAGTTTCCAGTCCCTGCTGACGCAGCAGCTGACGGATCACGTCTCCCACCTGTTCCGTATTATTCCGCTTCATAAGTATCCTCCCCTCTTTCATTAACCATACCGTTGTCCACTTCGAACAGCTTGTAGTCTCCTTCTATTTTCTTCAGGATCTTGTCCAGATGATCCCGGTTGGTATCCGTGATGAAAATCTGTCCGAAACTGTCACCGGCCACCAGCTTCACGATCTGCTCCACGCGTGAAGCATCCAGCTTGTCGAAAATATCATCCAGCAGGACAATCGGTGTGGTATGACTTCCCGTACGCTTCAGGAATTCAAACTGCGCCAGCTTCAGAGCAATGAGATACGTTTTGTTCTGTCCCTGCGAACCTTCCCGCTTGATGGGAAAGTCTCCCAG
Organism: Phocaeicola coprophilus DSM 18228 = JCM 13818; assembly: GCF_000157915.1. Lineage (GTDB taxonomy): Bacteria > Bacteroidota > Bacteroidia > Bacteroidales > Bacteroidaceae > Phocaeicola > Phocaeicola coprophilus. Next base: position 176,911 of record NZ_EQ973632.1, on the reverse strand, counting down.
CTGCATGATCAGATCGTCCTTGTGTACACCTTTCAGGGAATATCCCATGATGCGGTCCCGCTGACGGCTGGCAGCCAGCAGTTCCAGCAGGTTTCCTTCCGCCGCATGCGATTCGTAGGCCAGGCTCACCTGCTCGCGGCCCTGAGAAATATAAGAATAATAAGACTGGAACACCGGAATGAACTCATCAATAAACTCCCGGCGCTTGCGATAGACCACCTCACCGGAAGCAGCCATCGCCTCTTCCCAGACAGCCATCAACTCCTCCTCGGGTTCCACTTCAGCCTTCAGCAAAGTGTTTCGTTGCAGCAAAGCCTTGTTATAACGGATCAGCGCGTCCAGGTATTCACGGTCGAACTGCGAAATCACCACATCCATGAAACGGCGGCGTTCTTCACTGCCGCCCGCAATCAGCAGAGAGTCGGCTGGCGAAACCATCACCAGCGGAATCAGACCAATGTGATCCGACAGACGCGTATACTCCTTTTTATTCCTCTTGAACTGCTTCTTCTGCCTTCGTTTCAGCCCGCAGTAGACCTCCTCCGGATCTCCGTCATCCGTCTCATAAAAGCCCTGCACAACGAAAAAGTCCTGGTCATGACAGATATTCTGCGAATCAACGGGATTCGTCGCACTCTTGCAGAACGACAGATAATATACCGCATCCATCAGATTGGTTTTTCCCATACCATTCCGTCCGATAATGCAATTCATTTTACGTGAAAAAGCAAGATCCACTTGCTCCAGATTCTTATAATTTAATATCGAGATGCGTTTAAGCCACATAATTAAGTCCTTGTTTGAAGCACAAAATTAACAATAAAAGCAAGATTGGGAAAAAAACCTGCCCGCAAATTTCATTAATACATTTAAATAAATTACTTTTGCTGTCCAAAATAGGATTACCCACGAAATAATAAAAAAGAATATAAAAATGACTGAACAAAAACATCATCACGACCCATTGAATGTTGATGAAGCTCTCAGCACTTCAGAAGCATTCCTGATCAAGTACAAAAATGTTTTACTGGGAGCCGTTGCGGCACTGGTTATCGTAGTTTGCGGTTATCTGGGATACAAACACTTTATCTCTGAGCCCAAAGAAGCAAAAGCATCTGAAGCCCTGTTCAGAGGCGAACAGTATTTCGGTGCAGAAAGCTATGAACTGGCCCTGAACGGTGACAGCCTGGGATATGCAGGTTTCCTTAAAATCGCTGATGAATTCAGCGGAACAGCAGCCGGAAATCTGGCAAACGCATACAGCGGTATCTGCTATGCACAGCTTGGCAAATATGAAGATGCCGTGAAATACCTCGACAAGTTCAACGGCAAAGACCAGCTCGTTGCTCCGGCTATCCTGGGAACCATCGGTAACTGCTACGCACAGATGGGACAACTGGACAAGGCAGCCGCCACACTGATCAAGGCAGCCAACCGCGCCAACAGCCTTTCATTAAGCCCAATCTACCTGATTCAGGCCGGACAGATCTTTGAAAAGCAAGGCAAGAATGCTGAAGCCGTAGAAGCTTACAAGCAGGTCAAGAACAAATATGCCAACTCATATCAGGCAATGGACATTGACAAATACATCGAACGCGCTTCACTGAAATAAGAAACGCCCGATGCCTGAAGGCCGCTGACTTCCCGCAACCGGAGAAACAGAGGCCCGTTACACGGATTAACACGGAATATTCTTATCCTTCCCTGTTAATCCGTGTAATTATAATCAAACCACAGATTCTAAAATTTAATTACTATTATCACCATGGCAACAGCTTATCACAATCTTTCTGATTACGACTTCAATTCAGTTCCCGATGCATCAGGCATGCGTTTCGGAATCGTTGTATCCGAATGGAACAGCAACATCACCGGTGCTCTGATGAAAGGAGCCATTGACACTCTGAAAAAGCACGGAGCAAAAGACGAAAACATTCTGGTACAAACCGTACCGGGCAGCTTTGAACTGACTTTCGGTTCTGCCCAAATGATTAAAAGCGGAAAAGTCGATGCAGTAATCGCTATCGGATGCGTTGTACGCGGAGATACCCCTCATTTTGATTACGTATGTGCCGGAACGACCCAAGGCATAGCTCAGTTGAATGCAACCGGCGATGTACCAGTCATTTACGGTCTGATCACAACCAATACCATGCAGCAGGCAGAAGACCGTGCCGGCGGCAAATTGGGCAACAAAGGAGACGAATGTGCAATTACTGCAATAAAAATGATCGATTTTATTTGCAAGTTAAAATAAAAATCGTACCTTTGCAACGCAATTGAGAAAGGCAATGTTGAAAAGCTCTTCTCAATTGCAAAA
>NZ_EQ973632.1:171716-174409 GCF_000157915.1 Phocaeicola coprophilus DSM 18228 = JCM 13818 | reverse complement strand
CTTCAGCATACCCAGATTGATACCGATCGGTCCCGGAATAAAATAAGTATATGCATAACCGCCGCTCCGACGATACACCGGACAGGTATTCATGCAGGCACCGCAGCGCAGACAGTTCAAAGCCTTGACATGATCCGGATCTCCAAGAATGCGGCTCCGGCCGTTGTCAACAATAATAATATGCAGTTCACCTCCCGTACGCGGTTTGCGGTAATGGGAAGTATAAGTCGTAATAGGCTGTCCGGTACCCGAACGGGCCAGCAGACGGGTAAAGACTCCCAGCGCATCCCGGTCAGGAACAATCTTTTCCATACCGAAAGCCGTGATCTGAAGTTTGGGCTGGGAAGTTCCCATATCAGCATTTCCCTCGTTCGTACAAACCACACACTCACCGGTGGAAGCCACGGCAAAGTTGGCTCCGGTCATGGCAGCTTCGGCCTCAATGAACTTCCGGCGCAGGTTTTTGCGCGCAGCATGAGTCAGGTAGGTCTGATCGTTGTTGCCCGGTTCCGTACCCATTTCCTTCACGAACAGCTCACCGATCTCTTCCTTCTTCACATGAATGGCCGGCAGCACGATATGGCTCGGTTTCTTATGCATCAGCTGAAGAATACGTTCTCCCAGATCACTTTCCACCACTTCCACGCCTTTCTGCTCAAGGTATTCATTCAGTCCGCATTCTTCAGCAAGCATGGATTTGCTCTTGATGAAGTGTTTCACCTGATGCTCCTCCAGAATACGTGCCACGATGGAACAATATTCTTCGGCATCCTTGGCCCAATAGACATGGGCACCGTTAGCCTTCGCATTCTTTTCAAACTCGACCAGAAGCTGGTCCAGATGACTGTTGCTGTACATCTTAATGGCACAGGCCATATCACGCAGATGCTCCCATTCGGGAACAGCCTTACTCATCTTGTCTCGTTTGGCACGTACCATCCACAGGGTCTCATCGTGCCAGGCTGCCAGACTCCGGTTTTTCAAAAAGGTCTCAGCAGCTTTTGAATGTTTCGTACTCATAGTCCGGCAGCTAAAATTTCAACAATATGAATCGTCTTGATCGGGAAGTTTTCACGCGCAATAATACCATTCTGATGCATCAGGCAAGAGCTGTCTGCTCCGACAATATATTCGGCTCCTGTCGCAAGATGACGCTGAACCTTATCACGGCCCATCTGACCGGAAACGGCATGTTCTTCCACGGCAAACATTCCTCCGAAGCCACAGCATTCGTCAGGGCGTTCAGGCTCTACGATCTCAATGTCCTTGACCAGCGACAGCAAGTCACGCAGCTTGTTGTAATAAGGAATATTCAGTTCACTGGGCGAAGAAAGGTGCATCAGCCGCACGCCATGACAACTGTTCTGAATACTTACTTTATGAGGGAACGAAGCCTGCAGAGATGTCGGCTTCACCACGTCATGAATAAACTCGCAGATATCATACACCTTGCCCTCACTGGCACAACGGTGTTTCTCCTCAGCCAGCAGTCTTCCGTAATTGTCACGTACGAAAACCACGCAGCTGGCAGACGGTCCTACAATATAATCATACTTCTCAAACAACTGGTCAAAACGCCGCGCCAGTTCAACGGCTTCATTTTCAAACCCCGCATTCGCCATGGGCTGTCCGCAACAAGTCTGGTCCAACGGATAGTCGACATCCACCCCCAGGCTTTTCAGAAGTTTAAACGATGCAACTCCTACCTGCGGATAGACAGCATTGATATAGCAGGGAATAAATAATCCTACTTTCATTAGTCTCAGTTATTAGTTTTCCGATGGCAAAAGTAGGTTTAATTCACGAAAAAGAGAAAAAGTAGGGAGTTTTTTCAAATAAAAGAGAAAAGAGATTAACGCGAATTAACGCAATTTCATTGTCCGCACGATGCGGTTTCAGCGTGCAGTCGATGAAGCCCAAACGACCGCTCGATGCAGCCTCATCGTGCGGTCGATTCTGTCCCAACGTGCGGTCGATTCTGAGGCATCATGCGGCCGGTCCCCAAACATGCTCTTACGGGCTTCAGACACTCTCCTGTCCGGTCTCCGGGAGCCGAATGCGCGTGCGCCCCGCGAAATCACTTCGCAGGGCGCGCTCAACTAATAACTAACTTCTTTTACTTTTGTGGTTTACGTAATTTCAATATGACTAACACTGCAAAGGTAGAGGTTTCCCTGATTTTCCACAATACCTATTTGTTGGTATTTCAATCTGCCTCAAGCGGCCTTCCCTTTGCCGATATCCTACAAATTCATTTTCACTTCACTCAGTTCCACCAGTTTGTTCACTATGGCATAAATGGTGAGTCCGGCAGCAGAATGAATCTGTAATTTGCGGGTAATATTTCGCCGGTGCGTAATGACGGTATGAACGGAAATGAAAAGCTGTTCGGCAATCTCCTTGTTCGTCATTCCGCGTACAACGCATCCGATAATTTCTTTTTCCCGCTGACTTAACGAATTCTGGTCGCTATCTTCCTCTTCGTTCACATTCATCAGTGTCGAGATCTTGTGAGCCACCGCATCCAGGTCATCAAACAGATTGATGCTTTCGTCATAACCCTTCAACTGATTGGCATCTACCACCGTACAGATCAGTGAAACGATCTTCATATCCTGCCGCGCATATTGCTGTTTGAAAGCCTCCAGATCAAACCATCCTTCAAACTGCGGGTTCACAATCAGAATCTCAGG
>NZ_EQ973632.1:167872-171426 GCF_000157915.1 Phocaeicola coprophilus DSM 18228 = JCM 13818 | reverse complement strand
GCTGCAACCCCTCTTTCGAAGTTATCTCCACGGTCTGCACATTTAAGTCCGGCAGACGCTTCAAAACAGCAACCAGTCCTGAACGGACGATCATGGACGTTTCAGCCACAGCTATATGTATGATTTCCTGCGATTTCATTTTGCCTCCTTTTCCAGCTCCATAATGGCAGGCACAAACAGGTAATCTTCCACCCGGTTGTGCGAAGCCAGATCTTCTTCACAACTGAATATATCGAACAAGGTCGCATTCAGCAACTGATTGTCACCGCTGGCCGGATAATATTTGATGATAATATTTTTCAGTTCAGTCAGCTTGGCATTGATCTGATCATGATGTCTTGCAAAGACACCGATGCTGTATCCCTCGGGATGTTCTCCCCGGAGCAGCTGCTCAACATAGACAAACACTTTTTCGTTTTCATATTCCATGTGCTTGCGTACCTCATTGACATACGCATCATAGAACTGAATGATCAGAAAAGCAACTTCATTCTCCCCGGAACAGTCGATCGCTTCAATCAGCTTCTTCCGGATGGCAGGCAGCTGAAAATCCAGGAAATAATGATGGGCATTCTTCAGGTAAGTCATCAGAGCCGGAACCGACAGTTCCTCCAGATGATCCTGCATCCGGTCGTTCTCTTCTGTCAGAAAGTTCACCACAATCAAAAAAGTATTGCAGTCGACTCCATTCATCTCGCAGACCTCCCTGACCGACTTGTCCCCGAAACCCAGTGATACGCCGAAACGGCTCAGCACCTGCAACAGGGCATAATTCTCACAGATCAGGTCGCTCATTTTATCAGTCGATTTATAACTTCTCGGTCTACACATATTCAATACACTATTCATCTGTTTCTCGGGATGCAAAGTAAGACAATTCATACGGGACATGCAATCCCCATTATTCGGTATATTGCATGCCCCGCAGGTTTCCAAATTCTTTATCAATATGTATGGTCATGTTCCTTCATCTCGTCTGCCGTAATCGGCTTGCGGTCAATGGCACGCCAGGCATAAATGATATATGCCAACACGAAAGGAACCAGAACAGACACGTATGCCATCGTAGTCAGAGTGAACTGACTGGAGCAACTGTTTGCCAGAGTCAGCGAACTTTGCAGGTCAGCCGTAGACGGATAATAGGCTGTGTGATTATACCCTACGGTCAGCAGCAAAGCCAGTACTGTCAATACCGTACCGATTCCGGCCGGCCAGATACCCCGGACATACTGTTTGCAGAAGATGCTCTTCCCTATCCCCCACAAAACACCGGCAACTCCCAGCAGGAACAATACCAGCAGATAAGGCATGGCCAGCAGGTTATGGAAATACTTGAACGGTTCCATATATATTTCACCTGTTTCCGGAACTACGGCAAAACCGTCTTTCAACAAAGTACGGATCACGAAAGCCAGAAAGAATACCAGGAAAGGAACAGCATCACTCACCAGCTGCCGGCGGCTTCTGAGATTGAGATCTTCATGACGGATATTGTTCAGGAAATAAAGTGTACCGAGCAGACGGGCAAGGAAGAATACGGCAAAACCAAGAACCAGATTCCACGGATCAGCAAAAGCATCCAGCCCATGCCAGCCGTTGGCCCACTGGCTGATGACAGGCATCATCTCGTCAGTCAGATTTCCTTTGCTGACCATAAAATTCGAGCCATTGAAAAAAGTCGCTACCGCTGCTCCCAGCAGAAGAGGTCCGACAATCCCATTCAGAACCAGAAAACGCTGATAGGTACGCTTGCCCAGCAGATTTCCCAGCTTGGACTGGAATTCATAAGAAACGGCCTGCAATACGAAGCTGAACAGAATGATCATCCATAACCAGTAGGCACCTCCGAAACTGGTGCTGTAGAACAATGGGAAAGAAGCAAAGAAAGCTCCTCCGAAAGTAACCAGTGTCGTAAAGGTAAACTCCCACTTCCGTCCGGTAGAGTTTACCAGCATGGTGCGCTCTTCTTCCGTACGTCCCAATGTAAATAATAGGGAATTTCCTCCCTGAACAAACAACAAAAACACTAACAGGGCTCCCAGCAAAGACACCAGAAACCACCAGTATTGTTGTAAAAAGATATAAGTTGCATCCATAATTTTCCTGTATTATTTTAATCTTGATTTATTCTATTGCTCCCGGACCCTTCTTAATTGCTTTCAGCATAATGCCGATCTCAGCCACAAGCAGAACGGTAAACATGATTAAGAAGATAAAGAAGGTGGTCTGTACTGAACCGGTTTCCAGACGGGAAATCGCGGCACCAACCGGCAACATGTCCTGAATTGTCCAGGGCTGACGTCCGACTTCGGCTACAATCCACCCTGCCTGACTGGCAATATAGGCAAGCGGGATACTCCACACTGCCAGCCAGTGAAGCCAGTTAAACCGCTCCAGCTGTTTTTTCCAGCCCAGGAATAAGACCACGGCAAAGAAAGCAATGAAATAAACACCCAGTCCGACCATTACGCGGAATGACCAGAACATCAGCCCCACATGAGGTACCAGAGACGCCGGGTCCTTGATGTATCCGTATCCGAAATAAGGCATGTTTTCATCGAGCACCTGACGGGCAGCCGCCATAGAAGCCTCATCACCAGCTTCACGGGCTTTCCGGAAATCAGCCAGTGCAGCAATTGCTTTTTTCCCACAGGCTATCTTCTCTTCTGCAGAAAGAGCAGTCTTTCCATCAGGAGTTTCATAACCTCCGGCCAGGATGTTATTGATACCCGGCACATAACCGGCAGTCTCATGTGTAGCCAGATATGACAGCATTTCGGGAATCTTCAGACTTCCGACCACGGTCAGCGGTTCATGAGTGCCGCCGTCATACAAAGCCTCCATCGCTGCAAGTTTCATCGGCTGCACTTGCGCCACCTGATAAGCCGACTTGTCTCCGGTTCCGGCTGTTACAAGAGCGGCAATCAGCCCGATCACTCCAGCCACCCTGATACTGGCCAGCGCAAAACGGGTTTCACGTTTCCGGATCAGGAACCATGCACTTACACCGATCACAAAGACTGCTCCCACAATCCAGCTGCTCAAAACCGTATGCAGAAATTTCATCACGGCTACCGGTGAAAAAGCAACCGCCAGGAAGTCTACCATCTCATTACGCATCGTTTCCGGATTAAATTCCATTCCAACCGGATATTGCATCCAGGAGTTGGCCACCAGAATCCACCATGCCGAAAAGGTTGCTCCCAGTCCCGTCAGCCAGGTAGAAGCCAGATGGAAACGCTTGCTTACCTTATTCCATCCAAAGAACATGACCGCAATAAAGGTGGCTTCCATAAAGAAAGCAACGATCCCTTCGATAGCAAGCGGAGCTCCGAAAATATCACCGACGAACCAGGAATAGTTACTCCAGTTCGTTCCAAACTGGAATTCCAGGATCAGTCCGGTGGCTACCCCCACTGCAAAATTAATTCCAAACAAACGCATCCAGAACTGAACCGTCCGCTTCCAGAACTCATCTCCGGTACGTACATACAATGTCTCCATCGTTCCCATCACAACGGCCAGTCCCAAAGTCAATGGAACAAAAAGCCAGT
>NZ_EQ973632.1:144248-167687 GCF_000157915.1 Phocaeicola coprophilus DSM 18228 = JCM 13818 | reverse complement strand
GGCCGTCAAGGCAAACTGCGCACGCGACCAGTCAATCATCGAAGTGTCGATACTTTCCAACATACTACATCAATATTAATTATTAAACAATCAGTCTTCCAAATTCCTGTCAGCTCTTTCTATCAATTCACTCCCTACATACTCCTGTTTCTCCATCTGATCTTTCCCTTTCAGAAAAGAAGGAAAGAAAAACAACTTCAGGACAAAGAACATAAGAAACAATTTGATCAGAATCAAAACCCAAAGTGTCCGGCCAATCGTCATTCCACGAAAACCGTCACGATAAAAGGTATAAATGCTAATGATATTCTTTTTAATCATAATCTATTTTTATAATAATTACAAAGGAAGCACTTTATCGGGAAAAAACAACACTTTATCCCGAAAAAATATCCGGAAATCCATCTCTTTTGTACTTCTCTATAAGGAGAATTACCTTTGCAATGTCATAAAAACAAAGGAACAATGAAACAACGAAGTTTATTTTTAATTGCGACTCTTGCAGCCAGCCTGCATCTTTCCGCGCAGGAAGGCAAGCAATGGACCCTGAACGACTGCATCAACTATGCTCTGGAAAAGAACATTCAGTTGCAGCAGAATAAGCTCTCGCTGGAAGAAAGTGAAATCGACATCAAAAGTGCCCGGGCAGCTCTCTTTCCCAGCTTATCGTTCAGTACGGGACACAATATCGTGAACCGTCCCTATCAAGAGAACAGTGCAACCGTAAGCGGCAGCGAGATCATCAGCAGTGACAGCAAAACCACTTACAACGGCAGTTACAGTCTGAATGCACAATGGACACTCTGGAACGGAGGAAAAAGACTGAATAACATCAAACAGCAAAAGACTAACCGTGACATTGCAAACCTGACAGTAGAAGAAACTGAAAACATGCTTCAGGAAGAAATTGCCAAGATCTTTATCCAGATCCTCTATGCTGATGAATCCGTAGAGATCAACAAAGGAACACTGGAAGTAAGCCAGGCAACTTACGAACGAGGCAAAGAGTTATTCAAAGAAGGCAGCATATCAAAAGCTGACCTTGCACAGCTGGAATCACAGGTAAGCAACGATCAATATCAACTGGTTACAGCCGAAAGCTCCCTGAGAAACTACAAACTCCAGCTGAAGCAGCTGCTGGAACTGGATGGTACTGAAGAAATGGATCTGGTACTGCCGGAACTCAATGATGAACATGTCATGGAGTTGCTTCCCAGCCAGCAGGACATTTATCAGACAGCGCTGAACACCCGTCCTGAAATCCAGAGCGGAAAGCTCAGCATTGATAATGCCAAACTGGCAATCTCAACGGCCAAAGCCGGATATTATCCAAGTATCAGTCTGTCGGCCTCAACCTCCAGCATGACCAACAATGCCAGTCAGAACAACTGGGCCCAACAGATGAAATACGGATGGAACAACACAATCGGTGTCAGCCTGAGTATTCCTATCTTTGACAATCGTCAGAACAAGACAAACGTCCAGAAAGCCAAGATACAATACTCAACAACGCAACTGGACCTGGTCAACAAGCAAAAGGAACTTTACACCACCATTGAAACTTTATGGCTGGATGCCCTCAACGCGCAACAGCAATATGCTGCGGCTGAAAGCAAAGTAAAAAGCAGTCAGACCAGCTTTGACATGGTCAGTGAACAATTCAATCTGGGTATGAAAAATACCGTCGAGCTGCTGACTGAGAAAAACAACCTGCAAAGTGCCCGGCAGGAACGTGTCCAGGCTAAATATATGGCCATTCTGGATCGCACATTGCTGAACTTCTATGCAGGACAGGAAATCAAACTATAATCCATTCAACGAGTCTGTTTCAAAAATCCAAATTATGAATAAGAAAAAAACTATTATCACGTCTTTGGCTGTCATCGTCATCGCAGCCGGAGGATACTGGATATTCGGAAGCCCCAAAGCTCAAAATAAAGTAGACTTCTCCACTACAGCAGTAAAACGAGGAAATATCAGTAATTCCATTACAGCAACCGGTACTATTGAACCTGTAACTGAAGTACAGGTCGGAACACAGGTTTCCGGTATTATCGACAAAATCTATGTTGACTACAATTCAGTAGTCAAACGCGGACAGCTCATTGCTGAGATGGATAAGGTGACATTGCTCAGCGATTTACAGTCGGCACAAGCCACTTACGACGGAGCAAAGGCCGAATATGAATACCAGAAAAAGTTGTATGACCGTAACAAGACTTTGCACGAAAAGCAACTGATCAGCGATACAGAGTACGAACAGAATCTTTACAACTACCAGCGCGCGAAGAGTTCCTATGAGGAAAGCAAAGCCGGACTGGCAAAAGCTGAAAGAAACCTGTCGTATGCTACCATTACTTCACCGATTGACGGAGTTGTAACCAGCCGGGACGTTGAAGAAGGACAGACCGTCGCTTCCGGATTCGAGACCCCGACCCTCTTTAACATTGCAGCCGATCTGACGAAAATGCAGGTAGTGGCCGATGTAGACGAAGCAGACATTGCCGGAGTGAAAGACAGTGCCAGAGTTACATTTACCGTCGATGCTTATCCTGACGACGTATTCGAAGGCAGAGTTTATCAGATTCGTCTGGGAAGTACAAACAGTACCTCAAGCAGCAGCTCCACAACCAGCAGCGAGACTGTTGTAACATATGAAGTCGTCATCACAGCAGACAATCCGGATCTGAAACTGAAACCGCGTTTGACTGCCAATGTCACCATCTATACAGATACCCGTGAGAACGTACTGACAGTTCCGAACAAGGCTTTACGCTTCACTCCGGAAAAGACACTGGCCAAAGGTCTTAAGATTCAGGACTGCCAGGCACAGCATAAAGTATGGACACTCGATGCAACAGGCTTTACAGCACATCCGGTGAAGATTGGTATGAGCGACGGCAGTAACACGGAAATTCTGGAAGGAATTGCCGAAGGCTCACAGGTTGTGACTGAAACCATTGTCAAGAGCGAAATGCCCGAAATGGCAGCCGGGGAAAATGGTGGTGAACAGAATCCGTTCATGCCAGGCCCTCCGGGAAGAGACAAAAAGAAAAATAAATAAGGAACAGCCATGAACAAGATTGTAATTGAACTCCAAAATATCAAACGAAACTTCCAGGTGGGAGATGAAACGGTACATGCCTTGCGTGGCGTTTCTTTCTCCATCCGGGAAGGAGAGTTTGTCACCATCATGGGAACATCCGGTTCCGGTAAGTCCACCTTACTGAATACACTGGGATGTCTGGATACTCCCACCAGTGGTGAATATCTGCTCGACGGCGTATCCGTACGCACGATGAGCAAACCGCAACGAGCAATTCTTCGTAACAGAAAGATTGGTTTTGTATTCCAGAACTATAACTTGCTGCCCAAAACAACAGCCGTAGAGAATGTAGAACTTCCGCTGATGTACAATTCATCCGTATCAGCAGCCGAGCGTCGCCGCAGGGCTATCGATGCCCTGATGGCCGTCGGCCTGGGAGACCGCCTGGAACACAAGTCAAACCAGATGTCAGGAGGACAGATGCAACGTGTAGCCATTGCCCGCGCACTGGTCAACAATCCGGCCGTTATTCTGGCGGATGAGGCAACCGGTAACCTGGATACACGTACCTCTTTCGAAATTCTGGTATTGTTCCAGAAACTGCATGCGGAAGGACGTACCATCATCTTCGTCACACACAATCCAGACCTGGCCCTTTACAGCAGTCGTAATATCCGGTTACGGGACGGACACGTGATTGAAGACAAAACCAACGATCACATTCTTTCGGCAGCTGAAGCACTCGCAGCACTGCCAAAGAACGATGACGATTAATACACCTTATTATATATAAGACGATATGAACGGAACAAACCTATTCAAAATAGCGCTTCGCGCACTGGCCAACAACAAGATGAGGGCTTTCCTCACCATGCTGGGTATCATCATCGGTGTTGCCTCAGTGATTGCCATGCTGGCTATCGGACAAGGCTCCAAGCGAAGCATTCAAAAACAGATTTCCGAGATGGGATCAAACATGATCATGATCCATCCCGGGGCTGAAATGCGAGGCGGTGTACGGCAGGACCCTTCATCCATGCAAACGCTGAAGCTGGAAAACTATGAAACCCTGAGCGAAGAATGCATGTACCTTTCTGCCATCAGCCCGAATGTCTCCGCATCCGGACAGCTGATTTCCGGAGCCAACAACTATCCTTCTTCCGTCAGCGGCGTAAGTATCGGCTATCTCACCATCCGTCAGCTCTCCGTAGAACAGGGCGAAATGTTCAGTGAAGAAGATATCCGGACTGCAGGTAAAGTCTGTGTCATTGGAAAAACAATTGTAGACAACCTGTTTCCTGACGGCAGTGATCCTATCGGAAAAATCATCCGATGCAATCAGGTTCCTCTCCGTGTGATCGGAGTCCTGAAATCCAAAGGATACAACTCCATGGGACAAGACCAGGATGACGTGGTACTGGCTCCTTACACAACAGTAATGAAACGTCTGCTCGCCCAGACCTATCTGAGTGGTATCTTTGCCTCAGCTCTGACTGAAGACATGACGGAAGAAGCCGTAGACGAGATCACTACTATCCTGAGACGTGAGCACAAACTGAAAGAAGAGGATGATGACGATTTCACCATCCGTACCCAACAGGAACTCAGCTCCATGATGAACACGACAACCGATCTGATGACCACCCTGCTGGCCTGTATTGCAGGAATTTCACTGATTGTAGGTGGTATCGGTATCATGAATATCATGTATGTGAGCGTAACTGAACGTACCCGTGAAATCGGACTCCGAATGTCAGTAGGAGCACGAGGCATAGACATCCTGTCCCAGTTCCTGATCGAATCCATCCTGATCAGTATCACCGGAGGTCTGATTGGCGTCATACTGGGATGTGGAGCATCCTTCATTATCAAGAGTGTGGCTCACTGGCCGGTATTTATCCAACCCTGGAGCGTCTTGCTTTCGTTTGCCGTATGTACCCTGACCGGAGTGTTCTTCGGATGGTATCCGGCCAAGAAGGCAGCCGACCAGGATCCGATCGAGGCTTTGCGCTACGAATAAATTTAATAAACCTGGAACAACTTTGTTCTTCATAACTTTGGTTTCCTGGTCCGGTTGCGAATCGTGGTAGATTTGTGCTTCTCCATTACAAAACTATCCCTCGCGGCCAGACCTTTTTTTAAAAGAAATCACTATCTTTGTTCATGTTAACATCTCATATACCCATGAAATCCGTCAACGAAACCACAAGCCGGCCATTCGAGTTTATCATTCATACCATCTGCTGGGGAATGTTCTTTGGATTCTCGCTGTTCTTCACCCAACGTGACAACGGAACCATCGACTGGAATGCATTTCTACATCATTCCCTTGTCCCTGCATCCTTCTTTGTCATCTTCTACATCAATTATTTTCTCTACATACCCCGTATCCTTTTTCGCAATCACCTGAAGCAGTTTCTGCTCCTGAACCTGCTGACGATCCTTGTATTCGCAGTACTACTGCGGGCGTGGCACGGCATTTACATGCCCCCTCCTCCCCAACAGTTCCGCCCCAGTCCACCTGTCTTCATTTTCTATCTGCGTGATATTGCCAGTCTGGTATTTACTGTAGGACTCAGCGTAGCCATCCGCATGAGTATCCGATGGAGCGAAGCGGAAGCAGCCCGAAGAGAAGCCGTGAAGAGCCGGATGGAAGCTGAACTGAAAAGTCTGCGCAACCAGTTGAATCCTCACTTTTTGCTGAATACCCTGAACAACATCTATGCCTTGATTGCCTTCGATACAGACAAGGCCCAGCAAGCAGTCCAGGAACTCAGCCGCCTGTTACGCTATGTCCTGTATGACAATCAGGAAAAATACGTTCCGCTTTGCAAGGAAGTGGGATTCATTTGCAATTACATTGAACTGATGCGCATACGAGTGACCGAAGACGTAGATATCGAAACTCATTTTGACATCAAGCCTGACAGTCAGACTCCTATTGCACCGCTTATTTTCATCTCACTGATTGAAAATGCATTCAAGCATGGAATCTCTCCGACTAATCACAGCTTTATCCACATCAGCCTGACTGAAAAGGACGGACAGGTAAATTGCGTCATACGCAACAGCAATTACCCCAAGAATGAGAATGACAAAAGCGGCTCCGGCATCGGACTGGAACAAGTGCAGAAAAGGCTGGAACTGCTCTACCCCGGACGGTACAAATGGGAATGCAACCTTAGTGAAGACCAAAAAGAATATTATTCCTCAATTACGGTAACCACTTAAAAAGAATAACGAATATGAACCTACGTTGTGCTATCATAGATGATGAACCTCTGGCTTTAGGACTATTGGAAAGCTACGTACGAAAAACTCCATCCCTTGAACTCTGCGGACGCTACTCAAGCGCCATTCAAGCCATGCAGGCACTTTCCGAGCAACCTGTTGACTTACTTTTTCTGGACATTCAGATGCCTGAATTAAGCGGACTGGAATTTTCACGCATGATTCCGGAAAGTACACGGATCGTCTTTACGACTGCCTTCGGCCAATATGCGTTAGACGGCTACAAGGTGAATGCACTCCACTACCTGCTTAAACCCATCAGCTATAACGATTTCATGGAAGCAGTCAATAAAGCCATCCAATGGTTTGAATTACGGCGGAAAGCAGAAGGAAACAATCAGCCTGCGGTCTCCTCACCCGCTGTTATCAACGATTATATCTATGTGAAAAGCGATTACAAACTGGTTCAGATAGAACTGGACAAAATACTTTACATTGAAGGCCTGAAAGATTATATCAAGATCCATATCGAAGACAACCCGCGTCCGATTCTTTCCCTGGTGAGCATGAAAGCCATGGAAGAAAAGCTACCGGCAGACCGTTTTATCCGTGTCCACCGTTCTTTTATCGTACAAAAACAGAAAATCAAAATGATTGATAAAGGACGCATTGTTTTCGGAAAAGAATACATTCCTATTTCAGACAGCTACAAGCAAGAGCTACAAATTTATGTTAACGAACATATTATTTGAAAGATGTTTGTAGCGTAAACAAAATAATGCGCAAAAAGTTCATTTTTTTTGCACTTTATTTTGCAAGGAATTAATTTAACACCTATATTTGTGCTGTACATAATAAGTGGAAGTTGTGAAACTTCCTTATTAGAATAGTTTAGTTAAGTCTAGTTTAGTTTTTGTGTTGTGATACTCCTGGCAATAGAGATTGCCGGGAGTATCTTTTTTATATCTGTATTTTATTTGAAATGCAGGAGAAAAGTAGTCATCCGCTGATCGCTGCGTGCAAGTGTCAGCGTACCGTTATGCAAACGCATAATCTGCCGGGAAAGACTCAGACCGATACCGGTGCCTTCCTGCTTGGTTGTATAGAACGGAACGAAAATTTCTTCCTGACTCTCCGCACTGATCGGCCGGCCATTGTTTGAAACAGCAATCTTTATCGTTTCGGCAAAATCAATTTCTGCCGTAATCTTTATTTTGGTTGCTCCAGCCTGCAAGGCATTTTTCACCAGATTGACAAAAACCTGCGACAACTGATTCTCATCAGCATACAAAAGGATGTCATCGGATTTCTCCTCATACAGAAAAACAGCCCCAGCCTGATGAACAGACTCCCGCGTAAGATGTTCCACCTTATCAATCAGTTCACGTACGAAAAAAGGTTTCTTGACAGGTGCTGAAACATGGGTCAGACTCCGGTACGTATTGACAAATTTAATCAAACCGTCAGACGAACTGGCTATGGTATCCAGTCCCAGTTTCAGTTCTTTCCAGTCGATCCGGTCTGACCGGTCCGTATCTCCCACTTCCTGCGAGAGAGTATGACTCAATGAAGCAATCGGAGTTACCGTATTCATAATCTCATGTGTAAGTACCCGGATCAGCCTGTTCCATGAAAGTTCTTCATTGTGTACCATCTCCCCCGTGATATCATTCAGAGCTATAATTTTCACCCGCTCCCCCTGAAGCAAAGCCTCTGATGCTGAAATAGACACTGCAATTTTTCCCTGTTCGTTATAAAACAGACTTCGCTGTTCGCTGTTGGTAGAGACTTTCCAGAAAGCATCTTCCAGTTCTGCACTTACAGACCGCAGCTGGCGAACATGGCTCAATGTAGCCAGCCCCAGCAGATTCAGGGCCGAAGAATTGCTGTAAACCACCTGCCCTTTCCGCTTCTCAGACAACTCCACCACAACAATTCCAGTATGTACCTGCTCCAGCATCCAACCATAATACTTTTCCTGTTCGGCTATTTCCTGACGCTCCCGGTCGTACAAAACATGAATCCGATTCAATGTCCGGTTAAAACGGCGATACCAGAACTTCTCTTCGCTGAAATGAAAATTCGTCTCCTTGTCTTCCAAAGCATCCAGCATATAATTCAGTTTACGATAAATCCTCCGGAGAAAATAAGCTCTGGAAACTATAGCCGAAACCACAGCGATGGCCAGAAGAATAAGTATAAGTGTCGGACTATTCATATCAGATATTGTACTTCTTCAGTTTTGCATACAACGTAGGACGACTGACATTAAGTGACTTTGCCACATGCGTCAGGTTTCCGTTAAAACGGCTCATTGCGGCCCGGATCGCTCTTTCTTCCACCATTTCGAGAGTCTCTTCGCCTTGGGAAGCCTCCGATTCGGAAGCTGGAGATGAAGACAAATGAAAATCCTCCACATCCAGCAACTCCCCATCAGCCAGAATAACCGCCTTCTCTATACCGTTCTGAAGTTCCCGGATATTTCCGTTCCAGCGGCTGGAAACCAAAAGTTTTTCCGCCGCACCGGTCACTCCTGTCACCGGACGATGATATTTCTCTGCATAACGGGCTATGAAGAGTTTCGCCAGTGGAAGAATTTCATCCTGCCGCTCACGCAACGGCGGCAATTCAAGACGAATGGTATTGATGCGATAATAAAGGTCTTCACGAAATGTTCCGTTGCGCACCATTTCCTCCAAATTCTTATTCGTTGCACAAATCAGCCGGATATCAACCGGTACCGGATGTGTATCTCCTACTTTCGTTACCGAACGGTTCTGAAGAACCCGAAGCAGTTTCGCCTGAAGGTGCAAAGGAATATTTCCGATCTCATCCAAGAAGAGTGTGCTTCCATTCGCCTGTTCCATCTTTCCCACATGATCGGCATATGCATCAGTAAAAGCACCTTTTACATGTCCGAACAGTTCACTTTCAAATAATGTTTCAGTAATCGCTCCGGCATCGACACAAACCATCGGCTTCAGCCCCCGGTCAGACAAACGGTGAATTTCTGCTGCCAGCACATCTTTTCCGGTTCCGTTTTCGCCGGTAATCAGGACACTGGCTTCCGTTGGAGCAATCTTTTCCACCGTACGGCGGATTCCGGACATAACCGATCCTTCTCCCCAGTACATTTTCGCCACAGCGGAAGATTCCGTTTCTTTAGCAACAGTTTTTCCGGTCTTCCCGGACTTTTGAACCACCTTATCGCATGCAGCCTGCAACACGGAAACCAGTTTCTCATTGTCCCACGGCTTCACAATAAAATCAAAAGCACCCCGCTTCATTCCTTCCACCGCCAAGGCAATATCCGCATAAGCAGTAAAAAGTACCACCTCGGTCTGTGAACTGATCCGCTTGATTTCCGAAAGCCAGAATAATCCCTCGTTTCCCGTATTGGTATCAGTCTCAAAGTTCATGTCCAGCAGAACTACATCCGGACGGAAATCACGCAAACATGCATGAATTGCCGCCGGAGAAGCAAGCAGTTCCACTGCATTAAAATATTTGGGCAATAAAATCTTCAAGGCTGCCCGAATGCCTGAATTATCATCTACAACCAATATCTTTCCTTTACTCATCATGGTCTGTTTCTCTTTTTATCTTTCAAAAATAGGAATTTTCAGATAATCCTCATCGTCTTTTGTTTCTTTTCCTTCTAACTTTATTACTCTACTATCAATTAGAATGATCGGATTACAGCATAGGGCAAACGGCTTCCCCACCTTATATATACTATTCAGCAGAAAGACTGTCACGCGGTACTTCACGGGCTATCGTAGCATACATCACAGACACAAGCACTGCCGTAAGAATCTGCATCAGAATAAAAACCAAGATAAAGACAACAGGCGTAACCGGTATGCGGAAGGCAAAGTTGCCCAACCAGTCAGAAACCATCCACCATGAAAAAGGAAGTGCCAGCGCAAAAGCGATACAGACAAGCCAGAAATAAGGTTTAAGACCTAAGCCTATAATATCGGTAAATTCAGCTCCAAACACTTTCCGCAAAGCAATTTCCTTCCGCTTGTAATATATGTCAAAGATTACCAAAGCAAACACGCCGACCAGTGACAGAACAACCGCCAGCAAGGAAAAACATAAAAGGATGGTCCCGAACCGGACTTCCCTCTGATAGAGAGAATTCAGTAACTGATCATAGAATTTAACTTCCACCGGATAAGCTGCATCCATTCTGGCAACCGTCTGCCGGATATGTGTCACGGCTGTTACGGCATCAAAACCTTTTTTCAGCCGGATGTAAACGATCGGCAAATTATGCGAAGAAGAAGATGATACAGAGAAGACTATCGGAACTTTCTCCTTCCGGGCCGAAGTAAATGCCACTTCCTCACAAATGCCGACAATCTCTCCATCCAGGTCATTGAGAGGACCGATACCGACTCCATAATGATCGCGCAAAAAAGCATTGATGATATATCCTGAATCCGTGTCACCGGTAAAATTACGTCCTTCAATAATGCGGATTCCCATCACATCAAAGAAATTCGGAGAGCACCAGATCCGATAAGTTTCAGCCTCCTCACCTTTCCATTTCATTCCCCAGGTAGAATAAGAATCCTGCCCACCGACATATTCAGTTGCAAAAGCCACATCTTCTACCTCCGGATACTGCCGCAGTGTCTCCTGCAACCAGGAACTCTGCTTCCCGGCCATCTCACTTGTCAGTTCAACGATCGCCAGCTGATCCTGGTCAAACTTCGTACTGGAATGCATCATCATCCGGTTCTGCAAATAAACAAAGGCTATGAAAACCATTAATGAACATGCAATGGCATATTGAATTACCAGCAGAACGCTTTTGATTCTCCGGCCAGAAGGTGTCAGGCCATAGTTTCCTTTCAGCAACAGAGCCGTCGGGAAAGATGTCACAAAATAAGCAGGATAAAGACCTGCTACCATCCCTACCAGCAAAGCCCCGCATACAGTAACCGCACAAAGCCACCCGTCACTTTCCATCGAAACCGGTTCCTGGATAATACCCAACCCGACAAACCATCCGGAAGCAGGAAAACTTAATCCGACAGCTACCAGACTGGTCAGCCCGACTAAGCAGCCCACCTCCAGCACCTGTTCCAAACGAAGCATTCCAACCGTTGCTCCCAAAATCTTCCGCGTATTGACTCCACGCAACCGCAAAGGCATGAGAGATATATAAAAGTTGATAAAGTTGAACATTCCCACAAAGACTATCAGAACCGCAATAAGAATCAATAAATAACTCTGCATACGGTCGCCCAATTTAAACACTTGAGTCTCTATCTCGTTTTCATTAAAGTAAATATCCTGAAGCGCAGTCAGATGAATTGGGCTAAGATAGGGATAGCGGACAAAATCAAATTTTCGGTTAAACTCATCTTCTACCAGTAAAGCATTTCCCGGATCATCCAGGCGTAAATAGCAGACAAAATTGGAACAGTCGAATGATCCCAATAAAGATTCCGGTATAGGAGCCAGAATATTGTTATCCAACTGGGTATTGCCAGGCACGTCTTTATAAACCGCTCCCACCTGCCAGTCGGAAAGCTGCAGAAAATAAGCCGACTTCGACTCCATCCGCACCGGTTTGCCGACAGGTGATTCTTCCCCGAACATCCTTTTAGCCAGACTTTCAGGAATCACCAGCTGATTCGGTTTCAACAAAGCATCACGGGAGCCTTCAAGCACTTCGATACCAAAGACATCGAAAAAATCAGGACTCACCAGATTCACTTTATGTTTATAGCCTTCCCGGTTACCATCAGCCTCCGTCACTGTCAGATAAGCCTCACCCCCATACGGACAAAACATAGTGCCCGCTTTCACATGAGCCGAAGAATGGATAATCGACTCGGCATAGCCCGTTGGAAGAATGGAACGGAAGAAAGAAACTTTCGGCATATCCACTTTGAAGATACAATCCGATTTCGGATAGCATCTGTCAAAATTCCATTCAAAACGGACATAAGCCATAATCATGATGAAAGCTGTAAAAGCCAGTACCAGACCCATTATATTAAGTATAACC
This sequence comes from Phocaeicola coprophilus DSM 18228 = JCM 13818, assembly GCF_000157915.1. Lineage (GTDB taxonomy): Bacteria > Bacteroidota > Bacteroidia > Bacteroidales > Bacteroidaceae > Phocaeicola > Phocaeicola coprophilus. Next base: position 155,382 of record NZ_EQ973632.1, on the reverse strand, counting down.
GGTATCGGATATTTCCGGACCAAGGTTTTGATGTTATTATATATTTCCATAAGGCTGTTCATTTATATATAGTTCGTTTGTGTTGCCCGCTTCTTGAAAAAGTTATTCAAACATAGGATATCTCTTTTCATCCTTTATCCCATTAAGCTGGTTAATTCTCCATTCTTTCGTGAAGTCTTCCAACCGTAATCCTCTATATGGATATTTATCTCCTGACAATTTACATCTGCGCTTTATTTCATCAACAAACGAGTCCGTGTACATTTCTTCTACCAGAAAATATCCGACTTTATCCATTTCCAGCGGCTGAAGAAAAACATAAGCATCAAAATTTTCCTCAAACGTACCGGCAATGGGAACACCCTGATACTCCAGCTCAAAATCACATGGCTCACGTCCAAAAGGAGAATCGGCCAGAGCAAAGGCCACCGGCTTGTTTCCATTCATCCGAAAGACAAAATCAAACAAACCTTTCCTCACTTTTCCAAAGACATTGCCCGAGTTATCACCCCATACCGTATGAAGTTTTACAGCATACACTTCTTCGTCTGAAAATTTCTGCTTCAGAAGATTACCCAGACTTGGAACGCCATTGGCATGTTTGCAGGCATGATTACCGCCCACTATAAACAAATGTCCCCGTGAGTTCTGATTTTCCCGAATTATCTTCTCGGTCATATCAGCCATGCAGGTATCCCGATCCTGAAATGTATATCTTTCCCAGCGTTTAACATCATCCTCTGTTTGAATATCCAGCCATGACAGACCAAAATCAGGAAAGATGACCCGTATTTTCTTTGCCGGAGATAATTTTTGATTAACCTCCCAAAGAGCTATCAGGAACTCATACATTCCTTTATCATTCCAGCCATACTGATAATCACCGCCCAAAATATCCAAAAGCAATTGTCTGTCCAGCTTTTCTCCATTCATGAATTGATTGATACGGTCCTGATTCCCTGTTTTCATCTCCAGGAAAACAGTCCCGGCGGTCTCCGGAAACTCAGGCCTTCGGATCAGCCGTTTCATCAGATCCCAGGAAGGCTTATAAAAATGATGTTCTCCATATAGGACAATCCGATGTTGCTTCAGGGCCTCCAAAAGGAATTCTTCCGGCTCCCGGCCATGTGACTGGATATAACGGATAAAGGCCGTCGTATCTGTTGATACATGCGAGATATGAGAAGTATATTTCGCATACCGGTCTAAAGTAGGAGCCAACTTTTCCTTTAACCAGAGCTGACCTTCCTCAATCGATTTCACAGGTTGTTCTCCGGCATTTACCCATCTGCCATTCTCAAAGACCGAACCGGTCAGCATATACCCATATTCATCTCCCCAGCCCTCAAATGTGGAAATCACCCCTGCAACAGAATCATTGTAGTAGACGACCTGCTTCACTTCCCGGTTCAATATTTCCTCTTTTACTTCTGGTCGTACTTTACGGTTTTGATAACTTTTGCCCAACGGACAAAAACGGAATGTATAGATTTTATCAAAGCAAACAGAATCATTTCCTTTCACCTGCATATAGGCAGACGCTGTAAATGCACCTAATGGAGATGATAAATCAATTGTATCTTTCAATTCACTTACTTTTTTATCAACCCGGACGATATGCCTGAATTCAGCTTTCATACCTATATTCCCCAATACCAATAACCATAGTATCAAGACTACTTTTTTCATTGTAAGACAAATTTTACAGATAACACAAACAAATTATTCACTCTTCAGCGAAAGGACCGGATTGGCACGGGTGATCTGCAAACTGTTTATCACCACGGTGACGGCTACAATCAACGCAACGATCAGATCGGCAGCCAGCAGATACCACAACGAAACAGTCACCTTCTCGGAGAATTGCTCCAGCCACAAACCGGAAACATAATACGCTGCCAGGTCACCCACTATGGCTGCTGCCAGTACCCACTTCATGATTTCACTGACAAAAAGAGAAAGAATTTCTGAAGAGGTAGCTCCATTGATCTTACGGATAGCAATTTCTTTACTTCTCCGTTGCGATTCATCACGGATATAGCCGATCAGGCCCAGGAAAGCTATTACAATAGAAAAAAGACTGCCGATCAGAATTGTATTCTTCATCTTCCGGTTATCGTCATACATGCTTTGCATCACCTGCTTGTACGAAAATATTTCTATATCTTTTCCGGTAATTTCCTTCTGTACATCTTTCTGGATTTCCGATATGACTTCAGGAGTCAGCTGTTTTACCTTGATTAATACATAAGGCATAAAATCTGCATACAGCTCCGGATCTGCCGTAAACCGGATGCTGGGACGTTCATCATTACGCGTCAACAATCCGATCCGGTAATCTTCATAGACTCCTGTAATTGTCAGAATTCCCTGGTTCATCCCCGATGAATCAGAATGTTCCGTTACATAAATTTCTTTACCTATCGCACCGTCCTTCCAGTCGGCAAACTCCTTCATCTTCTCTACGAACTTCCGGCTTACAGCGACTTCCTGAATAGTCTCCGGTACACGTCCTTCCAGCATCGGAATCTCAAAGAAATCGAAAAATCCTTTCGTTCCGGCATATTGGTCGGCAATATTAAACAATTCCCGATCATCCCCCGGCAGATAAATATTATTTCCCGAACAATAATCGAAAGGAAGCCCGTAACAGCGTTCCACATCAACCACTTCCGGATTCGACGAAATGGCAGCAATGCTTCGGCTCGCCTGTAACTGATCCACACCCCGGACATTATAATAAAGAACATTCTCATAAGTATATCCCGGTCTGTCGTTCAAAGCCTTGTCGTATTGGGCAGCAATGACAAACATGAAGCACACCAGAAAGATATTGATCGCAAACTGTACCCACAACAGGGCCAGTTTCCATTTCCGTCTGTTCTCACGGTAATTCCGGAAAGCTACACCGACCGGAATCTTATCATACAAATAACCGGGAACAATCGTAGAAACCAGAAACAACAGGAATATGACTCCGATCAATACGCCAATGGTTTCAGGAATGAAGAGAGCTCTCAGACTCGCTCCCAGCAAATCTTCAACCAATGGTTTGGCAGCCCAAACGAGAACTGCGGAGAACCCCAGTGCCATCAGCAACACTTTCATCGTTTCTTTACACAACATCTTATAGATATCCCAGCGGCCTGCACCATAACATTTATGAACTCCAATCTCTTTCGACCGGCTTACCATTTCCGAGATCGTGATGAGGATATAATTCATCAACGAAATCAGAAGCAGAACCAACGAAACAATCGAAAGAATGACAATCATATTCCGCACCTGCGGATCGGAAGTATGCAGCTTATCAAAAGCCGACAGATAATACCAGATCTTACTCCCGCTTTTTTCCAGTTCTTCCAAAGGCTGGTTCTTTTCCTGCATTGAATGGATCGCATCCGTCAGGGAAGACGGATCAACTCCTGCTTCCAACTTGACAAAACCGACATAGCGGTCGTTTCCCAACCAATTCTCCCGGCTCCATTTATTATATGATTCCATAGAAAGCAACAGATCGTAATCCAGACTTCCATTTTCCGGGAAATCTTCATAAATACCACCGACCGTAAATTTCCAGCCGGACGCATCTTCGTTATAAAGAACTTGTCCGACAGCTTTATCAATGCCTCCCATCTTCTCGGCAAACGAACGGCTTACCATCGCCATTCGTGGTTGCGACAGGACCTGAACCGGATCTCCTTCCAGAATATTCCGGTCGAATACATGGAAAAAAGAAGTATCTGCCAGAACCAACTTGCCGGAAACCTGCCGCCTGTCTTCCGTATAGTATTTATCGCTTTCAAACAAGAAAGTCGTGCGGGTTGCATATTCCACACCGGGTACATATTGTTTGAATCCGGGTGCAACTCCACCACTAATCTGATTAAAATCATTTACTGCTCCTTGCCTGGAAACTCCGGTCTTGATGATATAAATCCGGTCTATATCTTTATAAAAGCTATCATACGCGGATTCAAAGCATACTTTGGCAATCAAGACACAGCCAATTGCCAGACCAACCCCCAGCGAGAAGACTTTCAATATCCAGTTTCTCTTCTTCATAACTCAAGTCTTTTACAGTTCATTTCTGACATCACTGACAATCTGCCCGTCAAACAGATTGATTGTACGCTGAGCCACCGAGGCATCCTTCTGTGAGTGAGTTACCATCACAATGGTCGTTCCTTCCGAATTCAGTTCCGTCAGCAAATCCATAACTTCCTTACCGTTTCTGGAATCAAGATTACCGGTAGGTTCATCGGCCAGTACAAGTTTGGGATTTGAAACGACGGCACGCGCAATTGCCACACGCTGCTGCTGACCACCGGACAGCTGTTGAGGGAAATGCTGGGCACGGTGACTGATATTCATCCGCTTCAGGATTTCCGTAACCCGCCGTTTCCGTTCGCCGGCTCCTATATTCAGATATTTCAGGGGAAGCTCCACATTCTCAAACACGTTCAGTTCATCAATCAGATTAAAACTCTGGAACACAAAACCGATGTTTCCTTTACGGAATCTCGTACGGTCCCGTTCCTTCAACTTAGCCACTTCCTGTCCCATCAGTTCATAACTTCCGCCCGAAGGATTGTCAAGCAGTCCCAGAATATTCAGCAAAGTAGACTTGCCACACCCGGAAGGTCCCATGATGGCTACAAATTCACCTTCCTTGATTTCGAAGGACACACCGTTCAATGCTGTTGTTTCAATTTCTTCTGTACGGAAAATTTTACTAAGATCTGTTACTTTAATCATAATTGTCATTCCATTTATTCGTTTTACATTTTCCCATTCCTTTTTTATCGTTTCAATATCAGGCAATCATTGTCTCCCAAATTATCATAACCGGAAGTAATCACCTCCTCACCCGGCTCAAGCCCTTCCAGTACCTCGTAATACTGAGGATTTTGCCTTCCGATACGGATTTCCCTCTTATAGGCTTTCGAGCCATCTTCGGTTACGACATAAATCCAACGCCCACCGGTTTTCTGATAAAAAGTGCCCCGGGGAATCATTACCGCTTCCTCCGGCTGTCCTAACTGCAAGTTCAGACTATACGTCTGTCCGGTACGGATATTTTCCGGAAGTGTGCCGTCGAATTTGAAATCGGCCTTGAATTTACCGTCTCTCACCTCCGGATAGACTTTCCGGATCACAGCCTGATATGATTCATCCTGACGTTCAAACTGAGCCTCCAATCCGGGCATTACCCGGTCGATGTAATGTTCATCAATCTGAGCCTCGATTTTATAACTACTCAGGTTATTGATCTGTCCGATCTTCATGCCGGAAGAAACGGACTGCCCCAGAACGACATCCAGCAGTCCCAGCTCGCCGTCTATGGGTGCCGTAAGAATCAGATGTTCCTTGCGACGGCGGATCATCTGCATGTTCACCCGCATGTTACTCAGACTTTCCTGCATCTGCTTCACCTGAATATTCCGGTACAGACTGTCCTGAACGGCCCGGTTCTTCACCAGTTCCAGCCGGCTTTTCGCCAGATCATAGTCCTCTTCTGCCCGCAGATATTCTTCCCTGGCAATCAGCTCTTCCTGATAAAGCTGCTTCTGGGCTTCATAGGCCCGGCGGTTCCGCTTGACATCTGTTTCCAGCTGCAACATTTCCTGATGTACACTCAGTTTTTCCTGCTCCATGGAAATCAGCGTATTCCGCAACAGGTTTTCCTTCTCGGCCAGATCTGCTTCTGAGTTCAGAATCTGCATATCCAGATTTTCGTTCTTCAGCTCCAGGATCTTATCGCCAGCTTTAACCTGCGCTCCTTCTTCCAGAAAAATCTCATGTACGACTCCCGACTCCAGCGGACTGACCTGAATGGTCGTCATCGGCTGTACCTGCCCGCTCACCCGGATATAATCGTTGAACTCACCCGAAATCACTTCACTGACCGTAAGCGTATCAGCATTGACCCGAAAGGTACGCAAGTCGCTCCGCAACAGGAGATAAGCTACGAAGACAACCACCAGTCCCCCCAGCCAGTAAGGAAGTTTCTTTTTACTGAACAATTGTGCTATTCCTTTTTTTGATTCTATTTTCCGATCCATAAGTATCTGTGTTTTATTGATTCAAATAACTGATTCCCTGATAATACTTGACTACGCTGCTTTTCAGCAGATACTGGAAACGGGCATTCAGCAGTTCTGCCTGTGCATTCAGATAATCATTCAGGACTGTCCGGAATTCTATCGGAGAAATCAGTCCCTGCATCAGCTTTTTCTCATTCAGGCGATAGGCCTCTTCCTGTACCATCGAGCGTTTCTCTGCCTGAAAGAATGCAGCCAGAGCTCCCTGACTGTCCTGTGCAGCCCGGGTTACTTCCGACTCAATATCGTGTAAAGTCTGTTCATACTCGGCCTGCATACGCCGCAGACCGTTCTTCTTTTTAGACAGGCTGGAGAAACGGGAAAGCCGGTCGTACAAAGGAAACGACAAACTCAACTGAACATATTCACCTCCGTTGTTCCGGAATTGGGAAGCAAAAGGAACTGCTGTATAATCCGTCCGCCCGGGATAAGTATAATAGCTGGTCGACCATCCCCCGCTCAGTGACAGAGAAGGAAGAAACTGCCAGCGGGCTGTTTTCAGTTCATAACGGGCCTGCTCCATCTTTCCTTTGGCAATGCGGGCTGAAGGATGATTCTCACGGGCAAATCCGGCTATTTCCGCCACCGACTCCAGGCAGTTATCTGTTCCGGTAAACGGTTCCTTTACTGCCGACATATCTACAGCCAGTGTATCTTCCATCGGCCAGAGCATCAGAGCTTTCAGGGAAAGCAAGGCATCTTCCCGCTGGTTCATGGAATTGATCAGCTGATATTCCCGGTCAGCCAGATCCGCTTCCATCTGCACCACATCGGCACGTCCCTTCTGTCCGAGCTCCAGTTTTCTCCTTACCAGAGTTACGTTTTCACGGGCTTCCTCTATCCGTGATTTCATTACAGCTACCATCTGGGAATGGAACAATACATTATAGTAAGCTTCCATCACAGCCAGACAGATTTCATCCTCAACTTTCTGTTCTTCGGAAATCCCCATCTTCACAGCAATGTTGGAAATCCGGATGTTGTTCAAGGCAGAAAAGCCATCAAACAAAGTAATGCTACCACTGACCGAATAACCATTGTTGAAGGAAGTGCTGCTGATGTAAGTATTTGTTTCCGGATCGACTGCACGCCCGAAGTTACTGTAAGCATAAGTTCCCGCAGAAACGGTCGGAGTAAAAGCCTTCAGAATTGCATCCCTTCTTTCAATCAGCGCATCGGCATAAGAAGCGTCCTGTATGATTTTCTTCGTGGAATGTGCCACTGCATATTCCATGCAGGCATGCAGTGACAAAGGTTCCTGTGCCATCACTGCCGCACTCAGCCCCATTCCTATTGTCCAAATCATTATTTTTCTTTTCATCATATGTCCATTTTCTACCTTACAGGAAACAACGACCGTGCCAGAAATATAATCTGCTGATCATCGGAAGATTATAATTTCTGGCACGGTCTGCAAGTGTAACGAAACTTTACAGTTGTGTAAAATAGATTAACGGATCATCATCCAACAGGCCCAATAATCTGACAGGAAACCGGAGAACAAATGAAAGGCCTCGGGCTTTTTTAAAAACGTCGGGACGTTTTAAGCAAAAGAATTCGGGCTTTTAATGAAAACGCCGAAACGTTTTTTCAAAGCCCGAAACATATTAGCCGACAATGATATGGGGAACAAATTCTGAAAGATTATCCGTTACCTCGGAACGGTTTTCGCGAATACCGATTCCCGCCGGCTCGCCCCCCACAATCCAGGAACCGATCACCGGATAACGGCCCTGATAGACGGTCGGTTCCACATATTGCTGATAAACATAAGCTCCTGTATTGTATTCCCCTTCCGTCTCCGGCAAGCGGATCCGCTCTTCCCAATCGTGAATCTCCAGCATACTTACATTATGTCCTTCGCGTGAAAAGACAGGCTTCTTGCAATATAAGCCAGACTGGGGACGGGACAGGTAACAAGGCAGCACATAGGGAGAATCGGGAAACAGTTCGAACAGGGTACAAAGAATAGCCTTATTTGACATGACCAGCTTCCAGACAGGTTCAACCCACGTTACGTCAGCCAGACATCCGGCAGGACTTTCATCGGCCATCCATTCCCAGGGATACAATTTAAAGCAACGCTTCACTACATCTCCGCTGGGATCATGAAAAATGCCGTCTTGCAGGTCCAGATCATTCATATCGAGTACACGGGTCGAAAAACCCGCTTCCATGGCCGTACTGGCCAGATATTGCAGCGTGCCCGTATCTTCTGAGTTATCCAGCACACCGGCAAAATGTATCGCTCCTCCTTCCGGGAAAATATCCTTCCACGATTGCACCAGTCCTTCGTGAATGCCGTTGTACTGGTCATACTGCGGACAGACATCTTCCTTCCACTGCCACTGGATCACGGATGCTTCCAGCAAGGAAGTCGGTGTATCGGCATTAAACTCCAGAATCTTCGGAATTCCGTTCCGGTCGAGCAGAAAATCAAAACGGCCATAAAGACTGAGTTCATCGGCATCCCAGGAATCACGGATCCGCTCGCATACTTCACGAGGCAGTCCGAGCGCACGTTCCATCCACTCCGGCTTTTCTTCTATCAGATAAGCAGCAGCCTCACAATACATCCGGTAAGCCTCAGCAGTAGCCGTTTCCAGCTGCTCTATCTCACGGGCCGTAAAATGATAACATGCTTCCTCGCGCCAGTAATCGCCATGGAAATCAAATCCCAAAGCTTCAATTTTCTCCCGATAGCCGGAACGGGGTACAACAGGTACTCTCTCCATACATACTCCTTTCCTTATGCATGCACACTGCCCGAACGATGCGTTGTGCCGAACACCTTTCCGCTGGATTTCGCACCCGAAGCTGCCGACGTGCGTACCTTGACGCCCTCAGGAGCATGAACACGAGTTCCGTTTGCATCGGTCCACGAACCGGACTTGGGATAATAGTAATGAGTCGTGGTCAGGCCATTGGCCAGAGAAGGCATCAAAGCCCAACGCATCAGCATGGCATTGTAAATCCAGCTGTTTCCCTGTGCATCCCGGTATTCCTCCTGATCCTTCGGATTCTCGGGGAGTTCGGTTTTCTGTGTACATCCGGCAAGAGCCATCAGACACATTGCCGCAACCAAAAAGTGTTTCTTGTCCATTCAGTCATTTTTTTATTCTCCGGACAAAAATAAGGAAATTTCGTCAAACCCTGAGTTTCCGGCAGAAAACTTTGCCTCTTTACAAAAAACTTTCTTTCTTTGTATACATAAATCATTTTTATTCTGAACGACAATGAAAGGTATTGTTTTAGCCGGAGGTTCAGGCACACGCCTTTACCCCATCACCAAAGGAGTTTCCAAGCAATTACTCCCCATCTTCGACAAGCCCATGATTTATTATCCGATATCGGTGCTGATGCTGGCCGGTATCCGCGAGATACTTATCATATCTACCCCGCACGACCTGCCGGGATTCCGCCGGCTGCTGGGCGACGGCAGTGACTTCGGCGTACGCTTTGAATATGCAGAACAGCCCTCTCCTGACGGACTGGCACAGGCTTTCCTCATCGGAGAACAGTTCATCGGCAACGATGCAGCCTGTCTGGTTCTGGGCGACAACATCTTCCACGGCAACAGCTTCACCGTCATGCTGCGCGAAGCTGTCCGCATGGCTGAAGAAGAACAGAAAGCAACGGTATTCGGCTACTGGGTAAGTGACCCGGAACGCTACGGCGTAGCTGAATTTGACAAGGACGGCAACTGCCTGTCCATCGAAGAAAAGCCGCAGCACCCCAAATCAAACTATGCGGTAACCGGACTGTATTTCTATCCGAACAAGGTCGTGGAAGTAGCCAAAAGTATCAAACCTTCGGCACGCGGCGAACTGGAAATCACTTCGGTCAACCAGCGTTTCCTGGCCGACGGCGAACTGAAGGTACAGACACTGGGACGCGGCTTTGCCTGGCTGGATACGGGTACGCACGACTCACTGGCCAAAGCATCCACTTATATCGAAGTGATCGAGAAACGGCAGGGACTGAAAGTGGCCTGTCTGGAGGGAATCGCCTACCGGAAAGGATGGATTACCGCAGAAAAAATGCGCGAGCTGGCTCAGCCTATGCTGAAAAACCAGTATGGACAATACCTGCTGAAAGTGATTGATGAACTAAAACATACAGACAAACCTAATCTGGATTAACAGAATGAATATTATCAAAACCTCTATCGAAGGCCCTCTTATCCTGGAGCCCAGAATCTTCAGAGATGACCGCGGATACTTTTTTGAATCTTTTTCCCAGCGCACTTTTAATGAAGAGGTACGCGAAATCCATTTCGTACAGGACAATGAAAGCAAATCGTCTTACGGAGTAGTGCGCGGACTTCATTTCCAGAAGCCACCTTTCACACAAAGCAAGCTGGTTCGTGTCATTCAGGGCGCCGTACTTGATGTAGCTGTTGATATACGTCGCGGATCTCCTACTTTCGGACAATACGTGAAAGTGGAACTCACGGGAGAAAATCACCGTCAATTCTTCGTTCCACGCGGATTTGCCCACGGTTTCAGCGTACTGACAGACGAGGTGGTCTTCCAGTATAAATGCGACAACTTCTATGCACCTCAAAGCGAAGGTGCCATTGCATGGGATGATCCCGATCTGGGTATTGACTGGCAGATTCCCGCAGACAAGGTCATTCTCTCGGAAAAAGACAAACATCATCCCCGTCTGAAAGATGCGGAATGGTTGTTTGACTGGAACGAGAATCTCTATTAAAGACCGGGCGAGCGCAACTATTATACATTGCCCGCAACGCAAAATCCCCTTGTTCCTGTTCTCAAACTGTATTTCCAGAATCCTGTAAATCGAATTCGGAGATACAGCTTCAGCAACAAAACCGGAACAAGGGGATTCTTATAACTGACAACCTGATACTATTTTTTCATCTTCAATTCATACAAGTCGTTGCGACGGTCGCGCAAATTGCGCACGCTTCCATACGTATGCAGTTCATTCAGCAAATCAAGATCCACATCTGATACAAGAATCATTTCCGTATTAGGCGTGGCTTCAGCACGTTTTCCGTCAGT
>NZ_EQ973632.1:140089-144107 GCF_000157915.1 Phocaeicola coprophilus DSM 18228 = JCM 13818 | reverse complement strand
CCGTCAGTCGGGAAACCAAATCGCAAGGAGTAAACACACCGGACTGAGCATATTGGATATCCATATTATGCACGCGAGGCAAGTTTCCGACACTTCCGGCAATGACTACAAAGCATTCGTTTTCGATTGCACGGGCCTGAGCGCAGACACGTACCCGGGAATAGCCGTTCTGTGTATCGGTAAGGAACGGAACAAACAGAATCTGCATACCCTGATCAGCCATCAGACGGGACAGTTCCGGGAATTCCACATCGTAACAGATCAGAACACCAATCTTGGCGCAATCCGTATCGAAAGTCTTCACCATGCGTCCTCCGCTCAATCCCCAGCTCTTCACTTCGTCCGGAGTGACATGTACTTTTTCATACATTTCATAGGATCCGTCACGACGGCACAGGAAACCGACATTATACAAGCCATTGTCTTCTGCCTTTACATACGGCATACTGCCGGTAATGATATTAATGTTATGCTTGATTGCCAGATTGATAAAACGATCGCGAATTTCTTCGGTGTACTGAGCCAAGGCACGAATGGACTGAGCCTCCCCCATGTGATTGAACTTCGCCATCAGCGGCGCATTGAAATATTCGGGGAAAAGCACAAAATCGCTCTTATAACCGGACACCGCATCAATAAAGAACTCTACCTGTTCGAACACGTCATCAAGAGTCTGATAGGAACGCATCTGCCACTGGACAAGTCCCACACGCACGGTTGTCTTCTTGTCTACATACGAATCTGTAGGCGGCTGATAATAGATGTTATCCCACTGAAGCAGTGTTGCACAATGCTTGGACTCCTCATCATTAGGCAAATAATTGCGCATCACACGGCGTACGTGGAAATCATTGGAGAGTTGGAAAGTCAGAACCGGATCATAGATTTCACGGGAACGTACCTTTTCGATATATTCCTTGGGGCGCATCGTATCGGCATATTTATAATAATTCGGAATACGCCCGCCAAACATGATCGCCTTCAGATTCAACTTCTCACAAAGTTCCTTGCGATATTCGTACATACGGCGTGCCAGACGCAGTCCCCGGTAATCGGGATGGATAAATACTTCTATGCCATACAGGATGTTTCCCTTAGGGTTGTGCGTATTAAAGGTTTCATTGCCGGTTACTTTGGCGTAGGTGTGATCTCCCTTTACCATATCGTAATCTACGATAATGGAAAGTGCACAACCGACAATCTTGTCATCGACAACAGTTACAATCTGTCCTTCAGGGAAAATAGTGATCAACGTCTTGATTTGTTCTCTGGTCCAGAACACATCCTTGTCCGCATACACGCGGGTAAACGACTGAGCCAGCTGGGCATAGTCGTCCATCTGCAGGTTACGGACTTCTACTTTATTAATTTTTTGTATCGGTTCCATGTGTCTACAGTTTAAGTTTTCTGCCCGCAAAAGTACGATTAATATTTATTGCCTGTCCTCCGAAAGGCAAATTTCTCTGTCTTTATCCCCAAAACAAGATAAAAAAGTCCCGTTCTCAGCTCCATACAAGGTAGAACTGAAAACGGGACCTTATACTTTCTTCGAAATGAATGACCGGAAGAATCAGAACAAAACCTGAATCAACAGCAGGCCTACCAGGATTGCTACAATGGTTGACACCAGTCCGGGCATCATAAAAGAATGGTTCAGAATATATTTACCAATCCGTGTTGTTCCTGTCCGGTCAAAGTTGATGGCTGCAACGACTGTCGGATAGTTAGGAATAAAGAAATAACCATTTACCGCAGGAAACAAAGCTATAAGCAATAACGGCGAAATACCTAAGGCAATACCCAGAGGAACCACCGCGCGAATGGTCGCAGCCTGGCTATACAACAAAATGGACATCACAAACAGAGCCACACCAAACAGCCAGGGCATGCTTTGAACGACTTGTTCTATCGAGCCTTTCAGCTGCTCCAGGTTACCGGCAATAAATGTATCTCCCATCCAGGCAATACCAAATATAGCAATCACCGCCTGCATACCTGCCGGGAATATATTTCCTTGTACAGCCTTGATTCCATCAATGCGGCATACCAAAAGAATAACAGCTGCCGTACTAAGCATGATAATTTCAATAATAGAAGGCATATTGAGCATGGTTACTTGTCCGTTTACTTCAAAACTGGGACGAAGCGAATCGATGGAACCAAACAACACTATTAAAAATGTAGCGAAAAGAAAGATCAGCACGGAAATCCGTGCTTTAGAAAGATTCTCGATACGAGTACTTTCCTGTGTCACTTCCTCAATCATTCCTTCCTTCAACCGGCGCTGATATTCGGGATCATCCTCCAGTTCCTTACCGACCTTCATCGAACAGAAAGCGCCTACCAGCACACCGATCAATGTAGCAGGAACCGTAACCTTCAATATATCAAACAACGAAATGTCAAAGCCTGCCAGCAAGCCCAGCAAAGCTACCGTAGCGGCCGAAATCGGACTGGCTGTAATTGCCTGTTGCGATGCAATGACCGCAATGCCCAAAGGACGTTCAGGACGAATCTTTGTTTCACGGGCAACTTCCGCAATCACAGGAAGTACCGAATAGGCTATGTGACCCGTTCCTGCAATAAATGTAAACAGATAAGTAACGATCGGACTGAGAATAGTTACTTTAGCCGGATTACGCCGAAGAATATGTTCGGCTACTTTAACCATATATTCCAGACCACCCGCAGCCTGCATACATGAAGCTGCTGCAATCACGGCTGCAATCATCAGCATGACATCAATAGGCGGCGCCGTCGGTTGCAGACCAAACACAAAACTGAGGATGGCCAGGCCTACGCCTCCCATCACACCCAAACCAATGCCTCCCAAACGGGCACCAATAATAATGGCCACCAGGACCACAAGCAATTGTAAGAATAACACGAAAATAATTTTTTAAGATCTACAAAATGCAATAAAACCGTTGGCAAAGTTACGCTTTTTTCCGATATTCGCCAAAAGACATGCTTAACCAGATATTTAAATGCGTATGAACAAAATATGTCATCTTTTCGGTATTCAATATCCGATTATTCAAGGCGGAATGGCCTGGTGCAGCGGCTGGCGACTGGCATCTGCCGTAAGTAACGCCGGAGGACTGGGATTGCTGGGAGCGGGTTCCATGCATCCTGACACCCTGCGTGAGCATCTGCACAAATGCCGGCAGGCTACCGACAAGCCTTTTGGTGTGAATGTTCCACTGATGTATCCTGAAATAGAATCGATCATGCAGATTCTTGTAGAAGAGAATGTAAAAATCGTATTTACTTCTGCCGGAAGTCCGAAAACATGGACAGACTTTCTGCACGAACATGGAATGAAAGTCGTTCATGTTGTTTCCTCACTACGCTTCGCCATGAAATGTGAAGAAGTCGGAGTGGATGCCATTGTAGCTGAAGGATTCGAAGCCGGCGGTCACAATGGACGTGAAGAAACAACAACCATGTGTTTGATTCCTGCCATCCGGAAAATGTGTACCGTTCCGTTGATTGCTGCAGGTGGCATCGCCACCGGAGAAGGAATCCTTGCAGCAAGGGCCTTAGGCGCAGATGGAGTACAAATAGGAACCCGTTTTGCTCTCACCGAAGAAAGTTCAGCTCACTTTACTTTCAAGGACCGATGTCTGCGTCTGAATGAAGGAGATACCATCCTGACTTTAAAACAGCTTGCTCCTACCCGACTGGTTAAAAACGATTTCTATCATCAGATTGAAGAAGCAGAACAAAGAGGAGCCTCAATTGATGAATTACGGAATATTTTGGGAAGAGGACGCGCAAAGAAAGGAATTTTCGAAGGGGATATCTTTGATGGCGAACTGGAAATCGGACAAATAGCTTCACTGATCAAACGGTTGCAACCTGTAGACGAAGTCATGAAAGAATTGATTTCAGACTATAATGAAGCTCTACGGCGAATGCAGGATACACTCCCTTTATAAATAAATCTTAAGCTTAATCATCTTAAAAGACAATCGAGTAGGAGGTAAACATTAATCATAGGTGTTTATCTCCTATT
>NZ_EQ973632.1:123991-138911 GCF_000157915.1 Phocaeicola coprophilus DSM 18228 = JCM 13818 | reverse complement strand
AAAGAGACATATCAGCCTTTGCACAGGTGCTGATATGCCTCCTTATTCTTACTTCACACCTCAATAATCAGGCAGGTACTCATGATTCCATAGCCACTTTACCGGTTACGGGTCAGATAAAGCTGATGGTCAATGACCGACGGCAATTCTTCCTGGTAATGGGTTACCATAATCAACGTCTTGACCTCACGCTCACAAAATGTTTCAATCACATCCTTGGCCAGGCGACGGTTCCGCATGTCAAGTCCGTGAAGAGGCTCATCAAGCACCAACAGCTCCGGATCCTTCACAAAAGCACGAGCCAACAGAACCAGACGCTGTTCTCCACTCGACAATTGCAGAAAACTACGGTCTTTCAAATCCGCTATACCAAATACATCCATCCACATCTCGCAAATTTCCCGGTCGCATTCACGAGGTTTCCGGTAAAGCCCTATTGAATCATATAATCCACTGGCCACAATATCAATAGCCGGCAGGTTCTTCGAATAAGCCCGGTGCATTTCAGGACTGACATAACCGATATGTTTTTTAATTTCCCAAATACTTTCACCGCTTCCCCGTTTACGGCCAAACAAGGATATGGCACAGGCATAACTTTGTGGATTATCAGCACACACCAGACTCAGCAACGTAGATTTCCCTGCACCGTTTTCACCGCTTAAAGCCCACTTCTCACCGCATTTCACCGTCCAGTCCAACTCTTTCAGAATGGTACGTTCTCCATATCGGATACTTACCTTATCCAGTTCCACCACCCGATCTGCATGATAAAGCCCTTCAGCGTAAGGAAGTTCCAGTATCTTCTTCCGCTTTTCTTCCGACAGTACATGGGCAGGAATCTTCTCTATCTGACTCAGATACTCCTGCAATGTTATCTTGTCTCCACAGACACGATCTGCCACCGGCACGACATGTGTAATAAAGGAAGGTATATCATCGGTTTTCGACAGAACCAGAATCACCTGAAGAGAAGTACGTTCCGTCAGTTCTTTCAGCAACTGGTGCAGTTGTTCCCGTGTCTGAACATCCAGTCCGATAAAAGGATTGTCCATGATCAGTACCCGAGGATCACTCAATAAGGTTTTCGTCAACTGAAACTTCCGAAGCTCGCCGCTGGAAAGCAGAATGATATGCTTGTCCAGCATCGGTCCTATATGAAACAAATCATACAATGCCTGACGCAGAACTTCATTCTTCGCAGCAGGCAAAAGATCACGTACCAAAGGAGTATCATCCAGGTCATGTGCATTCCACCGCTGCTGGTAATAATAATTCCCGTCCGCATCGCCATAAGAATCACGAAAAGTGATACATTTGATATTATCAGATGCCAAAGGAGAGGAAGATGGGGAGAAATCATACTTTACTTCATTCATCAGCAATGGATAACGTCCCGTGAGCGTATCAATTAATAAACTTTTTCCTGCTCCGTTAGCTCCGACAACTGCTATATGTTCACCTGCAGCAAAACGCAGATTCAACGGTTCTTTCATCCGATACATGGGATGACGAGCAACTCCATTCTCAACAGATATCGTATATTGCATAACTTTCTTTTATTGATGCATAATCAGGGCTGAACGGGGAGCTACACTTATATCGCCTCCCGAAACCAGTCCCAATCCATTATTTAAATCTATTTTCCTGTCCCGGCACACAACCCGGTATTTTCCTTCCGGAACCGTTACCCGCACGGCTTCCAGACGTGCATTCAGAATAACTGTTATATTCGACCATGAATCTCCGCAGGGTTCTCCTTTCAGCCGAAAAGCAATGACATTGCTGACAGGCATCTTCAAAAACTCCATATACTGACGAACCAGCCCAGCCCGTCCCATACGGAAAGCCGGATGTGCCTTGC
Organism: Phocaeicola coprophilus DSM 18228 = JCM 13818; assembly: GCF_000157915.1. Classification (GTDB taxonomy): domain Bacteria; phylum Bacteroidota; class Bacteroidia; order Bacteroidales; family Bacteroidaceae; genus Phocaeicola; species Phocaeicola coprophilus. Next base: position 137,047 of record NZ_EQ973632.1, on the reverse strand, counting down.
GCATAACTATCAGTTCCCTTACATAATCAAAGACATCACGATTCTGTGTTTTCTTCTGCCAGTCAATAGCATTTATCTCATCCGAAGCATTATAAGGATTACCGTTACCTCTTCTGTCGCGCATGATCTCGTCGCCGGCAAACAGAAAAGGTATTCCCTGAGAAGTCAGTACAGCTGTTTCTGTCAGTTTCAGCATGGCTTTCCATTCCTCAGAAGAAGCTTTTGGCATTGTCTCTTTCAAATAGTCTGTTATGCAAAGCCCATCATGACAACTGGCATAACTGATAAACTGAGTTGGTTCGCCAGCCCATACCGCCGGTCCCTGATAGGCCGAATCAGGAACTAACTGCGGATGTTCTACTCCACCTGCCAATCCGAACCGGATACCATCCTCATACCCGGAACGACCACAAACAAAGGTTCCTTTTCCCTCATAACCATGTCCACGCAAACTGTCCCGGAATTCATCACTGAATGCTGCAATGCCCGGCAGTTGACGCATGTTATTCTTCATGGCTGCCAATTCCAAAGAAATCTGGGGAGGCTCAGCTGCCCATCCTTCTCCTCCTATATATATAGTAGGATCAATGGCATCCAATGCTGAACGGACAGCCTTCATCGTTTCTATATCATGCAAGCCCATCAAATCAAAACGAAAACCGTCTACATGATACTCCCGCACCCAGTAACAGACCGACTCGACAATGAACCGGCGCATCATGGCCCGTTCACTGGCTGTCTCGTTTCCACATCCCGAACCATTAGCAGGTTTACCCTCCTGGTTCAAGCGATAAAAATATCCGGGTACCGTACGGTCAAAAATACTCCCTTCAATCGTTGAGGTATGATTATAAACCACATCCATAATAACCCGAATTCCTGCCTGATGAAGAGCCATCACCATTTCCTTGAATTCGCGGATTCGCGTTTCGGGAGTATAAGGATCTGTCGAATAAGACCCTTCAGGTACATTATAGTTTTTCGGATCATATCCCCAATTATACTGAGGAACATCCAATCTGGTTTCATCAACAGAAGAAAAGTCAAAGGAAGGCATCAACTGCACATGCGTAACTCCCAATTCCTGCAAATGGTCTATTCCGGTTTTCTCGCCCTGAAAAGTATGTGTACCCCCTTCTGTCAGCGCCAGGAACTTGCCACGATTCTGTATACCGGAAACAGTATCAACCGAAAAATCACGATGGTGCATTTCATAAACCACCATATCTGCAAAGCTTTTCAGAGACGGCCTTTTATCCTGCAACCATCCTTCAGGATCAGTTGAACGCATATCAACTACCGCAGCGCGATCTCCGTTCACCCCGACAGCCTTCGCCATTAATCCTGGAGTATCGCCCTGCCAGTCCTCCCCCACACGAACATTAAACGCATAGAATTTACCTTTCAGATCTCCTTCGACCGTTACCGACCACATGCCTTTTTCACCGGCTTCCATTGAGACCATACGATAAGCAGATCCACCCTTCCCGGCTTCATACAGCAGAACTTTTACTTCAGTAGCTGTAGGAGCCCATAAAGAAAACCGGGTTGCTTCCGGTGAATAATTCATTTCTTCCCATTCACCTTCGTATACCGGATAATCATCAAACGACGTGTATGTCTTCTCATGCGCGGAATTACATCCCATTGCAGCAAGCATTGACAACACGATCAAATGCTTTACTTTCATAGTCTTCCTTTATTTCTTAACCTTATCTGGATTTTTGGCTATATAATCTTTCCAACTGGAATAAGCTTTCGGCAGTTCGGGACGTCCCATCTGCAAATAATGACAATAAGCAGCGGCAAGAGCATCAGTCGCATCCATAAAAGGCCCCATTTCAGAGGCCGGGATGTGCAACATACGCTTCAGCATATCTGCAACCTGCTCCTTGCTGGCTTGCCCGTTACCGGTAATTGCCATTTTGATCTTCAAAGGTGCATATTCGGTAACGGGAATATCCCGACACAAAGCTGCTACGATGGCTACTCCCTGCGCACGCCCCAATTTTAACATGGACTGTACATTTTTCCCGAAAAACGGGGCCTCAATAGCTAGTTCATCCGGTAAAAACGATGTGATGACCCCCTGTACACGTTCGTAAATATGTTTCAGTTTCAAATAAGGATCACTACACTTGCGCAGATCAATTACGCCTAAAGTCATAACTTGCGGACGTGTACCCGTAACCTTCAGGACCCCATATCCCATAATATTGGTTCCCGGGTCAATCCCCAAAATAATCTTCTCCTTTACCGGCTGTATCACTTGATTACCTCCATCAATGTTGGAAAGCCTATCACTTTATCTTTAAATATCTTCAGCATTTCTTCATTCAGTCTGGCGCCCTGACGAGTATGCCAGCGATGCAATGCCGCACTGTCTTCTACTTCCCACTGTAAAGAAAAGCACTCACTGTCATCTTCTTTATGGCTCAGAATATGTAAGATCCGTGGATTTTTCAACTCTCCGGACTGTTCGATTTCCGGTATATAACACTCATTCAGCCAGATGACAAAATTACGTGCATCAGCTGTCGTAACATGATAAGTTGTATTGTATATCAACATATATTACCTTATTTAATAACATTGCAAAGCTACTTAAAATTCAACAATTGACAACTGATAATATTCAATTCTTCTATCCAATTCCGCTTCTGTATCTGTTTTTTTATTAATTTTGCGCACATTAACACGAATTGTGTGCAAAACCAATGGAAATACAAGACAGTTTTATACAACTTATTGAGCAAAGTATCCGGAAGAACTGGGATCGAAGCGCTCTGACAGACTACAAGGGAGCTACCTTACAATATAAAGACGTAGCACGGAAAATAGAAAAAATGCATATCCTGTTCCAACATGCAGGAATCCAACCAGGGGATAAAATAGCACTTTGCGGCCGCAACAGCGCCAACTGGGGAGCCACCTTCCTGGGTGTCATCACCTACGGAGCCGTTGCCGTTCCTATTCTCCACGAATTCAAGGCAGACAATGTCCATAACATCGTAAACCATTCTGAAGCACGAATGCTCTTTGTCGGTGACCAGGTGTGGGAAAACTTCAACGAAGCAGCCATGCCTCATCTGGAAGGTATCATCGAACTGAAGAATTTTGATCTGGTTGTATCCCGGTCCAAACAATTATCCTATGCACGAGAACACCTGAACGAAGAATTCGGAAAAAAATATCCCTGCAGATTCCGTGCAGAACAAGTATCTTACCGGCGTGAATCACCGGAAGAGCTGGCAGTCATTAATTATACTTCAGGTACAACAGGCTATTCCAAGGGAGTAATGCTCCCCTATCGCAGCATCCTTTCCAACGTGGTTCACATTGATAATAAGGTAGGGCTGAAAGCCGGCGACCGCATTGTTTCCATGCTCCCGCTGGGACATATATTCGGACTGGTGTTCGACTTCCTTTACGGCATTACCGCCGGAGCACATTTATGGTTCCTCACCCGTATGCCTTCTCCTAAAATCATTGCAGAATCGTTTACGGAAATACGTCCCCGCATCATCGCATGCGTTCCTCTGATTGTAGAAAAAATCTTCAAGAAGAACATATTGCCGAAGGTAGACAACAAATTAGGAAAGTTATTACTCAACCTTCCCATCATCAGCGATAAGATCAAAGAAAACATCCGTCAGCAGGCCATGGAAGTGTTCGGAGGAAACTTCATTGAAATCGTCGTAGGCGGAGCTCCATTCAATGCAGAAGTAGAGGCATTCCTCCGTAAAATCAATTTCCCCTACACCATAGCATATGGTATGACAGAATGTGCTCCTCTTATCTGCCACAGCAGATGGGACGAAATCCAATATACATCCTGTGGAAAAACCGTAGCCAACATGGAAACACGTGTTTTGTCAGACGATCCGACACGTATTCCCGGCGAACTGGTATGCCGGGGTATGAACACCATGCTGGGATACTATAAGAATGAAAAGGCGACAGAAGAAACCATCGACAAAGAAGGATGGCTGCACACCGGTGATATGGCGATCAAAGACGAACAAGGCAATATCTATATCAAGGGACGTTGCAAGAATATGCTGCTGACAGCTTCAGGACAGAACATTTATCCGGAAGAAATTGAAGCGCGGTTAAACAACATGCCGTTTGTCAATGAATCACTGGTAATCTTGCAAAACAACAAACTGATTGCATTGGTATATCCGGACAATGAAGAAGCCTTCCAGCAGAACATGAATGCACACCAGCTGGAAGAAGCGATTGAAAACAACCGCATAGAACTGAACAGTCAGCTGCCGGCCTATGCACAAATTACCCGTATCAAGCTCTATCCGGAAGAGTTCGAGAAGACAGCGAAGAAAAGTATCAAGCGATATCTGTATCAGGATATCCGATAAATAGCAGAACGGTAAAGGAAAAAGCCCTTTCAGATGTTTGCTACTGCAACGTAATCTGAAAGGGCTTTTTCTTTACTTATTTCACAAAATGATATTCCGATTCATAATCCTTGTCGTCTACAACCACAACAAACTCATAACGGCACCGGTCATTCAAGACCCATTTGACATCTACAGTGAAATTATATACTTCAAAAGGACGAAGAGGAGGAAGCTTGTCTTTAAACAACACTTTGTATTTTCCATTCTCCTTATATTTCAAATATATATTCATTCTGCGGGAAGATACATCGCCCAGATTCTCAACGGTCATCTTAATACGCTTCTTATTGAGAAAATTCGCAAAGATCGGTTTACGTACAGACATCAGCGGATTATCCTTTAACTGAGGCAAACGCATATAACCGGCCACCTTTGTCCCGTCCTGCTTCTTTCCTGCCAGTTTCACGGCAAACTCACCATGCGGGAAATCGTAGAAATCAGCATAAAAGGTCAACAGCAGATCTTTGCCCTGAGGCTTGCTTTCCACCACAATACCTCCGCCTCCACGGTTCACTTCCAAGGGTGAGCCGGCACGCAAGGTAGGCAAATCCAAATCCGTCAACGGATTAAAGCGGTCATTTCCCTTTACCAGGATCTCCAGTTTCTGAACGGCATCCGTGATCGGCTTTTTGTTTATCAGCCTTACATCCAGATCCGGCTCCAGAGAGAAACTGACATTTCTTGAATGCATCTTTCCATCTTTCCGTACCTGGGTTACTTCCAGATTCAGTTGAATCGCTTTTCCTTCTTCATTCTGCAGGACACTGGGACAGCCGTATACAACTTTTTCCAGGCCCAGACTGTCTGCACCCATCTTCATTACCTGCGAATAATCCAGCTTCGATTCAATCACCCAGTGCAAACCATCAAGCGAACGCATGTAGTAACATTGAGAATTCTCATGGTTTCCCAGCAACAAATGATACTGGACATTGTCCCGCCATACGACCCAGTCATCATAATCTGTTGCCACCAGCGGAAACACACCTTCGTCTGTCACTCCATTATAAGTAGAGACTCCAGACTGGCTTACCCAGACTCCTCCTTCCTGACTGACCATCAAAAATGAATTATCCTTCCGTCTGGCAAGGCTCCAGTGAGAAGTAGTCTTCACAGCCGGACGGTTCCGGCTATCAAAACCAAAGGTATGAAATGTCCAAAGTCCTTCCAGTGACTTGGCACTGTAATAGCCACCCTGAACAGAAATCATATAACTGTTATCTGCCAGCTTGAATACTTCCGGATGACACCCGGCACCAATGGAGCGCAACATTTTATAAGGGCCCTGAGGTTTTTCTGAAATAGCCTGATAGATCATTGAATCCGGCATCAATTTATCTTGACGGGCTGAATCGGCTACCCAGCCGCTGACAAACAAATGATAACGCCCGTCTTCTCCCTGAATGATATCTCCACCACCAAAAGACAGCACACTGTCCGATATACATTCCGTTTTTGAGTCCTGCTGCATCCTGTCTACCAAAGATACATGCACAAAATTAGACTTATTCTCTTGGGCAAGACTTTCCCCCGGAAGGAATATTCCCACTAAAAGCCCGAGAATCAATAGTAATTTAGTCATTTCTTATTTTTAGTTATTATGCCTATTCATAAAAATCCGTTAAAGATAGCAAGAAGTGCAGAATTGAAACACAGATTTCAACGGATTAACGCATTTTTAATTTTAATTATTAAAACCGATAATCCAACCTTTATCCGTATATTTGTCCTCATCAAGTGTATTACAAAGCATACCATTATGGAACAGCATCCACAACTTTTAGTTTACAAAGCTTCGGCAGGTTCGGGAAAAACATTTACACTGGCCGTACAATACATCAAACTTCTGATCGAAGATACTTCAGCCTATCGGAAGATTCTGGCGGTTACCTTTACCAACAAGGCAACCACGGAAATGAAAAAACGTATCCTGTATCAGTTATACGGCATTGCAACCGCTTCCCCTGAATCGGAAGGCTATTTGAAGGAAATCCTGAAAACCTCCGGTAAATCCGTAGACGAAATCCGGCAGGCGGCCCGGACGGCCTTGAAAAACATCATCCATGATTACAGCCGTTTCCGCATTGAAACCATCGACTCGTTCTTTCAGTCGGTCATGCGCAACCTGTCACGGGAACTGGAACTGGGTGCAAACCTGAACATTGAGCTGAACAATACCGAAGTGCTCAGCGATGCTGTCGACTCCATGATTGAGAAACTGGACCGCCGTTCTCCGGTGCTTTACTGGCTGCTGGAGTATATCGAAGAACGGATTGCCGATGACAAACGGTGGAACGTATCAGGCGAAATCAAGAATTTCGGAAAAAACATTCTCAATGAGAGCTACATAGAGAAAGGCAACGGACTGAGAAACAAGCTTTCCCAGCCGCAGTTCATTCCCGAATACCGGAAGAAGCTGCAACTGATCCGCCAGGAAGCCCTGGAACAGATGAAAGGGTTCACCGAACATTTTCTGGAACTGCTTGAAGCCAACGGACTGACTCCGGCCGACCTGAAACGGGGCTCCAACGGCATTGCCAGCTATTTCAACAAGATCGCACGGGGGGAACTGGACGACAAGGTACGCAACAAAACCGTTGAAGACTGCCTGGAGGATGCGGCCGGATGGACTACCAAAACCCTCCGCTTACCGGGACACGATCCGCTCGCTGGCAGAAAATGAACTGATTCCCCTGCTCACAGAAGCAGAGAAACTACGCCCGGCCAACAACATGCTGGTCAATTCATGCGACCTCTCGCTGCGCTATCTGAACAACCTGCGACTGCTCGCTCACATTGACGAAGAAGTGCGTATCCAGAACCAGAGCCACAACCGTTTCCTGCTTTCCGATACCAATGCCCTTCTTCACAGCCTCATCCGTGAAGGAGATGCCTCCTTTGTCTATGAAAAAATCGGCACAACCATCGACACGGTTATGATCGACGAATTTCAGGACACCTCGCGCATGCAATGGGAAAACTTCCATTTGCTGTTACAGGAAAGCCTCGCACAAAAAGAAGGAAGTCTGATCGTCGGTGATATCAAACAGAGCATTTACCGGTGGCGAAACGGAGACTGGAAGATTCTGGCCGGACTGGGAAATGATCCGAGTTTCCGGATCAGGGAATGCAGTCTGGGAACCAACTGGCGCAGTGAGGCCAACATCATCCGCTTCAACAACGGACTGTTCACGGCAGCCTGTCAGGTTCTGAACGACCGCTACGAAGCTGAACAGGGCGATCCGTGTACCCAGCTGCTTGATGCTTACAGTGACGTATGCCAGCAGACAGCCCGGAAAGACGAAAAAGGTTACATCAAACTGACATTCCTGCCCGACAACAAGGAAGAGCCTTATGCCGAAACCATGCTGCAACAACTGGCAGAAGAAACCGATGCCCTGATCCGGAAGGGTATACAGACCAAGGACATTGCCATCCTGGTCCGCAAGAACAAAACGATTCCCGCCATTGCCGATTACTTCGACAAGCATACCCCCTACCGCATTGTTTCTGACGAAGCGTTCCGGCTGGATGCCTCACTGGCCATCTGCATGATCATCGGCGGGCTGCGTTTTCTGGCCATGCCCGATGATCTGATTGCCCAGGCGCGCCTGGCCGTAGCCTACCAGAACGAGATCCTGCATCAGGACATCAGCCTGAACACCATTCTTATCAATAAGGTTTCCGATTATCTCCCCGCGGGCTTCATGCTGCAATTGGAGGAACTGAAGCTGATGCCGCTCTATGAACTGATGGAAAAGCTCTTCATCCTTTTCAGCATGGAGCGGATCGAACATCAGGATGCCTACCTGTGTGCCTTCTATGATGCCGTAACGGAATACCAGCAGAAACATTCTTCTGAACTGACAGCTTTCCTGACTTACTGGGACGAAAAGCTGCACGAAAAGACCATTCCTTCGGGAGAAATCGAAGGAATCCGCATCCTGTCCATCCATAAGTCGAAAGGACTGGAATACCATACGGTACTGATCCCTTTCTGCGACTGGAAAATGGAAAACGAAACAAACAGTCACCTGATCTGGTGTTCCGTGGCAGGAACCGGAAAAGAAACAGACATCGCTCCGTTCAACGAGCTGGACATTGTTCCGGTAAACTATTCCTCAGCGATGGCCAATTCCATCTACCGGTCCAGCTATCTCGAAGAGCGGCTTCAGCTGTGGGTGGACAATCTGAACCTGCTGTATGTTGCCTTTACCCGTGCCTGCAAGAATCTGATCATCTGGGGAAAACAGAATCAGAAAGGAACTGTTTCCGAACTGTTGCAGGAGGCTCTGTTGCAGATGAAAGATCCCCCGATGCAGCACGAGGAAACAGACTCAGAAGAGGACAAGTCTTCCGCTCCTGACCTCTACGAATACGGCACACTCTGTCTCTCGGAACCGTCGGCGGAACAGGCTTCCGGCAACCGTCTGTCCGAACAGGCTGAAGGAATCCCCGTCCGGCTGGAATCTACGGAAACGGCCATCGAATTTCAGCAGTCCAACCGTTCGGCCGATTTCATCCGGGGAGAAGAAGAGGAAGAAGACAGTACCCAGTATATCCGGCAGGGAAGACTGCTGCACCAGGTTTTTGCTTCCATCCGCCAGGAATCCGACCTGCCCGAAGCCATCAGCCGGCTCCGGTTCGACGGTATTCTGGAATCGGCAGAACAGGAAAAACAGATCACCCGCCTGGCACAATGGGCCATGAACCATCCGAAAGTCAAGGACTGGTACAACGGAACCTGGGAACTCTTCAACGAATGCGCCATCCTTTTTACTGACGAAAACGGGCATACCCAGACACGGCGTCCGGACCGGGTCATGATGAAAAACGGACAAGTCATCATCGTCGACTTCAAGTTCGGGAAAAAGAACGAAGCCTACAACCGTCAGGTACGCGAATACATGAATCTTCTTTCAGCCATGGGATATACACACGTGGAGGGCTTCCTGTGGTATGTCTTCAAGAATGAACTGGAAGAAATCGTCTAACCTCACAGAACAACAAGATATGGATACCTTTCTGAAACAAGTAGCACACGATCTCTATACGAAAACCAACGGGGACTTTGCCCATCTGGCCGTGGTCTTCCCGAACAAGCGTGCCAGTCTTTTCTTCAATGAATACCTGGCACAGGAAGCCGACCGTCCCATCTGGTCGCCCGCCTATGTCAGCATCAGCGAACTCTTCCGCCAGTCTTCCAGCCTGCAAGTGGGAGATCCCATCAAGCTCGTATGCGACCTTTACCGGGTGTTCCGCGAAGCAACCGGAAGCAAGGAAACGCTGGACGACTTTTATTTCTGGGGTGAGATGCTGATCAGCGATTTCGATGATGCCGACAAGAACCTGGCCGATACGGACGCTTTGTTCAGCAACCTCAGGGATCTGAACGCCCTGGCAGATGACTACGATTTTCTGGAAGAAGGCCAGAAAGAAGCCATCAGCCAGTTTTTCCATAACTTCTCCATCCATCAGGTGACGGAACTCAAACAACGCTTCATCTCGCTCTGGAATGTACTGAGAGAAGTATATACCCGATACAGACAAGTGCTGAGAGAACAGGGAATCGCATACGAAGGCATGCTCTACCGCGAAGTCATCGACCGGCTTGATGTCAGAACTCTTCCTTATCAGCGCTATGTGTTTGTGGGATTCAACGTGCTCAACAAAGTGGAACAGGAGCTGTTTCACCGCCTGAATGAAGCCGGGAAAGCCCTGTTCTACTGGGATTATGACAACTTCTACCTGGAGAAAACTCCCCATGAAGCCGGAGAATTCATCCGCCGGAACCTCCGCAATTTCCCCTCTGAACTCCCGGCTTCGGCTTTTAGCAACCTAAACCGTCCGAAAGAGATCACCTACATCGAGTCGCCAACCGAGAACGGACAGGCGCGTTACCTGCCGCAATGGATACGTACCAACCTGACAGAAGACGAGAAAGAAACGGCGGTTGTACTCTGCAACGAGTCCATGCTCCAGCCTGTTCTTCATTCCCTTCCGGAGAATGTCAGCCACCTCAACATCACGATGGGATTCCCGCTCTCGCAGACTCCTGCATACAGTTTTGTCAATGCCCTGATGGAACTTCATACCGCCGGCTACAATCCCAATAACGGCCGCTACCGCTTCGACGAAGTAATCAGCGTGCTGCGTCATCCGTACACCCGCCAGTTGTCGCCCGAGGCCGGAAAACTGGAAAAGGCACTGACTCAGGACAACCGCTTCTATCCGCTTCCGTCCGAACTGGAAAAAGACGAAGCCCTGGAACTGCTGTTCCAGCCCCGCGAAGGCAACCTGTCCCTGTGTATCATGCTTGCCGAAGCACTGAAGCGCATGGCAGCATGCTATCAGCAACAGGCCGCCTCGGCAGATGCAGCCTTCGACCAGCTTTACCGGGAAGCTCTGTTCAATGCCTTCACCCTGATCAACCGTTTCCACACGCTGACGGAAAGCGGAGAACTGCAAGTGCAGCCCGCCACCTTCAAGCGTCTGCTCACCCGTGTGATGTCGGCCGCCAGCATTCCGTTCCACGGCGAACCGGCCATCGGCATGCAGGTCATGGGAGTACTGGAAACCCGTAATCTGGATTTCCGCCATCTCATCATGCTGTCAGTCAATGAAGGGCAGCTTCCGAAAAGCGGCGGAGAGGCCTCTTTCATTCCCTATAATCTGCGTAAGGCATTCGGCATGACAACCATTGACCACAAGATCGCCGTTTATGCCTACTATTTCTACCGGCTGCTGCAACGTGCCGAGAAAGTCACACTGGTCTACAACACCTCCACCGACGGAATCAACCGGGGAGAAATGTCACGCTTCATGCTCCAGTTCCTGATCGAATGGGAATATCCCGTACGCCGCATGGTGCTGGAGGCTGCCCAGTCTCCACAGACAACAGCTCCGATAACCATCGAAAAAACACCCGACGTCATGCGGCGCATGCAAAGCGTCTTCGATGTGCGGGTCAACCCGAAGGCTTTTCTCTCCCCTTCCGCCCTGAACTGCTACCTGGACTGTCCGCTGAAGTTCTACTACAAGTATGTAGCCCAGCTCAGTGCCCCGGACGAAGTCAGTGCGGAAGTCGACGCATCCCATTTCGGAAGTATTTTCCACGATGCAGCCGAACATATCTACAAAGACCTGACCGCCCACGGAAAAGTAATTAATAAGGAAGCCATCGAAACCTTGCTGAAAGACGAAGTCCGCCTGCAGGAGTATGTAGACAACGGATTCAAGAAACTTTTTTTCAACATACCGAAAGAGGAACGGGCCGAATACAACGGCATCCAGCTGATCAATTCGGCAGTCATCACGCGCTATCTGAAGCAACTGCTGGAAAACGACCTGCGCTATGCTCCCTTCACCTTTTCAGGAAGCGAACACTTCGTGAGTGAGGATATTGACATCCGCACGCCGCGGGGCATCCTGAAATCACGTATCGGAGGAATCATCGACCGGCTTGACACCAAAGACGGCACCCTGCGCATTGTGGACTACAAGACAGGAGGCGATGCCGATACGCCCGCCAATGTGGAAAGCCTCTTCCTGCCCGACAAGAAACGGTCGGCCTACGTATTCCAGACCTTTCTCTATGCCTCCATCGTCTGCCGGAAGTTACGTGAGAAAGGCAGTGACCTGCGCGTAGCGCCTTCCCTGCTCTACATTCACCGGGCAGCTTCACAGGATTATTCCCCTGTCATCCGTATGGGAGAGCCCCGAAAGGAAAAAGAAGCCGTAGAAGATTTCAGTCAATACGAAAATTTGTTCCGGGAAAACCTGAACCAGTTACTGGAAGTTATATTCAATCCGGAAATAGCTTTCAATCAGACAGATAACGAAGACAAATGCAGCTTCTGCGACTTCAGGGGGCTGTGCAAAAGATAGATTTAATTGCAAAGATATATTAAATAATAAGGTTTTTCAAAACCCTGCAAGAACAATTTATGAAGCTGCAGCGTTATGTCAATGTTTTTCATAGTAATAGATTTATGTTTTCATCTTCGCGCTTGTGAAAATACGAAGATGAAAGGGACAAAGGAGTTTGTCTCTTCCCCGACAATCCGAGAGGCCGCTTATTTCCCCAGCGGCCTCTCTTTTTTTCCCGTTTCCATCCCTTTCAAAAACGTTTCGACGTTTCAGGAAAAAGAATTCGGGCTTTTGGTGTAAACGCCGAAACGTTTTTTTAAAAGCCCGGGGGCTTTCCGGATTACCATAAGACACGAAAGGTTTCCCGGAAAAAAACTATCTTTGCAAGGCATATCAAAACACCATGAAACAATGAAAAAGACATATCCATGCGTCCTGACCATTGCCGGTTCCGACTGTAGCGGAGGAGCAGGCATACAGGCTGACATCAAAACCATTTCCGCACTGGGAGCCTATGCAGCCAGTGCCATTACCGCCATCACCGTACAGAACACGCTCGGCGTGACAGGCATTCATCCTGTTCCGCCTGAGTTTGTTAGAGGACAGATTGAAGCCGTCATGACCGACATCCGTCCGCAGGCCGTAAAAATCGGTATGATCAATGACGTGAAAATCGTAGAAGTCATAGCCGAAGCCTTGCAGAAATTCCGTCCGCGTTTCGTCGTATTCGATCCGGTGATGGTTTCCACCAGCGGCTGCAAGCTGA
>NZ_EQ973632.1:116187-123664 GCF_000157915.1 Phocaeicola coprophilus DSM 18228 = JCM 13818 | reverse complement strand
ACAGGAGTCGATGCAGGCCGCCGCCCACGAACTGCTGAAACTGGGAAGCCGGGCAGTACTGATCAAGGGAGGCCATCTTGACGGAGGCCGGATGTATGATCTGCTGCAGGTGAAGGACGAACCGGAACCTCATCTGTTTTCGGCAGATAAAGTAGAAAGCAACAATACGCATGGAACCGGATGCACACTCTCGTCGGCCATCGCCACCCGCCTTGCCCTGGGAGATTCCCTGGAAGATGCGGTCGCCAGAGCCAAAGAATATGTCTGGCAGGGTATTCTGACGGGAAAAGAGGTGCACATCGGCGACGGCCACGGCCCGCTGAATCACTTCCATTCCCCGGAGGCAATGCACATTTTTACCGAAAATGAGTAATATTTCAAAAGAATGATTACCTTTGCAGGAGAATAACTTAATAAGAAAAAAAACATTATGAAAGCATTTGTATTCCCCGGTCAGGGCGCTCAGTTTGTTGGTATGGGCAAGGACCTGTATGAAAACTCTCCGCTGGCCAAAGAATTATTCGAAAAAGCTAATGATATCCTGGGCTACCGCATTACAGATATTATGTTTGAAGGAACCGATGAAGATCTGCGTCAGACAAAAGTAACGCAGCCTGCTGTATTCCTTCACTCCGTAATCTCCGCCCTCTGCATGGGTGAAGACTTCAAACCTGAAATGACGGCCGGTCACTCACTGGGTGAATTCTCTGCCCTGGTTGCCGCAGGTGCCCTTTCGTTCGAAGACGGACTGAAACTGGTTTATGCACGTGCCATGGCCATGCAGAAGGCTTGTGAAATGCAGCCGTCTACCATGGCAGCCATCATCGCCCTTCCGGATGAAAAAGTAGAAGAAATCTGTGCTTCCGTAGCAGCTGAAGGTGAAGTTTGCGTGGCAGCCAACTACAACTGTCCGGGACAGATCGTTATTTCCGGTTCTATCGAAGGCATCAACAAGGCCTGTGAACTGATGAAAGCAGCCGGAGCCAAACGTGCTCTTCCCCTGAAAGTGGGCGGTGCATTCCACTCTCCGCTGATGGATCCGGCCAAAGTGGAACTGGAAGCTGCAATCAATGCAACCGAATTCCATACACCCAAATGTCCGATCTACCAGAACGTAGATGCCAAACCGCATACTGATCCCGCTGAAATCAAGACAAACCTTGTCGCTCAGCTCACTGCATCCGTACGCTGGACACAGACCGTTCAGAACATGATTGCTGATGGAGCCGACGACTTCACGGAATGCGGTCCGGGAGCCGTACTGCAGGGCCTGATCAAGAAGATCAACAAAGAAGCCAATGCACACGGCATTGCCTGATTACTCCAGACACAAATCTAAAACCTTATAAGCATGCAGACGGCAGCGGCCGAAAAAACCGCTCCGTCTGCACGCCTGTTTATTGATAGCCTATGACCGCACTGAAATATCATACAGGATTCGCACTGAGCGGCGGTTTTATCCGGGGAATTGCTCACCTGGGTATGCTGCAGGCTCTCTTTGAAAACAACATCCGTCCTGACATACTTTCGGGCACCAGTGCAGGAGCGATTGCCAGTGCCTTTATTGCTGACGGGAGAGAACCGTTCGAAGTCATGGAGCTTTTTGCCGGCCAGTCTTTCATCAACCTGGCCAAAATCCATCCTAGCAAGGAAAGTCTGCTGCGCATGGATTATTTCACCGATTTCCTGAAAAAAAACCTGCGGGCCAAACGGATCGAAGACCTGCAAATGCCGGTTGTCATTACAGCAACAGACTTTGACAACGGAAAAAGCATCCATTTCACACAAGGCGAACTGACCAAACGAATCGCAGCTTCCTGCTGCATCCCGGTCTTGTTCAAGCCTGTCGTCATCAACAAAGTGCATTATGTGGACGGAGGAGTATTCATGAATATTCCCGTCAGCCCTATCCGGCCGCTCTGTGAAAAAGTGCTTGCCCTGAATGTCTTCAAACTCAATGCAAGCGCATACAGCCAGAATATCGTCAGCATCGCCCTCCGTGCCTATCATTTCATGTTCGAGGCAAATACCCTTTCCGAGCTCAGCCAGGCAGATCTGGTCATCGCGCCCGACGGACTGGAAAACTTCGCCAACTATCAGCTGGACAAAACGGAAGACATCTTCAGTCTGGGATATTTTGCAGCTCTCAAGGCCATCGAAGAACAAGCAGAGTTAAGAAACCTAAAGAATTATAATAAGGAGATACTTGTATGAACACAGCAGAAAAAATAATCATCTACCAGGTATTCACCCGTCTGTTCGGCAACCGTAACCCGCGATGCACGAGCAACGGAAGCCTGGCCGAAAACGGATGCGGGAAAATGAATGACTTCACTCCGCAGGCTTTGAAGGAAATCAGGAAGCTGGGAGCAACCCACATCTGGTATACCGGTGTCCTTGCACATGCCACACAGACTGACTATACCAAATATGGAATCGAAAAGAACCATCCTGCCGTTGTCAAGGGAAAGGCAGGTTCACCGTATGCAATCCGCGATTACTATGACGTGGATCCGGATCTGGCCGTAAACGTCAGAAAGCGTATGGGTGAATTTGAAGCGCTGGTGGAACGCACACATGCTGCCGGACTGAAAATGATCATTGACTTTGTCCCGAACCATGTGGCCCGCCAGTATCACTCCACGGCGAAACCGGAAGGCGTCAGAGATCTGGGAGAAGATGACGATACTTCCATGGACTTCAGCCCGAACAATAACTTCTATTATCTCCCGGGACAGAAGCTCGCCGGAGACGTCAACCTCTATGACGAGCAGGCAGGCAGCTATGAAGAAATGCCGGCAAAAGCTACCGGAAACAACCGCTTTGATGCTTATCCGACTCCGAACGACTGGTACGAGACCGTGAAGCTGAATTATGGAGTGGACTTCTTCCACAATACAGGCTGTCACTTCTCACCTGCTCCGGACACCTGGCACAAGATGAAAGACATCCTGCTGTTCTGGGCCGGCAAAGGAATCGACGGCTTCCGTTGCGACATGGCTGAAATGGTCCCCTGCGAATTCTGGGGATGGGCCATCCCGCAGGTGAAAGCCCAATATCCGGAACTGATTTTCATTGCCGAAGTGTATAATCCCAACGAATACCGGAACTATCTGTACAACGGTCATTTCGATTATCTGTACGACAAGGTGGGACTTTATGACACACTGCGTGCCGTCATCGGCGGATATGCTTCGGCTACTGCCATCACTTCGTGCTGGCAGAGCGTCAACGATATTCAGGACCACATGCTGAACTTCCTGGAAAATCACGATGAACAGCGCATCGCTTCCGATTTCTTTGCCGGAAATGCAACGAAAGCTCTGCCTGCACTGATTGTATCGGCCTGCATGAACACCAATCCGATGATGATTTATTTCGGCCAGGAACTCGGCGAACCGGGTATGGAAAGCGAAGGATTCAGCGGACGGGACGGACGGACAACGATCTTTGACTACTGGAGCATCGACAGCATCCGCCGCTGGAACAACCACGGCCGCTATAACGAACATCTGCTGAACGCCAAAGAAAAAGGTTTGCGGCATTTCTACCGCCACGTACTGAACCTCTGCAACAGCGAGGCTGCCATTGCCCGGGGATGTTTCTTCGATCTGATGTATGCCAATCTGAACGGCTGGCAGATGAATGAGCACAAACAATATGCTTTCCTGCGTAAATATGACCGTGAAGTAATTCTGGTTGTAGCCAACTTCAGTGATCTGGATTCACGGATCTCCGTCAATATTCCCCAGCATGCCTTCGACTATCTGCAGATGCCTGCATTTACGCGATGTACGGCTCAGGAACTCCTGACCGGCTGCGAAGAAGTGATCTCGTTCAACCCGAATACACCGACCGCCATCGATATTCCTGCATACGGAGGAAAACTTCTGAAAATCAAATTCTGATTATACAAAAAATCCAGGCAACGGGAATTTTCTTCTCCGCTTGCCTGGATTAATAATAATATTTCAACAACGGGTATTCCGCTTTTAATCCATTCTTATTCCTTACATTCTTTTTTCCTCACTTTCAGTTCGTTCGTATTGACACAACTGTTACCTTTTGTTGTACAATCAAGCACATCCGTTTCTCCTTTTAGAATCAATTGGCTGCCAGCTCCTGCCGATACATGCAAATATTTTGCCTTTACATTCATTGTGCCCATTGAACCCGCTGCCAGAGAAATACTTAATGAATCTACAGAAAAAGACTGATCGGCTATCAATTCAGAATAGCTCATACTGATCCGGTGAATGTCATTAGTATAGATATACACCACATCTTTCGGCATCTTTCCGCTTGCATCTTTAAGTGTGAATGACAGGATCCCATCTTTCAGCTTCCGTGTTCCCAATTCAGGATTTCCTACTTCTACACGAAAAGTGTCTGATGGAATAAATACGGCTTTGTATCCGGCAAAATAGAAATTCTTTACCGGTTCTTCTGCCTGACTCATCAAACAAAAGCCAAGTCCTGCTAAAAATAATGCTACCTTCTTCATCTTGCTATATCTTTTAATTATCGTTTACTTTCAAGATACTATTCACCCGATCTGAATTCTGTAAGCGCTTGTTACTTTGGAAAATGGAACGTCCCCAATTGATATTATATGAAAGACTGACATAAAACATATTCCGATTATTGCGAATCAATACATTCCGGTCAGAAGTAACGATTTGATTCAATTGTTCAGTCCGATATTCAGAACCTTTGGTAAATGGAAACATAATTCCCATTCCGACATTTAAATTTTTCCATTTGTAGGTTGCATTGATACTGCTGTTATTTTCAGATGTCATAACATACTGGCCATACAATGATTTCATCGGTTTCCTCCAGGTACCATTAATTTGAAATCCTTTATATGTCATGGCCAGATAAGCACCATAATAGAAATTATTCAAAGTATGTTCGTAAGCTTCACCTTTCGACTTATAATAGTTCCACCCACCAAATACCTGAAACATGAAAAGATCCAATATATCAGTCATCTGTACAATCATCTGTGCACCATAGTTGACATCATAATCCTGATTGTTTTCCTGAAAGATAAACCGGTTCTCTGTAGGCGAATAAAAAATATCCTGTTGGATAGGGTGAAAGCTACGATCAGCTACCAATGTCAGCACAGTTGCGAATTTTTTGTTATCCCAGACTGAAAAATTAACCTGGTTTCGCAAGGTGTTATAAGGAGTCAGCGAATGATTTCCTCGCATAATGGAAAGAGAATCTATTTCCTGTACCACTTCAGAAAGACTGCTCAAAGAGGGGAACAATGGACGAAAATTGACAGAATACTGCAAGTTCCAATATTTTTGTTTATAGGATAAAGACAAAGAAGACGTATTACGCCAATAATTCACCGACTCGTTTCCCTGCTTCTGTTGTTGGAATCGTAAACCAGTTCCGACTGTATAAGATACTTTACCTAAACTGCCTTGCAACTGGACATAAGGATAAGCATTGTAATTTTTCAAGTTAACTTCCTCGTTCACTCCATAAAGATTACTTGCATACTGGTAAGTAGAACGTAAACCGGCTGAGATATTAACCTTTTCACCTTCATGCCAATAATAAACTTCACCGATCAATGATTTCTGGTGACCATCCGTCATATTATTTATTTCCGATAGTGTCTGTCCATCCAAATGGTCGGTAAGCGTACGTTCGTAATCCGTATTTGCTAATGTACCGACCAGATTTACTTCCACACCTTGATTATTTTTCATCTTTCGGCTATAGGTAAAATCTAGCGATGGTATATAACTTGAAAAAGAAGAATGAATATCTCGCTGTCCTATGAGTTGCTGTTCTTGAAACATTTGCTGACGGTTTCTGTTATAGTTTGACCCAATCTGATTATTAAATCGGATATTAACCATATCTTTATCATTCTTATAAAGGTAACCGACAGCAATGTTATGATCCGTATAACCGAAAGGAGCAAACTCGCCTCGCTTATCACGTGTCAGCACTGAACCATCCGGATACGAATAAGTCTCCAGTTCGTCTGTCCGACGTTCGGAATAATCCCGATAGTTCACATTATAATCAATTGAGAACTGAGATTGCTTATAGTTTGTCCGGAAATTGACATTTCCGTTCACAAAACCCGTAGTAAAGGCACTCACACCTCCGAAAGACAAAGAAGTTCCAACCCGAGGCTCTTTCAAAATAAAATCAAGAACTCCGGAATTGGAATCCAGTTCACGCATGGATGGTAACTGGCTATAGTCCACGCGTGCAATCTGTTGCGGATTCAAAGCCTTTACTTCTTGCAAACTGGCATTTACACCATTAATTCGATAAATCACTCCTGAAACTCCTGAAATGGAAATAGATTCCTGAACTGGATCAACAAATAATTGTGGGAGCATCATGCTTTTCAACAAACCGAGACTGGAAGTTGCTGCTTCAACCTGTTTCGCACTTGGATAAGCCATAATCTTTCCTGTTTTATGTACCATACCTTGCGCAACCACCTCAACACTTTCCAGATTTATCGAATCAAGCGCTAGCAATATGATTCCCAAATCCACATTCTTTCGGTCACTATTTTGTACTAACACTACATTTTTTTCATATCCCACATAAGATATTTCCAACCAAAAGTTATCCAATTTTATGTCCGACCTGAAGCGTCCTTTTTCATCTGTTGTAAAACCTGTTACATACACTGAATCTTCGGTCAAAACTCGCATTGTAGCACCAATCAATGGCTTGTTCTCATCTGCCGCATACACACGCCCTTTTATTTCCTGAGCAGAAAGTATTAGACTTCGAAAAGGAAGCAAGAATAAAGCCAATACCAATACATATTTTGTTTTCATCCGGTTAACAAATAAAAGTTTATCTAATTCACAATACCATTTAATTCCAATATTCCCGAAGTGATGATTCTGAGAATTTTGAAATACAAGGTATCAAAAAAGCGCATCGGATAAGCCAATGCGCTGCAAAGATATATAATATATTTATTTATAAACTAAAAACAGAAAATATATTCAAAACATCAAATATTTCTTTAACCCTGCCTATCTCTTCAGCAACCCGATCTTCAGGTTCAGCTTGAAATAGTAAACTCCATTCTCCCGCTCCAGATAACCATATTTATCTTTCTCGGTAGAGCCTTTCTCCAGGCGACTGTTCTGGAAAAGGAAATCGGCAAAAGTCTGACGGAAAGCACGCTGATAACACAGCACTTCTCCCTCGCCGGTCACAAACAGAAAACCGCAGATGGCCGAGTCGGTGCCGTTGTATAATTTGGCCGGACGCATGCCCGTAGCCAGTGCCAGCAGCAGTTCCTTGATCTTATATTCATAAAATCCATGCTTGCTGATCAGCTCATCCTTGATCTTGAGCGGATTCAGTTTCTTCAGTTCTTCAGTCAGTTCAGACACTTTCGTAATGCCGTCGAGCCACATCAGACGCGTCATTTCTGCCAGCATACGGCCCATGTGAAGATCAATCATCG
>NZ_EQ973632.1:109694-115950 GCF_000157915.1 Phocaeicola coprophilus DSM 18228 = JCM 13818 | reverse complement strand
ACATCATTGTACTTCAGGACTCCTCCCAGGCGCTCGATCATCAGCATCCGGCCGATCACATCGTCTTCCTCACCAAACGCATTGATCTTGTTGATGGTAGGTACGGCAAACTTCACTCCCGTCTGCTCGAACTTGAAGTTCGCTGAGCGTCCCCCATCCAGCAAAGGGAACATCATTCCCAGACGCGAACGGACACAGAAACCGGTCAAAGGAGCATCTTCCTGATAAAAAGCGACACTGAAGTCCGTGCGGTCGTCCGTCTTGGCCTCCAAATCATAAATGGCTACTTCATCCAGAAATTCTTCCACTCCGTCGGGTGAAGTCACATCGTCTTCCCGGCTGTTCCGGATGGCTTCCAGCACCAGATCGGCCACAGTCCCGAAATCCTCGCGCGGAATCCGCTTATCCATCTGCTCGCCGACAATGTGGATCATCTCTTTTTCTACTATATACCGACGCGTGCCGTCGTGTTCCTCACGCTGCACCATGGCTACCGGAAGGCACTGACCTTCATTTCTTTTCACCTCAGGCGTTCCTGCATAGACACATCCGTCTGCCAGCAGGCGGAAAAAAGCGTACAGCTCGCCCCATTCTCTTTTCGTTGCTTCAAATGCCATATTGATCAATCGTTATTTAATGGCTGCAAAGATAGGGAAAACAAATGTTAATGAAAAGCCTCTCTATGCATCCAATTATTAAACAGTGTTACAAAAGAGAGATTTTTCTCCTTTTCGCTTGCAGATATATGAAAAGTCCGTATCTTTGCATCGTGTTTTTCATAGTATTAGATTTAAGGTTAACAAAGGTTGGAGTACAGCGGTACTCCTTTTTTATGCCCATACTTTTACAAGCTCATCACAACCTGCTTTCACTCCCCTATTTCTCAGATCCGGGATACATTCCGGCTTTCCTTTCTTTGCCCGGCAGCAAGCCAGACGATGCGAAAATATCAGGCAGACGATGCCATAAAATCGTGCGGTCGTTGAAGCTCAATTATGCGGTCGTTGGGGCCGGATCGTGCGGTCGTTGAAGCCGAATCGTGCAGTCGATTCCAGCCCCCCTCTCCATACAATTCTTAAAAAATATTATAGTCTAGAAAAAAAGTACTTTTCCGTTTGCAGATCTACCAAAAGTCCGTATCTTTGCACTGTGTTTTTCATAGTATTAGATTTAAGGTTAACAAAAGGTTGGAGTACGGCGGTACTCCTTTTTTTATGTCCATACTTTTGTGTACATTTGCACCGGTTTAATCATTTATAGAATATGGAACAACAACCCCAACTCAACGAACACAACAAGCAGGAATATCCTCCTATGCATACCTGCGAGCACATTGTCAACCGTACGATGGTTAATCTTTTCGGCTGCGGACGCGCCGTTTCCGCACACATCGAGCGAAAGAAAAGCAAACTCGACTTTGCCTTGTCGCAAGCTCCGACAGATGAAGAGATCGAACAAATAGAAGCCAAAGTCAATGAAGTCATTGCACGTCACCTGGATGTGACGGTAAAATTCATCTCCCAGCAGGAAGCTGCAGGACAATTCGACCTGAAACGCTTGCCGGAAGGTGCTTCCGACACCGTACGCGTCGTTTCCGTAGGAGACTACGACGACTGCCTCTGTATCGGTACTCATGTAGCCAATACTTCCGAGATCGGTACGTTCAAAATCATCAGCCACGATTATAAGGACGGCATTTTCCGCATGCGCTTTAAACTGATCTGACGCTATGGCACGCAAACAACGAAAACAAGGTAACACCGGTTCCTTAAAGGGATTCATCATCTTTCTACTGCTTATTGCAGGCGCCGTATGGTTCACTCAGGGCTCCAGCTATCAGTTGCCCGATCTTCGCAAAGAATTACCGGATCTGCACGAAGAGAAGCCTTCTGCCGCCCAGTCTGCTCCCCTAACCGGCAACCAGGAGAAGGTCAGCAGCCAGATGGAAATTCCCCGGAATCTCACCGACCGGAAAGAACGCATCCTGAAACGTACAGGCTACACCCTTTCATACAACAGTTTTTATAAAACTCCCAACTGGGTAGCCTGGGAACTGACCCGAAAGGAAACCGAAGGAAAGGCTGAGCGATATGACAAATTCCTTCCGGATCCGGATCTTCCGGAACCGCGTGTGGAACATTCGGACTATACCCGTTCCGGCTATGACCGGGGACACATGGCTCCGGCTGCCGACATGAAATGGAGCAAGAAAGCCATGCAGGAATCATTCTATATGAGCAACATCTGCCCGCAGAACCAGAAACTGAACCGGGATGACTGGGGAGATCTGGAGGATACCTGCCGAAAATGGGCCCGGAAATATGGAACGGTTTACATCGCCTGCGGTCCCATCTACGACAAAAGCAAGCCGGAACGCATCGGAAAGCACCAGGTAGCCGTGCCCGACCGTTTCTTCAAGGTTGTCCTGATCAACAACCGGAAGAACCCCATCGCCATGGGCTTCATCTTCCCCAATGCTGCACATCATCAGAAACTGGAAAAATACATGAGCAGTGTGGATGATGTAGAAAAGGCTACCGGACTGGACTTTTTTTCCAGATTGCCTGATTCCATAGAGAACCGGATAGAAGCCATCGTACCGGCATTACCTTCCGGACGCTAAAGCAGAAACGGCCTGCAAACATATTTCAACAGGACATCCCGTCAGATTTTACAGACAAATCTGGCGGGATGTCATTTTAGCTACTTTTCAGACTGCTTCCCCTTACGCTTCCTTTCGAAATAATACTGTCCTTTATTCAATGTCTGACTGCCATAAGCTACCGCATGCATCGGGCAGAAATGATAGCAGGCCAGGCATTGCGTACACCGCTTGCCCCAAACCGGCTTCCGGTCCACACGGATATTGTTCATCGGACAGACCTTTTCACAGATACCACAGCTGATGCAGGCATCCGAAGCATGAAACCAACGGGCAGACATCAGGAAACGGCAGAACAAGGGACGAACTACATAGGTTTTCAGGAAAGGCATGCTTCCCTCATGACAGTCAAAACCACTCTCCCGGCCGGCGATCTTGACTTGAATCTCTCTCACACGCCCCCAGGCTTCTTCCCGCTTACGGGATTCCACTTCCGGAGCATCCACATCAAACCCCGGCAAACAGACGTATGTGTTCGGCATAAATACGGAATAACCGGCCTGACAGGTCCAGCCCCGACGCTCCACCGCCTTGCAAAAGACTTCAGCTGTCTTTCCGGCATCATCCCCGCAAGTACAGACAAAATAAAGAAAAGAAGGCTTCCGGGACAAACGAAGTCTGGAAATCATTTCAAGCACGACTTCCGGAGGCCCCCAGGAATAGACCGGAAAAACAAATCCCAGTCTCTCCTCGTCCCCAAGTGCATATACCTGATCTGAGGAAAGGACATCAACCAACTTATATAAAGGTTCCTGCAACGATTCCTGCAATTGTCTGGCTACCCACAAGGAATTGCCGGTTCCGGAAAAATAGAAAATCATAATAAACAGTTTAATCGCTCTCCCCATCAGATTTCATGAAGGATAAAACAGGAAAAGCAAAGTGAAGGAAATTGTATTTATAAAAAAGGGAGAAGCCGCACCCGAGGCGTGACGAAACTCCGAATGACATGGTTTGAGAGCTCATTTCCTTTGTAATCCACCGGCATAAATGCTACCCGAAGGCGTGGCCCGCCATTGGAAGATGAAGCTTGTCTCGGTATTTCTTATAAATTTGATGAGTTTCCCGATTCTGCAAGTGCGGCTTCATTTTTATGTATTACAAAAGTAATGAAAACAATTGAGAACACCAAACATTTCCTCCCAATTTTCTTAGGTGCAAACAAGTTCTTTCTGACAGATTGCCGGCATAAGTTTCCCGGTTCTCCCCTCACCTCCTGATACAGAAGAGATCAGAAGCTGAAAAAGGAAATGCAGACAACAAAAAAGTCGGATTGTTCATTTGAAACAATCCGACTTTCTGTCAATCGT
The DNA here is from genome assembly GCF_000157915.1 of Phocaeicola coprophilus DSM 18228 = JCM 13818. Classification (GTDB taxonomy): domain Bacteria; phylum Bacteroidota; class Bacteroidia; order Bacteroidales; family Bacteroidaceae; genus Phocaeicola; species Phocaeicola coprophilus. The sequence goes on along the minus strand of NZ_EQ973632.1, from coordinate 111,978 downwards.
AATATGCGATTCCTGATTAAGCTGCTTTTACTTTAGCAACAACAGCTTTGAATGCCTCAGGATGGTTTACGGCTAAGTCAGCCAATACCTTACGGTTGATTTCGATGCCAGCTTTGTGCAAAGCACCCATCAACTTAGAATAAGACATACCTTCCAGACGAGCAGCTGCGTTGATACGCTGGATCCACAATGCGCGGAAGTTACGTTTTTTATTCTTGCGGTCACGATATGCATATGTCAAACCTTTTTCCCAAGTATTCTTGGCAACGGTCCAAACATTCTTTCTTGCACCAAAGTAACCTCTGGTCAAACCTAAAATTTTCTTTCTTCTTGCTCTAGAAGCAACATGATTTACTGATCTTGGCATAGTTTTAATTCTTTTTTGAATGATAGCGCCGATATTTCTCAACCGGACTTGAAGCTAATGCATTCGGTTAATAATTTAAATGATACGTTTACGCTTTTAAGATTACTTCATGCAAAGGAGTTCCCTAACCTGACCTAAGTTTACATTATGTACCAAGCCAGCGTGTACAAGGTTTCTTTTTTGCTTTTTAGTTTTCTTAGTCAAAATGTGACTGTGAAAAGCGTGCTTTCTCTTGATTTTACCTGTTCCGGTAAGAGCGAATCTTTTTTTGGCACCGGAGTTAGTCTTGATCTTTGGCATCTTGTTAAATTTTAATAATTAGTATTAATAAGGTGGTAACGCACTATACCGGCGCGTTACGCACACAATTTCATTCTTGGGTTTCGTCGGCACTGGGAGCAGCAGCAGGCTTTGCAGCCTTCTTCGGAGCACCCGCCTTCTTGGGTGAAAGGGAGATCGTCATGCGCTTACCTTCCAATAACGGCATCTGTTCAACCTTGGCATATTCTTCCAGATCGTTGGCAAAACGAAGCAGAAGAACTTCACCTTGTTCCTTGAACAGAATGGAACGTCCTTTAAAGAACACATAGGCTTTCACCTTATCGCCATCCTGCAAAAAGCCAATGGCATGTTTCAACTTGAAATTGTAATCGTGCTCATCTGTCTGAGGTCCGAAACGAATTTCCTTTACGTTGACCTTAACCTGTTTTGCTTTCTGTTCCTTCTGGCGTTTCTTTAACTGATAAAGAAATTTAGAATAATCTATAATTCTACAAACTGGAGGAACGGCATTCGGTGAAATTTCGACCAAATCAGCTCCATGATCTTCAGCCATTTTCAAAGCCTGGGCAATCGGATATACAGCTGATTCAATATCATCTCCCACAATACGGACTTCTTTGGCGCGAATCTGTTCATTGATTCTATGCTGCCCTTTTAAACTGTCATTCTTCATTCAAAAATTTTTCTTCCTGTCTGTTTTTTCAATCTAATAAATTATACTATTTCTTTATCAGTTTGCAGAAGCTTTTTTAGGAACTCCTGCAAACGGCTGCAAAGTTACCATTTATTTATCATATTATGAACTTCTTCTGCAATATTTTTTGCAAAATCTTCAATTTTCATGGTTCCCTGGTCGCCTTCTCCCTGCTTACGTACGGATACTTCTTCATTTTCTGCTTCTTTTTCACCGACAATCAGCATATAAGGGATACGTTTCATTTCATTGTCACGGATCTTACGTCCGATCTTTTCGTTACGGTCGTCCACGATGGCACGAATATCGTTCTTCTTCAGTTCCAGACGTACATGATCGGCATATTCGTTGTACTTTTCAGATACAGGCAAAATAGCAACCTGATCCGGAGTCAGCCACAACGGGAACTTACCGGCTGTATGTTCAATCAGCACAGCTACGAAACGTTCCATAGAACCGAAAGGAGCACGATGGATCATTACCGGACGGTGTTTCTGGTTGTCAGATCCCATATATTCCAACTGGAAGCGTTCCGGCAGGTTATAGTCTACCTGAATAGTACCCAGCTGCCAGCGACGGCCGATAGCATCTTTCACCATAAAGTCCAGTTTCGGACCATAGAATGCAGCTTCACCGTATTCAACCTTGGCAGGAAGGCCTTTTTCTTCACAAGCTTCAATGATAGCCTGTTCAGCCTTTTCCCAGTTTTCATCACTTCCGATATACTTTTCGCGGTTCACTTTATCACGCAAAGAAATCTGAGCTTCAAAGTTTTCAAAGTTCATAGACTTGAAGACAATGGAGATGATATCCATTACGCGGAGGAATTCATCCTTCACCTGGTCAGGACGGCAGAAGATATGAGCATCATCCTGAGTAAAGCTACGTACACGGGTCAGTCCGTGCAGCTCACCACTCTGCTCGTAACGGCATACTGTACC
>NZ_EQ973632.1:73116-108492 GCF_000157915.1 Phocaeicola coprophilus DSM 18228 = JCM 13818 | reverse complement strand
TTTCCGCCGTCCGGGTATCGATGGACGCAAAGTGCTGTTTCACCTGTTCTTCCGTCAGAGACGTTTCATTGTTCGTGATCAGCAGACGATGCGGCAATACCTGACGGTTGTTCAGATCGTCAACCGCCTTAAAGAAATTAACCTGGCGCCTGACATCATCAATCCGTTCGTAATAGGACAATGCAAACATCGGCTGAGGCAGAATATTCACATCCTTATCCTGTACGCGTCCGCGATAATCGGTCTTGTATTTATCCTCATTGGAGTCATTATCGGCAACCATGATTTTCCGATAATTGTTCATGTTCTTATCGGACTTCTTGCGGGTCTTTTCATTGGAAGCAGTCGAAGGCTTTTTCCCATTCTGAATATCCAGCTGGGCTTTCAACACCTTAAATTCGTCTTCCTCTGCACCTTTCAGATCTCCAGTCTTGCGCCGGGCCTGCGAACGGTACTGATAACCGGCCAGGAAATCAGGATACTCAGCCAGCACGGTTGAATAGTCACTGATTGCTCCCCGGAAGTCACCTGTCTTATCACGCAACAAGCCCCGGTTAAATACCGCCATCATATTATCCGGTTCAACACTCAGGACAAAATCGAAATCCTCAATAGCCCGGTTGTCATCCCCGACCTGTGCACGCAGCAAACCACGGTTGTAATGGCCGATGAAATTATTCCGGTCGATATCCAAAGCCAGATCATAATCGGACATTGCTCCTCTCAGGTTATTCTGATAGTAACGGGCCAGGGCACGATTAATATAGGCTCCGGCATTTCGCAAAGAAAGCCGGATGGCTTCCGTCAGATCCGACTCCGCATCCTTATATTTGGAGCGCATCATAAACAACATACCTCTTGAAGACCATGTATCGGGATTGTAACGGTCCATTTCTATGGCCCGGTCCGCATCGTTCATGGCTTGCAGCGTATCTTTCAGCTTCAGCGAATTCTCCACGCGCATCAGATAAGCATCCGTATAACGCGGAGAGATACGGATAATCGTATCCAGTTCTGCCTGAGCTGTCGTATAATCTTTCTCCTGCATACGGCACAAAACCAGATTATGCCACAGGCTTATGTTCTCAGGATCCAGTTTCAAGGCCCTTTGATAGTCTTCAATAGCACCTTTATAATTCTTCTGGCGAATCCGGGAGATACCTCTCACCTGATAAGCATTTACGACGAACGGATTCCGTTCAAGTGCTTCAGAGCAGTCACGTTCGGCACCCGGATAGTCATCCAGATTCATTTTCGCCAGTCCCCGATAGAAATAAGGATCAGCCAGATATGGTTTCGCATTGATTACCTGATTAAAATACTGGATCGAAAGAACGTAATCTTCAAAATAAAGAGCGTTCTTTCCGATAGTCATCACCCGATCCGTATTAATCTGGGCAAATGCCGTAACCGGGACAAGTACACCTATATATAATAGGTATAGAAGTTTCTTGATCATTTGACTGTTTTCACCTTATAACCGCAGCGGGCTTTGCCATTTACCATGTTATTCAGCTTGCCTCGGATCATCTGTTTTCTCAGACTTGAAAGATGATCAATAAACATTGTTCCATCCAAATGATCAAACTCATGCTGCATTACACGAGCCAGATACCCTTCAACCCATTCATCATGAGCGGTCATGTTTTCATCCAGATAAGTAACATGAATACGGTCCGGACGTTTTACACTTTCATGAATGCCCGGCAGACTCAGACAGCCTTCTTCCATGGAAACCATTTCATCACCTGTTTCCAGGATATGAGGATTGATATAAACTCTTTTAAAGTCCTTGAATTCCGGCATATCATCCGAAAGAACGTCCAGGTTCACCACAACGACACGAATGGGAAGTCCCACCTGAGGAGCAGCCAGTCCGACACCGTCAGCCCGGTCCATAGTTTCAAACATATTTTGAATCAGTTCTTTCAGGTTCGGATAATCCGGAGTAATGTCTTCAGCCTCCTGACGCAATACAGGCTGACCATATACATAAATAGGTAAAATCATAATCAGTTTGTTGTTTTATTTTAATAATTACACATATTTCTTTTCCCTTCCAGATAGGATTGTAAAATAATCGTAGCACTGATCTCGTCTACCAGAGCCTTGTTCTGACGGTCCTTTTTCTTCAGACCTCCTGCCAGCATTGCCTGATGAGCCAGCACAGAAGTAAAGCGTTCATCAACCAGTTCTACCGGAATCTTGGGCAGCTTCTTCTTCAGCTGATTGATAAAGGGAATGATATTTTTCATATTTTCCGAATCTTCATTGTTCATCTGCTTCGGATGCCCGACGATGATCCGCTCCACAGATTCCTGAGTCACGTACTTCAAAAGAAAATCCATCAACTGATGAGTGGGCACAGTTGTCAACCCATTTGCAATAATCTGCATGGGGTCCGTTACAGCGATGCCTGTGCGCTTTCTTCCGTAATCTATTGCTATTATTCTACTCATACTTGGCAGCAAAAATACAAATTAATTCTTTAACACAACACACAAAAGGCAAGGAACGAACAGAGTCATACCGATTTTAATAAATATTATCGGTGATCTCTATTCAATCCTTGCCTCTTCTCAAGCCAAAGGCCTGATCAATATACTAAACAAACATTGTCAATCCACAGTGTGTTTCCCGGAGAACCGACAAAAGCTCCGCCGATACTTGAAGTAAACTGCAAGATCAAATGTGTAGGCTGCTCATCCGGAGAAGCCCAGCCGACTTCCTGAATCAGTTTACTCTCTCCTTTACTGTTCCGGGCATAATAGCCCCCTACTCCCAGTTTCATCAGTTCAGGATTATATTTATCACTTTTCGTGATATCTCCATACATAATTTCATAAGTGGCACCATTGTTCCAGTCAGATGTACGCTTATAAGCAACGGCAGCCGTACCGACACGCTTTGCAATGATATTACCATTGGCATCCTCCGTACGTTTCTGAAGCAGGCAAGTCATAATTGCACAATCTTGTCCGGGGACAGTTTCTTTACGACTGAAGCCCGTCTGACGGATGCGGTTCGGCTCGCCGGACATCTTCACCTTATAGTCATAGCGTACGGCTTTCGGACGTTCCGTAAAAGCAACACCGGAGTTCAAGTTCTTCTCTCCGTCTTTTGTACCGGTTATAGGCTCCTTCATATCTCCCAGGAACATGGAACCTGAAGCCAGAACAGTTATATTCACCATACCCAGAACCTTAACACTTTCGATATGTGTCTCCAGCCGGGCACACTGACCATTTCCACGTTTCTCCGGATACACGCTTGTATTCGTCTTGACGATTCCGACTACCTTGGCCATGACGTTTGAATTTCCCCAGGGAGATCCGCCCTGATTCACATATGCAATATTTCCATTGATTTCTTTTGTCGGACCGAGCTCATATAGCAGTTTCGTTTTACCACCGATAATACCAGACTCTTCTATTCTTCGAGTGACCCATTGTTCCATATCACCATATTTAATGGGAACCACCCTTTCCTGAGCTCCAACAGACAATGTTGACAAAGCCAAAAACATGGCCACAAAATGTTTCAAATTCATATTTTACAACTTTCCTTTCATTTAACAGGCAGCAAAGGTATAAAAAAAAAGCGATAGTATGTTTACTATCGCTTTGAATATAAAATTAAAGTGGCCATACAGACCAGTTTATCCGATTAATATACCCGGTAAAGAAGCCATGCACCCTGGAAATCTTCACGGTTGGGGTATTTAGCCTTGAATGCATCTCTTGCACGGACAGCTTCTTCACGAGTATCGAAAGATTCTACGGCAACACGATACATATTCTTTTCAGCATTATAGACAACCTTGGCATTGTAACCGTCGTTATCCAGCTTAGCTTTCAGACCATCAGCATTTGCTTTAACGCCAAAGCTACCGCAAATTACGCTGAATGCTTTCAAACCGTTACCAGAAACCAATTCAACTTTTTCTTCACGGACAGGAGCAACAGGTGCAGGAGTCGGAGCAACTTCCACAACAGGTGCAGGTTCTACCACTGCAGGTTCAGCCGGTTCTGCTGCTTCAGCCAATTCCTGTTGTTTGGCTTTTTCATAGGCTTTCTTATAAGCACTTTCACTTGATTTACAGGAAGAGAACGCCAGTGCGACGCACAATCCCATACCTAAAACAACTACTTTCTTCATATCACTTAATTTTTTATTGTTTATTCCTTGTATTATATATAAATCTTTTTCTCGTAAAACAGACATGCAAAAATAGCAATATAAACTATGCACACCTCTTAAAATCTGTTAATAATAAAGCAAAATCAACTTTTCAAATAAATTTTATAACAAAATGAACTACATATTCAGGATATTTGCTAGATTTGCGATGTAGTAACTTTTAAAACAAAAAATTATGAAAGCATTAAGTATTGTAGCTGCATTTTTAGGTGGAGTTACTTTAGGAGCAGCAGCAGGTATTTTGTTTGCACCGGAAAGAGGTGAAGACACTCGTAGAAAAATCGCAGAAGTTTTGCGCAAAAAAGGAATCAGACTGAATCGCGCTGAAATGGAAGATCTGGTTGACCAGATTGCAGCCGAAGTTAAGGATGCTGAATAATTTGCTTGAAACACAGAGGCAGAGAGCCTCTATTGCGTTCAACTCCTAGACACAGATTCCACAGATTTCTGATCTGTGTTATCTGTGTCTACTTATATTAACCAAATTCAAATCCCCATATGTTTGCAAACGACAAAAGCATAGATAATCTGGAGGCTTTATTTAAAGAAATAAAAAAGCATATCGAACTTCAGGGACAATATATAAAGCTCGATCTGGTAGAGAAACTGACAATCCTGCTTTCCACTCTCATCTTAATTCTTGCACTGATCATATTAGGAGCTATGGCACTTTACTATTTCTCATTCATGCTGGTATATGCCCTGGTTCCAGTCGTAGGAAGCATAATTGCCAGTTATGCCGTCATCGGCGCCGTTATTCTGATTGCCGCCATAGGAATTTATCTTATGCGTAGAAAACTTATATTCCAGCCTATGGTCAACTTCCTGGCCCGGCTGTTCCTTGAAGACTCCCATAAATGACCACGATTATGAATGAACAGAACAATATACCCCAACCTCCCTATTACAGCGTAGAATCAATTGCCCAACGTCGGGCTGAGAAAAAAGAAGAAATTCTCCGCTCCAAAGCCCGTATTCAGAATCTTACTCAGGAACTGTTCGCGCCTCAAAAGAGCAAGAACCAGATGGACAACATGATGCAGCACATCAATGCCGGTATCGCTGCTTACGATGGCCTGATGACCGGACTGAAAATCTTGCGAAGAGTCCGTGGCTTCTTCTCACGAAACAAGAAATATTAAATTTACACATTATTCAATACATACATGAAAAAAAGACTACTTACAATCGCTGCCCTTACGTTTGTCCTCACGGCAAACGCACAGGACAATCCTTTGTGGATGAGATATTGTGCGATCTCTCCCGACGGACAAACAATTGCCTTCTGCTATAAAGGAGACATCTATACCGTCCCTGCCAATGGAGGTAAAGCCACTCAGCTGACAACTAATGCAGCCCATGACACACACCCGATATGGAGTCCGGACAGCAAAAAAATTGCTTTCGCCTCCAACCGTCAGGGAAGCATGGACATTTACATTATAGATAAAGAAGGAGGTACTCCCCAACGGCTGACCACTCATTCTGCCAACGAATTCCCTGTTACCTTTAAAGATGCTGAACACATTTTATATCTGTCATCTCTTATGCCTGATGCTGCGGATATGACTTTCCCCAGCGGACAGTTCCCCCAGGTTTATGAAATCAGCACAGAAGGAGGCCGGCCGACATTATTCTCTTCTCTGCCAATGGAAGACATCAGCTTCAGCAAAGACGGAAAATCCTTATTGTACCACGACCGGAAAGGATACGAAGATGCCTGGAGAAAGCATCATACCTCATCCATCACACGGGATATCTGGATGTGTCAGCTAAACGGAAACGAAAAGACTTACCGGAAACTGACTTCATTCAGAGGAGAAGACCGTACTCCGATCTGGAGTGCCGACAGCCAGTCGTTCTATTACCTGAGCGAATCCAAAGGCTCCTTCAATGTTTTCAAAAGAAATCTTGACGGAAGCAATGAGAAGCAACTGACGCAGCACACCAAACATCCGGTACGTTTCCTGAGTGCTGCTTCCAACGGAATGTTATGCTACGGATATGATGGAGAAATCTATACCGTAAAAGAAGGAGAGAAACCTCATAAAGTAGAAATCAGCATTGTTGCCGACAAGAACGATAAAGATCTCATCCGTCAGGTCAGAACCAGCGGTGCGACGGAAATTGCAGTTTCACCTAGCGGAAAGGAAGTTGCTTTCATCCTGCACGGAGATGTTTTTGTAACTTCTGTTGAATACAATACAACCAAACAAATCACCAACACTCCGGAACAGGAACGGAACCTTTCTTTTGCTCCCGACGGAAGAAGCCTGGCCTATTCATCAGAACGGGAAGGCTTGTGGCAGGTTTACCAGAGTTCTTTGACCAACAAGGATGATAAACTTTTCACCTATGCCAACGAAATCAAGGAAGAACGGCTGACCAATTCGACAGCAGCTTCTTTCCAGCCTCAGTACAGTCCCGACGGAAAAGAAATTGCCTTCCTTGAAAACCGTACAACACTGCGAATTCTGAATCTAAAGGACAAATCTGTCCGTACGGCCATGGACGGCAAATATGAATATTCCTACACCGACGGAGACCAATGGTTTGAGTGGAGTCCCGACAGCCGCTGGCTGCTTTCCGGCTATATCGGCAATGGAGGATGGAACAACAGCGATGTGGCTCTGGTCAATGCTTCCGGAAACGGCGAAATTCACAACCTGACTCAAAGCGGATATTCCGACGGTAATGCCAAATGGGTACTTGGCGGAAAAGCCATGATCTGGGAAAGCGACCGCGCCGGTTACCGCAGTCACGGAAGCTGGGGAGCAGAAAGTGATGTATATATCATGTTCTTCGATCTGGAAGCTTACGAACGTTTCCGTATGAACAAAGAAGAACTCGCCTTGCTGGAGGAATCGGAAAAAGCGGACGAAGAAAAGAAAAAGGAAACTGAAAAGAAGGACAGCAAAAAGAAAAACGACAAGAAGGACAAAGACAAGGATGAAGATGTCAAGCCTTTGGTCTTCGACCTGGAAAACTGTCGTGACCGCGTCATCCGCCTGACAGTAAATTCATCCCGGCTGGGAGATGCTTTCCTTACTCCGAAAGGCGACAAGCTTTATTATCAGGCTGCTTTCGAGGGCGGATTCGATTTGTGGGAACATGACTTGAAAGAAAATAAGACCAAGATCGCACTGAAAGGTATCGGCTATGGCGCACTGGTACCCGACAAAGAAGGAAAGAATCTTTTCCTTTGCAGTGGCGGAGGCATTAAAAAGGTAGAAATTGAAAAGGGAGAAACCAAACCGGTTTCATTCGAAGCTATTTTCAACTACCGTCCGTACGACGAACGAAAATATATGTTCGAACATATCTGGCAACAGGTACAGGACAAATTCTATGTAACCGACCTGCAAGGTGTAGACTGGAAAGGATACCGTGAAAGTTATGCACGCTTCCTGCCCTACATCAACAACAACTACGACTTCCAGGAAATGCTGAGTGAATTACTGGGAGAATTAAATGCTTCACACACAGGAGCGCGTTATTACGGACCGGGAGCTACCCTGCAGACCGCCTGTCTGGGCGTATTCTATGACAATACGTATGACGGAGACGGACTGAAGATCAAGGAAATCATCGCCAAGGGCCCGTTTGCCGTGAAGAAAACGGATGTTACAACCGGATGCATTATCGAAGAAATTGACGGACAGAAAATACTCAAAGGAGCAGACTATTATCCGTTACTGGAAGGAAAAGCCGGAAAACCGGTTCGTCTCTCCGTATATAATCCGTCAAACGGAAAACGCTTCGATGTAACGGTCAAGGCAATCAGCTACGGACAGCAGGAAGACCTGCTCTACAAGAGATGGGTAGAAAGAAACCGCCAGCTGGTAGACAAACTGTCCAACGGCCGTATTGCTTATGTACATGTCAAAGGAATGGACAGTCCCAGCTTCCGCACTGTATACAGCGAACTGCTGGGCGAAAAGAACCGCATCAAAGAAGCTGTCATCGTAGATACACGTCACAATGGCGGTGGCTGGCTGCATGATGACCTGGTAACCCTCCTGAACGGAAAGGAATATCAGCGCTTCGTTCCGCGCGGACAATACATCGGAAGCGACCCGTTCAACAAGTGGCTGAAACCATCCTGTGTCATGGTCTGCGAAGACAACTACAGTAATGCTCACGGATTCCCATGGGTATACAAGGAACTGAAGGTCGGCAAGCTGGTCGGTGCTCCCGTACCGGGAACCATGACGGCCGTATGGTGGGAAAGCCAGATCGACCCGACTATCATATTCGGAGTTCCGCAGGTCGGCTGCATGGATATGCGCGGACAATATCATGAGAACCAGGAATTACAACCCGATATCGAAGTATACAATTCTCCGGAAAAACAACTGAAAGGAGAAGACGAGCAACTGGAGGCAGCCGTCAAGGAAATGCTGAAAGAAGCAGATGCCCGGAAACAAAAGTAATTCTTCCATAGCTTAAACATCGGAAGGCTCTGTACGACTCTTCAGTCTGAAACATCAGCCTTCCGATGTTTTTTTGTTTCAAAACCCCTCGCACTAAATTTACCAGAACTATTGCAAAGTTCCTGTTTATTCGTTTACTTTGCAATCGAAGCATTTGGGGAAACATCATTCTGCTCTCCAAATACTTAAACGAAAAAGCAAAACGAATGAAACGAATAGAGAAATTTGACCAGATACCTGCCAATACAGATATAATAGCCGGTATCGACCTTATCGGGAATATCAAGCAATTATTCAGTCTTCCTTTACAGGCTCCAGGATTTATCTTCCTGCTGTGCACACGAGGAACCTGTACCCTGACCATTCACTTAACCCAATATCAGCTGAAAGAAAACTCCCTTGCCATTGTTGCACCGAACATGTTTTTACAGATAAAGGAACAGAGTTCGGACTGCCGCTTCATTTTTGTTGCTTATTCCAAGGAACTCATTTACGGATCTACCCTGTTCTCACATACCATCGAATATACTCCTTATATATTCGAACATCCGGTTGTGGATCTGAGCAAGAAAGTGGGAAAACTGTTTCATGATTATTTCATGATGCTGATCCGCATTCTGGACCTGAATAAAGAGGAAACGCCACAACAGCAGATTCATCTGTCGTACACACAGATCATCATGTTCCTGAGCAACGTATATAAAGAAAACAAGAACATCACTCAGGTACGGTATAACCGCAATCAGGAAATTGCCAAAGAACTGGTGAGAATGGTTGTACAATATTACAAGACAGAGCGAAACATCTCATTCTATGCCGAAAAGATGCACCTGTCTCCCCAGCATCTCAGTACAACCATCAAGAAAATAACGGGAAAAACACTGACAGACATCATCTCGTCGTTCATCATCCACGACGCGCAGGCCAAACTCCGTTCCACCGAAATGACCATTCAGGAAATCGCTTATTCCCTGAATTTCCCGGATATCTCATTCTTCGGAAAATACTTCAAACGCTATACAGGCATGTCGCCTAAGCAGTACCGCAATTCCTGAGATGCGGTACTTGCTTTTTCTATTATTTATAAAGGAGTGACATCCGTAATGTCCTGAGCATATTTTCTCCGATACCGGATCAGGCGGAACAGATCAGACAGGGCATAAACCATCGACGAAACGCCCAATACGATAAAAGGAACCGTTGCTGCCTGAAAAGGATTCATCAGCACAACAATACCGGTAATCAGTACCAAAGTCGGCACAATATATACTCCCAGAGGTACCGGCATATACTTGCGGACAGAAACAAAGTTCAAGATCTGATTCAGCCCTCCGAGCACCAGCAGAACGCCCAATACATACATCAGAATGCTTACAAAGAACTCAGGCATGATGACCAGCCATAATCCCAGAAGAGTACTTCCCAATGCAATCACCGGAAATGACACATGCAGGTTGGCCCGCTCCCGTTTCTTGGCCTGCGCAAAATAGGAAAACAATCCATAAATGCCCGGCAACAAAAACAAAACTCCAATGGTTATTACCAGATAATTTACTGCGACATCGGGCCACAAGATCAGCAAAAGCCCAACGATCAACGCACAGATGCTGCTCATGACAGCATAACTTACAGAAGACTTCATACGCTTTTATATTAATTGATAATACGAATTTAGTATATTCCTTTCACAGAAACAAGCTCAATCCGAACTTTGTTACTTTCTATTTTTCTTCCGGCATTTCAAAAACCGATATTCTTTCATATCTTTGCAACCGTTGTGTTTCTGAGCATCCTTTCCACACAACTTCCTGCCGGAAAGCATGTACAGCTACGCAGCAGGCTGACTGAAACAGTCTCCATCTAACACCTAACGAATACAACCTGTATGCATAAACTGACTCAAAATACCCGGACTGATATCCGAAGCCTCTGCTTCGAGGGAGGTGTCGATGAGCATCATGCCGTGATCCGTATAATCCAGCCGATGCTGTCCTTCTGCGAACAGCGGGACAACATACTGACGGCCCTCCGTGAGCTGACGGAAGGACAACTTCCCGGTGCACGCCCGGTGTTCCTCCGATTCTTTCTGAGTGATGCCGCCAACCAGAGTGGGCTGCTGACCGAAGCTCTGGCGGATTTTCCACCCTGTGCCTGTTCCATCATTGAGCAGCCTCCTCTCGACGGAACCAAAATCGCCCTATGGGTTTACCTGCAGACGCAGGTTACTCCCCGCTCTTTTCTGGAGGGGCTGACCGGAATTGAACACAATGGATATGTTCATCTTTGGGGAGGAAGTGCCTGCCGTCCGGGCACAGACTCGCATGAACAGACCCGCCGGTTGCTGGAAGACTATGCAACCGCTCTGGAAGACAACGGCGGCCGGCTGGCCGATAACTGTATCCGCACCTGGTTTTTCGTACAGAACATTGATGTCAACTATGCCGGTGTGGTGAAAGCCCGCAACGAGGTTTTTCTCCATCAAGGCCTGACCCGCGACACCCACTTCATTGCCAGTACGGGAATTGCCGGACGGAATGCCGATCCTTCCCTGTGCGTCCAACTGGATACATATGCCGTGACCGGGCTCGTTCCCGAACAGGTACATCACCTGTATGCCTCCACTCACCTGAACCGGACCTATGAATATGGGGTCAGCTTCGAACGAGGCACGTATGTAGACTACGGTGACCGCCGGCAAGTGTTTATTTCCGGTACGGCCAGCATCGACAACCGCGGACAGATAGTCCATGCAGGAGACATCAGACAGCAAACGGAACGCATGTGGGAAAACGTAGAGGCTCTGTTGAAAGAAGCCGGAATGAATTATGATGATATCGGACAGATGATTGTCTATCTGCGGGATCCGGGAGACTATCAGACGGTGGAACGTCTGTTTAACGCCCGTTTCCCGAACATGCCCAGAGTGACTGTTCTGGCCCCGGTATGCCGTCCGGGATGGCTGATTGAAATGGAATGTATGGGAACCTGCAAATGGACAGACAAACGTTTCCGGGCATTCTAGTCTGTCAGAAAACTTTTTTTCATCCCCTCTCATCCGCTTTTTCCCGATCAGGATCCGGTCGGAGAAAAGCGGATTTTTCCTGAAAGGAATCTTATAGAAAAGCTCAAAAAAAGGCCGAAACGTTTTTTTAAAAGCCCGAAGTCTTTCAACACAAAGGCCGAAGTGTTTTCATGAAAACGTCGAGACGTTTTTTCAAGGGTCCAAAGTGCACTATTTCCCTCCGAAAGCTGTTGAAATATACTTCCGGAAAGCAACAGACAACCTCAGAAAGTCCTTTTGAAAACTAAAAAGAAACGAGTGCACAATGCTGAGGAATTACCGCACAATACAAACGAAGGACGCAGACCCCTCCGGAAAGCTAATACCATCCGGAGAAGTCCGCGCCTGCGCGTGCATCAAGCACCTTGTTAATATGTTCGGGATTCTCCCATTAGTTGGCAGCTGAATCGTTTGCTGCAGGAGCAGCAGCCGGAGCTTCAGCGTCAGTCTGAGGAGCAGCGAATCCGGCCGGAGCATTCAGCGGGTTCGTTTTCTGTTCCTTCACAGCCTGATCCATGATTACAGAAGAACCTTCTGTAGTCGTAGGAATCACGTATGAAGTAGCAATACTGATCACAACCATGAAAATGGCCAGTCCCCACGTAAGTTTTTCAATAAAGTCAGTAGTTTTACGTACACCCATGATCTGGTTGGAAGACGCGAAACTGGAAGAAAGACCTCCACCCTTAGAATTCTGTACCAATACTACAAAACACATCAGGATAGCGGCAAGCACCATTAATACAACAAATAATAAATACATCTTCTTTTATTTTGATTTAGCGTTAATAATCAATTTCTCCAAAAATCTGATTTGGTCTGCAAAGTAAGCATTTTTTTTGGGATATTTCAAATTTAATTTCCGAATAATTTCCAGTGCCTTGTCGTAACGTTGCTGTTTCACGTAAATTTTGGCCAAAGTTTCCGTAAAGTAACTTTCCTCGGGATCTTCTTCCGGATTTTCTTCCTCTCCCATTCCTTCTCCGGCTGGTTCTGACACAGACGCAGCTACAGTTTCCGGTTCTTCTGCCGGCTCTTCAGTTTCCTCCTGCCCTGCAAGCGGTTCTGCCGGCAACTCATCCGGCTGTTCCGGAAGTTCTTCATCCACGGGATGTGCTTCCGCTTCTGCTTCCTTGGCAATGAAACGGTCAATCAAATGCTGTCCTTTCAAAGGAACGGCAGCCACTTCCTCATCCCCCTCAGTCATCCGGTCCAGCAGAATAGAAGTATAATCCACACTCACCTCAGCAGGAAGAGGCAGTTCCTGTGCAGGCTCTTCCGGCAATTCTGCCAGGAAACGGTCTATCAGATCCAGAGTCCGGTCGCTTTCTCCTTGCCCGCTCCGCT
This sequence comes from Phocaeicola coprophilus DSM 18228 = JCM 13818, assembly GCF_000157915.1. GTDB lineage: Bacteria > Bacteroidota > Bacteroidia > Bacteroidales > Bacteroidaceae > Phocaeicola > Phocaeicola coprophilus. The sequence goes on along the minus strand of NZ_EQ973632.1, from coordinate 95,451 downwards.
TTTCCTGCGGGGCATGCTTGCGAATGGTAAAACGTTCGCCTTCGATGAAATAGAACAACAGGCTGAGATCGGCTATATAAATTGCACTCCGGCGAAGTTCTTCCTGAAAGGAAGGATCCTTCAGAACAAACAGATTCTTCAGGTAAAGAACCCGGGCCGTCTGAAAATAGGGATAGCGTCCCACAAGCTCTTTCAGTTCCTGCAGACTCTCCTCATTCAGAAGTTCCGGATGCTTGATCCATTCTTGCAAATGCTGTTCTGTCATGGCTTACCAGTTTGCTACGGTCGCATTGAATATCTGCTCAACAATCTCGTCGATCATCTGATTGACCAGTTCTTCCTGCACGGCAGAAAGCTGCTGGCTGGCATCATATTCACGGCTGGCTGAGAACTGACGATTATCAAAGTCCTCGGCATGGTTTGCATTATTGACAAATCTTACGTTTACCGTCATCCGAAGTTCTGCCATCGTAGAATAACCGTCCGAACCGATACCTTTGTTGATGGCATCATAGTTCGTAATCTCTCCCGACAATTCCAGGTCACCACCCTGACGGACCTGCTTCAGACGGGTCTGCTGCATGAAAATATCCTGCAAGGCGGTATTAAACATAGACTCCATCGGTCCCCAGACAAAAGCAGCCGAACGGTTGGGGAAATTCTCGAAAGAAATTGTCTTCGTCTTCTCGTAGTTAATGGAAGAACCATTAAATTTATAGGATATAGTGCAGGCGGTCAGTGCTACCATCATCACAGAAGCAAGCAGCCACACTCTTTTACGGTATTTTTTAATCAAGTCCATATTCTTTTATTTTACGGTAAAGGGTACGTTCGGAAATCTTCAGATCATTTGCCGCGTTCTTGCGCTTGCCATGATGACGCTCCAGCGCCTTGCGGATCATTTCCTTCTCCACATCGTCCAGAGAAAGATTTTCTTCCACATATTCTTCAGTATCCTGCACTTCCTGTGCCTCGGCAGGTTTTACGACCGGTTCGGACAAAGGAGTAACAGACGGCACAGAGGTCATGACAACAGGAGCATCATGTACCAGCTTGACAGGAGCTTCCTGTATATAATGTACCGGTTCATGTGAGGCAACCACGGAAGTTCCTCCCCGCTCGGCCATAATATCGTGTACCAGCTTTTTCAGTTCTGTCACGTCACGCCGCATATCAAACAATACCTGATAAAGGATTTCCCGCTCGCTTTCGAAACTCTTTCCGTTGCCCGCAGGCTTTACTCCCAGAAGGGCGGGCAAACGCGACGACTGCTGGGCCGGCAGATAATTGCGGAGGATTTCCGGAGTAATGTCCCGATTGGTTTCAATGATGGAAATCTGTTCCGTGATGTTCTTTAGCTGACGAATGTTTCCCGGCCAGGCATAAGCGACAAGCAACTGACGGGCTGCGTCGTTCAACTGGATGGCCGGCATGTGGTACTTCTCTGCGAAATCAGCAGCAAACTTACGGAACAGCAACGGAATATCGTTCTGACGTTCCCGGAGAGGGGGAACCTTAATAGGAACCGTATTCAGACGATAATACAAGTCTTCCCGAAAACGGCCCTCGGCAATGGCTTCAGAAAAATCAACATTGGTTGCCGCCACAATACGCACATCGGTCTTCTGTACCTTGGACGAGCCCACCTTAATATACTCACCCGTTTCAAGCACACGCAACAGACGGGCCTGTGTAGACAAAGGCAGCTCTCCTACTTCATCCAGAAAGATCGTTCCGCCATTGGCTTCGGCAAAATAACCATTGCGGTCGCTGATGGCTCCGGTAAAAGCTCCCTTTTCATGGCCGAACAACTCGGAATCAATGGTTCCTTCCGGAATGGCACCACAGTTAACGGCAATGTACGGTCCGTGTTTGCGACGACTGAACTGATGAATAATCTGAGGAAAACTTTCCTTACCGACACCACTTTCCCCCGTGACAAGTACGGACAAATCCGTCGGTGCCACCTGCATGGCTACATCAATGGCCCGGTTCAATTCTTCGGTGTTACCGATAATGCCAAACCGGAGCTTCACACTTTGTATTTCTGGCTTTACCATAAATCTCTCTCCTTGTTACATGACAAAAGTACAAAAACTTTCTTTTGTACCCGCAATTTTGGCAGGAAAAACACTTAGAACACCGTACGAATCATAAAGCGGATACCCCACTTGCTGGCTGTCGGAAGCTCGTTATAATTCAAGCGACGGACATACTCCACATGAAGCAGCTTGAAAATGTTATGAATACCGGCACTGATCTCTACATAAGGCTTCTTGGGATCCATCACGTAACTGGATGAATGATATACCCCCTCAGCATCATAATGACCGGGGAACATCATCAGCGTAGGATCGTTGGCATTCTGCGGAAGCAACGGATTGTTCTTGTCCGTCAGTGTTCCCCACAGACATTTCACACCGATAAACTCACGCCATTTCAGTTTCTTCAGCAAAGGAATACGGTTGAACAGTTTTCCCTGCATGTTCCATGACAAATCAAGCGATGCATAACGGTCGTTCAGGAACTCCATGTTATTGATCAAGTTGAAGGTCTGATCCTGAATAATATACGACAGGTTGGCTGCCGGCATGATCAGCAAGGGGAACGGAACCTTATTCCACTGGATACCGCCTTTCAGACAGGCATCCACATTTCCCCACGAACTGAGCCAGAAACGTTTGTAGAGACTTACCTCACTCAGATTAAACGCATAGTCAGCTCCCAATATACCTTTGAAACCAACTGTATGCTGAAGAGTGAATACCGGCGCATCAAGATTCACAGGCAGACGGCGCTGCTTGGTATTGATGAACGTCTCTCCCGGAGCATAACGAAGCGCAACGGTTGCCTCTGCTACGGAAAAGTCATGAACATTATAAGGAGACTGTACCCAACGGTTCCCTGTCAGTTCACCGGAAGCCAGGGCCTGCTGCAGACTGTTTTCACCGGCCATCGTCCGGTAGAACAGCTCGCCGCAAGGTTCATAGTTTGCATATTTCAGCATCACCGTAGTCTTGAGTCCCGTTTCACGTTCCAGTTCATATTTCAGGCTGGCCGTACGTTCATAGTTATACTGGTCTACAGAAGTCACCTTGAACGAAGTGAACACGTTATCCTTGTCTGTTCCCATGAACTTGTCCGAAGGCAACATGTTGTCGTATGAATAAGACGCAGTCAATGAATTGATCGGATATTCACGGGGCAGGTATTCTTTCTTGTTGAAGGAATATTCCACTTCACCCTTGTATTTCGACTTCTCATCCTTGAAACCATAAGCATAATATCCGCGGAAGAAAAGATGCGGATGGAGGTTGGCCGTTGTCTGGGCAGAAGCTCTCAAACGCAGACCGTCAATGTAGTTACTTGAGATCATGGTGTTGATCGGACCGATATCTACCTTGCTGGGACGCCCCTTCACTCCTGTTTCCACAAAGTTCTCAATAAACGCTTTGGCTACAAAAATGATATACTTGAATCCTTTGATCTTGCTCAGATTCTCCACGAAAGAATCCATCTTTCCTTCCGATTTCGTAAGTTCGGTAGGACGATATTCTTTCCAGAACGAATCATCTCGCATCATGGCATTGATATCTTTGATCTCATCGCCCTTTTTCTTAAAGATCCTTGCCGGTATTTCTTCGAAACCGAAATCCGAATAACGGGTTGTTCTTCTTACCTGGAAAGAGCCCAGCAGCTTTTTCAGATAAGACAATTCGCAAAGCATATCATCTTCTTCCAGTACCCATTCACCGGAAGGAAGTTCTCCAAACTTCTGCTCAATGATCATGTGGTCCACGAAGTTGATATCACTCTTCTTGGGAAGATTCATCACACATTTCTTCACGCGGAATGTAGAATCGGCAAGGATATAAAGGTGTCCGGTGAAACCAAAGTCCTGCGAATTGTTCGGCACGAAAGACAGATGGAAGCACTGGTCACGATCCACATAGACCGTATCCATAATATAATACTTATAGAAACCGATACCAGCCTTCGATACAGGGCTGTCAAAAGGATACTGCAGGAAACGGAAGCGGTCCTGATAGATATTGATATCCTGGAACACATCCTTCAGTACGGTAGTCAGCATGTCACCGGTATTGAAAAGTTCGTTTACCCCCGAAGAGTTCAACCCTTTGATGATCGTTTTCTCATCATGGGGATTTTTCCGGTACAGCTTCTCCGAAACCGTTTCGTCCACAGATATGGGAAGAATGTTCTTTCCCGTTACTTCACACACCTCTACCTGGTCACGGAAGAACGGATATTTCTTAAACAGATTTGATTCTCTCAGCGAGTCGGTTGTGATGTCATTCAGCGAAAACGTAATTTTCTGATACTTGTTGTAGTGATAGTAATCGTTCACACTCAGATCATTCGCTTTCTTGGCATTGATAACCTTCTCCATCATAATAACGGCCGGATTGTTCTTTCGGGAATATTTCTCTTTCTTGGGCTTTACCACCACTTCGTCCAGCACCAGATCGGCCTTCATCTTTACGTTCAGCGTACGGGTTTTCGAAGATACCTTCAGCACCTGCGTACTATAGCCCACCATGGAAAACGTCAGTTCATTCCATCCCTCATGATAAGAGATAGAATACTCACCATCCAGATTGGTTACGGCTCCTACACCTTTTCCCTCATAATAAATATTCAAATAAGGAATAGGGTCTCCTGTTTCCGCATCAGTCACGACTCCTCGAATCTGTGCCGAAAGTTGTCCGACTCCCAGACATATCATCAAAATCAAGAATAATCTTTTTACCATATACAAAATCGAACTGGTCTAGTCTATTAAAAACTGAAATGTAGACAAAGTTACATAGCATGAACAAACCTAGCAAATACAAGGTTCAAAAAAACAACATTCTTACCTTTTTTTATGAATAATAGGAAACTAAAAGGAACAAAAACAGATGTTTCACAGAAACCTTAAGCCCTATTTACAAATAAAAAGCGGATGTCAATATTCCCGCAGAAAACAAACATCTGCAAAGGATTTATTGACATCCGCCTTGAATCAAAAGGTGTTTTTTATCGATATAAAAACATTATTGACCGATTAAAAAAGTAATCTTGCGCAATGAAACAATGGTTTAATCGATTTCCTCGTCAGCTTCATAACCACCCATTTCACGAAGTGCGTTCTTCAGCATTACATACTGCTGGAACAAATGATTTACCGGAACTTCGTCTGCGGTATAATCATGCATCGGGCTCTTCAGGAAGAAGCTCAGGAAACGCTGGATACCATAACGTCCGGCACGGGCAGCCAGGTCACTCAACAATACCAAATCCAGGCAAAGAGGAGCTGCAAGGATAGAATCACGGCACAAGAAATTGATCTTGATCTGCATAGGATATCCCATCCAACCGAAAATATCAATATTGTCCCAACCTTCCTTATTGTCATTGCGGGGAGGATAATAGTTGATACGTACTTTATGATAATAGTCTGTATACAGATCAGGCTGGTTTTCCGGAACCAGGATTGACTCTAAAGTAGACAGCTTGCTGACTTCCTTCGTGTGGAAGTTTGCCGGTTCGTCCAATACGAGTCCGTCACGGTTACCCAGAATGTTGGTTGAGAACCATCCGGAAAGACCCAGACAACGAGTTCCGATGATCGGTGCAAAACCTGATTTAACCAGAGTCTGTCCGGTCTTGAAGTCTTTTCCTGCAATAGGCATCTTTGTCTTTTCAGCCATTTCCCACATAGCAGGAATATCAACGGTTGTATTCGGAGCACCCATAATAAACGGCGCACCTTCTGCCAGTGCAGCGTAAGCATAACACATAGACGGAGCTACATGTTCGCGGTCATCGTTCTTCATAGCCTGTTCCAAAGCAGCCAGAGTTCCATGAACTTCTTCACATACAGGAACGTAGATTTCCGTAGAAGCAGCCCACAAAACAACAATACGGCTACATCCGTTTGCAGCTTTAAAATCACGGATATCCTGACGCAACTGCTCTACCATATCCCAACGGGTTGCACAATCCTTCACATTGTTTCCGTCCAGACGTTTAGCATAATTATGATCAAAAGCAGCCTTCATCGGGACAATCTTTTCCAGTTCATCTTTCACCGGATTGATATCCTTTTCCTTCAACACTTCACAATTGATGGCTGATTCATAGGCATTGGCAGGATATACATCCCATGCACCGAAAACGATATCGCTCAATTGAGCCATCGGCACGATCTCGCCATAATGAAGGTATTTCTTAGATTCTCCACGACCTACACGGATTTTATCATACTGCGTCATAGAACCTACCGGTTTCGCCAACCCTTTGCGGACCATTAAAACACCGGTTATAAAGGTCGTTGCAACAGCGCCTAATCCAACACACAATACACCCAGCTTTCCATCTGCGGGTTTTACATTGCTTTTTTCCATTTCTTAATCTTTTAATTTCAACAAAAGTATTCCACTATGGAATACCAGAAACAAATTGCTTCAAAGATACGTCTTTGTTTCTGAAAAAGTAGCCTTTTTCTTGATATTTATCAATTGTTTAAGATAATCCTGCCAATAAATCAGACAAATAGAACATTTTAAAACCAGCCCAGCGACAATCAGTATAGAGGATTCCACCTTATTACATAAGCAATACTTCTTTTTACCATGCCTTTTATACCATTCCTATGGGATAAACCGCCCTTTCTTAAATAATGTTTATATAAACTAAAAAAGGACTGACTGGATCTGTCCCCTGACTGACAACCTGCAAAATTATACGTATCTTTGCGCCCAGTTTTAGAGAAATCACAAAAACATGAATGATATTTGTTGCATTGGGCATATAACTTTGGATAAAATTATAACGCCCAAACAGACTACGTACATGCCTGGTGGTACTTCTTATTATTTCTCCCATGGCATCCGGCATTTAAAAGATACTCGAAATTACAAGTTGATCACCGCCTTGGCACCGAGTGAATACAAAGCCGTCGAGGATTTACGGGCCAAAGGCATTCAGGTAGAAGTCCTGCCTAGTAGAAAGACCGTTTATTTTGAAAATATTTACGGAGAGAATCAGGACGACCGGAAACAGCGTGTGCTTGCCAAGGCTGATCCGTTCACCGTTGAAGAACTGAAAGACGAAGAAGCCAAGTTCTTTCACCTGGGAAGTCTGCTGTCTGATGATTTTTCCCTTGATGTTGTCAAGTTATTGTCGGGCAAAGGAAAGCTTGCTGTCGATGCACAGGGCTATCTGCGGGAAGTCAGAGGTGAACAGGTCTACCCCACTGACTGGAAAGACAAAAGAGAAGCTTTGAAATACATTGATATCCTCAAGGTCAATGAACACGAAGCAGAAGTGCTGACTGGATTCAAGGACTTCAAGCAGGCTGCCTTACAATTGGCTGAATGGGGCGTAAAAGAGGTACTGCTTACATTAGGAAGCTTAGGCTCCATCATTTATGCCGAAGGCACATTCTACAAGATTCCCGCTTATCCGGCCAAGAACGTAGTTGATGCTACGGGCTGTGGAGATACCTATTCCATGGGATATCTGTACATGCGCAATAAAGGGGCTTCTTATGAGGAAGCCGGATGTTTCGCAGCTGCATTATCTACCATCAAACTGGAAAAGTCCGGTCCTTTCTCCGGTACGGAAGAGCAGGTATGGGATATTATCCGAAACAGCGACCTTCACGCAACCGTTATCTAAAAACAACAAGAAACTGTCTCCAGACAGAAAAATCGGACAGACTTACTCAACTGTCCATAAAAAAAAATAAGAATCTCCTGCTTTAAGCCATATAATTCAGAAAAATAAGGGCTATAGCAGGAGATTCTTATTTCACAATTCTGTTTTGAGACAATCTCTTTTTATCTTTTCTTCAGGACAGCCCGAGCGTAACCTAATACGACAACATATCCCAGCAGCGGAACAATAAACGATAAAGACATCGAGAAAGTATCAGCCACATATCCCATCAACAGAGGTCCGACTGCTCCTCCCACCGGAGACATCATCAAGAAAGAAGAGGCCCGTTTGGTGTGACTTCCCAATCCCCGCAAAGCCAGGGCAAAAACAGTGGGAAACATAATAGCTTCAAATGCATAGCAGCACAGTAAAGCAATCAATGATACCATGCCTAAATCTGCAATGACCAGCAATGTCATTGAAACAGTTCCGACTGCACACCAGAACAGCATCTTTTCTGCACGTACCCGACTCATGATCCAGCTTCCGACAAAACGTCCGGCCATAAAGAGACTAAGTCCTCCAAACGAAAGAACTAGAGAAGCCTGACGGGCAGTCATCCATCCCTGCTCTACCACATAATTGATAAAAAAGCTGTTGATGGAAATTTCACTGATTTCATACGCAAAAAGAGCCGCAAGTCCGAAGATGAAAAGCCGGTGAGACCACAGTCCTACCCGGTGCCCCTGATCATCCAGTTCCACTTCATGCTTAATTTCCGGCAGGCGGACACGTGAAAAGACCAATGCCACCAACAGCACAACCACTCCCATACAGGTATATGGTAAGGCAACATTGCCGGAAGCAGCCTGATCTTCTTCAGAAAACAACAGCAGCCCGGCCAGCAACGGCGCAAAAATACATCCCAGGCCATTGAAAGACTGGGCAAAGTTTAAACGGCTGGCAGCAGTTTCCCGGGCTCCGAGCTCTGTTGCATAGGGATTCGCTGCAGTTTCCAGAAACACCAGTCCGCAGCCGATGACAAACAGAGAGAAGAGGAACATATTGAACGACATCATGTACTGCCCCGGAATGAACAACAGAGATCCAATTCCATACAGCAGCAAGCCAAAGACCACTCCCCGGCGATATCCCCAACGGGTGATAAACATTCCTGCCGGGATAGCCATTACAAAATATCCCATATACATGGTTGCCTGAATCAGTGCAGAGTGCGCACGCGTAATCGCCAGCAACTCCTGAAAATGCTTGTTAAGCACATCCAAAATAGCATGAGCAAATCCCCAAAGGAAAAACAATGAGGTCAAAAGCACAAAAGGTACCCGATACTGACTTGCAACCAGTGCAACAGATTTCTTCGTCATATTCTGATCTTTTTGATTATTTCCAGTCATTATAGCAATGACATCTTTTACAGATTTATAAATTGCAGCAGGTCTGGAAGATCAGTAATAATAACATCGGGAAGCGATTCGTCAATCTCTTCATTTCCCCATCCTTCTCCACTTAACCAGGCAACCTTGCAGCCTACCGCCTTGGCCGGAACAACATCCTTTGAAAAGGAATCACCAACCACGAGAACTTCACCGGCAGGAAGTCCCATAGCTTCCACTCCCAGCCGGTATATCGCCGGATCCGGCTTGCGCACTCCAACAACAGAAGATTCCACAATGTCTGAAAAGAAATCAAACAGTTCAAAATCTTTCAGAATCGTCTGAATATTTCCATAAAAATTGGAAACCAGCACCAGCTTGTAATGTTCCGATAACTTCTGCACTACCGGACGTGTACGCTTCAATACATTCAGTACATATTCATAACAGCTGTCTGCAATCTTTGATGCATAACCCTGTTCAGATGCTTTCTGTGCATCCAGCTTTCCCTGTTCTATCAGCCAGCTTATCTGAATATCCGTCTTGATACGAAGCACATCATGGAAGTTGTGTTCCGGTTTTACAAGCGGCACACGAGCCAGTGTGCGTTCACCATGAACATAGGCATCACGAAAATCAGCCTTACTCACCGGTACTTCATACGTTGCATACTTTTCCCACAACACTTCCGCCCAATGACGGCTGTTTGTATCAATGGTACCACCATAATCAAAGATGATTCCTTTAATATCTGTCAATTTATTCATGCTCTTTATCTTTATTTACGCCGTTGCCTACTTTCATCAGCAACACGCCTATTACAATCCAAATTAATTCCCGCACACGGGTAATCAGTCCTGTATAAATTCCGAAGGCACTCGGAATAGCCAGTCCTCCTGTAGCCAGAGCAAAACCTCCTTCACGGGCCCCCAACTGCATCGGAGAAAAGAAGAAAAGATTGGCAAACAGGGAAGTAAAAGCCATGATCAGGATACAAGCCAGAAAGCTGACATCCGAAGTCAGAATATTCAGAATGAACCAGACCTCCAGACATCCTACAATACGGGCCGAGAACTCCAGTCCCAATGATGCATAGAAGGTTGACTTGCGCTGCTTGTGCAGTTCTGCAATCTGATTGTCAACCCGCTCCAGAGTCTCACGCTTTTCTGTCAGGAAACGGCGTGCCCATTTCCGCACAAAAGGCAAATGACCCAGCAGCTTCAACGTACGCACTGCCATCCCGTTCCGATATCCTTTCATAAAGAAATAGATCGCAACCAGGCAACAGAAACCTACCACAGCCAGAACGATCGCCATTCCCGCATTCAACGGCTCAACTGCCAGATACAAAAAGACAGAAGCAAGCCAGAAGCAGAAATGTGAAAATATATGCATCATGACATACAGAATGACCGACGATGTAGCCTTACTGCCTCCGACATAAGGAGTCAGTTCCATGATACGATAAGGCTCACCCCCCATCAGACCGACCGGAGTGGCATAGTTCAACGCAAACCCGGAAATGGTCAGCTTATACACTTTCCAGAAAGGAACCTTTGCATGCTTGCCGTCACGGATAATGATATACCAGGAAAGAGCATTCAGCAAGTAAATGAATACCCACAGTAAAATAACGGCAGGAAACCAGATACCCGCCTTACGCAAGTTCTGCAACAGTTCCTGATAATCCATGTCGAAAGTAAACAACATGACGACAATGGCAAAGATCCCAAAGAACCAAAATATATTTCTGAACTTCTCCTTCATCAGGCATACTTTTGATAGAAACGTGCACTCAGCGCTTCATGCTGGTGACGCATGTAAACAAACAAAGCGGTCATTACTACAATCTCGAACATGAAATAAACCCAGGGCTCACCGATCAGCAAACTGATATAAAGCGCAATGGCACGCGTATTAAACGTCAGGATATTGGTATATTTCATCAGCGGCAGACTGGCTGCACGGAATTCATCACGCAAGCTTTGAGGAATATCATCCCCGTACTTCTGCTGAACGAGCGCATAGAAACGCTGGAAATTCGGTGTCATCTGCTCCTGCTGGCGTGTATAGTTTCCATAAAAATAAAGGAATGCCTTCCACCAGAAATTTCCCTTCCAGGGCAGACTGTGAAAGATTTCACGCTGCTGCTTGAAGTTATCCAGTTCACTTCCGGTCTTTCCTTTCAGGAAGAAAAGATGAATATTCCGGTAATAATCGGCCAGTGTACACTGCTTGCTGTGGCAGATGGTTCCTGAAAGCAGTGCCAGCAACCAAATATAAATTCCCCACGTCATGCCCTCACTTGCACCGATACCGAAAGGCATGGGCTGGTTGGTAAGACGCAGACAGATAGCCACATAAATAGTAAAGAACCACAGGTCACCAGCAAACCCGTCGAGCATACGTCCCCAACGAGTCTTCTTCCCTGTCATACGGGCCAGCTGACCGTCGCAGCTATCATAATGGTTAGCCCACATAAGCAGGAAGATACCGATCAGAGTATGTTTCATGTCCGGGAAATAGAACATGACACCGGCAGCCATTCCCAATATGATCGACAAAATAGTTACGACATTCGGGTGTATCCCCAGTTTTTTGAAGAACAATGCCCAGGCATATCCGACAGGCCGGTTAAAATAAATATCCAGAAACTCCTCTGTGTCCATCGACTTGAAAGAAGCTTCAATACCTTTTTTTTCTGTACTCATGTTATTTCTTTCTAGAATCTGTAATCCGGTTATAAATACATTCTGCGATTTTCTTGCCTGCCTCTTCCCTGCACCGTGCAAAGCTGGGCCAGTCATTGAAATCAATGATACGTATCTCTCCGCTGGAAGATACGACGCAGTCACCGCCATAAACAGGAACATCCAGCACTTCCGAAGCCCGGTCACTGTATGCTTTCAGTTTTTTCACATCAAAGGGATAACCGCGCGTTTCACCATTGATGGCCTCCAGTCCGAATTTGCTGTGCGACTGTTCCGAAGGATAAAACGTATAGAAAAAGTCTGTGCCCTGCACACCATAGAACTTCACCAAGTCTCCAACCAGATGTTCATTGACCACAGCTTCCGGAATTCCGCGATTGCGAAAATCTGCCAGAACGTGCTCTGCTTCCTCCCGACACTCCACAAATACAACATCTTCCTTTACCATGGCGTGCGAATTACCCCGCTTGATCCAGCATGGGAAAATGTCCGGTTCAAAGCTACGGTCGGTCGGAATGATAAAGCTTTTAGGGTGTGGAATTCCATTGGCCATCAACAATTCAGTCATAGCCTTCCGCACACACCGATCGATACCGTATGCTGAATTAACCACCAATGACCCTTCATCTTCCAGTTCCTTCAGACGGTCAATCGTAGCTCTGTCACGAGCCATGTCAAATATAAATTCCCCGGCAATACGTTTCTCTACAAATTCTTTCTCGGGATATACTGTGACTTCACAGCCTTTTTTCTTCAATTCTTCGACAGTGATCCGAAAGATAGCCGCATCGTTATCCACGTGGTTCGGCGAGAACTCACTTCCGCGGCTGACTCCGATCACCCGAAGACTTTCTTCTGTTTCTAACATTTCTTATTGTCTACTTCTTTAGTTATCCTTACCAATCAAAAAAGCCTCAGCTTTTTCTATGTCACTAGCATGGTCTACATCCAATATTTTTGAAAAAGGATAAGCGCCCAGATGCAACCCGTCGGCTACCAGCTGACGCTGAAAATTCCGCATACGTGACATACCATTTTCCATACATCTCTGTAAAGTATCGATTGACTTCGGCGTCAGACAATAGATTCCCCCGGAAATATAACGGCAGTCCGGTGTACGTGCATCGTGGAATCCTGTAATATTCAACTCCTCATCAGTCGATATATACAAAGGTTTTTCATCATCAATATAGTCGGTAACAGCCATCAGTCCATCCTTGTCCGAAGCCTTGAAAGTCTCAATAAACCGTGAAAACTCTTCTTCACGGAATATCGTGTCAACCGTTGTCAGACAAAACTTGTCATCCTTCAGATAAGTACTCAACTCATAGAAACTGTGCATTGAACTGGGAGTTGTCTTCACGATAACTTCCAGAGGCACTTCAGAAACCTTTTTCAGAAGAGCCAGATGTTCTTTCGTCTGAGCCACCTCGTTATTGATGATTACCACAACCTGCTCTGCTCCATTCTTCGCAAAGATATGGATCAGACGGTCAATCATAGCCATGCCGTTCAGCTGCACTAACGGCTTAGGCAGCTGAACGCCTTCCTGGGCAAGTCTCGATCCTTCCCCAGCTGAAATAATAGCAAACTTCATTTTTATCTCTTAATCTTCTACAGTATCCAGTTTCAGTTTGTCACTGTCGTCCCGTTTTTCGTAATATTGTCTGCGCAACGGATGAGCATTAATTTCTGCTTCCATGCAACGGCGGCGAAAGACATCTATAGCCACATAAACAGCCTGCCGGAAAGAATCTTCCGAAGCAACTCCCTTGCCGGCAATATCATACGCGGTTCCGTGAGCCGGAGAAGTGCGTACAATGGGAAGACCAGCCGTAAAGTTCACTCCTTCATCCATGGCAAGAGCCTTGAAAGGAGCCAGTCCCTGATCATGATACATTGCCAGGATTCCATCGAAATAAGTATAGTTTCCTGAGCCCATAAAGCCGTCAGCCGGATAAGGACCAAAGCATTGCACACCATTGGCTATCATCTCCTGCATGGCCGGTATGATGACAGTCTGTTCTTCCGTACCCAGCAAACCTTCGTCTCCAGCGTGCGGATTGAGCGAGAACACAGCAATACGGGGATTGTCAATACCAAAGTCTTTCTTCAGGGATTTGTGGAATATATCGAGTTTTTCCATGATCAGTTCTTTCGTGATCTGACTGGAAATTTCACTAACCGGCACGTGTCCCGTTACCAGAGCTACACGGAAGTCATTCTTCAGCAGGATCATCAGCGCTTTCTGTCCTTCTCCCACCCGTTCTTCAATGTATTCCGTATGACCGGGGAAATGGAAATTGTCCGACTGAATGGTGTGTTTATTGATCGGAGCTGTTACCAGCACGTCAAAATATCCTTCCTGATATTCCTGAAGAGCACGTTCCAGTGCATCCAATGCAGCTTTTCCCGCTTCAGCACTCGGTCTGGTCAATTCCACCTTCAGTTCATCAGCCGTGCAGTTGACAATATTCACACGTCCGTCCTGTGCCTCCGCAGCCGAAGGAACAATACTGAAGTTCGTCTGAATATCCATCGCCTTACGATGATATGCAGCCACTTTGGGAGATCCATAAATAACCGGCGTGCAAAGTTCCAGCATTACAGGATCGGCAAAAGCTTTCAGAATGACTTCATAGCCGATGCCATTAATATCTCCGTGGGTGATACCCACCTTTATCTTACGTTCTTCCATTCTCTATTATTTCTTATTTCTGTTGTTCTGCTTCTTTCACTGCTTTCTCTTCGGATATAGACTGGTCAACCGGCAGTTCTGACAGGCCCTTGCCTTTTTCCTGCGGTAATTTCAGCGTATAAAGGGCAGCTTCCAGCTTACGCATGGGATCACGCTTCAGCTTAGACGGATTATACACAAATCCTTCCACAACGATTACCCGTGCATTGGCGCGGTCAACCCGTACATGTGAAACAAACGGGCCGCCCATCGCGTCATTCTTCATTTCCCAGAGTCCGCGTACTTCGAATGCATAGTCACCCTGTACTGCAATATTCTTTACGCTGACCAACGAAGAGTCGGCCGTTTCCATATACATACCTTCACGTGCTCCCGGAATATTGATAGCCATGACAGAGTCACGCTTGTGAATGAAAAACTCCTTCGTAAAAGTACGGTTGTCTCTGAAAGGATAGGAATACATCACGAAGTTCAGGTCATTCAGATTGTTTGAAGCCCACAAAAAATCCTGTCCTGTCTTGTACGATGTCAGATCTTCCGGCATCCAGATGTCACAGTCGAACTGACTGCCTACGCGTGCAGAAACCAGAGAACTGTGTTCTTTCTCCAGTAACTTAATCTGACGGTTCATCTCAGCACGGGTAAAGAAATCCACGATGACATTTCCATGTTTGGATACATAATCCGCAAAATCCTCCTGACTCGGCGACTGGATAGTCATGATCATCTGCGGAGAAGAATAAGCATCGCGGGTATATTTAAACTTTGTCTGCGTATAGACACTGGGCTGTATATCCACAATGATGATATTGCGGAAAATACGCATGGCCCGTTCAAAGTATTCAGGTCTTACACGAGATATACGGAAAGAGCGCTCCGACTGGGGAAGTCCGGGCACATCGGTATCCAATACATGAAAAAGCGCACTGTCCGGGCTCATCCAGCACTTGTCGTCTGCTACGACCAATACCTCGTACGGACGTCCGCTGGAGATCGGAGTTACCATGCTTTTCCCATCACCACAAGAAGTAGAAGCCAGCATCACCAGCATTGTACTTAAACCTAAAATCAGTTTTTTCATATTCTTCGAGTATTAAACGGTTTCATTATTTTGTTTATTGGCCTGCTGCTTGGCTGTCGACAACATGCCGCAGGCAGCAAAGATGTCCTCTCCTCGTGAAGCACGGATTGTTGCGAACAGGCCATGTTGCGTCAGATAATCACGGAAAGCCAGCATGGTTTCCATATCCGCTCCCTCCAGATCCACATTCGGTATGGCATGAAAACGGATCAGGTTCATCCGGCAATCCAGCCCCCGCAACAGGCGGACCAGTTCCTTGGCATAAATCAGACTGTCGTTGACTCCCTTGAAAACAATATATTCAAAAGAAAGACGACGCTGCTTGCTGAAATCATACTGCCGGAGAATATCCACTATCTCTACTATGGAAAAAGCTTTCTCCGCCGGCATCAGTTCCTGTCGCTGAGCAGGGAACGGCGAATGAAGACTGATAGCCAGATGGCAGTCACTCTCGTCGAGGAAGCGTCTCAAACCTTTACGAAGTCCCACAGACGATACGGTAATCCGCTTCGGACTCCAGGCATATCCATAACTGGCAGTCAGGATTTCCAAAGCACGAAGTACTTCATCCAGGTTATCAAACGGCTCTCCCATTCCCATAAATACCACGTTTGTCAGCGTATCACGCTCAGGAATGGAATATATCTGGTTCAATATCTGAGCTGCAGTCAGGCTGTTTGTATAACCTTGCTTTCCTGTCATACAAAATTTGCAGTTCATCTTACAGCCAACCTGAGAAGACACGCACAAGGTAGCACGGTCTGCATCAGGGATGTATACTGACTCAACGTAATCACCTTCAGGGGTGCGGAACAGATATTTCACGGTTCCATCCACCGAACGCATCTCGTGGACAGGCGCCGTAGCTCCTACTTCATAACACTCTTTCAGCCGTTCCCGGTTCTTCACCGACAGGTTTGTCATCTCATCAATCGATGCAACCTTGCGGCCATACAGCCATGAAGCAATCTGTCCGGCCGTAAACTTAGGCATTCCCAAGTCCAGCACAATCTGCGTCAGTTCGTCTAAAGTCTTGCCCAACAACGGAGCTTTTGTACTATCCATTCTATGCTTAATCTATATAATTAATGTGCAAAGTTAGTCAAAAAATAAAATATTTCCCCCATGTTTTACAGAATAAAATAATATTTATCTGATAATAAACCTTTTAGAAAGAAGTTTCGTTTCCTCATCCTCAAACAGCCAGCCTTCCGGCAAAAAGGCATTCAATGCGGTTTTATCGAGTAGTACGATTCGACTGCAACGACCGCACGATTCAGCCTCAACGACCGCTCGATTCGGCCGCAATGACCGCACAATATCACGGCAGCCTGCAGACACAGAAAATCCAACCGCTAGCGGGGCTCAAACAAATGATTTTCGATTTCGTGACCGCAAAAGTTAAAAAATTCATGACTTCTCGTTATATTTGTCCCAATAAACCGTTCAGACATGAAAAAGACAATCACATGCTTCATCCCTTACGGAAAGGGAGCTCTGCCGGAAGAAACACTGGCAGCCTTACTGGATCATCCCTGCATCCACCAGATATATCTGCTGGTAAAAACTCCGGCAACCCTCCAGGGGAACTATGCCCGCTGTCAGCAACTGTCCGTAGAATCACCCGCCGGCACAGACGCTATGCTTCAGATAGCCTCCCATACCCAGACACCTTATATTTTATTATTGACCAAGGAACAAGGAGTTGAACTTGGATACATGGCACTGGAACGATTCTGTGACTACCTGCAAGCTCCTTCCTGTGGTATGGCTTATGCCGACCGCTACCAATGGATCGCAGGCAAACGCACAAATCATCCCGTCATCGATTATCAGACAGGCAGCGTACGCGATGACTTCGACTTCGGTCCCCTGCTGATGTTCCGCTCCGAACACTTCAAAAAAGCTGCTGACTGCATTGCCTGTCAGCCTGCCTATCTCTATTCCGGACTCTACGCTCTGCGGCTGGCTCTGACAAAAGAGACAGAACTGATCCATATCCGTGAATACCTTTATGCCGAAACAGAAGAGGATACCCGGCTTTCAGGTGAGAAGCAGTTCGACTATGTGGATCCGCGCAACCGGCAAGTCCAGCTGGAACGCGAAGCAGCTTTCACCTGCTACCTCAAGGATATTCATGCCTGGCTGTCTCCGGATAAACGCCGGATAGACTGTACGGCCGGAGACTTCCGTTACGAAGCATCTGTCATCATCCCTGTACGCAACCGGGTACGGACCATCGAAGATGCCATCCGTTCCGTACTGGAACAGCAGACAGATTTTCCGTTCAATCTGATTGTCATCGACAATCATTCTGACGACGGAACCACTGAAATCATCCAGCGCTATGCTTCCCATCCCCAAGTCATTCATCTTATTCCCGAGCGAACGGATCTGGGAATCGGCGGATGCTGGAACCTGGGTGTGCATCATCCGAACTGCGGACGCTTTGCGGTTCAGCTTGACAGCGACGACCTTTACAGCAGTCCTGCTACCCTGCAGACCATTGTCAACAAGTTTCACGAAGAGCAATGTGCCATGGTTATCGGAACATACCGCATGACTGATTTCAGTCTGAACACACTTCCTCCGGGTATCATCGACCACCGGGAATGGACGGACGAGAACGGAGCGAACAATGCTCTGCGCATCAACGGACTGGGAGCACCCCGGGCCTTCTATACACCACTGCTGCGTGACATCCGTGTACCCAACACCAGTTACGGAGAAGACTACGCACTGGGACTGGCTTTCTCCCGTCAATACCGCATCGGACGCATCTATGAGGTACTCTACCTTTGCCGCCGCTGGGAGGGAAATTCTGATGCAGCCTTGAGTATCGAAAAAATCAACCAAAACAACAGCTATAAGGACAGTCTGCGTACTCTGGAAATCAAGTTACGCCAGCAATTCACGAAGGGATTCATCCGTCATCAGCTGGAAATCTGGGAACTGGCACGCAAGAATCATGAGGCACTGGAACATGTGCAATGCCGTACCTTCCCGATCGGAGAAAACGAAATTACGGTACAGTTCAATCCGGCAAGAGCGGTATCCGCCTATGCCAAACTGGATAAAGCTTCGCTGGAAGCACGGCCCTGCTTTCTCTGTCCGGCCAACAAGCCGAAAGAACAGGAAGAAATCCGTATCGAACTTGACGAACCGTTCATCCTGCGTCTGAATCCCTACCCGATCCTTCCGGATCATCTGACCATCTCCAGTGAGAAACATCAATGGCAAACCCTTGCGGGAAAAACCGGCCGCCAGCTGCCGGGCAAACTGACTGCCTGGCTGGAAACTCATTTCAATCCGGGATACGCGCTGTTCTACAACGGCGCACACTGCGGAGCATCTGCTCCCGACCACTTCCACTTTCAGGCTGCTCCCCAACAGAATATTCCTCTCATCCGGCAATGGAACCGGCTGATGGAAAAGGCCCGGAAGACAGACCAGGACACACTGTCCGACGGAAGCTGTTGCACCAGCTATGAAATTCCAGGGTATGTCTGCCCGATTCAGGCTTTCATTACTGACCGGGGATATGAAACAAGTACCGTCCTCGTGGAACGATACCTCGGAAGCCTCAGCCTGCATCCCGGCGAAGATGAACCCCGCTACAACCTGTTTGCCTGGAAAGATGCCCGGCTGGGATTTATCACCGTCTATATTCCCAGAAACCGGCATCGTCCTGCCTGCTACTCAGCGACAGGAGACCAGCAACTGCTGGTCAGCCCGGGGGCACTCGATATGGCCGGACTGATCGTCACACCAAGAAAAGAAGATTTTGAGAAAATAACCGAAAAAGATATCTGCCAAATTTATCAGGAAACCGGAAACAGCCTTTCCCCATCCTTTTAATCACACCGAAGCAATATGAAAGAACCTGAAATAAGCGTAGGCATTGTCAGCGCACTGGCCATCCAGTTTACACTGAACGGACACTTCACCGCCAAAGGAAGTACGGTTTGCGACCGGCAAGACGTTGCATTCCACGAAGGAGGCATTCTCTGGAATGGAAACATTTATCACGAACTGACCTTTTCTCCTCTGGAGAAATCCTGCTCTTTCTCCCTGGAGAATGTAACCATCGGCATCGGTTTCCACTGGGAACGGCAGGAGACACAGGTTTTCCCGGGTATTCTGAAACTCGTCGTGCACGAAGGGAAAATAGCTGCTATCAATCTGCTTCCGGCCGAAGTGTATCTGGAAAGCGTCATCTCCTCCGAAATGAATGCCACGGCACCACTGGAATTTCTGAAAGCACATGCAGTCATTTCACGCAGCTGGCTGCTCGCCCAGATACAACGGAGAAAGCAACCTGAGAAAAAAGGAAATGAATTTTTCTCATTCATCAAGACCGAGAATGAGTACCTGAGATGGTACGACCGCGAAGAACACACCATCTTCGATGTATGCGCCGATGATCATTGCCAGCGGTATCAAGGCATCACCAAGGCTACCAGTCCCAATGTTTCGGAAGCTGTCCGTACGACCAGCGGCGAGGTACTGACCGAAGGAGGAGAAATATGCGATGCCCGTTTTTCCAAATGCTGTGGCGGAGTTACCGAGGAATTCAGCTATTGCTGGGAAGAGAAGAATTATCCGTATCTTCAGGCAGTCAGAGACTGCACGGCCAATATCCCCCTTCCGGATCTTACCAACGAACAGGAAGCTGGAAAATGGATTCGTTCCCAACCGGAAAGCTTCTGCAATACGCACGACAAACAGATCCTTTCACTGATCCTGAACAATTACGACTACGAAACAACAGACTTCTATCGGTGGGAAAAACATTACACTCAGGAAGAACTTGCCGGACTGATCAACCGGAACACCCGAAGTGATTATGGTGAGATCATCGATCTGATACCTGTTGAACGGGGAAAGTCCGGACGCATCAGTAAACTGAAAATTGTCGGAACCCACAAGACAATGATTATCGGCAAGGAACTGGAAATCCGGCGCATCCTCTCTGAAAGTCACTTGTTCAGTTCCGCTTTTGTCGTTGACCGGGGACCTATACAGAACGGTGTACCCGAATGGTTCCATCTGACAGGAGCCGGATGGGGACATGGAGTTGGTCTTTGCCAGATCGGAGCCGCCGTCATGGGCGAACAAGGTTACGACTACCGGGAAATCCTGAAACATTATTACAAAGAAGCAGACATTGAAAAACGTTACTGACCATGAAACAAAACCTGTCACCCTGGAAATGGGTGCCCACTCTCTATTTTGCTGAGGGGCTTCCCTACGTCGCAGTCATGGTTCTTTCGCTTGTCATGTACAAGCGAATGGGCATTTCCAATACGGAAGTTGCCCTGTACACCAGCTGGCTGAATCTTCCATGGGTCATTAAGCCCTTGTGGAGTCCTTTCGTCGACCTGCTCAAGACGAAACGCTGGTGGATCGTCAGCATGCAGCTGCTCATCGGTGCCGGTCTGGCCGGAATAGCCTTCACGATTCCGGCTCCTCATTTCTTTCAGACGACACTGGCTCTGTTCTGGCTGACTGCTTTTGGTTCTGCAACCCATGACATCGCTGCCGACGGATTCTACATGCTGGCTCTTACTTCACACCAGCAGGCGCTCTATGTAGGTATCCGAAGCACCTGCTACCGTATTGCAACGATTGCCGGACAGGGATTACTGATTATGCTGGCCGGTTATCTGGAAAAGACTTCCCTGGGGATTACTTATGCCTGGAGCCTGACTTTCTTTGTACTGAGCGGACTTTTTCTGGGCCTCTGGGTTTATCACGTATTTTGTCTTCCCCGTCCCGAACAGGCTATTTCAGCAGGCCAGACTTCAGCTTCCGGCCTGTTTCAGGCTTTTCTGAACACGTTCCGTTCATTCTTCCAGAAAGAACAGGCCGGCATCGCTCTTCTGTTCATGCTGCTATACCGGCTTCCCGAAGCCCAGCTCGCCAAAATGAGTATTCCTTTCCTTATTGATACTCCGGAAGTAGGAGGACTGGGAATGACAACCGAACAGCTGGGATTTGCCCAGGGAACAATCGGTACCATCGGACTCACTTTAGGAGGAATTCTGGGGGGTGTTGCAGTTGCCCGTCACGGGCTCAGACGGTGGCTCTGGCCTATGGTATGGGCCATCTCCCTTCCGGATATAGTCTATGTCTATCTCAGCTATGCCGACTCACCGGGACTGCTGACCATCAACGCCTGTATTTTTACGGAACAATTCGGCTATGGCTTCGGTTTTACGGCCTACATGCTGTACCTGATTTATTTCTCCCGAGGTACACAACAAACGGCTCATTATGCCATCTGTACTGCCTTTATGGCTTTGGGCATGATGCTCCCGGGCATGATTGCAGGCTGGCTTCAGGAGAGTCTGGGCTATCAGTTGTTCTTCATCTGGATCATGGGATGCACACTGGTCACTTTCGGTGTCACGGCTTTACTGAAAATAGATCCGAAGTTTGGCAAGAAATAAGCTGAGACAAGCATCATAGCATAAGTAAAGCCAACCAATTCATACCTACAGCATTGAATTGGTTGGCTTTACAATTTTCAGCTCCCAAGAGCAGATTCAACATGTTTTCAAGTCAGTTTGCATGACCTTTTTTCTGTGTGTCAGATGAACTCATAATAGAAGACAGCTCCGTTGAAAGCATCGTCAGCTACATGCAACCGACTGAATGGAGGTTCATTCCATAATTGATTATTCATACTGTCCATATCACCGGGAGAAAGGAAAAAATAAACTCCTTTTCCGTCACTTCCTGCATACTGCAAATTCATGCTTCCAAAGTCCACCTTGCTGCCGA
>NZ_EQ973632.1:39991-72290 GCF_000157915.1 Phocaeicola coprophilus DSM 18228 = JCM 13818 | reverse complement strand
GAGCAAACAATCTTTCCGCTTTTAAACAGGGAAGACATCGGAAGTATATCTACCACTTCCGCAGAATCTATATTGACACAGTAGGCAGCTGTGTCAACCTGTTCAGGTTTGCCATGACAACCAGCCAGTAGAATCATGCTTGCAACAAGCATAGTCCTCAAGAAATCTGACTTTATGCTTCTCATAAACAGATAATGATGAGTTTTATTTACCTGTTATCACAACCTGTTAAGCCAGCGACAGGATCAGCAACTGAGCGGTCAAGACGCGCAGGAACATAGTCAACGGATAAACCGTAGCATAACCTACGGACGGAGCATCACAGGAAGTCTGATCGTTGGAGTAAGCCAATGCAGGCGGATTCGTCGTTGCACCGGAAAGGACTCCGATCAGAGTATAATAGTTCAGCTTCAATGCATAACGCCCGATCAGTCCGGCAACGAACAACGGCACAACCGTAATGATGGCACCATAAGCAATCCACACATATCCTCCTCCGTGAATGATCGTATCCACAAATCCTTCTCCGGCTCCAAGTCCGACGCAGGCAAGGAAGAGAGAAATTCCGATTTCACGCACCATCAGGTTGGCACTCATTGTCGTATAGGTAATCAGCTTGTACTGCGGTCCGAAACGGCTGATCAGAATGGAAACAATCAGCGGTCCGCCTGCCAGTCCCAATTTTACAGGCTGCGGAATACCGGGGAACACAAAAGGAATACTACCCAGAATACATCCCAATGCAATACCCAGGAAGATCGGAATCAGATTCGGATGATTCAGACGTTTCAATGAGTTACCCAATACTTTTTCAGCATGACTCACGGCCAGTTCGCTTCCGACTACCGTTACCCGGTCACCCATCTGCAACTGAAGTCCCGGAGATGCCACCAGATCCACACCGGAACGGTTTACACGCGTAATGTTGGCTCCAAAGTTCTGACGGATCTTTAACTGCGACAGCATCTTTCCGTTCAGTTCCGATTTAGTGATCAGAATACGGCGAGAAATGTATTTTGAATCAGGCTTTTCCCACACCATATCCACTTGTTTTCCGAAGAATACGGTAATGGCTTCCACATCAATCGGAGTAGAAACAACCAGAATCTTATCATTCAGATGCAACACAGTGTCTGCACCCGCCATCTCTATTTCTCCGTCTCCGTCAGCACGGCAGATATAGGAAACCACAAAACGACGCTTTACAAGCGGATGAATCTCACGCAATGTCTTTCCATTCACGGAACCATTATGGATTTCCAACGTCACAGGACGTACGGTCAGTTCCTGAATATGTCCCATTCCCTGTTCAGCTTCAGCCTCTTCTTGTGCTGTCTTTACACGCAGCAAATATTTCAGAGCCAGCAAAGACAGAATACAGCCAATCACACCCAACGGATAAGCTACGGCATAACCCAGGGCGATCTCAGGCGCATCAACTCCGTTCAAATCACTGTTTGCCTGCTGTGCCGCACCAAGTCCCGGCGTATTGGTTACAGCTCCCGAAAGGATACCGACCATTGTAGTGATCGGCGTTCCGGTAACAAAATGCAGGACGATTGCCATCACAACACCGGTAAACACAACAATCATGGCAACGACATTCAGCGTAAAGCCTCCCTTCTTGAATGCAGAGAAGAAACCGGGTCCTACCTGCAGACCGATTGAATAGACAAACAGAATCAGTCCGAATTCTTTCAGGAAGTGTAAAAGATGCTCATTCAGGTTCATGTTGAAGTGTCCGAAAACAATACCCACAAACAGAATCCAGGTGACTCCCAGCGAAACGCCGGCTACTTTTATTTTTCCTAAAGCAATGCCCAATGTGATAACAAGGGACAGGATCAGTACAGAGTGAGCCACTCCGCCACCCCACAGATTGGGGTACCCCATAAACAGATTTTCTATCAGTTCCATATTATTATATTTAAGTAAAATCGTATACGGGCGGCAAAGTTAACATTAAAATATAAACCACCTCCATAATTCCGTAAAATCTTTCATTTTGAAAGCGCTATCTTTGCAGCGAATCAAGAAGAATATAATATGAACGCATCAAAAACCGTCAGACAAACTTTCCCCGTACTGGAAATGAGCTGTGCTGCCTGTGCCGCACGAGTAGAAAAAATGCTCAACCGCCAGGCGGGAGTATGCAGCGCCAGCGTAAACTATGCCGCTGCAACAGCGACTGTGGAATATGATTCCGGAACATGTTCACCCGAAGCTTTACGGACAGCCATACAAAATGCCGGATACGACCTGGTCATCACGGCACAGGAAGAAAAGGCTTCACAGGAAGCCGATGAAGCACACAACCGCAGATTCCGGCAGCTGAAGTTCCGTGCTACCTGGGCCATTGTCCTGGCCGTCCCTATCTCAGTCATCAGTATGTTTTTCATGGATTTGCCGGGAGCCGGATATCTTTTATGGATATTGTCCACCCCAGTTGTATTCTGGCTGGGACGTGATTTCTTTATCAGTGCCTGGAAACAGTTCAGACACCGCTCGGCAAACATGGACACACTGGTAGCCAACAGTACAGGCATTGCCTATCTGTTCAGTCTGTTCAATCTTTTCTTTCCGGAGTTCTGGCTGAGCCGGGGTATTCATCCGCATGTCTATTTCGAAGCATCCAGCGTCATCATTGCCTTTATCCTGCTGGGACGCCTGCTGGAAGAACGTGCCAAAGGGAATACTTCAACCGCTATCAAGAAACTGATGGGACTTCAGCCCCAGACTGTTACCCGGATCAATACATCCGGAGAGCCGGAGGAAATCGCCATCGGACAGGTTTGCACAGGCGATATCATTCAGGTTCGCCCGGGAGAAAAGATCGCTGTCGACGGAGTCGTAACCGAAGGCAGTTCGTATGTGGATGAAAGCATGCTGAACGGCGAACCGGTTCCGGTCCGGAAACAGACAGCCTCCAAAGTCTATGCCGGCACCATCAACCAGAAAGGCAGTTTCCGTTTCCAGGCTGAGAAGGTAGGGAGTGATACCATGCTGGCCCACATCATCCGGATGGTTCAGGATGCACAGGGCAGCAAGGCGCCGGTACAGAAACTGGTGGACCGTATCGCTTCGGTGTTCGTTCCGGCCATTATGCTGATTGCATTCATTACCTTCCTTGCCTGGCTGCTCCTTGCCCCATCCAACGGATTTACCCAGGGATTGCTGGCAGCTGTCACCGTGCTGATCATTGCCTGCCCGTGTGCTCTCGGACTGGCCACACCGACTGCCATTATGGTCGGAATCGGGAAAGGGGCAGAACTGGGAATTCTGATTAAAGATGCCGAGAGTCTGGAAACCGCACGCAAGGTCGATACCATTGTCCTCGACAAGACCGGAACTCTGACCGAAGGACGTTCTGTAGTGACCGATCTGATCTGGGACAACGAACAGGAAAAGTGCGAAGCAGCTTTCTTCAGCCTGGAGAGTTTGTCCGAACACCCGCTTGCAGAAGCCGTCTGCAAACATCTGCACGAAAAAGCCTTGCCGGTAGAACAGTTTGAATCCGTCACAGGGAAAGGCATACGGGGACAAATCAACGGAAAGCGTTATCAGGCCGGCAATCTTCGTCTGCTTCAGGAAGAAGGCATAACCATTTCAGATGCTTTACAGAACAAAGCCCGGCAACTGGCTGCCGAGTCCAAAACAGTTATCTGGTTTGCCGATACAGAAAAAGCACTGGCACTGGCAGCCATTACCGACCGGATCAAGCCGTCCTCTCCTGCTGCCATCCGGGAACTCCAGCAGAAAGGTATTGAAGTATACATGCTGACCGGCGACAATGAAGCGACTGCCAAGGCCATTTCCGGACAAGTCGGTATTACTTCATTCCGCTCAGAAATGCTTCCTCAACAAAAGGCCGCTTTCATTAAGGAGCTTCAGCAACAGGGACATTGCGTGGCCATGGTCGGCGATGGAATCAACGACAGTGCCGCTCTGGCTCAGGCAGATCTGAGCATCGCCATGGGACAAGGAAGCGACATCGCCATGGACGTAGCCAAAATGACCATCATATCTTCCGACCTGCACAAGATTACGGATGCCATTCACCTGTCCGTTCTGACCGTACGCACCATTCGGCAGAATCTTTTC
The DNA here is from genome assembly GCF_000157915.1 of Phocaeicola coprophilus DSM 18228 = JCM 13818. Lineage (GTDB taxonomy): Bacteria > Bacteroidota > Bacteroidia > Bacteroidales > Bacteroidaceae > Phocaeicola > Phocaeicola coprophilus. Next base: position 68,189 of record NZ_EQ973632.1, on the reverse strand, counting down.
TGGGCTTTCATCTACAACCTGGCAAGTGTACCGGTCGCAGCCGGAATCCTTTACCCCATCAATGGTTTTCTGCTGAATCCGATGCTGGCAGGTGCCGCCATGGCCATGAGCAGCGTAAGTGTCGTTACGAACAGTCTGCGGTTACGCAACAAGCGTTTCCATGCTTCAGCCATTTCTTCCTTGCCGGAAACTTCATCCCCGGTTCAGGAAATCATGCCGGAACCGGAGAAAAAGACAACCTTGTGCAAAACTTATAAAATAGAAGGAATGATGTGTGACCATTGCCGCCGGCGGGTAGAGAAAGTACTGAACAGTCTGGAAGGAGTTACCGCGACAGTAACACTTAACCCTCCCACAGCCACTTTGGAGTATGCAGAAAATGAAAAAACTCTTGAAGAATTACAAAATATACTGAGTGAGAAAGCAGGAGACTATACCATATCCGAAATTTAATCGTATATTTGAAAATCCATTTTAAAAAGATTGACAAATGAAACTGAAACAAATTCTTGCCGGTATGGTCCTGTTGGGCAGTTTTGCCGGCTTCACCGCATGCAGCGACGACGATTATTCGCCGGTTACGCTGGTCTATGCCAACAACAGCGACAGTCTGGTCATTAACGAAAATAACACCCTTCTGCTGAATCCTTTCAGTGAAGGAGAAACTTTCCGCATTCAGGGCGGCAACGGTGTGTATACCATCGATAATGCCAACAAGGATATCGTCCGCTGTGACTACGACGGCAAGACTCTGACTTTTGTACCGGTAGGTATGGGAACGGCAACAGTCGTGATCAGCGACCTGGTAGGAAACAGCTATCTGCTGACCATCCAGATTGAGAATCCGAAAGCTACTTATACACTGGGAAGCGTGGATGCAAAAATCACAGCCGAAGAAATGACACAGGGAGACATCAACAGACTCAAGGCAAGAATCCTGGAAGATGCCCTGATGACACAGGGAGGAAGATATGAATTCACCTATACCAACAAGGATCTGACCGAAGGCGGAATTGTCATTTATCCCGGCCCTTCAAGCACATCACTCACAGGAACTTTCCAGAAGAAGACCTTGTATGCAACAGACGGTACCTTGTATCAGGACATCAGAATCACCCTAGCCGACCAGACCAGCCTTCACCTGATGATGCTGATGAAAGGAAATACTTCTGCCGACCTTCAGCCGTATGCCTTTGCTGAAGACGTTACAGCACAGTACAAAGGTGAATATGACAAACTGGAACAGGCTTACCGCATTCAGGATATAGACAGCATCCAGTAACACTCCGGATCAGTCTTCATGACCTGACCGGAAAATACACAACCGGAAACAACAAGGACATGGAAAAGCAAGAAGTTCTCTCTTCAGAGGCCGCCTGCTTTTCCGTGTCCTTTGTAGTGAATATCTGAACCGAACAACATGCAAAATCCTTCTATCCCCCGTATCGACATACAGTCATTTGATCTTTTCAACCGCATCGCGCAGATCCATCAGCAGCCTCAGGCCGCTCCTGAAAACCTGCGCGCCAAATATATTCTGCTTTACAAAGTACTGGAACAGGCCTGCTATGAGCTGACTGCGCGAGTCACCTTTTCCTTTGCCAACCTGTTCTCACGGCTGGACTATATCTGCAAGGAAAAGAAAATGGCTCCGTCCGACAAATATGCCATTCAGACCATGCGACGGAACTGCAACGCGGCGCTGCGCGATGATTTCCGTCCGGACATGGAAGAATATCTGTACGATCTCCGCGCAGTGGTGAGGTTTGTTTCTCTGGCTTTTGAAGAAGATATTCCCGCTTATTTCATCCCGGAGATGCCCCACTCCAACCGGCCGTACAAGGGAACCCGCCTGTCGCGCATCCCGTATGTCCGCGCATCAGTCACCAGCTGGAACGATACGCAGATCTTTGCCGCAACAGACCGGGAGGACAACCCGTTCATTATCATCAATTATGCCAGGGGCGGATATGATGGCGACTTACTCTACATCAAGGACCTGCTGACTGAAAACATGCCGCTGAACCTGCTGGATGTACGGGTGGACGAAGAAAATCATTACATCCCCGGCCTGATCGTCATCTATCCGGACTATCTGATTGATATCAGTGCCCTGGCTGCCTGCTTCCGGGAATACGGGCATCATCCGCTGAACTTCTTCATCAACAAGATTAAACCGAAAGCCAACACGGCTCCCATTCTGATGGGTAACCTGGCCAGCCAGTTTCTGGATGATTACATCAACGAACGGGGTGATGAACCGGTGACGTACAGCCATACGGTCAAGAAGTTCTTTGCCGGTGCGGCTCTGGAATTCTGTACCTGCGACCTGCCGGCCAATTTCCACGCACTGGCCCAGTCGCAGATGATCAATATCCGTTCCTTTGTCCACGACATCCTGCCTCACAACATCCGCTCTTTTGACAAACAGAAGACACTGCTGGAAGCTTCCTTCATCTGTGAACGGCTGGGATTGCAGGGACGTGTGGACATGCTTCAGAAGGACTTTAAAGTGCTCATAGAACAGAAATCAGGAAAACGTGATGAATACAACCGCAAGCATAAGGAAGATCATTTTATTCAGATGATGCTTTACCAGGGCATACTGATGTACAACTTCGGCCACGAGACCGAGGATCTGCAGACCTTCCTGCTTTATTCCAAATATACGGACGGACTCCTGATCGAACATTTCGCTGAAGGCCTGTTCAGGGAAAGTATCCGGCTACGCAACTGCATCGTGGCCAATGAGATGGCCTTTGGAGAAGGTGCCATTGTTCCGGTATGTGAACAGCTGACGACAGACTTGCTCAACGAATTCCAGGTGGACAACAAGCTGTGGAATGACTATCAGGAACCTGAATTGGAAAGGGTCATCAAGACACTGAAAGTCTGCACGCCCCTGGAACGTGCCTACTTCCGACGCTTCTTTACTTTCGTTTCCAAGGAACAGATCCTGAGCAAAATGGGCGGACGAACCGATCCGGCCAGCGGATTTGCCAGCCTGTGGCACACCCCGCTCAACGAAAAACTGGAGGCAGGGAATATTCTCCTGGGGCTCAAGGTCACGGACAAGCGCAAGAGCGGGCCCAACAAAGGATACGACCTGATTGATCTGTCGATTCCGGAACAGGGAGACGACTTTCTGCCTAACTTCCGGCAGGGAGACATCATCATCTTTTATCCGTACACGGATGAACCGGACGTTCGCAAACAGATCCTGATGAAAGGGAACATCCTTGAAATACATCCCGACCGGCTGACGATCCTGCTGCGGAACGGACAACAGAACAAAGAGATCATCGGAGGGGAAGACGAAGTGTTTGCCATCGAACATGATTCATCGGACATGTCGGCCACGAGCGCACTCCGCGGACTTTACGCATTCCTGTCAGCACGTGCCGACCGGAAAGAATTACTGCTGGGAGCACGTACTCCCGAGCTACGGAAAGAACGGACGCTGAACGGCAGTTACGGCCGGTTTGATTCCCTGATCCTGAAAGAAAAGCAGGCTGATGACTATTTCCTGCTGGTCGGTCCTCCGGGAACCGGAAAGACTTCGTGTGCCTTGCGTTACATGGTGGAAGAAGCACTTACCGATCCGGAAACATCCATCCTTCTGCTGTCGTACACCAACCGGGCCGTCGATGAAATCTGCAACATGCTGATTGATTCGGGGATTGCCGAGAAAACTCCGTTCATCCGGATCGGGCATGAACTGTCGTGTGACAGACGGTTTACTTCCTACCTGCTGAAACACAGCCTGGAAGACTGTCCCAAACTGACAGACATCAAGGAAAAAATCAGCCGCACACGTATCTTTGTAGGTACGACGACGGCCATCAATAACCGCCTGCATCTCTTCAACCTCAAGCGGTTCAACCTGGCTATTATTGACGAAGCTTCGCAGATTCTCGAACCGGATCTGATCGGTATCCTGTCTGCCCGCCACAATCAGGAGAATGCCATCGAGAAGTTTATCCTCGTAGGTGATTACAAGCAGTTGCCTGCCATCGCCCAGCAAAGTGCCGATGAGGCAGCGGTCACCGATCCGCTTCTGCAGGCTATCGGACTGACCGACTGCCGCAACTCGCTCTTCGAACGGTTGTACCGCCAGAGCGAAGAGGACTTCCGGAGCATTCTTCACAAACAGGGACGCATGCACCCGGCTATTGCCGAATTCCCGAACCATACCTTTTATTATCAGGAACATCTGGAACCGATTCCGCTGCCTCATCAGGAAGAAACATGCCCGTATGAAAATTCTCCACAGGCTGAAGACACACTGGACCAGCTCCTTCTGAACCGCCGCATGGTTTTCATTCCAGCTGAACCGGCCGCCGATCAGATTGTTTCCGAAAAAAGCAATTCGGAAGAAGCCCGCATCGTGGCCACTTTGCTGAAACACATTTACCGGCTCACGGCCGGACATTTCGATCCGAACCGTACCGTAGGCGTCATCGTGCCCTACCGCAACCAGATTGCCATGATCCGGAAAGAAATCAGCCGGCTGCATATTCCCGAACTGCTGGAGATCTCGATCGATACGGTGGAACGCTATCAGGGAAGCCAGCGTGACGTGATCATTTACTCCTTCACCATCCACAACTTCTCCCAGCTGAATTTTCTGACCGCAAATACGTTCCGCGAAGGAGAGTTCCTGATTGACCGCAAACTGAACGTAGCCATCACACGGGCCCGCAAGCAGCTTCTGCTGACAGGAAACCCGAACATACTGGGGGCCAACATTACTTTCTATAAACTGATGGAATACATCCGGCTGCATAACGGTTATCTGAACACCACCTGCGAAGATTTCTGCAAAGGAAACTTCCGTATTCCAGAATATCAGGCCGAATGGGATCTGGATGACACTGCTTATCCCCTATCGGAAAGTTTCCGGAAAGCCTTTCAGACACTCGTCGCAGAACGTGTTCCTGACGGTCTGGAACAGGAAACTTACCGGCGGGAAATCACAGCCTACGGACGGGCCGACTTCCAGACATTGCCGGAAAGAATCACCCCGACCGAATACACCTTATTATATAACCGTTATTACATGCCGCGACAATATACCGCAGCCCGGGCGCTGTTTGCCGGAAACGGGAACTGGCTGCCCGACCTTCTCCGGCAGGTTTCCGGACGCATGGTGTTCTGCGATCTCTCCTACGAAGCAGGAGCTTCGGCTATGGCCTTCCTGGATGCCTGCCGGAATTTACCGCACGCTGACTTTACATACCTCGGCATCTATCCGATGCAGGAAATGGGAGAACTTGCAGAAAGTTTCTTCCAGACAGACGGTTACCGTCCGGCTCAGGCACTGTTCCTTCCGCGGCTTTCCGCCGTCAAGCCTGCTTTCTGGGCAACCCATTCCGTCGTGACGGAACTGATCCTGTTCAACCTGTCCAATCTCTTCGACCGCATCTCTCCACGGGAAGCTGTCGATCTGGCCCTGCAGATTAACCAGCTGGTACATGCCCGTCCGCTGAACCGTTATGTACTGGTTTTCCGCGATGATGCAGCAACCTGCATGAATACTCATTCCTACGCAGCCTTCTGCAATCATTTGTCGGAAACACTGAAACCGGTCAATCCGCACATGCCATTCAAAGGGACATTCTATTACCAGCCCAATGAGGGCATACCAGTATCGCAGGATTTTGTTTATGAAATAAGAATGAACTAAAAAAGAAAAACGATATGACGAAACATTCCTCCCAACGCATCATCATTGTCGGTGCCACTTCCGGCATCGGACGTGAAGTGGCTCTTCTGCTACTGAAAGAAGGCCATCAGCTCGGACTCGCCGGACGGCGGGAAGAACAACTCAAGGAGTTGCAGAAGCTGGCTCCGGATCACATTGGCATCCGCAGCATTGATATCCGCCGGGAAGAAGCCGCAAACCAGCTGGACGAACTCATTGGAGAACTGGGAGGTATGGATCTTTACCTGCACTGCTCCGGTATCGGTCACCAGAACTACGGACTTTCTCCGGACATCGAACTGGACACACTCGAAACCAACGGTACCGGTTTTACCAGAATGGTTACAGTTGCTTTCCGTTACTTTGCCCGTCAGGGAAACGGACATATTGCCGTAATCAGTTCCATTGCCGGCACTAAAGGACTGGGAGCCGCTCCTGCCTATTCTGCAACCAAGCGCTTTCAGAATACCTACCTGGATGCATTGGAACAACTGGCTTGCATGCAGCATCTTTCCATCCGCTTCACAGATATCCGTCCCGGCTTTGTCGCTACCGGATTGCTCAACGACGGAAAACATTATCCCATGCTGATGAATACGGCTTATGTTGCACGGAAAATTGTCTCAGCCTTGCATCATCGCCGCCGTATCGCCGTCATCGACTGGCGATACCGGATCATGGTCTTTTTCTGGAAACTGATTCCTCCTTTCGTCTGGAAGCGTTTACCGGTCAGAAACTGACCCTGCCAGAAGATAAAACAAAGACCTGAAAAAAGCCCGAGAGCTTTTTAAAAAAGACTTCGGCGTTTTACATAAAATGTTTCGTTCTTTTATGCAAAACGCCGAAGCCTTTTTTCCTTTCCGGCAAAACATCCGGAATATCAGTTGAACAGATTGTTTATCAGGCCATTCTTATATCACCCCGTTCCCTGGCAACAATCAGGCGCAAGCGACGGTAAACATAGATGAAAGCCGGTATCAGGAAGGCATCCGCAAAGACCCACGCCGTAGGATCACCGAAGCAGACAGCCCAGAATCCCCACAACGGGACGGCCACGACACTGACAAGAATCCGGGCAATCATTTCAGAGACTCCGGAAAACATGGCCAGCTTTGTATATCCGGCTCCCTGAATGGAATAGCGCAGGATGCAGAGAAGTCCCAGAACCGGGAAGAAACTCACCGAAATATGCAGGAACAAAGCTGCATCGGCTATAATCTCAGTCTCAGAAGGATCGACAAACAGCAGGACAAACTTCTCTGAGAATCCCCACAAGATGATCGCTACCGCTGCTACGTAAACAATCATCATCAGCGAAGCTGCCTTCACGCCGGTCCAGATACGCTCAGGCTTACCGGCTCCATAATTCTGTCCGCAGAAAGTGGCCATCGCAATTCCCAGACTCTCCAGCATACACAGGAAAAACATCTTGATACGCATCGCAGCAGTAAAGGCTGCCACACAGGCGGTACCCAAAGCATTGTTGGCACTCTGGAGCATGATGCTTCCAATGGCGGTGATGGAAAACTGAAGTCCCATCGGTACGCCGACGAAAATAAGCTGCCGGGCCAGTTCTGGACGGAAGCGTTTATCGGCAGGCTGCATCCGGAGAATCTCAAACTTACGATACATATAGAAGTAACACAACACTGCTGAAACTCCTTGGGAGAAGACTGTGGCAATAGCCGCACCGGCAACTCCCCAATGGAATACCAGAATGCACAGCAAGTCAAGCAGGACATTCAGGACCGTAGAAAACAACAGGAACCAGAACGGTGTCTTGCTGTCTCCCAAAGCCCGGATAATACTGGACAGCAGGTTATAGAAGAAAGTGCAGGGAACACCGATAAAAGTAATCAGCAAATACCAGTAAGCATCCTGAAAGATATTTTCAGGAGTCTGCATGGTTCGAAGAATAAAGGCACACAACAGGCAGGTGATCAAAGCTATACCAACAGACATCATGCCTGCCAGCTTCAGGCTGACAGAAACCAGACGGCGCATCGATACATAATCACGCGCACCGAATTTCTGTGCCACGGGAATACCGAATCCCCCGCAACATCCGTTGCAAAAACCCAGAATGAGAAATACAACCGACGTACTGGCACCTACGGAAGCCAGCGCATTTATTCCCAAAAACTTACCGACAATAGCCGCATCAATCAGCGAATAAGTCTGTTGAAGCATGTTCCCCAACAACAGCGGCAACGTAAAATTAAATATCAGGGGCAAGCAAGGCCCTGCAGTCATTTCCTTTGATTGTGCCATAATCGTTATCTCTCTCTTTTTACCTTAACGCCTGCAAAATTACAAAAAAACGCAGGAGTTATCAGGAAAGGGTCGTACCTTTCTTTCGTAGGAATACAGAATGTTTCGGACTTCCGACCACCTGAGCCGTATAAATACCGGTATGTCCGGAAAAAAGATAAGCAATTACACAGGCAATCCCGAGATAAAGTCCGGCCTCTGCACCGAAAAGTTCAATTCCCATCAGGGTACAGGCGATCGGTGTATTCGTTGCTCCGGCAAAGACTGCCACGAATCCCAAACCGGCCAACAAGGCCATAGGCAAAGGAACAACGGCTGACAAAGCACTTCCCAGCGTGGCACCGACAAAGAACAACGGGGTTACCTCCCCACCCTTGAATCCGACACCAATGGTAAAGGTGGTGAAAATCAGTTTCAACAGAAAGTCATACCACATCTGCTGTTCCGTAAAGGATGCTACAATAACGGGTACACCCAAACCGATGTATTTCGTTGTACCCAATAACCACACAGCCAGAGCTATCAGAATGCCTCCCCAAAAAGGACGCAGAGGCGGATAAGACACATAGCGTCTGGCCAGTCCTCCCCAGAAACCGATGGAACGGGAAAAGAGCATGGCAACCAGCCCAAACAATACGCCTGCCAGTGCAACCCACAGAATATTTGCAACGTTCAATGCCGGAACTTCAGGTATCGCATACTGGGTATGAGCCACTCCCCAGGCGTAACAGGTCAGATGAGCAAAGGCAGCCGACAGAAATGCAGGCAAAATGGCTTCATAACGCATCCGTCCTACCACGATTACTTCAAGGCCGAACACGGCACCTGCCAGCGGAGTCCCGAAGACAGAAGCAAATCCGGCACTGATACCGATCAGTACCATGACCTTATGATCCCGCCGGTGCAAATGAAAAAGACGCGAAAACTGGTCGGCAATTGCACCTCCCATCTGTACACCTGTTCCTTCACGGCCGGCAGAACCTCCAAACAGATGAGTCAATACCGTACCGATATAGACAAGAGGTGCCATGCGGAAAGGAATGATATCATGAGGGGAACGGATCTCTTCAATCAGATAATTATTACCACGGGCTGCCGTCCCTGCCAGATAATGATACATCAGCCCGATCAACAAACCTGCCAAAGGTAGCAGAAACAATACCCACAAATGACTTTCACGATAGTCTGTTGCCCAGTTTAAAGACACCAGCAACAAGGCAGAAGCCGAACCGATACAGGCACCTGATACGGCCGACAGGACAATCCATTTCAATAAATAAACCAGCAACGGAAATTGCTCGATTTTCATCATAAAGCGCTGTTCTCTGAAAACTTTCATCTTTTTATCTTTTTTCGGCCTGCAAAGATACAACATCCTGTCTGTTTACACAAAAAAAACTGTTCTCCGACTCACGTCGGAGAACAGCCACAACACAAACACAAAATAAAACACGACAAAACTACTATGCAATCAGCACCTTTCCATTCTTTTTCAAGAAATGGATGCACTTATGTATATTCACATACCCATAAATGTTTTAAATGCGCTGCATCAATATAACGTCCTATGACGCTATAAGTTCAATATCTTTGTTATTTTTCAATCTATTAACGTCCTTCGTTTACACGAAAACGAAGCTTTATTGTACACCCGTTTCACGGAGATGAACCTGCCAGTTCCATGCAGAGCGCAAGACATCCAGAATCGGGGTATCTGCTTTCCAGCCTAATTCCTGGTTTGCATATGTCGGGTCAGCCCATACTTTTACGATATCACCAGCACGACGTCCAACGATCTGATAGTTCAGTTTCACGCCGGTAGCTTCTTCGAATGAATGAACCAGTTCCAATACTGAAAGGCCACGTCCGGTACCCAGGTTGAATACTTCCACTTTATCTTTCTGCTTGCCTTCCAGGATACGCTTCATAGCGATCACATGAGCCTTGGCCAAATCAACTACATAAATATAGTCGCGGATGCAAGATCCGTCAGGAGTATCATAGTCATCACCGAATACGCTCAGTTTTTCACGGATACCCATAGCTGTCTGAGTTACGTAAGGAACCAGATTCTGCGGAACGCCATTAGGCAATTCACCGATCAATGCAGACGGATGAGCGCCGATCGGGTTAAAGTAACGCAACAGGATTGCGTTGATCGGAGCACCGGAAGCAACTGTATCACGTACGATCTCTTCATTAACCTGTTTGGTATTTCCGTAAGGAGATTCAGCTTTCTTGATCGGAGCAGCTTCAGTTACCGGCAATACATCCGGCTGACCATATACCGTACAAGAAGAAGAGAAGATGATACCACCAACATTGTGCTTCGGCATCAGCTCCAGCAGGTTAATCAGAGAAACCAGGTTGTTGCGATAATAAAGCAACGGTTTCTGAACAGATTCACCTACAGCCTTGCTTGCAGCGAAATGAATAACACCCTTGATGCCCGGATATTTCTTAAACACAGCATCCATTCCTTCATAATCCAAACAATCTACATGTTCGAATGCAGGACGGATACCTGTAATCTGTTCGATATGGTCGACTACGTCGGCACGTGAGTTTGACAAATTGTCTACAATAACTACCTCGTAGCCACTGTTCTGTAATTCAACTACAGTATGAGAGCCGATATATCCGGTTCCACCTGTTACAAGAATTCTTTCTTTCATAATATAAAGGTATTATTCTTTTTTAAAGGGTTTCTTTATTTCCTTGAGCAAAAATAAGCATAATTCTTGAAAAACCATAATCACGCACAAGAAAAAACACAAAAAAAGTCCGGATTTATATAAATCCGGACTTTCCAATTCATATAAGGGGTTTATCAACCGATTCCAAACAAAGCAGACAAGCCTTTGTCCACTCCTGAGAAACCCATGAATGCCATTGCCAGCAGACCGGCGGTCACCAGAGCAATGGACATGCCGCGCATTCCCTTCGGAATATTCACCAGGCTCAACTGTTCACGAATACCGGCAAAGACAATCAGTGCCAGGGCAAATCCCAATGCCGTAGAGAATGCATAAACAACTCCGGTCAGCAGGTCAAAGTCTTTCTGAATAACCAGAATCGTTACACCCAGGATACAGCAGTTGGTCGTAATCAGCGGAAGGAAAACACCCAGTGCCTGATACAAAGCCGGAGAAACTTTCTTCAGAATGATTTCAACCATCTGTACCAAAGCAGCAATGACAAGAATAAACGCAATGGTCTGCAGATATCCCAGTCCGAAGGCATCCAACACAAACTTCTGGATGATATAGGTTACAATGGTAGCCAGCACCAGTACGAAAGCAACAGCTGCTCCCATACCCATTGCCGTTTCCACTTTCTTCGAAACACCCAGGAACGGACAAATACCGAGGAATTGTGACAACACGATGTTGTTCACAAAAATAGCGGTGATAAAGATCAATATATATTCCATAACTTCTTTCTTTTAGGGATTATGCCTTTTTCAGACGATTCACAATTGCTATCAGGTAACCCAATACAATAAATGCACCGGGGGCAAGGACGAAGATCAGCATACCATAATCCTCAGGCATAATGGCAATGTTAAAGAGCTTGCCGGTTCCCAAGAACTCACGGACACCACCCAGAAGAGTCAGAGCAATCGTAAAGCCAAGTCCCATTCCCAGACCATCGAAGAACGATGCCAGCGGGTTATTCTTGGCAGCGAAGGCTTCCGCACGTCCCAGCAGAATACAGTTCACCACAATCAAGGGGATGAACAAACCGAGTGTTGCATACAATCCGGGGACGTATGCCTGCATCACCATCTGAAGCAATGTCACGAACGACGCAATGACTACGACGAAAATCGGAATACGGACCATGTCCGGAACCAGATTCTTAATCAGAGAAATAACGACATTCGAACAGATCAATACAAACATGGTAGCCAGTCCCATTCCCATACCATTGATGGCAGAAGAGGTGGTTCCCAATGTAGGACACATACCCAAAAGGAGTACAAACGTAGGATTCTCCTTGACAATCCCGTTCATCAATACTTTAAAATTATTCATAGTCTGCTCCTCTCCTATTAATTGTTTTCAACATTTGTACTGTCAGCAGCGGCAGAAGCTTCAGCTTCCTGTGAAGCAGCCTGAGAGGTAGCTCCACTTGTACTGTCCACATACTGATTCTTATAAGCTGCATAAGCATTGTTCACAGCCAGCAGGAATGCACGTGAAGTAATGGTAGATGCCGTAATCGCATCGATCTGTCCTCCGTCCTTGCTGACAGTCAGCGCTGCTTCTCCCGGATTCTTACCGGTGATATCTCCTTTGGCTCCCTTCTTGAACCAGTCAGCAGCCTTGGATCCCAGTCCCGGAGTTTCGGCATGGCTCAGCAATGAATAGTCGATAATGTTACCGTCATTGTCAAAACCAACCAGAACAGTCAGCGCACCTCCAAAACCGTTGGCAGAAGATTCCACTGCAGCACCGATGGGTTCTCCGCCCTTAGTAGCCTTGTAGATCTTATAACTTACACCATTCACTTCCACTGTTTCGGGCGCTTCGGCAGGATTGTTGTCGAATCCCGGAACCACCACGGCAATCGCGTCACTCAACGTTTTGGCGTTAGCCTGTGCAATCGGTTCGGCTGTAATATCGTTCACCCAGCCTAATAATCCTCCGGCTACGACAGAAAAGCCTGTCAATGCCAGAGCCATATTCTTTAAAGATGATTCTAGCTTTTTCATTTCTTCACTACCTCCCCGAATCGTTTAGGTTTACAATAAGTGTTAATCAACGGAGTAAATGCATTCATGATGAAAATAGCGAATGACATACCTTCCGGATAAGCACCGAAAAGACGGATCACAACAGTCAGGAATCCGATAGCCACACCATAGATCAGCATACCTTTGTGTGTCATCGGTGAAGTGACATAGTCTGTTGCCATAAAGATAGCACCCAGCATCAGACCACCGGTAAACAGGTGTACGAACGGAGAAGCATAAGCTGTCGGATTAGCCAGATACATCAGACCTGAGAACACAAATACCGTTACCAGGATAGATACCGGAATATGCCATGTAATGATCTTCTTCCATAACATGTAAGCCAGTCCCAGCAACAATGCCAGAGAACTGATTTCACCGATACATCCCGGATTATCGCCCAGGAAGAGGCTCATCGTATCAGGCAGCTGGCTCAAGGCATTCACGTCACCATGAACAGCCTGCTTCATCAGCGCCAGCGGAGTAGCTGCTGTTTCAGCATCGGTATAGCTGGCCCACTGTCCGGTAACCGGCCAGGAAGTCATTTGTACCGGGAAAGAGATCAACAGGAAAATACGTCCCACCAGAGCCGGGTTGAAAGGATTACAGCCCAGTCCGCCGAAAGTCATCTTACCGATACCGATAGCTACCAGTGCACCGATAATAATGATCCACAACGGAAGGTTGGAAGGAAGGTTGAATGCCAGAAGGATACCTGTCAGAGCGGCCGAACCATCCATGATGGTCGTACGTTCACGCTTCAGGATATACTTGGTAATAGCCCACTCAAAGAACAGACACGCGATGACAGATGTCAGCGTGACAATGACAGCCCCCAGACCGAACATGTAGAACGATACCAGCAAGGCGGGCAACAAAGCGATGATTACACCATACATGTTTTTCTGTACGCTGTCACCGCTATGCACATGGGGCGATAAAGATACAATCAATTTGTTTGCCATAATCTGAATTATTTTTTAGCGTTACGTGCACGGATAATTCCGCCCACCTTACCTTTACCTAAACGAATATAGTCCAACATCGGACGACGGGAAGGACATGTGAACTGACAGGAACCGCATTCAATGCAGGACATGATCATTTCATGTTCTACACGTTCCCAGTCGCCGTGAGCCGAACAGGTTGCCAGCAGGAACGGTTCCAGTCCCATCGGACAAGCGCTTACACACTTGGCACAACGGATACAGGGCTGAGGTTCCGCACGGCGTGCTTCCTTGTCGTTCATGACCAGAACACCGGAACTACCCTTGCAGACCGGCACTTCAATATTAGCCAGAGCCTTACCCATCATCGGACCACCACCGATCACCTTGCCGGTATCTTCGGGCAAACCGCCGGCAGCTTCAATCAGCTGGCTCATCGGGGTTCCCATACGGGTCAGGAAGTTTGAAGGATTCTTCAGCGATTTTCCGGTTACGATCACAACGCGTTCAAACAGCGGCTTGTTTTTCTGCACAGCTTCATAAACGGCATATGCTGTTCCCACGTTCTGTACAACGGCACCTACATTGATAGGAATTGCAGGAGGAGCCGGAACCTGACGACCAATAACGGCGTCGATCAGCTGCTTTTCACCTCCCTGCGGATATTTCACTTTCAAAGGCACTACTTCAATACCGGGATAAGCTGCGGCCTTTTCAGTCATCAGCTTGATGGCATCAGGCTTGTTGTTTTCAATGCCGATATATCCTTTGGTTACTTTGGCAGCCTTCATCAGAATGCTTACACCCACCAGAATCTCATCTGCCTTTTCCAGCATCAGACGATGGTCAGCTGTCAGATACGGTTCACATTCCACAGCATTGATGATTACACATTCTGCCTTGCATCCCGGAGGAGGAGTCAGTTTGACATGAGTCGGGAAACATGCGCCTCCCATACCCACAACACCTGCATTCTTAATCTTTGCAACAATTTCTTCCGGAGTCAGGTTACATTCCTTCACCAGTGTCGTGCTGCGGTCGATTGTTTCTTCCCACTCATCACCTTCTACATCAATGAATATTGCCGGTTTGCGATAGCCACTGGCATCAATCACACTATCTACCTTGTTTACCTTTCCAGATACGGACGAGAAGATAGCTGCCGAAACAAAACCTCCCGCCTCAGCAATCTTGGTACCGACCTTTACGACATCTCCTTTTTTCACGATCGCCGTAGCCGGAGCACCGATATGCTGTGACAAAGGGAAAACCGCCTGCTTGGGAAGCGCAAGGGTTTCAATAGCTTTGCCTGCTGACAATTTATTTTCTGCTGGATGAACTCCACCAATTCTAAATGTCTTCACTGTTATATCTTTTTAGTTTTTTACTTATTCTGTTCATTCTCACGCTTCAGCCTTGGGAGCTTCCGGAGCTTTTGCCGGTTCGGGCTGTGCCACAGGAGCCTGCGGTGCCTTCGGTACAGCGGTTTCTGCCGGTTTCACTGTCTGCTTGGGTGCAGCCTCTCCTGCAGCCGGAGCTTCAGTCTTCTGCTTGCGGGGCGGGAAGTTAATGGCATGGATAGCACCCTTCGGACACTCCATTTCGCACTTGCGGCAAGACTTACATTTGGCCGGATCGATATAGGCCAGGTTGTTTTCCAGAGTAATAGCCTCAAACGGACATACTTTCACACACTTGCCACATCCGATACAGCTTGCACTACAAGCCTTGTTGGCTACAGCACCCTTGTCCTTATTGACACACATCACTACCACACGGCGGTTGTTCTTGCCCTTCGGACGGATCTCGATGATGTTGCGCGGACAAGCCTTGCTACATGCGCCACAGGCCGTACACTTATTCTCATCCACCTCCGGAAGTCCTGTTTCAGGATTGATATGGATGGCATCAAACTGGCAGGCGCTTACACAGTCACCACATCCCAGACAGCCAAACGAACAGCCCGTTTCACCACCATAAGTGGCATGCGCAATGGCGCAGGAACGAACACCGTTGTAAGTCGTGATGCGCGGACGGTTGGCACACGTACCGTTACATCTGACAACAGCCACTTTCGGTTCTGAAGCCGTAGCTTCCAATCCCAAAATGGCAGCAACTTTCTCCATGGTAGGCTGACCACCTACCGGACACAGTTTACCTTCCAATGAACCGGCTTTCACGCACGCAGCAGCGAAACCGGAACATCCCGGATAACCACATCCACCGCAGTTGGCCTGAGGCAACACTTCGGCTACCTGACCGATCCGCGGATCTTCATACACAGCAAATTTCTTTGAAGCCGCATACAGAATAACTGCGGATATCAATCCGATAGCTCCTAACGAAATTACTGCAACCAAAATTAAGTCCATAAATCAGTTAGTTTATTAATTATTTATTGATTCCAAGGTAAATGTAAAAGTCCGGCTGAGTTTTCCTCTGCACAGATATATAATAAGGTAATAAGGAATAAGCATACAAAGGGAAATCAGAGCAGAAGTCATTTCGTCATTCGTCAGCATCATGCAGACAAACAGACTGACAACCAGTACCAGAAACGGAATTACAAAAGCCAGCAATACAGCCTTCATCCCCATTGATACCGTACCACTGATCACGACATGCTGCCCGGACTGACAAGAAAGCCCCAAAACATTGTATACATCAATCAGCTTCTCTTTAGCCTCAGAGGCACTGCAATGCCCTTTGACGCTGCAGGAAGAACAGGCTGAAGTCTGTAAGATTCTCACTTTCAGGCGCGAGCCGTCAATGCTTTCCACAATACCTAGATGTTTTATTTTATCGGTCATTTTTGCAAACTACACATTACAAATATGCGGCAAATGTACTATAAAAATTGTTTATATGATAGCATTAGTCCGGTTTTTCTCATTAAAAAATTCAAAAAAAAGAGAAGATGCAAGACTTACACCTTCTCTTTCCTATCTTTTTTCTGCTTGTTAGTCCAGCTTCAATACGGCCAGGAACGCCTTCTGCGGAACTTCCACAGTTCCGATCTGTTTCATACGTTTCTTTCCTTTCTTCTGTTTTTCAAGCAGTTTACGTTTACGGCTCACATCACCACCATAACATTTGGCCGTCACATCCTTACGCACAGCCTTGATTGTTTCGCGGGCGATAATCTTTGCTCCGATAGCCGCCTGAATAGCAATTTCAAACTGCTGGCGGGGAATCAGTTCTTTCAGTTTCTCACACATGCGTCGTCCCAGATCGTAAGCATTGTCGAAGTGAGTCAGTGTAGACAAGGCATCCACCGATTCGCCATTGAGCAGAATATCCAGCTTGACCAGCTTCGAAGGACGGAATCCGGACTGGTGATAATCAAACGATGCATATCCCTTCGAAATGCTCTTCAGCTTGTCATAGAAGTCAATCACGATTTCGCCGAGCGGCATCTTATAATGCAGTTCCACACGGTTTCCTGAAATATAGTCCTGACGAACCAGTTCTCCACGCTTGCCCAGACAGAGGGTCATGATCGGTCCGATATAATCAGTCGTCGTAATGATCGAAGCATCAATATAAGGTTCCTCAATGTGATCAATCAAAGTCGGATCCGGCATACCGCCCGGATTGTGCACTTCCTGCACACCTCCCTGCTTGTCATAAATCATATAGGAAACGTTCGGCACCGTAGTGATCACGTTCATGTCAAATTCGCGGTCCAGACGTTCCTGAACAATCTCCATGTGAAGCAAACCCAGGAATCCGCAACGGAAACCAAAGCCCAGCGCCAGAGAAGACTCCGGCTGGAAAGTCAGCGAAGCATCGTTCAGCTGAAGTTTTTCCAAGGAAGCACGGAGGTTTTCATAATCCTCGGCCTCAATCGGATAAACTCCGGCAAACACCATCGGCTTCACTTCCTCAAATCCTTCAATGGCTTTCTCGCAGGGACGGGCAATGTGAGTGATCGTATCCCCCACCTTCACCTCACGCGAAGTCTTGATACCCGAAATGATATATCCTACATCCCCCGTACGGAGTTCCTTTCGGGGCATCATATCCATCTTCAGCACACCGACTTCGTCTGCATCATATTCCTTACCGGTATTGAAGAACTTCACCTTATCTCCTGTACGGATCACTCCGTTCACCACCTTGAAATAAGCAATGATTCCGCGGAATGAATTGAAGACCGAGTCGAAAATCAGGGCCTGCAACGGAGCATCTTCATCACCCGTCGGATGCGGAATCCGTTCCACAACAGCCTGCAGAATTTCCTCTACGCCCATACCCGTTTTTCCGGATGCGCGGATGATATCCTCCCGCTTGCAGCCAAGCAGGTCGATGATTTCATCTTCCACTTCCTCGGGCATTGCACTGGCCATGTCACATTTATTCATCACCGGAATAATCTCCAGATCATGTTCCAAAGCCATATACAGGTTAGAAATGGTCTGCGCCTGCACACCCTGCGAAGCATCTACCACCAACAAGGCTCCTTCACAGGCAGCGATCGAACGCGATACTTCGTACGAAAAGTCCACATGTCCCGGAGTGTCGATCAGATTCAGCACATATTTTTCACCCTTATAAGTGTATTCCATCTGAATGGCATGACTCTTGATCGTTATACCACGCTCACGCTCCAGATCCATATCATCCAGCATCTGGCCTTCCGTTACTTTAATGGTATTCGTATACTCCAACAAACGGTCAGCCAATGTTGACTTTCCATGGTCGATATGAGCTATAATACAGAAATTGCGAATATTCTTCATATATTTTTTAACTAGTCCGTCTAGCTTGCAAAGATAGATATATTATTTAAAATCCACAAATTTATTTCCGGCATCCCCGATGTCCCTATTCCGGAGCATACACGAAAGGATTCTTCCGCTCCAACGACTGCACGAATCACCCCGGTTATCAGTCCGATCCGGCTGTTCCACCTAGAGAAACTTTTTGTTCCAGTAGCAGAAACTTTCAGTTTCTCCAGCAGAAAACTTTTGTTTCATCAGCAAGAAACTTTTGTTTCACCAGCACGATACAAAAGTTTTCTCCAGACGAAACAATTCTTTTGTCTGAAAGATCAGCATGTCTTGTCTTTTCGTTATTCTGACTGCAAGCAGAAAATTCCGTCTCCGCAAAGGTACAGAAACAAAAAAAGCGTCAGTGATCTTCCTACGACACCAACGCTTCCTTAACCGTTAAGCTCTTTCTTATTTCAACTTCACAAAAAGTTCCCCTTCAACTTCGCTTGTTTCAATCTTATCTTCACGCAACAACCATCCAAGGCCCAGGAAAAGATCCTTGTCAACCAATTTTGTGGCTTTCTTGATTTGTTTTTGCGTTTTTCCATCACATCCATTCAGTGTTTCCCAGATTTTCCCGGCAATCACACCAGCTTTTTCCTTTAACATAATCTTTTGCTTTTATAAAAACATCAATAATAGAAGCTTATCGCATTCTTTTTCTTATTTTGCCAGACAAAATTACACAAAAAAACAATAGCTTCGCACTTCAAACAATGAAAAACATCGTTTTCAGACAGAAAATGTTTATACTTTATTACAATTTATGCTCTTTTTCCAGGAAATCTCCCCAAATCGTTGCTGCCAGCCGCACCATTTCCACACAGGGACGCTTGGCATAATACTGAGCCGTACGCTCTTCCGGAGTAGATACGATCCGGTCTTTGGAAGTCAGCCCCAACAGGTCGGCACAACGGATCGAACCGGTCTTCTCCTTAAAACGGGCAGCCAGTTCCTGCACCAAAGCATAATTTGCTCCTTTTCCTTCACGGTCAGAGCCTTCAACAGCACAGCGCTCCAGTCCGGCCAGCAAGAACATGCCGCAAGCTGCTCCGCAAGTCTCGCGCATACGTCCGATTCCTCCTCCGAAAGAAGCTGCCATATGAAGCGCCTGTTCCCGGGTAAATCCGTACAGATCGGCATAAGCAGCCACTACCGACTGAGAACAATTGTATCCTTCCTTAAACAAAGAAACGGCCTTTTCTATTCTTTCTTCTTTAGTCATTATTTTATTACATTATTAATTGTTTTTCCACTTTTCCACGCCTTCAGGTTCTCCACAGCCTGGCGCATGAGCCTCATCCGGGCTTCGCGGGTAGCCCAAGCAATATGAGGGGTAATATAACAGTTGGGTATTCCCAGCAAAGGATTGTCCGGACGGGGAGGTTCCGTTGAAAGCACATCCAGACCGGCTCCCAACAAACGTCCTTCCTTCAACGCTTTGGCCAGATCGGCTTCATTCACCAGGCCTCCACGGGCTGTATTGATCAGAATCGCTCCCCTCTTCATCCGGGAAAGCCGGGATTCATTGACCATTTCTGCCGTATCGGGTGTCAAAGGACAATGAAGACTCACGATATCACACGAGGAAAATAGCTCCTCCACTGAAACAGCCTTTTCCACTCCCGGCAGAAGTTGTCCGGCAGGCTTACTGGTACAGGCACAGGCCTGCATGCCAAAGCCGAGTGCAATCCGTGCAACAGCCTGTCCGGTGTGCCCCAGTCCGACAATTCCGAGCCGTTTCCCTGCCAGTTCCAGCAACGGGGTATTCCAATAACAGAAATCAGCCTGCCGGCTCCATACACCTGTATGAACTTCTTCTGCATAATGCCCAACCCGCTGGGATATGTTCAGGATATGGGCAAAAACCATCTGCGCCACCGATTCCGTGCTGTATGCCGGAATATTGGTCACCATAATTCCCCGTTTGCGTGCAGCCTGCAAGTCAACAACATTATAACCGGTAGCCAGCACACCGATGTATTGCAGCGCCGGCAAAGCCTCTATCTCAGCTTCCCCCAGTACGGTCTTGTTGGTAAGCAGCACCTCCGCATCTCCTGCACGACTCAGCAGCTCATCAGGCGAAGTGCGATCGTATACGACCAGTTCTCCCAACGGCTTCCAGTCTTCCCACGACAAATCTCCGGGATTCAGTGCATATCCATCCAATACAACAATCTTCATCTTACACCTTTATAATATATATGTATCTTATTTACCAAAACGTTCTCCCCACAGGTTGATCATCCGCTCCTTCAGTTTCGTCTCGGCCGGATTATCCTGTGCATGCCACAAACGCTCATGCTGCACTTCGTCGGGCAAAAACTGCTGCTTTACGAAATGCCCTTCATATGCATGGGCATATTTATAGTCTTTTCCATACCCCAGCTGCTTCATCAGCTTGGTCGGAGCATTCCGAAGATGCAAAGGAACAGGAAGATTACCTGTACGACGGACCAGATCCAGCGCAGTATTGATTCCCTCATAAGCCGAATTGCTCTTCGGACTGGTGGCCAGATAGACCGTAGCCTCAGCCAAAGGAATACGTCCTTCGGGCCATCCGATCTTCATCACTGCATCAAAGGCTGCATTGGCCAGCAGCAAGGCATTCGGATTGGCCAGACCGATATCTTCAGACGCAGAGATCACCAGACGCCGGGCTATAAAGGCCGGATCTTCCCCACCTTCCACCATACGGGCCAGCCAATAAAGGGCACCGTCCGGATCACTTCCCCGAATAGACTTGATGAAGGCAGAAATAATATCATAATGCATTTCCCCGTCCTTGTCGTAAGCCAGAGGATTCTGCTGCAACCGTTCCACAACCTTCTCATCAGTAATAACTACAGGAACTTCCGTATCGGCTTCCACCACCAGTTCCAGGATATTCAACAGCTTGCGGGCATCCCCTCCGGAATAACGGAGCATGGCATCCGTTTCTCTGAGTTCCACCTGCTTCTCCTTCATCAGTGCATCGCGTTCCAGTGTATGCCGGAGCAGTTCCAGCAAATCCTCTTTCTCCAGAGATTTCAGCACATAAAGCTGACAGCGGGAGAGCAAAGGACGAATCACCTCAAAGGAAGGATTCTCCGTTGTTGCTCCAATCAAAGTTACCACTCCCGTTTCTACGGCTCCCAGCAGAGAATCCTGCTGAGACTTGCTGAAACGGTGAATTTCGTCTATAAATAAAATAGGGCTTTGCTGGGAAAAGAAACGATTGCTGCGTGCCTTGTCAATAACATCGCGCACATCCTTTACGCCCGATGTCACCGCACTCAATGTATAAAAAGGAGTTTCCAGCCGGTTGGCTATAATTTGAGCCAGCGTGGTCTTCCCCACTCCCGGAGGCCCCCAAAGGATAAAAGAGGAGATTCGGCCTGCATCAATCATCTTGCGCAGTACCGCTCCCTCACCTACCAAATGCTTCTGTCCAATATAATCGTCCAGCGTCTTCGGACGCATACGTTCAGCCAAGGGTTGTGCCATATTGCTCGTCTGTGTTTTGAATCTTCAACAGTTTTTTCGATAAACAAGTTTCAAATATACGGATTTTTCTGCCCCGACAGCACTTACGGAACAAGTTTTTTTCAAACAGGGGAAATTCCACCCGAAGGTGTGATTTATCCCGATTTTATTTATATCTTCACGGTATTAAGGTTATACTAAATTTAAATCTATGAACACCATAAAATATCTGACAATAATAATACTGGCTTTCCTATCCGTCCAATGCTGTGAAAAAAACATTCAAGGAAACGAAAAAAGAATAACAATTGATCTGGAAGAAAGAACAGAGACATCCGTATTCGACTTGACAGATTCCATCACCGTTGTACCCTTACATACATCTGATTCATGCTTGATTGCTACGATCAATCAAATAGAAAAGAAAAAGGATACCCTTTATATCTATGACATGCTGCAATCTGCTTTTTTCTGTTTCAAAACAAACGGAAGCTATCTTTTCAAGATTTCAGACAAAGGGAATGGACCTGAAGAATATCAACATATAGAACATTTCTCTGTTTCTGAGACAGGTGAAATATTTTTACTGGAACCCTGGGGCAATATATATCAATACAGCAACAAGGGAGTTTTTAAACAAAAAATCAAATTACCCCATGTGCTGGAATCATACAACGAAATTTACGTCAGAGGAAATTCCATTATAATCATTTCAGTATCAGGAGATATCTTATATTATTCCCTGTCTGACGGCACATATCAGTGTTTTCATTCATATGAAAGAATGAATGCTTTCTTCCCGATCAAAAGAACATCCATATATAATGATTCCATCATGAATGTTTCTCTATTTGATAATCAGATTTATAAAATAACCCAGGAAGGTTTAATACCCTCATGGAGCTGGGATTTTAAAGACAATAACAACAGCGAACAGAATATAAAGAAACTGACAAGTCGAATTACATACAACCCCAACGACAAATCCGTCCTGACAGATTATGTAGGAAAAGGGAAACCTTTAAAGCAATTTATCTATACATCATGCGAATCCAACCGTTTTAAAATAGCACTGATGGAATACAACAACAGTTTCCTACATGTATTCCATGATAAAACGAACCATAAGAACTGGGTTTTCAAAAGGACAAAGGAAAATACAATATTTCATACTTGTACATATACAGACAATACATTTATATATTACGACCAGCCATTTACCAGAGGCTGGAGGAACTTAACCTGCATAACAGAAGAAATATTAGGTGAAAAATACAATGTATATACAAATCTTAAAAATGACAGCGACAGTAATCCAACCGTCATACTCTTTCATCTAAAGGAATAAGTCATGGAACAAAACCCATTAGTCGGGAAACAGCCCGTGGCATGATCTGTTTCTTCTTGACATCCTGATTATAATCTCCAAAATTATAGCAGTCTGCGGAATTGATACAAGGCTCATTCCAACCATACAAGCATAAAAAAAGGCTCGTTTCACAACGAACCTTTTTTAAAAGTTTTCAATAGGTATTAGTTTTTTTTCTAAGGTAAAAAGATTGTTTTCAGGATAACGCCACAAAGGTGCAGCCTTTTTTTCAACTGGCCAAATAAAAAAACATGTCATAAAACACATTTTGCGTTTTTCTTTCATATTTTATTATTAGCCTTTATTAACGGCTCACCTTATAATGTTTGCAAAGTTATAATATTTTTCTCAAAAACGGAATAATCCTCTGCTTTTTCCCTTTTAAATTCATACCAGCCGTTGATATTCCTATATAATAATGTGGTATTTTATCCGAGAATGATTACTTTTGCAAAGAAAAGTGTAAAACAAACCACTATGACTGAAATGAACATACCGGAAAGTTCAGAAAAGAAAAGCCTGAACTTCATAGAACAGATTGTAGAGAAAGACTTAAAAGAAGGCAAGAACGGAGGAAGAATACAAACTCGCTTCCCGCCTGAACCGAATGGATACCTGCACATCGGACATGCCAAGGCTATTTGTCTGGATTTCGGAATAGCCCAGCGCTATGGAGGCGTATGCAACCTTCGTTTCGATGATACCAACCCGACCAAGGAAGATGTAGAATATGTAGAAGCCATCAAGGAAGACATTAAATGGCTGGGCTTCCAGTGGGGAAATGAATATTACGCATCCGATTACTTCCAGCAGCTGTGGGATTTTGCCATCCGTCTGATCAAGGAAGGAAAAGCATACGTTGACGAACAAACTTCAGAAGAAATCGCAGCACAGAAGGGTACTCCTACCCAGCCGGGTGTGGAAAGCCCTTACCGGAACCGTCCTGTTGAAGAAAGCATGGATCTGTTCCTGAAAATGAACAGCGGCGAAATCGAAGAAGGAAAAATGGTGCTTCGTGCCAAGATTGACATGGCCAATCCTAACATGCACTTCCGCGACCCGATCATTTATCGTGTCGTAAAAACACCTCATCACCGTACAGGTGATCACTGGAAGGCTTATCCGATGTACGACTTTGCTCATGGACAGAGTGATTACTTCGAGGGAGTTACTCACTCATTGTGTACACTTGAATTTGTCGTTCACCGCCCCTTGTATGACCTTTTCGTTGACTGGGTAAAAGAAGGAAAGGACCTGGATGACAACCGTCCTCACCAGTATGAATTCAACAAGCTGAACCTCAGCTATACACTGATGAGCAAGCGTAACCTGCTGACTCTCGTGAAAGAAGGACTGGTAGACGGATGGGATGACCCCCGAATGCCGACCATCTGTGCATTCCGTCGCCGCGGTTACTCACCCGAGTCTATCCGTAAGTTCATCGACAAAATCGGTTACACAACCTATGATGCACTGAATGATTTTGCCCTGCTGGAAAGCGCTGTCCGCGAAGACCTGAACGCACGTGCAACCCGTGTATCAGCCGTCCTGAATCCGGTAAAACTGATCCTGACCAACTATCCGGAAGGAAAAGTGGAAGAAATGGAAGCCATCAACAATCCGGAAGATCCGAATGCAGGCAGCCATACCATCGAATTCAGCCGCGAACTCTGGATGGAACGCGAAGATTTCATGGAAGATGCACCCAAGAAATACTTCCGCATGACCCCGGGACAGGAAGTCCGCCTGAAAAACGCTTACATCGTGAAATGTACCGGATGCAAGAAAGACGAAAACGGAAACATCATCGAAGTGTATGCTGAATATGATCCGAACACCAAGAGCGGTATGCCGGAAGCTAACCGCAAGGTAAAAGGTACACTCCACTGGGTAAGCTGCAACCATTGCCTGAAAGCGGAAGTACGCCTGTACGACCGTCTCTGGAAAGTTGAAAATCCGCGTGACGAAATGGCTGCCATCCGCGAAGCCAAGAACTGCTCACCGCTGGAAGCCATGAAGGAAATGATCAACCCCGATTCACTGAAAGTTCTCAATGAATGTTACGTTGAAAAATTCCTGGCTGATGCCAAGCCTCTGGATTATCTGCAGTTCCAGCGTATCGGCTATTTCAATGTCGACAAAGATTCTACCGCTGAACACCTGATATTCAACCGTACCGTATCGCTGAAAGACACCTGGAGCAAGATTAATAAATAATTAATTCTAATATACACGTTCAAGGACTGGCCGAATCACTCACAAGTATTCCCCGCCAGTCCTTGAACATATTTTCCATTTAATTCCATGAATAACTTTTATTCTTCATTTCTGACACCAAAATTTCAGGAACTGCTGAAACAATTTGAAGAAATGATTGAACAAGGCAAATCTGTCTATTTCGACAGTAACGACCTGACCTGCCTGGCCGAGTATTACGCCAGCCAGGGAAAACCTAAAAAAGCAGAACAGGCAATAGCATATGCCAAGCAACTGCATCCGGACGATCTGGATATCTGCATCTATGAATGTAACACACTTCTGGCCCAGGGCAAAACGGATGAAGCAATCCGCCTGCTCGACAGTCTGCCAGATCAGACAGACTACGAAGTACGTCTCTTAAGAATCAGCATTCTGCTGGAGCAAGGACAAACCGACAAAGCTCAGCTGTTCATCGAAAAGCTGATGAAAGAGGAAGATGAGAGTGTCGAAGCCTTACTTGACATTTCCGATGTCTATATGGACGCACACCTTTATGCCCAGGCAAAACCATTCCTGCAAAAAGCGTATCAGAAAGATTCGAAAAGTATCGAAGTACTGACAAGCATGGCTGACTACTGTCAGGCTACAGGTGAGTTAGAAAAAACAATCGAATGGTACAAGAAGATTCTGGACGAATATCCCTACGAAACATACTGCTGGGTTGAACTGACCAAGTGTTACCTCCAACTGGAAGACATCGAAAAGGCTTTTGAAGCTGTCGACTTCGCTCTGGCCATCAACGAAAACATTCCGGAAGCACTGGAGCTGAAAGGTTTCTGCTACATGCAGTCAGGAGACATAGAAAAAGCCTTGAAATACTTTCTGAAAGCCGACAAGCTTTATAACAACAAGCCCAGATTATGGATTGTCATCGCACAATGCTATATGGGACTTATGCTTTTCCCTGCAGCTGCAGATTATCTGACAGCCCTGCTGGAGCATCCCGATATTCCGGAATATGAAAAAGCCTATTATTACGAGCAACGTGCGCTTTGCTCGCTGGCCATTTGTGACACAGAAGCTTGTCTCAAGGACCTGGAAGCAGGAAGAATCTGCGATCCGCAATTCCCCCGGCTTTACCTGACATACGGCGAATATTACCTTGTACAGAATGATCTGAAAAGTGCTCAAACCGAATTCGCACACGCTGAAGCTCTTGACCCGAACAAGGACGAAATGCTGGGACTCATTGCTTCTACCCTGCTACGGTATGAATACATTGACGAAGCGGCCAGAAACTACGCCCGTCTGGAAAAAGAATACCCGGAAAAGATCAAAGAATACTATGGCTATCTGGCTTTCCTGCATTACCTTCAGGACGATCTCCAAAAGATGACAGAGGACATCGCCAAAGGATATCTGCAGGCCCCCAGAGAATTAGTTGCCGGTATCATGAACATGGGTGAACAGAATGAAATGTTCAAGGAAGTTGCCATGAACATTTTCAACAACATCAGCAGCAACCCTGATCTGATTCGTCAGCTGGATAAATAAAGCCCAGACAAAAACCGCCGCAGAGCAAACGAACTTTGTCCTCATCACGGACATCCGTTACTCTGCGGCGGTTTCTTATTTTATAGAATAAATGATCAGGCTTTTGCTGTCTTTGCAGAAGAAAGCTTCTCCAGGAAATATACCAGGAAGAATCCGACCAACATCAGAACAATGGCTTCCCACACATATTCACCCGGCATGACATTCGCCTCTACAAGCGGTTTTACCACTCCATGACTGTCCACATAGGTTTCCAGCGTTTCTTTCCAGGGCCATACCTTATTCAACGATCCCAGCATGAAACCGCTCAGCACAGCCAGAGTGATGTTACGGAAATGCTTCAGGGCATACGAAAGAACCCGTGAAAACATCGTGATTCCAAGACAGGCTCCGCAAGCAAATACGACAATAATTACCAGATCCAATGTCTTGACTGCATCCATAATAAAGAAATACTTACCCAGCAATACCAGAATAAAGCTGCCCGAAATTCCCGGAAGAATCATGGCACAAATGGCAATGGCTCCACACAAAAATATAAACAGCAGGTTGGAAGGTGTTTCTGCCGGCGTAGCAACTGTGATATAATAAGCCAGGGCTGCTCCCAGAACAAAACCGAGAATCGTCTTCCAGTTCCATTCCTTGATGTCTTTCGATACAAACCAGGTGGAAGCCAGAACCAGACCGAAAAAGAAAGACCACACCAGAATGGGATGATCCGTCAGCAGCCAGGTGATCAGCTTGGCCAGCGAAAAGACACTGATACCTATTCCCAGAAGAATGGAGAAAAGGAAGCTGGCATTGATTGCTTTCCAGAAAGCGACCCATTTGCCGGTAAACAAAAGTTTTAGGCTTTTCCCGTTAATACTTTTTATTGAATCAATCAGTTCATCGTAAATGCCGACAATAAACGCAATGGTTCCCCCCGATACTCCGGGAACGACATCGGCAGCTCCCATACCCATTCCCTTCAGGGCGAGGACAGCATAATCTTTCAATTTACGTTCCATAGGTTGTAATAATCTATCTGTCATTTTTCTTACGGGCGCAAAGTAAATAAAAAAAATCAGTTTCACATTATATAACCTTCAAAAAAAACAAGAAGATGAACATTTTCAGTCTTCACTTGTTACATATACATAGATTTAAACATTATACAACTATGACAAAAACAGC
>NZ_EQ973632.1:6584-39755 GCF_000157915.1 Phocaeicola coprophilus DSM 18228 = JCM 13818 | reverse complement strand
CACTTGCAGGAGAATTCATAAAGACCGGAGCACAGGCTCCCGCATTTACACTGGTTAAAAACGATTTGAGCAATTTTTCACTGGATGATGCCAGAGGAAAGTTTGTCTTGCTGAATATCTTCCCGAGTCTGGACACCGGAGTGTGTGCCACTTCCGTACGGAAATTCAACCAGATGGCTTCTCAAATGCCTGACACACTTGTTCTGGCCATATCCAAAGACCTTCCTTTCGCACAGGGACGATTCTGCACAACAGAAGGGATCAGCAACGTAACGGCTCTGTCAGACTTCCGCCACAGTTCCCGTTTTGGTGAAGAATATGGCGTACTGATGACTGACGGCCCCTTATGCGGTCTGCTGGCCCGTGCCATCGTCATTATTAATCCGGAAGGAAAAGTCATCTATACGGAACTGGTACCCGAAATAACACAAGAGCCCAACTACGAGGCTGCACTGGCAGCACTCAAGGGATAAACAAAATCCCCAACAAGACAGTCTCCCAACAGAAAAACTGGACAGACCTACTTTATAAAAATCTCCTGCCTCAGCCATTGTCTTTCTTGATTACATGGCTAAAAGCAGGAGATTCATTTTAAAACAACCCTATTTTTCAATTTACTCTCACTGAATTTTTAATACATGAGCATAATCCGTTGGTTTTTCTTCAGGAAACTTCACCGTCAGTCCACTTTTATTCTGAATCCAGTCAAGTTGCTCATCACAACCCAGCATAGAAACAGAGTGAACGGGTTTTACGTCTTCACTTAAAGACTCTATCGTTACAAAGCCGTCTGTCCATGACAGAACGGTTGCATACAAGGTATCTTTCCGTGTTGTAAACCGAATGTCCTTTGATGTATAGACAGACTGCTCGCTGTCGGTCATATAGCCTGCTGTACCTTTATTCGGACCCTCTCCCGATTTTATCCAGGGACGCGTTTCATAAATCGCTTCACCATTGACCTGCAACCAGTGACCGATTTCACGCAACACTTTCTGCTGACTTTCCGGAATTGTTCCATCCGCACGAGGACCTACATTCAGCAACAGATTTCCATTCTTGCTGACAATATCAACCAGATCATCTATCAAATGGTTGACTGACTTCAAATCACTTTCATCCTTATGATGGAACCAGAAAACCTTTCCAATGGAAGTATCTGTCTGCCAGGGATACGGTCTTATCTGGTCACTCTTTCCTCTCTCGATATCAAAGACCTGTATATTGTCGCCATAACCAAATTTCGTATTTACAACTACACCTTTATTCCAGTCAATGGCATTGTTGTAATAATAAGCCATAAATTTATAGAAGGTTTCCTGAAATGGCTCTTTACCAACAGTCCAATCAAAATAAAGCAATTCCGGCTGATACTGATCTATGATTTCATACATATGAGTAAGCCAGTCACGGCGAGAATGTTCGTTAGAACCATCTTGATGAACAACCTCCCGGGAAAGGGTCGGTCCGTCCGGTTCCTGAATCCGCTCTCCATATAAAGTGATAGTAGTATCCTGAACATCTGAAGGAATCTTCATTCCTTCACTAAAGAACCAACAATTCTCTGCCCGATGAGATGAAAGTCCGAAATGCAATCCTTCAGCCAGGATGGCAGCACGCAGTTCCTTCACAATATCTCTTTTAGGGCCTATCTTAACTGAATTCCAGGGGTTAAACGTGCTGTTATAAAGCGCAAATCCATCATGATGCTCTGCAACAGGAACCACATAACGTGCTCCCGCTTCCTTAAATAAACGCGCCCATGCTTGCGGATCAAATTTTTCAGCCTTAAACATCGGGATAAAATCTTTGAAGCCAAATTCCGTAACCGGGCCATACGTCTCAACATGATGTTTATATACATGGCTATTGACATCATACATATTACGGGCATACCATCCGTCATAGGCAGGCACTGATGCAGGTCCCCAATGGATAAAAATACCGAACTTACTATCCGAAAACCAGTCCGGTATTTTATAATGACTGGCAATAGAAGCAGAATCCGGCTGAAAAACCTCAGTCCCTTTTGAAGTTCTCACAGTACTGATATCGGGTTTATACTCATTCTTACAGGAAACGAACAGTACAGACAATAAAAAGAAATAACTTAATTTATTACACATTCCTTACTTCATTTAAGATAAAAAACACTGTCAAACGACGCTGTTATGTCGTTGCAAAAGTAGTGCATTTATATAAACAGAAGTATGTATGAAAAAAGTATATAAATGGACTTTTTTATGAAAGACAGACCAACCCGCATCAATACTTATCGGTATACCCCAAGTTTGCTTGCCGGTCAATCATGCTATTGTCAGGAATGAGCCGAAAGTGTTTTCGTCAGAGATTCAACCTTGGATACCCATTTGCCATAAGATTTGTCATCGTTTGCGGAAAATATCACTACATACAAACTCTTTTTCCCCTGAATATACCATTTCTTTTGTTTCAGAGATTCCAGTTCCCCTGTTTCGGGATGCCGTTCCGGAATGCTGTGCAGTTCTACATTACGCAATGAGAAATTATCTTTTTTCCACACTATAGTACGATACTTTTTACTCTCCTTATATATTAAGCTATCTCTTTGAAGTACACTTATTCCGTTTTTACAGTTCAAATATTCCAGGACTTCAACAGAACAGGACTCCTTTATATTTATACGGCTGGTGTATGTAACATTATAACGGCCGATTTTTCTACGGCCAATCTGTCCTTCTATTTTTTCGGTTGTACTAGGAACCCACCCGTCAAATATCTTCATTGTATATGTGTCACCTTTCAACCATTGATCAGCAAAAATATCTGCCGGATGAATAAACAGGCAACATAACAGTATGATCCTCAAAAAGTATTTCATGACAAACGAAATTTATAGATATGACTGTCGTCCTCTGCAAAAACTCCATATATGATCTGATTGGTTTCATCTACGACAAACGAACTGATGTAACAATCCAAATATAATTGTTTTACCGGTGTTCCATTCCAATCAAAAACCTGAATATTGGGAAATTTATTCGCTGTTCCAAGTTCCTGAGCAGTCATATCCAGATTAAGTGTATAAAAATATCTGTCCGTTGCATAAACTGCAATGGCATGAATACATCTCTCATCATCATTTAAAGCCGGTTCACTTGAACCCGGTTCAAGAGTCATCACATTGTCTGATAACAAATTACCACTGTCATCGTATATTCTGTTTCTGCGAATAAACTGATATACCAGTGCCAGACGGCTTCCATCGGGTTTAGCCACAATTATATTTGAATAAGCCTGATTGCGTGACAGCACATTTTCAAACCGGCCTTCTGACTTTTCAGGGTAAGCACCCGATTCCTTGTATGTGCCGTCTTTAAAAATGTATCTTAGTTCATACTCTGATTCAAATCCGGCACTACAGACATAAGACCCGTCCTTCAAATATACCAAATTGTTTATTACAAAATTCTCAACCGGGAACTTACTGGAGAGCACACTGAACCTGTTATCTTCAAAGACAATTGTTTTCAGACAGTCGGAGTCGAAAAGACTAAAACTATCATTCTCCGTACGGACAGCATAAACCAAAGGCAGATTGAAATCTCCAGGTCCCTGTCCTTTCTGCCCGAACTGGCCCCAATAACTACACTCCGGCAAATTATATACAGAGAATACAGTGTCAGTTTTTTCATTCAGAACAACAAGTCTATCATTCAACAAATACACTGAACGCGGATACAACAAGACCGGCGGCACTTCTATCCTGTCTGCCTTCAACTCTGCTTTATCCTTAAAATCAGCATATTCATTGAACGTACCATTCTTTTCTGCAGAGCAGCTACATAGCCCCCATAAACATATGCATGCCAATATAAAGCATGCAGCCAATCCTTTCCCCATAAAACAAATACTCCAGAAGATTTTTCTTTTCTTCAGCAAAAACCGGTCAATCAGTCACCGGCAAATTCCTTGATACGCTGTTCTTCGCTCAGCCGGCAGATCAGCAGAGTATTGTTTTTCTCTGCAACAATATATCCGTCCAGTCCCTGAACTACGACCTTCCGTTCCTGTGTAGCATGTACGACGCAGTTTCTTGTCTCATACAGTTTGATATTTTCACCGATGCAGACATTGTTCTGCGCATCTTTCTTAGAGTTTTCATGCAATGATCCCCATGTTCCCAAATCGCTCCATCCGAAAGATGAAGGGAAAATATAAATCTCATCAGCCTTCTCCATAATGGCATAGTCTACTGATATATTTTCGCACAGAGGGAAGTTACGGTCAATCATCTCCTGCTCCTTATCTGTATAATAATAAGGTAAGAGCTGTTCAAAAATATTGGCCATAGCAGGCTGATATACACGCAGGGCATTCACTATGGTATTTACATTCCATACGAAGATACCGGCATTCCAGAAAAAGTTATTGCGACGTAAATAGCGTTCAGCAGTAGCCAGGTCAGGTTTTTCCTTAAACGCATCTACACGGTATATCTCTTTATTCGAAGGACAAGGTATAGTCAGGTCTGCCTCGATATAGCCATAACCGGTTTCCGGACGCGTTGCCTTCATACCTAAAGTGACAATTGCATCCGAGTCGGCGGTAAAACGCATGGCCGAAGTAATGACACGGGCAAACTCACGCACATCCATCACAATATGGTCACTGGGAGTTACAACGATATTGGCTTTCGGATTCTTCGCCTTAATCTTCCAGCTTACATAAGCAATACAGGGAGCTGTGTTCCGGCGACAGGGTTCCAGCAGGATATGGTCCTCTGCTACCTCGGGAAGTTGTTCCTTCACAATATCGGCATAAGCTGCTGAAGTGACAATCCATATATTGTCGGGCAGGCAGATTCCCTTAAAGCGATCCATCGTCAGCTGGATCAGTGTACGTCCGCATCCCAGTACATCAATAAACTGTTTCGGAAGTTGGCTTGTGCTCATTGGCCAGAAGCGGCTTCCCACACCGCCTGCCATAATGACCAAATGATTATTATTCTGGTTCATAAGTCTGTTTTTTATCAAGGTTATGTGACAAAGATAGCGATTCTATTGAAATTTTGAAACAAAAATCAGAATAATTTAACGATCTGAAGAGCTTCGAAAAGAATCCTGAAACGAGAAACAAACCATTTTCCCACTTCCGATACGTAATTTGTGCCACAGAATCTGTAATAAAGGTAATAAAGATCACTGAGAATCCCGTACCTTTGCAAGAGTAATATAAGTGCCTCACTTTTTACAATAAGACAATGAATGAAATCATCAACATAGACAGCGTTGACGTTTACAACAAACAATTTGGATTAGAGACCTTGCATCCTCTCGTAAGCGTCATTGACATGAACCAGGCTACCAGACTGATCGGGCTTAAACGGTTCAACTATGGAATTTATGCCCTTTTTCTGAAAATGGAGAAAGCCTGCAACATCAAATACGGACGTCAGACATACGATTATCAGGAAGGTACCGTGGTCTGCTTCGCACCGGGACAGACTGCAGAAACGACTCCTACCACCGACCGGCCACAAATGAATGTGCTGGGAATTCTTTTCCATCCGGATCTGTTGCGCGGCACTTCACTGGGAAAAAACATCCGCAACTATTCATTCTTCTCCTATGAAGCCAACGAAGCCCTTCATCTCTCAGAAGAAGAAAGGGATATCCTCATCCATACTCTTCAGATCATCAACAAAGAACTGGAACATGGCATCGACCAGCACAGCAAGACGCTGCTTGTCAATTACATTGAACTCCTGCTTAACTACTGCATGCGTTTTTATGAACGGCAGTTCACCACACGCAGCAAAGTCAACAGTGATATTCTGACCCGCTTCGAGAAATTACTGGACAGATACTTCGACGAATGCCTGTCTGAAGAGTTCGGTCTGCCCAGCGTGAAATATTTTGCAAACGAGCTCTGCCTGTCTCCCAACTACTTCGGAGATATGCTCAAGAAGGAGACCGGAAAGACTCCACAGGAATATATTCAGGTAAAAGTTATCGAACTGGCCAAAGAACGGCTTACTTACACTCCGGCAAGCATCAGTATGATTGCCTATTCCCTGGGCTTTCAGTATCCCCAGCATTTCTGCCGGCTGTTCAAAAAAAGAGTCGGATGTACTCCGAATGAATATCGCGCCCAAAATACATCTGGACTGTAATCCGTCTCAATCATGAAAGCCAATACAACAAATGAAAACCCTGTATATGCCTGCATGGCTCTGTTCGGACGGAAACCTCTCCATCCGATGATGGGACTTGCCAGACTGGACGAAACAAAAATCAGTACGGAACAGATCTCTTTAGGATGTTATCTGACTGTTTTTACCCAGAACACCAACACCTGCAATCATACATGCGACTACTCCGAGGCTACTCTTATCTTTCTACCTCCCAACGGCTGCTTTTCCCCTGCATCCAGCCTCAGTCTGTACGGCTCAGGATATCTGGCAGCCATTCATCCTGAGCTGATGTGCCGTGCTGCGTCCGGACTGAAACGGCAGCATCCCAGCTTTTTTGATTATCACACAGACGAAGCTCTGCATCTTTCCCTGCGGGAGTCAGACCAGATCCGTACCTTGTTCAACCTGATGGATCACGAACTGCGCCACCCCGTTGACAACTGTACAGAAACAATCCTGTCGCATCATCTGCAACTGTTTTTCGATTATGTCGGCAGGTATTATGCACGTCAGTTCATTACACGTGAACACCAGAACCAGATTCTTCTGCAAGAAACAGAAAAACTCATTGATACCAGCATCCGTTCCGGCCTGTCAAAAGGAAGAAATACCCCTACCGTTGCACAGATAGCCGGCAAACTTGACCACTCTTCTGCTTACCTCTGCGACCTGATCAAGTCGGAAACAGGCAAAGACTGGAAAGATTATCTCAGCCTGAAACGGCTGGACATAGCCAGAAGTCTGTTATGCCAGCCGGAATATAGTGCAGCAACCGTTGCACATTTACTGGGATATGCAGACTGCCAGCTCTTCTGCAGAATGTTCAAACAATTAACTGGAAATACGCCTGCAGAGTACAACTCCCTGCACCTGCACACATCGTCTTCGTACAACTGAGTACCAGGTAAGAAACTTCCAATCAGGCCGCGGGCTTTTTTTAAAACGTTTCGACAAATAAAAAAAAACGTTTCGGCCTTTCGATTAAAATGCCGAAACGTTTTTGGAGCATCAATTATAGCCTTCCGGCCGTTCCTCCTTGATTATTTACGGTTCATGATCTCTTCTACTGTTTTAATCATTGCGTCTCCACGCAAATTACGCTTCAGGATAGTACCATCGGGCGAAAACAAAATAATGTGAGGAATACCATCTACTCCGTACACCTGAGTGGATTTGCTCTCCTCGTCAACAATTTGCGGCCAGGTTATTCCTTCTGACTCCATTGCTTTCTTCAGGTTCTCCTGTTTGTCCCAGACAAATAGACCTATCACGGTCAATCCTTTATCCTTATACTGATTATGCAGTCTGGCCAGGTTGGGAATTTCTCCTTTGCAGGGACCGCACCAGCTTGCCCACATGTCCATCAGAACGTAATTTCCTTTTCCAATGAAATCAGAGAGAGCAATGGGTTTTCCATCAGCATCAGTACCCGTAATATCTGTGTACGGCATACCTTCAGCGGTCTTTTCCTGAGCTTCAATTTTTTTGCTTATTTCTTGTACGGCTCGGGTAGATTTCAACCAGTTACCGAACTTCGCAATCAGAGCTTTCTGTTGTGCAAGAGGGGTAGAATCAAAAAATTCGGAATACAGAAGAGCATATCCAAAAGCATCATCCCAATGGCCTTCGTATAAATCAGCACATTTATTTGCTACTGATTCACGCTGCTGTCTTATGAATTCTTTCATCTGACTGTCAAAAGCTCGTTCATCATCTCCACATTGTTCTCTGATCTCTTGCCCCCGGCGGTTAATCAGTTCACTAATACTGTCCTCTGCCAGTGCCAGTTGAGCCACTTTCTCATTCAACAAAGTACCTGATGGCTGGTTATGTTTTTGCAGATCCACCCGAATATCCCCATTTTCCAGAATAAAATTAGCATACACACCTCTGTCAACATCAATGCGGCAATAGGATGCAGTATCGACCTGACCTTTGAAAGTAAACTGATTCTTTTCAATGACAGTGCTGTCTATATACTGATTGTCATCGTAACGCAGAATATAAATCTTCTTACCATTAGCTGCCGAATCACTAACCACACCTGATACAGAATATTCCGTAGAATGAGAAGAAGGGGTACACGCATACAAAATGCTCATAAAGCCGGCAAAGACAATATTTCTCATAATTATTACATTTTAAGATATAACTGTTCGCATTAAATAAAAAAAAGAAGTTGACTACAACTACTGACAGAGTATCCAACTTCTTTCTTAAGTGATTCGGCCGAGATTCGAACTCGGGACCCACAGCTTAGAAGGCTGTTGCTCTATCCAGCTGAGCTACCGAACCATCCTTGTGATTGTAAAGCTTTAAGTGATTCCGCTGCGATTCGAACGCAGGACCCACGCCTTAGAAGGGCGTTGCTCTATCCAGCTGAGCTACGGAACCATCCTTAATTGCGGTGCAAAGGTATAGCTTTCTTTTTAAATATACAAGTTTTTGCAGGTCTAATTCTTATTCCCGTATAAGTTTACCTGAATATTTCCTGCTGAAGAAATGCCAATGCCCCGATAATGAGAAATGTACCGGACATATAAAAAAAGAGACCGGACTCTCTTTACGAGCCGGCCTCTCCTATTTATTCAAATCACTATCAGATTATCCGCCGAAGTTATCGTACATGATAGAAGATTCTTCTACGCCGAGGCTATCCAGCATAGCGACAACAGCTTTTGACATCGGGCCAGGACCACACATGTAGTATTCGATGTCTTCCGGAGCTTCGTGATCCTTCAGGTATGTATTCAACATTACCTGATGAACAAATCCCGGAGTATACTTCACGCCAGCTGCATCAGCTGCCGGATCCGGACGGTCAAGCGCCAAGTGGAAGTGGAAGTTCGGGAAATCTTTCTCCAGACTCAGGAAGTCCTGCAGATAGAATACTTCGTTCAATGCACGTGCACCATAGAAGTAATGCAGTTCGCGGTCTGTTGTATGCAATGTACGAGTCATATGCATAATCTGTGCACGCAACGGAGCCATACCGGCACCACCACCGACCCAGATCATTTCCTTCTTAGAATCGAAGATCGGATGGAAGTCACCGTAAGGACCACTCATCAATACCTTATCACCCGGTTTCAGAGTGAAGATATAAGAAGAAGCGATACCCGGATTTACATCCATGAATCCGCTGCGATCAGGCTTAAACGGAGGAGTAGCGATACGTACAGTCAGCATGAACACATCACCTTCAGCCGGATAGTTGGCCATAGAGTAAGCACGGATAGTCGGTTCCGGATTCACACATTTCAATCCGAACAAACCAAACTTCTGCCATGCCGGCAAGTATTCGTCACCAATCAATGACTTATCGATATCCTTGTCATAATCCATAGAGAATGCAGGAATCTTGATCTGAGCATAAGAACCCGGAATAAAGTCCATGTGAGCTCCCTTAGGCAACTGCACTTTGAACTCCTTGATAAAGGTAGCCACGTTCTTATTAGAGATAACAGTACATTCGTATTCCTTGACACCCATTACAGATTCAGGAACCTTGATAGCCATATCGCTCTTCACTTTTACCTGACAACCCAGACGCCAGTGGTCTTTCTGCTGCTTACGGCTAAAGTGACTCACTTCTGAAGGCAGGATTTCGCCACCACCTTCCAGAACCTGACATTTACACTGTCCGCAAGAACCCTTACCACCACAGGCAGAAGGCAAAAATACATTGTTTACAGCCAGTGTATTCAGCAATGTAGAACCAGATTCTACTTCCAACTGGTTTTCACCATTCACTGTCAGTTTAACCTTTCCGGATGCAACCAGAAAATTCTTGGCTACCAACAGGATAACAACCAACACCAGAATAGTCACAAGGAATACTCCAATGCTTGCTAAAATAAAATTCATATCCATTGTCTTATTCCTTTCTTTATTAGATATTCAAACCAGAGAAACACATGAATGCCATGGCCATCAGACCTACAGTGATGAAGGTGATACCCAATCCTCTCAAAGGAGCAGGTACATCTGAGTAAGCCATCTTTTCACGAATAGCAGCCAGACCAACGATAGCCAGCAACCATCCGATACCAGATCCCAGGGCATAAGAAATAGAGTCAGCTACGCCACCGATGAACTTCGGGTCAGATTCACCCAAACCGATACGCTGCTGCATAAACAGAGACGCACCCATGATAGCACAGTTAACGGCAATCAGCGGCAAGAAAATACCCAGTGAAGCATACAAGGAAGGACTGAAACGCTCCACGATCATTTCTACCAGCTGTACGATAGCAGCAATAACGGCAATAAAGAGGATAAAGCTCAAGAAGCTCAAGTCAATACCCAGAATACCGTCAGCAGCCAGAACCTTTGTCTGAAGTAAATAGTTGACCGGCAATGTTACTACCAATACAAAAGTAACGGCAATACCCAGTCCCAAGGCAGTCTTCACATTCTTCGAAACGGCCAGGTATGAACACATACCCAGGAAGAATGCAAAAATCATGTTGTCCACAAAGATAGAGCGGACCAATAAACTTATAAAATGTTCCATAATTCTCTTTCCTTATTTATTATTCCTTTTCCTGCAATTCTTTATGCTTTGCACGCTGGTACCAGATAAGACACGCTACAATGATCAACGCCATAGGAGGCATCAACATCAAACCATTGTTTACATAACCTGCATTCTTGATTACATCATAATTCAGGATATTAAAGCCTAACAATGTACCAGATCCCAGCAATTCACGGAAGAATGCTACAATAATCAACACCTTGGCATAACCCAGACCATTACCAATACCATCCAAACAAGACTCCCACGGTCCGTTTGCCATGGCAAACGCTTCCAGACGTCCCATCAGGATACAGTTAGTAATAATCAAACCAACATATACAGACAACTGTACACTCACGTCGTAAGCAAAAGCTTTCAACAGTTCACTTACGATAGTTACCAGAGCAGCAACAACCACCAACTGTACAATGATACGAATACGGTTAGGAATTGTCTTGCGGATCAAAGAAATTACTACGTTTGAAAAAGCAGTAATGATCGTTACAGAAAGTCCCATCACGATAGCCGGTTCCAGCTTGGAAGTTACGGCCAGTGCAGAACAGATACCCAAAACCTGTACAGTCACAGGGTTGTTCATGCTGATAGGAGCAGAAAATACTTCTTTATTCTTAGCTGAAAATAAACTTGACATGAATTATCTCCTCCTTAATTATTTAGATGTTAAAAACTTAGTGTAATGACCCATGCAGTTTTTCAGCATTGCATCCACACCCAAAGAAGTGATTGTACCTCCAGAAATACCATCAACCTGATATTCCGGATTCTCAACCTTACCATTCTTTACAACGCTCAAGCCAACGTTTTCTCCATCCAGAACGTGTTTGTCCTTGAATTCACCCTGAAAATGTTCAGTAGCGATTTCAGCACCCAGACCCGGAGTTTCTGATGCATGAGAGAAATAAGTTCCATAAACGGTATTCTTATCTTCATTCAGAGATACATAACCCCAGATAGCGCCCCACAAACCGGCACCATATACAGGAATTACATATTTAGTCTGTCCGTCTACTTCACAAACAAATACATGTACACGGCCGTTTTCCTTAGCTTCTTTTTCATAAGCAGTAACGAAAGCACCGTCATATTCAGTCAAGGAACCATCTTCAGCTACAATCATATCTCCTTTTACAATTTCAGAGAATGTAGCCTCAGCATCTTTCACTTCTTTGATTCCCAAAGAAGACAGAATCTGTTTCTTGGTATCCAATTCAACATTCTTGCCCTGCAAATCACGAAGAGAAGAGTTCACAAAAGCAAGCAGGAACGCTACGATAACAACCATTACCGAAGCATAAATGATAGTATATGAGTTACTATTAGTATTCATTGTATATTCGGTTTTTATTTGTTAGACATAGCACGTTTTGCACGACGGGAAATATTGTTCTGAACTACAACGTAGTCAATCAACGGAGCAAAGATATTCATCAGCAGAATAGCCAACATCATACCTTCTGGATAACCCGGATTCAGTACACGAATAATAATTGCCATAGCACCGATCAGGAAACCATACACAAACTTACCGTTTTCTGTACGTGAAGAAGTTACAGGGTCTGTAGCCATAAAGACAGCACCAAAGCAGAAGCCGCCCAAGCACAGATGTTCATACCAAGGCATGTTAGCCATTGCTGTATCCGGACCGATGGTATTGAATACCCAGCCCATGAAGGCACCACCTACAAATACAGACAACATTGTTTTCCAGCTGGCAACACCGCTCCACAACAAAATAACTGCACCAATAGCAATAGCAATAACACTGGTTTCACCGATAGAACCCGGAATCAAACCTGTTACCATATCCAATGAGAATGCAGGATAACCCATCGCATCAGTAGCTGTAGAAGCCTGTCCCAGTGCTGTTGCAGCAGTCAAACCATCAACAGTCTTTCCCATTCCGAAAATGCTGTCACCAGATACCCATACAGCATCACCGGACATCTTGGTCGGATAAGCAAAGAACAGGAATGCACGAGTAATCAATGCAGGGTTGAAGATATTCATACCTGTACCACCGAATACTTCCTTTGCAAAGATAACAGAGAAAGCAGTAGCTACAGCCAGCATCCACAACGGACAGTCAACAGGAACGATCATCGGAATCAACATACCTGACACCAGGAAACCTTCCTGAATTTCTTCCTTCTTCCACTGAGCTACAACAAACTCAATACCCAGACCGACAACATAAGATACGATGATCTTAGGAAGTACAGCCAGAAAACCGTAAACAAACTTTTCAATAAAGCTACCTTCTGCGCCTGTAGCCAGGAAGTGCTGGTAACCTACATTATACATACCGAACAACAGAGCCGGTATCAAAGCAATAACCACGAGCGACATGATACGTTTACTGTCAATCGCATCGTGAATGTGCGTACCTGTCTTCGATGTTGTATTCGGGACGAACAAGAAAGTTTCGAAACCGTCGAATACAGAACGAAGAGCCTGGTATTTGCCTCCCTCTTCAAAGTTCGGCTTTATCTTGTCTAGATAATTTCTTAACGCTTTCATTTATTTAATGGATTCTTTTTAAATTAGTATTAGCACATTTCGCGACGAAGCATATCCAGTCCTTCACGTACAATACGCTGCAGTTCCATCTTAGAAGAGCAAACGAATTCGCACAAAGCAAAGTCTTCCGGAGCAACTTCATAAATACCCAGTGCTTCCATACGGTCAATATCTCCGGCAATGATTGCTTTAATCAGATATTCCGGCATAATGTCCATCGGAAGAACACGATCGTATTCGTTTGACATAATCATGTGACGTTCGCCTCCTTTTACGCGGGCATCCAGTGTATATTCCTTCTTGCCCATCAGCCAGCTG
Source organism: Phocaeicola coprophilus DSM 18228 = JCM 13818 (assembly GCF_000157915.1). Classification (GTDB taxonomy): domain Bacteria; phylum Bacteroidota; class Bacteroidia; order Bacteroidales; family Bacteroidaceae; genus Phocaeicola; species Phocaeicola coprophilus. The sequence continues at coordinate 26,202 of NZ_EQ973632.1, read as the reverse complement.
AAGTATGAATGACTGGTACTGAACTGATCAAAACGCGGCATGATCCAACCCAGCATTTCATGTACATCGTCTCCTTCCGGAATGACGGTTACCTGACTATGGAAAGCTCCCAAGAATCCGTTAGCAGTAATTTGCTTACCAATCAAAACGTTTCCACTGATGTAACGCAGATTCTTGTCTGTAGAAACATTACCGGCAAACACATTTGTAAGCAATGCACCTACTTTCAACTTACAATAAGACGGTTTCTTCACTTCAGAGCCGGTTACTGCAACCAGACGGGTCAAATCTACATGACCTGTATTGAAAAGACGACCAATGAAGATTACAGCCTGCGGATCAATTGTCCATACAGTTTCACCTTTATTTATAGGTGCAATGTTGTTGATCTGTACACCCACATTTCCTGCCGGATGAGGACCATCAAAAACAGTCAGGGTTACATTCTTAGCCTGAGTCAATGCAACAGCCTTCTGATTAACACTAATGCTCAGATAGGTTTTTGCAATCTTAGCCAAAGCATCAAGTCCAGTCTGGAAATTTGCTTCTTCACCTTTCAGTGCCAGTTCGAAGTCTGGAGCCAGCGGATTTGTATCGAAAGCAGAAACAAAAATTGCTCTCGGAGCAACGGTAGGATCTGCTACGATATCGTACGGACGCTGTTTGATAAATGCAAACATGCCGCTCTTCAGCAAAGCAGCCTTTACTGAGACGGCATCCATCTTGCTCACATTCTCTTTTCCGAACTCTTCATAGTCCTGTTCCTGAGCAGCCTCTACGGTAATGCTCAACACTTTACGGCGAGCTCCACGCTCCACACTTGTTACTACGCCACTTACCGGCGAAACGAATTGTACTTCTGGATGGTTCTTGTCTATAAACAAAGGACCTCCGGCCATTACATATTCCTGTTCTTTTACGACCACCTTAGGAGTTACACCTGTAAAGTCATCGGGGCACAAAGCATAAAATCCCGGTTCCTTCACAGCCACAACCTCAGCGGCAGCCTTGCCTTTCAGGTTTATGTCCAAGCCTTTACGCAATTTTATTAAATTTGCCATATTGGGTTATAAAAAATGGTTTTATAATTTGCGTGCAAAAATAAACAAAAAATAAGGAAATCAAGAAGAATTCCTGTGCTAATTAAAGAAATAATTCCTTAAAGGCGGAGTTTAGCCAAAGGGAATCTGTTTTTCTTCAACAAAAGCTACAAATAAATTACCGCCGGCATAAGTCTCAAGCTTATTACCAGCGGTAATTTCATAAAACATCTGTCACTCTTCAGGAGCAAACATCGGATCCCAGGCAGGCAGACGAACTGGTTTCTGCTTGAATATGTCAAGAACCTTCTTGGGTACATACTTGGTCTCAAGCACCAGACGGAACATGTATTCATTAAACCATTCATCGGTCATGATCAAATGTCCTTTATAACCAGACTGAGCGCCCCAGCTATTTTCTACCATCCATTTCTTTGGCTTTCCGTTTTCATCCAGATCTACAGCCATTAGAGTCATAGCATGAGCTGACATACTGGAAAAAGTCTGGATTCGCTGTTTTTTATCCATACCGAAAGTCGTTCCCAACAGAGAACCAAAGTCATAATTATTCACATCCAGCAATCCTCGCTTAGAGTCCAACTGAGTCACATCACTGGAAAAATACATACGTGTACTATCTTTCAAGGAAGCTATGGCCATCTCTTTGATTTCCTCTACCGGAAGATTCACATATGTCCAGTTCTTACCGTCATAACGGTGACGGTCAAAATCTATTTCATAACATTTATAATACTCACGTGAAGGGTCATTCATCACCATCACATAATTGATCAGCAGATTCTTATCTCCGTACTTCTCCAGAAAACTCATTGGAGTGTGATGCTCTGTCTCAACAGGATTTCCCTTTACATCCTTACGGACATAATCAAATTCCGTAGGAGGAACACCCAGATTCAACACCAGTATCCGATATACCGTTTCCAGCATTTCGGTCTTACGCGCCTCTATCTTCTTGACATCCATTCCTTTCTGTACGCTTTCGCGCAGTTCCAGCCCATATTCTTTCAGTTTCAGTCCGATCAGAGACGACATCTGAGAAGTGTGTTCGCTGCTATAAGTTTCAGGCATCACTTCTTTGGGAACTAATCCATATTTTGAAACGATATCAGCTACTCCCGTAAATGTACCGCCATCACTCAAAGGATGTTTGAAAAGCCATTCTACTGTCTGGTTACTCATCGGCTCTTTTGCCGTATCAATTACTCCCTGCAAAAACAGATTGGACTTCTCCAACTGATCCCAGAAAAACGAATATGCCTGAGAAAACTCCAAAGAAGGAAGATTATATCGGGCGATAGCCTTTGCCCGCATCACATTCAGACCTGTAAAAAGCCAGCATCTTCCAGACGACTGCTGGTCTGTAATACCTTTTGATTCTACCTTAATGGAAAAATCAGTATCAAGTCCTTGCTGATTCTCCTGATTTAACGACAGTTTCCGGATATCAGTACCTCCTATTGCATTGCGAATCGCTTTATCTGCCGACGTATTCTTATACGAGGACTGAATCTGTTTCAGCATTTCATTGGAAATGCCTCCCTGCTGCGCCTGAACCGTCAAAGTCAAGGCAGCCAGGCAAGCCAAAGTAATATGTTTCTTCATGCTATCTATTATATTGGGTTAAACATTCTTTTTCTCACTTACATCTGTCCCTATCCGATATATTTTATAACCTAAGCTAGCCACCAGGATACTCATTAACGGACTGAGCAGATTAAAAAAACAATAAGGCAAATAAGTCAGTGTTGGCACACTGAGAATGGTTGCCTGTGTCATTCCACAGGTATTCCATGGAATTAATACAGAGGTAACAGTAACAGCATCCTCTGTTGTACGGCTCAGCAAACGGGATTCATAGCCATTCTTCCGATAAATCTCCTTAAACATGTTTCCGGTAAGAATAATGGATATATACTGATCTGCCGTAGCCAGATTCAAAAACAGACCGGCTCCTACCGTAGAGGCAATCATTCCAACCAGACGTCGCGTCAGACGTACAAAAACCGAAGTAATACTTCCCAACATACCACAAGCTGTCATTGCACCGCCCAGACACATGGCGCAAAGGATCAGCCAAATGGTATCCATCATACCTCCCATGCCACGAGTTGCTATCAATTCACTTAATTCCGGAGAAGAGGCTGTTAATTGAGTTGCACTGAACAAAGAAGTCAATGTGGCCCGATATAAAGCTTCTCCCCTATTCTGTACCGTACCGGCAATTTCCAGCAAGACATCCGTTTGAAAGCACAACATACAAATCACCGCCAAGGCTGTAGAAATAAACAGGGTAACAATAGAAGGAACTTTACGCGCGATCAAAATTCCGGTAATAACCGGAACGATCAAGAGCCAGAGCGAAATATGAAACCGCTCAGCCAGGCCATCTGTAAATAGTACGGCATCAGTCCCCAACTCAGAAGAATTCATAAATCCCACTGTTGTAAAAATAGCCAAAGTGATCAGCATAGACGGAACAGTAGTAAATATCATGTAACGTATATGCGTAAAAAGCGGAGTGTCTGTCACGGAAGATGCCAATACTGTGGTATCTGACAAAGGAGAGATCTTATCTCCGAAATAGGCTCCTGATATAATGGCCCCGGCAATCCATCCCTCCTCAAATCCCTGAGCTTTACCAATTCCCAGCAAAGCAATACCAATAGTAGCAATGGTAGTCCAGGAACTGCCAGTCATTACTGACACAACAGCACAGATTATACAGCAAGAAACCAGGAAAAACTTCGGATGAATAACCTGTACTCCATAATAGATCAAAGTAGGAACTACCCCACTCAACATCCAGGCAGCAGAGAGTGCTCCGATAATCAACAGAATAATCAGGGCCGTGCTTACCCCCGCAATATTATTTACAATGGCATGTTCTATATCTTTCCAGGGGATATGGTATCCGACCATGCCTATTCCGGCACAAAGCGCCGTTGTCACCAGCAAACAGATTTGACTGCCACCTCCCAAAGCATCAGCTCCAAACAAACGGATCGTGAAAAACAATAAAATAATCAAAACCACAATCGGCAATAAGGAAACAAAGGGAGAAGGATACTTTCTGTTCTCTACGTAATACATACTTTTTTTTACTCTTTCAATAATAATATTTTTAATATTCAACTTTTCCGCGTGCAAAATTCCGAATATTTTTTCATTTTACATAACATTTAAAGCTTTATATTTGTTTTTGAAGCCAATATATTCCATTTTACGCATAATAATACATATTATAACCGGTTCTTTAATTCCTTTAACTAGCCGGATCATGCTGAAAACAAAAAAAATTGTACTTTTGTAGACTTTTATAAAACAATGAGTCATTTCAAGCGAATAAAACATACCATACGAACCCTTATTATTCTGACACTGGTCATCTACTTCGGAATAATCATACTTTTGAGCATCCCTTTTGTCCAAAAGCAAATCAGTCATTATGCCAGCCAGGAATTGCATCGTTTGTTTCGCACTGAAGTCAATATAGGAAATATCAACTTAGGTCTTCTCAACCGCATCATCATTCAGAATGTATCACTTCAGGACCGCTCCGGAAAAGATATGCTTAAAATAGCCCGCTTTTCCGCAAAAGTGGATATTCCTTCACTCCTGCAAGGGAAAATACGCATCAATAGCGTACAATTGTTTGGCCTCAACGCCAGACTGAACAAACCGTCTCCTGATGAAGATGCTAATTTCCAATTCATCCTGAATACTTTCGCGAAGAAAGACAGTACGAAAGAAAAAAGCAATATTGATTTAAGGATTAACACGATCCTTATTCGTCGTGGACAAATTCATTATGACCTGTTGTCTGCTCCGGAAACTCCGGGTGTATTCAACACGAACCACATCGGAATTACAAACCTTTCGGCAACTTTAGCCTTAAAAGCCCTCTCAAATGATTCTCTGAATGCGCAGATACGACGTATGAGTTTTAATGAGCAATGCGGACTCAAACTTAAACGTATCACCTTGCGTGCTACCGCAAACCATCAGGGATTACAAGCTAACGGCATAGAAATAAGTCTGCCCAAAACAACATTCCGAGTAGATACGCTGTCTGCTGCCTATGACAGTATCAGGCAAACGTCCGGCATGCCACAAGACATACGTTACATGGGGAAGGTACAGGCTTCAGTCACCCTATCCGATTTGTCCTGCTTTCTGCCAGCCTTTCAGCACTTCAACGATCCGTTCGAGTTACAATTCTCGATTAACGGACATAACCGGCATATCCAATGTAGTGATTTTTATCTGACCAATCCGGATAAAGACCTCCAGCTTCAGGCTGAAGCACTCTTCAATGGAGAACGCAAAAATTCTTCTGCATATATATTCGGCAAGGTATCCCATCTGGACATCAATGAAAAGGGATTTAACTGGCTGCATCAGAATCTGACCGGGAAAAAGGACTTACCGGAAATCTTGAAACGAATCAATTATTTCCATTTTAACGGAGACGTTTCGGGGTATCCCCATTTGCTGACTATGCACGGTCTGATCCGGAGTGGAGCCGGAAATGTACAGGCTAACGTAACCATGCATACTGATACGTTGACAAATGCGCATTCTTATTCCGGAAAGATAAAGAGCAAGGAATTAAGAATAGGAAAACTGTTAGCCAAAGGAAACAAATTCGGAAATGCTGCATTCGACATTGAACTAAAAGGACTCAAATATCGTAACAACCAGCCCGAATCATATATTAAAGGAGTGATTTCTTCTCTGGAATACAATCATTATGAATATCAGAATATCACATTGGACGGACAATACCGTCCAGGAAGCTTCAACGGACGCCTCGCACTGGATGACGAGAATGGGCTGATCAATATTGAAGGAAATTTCAATACGGCGCAAAAAACACCCGATTTTAATCTGAGGGCTATCATGCGCAACTTCCGGCCCAACGCACTCCGGCTGACTGATAAATACCAGAATACAGATATCTCATTAAACCTGACAGCAGATTTCTCCGGTCATTCGATTGACGATATGCAAGGGGGAATCCAACTGGACAGCTTGTCCGTCAGAAATCCGATGGAGAATCTATCTTACTTTATGCCCAATCTGACCATTACAGCCGGGAATAAAGGTATAGAAAAAGAAATAAAAATCAATTCTCCCTTTTTGCAAGGAACTATACAAGGGAATTATTCTTATCAAACCATTTCCGCCAGCATCATCAAAACAGTGCAGCGTTACATCCCGTCACTTTTGACGGCAGAAACCAAACAAATCAAATCCAACAATGATTTCCGTTTTGATTTAAAAATGGAAAACAGCGACTTGTTGTCTAAAGTCATTGGTATTCCGCTGGATCTCAAAATGCCGGCAACCTTAAACGGCTACTTCAATGACAGCCTTACCCGTCTGAAAGTAAACGGATATTTTCCGGAATTCATTTATAACAATACCCGCTATGAATCGGGAACGATTCTCTGTGAAAATCCGGGAAACCAGCTGCAATGTAAGGTCCGGGCAAACATGATGATGAAAAAAGGCAGCATGCTTAACCTCAGCCTGAATGCCAATGCAAAAGACGACCGTCTGCACACTACAGTGAATTGGGGAAACAACACCAACGTAACTTACAGTGGGGAAATTGATGCAATTGCCAGTTTCAATCAATCAGCTGACAAGAAACAAATACAAACCTACATAGATATCCTGCCCAGCCGTGTCGTTCTGAATGACACAACCTGGCACATTCATCCTGCAGCCATCAGCATAGCCAAGGACAGCATTGAAATAAATGACTTCCTGTTTGAACATCAAGACCAGTATTTAAGGATTAACGGAAGACTTGGGAAAACCAGCGCAGATTCTTGTCTGGTAAATATGAAAAACATTAATCTGCTTTATATTATGGATATGATCCAGTTCCATGCTGTCAAGTTCTATGGACTGACCAGCGGAAAAGTCTCTCTCTATCATATTCTTGATGAACCTGTCATGCTGGCAAAACTGAATGTAAAGGATTTCTCCCTGAATGACGCTTTGCTTGGACAGGCAGACATCACCGGCAGTTGGGACAAAGAGCTGGGAGGAGTACGCCTGCTTGCTGATATTCGGGAGGACAGTCTCCATACCACTATGGTAAACGGCTATGTTTCACCCAAACTGAAAGGACTCGACTTACATATACAAGCCGGAGGTACAACTTTGGCTTTTCTACAGCCTTTTGTCAAGAGTATTTTCACCGATGTAAGAGGAAGAGCCCACGGAAATGTCAGATTATACGGACCATTCTCAGGACTTGACCTGGAAGGAGATGTCAAAGCCAATATGGGAATGAAAGTTAATATCCTTAATACCCGCTTCGAAGCGCAGGCAGACTCTGTCCATATCACTTCCGGACAATTCAAGTTTCAGAACGTGCAGTTGACGGATGCTGAGGGAAACCACGGAACGGCCCAGGGAACATTAAGACATACAAAACTGAAAAACTTAGCCTATCAGTTCGCCTTCAACACCAATAATATGCTGGTTTATAATACCAGCAGAGAAACACCGGACTTCCCGTTCTATGGAAGAATTTACACAACCGGCGATGTATCCATACGAGGAGGAGACAATGCTTTGAATGTAGACGGGAACATGCGGGCGGACAGAAATACAGCTTTTGCCTATGTTTTGGGTACGGCGGCTGAAGCCACCAATAACCAGTTTATTACATTCGTAGACCGTACCCCCAAGCGCAAACAGGAAATCATACAGACTGAGGTTTATCACTATCTGAACCGCCCGGAAGAGGAAGAAGATGATGATACCCCTCTGGATGTTCACATCAATTTGCAGATCGAGCCTACGCCCGAAGCGAACATGAAGATTATCATGGACCCGGCTGCGGGTGACTATATTTCAGCTACCGGAACAGGAAACCTGCGTATCAACTTTTTCAATAAAGGCGATTTCCAGATTTTCGGAAACTACAATATAGCGCAGGGTATTTATAAAATGAGTATGCAAAATGTCATCCGCAAAGACTTTACGCTCCAGCCGGGAGGTATTGTTACTTTCAACGGAAATCCCAAAGCTGCCAACTTAAATGTACAGGCAGTATACACCGTCAATTCAGCATCTCTTAACGATCTGATTGCCAATGCAACATCATCAAAAGGAAATGTACGCGTCAACTGTCTGCTGAATCTGACCGGAAATCTTACCTCTCCTAATCTGACCTTCGATCTGGAACTGCCAACGGTCAATGAAGAAGACCGGGAGTTGGTGAGAAGTCTTACCAGTACAGAAGAACAAATGAATACACAAATCATTTACTTGCTGAGTGTTGGTAAGTTCTATGCATACGACTATAACAATGCCAGCCAGTCTGACGCAACCAGCTCTCTGGCTTTCAGCACGCTGTCGGGACAACTGAACAACATGCTTTCACAAGTCATTGACAGCCAGAACTGGAATCTGGGAACTAACCTGACGACCGGCGAAAAAGGATGGAGTGATGTGGAAGCAGAAGCAATCCTGTCCGGACGAATGCTGAACAACCGTTTGATCATCAACGGTAACTTCGGCTACCGGGAAAATACCATGCGGAACACAAACTTCGTGGGAGACTTTGAAGCCATCTGGCTGTTAAGTAAAAACGGAGATTTCCGATTAAGAGGATACAACCAGACAAATGACCGGTACTTTACTAAATCAACCTTAACGACACAAGGTATCGGTATTATGTACAACAAAGATTTCAGCAACTGGAAAGAGCTTATCGACTGGTTCCTGCGCCGTAGAAAACTACGGACTTCCAGACAAAAGAAGAATGACGAAGAGAAATACTCTCAGCCACAGACAATAGCCCGACCGGCTGACGAGGAGAAAACAAGTTCGCCAGACAAAGACAATAAAGAAAATTAAGTGAATCACATATACATAACAAACAGCTATGATGGAAATAAAAAACTATTATTTACCGGCGGAATGGCATCCTCAAAGCTACATTCAGCTAACCTGGCCTCACAAGGATACAGACTGGGCATACATGCTGGAAGAAGTAGAGAAATGCTTTCTGGAGATAGCCACTCATATTGCTCAACGGCAACCCTTGTTGCTTGTCGCGCCTCAGTTTCCTGCAGTATTGGAAAATTTTGCCTATCGCGACAACATCTGTTACATACCGTGTCCGACCAATGATACCTGGGCACGCGATCATGGATTTATCACCTTGCTCCAAAACGAATCAGCTCCGTTGCTGCTTGATTTCTGTTTCAACGGATGGGGCATGAAGTTTGCTGCCAATAAAGACAACCTGATCAACTCGGAACTGATCAAGGCTGATTGCTTAAAGGGCAGTTATGTCAATTGCCGCAACATCGTTCTGGAAGGCGGATCCATTGAAAGCGACGGATGCGGAACCCTGCTTACTACCTCCACCTGCTTACTGGCTCCCAACAGAAACGATACGATGGACCGTGCACAGTTGGAAGATTATCTGAAGGAACGCTTTAATTTGCAGCAGATATTGTGGCTTGACCATGGTTATCTGGCCGGAGATGATACAGACAGCCATGTAGATACTCTGGCGCGTCTCTGTCCGGACCATACCATCGTATATGTACAATGTACAAACCCTGAAGATGAACATTATGAGAGTCTGCAGGCTATGGAAAGACAACTCCGGACATTCCGTACTCTTGAAGGTCTTCCCTACCGGCTGCTTCCTCTCCCCATGCCTGATGCTATTTACAGTGAAGAAGGAGAACGGCTGCCTGCAACTTATGCCAATTTCCTGATTATGAACGATGCTGTATTATATCCGACATATGCACAGCCGGACAAGGACATGCAGGCCAAGGATGTTCTGGCACAAGCCTTTCCTGACAGAGAGATTATCGGAATTGATTGCAGAGCCCTGATCCAGCAGCATGGTTCCCTTCATTGTGTCACCATGCAATATCCCAAAGAAGTAAAATAAACCGTTAAATATGAAGAAGATCATTCGCGTCGGTATCGTTCAACAAGCATGTTCCAACGATATCAAATTCAATTTGGAAAAGCTTCACCGCAACATTGCCTCTGTGGCACAGGCTGGAGCACAACTGGTTGTTTTGCAGGAATTGCACAATACACCGTATTTTTGCCAGACTGAAGACACCAACATGTTCGATCTGGCAGAGCCCATTCCCGGTCCTTCTACCGGTTTCTACAGTGAATTGGCTGCAGCATATCACATTGTACTGGTCACTTCACTTTTTGAACGCCGGGCGCCGGGGTTGTACCACAATACAGCCGTCGTTTTTGACTCCGACGGAAGCATCGCCGGAAAATACCGGAAAATGCACATTCCCGACGATCCAGCCTATTATGAAAAGTTCTATTTCACTCCCGGTGACTTAGGTTTCGAACCGATCCAGACTTCTATCGGAAAACTGGGCGTCCAGGTTTGTTGGGATCAGTGGTATCCCGAAGGAGCACGGCTAATGGCACTGAAAGGAGCCGAACTGCTGATTTATCCGACTGCCATCGGCTGGGAAAGCAGTGATACGCAGGAAGAAAAGATGAGACAGCTCGGCGCATGGGTAACCGTACAGAGAGGACATGCCGTAGCCAACGGGCTTCCTGTCATCTCAGTCAACCGGGTTGGTCTTGAACCTGATCCTTCCGGCCAGACCAATGGCATTCAATTCTGGGGCAACAGCTTTGTAGCCGGTCCTCAAGGTGAACTTCTCGCTCAGGCCAGCAATCTCAAAGAAGAAAACCTGGTGGTTGAAATCGATATGAGCCGAAGCGAAAACGTCCGCCGCTGGTGGCCGTTCCTGCGCGACAGAAGAATCGAACAGTTCCAGGATCTGGCCAAAAGATTTATAGACTAACTGTTCTCCAAATATAATGGCATGTGCTCATGAAATCCATACTTCTGTTTCATTGCACATGCCATTCTTTTTATCCTCAAGTTCCATTCCGGGAATTTCGGCTATTTTTCCTCCTTATACGAACTGTAGTACCCTGCATCACAATTCTCAGGGCCCGCAGATTCATTTAAGTACCGGTGTCTCCATTCGCCGCCACATTTTTTTAAAACGCCGAAACATTTTGCTGCAAACGCCGAATTCTTTTCATCAATACAACGAATCGTTTTTTTACCTTTTTTGCAACAGTGCCCGGTGTTCTCCTTTCACCGACAAAACACCAACGGCCCTTCTATCAGCCGTACACAAGCGTTTCCCATCACCGCTTCTCCCAGAAACTGGGAGCAAACATCAATAAGATTCCAAACAATTCCAGACGTCCGATCAGCATCAGGAAAGATACAAGCCATTTCGCAACATCGGGAAGTGCACTCCAGGAAAAGACCGGTCCGAATGCTCCAAGTCCAGGGCCGACATTACCCAGACTGGAAACAACAAGACTGAAAGATTCCGTCAAGCCAATACCCAGAAACATCAGCACAGTCCAGCTGACAAAAATACAGATCAGATAAAACAGAATAAACGTAGATACCGTAGAGATAGTGGCCGGAGAAACAGCCTGTCTGTTAACCTTCACTGACAAAATTGCCCTGGGATGCATCAACCGGTTAAACTCATTCTTGATATTACGGATCACAATCAGCAGACGCATATTCTTGATTCCTCCACCGGTCGAACCAGTACATCCTCCTGCCAGCATTGTATAGATCAGCAGCATCCATGTAAAAGGTGCCCATTTTACATAATCATCTGTTGCAAATCCACAGGAAGTATGTAATGAAGCAACCTGAAACAACGCCTTGCGGAAGGCAACTTCCATGCCATAATGATTCTGAAGGACCAGGGAGATTGTTATCAAGAGAGTAACACCACCGATCGACATCAGGTAATACTTGAATTCATCATCCCGGAAAAGCTGCTTGCATTTTCCCTTCAGACACATAAAATAAAGAGAAAAGTTTACGCCTGACAAAATCATGAAAATAGCCGTCACATATTCTATAAACGGAGAATTCCAATAAGCGATGCTATCCTGCTTGGTAGAATATCCGCCGGTTGCCGTCGTAGCAAAAGAATGACACACGGCATCAAAGACACTCATACCTCCCCATACCAGCAAAACAATAAGAGTCAGCGTCAGGATCAAATAAACAGTCCAGATCCACTTGGCCATTACACTGATTTTGGGATGAATCTTATCATGGGTAACTCCCGTGGCCTCAGCAGAGAAAAGGACCTGATTACCGACTCCAAAAATCGGCAATACCGCTATGGTAAAGAACACAATACCCAATCCGCCAATCCACTGCGTAAAACTTCTCCAGAAAAGCATTCCATAAGGAAGCGCTTCAATATCGTCCAATATCGTAGCTCCAGTTGTAGTGAAACCAGACATCGTTTCGAAAAAAGCATCCGTAATGGAGGGTATCTCGCCACTCAAATAAAAAGGCAGCATACCAAAAGCGGTAAACAGCAGCCAGGTAAAAGCCACAATGCAATAGCCGTCCCGTCTGGTCACCATATTCGGTGCATTACGGCCCAACAGCAAAAGTACTCCCCCTACTCCCACATTAATCAATATGGAATAGATGAAATAGATATATTCTTTTTCCCGATAATACCACGACACACTCGCACACACCAAAAACATGGCAGCTTCCATGAAAAGCAGAATTCCCAATATACGGAAAATCATTTTACGATTGATCAAGCTGTTTGTCCTGCTTCTTCCTGTATTTACGTTGATTGATACAAAATCTTCCATTTTTCATTTCGTTTTGGACTGCAAACTTAATCAAAAGATAGGATTTTTCAATAAAATTCACGTTATTTGCAGGAATAATTAAACCAAACAGACAAACAATGAACAAATACGTACTTCAACTGCTGAAAAAGTTTGCAGGAATTGATATTGATGAATTACAGGCCGAATTTAATCGGGTACAAGGTGAGAATGTCAAAATTTCCACACAGTTACGCCACGCTTCAGATAAAATCAGTTCCATGGAAAAGCAGATAAGCCGTCTGGAAGCCGAAGCGACTGCTTATCAGACCAGCGTCAGGGAAAACGAGGAAAAACACCAGAAGACCATGGGGGAAATATGTCTGCAAAACAAGGAGCTCAACAGTCACATCGACGAAAAAGATGAGCTGATCAAACAATTGCAGAAGGATATCTCAGACAAGGGAAAAGCCTTGGAGGATCTTCAGGAGAAATATAATCAGCTGAATAACAGTCTGAAGGTCCAACAGGATTCTTACGAAGAAAAAATAAAGAATCTCCATCAAGATACTGACACTTCTTTACAGCAAAAGGAGCAGAACTTGCTGAATGCCCGGCAAGACATCCAGGAGCTGCAGGAAAAAATACGCCGTACTGAAGCTGAACGTGATGCTCTTTCCCAGACCGTTTCAGAAAAAGAAGAGAGACTTAAAACAACAGAGACTGCACTCAATGAAGCTCTTATCCAGATCCAAAAGATGGATATCCGCTACAAAGACAGTGAAAACCAGAATAAAGAAGCCGAAACAGAACTGACTACTCTTCGGAGTAACATTCAGAAGCTGGAACAACAACTTCAGCAGTCAGAAGCCAGTCTGAAGGGACTGAACACCCGACTGGATGAAAACGAAAGCAGAAACAGCCAGCTGGCTTTCCAGGTAGAAGAATATACTTCCAAGAATCAGGAACTGCTCTCCAGTCTGAAAGAAGCGCAAACATACTCCCAAAAGCTGGAAAAGGAAATAGACCAGCTGAAAGAACTGCAGGACCAGACCGAAACGAAAGGTCAAGTTGCAGAAAACAAACTTGCACAAACTCTTTCAGCCAATAAAGAACTGGAAGCTCAGATCAACGAAGCAAAAGAAAAACTGACCGGTTCTGAAAACAAACTGAAATCGATTGCTGAAGAACTGAAGCATGAGCAATCCAAACGGCTCACAGCAGAAAAACAGCAGAAGGAAACCGAAGATAAGCTTTCATCAGCCCTCCGCGAAATAACAATCCTGCAAGAAACGATCAAAGCGCTGGAGCAAGAACAAACATCACCGTCTGCTCCGTCACAGAAGGATACAAAGAATACGCTGCAGGAGTTAAGCGAACAATATGAATATATACGCATTACGACCGTCCGGAAAAGCCAGCACATCTTCACAACCAAAAACATCCATATCAAGAATGGACTGTTTGACTGGGGCGTCGAAGGTCATGAACTGATTCTGGATGAAGAATTTTACATTCCCAATGAGGAAATCAGCCGGATAGAAGGAATGAAAAATCCGTATTCCACTCCTGAAATCACCTGTGACTTCTCCAATGAAGGAAATGGCCCGGAAGTTGCCGAAACACTCCTTACGGCAATCTGCTGCTATCATCCGGTACGCATAACCTACAAGGATAAGAACGGAAGAATCTCCTTACGGCACTTGCATTATATCTGTTTCCAGCCACAAACAAACAGCTACAGCTTGCCTTACAAACAGATGTTTCAGGAAATGTTCAGTGAAAATCTGGACACAGACCACATCACGGCAATCTGCGCCCATCATCCGGAAGCACGCACCTTCATCATCAACCAGATCCAGACTATTCAGGTTTTTGATGCTTTTGTAACGACTCCGGAAGGTCTGGAAACCTTAAAAGAAGGTATCCAGCTGGCAACCGATAACGGACAGGCCGAACTGGCAGAAGTCCTTTCCGGATGCATTCCGGCCTGAACCGGACAGACTTTATTTTGACTGACATATAAGGAGACCAGACAGCCACTGCCAAAGTGTCCCTTATATGTCAGTTCTTTTATTTCAATAAAGCTTTCAATAGTTTAAAATCTCCGTGCCTCTGATTAAAATAGTTTTCAGTCGTTTAAAAAAGAGTTCATACTCTCTGACAAACTGACAACAGGCATACATCTTGCACATTCTTAGGCGAATCACGAAAGCCCTGAAGGCTGAGAGGTTCAGAAACAAGAAACAAAAAACTAAATATAGGAGATTACAACTATGACACCGATTAGAAAAAATTACAATCAGAATTGGTTACCGAGCATTTTCAATGATTTCTTCGACAACGACTGGATGGTAAAAGCCAATGCAACAGCTCCGGCCATCAATGTCCTGGAAAGTGATACTGATTATAAGGTAGAAGTTGCCGCTCCAGGTATGACAAAGGAAGACTTTAACATTCATCTGAGTGAAGACAACGAACTGGTCATCAGTATGGAAAAGAAGAATGAGACCAAAGAAGAAAACAATAACAACCGTAAATATTTGCGTCGCGAATTCTCATACTCCAAATTCGAACAAGCACTTGTCCTTCCGGACGATGTTGAAAAAGATAAAATCAGCGCAAATGTCACCGATGGTGTATTGACCGTTGATCTGCCTAAACGTACTCCAGAGGAAAAGGCCAAGATTAATCGTGTTATCGAAATTCATTAATCTGATTGATTTGAGAAGGCTGTTTCACAGAAATGTGGGACAGCCTTTTTTTATACCCGGAAACTTGGGGTATGGACATAAAAAAAGGAGTACCGCTGTACTCCAACCTTTGTTAACCTTAAATCTAATACTATGAAAAACACATTGCAAAGGTAGGGACTTTTGGGGATTCCGCAAATAAAATCAGCAAAAACCGCTATTTTATAACACGTTTTAAGAACTCACAAACACCCATAAACTTCCATTAACAGAAATCTTTGGAGAAATCGCGGTTAACTGCACTTGAAATCCCATAAAACCGGATGAAATTTTTAATGATAATATCCTTCTCATTTGATTATCCTGAGCTAAAAAAACATACCTTTGTTCAAAGAAACAACCAATCATTCATACAAAAAATGGAAAAAGAACAAACCCACACCTGTGTAGACTGCGGAACACAAAACTGCAAATTCAAGGACCGCACTTATCCTCCCTTCTGTCCGACAACCCATTTGAAAAAAAACGACAGACAATGGGCTCTGGAACGATATGACGAAGGTAAAAACCGGGAAATCATGATTGCCAGTGCTGAAGTGGAATATGAAGGATATTGCCAATGGACAAGAGTTCAGGAAATCATGGAATTTGCACGTAAGATCAATGCACACAAAATCGGAATAGCCAATTGCATCGGACTCATCAACGAAGCACGTATTTTTGCCCAGATTCTCCGCGCAAATAACTTTGAGCCATATTCTGTGATCTGCAAGGTGGCCGGACAAAGCAAGACTTCCATGGGAATTCCTCCACAATGTGAAAGCATCGGAGCTTCCATGTGTAACCCCATCTTACAGGCACGCTTGCTGAATGAAGCACATACTGATCTGAATGTTGTCATCGGACTTTGCGTGGGACATGACAGCCTGTTCTACAAATATTCCGAAGTATACGTCACTACCCTGGTCACCAAAGACAGAGTTACGGGAAACAATCCGGCCGCAGCTCTCTATACCGCCAATTCTTACTACAAGAAGAAATTCTTCCCGAATCCTTCCAAGTAAAGAAAAGCATTCAACACATTTTTCCATCCGCATCCTGCTTCCATCCGGAACAAGATGCGGATTAATTATTTAAAAACGATCTAAATTAATTGCACAATCGGAGACAATGCTATATCTTTGCACGGAATTTAGAATTGCTTTAAATAAAGTATCGCTATATGAAACTATCTGATCTGAAAACAGGAGAAAAGGGGGTTATCATCAAAGTCCTGGGACACGGAGGGTTCCGCCGCCGTATCATCGAAATGGGATTCATCAAGGGGAAAACAGTAGAAGTGCTGCTCAATGCTCCGCTTAAGGACCCTATCAAATATAAAATTATGGGATATGAAATCTCCCTGCGGCGTCAGGAAGCTTCCATGATCGAAGTCGTAAGCGAAGAAGAGGCCCGCAACCTGAGTACCGGCACCACCTACCATGGAGGTATTTCAGAAACAATTCCTGTAAACGACAATGAAATGAGGGCTATAGCCCAGGGAAAACGGCGTACCATCAATGTCGCCCTTGTCGGTAACCCGAACTGTGGAAAGACTTCTTTATTCAACATCGCATCAGGATCACACGAACACGTAGGAAACTACAGCGGAGTGACAGTGGATGCCAAAGAAGGTTACTTTGAATTCCAGGGATATCACTTCCGGCTAATAGACCTCCCCGGCACTTATTCCCTGTCTGCCTACAGTCCTGAAGAACTTTACGTCAGAAAACACATCATTGAAGAAACTCCCGATGTCATAATAAATGTCGTAGATGCCGGTAATCTGGAACGAAACCTGTATCTGACTACCCAGCTCATCGACATGAACGTCCGCATGGTCGTTGCACTCAACATGTACGATGCCCTCCAACATAGCGGCAATACTTTAAACATAAAAAAACTGAGTCAGCTCCTCGGGGTTCCAATGGTTCCCACGATCAGCCGGACAGGAGAAGGGGTTGATGATCTTTTCCATGTCATTATCGGCCTGTATGAAGGTGCAGACTTCATGGGACAAAAGGAAGAAATACAGAACGAAGCTCTGCGTGAGTTCCGTGAATGGCATGATGCATACGTCCCAGACCATAAATTCGAAAGCCACGAAGACGACGAGAACAGCTTTACTCCGCGTAACTTCATCCGCCATATCCATATCAATCACGGACCGGAACTGGAACGAAGCATAGATGCTGTCAAGAAAGAAATCGGAAAGACAGAAACCATCCGCCACAAATATTCTACGCGTTTCCTGGCCATCAAGCTACTGGAAAATGACAAAGACATCGAGAAAAATGTCATTGCCAGCCTGCCGAATGCATCTGAAATTCTACGGATCAAGGAACAGGAAGTCAAACGTCTGCGCGAAACGATCAACGAAGACAGCGAACAGGCTATTACAGATGCGAAATATGGCTTTATAACAGGAGCACTGAAAGAAACCTATACCGACAACTACCAGAATACAGAAATGTTCACCCGGATTGTAGACAGTATTGTTACGCATAAAGTCTGGGGCTACCCTATTTTCTTTATCTTCCTGTATTTAATGTTTGAATGTACCTTTATTTTCGGTGAATACCCGAAAGAAGGCATCGAATGGCTGGTAGAACAGTTAGGCAACGCAGTCAACACATACATGCCGGACGGATCATTCAAGGATCTGCTGATTGACGCGGTGATCGGCGGTGTCGGAGGAGTCATTGTATTCCTGCCCAACATCCTGTTACTGTATCTTTTCATTTCTTTCATGGAAGATTCCGGTTACATGGCAAGAGCAGCCTTCATTATGGACAAGATCATGCATAAGATGGGACTGCACGGAAAATCCTTTATCCCGCTAATCATGGGATTCGGTTGCAACGTCCCTGCCATCATGTCTTCACGCATCATTGAAAGCCGCAAGTCACGACTGGTAACCATTCTGATCAATCCCCTGATTTCATGCAGTGCCCGTCTTCCCATTTATCTGGTTCTGGTAGGAGCCTTTTTCCCCGGCAAGGAAAGCCTGATACTGCTGCTTATTTATTCTGTCGGCATCCTGCTGGCGGTATTAATGGCACGAATCTTCAGCAAATTCCTGGTGAAAGGAGATGATACTCCTTTTGTAATGGAGCTCCCTCCCTACCGCATGCCTACCAGCAAGTCCGTATTGCGCCACACATGGGAAAAAGGTGCACAATACCTGAAAAAGATGGGAGGCATAATCATGATTGCTTCCATCATTATATGGTTCCTGGGATATTATCCCAACCATTCCAGCTATCAGACAACGGCAGAACAACAGGAAAACTCTTATATCGGCCAGATAGGAAAATCCATCGAACCGATCATCAAGCCTTTAGGTTTCGACTGGAAAATGGGAGTCGGACTTCTTTCCGGTGTCGGAGCCAAAGAACTTGTTGTAAGTACTCTGGGAGTTCTCTATACGAATGACGGAAATCTGGACGACGATGCACTTCCCGAACGTATCGCCCAGCAGTCGGATATCACTCCGCTCATTGCTTTTGCCTACATGCTCTTTACGCTGCTTTATTTCCCATGTATTGCGACCCTTGCTGCCATCAGGCAGGAAACCGGAAGCTGGAAATGGCCACTTTTTGCAGCCTGCTATACAACCGTACTGGCCTGGATCGTGGCGTTCCTCGTGTACCAAATAGGAAGTTTTATTATTTAAACAGGAAAAGATGAACTTACAGGATCTCATTGTATATCTTATTTTGTTTCTCTGCATCTGGTATGCAGGGAAACATTTTCTAAAATTTTTCAGAAGAAAAAGTTCTTCAACAACAGGCTGTGGCTGCGGATGTTCCGGGTGCAGTATGGCCTCAAAGCAAAACACCTGTTCGGAAAAGAAAACAAAAAAATAGCGTCCAGGTATTGCAGATTCCAAAAATAGTTGTACCTTTGCAACGCAATTGAGAAAAACAATAGCAAAGCGAGACTGGTTCCTTGGATGAGTGGCTTAGTCAGCGGTCTGCAAAACCGTGTACGGCGGTTCGAATCCGCCAGGAACCTCCAACTTACTGATAAATCAAAACAATCCGGTTCCTTGGATGAGTGGCTTAGTCAGCGGTCTGCAAAACCGTGTACGGCGGTTCGAATCCGCCAGGAACCTCTTGAAAATCTGAATGCACTCTTAGCTCAGTTGGTAGAGCAACTGACTCTTAA
>NZ_EQ973632.1:4035-6251 GCF_000157915.1 Phocaeicola coprophilus DSM 18228 = JCM 13818 | reverse complement strand
CAGTGGGTCCAGGGTTCGAATCCCTGAGGGTGTACAAAGAAAATGGAAAAGTCTGTATCACCTTCGTGATGCAGACTTTTTTCGTTTCGAACTGACCCTCCTTTTGTCTGAAAAAATCGTGCGGTCATTGCGGCCGGATCGTGCAGTCGTTGTGACCGAAACGTGCGGTCGTTGCGGCCCAATCGTACTACTCGATACAGCCGCAACGACCATACATTTTTTTCGAAGTGAACAGGAACCTTATCTGAGACCGGCAATAGATCCTTTCTTCTTCAAATCAAAAACCTGTTTCAACAGAACTTTTCCATCCAGCTTCTTTACAGTGAACGTCATCTTCTCTCCCTTTTTCTGCAAGATGCCATAGGTTGCTTCATCCAGGTTATATCCTCCCCCGACATACACAGGGAAAGGATTACCGATCTTCCCTTGGGGATAATATGCAAAATCATGTGTATGAGCTGAAAGATTCAGATCAATCGGTGCATGCTGCAGAATAGGTCCCCACAACTTCTGGCAAGGAACATAATCATAGTCATTTCCCCACAAAGGAATGTGATTGATCAATATACGGCAGGAAGCCTGCGTAAATTCCCGGCTTTTCAATTCCTTTTTCAGGAAGTCAGCCTGATCCTCACGGAAAGCGGAAAAATCATTTAAGCCATAATAAACCCAATGGTCATCGGGCTTGTCTTCACCGCAGTCCAATATAATGAAACGGCTGTCTCCCCAGTTAAATGCTCCATAAGTATTGCCGCCCGGGTTATCGAACAGGGAAGGCATGCCGGCTGAATAGGCATTACGAATCTCATGATTACCCCGCACAAAGAACAGAGGACAAGAGGAACCGTGGAACAAACGAGCCAGACGGTTTATATTTGCCATTGCCTCTTCTCTGTCCGAAGGTTCCGGCAAGCAGTCACCGTTAAATACGACAAAATCATGAGGTATTGAATCCAGCTTTGCCGACAAAATATTCTCCAGCTTTCCATACACATGCATATCATTCAACACAATAGCAGTGAAGTCTTTCTGCCCGGGTGCAGGCAGACAAAAGTGATAGAATGAAGTACGCACCGTGTCTCCAAAAGCTTTGCTGTATGACTGATAGTCGCCTATTTCACGGGCACATACTCTATAATAATAAGGTTTACCGCCCTCCAGTCCGGACAAACGGATTTTATTCTCTATATCATGACAGATAGCCTGACCGTCACGCAAAGCAACCGCACGCTTCAGATTCAATGTATCTGTGCCATACTCTACCCAACAATGAGCCATCGCTCTCGTCTGGAACATAACCGTAATCCCGTTTTCCGTAGGATTCTGAAGATACGGATCAGAATACAAGAGACGGTCCGCGGGCTGAAGGAAGCGGACTTTTGCCATCACAGGACGGTGATCAGAAGACACCGTGTCCGGTAAAACAGTTCCGCCTTTCTGAACGACAGATTTTCCCGTAGCTTTCCAGACTGCAATATAATCAATCACATCTTCGGGCTTGTTTGCAGGATAAGTTGCCTGTTTCAGATTGTTCAGCAAGGTGAAGTCCTTCCGGATTTCCTGTATCGTCTGGCTTTCAGGAAGAGCATTCCAGTCGCCTGCCAGCAAAAAAGGTTTGTTCAACCGTGAAGCAATTTTCCGGATAACGTCCAAAGAAGCAAGCTGGTCTTCCGGTGTCAATGACAGATGAGTACATCCGATATAATAATCATCAAACTCTGCCAGCAACAAAACCCGGGCCTCTTCACGCCCCGGCAAAGCAATGCGTTCCACAGATAAAGGATGTTCCCTGGCCAAAAGTCCAACGCCATAAGATCCGCCGTCGAATGATATCGCCTTTGCAAAAACCGGATACATCAACGCTTCATTGGCAACCTCCCGAAGCACATCCTTCTTATGGCTTCGTCCCGTCACACTGTCCACTTCCTGCAACGCTACGACATCAGCCTGCTGCTCTCTGAACATACGGGCTATTCTGACATAATCAGTCTTGCCATCCAATCCTTCACCATGACGGATATTATACGAAATAATCTTCAGATCATTTTCTACCGGGAGTTTCTCCTGTGCCGATAATGAAGATGAAAAAACGCCCAATAATCCCCCTAATAAAGCTCCCCTCACGAAGCTGCCTTTTAATGCATTTGTTTTCATTACAATTAGATTTATACTATAATATCGGGCACAAAGATAACAATTCTAAACGAGAAACGGAC
>NZ_EQ973632.1:0-3801 GCF_000157915.1 Phocaeicola coprophilus DSM 18228 = JCM 13818 | reverse complement strand
GGGCAAATACCAGAGTGGCCAAATGGGGCAGACTGTAAATCTGCTGGCTTACGCCTTCGGTGGTTCGAATCCATCTTTGCCCACTACTTTGCGGAAGTAGCTCAGTCGATAGAGCATTAGCCTTCCAAGCTGAGGGTCGCGGGTTTGAGTCCCGTCTTCCGCTCTTTTTTTTGAAACAAACATTGCAGCAATGCAACGGGCAAGTACCAGAGTGGCCAAATGGGGCAGACTGTAAATCTGCTGGCTTATGCCTTCGGTGGTTCGAATCCATCCTTGCCCACTGACTTTGCGGAAGTAGCTCAGTCGATAGAGCATTAGCCTTCCAAGCTGAGGGTCGCGGGTTTGAGCCCCGTCTTCCGCTCTGATGAATCAGATGGTTATCGAAAGATTTCCATCTGATTCTTTTTTTATCCGTACCCTCTTTCCTCCAGGCACAGCCCTCCACGGACTTCCCCTGCTGCCCCACCCCGGTCAGAAAAACGTCCCGGCGTTTACATCAAAAGCCCGAATTCTTTTCACTGATTCGCCGAAACATTTTTTTAAAAGCCCGCGGGCTTTTTTCAAGAACCACAAGAGCCTCTGTCCTCCCCGGATCATCATGCGGTCGTTGAGACTGAATCGTGCGGTCGATGCGGCTGAATCGACCGCTCGTTGAAGCCTCATCGTGCGGTCGTTTGACTACCGGGAATAACTTATCAGATTATTTCTTAACTTTGCATAATGAAAATAACAAATCAATATGAAAACTTGGAAATTCTCTTTCTTCCTCTTTTGGATAGCTATCGGATTCACAGCTTGTCAGGATTCATCCAAACATATATATCCGAGATACGAACAATTACCGGAAACATACAACGAATCTTGTGTGCAGGAAATCGGGAACGACTCCGTATTTTTCCGTTATCCCTATCGGATCGATATAAAAGATAGTTTGGCAATCCTGCTGGATCTGCATAACGACAGCCATTTCTTATATGCGTTTACGTTTCCTGACTGGCAACCGATTACGCCTTTCGGCAAGCGCGGAGAAGGGCCTGACGAAATCCTTTCGGCCGAAAGGATACGGATCTGTTCGCCGGATTCCATTTGGGTACTCGACTCCAACCGGGCACAAATTACCCGCTGGAAAGTATCTGTTGCCGATAAAAAAGCGGAACGGATGGAAGAGATCCCTTTAGACAAACAACTGCTGCGAACCCTCGACTTTTGCAAAACAGATTCCGGCTTTTTGGTGACAGACTATACCGGGAGTTACCGCTATCATGTACTGGATGCCAAAGGCAGAATCCAAAAGAGCATAGGAAGCATCCCGACCGAAGATGAAAGCCTGCGGGAAAGTTTGCCGGCATTGGCGCAGGCATGGCGTACGTTTATGAGTTATAATCCGAAAAACCAGGTATTGGCTTTAGTGACGCAATTGGGCGAGACGGTTGAGATTTTCAACCTGAAGACTGGTTTCCACACCGTGCTTTTCGGACCGAACGGCGAACCGGTCTTTTCCCAGCAAGGCGGCGAAGCTTTCCCGAAAGGAATCAAAGGATTCAATGAGGTTCTGGTAGCCGACAGTTGCATCTACGCTGTTTTCGACGGGGTTTCGTTTAAAGAACGGATACGGAATATGCAGGAAGGGAAAAAACTGGCCAAAGGAGGGAAATTTGTGTATGTATTCGATCTGGAAGGGAAACCGCTGCGAAAGTTAGTGCTAGATCATTCAGTGTTCGGACTGGCATTACAAGGCGAACGGTTATATACTACAAGCTTGGATAATAATAACCCGGTTATTCTTTATTAAGGGGCACAACATTTAACTCATACCCATTCCTAATTGATCTTATTTCTATGCCAAGAACGGTTACTAATGATTTACGCAAGCGATTTATAGCTTGCCCTATACGTTGCTTATCCACACGAGTCACGCAACTTTCATCTTCATACGGTTCATTATAAATTGATCGGCAAATATCAATGTATCTAAGGAGATGCTTTTCTGATTTCAGAAAGGCTGCCAAATATTTGGTATCCAGGGGAGTTAAATGTATTATTAGGCCTTCTTCGTTTTTCAACATACCATCTGCATGATGAAATATCCAGCCGGTATTATACAAAGGAATACTGGATTCATCTAAATTAATTTTTTGTACAGGAATATCTACCATTTGAATAAATTCTTTTTCCGTTTTTTTTATCTTCCAAACACACCATATAAAAACTAAACAGATAAATAAACAAGTGAAAAAAGACAAATAGCTGTAAGGATGAATTAAAAATTCACACAAAAAGTTATTAGTATAATAGGGAGATAAGACGATGTTTTTCTCCTCATCGTCATTTATAGAAAATGAAACAGAAGGCAATGCTACGGCTTTTTCTATTTGATTCATAGCCCCAGTAAAGGTCGATGTTTTATCAAACGTGCATAATATTTGAACATCCGTCTTGATACCGTTTTCATTCAATAATGCAGAGTAAATGCTATCCAAACGTTCTCTTTTAGGATCACTACGGATTAAATAGTACTGGTCAATCCATTCATCTTTTTCATGTTTAGGAATATTATTATCTGTAGGAAAACTATGAACTTGCTCATTGATCAACCTTTTAATATAAATAGACTTTTCTATTTGTATAGCCTTATCAAAAAGGTTACTCATGGTTTCTTCTCGTTTTTGCTTTTGCCATAAAAATACTATTACAATAAATATCAACCAAAAAAAGACACTACACAAAGAGCCTATTTTACATACCCTTACTTGTTTATTTCTTTCCATTATTACTTTTAGACTGTTGACAAATTGTTGACGACATATAAATTCATTCCGTATAACTTACAAAGTTATAGGCTATTACAACTTTGACAAAGAATATCGCGAAATATAAACAAAATTATTTGGTTATTTAACTTTCAAATCAATAATTTTGCAAAAAATCAAAATGCAATAATAAAGTTTAAAGTCTCATGAAAAAGAAAGCACTAGTTTATGTAGGAATAATCCTTATTTGTGTATGTGGTTTGTACGAATACAAACTTTCTTCAAAGGAGGTAAAGTGGTCTAATATCACATTAGAAAATGTAGAAGCTTTAGCACAAACAGAGGGGAATTATGTTCGCTGTTATAATTATGGCGATATAGATTGCTTAGGGGCAAAAGTTGAATTTAGATATGATTATTATAACGTGGAATGGTTAAAAGACGAATGACCAAACGGAGAGTAAAAAAATAAGGAGTTGCAAACCTATCTACGATTGGCGATCCCGATAAAGTAGCAACTCCCCACACTTGCTCTCCGATTTATTCACTTATAAAGAAAGGAGACAAAGCGCAATGCAAAAGTAGTAATTTATTTCGGAATGGCATACAGAATCTTCTGCCATGTGCAACCACACTTGATAAAAGGTGGATTTATAGAAAGAAAGATTCGTTATTACTTTAAAACATTTTAAATTTTTATATCTATGAAAAAGATACTGTTTTCAGTAGCAGTTATCGCTACAGTCGCTATCGCTGGTTGGAATTACCAGCAGAATAAAGAAGTGGAATTATCTGATCTGGCCATGGAAAATGTGGAAGCGTTGGCACAGGGAGAAATAGAAAATTATTATAACTTCAAGCTAATACCTTACCCGAGTGGATGCAAGATATGTAAAAGAAAGGATGGCTATTGGTGCAATGTCCATGATCAAGTTCCATGTTAAAATCACGTACATCCATTAATTGGGTTTGGAGTATCTAAAATAAGATTTGGAGTATTGAGAAATAATACTCCAGATCTTTACACCAATTAGTAACATCTTTAATATTC
>NZ_EQ973633.1:75139-102326 GCF_000157915.1 Phocaeicola coprophilus DSM 18228 = JCM 13818 | reverse complement strand
TGCATGCTGTGACGGTAAATGCTGTAAGCATAAGCAATGATGGTCGGGAACTTGGAGATCAGTTCAATGGACTGACGCATCAGGTTGTCACGTGAGATGTCATCGGGATTGGGATCAAACGTGTACATTTCGAGCACACTCCGCGCCAGAATGTTCATGATGTTCTGTCCCTCCAGATCAATAATGTTCATGGTTGTTTTCTTGTCGAGAGCCATGTTGTCATTGATCAGTTCCTTAAAAGCGTCCAGCTGCTCACTGTCCGGCAATTCGCCCGACAAAAGCAGATAGGCCACTTCCTCAAAGCCGAACCGCTTTTCTTTCAGCAGTGCATGAGCGATATCATCCAGATCATATCCCCGGTAAAACAACTTTCCGGGAATCGGCTTCAGTCCTTTTTCCGTGCGCTCATATCCCACGACATTACCGATCTTGGTCAGTCCGACCAATACGCCCGTACCGTCTTCATTGCGGAGCCCGCGCTTGACATTAAACTTCGTGAAAAGTTCATTGTCAATCCGGCACGCCTGTTTGGCACATTCCGATAACTTATATACAATGTATTCCTTCTTCATGATTCTTTTCTTTTACAACAGTTCTACGATGCGTTTTCCGAATTCATCCGTACCCAACGGTTTCCCTTCGGGCATAAAACGTGCCAGATCAGGCGTAGCCTCTCCCAGCGCAAAGGCCTTTTCAATGGCATCCGTAATCAGGCAAGCCGCTTCCTTCCAGCCCAGATATTCCAGCATCATCACAGACGACAGCAGAAGCGAACAGGGATTAACGACATTCTTTCCGGCAATGTTCGGCGCCGTTCCGTGAGTAGCTTCAAAGATGGCATGTCCTGTCTGGTAATTGATGTTCGCTCCCGGAGCAATTCCAATGCCGCCCACCATGGCAGCCAGCTGGTCGGATATATAATCTCCATTCAGGTTCAGGGTAGCAATGACTGAATATTCTTCCGGCATGAGCAGCGTATTCTGCAGGAATGCATCCGCAATGCAGTCTTTTACAATAACCTTTCCTTCATTGATCGCTTTGCCGACTGCTGCCTTGGCCGACTCCTCTCCCAGCTCCGCCTTTATTTTTTCATATTGATTCATGGTAAAGGTCTGGGAAGCAAATTCAGTCTCAGCCACTTCATATCCCCAGCGCTTGAAACCTCCTTCCGTAAACTTCATAATATTCCCTTTGTGAACCAGAGTCACGGAAGGAAGCTTGTGCTGAACAGCGTAGGCAATGGCCGCACGGACCAGACGGCGGGTTCCTTCCACTGATACCGGCTTGACTCCAAATGAAGAAGTCTCCGGGAAACGCACTTTGCTGACTCCCATCTCTTCATGCAGAAACTGATAGAATTTCCGGGCTTCAGGAGTTCCCTGTTCCCATTCGATCCCTGCATAAATATCTTCCGTATTTTCACGGAAAATATGCATGTTGACTTTTTCAGGAGCCTTGACAGGAGAAACCACTCCCCGAAACCAGCGGACCGGACGCAGGCAGACATACAGGTCGAGCGTCTGCCGCAGTGCTACATTCAACGAACGGATGCCTCCTCCCACCGGAGTGGTAAGCGGTCCTTTGATACCGACCAGATATTCACGAAATGCTTCCATCGTTGCTTCCGGAAGCCATTCTCCAGTCTGCTGAAAAGCTTTTCCTCCAGCCAGCACCTCTTTCCATTCGATGGAACGCTTGCCCAGATAAGCCAGTTCAACTGCCGCGTTTACAATTCTCTGACACACCGGAGTAATTTCGGCTCCCACGCCATCTCCTTCAATATAAGGAACAGTCACCCGGTCGGGTACACACAACTGTCCGTCTTTTATATATACTTTGCTCATCATTCGTTCTTTTATTCAGTGATACAAGTTCATTCCTTTGCACGGATGGTATTCAAGGCAGACCCGGCCTTGAACCAGCGGATCTGCATTTCATTGTAAGTATGTAAGGCTTCAAATGTTTCCGTAGTTCCGTCCTGATGTTTCAAGATAACATACAATGGTTTTCCCGGAGCAAACTGATTCAGTCCAAGCACAGAAATACGGTCGTGTTCCTGCACCTTATCATAGTCTTCCTTATTCCGGAAAGTCAGTGCCAGCATCCCCTGCTTCTTCAAATTGGTTTCATGAATACGGGCAAAGCTCTTTGCCAGAATAACCCGTACGTTCAGATAACGGGGTTCCATGGCAGCATGCTCCCGGCTGGAACCTTCTCCATAATTCTCTTCTGCAACGACAATGGAGGAAATACCTCGTGCCTTATATTGCTTGGCCACCGCAGAAACGGCCTCATAAGCTCCGGAAAGACGATTCCATACCCGATTCGTCTGACAGTTGAAAGCATTGACCGCTCCCATCAGCATATTGTCGGATATATTTTCCAGATGTCCGCGGAAGCGCAGCCACGGCCCGGCCATGGAAATATGGTCGGTCGTACATTTCCCCTGTGTCTTGATCAGCAACGGCATCTCCAGAAAATCATTGCCATCCCAGGGAGCAAAAGGCTCCAGCTTCTGCAGGCGCCGGGAGTCAGGACGAATGCTGACTTCCACCTTTCCTCCGTCGGCCGAAGGAGCTACATAACCGTTGTCATCCACGGTAAACCCGTCAACAGGTAACGTTTCTCCCACAGGAGGATCCAATTTCACCCGCTCTCCGTTTGAAGCAACCAAAGTATCCGTCAGTGGGTTAAAGCACAAATCACCAGCAATGGCAAAAGCCATGGCTATTTCCGGAGAAGCAACAAAAGCATGTGTATTCGGATTGCCGTCTGCACGTTTGGCAAAATTCCGGTTAAACGAAGTCACGATGGAATTCGGACGGGCCGGATCGTCTGTCTCCCGCTTCCACTGGCCGATACAGGGACCACAGGCATTTGTCATAATTACTCCGCCCACTGCTTCAAAATCCGCAATCATTCCATCACGCTTCAGGGTGCAATACACTTGCTCTGAACCGGGATTGATGATCAGCGGAGCCGCCATCTTCAATCCTTTAGCCTTAACCTGGCGGGCCAGGGAAGCAGCACGGCTCAGATCCTGATAAGAAGAGTTCGTACACGATCCGATCAGCCCCACCTCCATACGCTGCGGGTAGCCGTTCTTTTTCACTTTCTCCGCAAAGTCTGATACAGGACAAGCTGCATCAGGCGTAAACGGTCCGTTCAGATAAGGTTCCAGTTCCGACAGATTAATGTCAATGATCCGGTCGTAATAAGTTTCCGGATCGGCCTCAACTTCAGGGTCTGCCTTCAGACAAGCAGCATTGGCACGGGCCAATACCGCAATCTCTTCACGGCCGGTAGCACAGAGATAGCGATCCATTTCGTCGTCAAAAGGAAAAACTGACGTAGTGGCTCCGACCTCAGCTCCCATGTTACAAATGGTAGCCTTTCCCGTAGCCGACAAAGAGGACGCACCTTCGCCAAAATATTCAATTACAGCATTCGTTCCTCCCTTGACCGTAAGTATTCCTGCCAGCTTCAGGATTACATCCTTCGGAGAAGCCCATCCGTTCAGACGTCCGGTCAGGCGGACTCCGATCAGTTTCGGCATCTTGAGTTCCCATTCCATTCCCGCCATCACGTCTACCGCATCTGCTCCTCCGACTCCAATGGCAATCATGCCGAGCCCGCCGGCATTCGGGGTATGTGAATCAGTTCCTACCATCATTCCTCCGGGAAAAGCATAATTCTCCAGCACTACCTGATGAATAATACCTGCTCCCGGCTTCCAAAAGCCAATGCCATACTTCTCGGCCACGCTACGCAGAAAGTCATATACTTCCTTATTGGCCTCGCAAGCCGCAGGCAGATCACTGCCAACTCCCTTACAGGCCTGTATCAGATGATCACAATGTACCGTAGCAGGCACAGCTGAACATGACTTGCCGGCATTCATAAACTGCAGCAGAGCCATCTGCGCCGTAGCATCTTGCATCGCAACACGATCAGGGCGGAAATTGACATAATCTTCTCCTCTCCGATAAATCGTCTGAATGCCTTCTTCATATAAATGGGCATACAAAATCTTTTCAGTTAAAGTCATGGGTCTTCCCAACTTCCCGGCAGCCAGATTTACTTTGGCCGCATAAGAGGCATAGAATGCCTTCAACATATCCATGTCGTAAATCATCGTTTTCAATCTTTTTCTTTACAAACGGAGGCAAATATAAGTATTGATATTCACAATAAGAAATAATACACCTTAATTTTTAGTCATATTGATATAAAATCAAGTAGAAATGAATAAATATTACAATTATAAAGCATATTATATTTCTTTTTGAACAAACAAATATTCTAAAGCATTTTTCCATTATTTTAGCGCAGACCATTTCGTTTTTCCATTGTTCTTGCTTATCTTTGAGAATTAACTACTTAATCATAAATCTTATGGAAACATACTTATTCTGGATGGTACCGGCCGCCTCACTGCTGGCATTGGCACTGGCCGGTTATTTTTACAAACAGATGATGAGAGAAAGTGAAGGTACTCCCATCATGGCAAAAATTGCCTCGCACGTCCGTCAGGGTGCGATGTCGTATCTGAAGCAGCAATACAAAGTTGTTACCTGGGTCTTTGTCGGACTGGTTATCCTTTTCGCCGTCATGGCGTATGGATTCAATTTGCAGAATCATTGGGTACCGGTAGCCTTTCTGACCGGAGGATTCTTTTCCGGACTTTCCGGATATCTGGGCATGAAAACAGCAACGTATGCTTCTGCACGTACGGCCAATGCCGCCCGCAATTCTCTGAACAAAGGACTTAGAGTAGCCTTCAGAAGTGGTGCCGTCATGGGACTGGTAGTTGTCGGACTGGGCCTGTTTGACATTTCTTTCTGGTACCTCTTACTTGAAAAGTGCATCCCGGCTGATGCCTTGAATCCGACATCCAAACTTTGCATCATTACAACCACCATGCTGACTTTCGGTATGGGAGCTTCCACCCAGGCCTTGTTTGCCCGTGTAGGAGGAGGTATTTATACCAAAGCTGCAGATGTGGGAGCAGATCTGGTGGGAAAAGTTGAAGCCGGCATTCCGGAAGACGATCCGCGTAACCCGGCCACCATCGCTGACAATGTGGGAGACAATGTTGGTGACGTAGCAGGTATGGGTGCAGACCTTTACGAATCATATTGTGGTTCCATCCTGGCAACAGCAGCACTAGGAGCTGCTACATTCATTGGAACCGGAGACACAGAAATGCAATTCAAAGCTGTCATTGCCCCCATGCTGATTGCAGCAGTAGGCATTGTACTTTCCATCATCGGTATCTTCTCCGTCCGCACTAAGGAAGATGCCAGTATGAGAGATTTGCTGAATGCCCTGGGATTTGGAACCAATCTGAGTTCGGCACTGATTGTCGTTGCGACCTTCCTGATCCTCTGGCTTCTGGGAATCAATAACTGGATTAATCTGTCACTGGCTGTTGTTATCGGACTGATTGTAGGAATAGTGATCGGCCGCTCCACAGAATATTACACTTCACAATCATACAAACCGACGCAGAAGCTTTCGGAAAGCGGAAAGACCGGTCCGGCAACCGTGATTATTTCCGGAATCGGACTGGGTATGATTTCTACTACAATTCCTGTACTTTCCGTCGTAGCCGGAATCATCCTTTCTTACTGGCTCGCATCCGGATTTGACTTCTCAAACATCGGCATGGGTCTTTACGGCATCGGTATTGCAGCTGTAGGTATGCTCTCCACTCTGGGAATCACACTGGCAACCGACGCTTATGGCCCGATTGCCGACAATGCCGGAGGAAATGCAGAAATGAGCGGATTGGGAGAAGAAGTTAGAAAACGGACCGATGCTCTGGATTCACTGGGCAACACAACTGCAGCCACAGGCAAAGGATTTGCCATTGGTTCTGCAGCTCTGACCGGACTGGCTTTGCTCGCCTCTTACATTGAAGAAATCCGTATCGGGCTGGAACGTCTGGGAAATACGGTTCTTGATCTTCCAGGCGGAATCCAGGTTCCTATCCATGAAGCCAGTTTCACTGACTTTATGATGTATTATGATGTTACCTTGATGAATCCGAAAGTACTTTCCGGCATGTTCATTGGAAGTATGATGGCTTTCCTTTTCTGCGGTCTGACCATGAATGCGGTAGGACGTGCAGCCGCTCACATGGTTGAAGAAGTACGTCGTCAGTTCCGTGAAATCAAAGGTATTCTGGAAGGAAAAGCAGAACCGGATTATGCCCGATGCGTACAAATTTCCACCCGGGGAGCACAGCATGAAATGGTATTTCCATCTCTGCTGGCAATCATCGCTCCTATTGCTACCGGACTGATCTTCGGCGTACCGGGAGTAATAGGTCTGCTGGTTGGAGGACTTTCCTCCGGATTTGTTCTTGCTATTTTCATGGCTAATGCAGGAGGCGCCTGGGACAATGCCAAGAAATTTGTAGAAGAAGGCAACTTTGGCGGAAAAGGAAGCGAAGTTCATCGGGCAACGGTAGTAGGAGATACAGTCGGTGATCCTTTCAAAGACACCTCAGGTCCCAGCCTTAATATCCTTATCAAACTGATGAGCATGGTAGCTATCGTTATGGCGGGCTTAACCGTTTCCTGGAGTCTGTTCTAACAAACATAAACAATATACCCGGAAAGCAAGTCTCACAACAAGACTTTACCTTCCGGGTATATTTTTCATGGTAAGAAATTACAGCCGGTCCCGGGTCAATACATCACAATGATGTTCCTGAAGAACCTTTATACAACGCTGCATGTCATTCGGCTTGATGACTACATGAGCGCGATCATTCTGCGCAAATGCATACATATACTCAATGAAAATCTGTTCTGCTGCCAGATATTCCAGAACAGTAGCCAAAGCACCCGGTACATTGGCACAACTCAGACAAACTACGTCTGTAGACATGACCGCAAAATCACGTTCACGAAGCACTTCCACAGCCTTGTCTACATCCGATACAATCAGACGCAAAATACCAAAGTCTGCAGATTCAGCCATACTGAATGCATGCATATTGATTCCATATTGCCCCAATGTACGAACGACATCATTAATTCTTCCGGTCTTGTTTTCCAAGAAAACTGATAACTGTTTAATTGTCATACACTCCTCATTTTGTAGATTATACCAATACACGCTTATCCCATACACGTTTTGATTTACCCTGACTCCGGACAATACTGTTCGGCTCCATCAGCTTCACATCAGCACTGATAGACAAGACACTTTTCAGCTTGTCTGACAAGGTCTTCTTCAGGTTCAACATAGCTCCCATATCGTCCGTAAAGAAGTCTTTCCGCACTTCCACCTGCACCTGAAGCGTATCCAGATTATTTACACGATCAACAACCAGCAAATATTGCGGTTCAAATTCCTTCATACCCAGAATTACGCTTTCCACTTGCGACGGGAATACATTGATACCCCGGATAATCAGCATATCATCACTTCGTCCCATAATAGGCGTCATGCGTACATTCGTCCGCCCACAAGGACATTCTCCGTCCATCAATGAGGTTAAGTCTTTCGTCCGATAACGGAGCAAAGGCATTCCTTCTTTCGTCAAAGTAGTAAACACCAGTTCGCCCGTTTTTCCATATGGAAGAGGTTCCAGGGTCTCAGGGTCAATTATTTCCGGGAAGAAATGATCTTCATTAATATGTGAGCCATGCTGTTCCTGACACTCATACGAAACGCCCGGTCCCATGATTTCACTTAAGCCGTAAATGTTATATCCTTTCAGTCCAAGACGTTCCTGGATTTCCTGCCGCATATTTTCTGTCCACGGCTCAGCTCCGAAAGCTCCGATACGCAAACCGAGTTCTTCTTTCTTTATTCCCATCTTTTCCACGACCTCTGCCAGATAAAGGGCATACGAAGGTGTACAGGCAATTCCCGTAATATGGAGATCGCGAATCAAGCGCACATGCTTTTCCGTATTTCCCGTAGAAGCCGGAATCACCGTAGCACCCAGATTCTCCACACCATAATGCGCTCCCAGACCTCCCGTGAAAAGACCATATCCATAACTTACGGAAAAAGTGTCATCACGTGTCACTCCATACGCAGAAAGACAACGCGACATAACTTCTGACCAGATAGAAAGGTCCCGACGCGTATAACCCACAATCGTCGGATTTCCTGTAGTTCCAGAAGAGGCATGCACCCGCACAATTTCAGAAGGGGGCGCAGCCTGCAGGCCATACGGATAATTGTCTCTCAAATCCTGTTTGGTCGTAAACGGAAGTTTTACAATATCATCAATCGTACGAATATCATCAGGCGACAAATCCATCTCCTGCATTCGTGAACGGTAAAAAGGTACATTATGATAAACGTATGTCACCAATTTCTGCAAACGTTTTCCCTGCAATTCACGCATTTGTTCGCGAGACATACATTCCTTATTCGTGTTCCAAATCATAGTTTTCGTTAATTAAAAAGCGTTATTATCAAAGGTGATCTTCATGGAAAGCTTTCATACGTTCCTCAAGAATCGGATAAAGTTCTTCACGCATCCGGGAAGTACAGGCTCGAACTCCCTGTTGTTCACTACCGGTTGTTGAAAGCGAAATGCTGCTTACTCCATAATACATCAGTTCACAAAGCAACTCTCCTCCAGTCATACCGGGATAACCAAGTGTAAAGAAGAAGCCATCACCAACAGGTTGAGTCACATCATGATCATATACAATTGTAAAACCATTGTCCGTAAAGATCTTCTTCATGCGAGCTGCCCTCCGTTCATACTCACGGGTATCCTCCACAAAGTTAATAGTTCCATCTACGGAGCGGTTCAACATTTCCGCCATTCCATACTGCGTAGTTGCCGTACATCCGGAAGTAATCATATACATAATTGAAGCGATGAAAGTCGGTCCGAACACACCCGAATCTTCATAACGCTCAGCTAAAGCCGGATATTGCTTATCAAACAATTTATCGGACACACAGGCTAAAGCGATACGCTGGCCTGCATAACTGAATATTTTCGAAGCGGAAAGCATCAAAATGTAATTATCCGTATAACGGGCTACCGTAGGCACAAAAGGAGCCTGATACGGACGACCGAAAGGATGACGGAAGTCCATACAGAAATATGCCTGATCTTCCATGACTACCGCATCATATTTTGTTGCCAACTCACCGATAATCTTCAGTTCTTCTTCTTCCAGGCAAATCCATGCCGGGTTATTGGGATTAGAATAGACAATGGCAGCAATATCACCGTCTTTAAGATATCCTTCCATCTTATCACGCAATGCCTGTCCGCGAAAATCATGAATATCAAACAGTTTCCAGCGAATGCCCAAGATACGCAACTGTGACTTCTGGATCGGGAAACCAGGATCAATGAACAGGACTTTGTCTTTTCCCGGAATGCGCTGGGTGCATGCAATAAACGCACCGAATGAGGCTGCCACTGAACCCGTTGTCGGCAAACAAGCACGAGGTGAGATATCAATGTCAATAAAAGCTTTCACAAAACGAGATGCTGCTTCCTTTAACTCCGGAACTCCTGCAGCTGCCGGATATTGTGCACCCAGTCCTTTATCCAGTGCAGCTTTTTCTGCTTCTATACCAATCCGATTGGCCGGCAAACCCGGAGAGCCCTGATCCATCCGGATAAAAGGAATTCCAGTCAGTTCCTCCAACCGGGAAGCAACCAGCAAAATGTCTCCAATTGTTGCATTCTGCAAGTCTGCTACTTTCATTTCTCTGGCAACAGAAGCTACCAGATCTTCATTAAAAACCTTGCTCATTCTGATTTTTCATTAAGTCCTTTCACATACTCATAACCGATATTAAACGCACGGTTATTCATTTCCACAACAGCTTCTCCTTTCGATGCAAAGATCCGTCCTACACTTGCACGCAACGTTTCTACATCCAGAATTTTCAGAAAAGCTGCTGCCGCTCCCAATAAAATAACATTCGCTGACTTCGGTACCTGATTCTCACGTGCCAGAGATTCAACGTCCAAAGCGACAACATGTGGCTGAGACTTCAGTTCTTCCTGCAAACAGGCTTCATCCGGATAGTTCGGAATATTCTTGAATGGAGCAGAAGAGGTAATAATCCAGCCTTCCTGCGACAAATAAGGTAAATAACGCAAGGCTTCCATCGGTTCAAGAGACAATATCAGATCAGCACTTCCCAATGGAATCAGGTCGGAAGCAATCGGTCCGTCAGACAGACGTAAATTAGACTGTACATCCCCACCACGCTGGCTCATTCCATGTACTTCTGCCTGTTTTAATGTAAGCCCCATGCGTGTCGCTGCTTCTCCGATAATGGTTGCAATGGAGAGGATTCCCTGTCCTCCTACTCCAGAAAGTATGATGTCTGTTTTCATTTTTTCTCTGCTCTTTTCTGTTTCAACTTACGATTCAAAGTCTGCATACATTCACGGCGCGGAATGATTACAGAAACCCCATTGTATTCTATTTCTTCCCGAATAATCCGAGTTATTTCATCCATATTTTTCGGCAAAGGCACAACTACGCGTACATGCTCCGGTTCAACTCCCAGTCCCAGACAAATAGCTTCAAACTTATTAGTGCCGGCAGAATCCTGTCCTCCCGTCATGGCTGTGGTGAGATTATCTGAAATTACCACAGTTATATTGGCCCGGTCATTAACGGCATCCAACAGGCCCGTCATACCAGAATGGGTAAAGGTTGAGTCACCAATAACAGCAATTGCAGGAAACAAACCTGCATCTGCAGCTCCCTTGGCCATTGTTATAGAAGCTCCCATATCGACACAACTAGCCAATGAACGGAAAGGAGGAAGAGCTCCCAATGTATAGCAGCCAATATCTCCAAAAATCTTGGCATCCGGATATTCAGCCACAACTTTGTTTAAAGCATCATAGACGTCTCTGTGTCCACACCCATTACATAAAGCAGGCGGCCGGGAAACGACTTGTTTTGCAGGAGCATAAACTTGTGTAACAGACATCCCCAAAGCCAGCCGAACATTGTCCGGATTCAACTCGCCTGTACGAGGAAGATCTCCACTCAGACGGCCTTTAACCTGATAAGCAGACGGTAAAATACCTTTCAGCTGTTCTTCGACAAAAGGCTGACCGTCTTCTACCACTAAGATTTCTCTGCAAGAAGCTGCCAATGCTGCTATTTTCTCAACAGGAAGCGGATATTGCGAAATTTTCAAGAGTGGATAAGGACAACCTTCCGGAAAATTTTCCATTACATAATTATATCCGATACCACATGCAATAATTCCTTTTTCAGCCATCTTCTCTTTTCCCTGCATGTAAAGATTATATGGAGAAGACTCTGACAGTGCCATTAATTGGGGCTGAACTTCGATTACCTCCAAATACCGACGACGTGCATTACCCGGTAACAGTACCCAGTCTGCAGGAACAGAAGGACGTCCGGTTCGGGTAACCTCCAAAAAGTTTTGTTTCACTGTCACCGCAGCCCGCGAATGAGCCATACGAGTTGTAATACGCATCAATACTGGCAATTTCTTTTCTTCCGACAATCGAAAAGCACCTTCCATCATATCATAGGCTTCCTGTTGGGAAGAAGGTTCCAGCATAGGAATCATAGCAAACTTACCATAAAAACGAGAGTCCTGTTCATTCTGAGATGAGTGCATGGAAGGATCATCAGCTGCCAATACCACAATACCACCATTGACACCAGTTATAGCTGAATTAACAAAAGCATCAGCACACACATTCATACCTACGTGCTTCATACATACCAAAGCACGACCACCCACATAGGAAACGCCCAGTGCAGCTTCCATAGCCGTCTTTTCATTGGTGCACCAAGTACTATGTAATTTGCGTTCCTGAGCCAAAGGAGAATCTTGAATATATTCGGTAATCTCTGTAGAAGGAGTGCCAGGATAGGCATAAACTCCCGAAATACCAGCATGGATAGCTCCTAAAGCTATCGCCTGGTCTCCCAATAATAAAAGTTTATCTGGATTGTTCATCATAATTATAGAAGGTATGTTAATTCTGTATAGATTATAAGATTTGATAAGGATCGGCATCGTCAAGTACAGGGAATTTTTTCCTGAATGCCTCAAGTACATCCATATCAATAGTTGCTTCAGCCGTACAAGATTTGTTATCTTCACAAGCTGCTAATGTATGTCCGTACGGATCTATCACGGCACTTCCCCCACAATATTGACATGCAGGATCTTCTCCTACCCGATTAACGGCAACTACATAACATTGATTTTCAATCGCCCTTGCCCGTAAAAGGATGTTCCATGCGTCAACTCTTGGAGTCGGCCAGCTTGCTACGTAAAGAATCATGTCGTAATCTTTACGATTTCGCGCCCAGACCGGAAAACGAAGATCATAGCAAACCTGTAATAAAATCCGTACACCCCGGAAATTTACAATAACCCTTTCAGCACCTGCCGTGAAAGACTTGTGCTCTCCACCATAGGTAAACAAATGTTTTTTATCATACCATTGTACCTGTCCATCCGGATGAACAAAATAAAATCGGTTGTAAAAATGTCTGTTTTCCTCTACTGCTATGCTCCCGGCTAAAGCAGCATTCAGTTCTGCAGCTTTTTGTTTCATCCATAGAAGTGTATCACTCCCCACAGGTTCTGCTATTCCTTCCGGCCGGGTACAAAAACCTGTAGAAAACATCTCGGGCAGCACAAATAAATCAGCTTCCCCACAACGGGCGAACATTTCATCCACTTTCTGCACATTGGCCTTGGGATTCGCCCAACTAATATCAGTTTGTAAGATTATAACTTTCATGTCTTCCATAAATCAGAAATGCCCCAAAGTTAACAAAATAATTAAATGCAGCCTATTTTTCTATCATTTTTTCGAAATAAGGGCCTTTCTCTACATCCTTACAGTCATACAAACAAAGGATAGAGAAAGGCCCTGACAGGTATTTCCCGTTTGATTATACCCAAACAATTTTACTCAGCAATCTCAACTCGATTAACACGTTCCAAAAGAAAACGGTTTTGATTCCAGTGAAAAGGCTTATAATCAGTATTCATACGGATCACATTGTTTCGGAATATCAGACCGTCAACCGACTTGGCATAAAGAACCGGAGCATCAAATATATCAAACTCATTATCTACAATCTGGATAGCTCCCGCTTTTCCACCATGGAAATAAGCAACCTGATGATCCAGGTCAGGAATTTCCGGATAAATAGAAATGACTGCATTCGTAAACTGGAACATATTTGTCAACGAATTAATGAAACGGTTTTTACGAATCACAACATCACGACAAGCTCCGGTTTCATACCATCCGTTACAGTCTCCGCAAAGCAAGATAGCAGTTCCTGAAGTATGATCAAACAAATTGTTTTCTACTACTGTTTTCTTTGGCGTACTGAACAAAGATCCTCTGGCACGATTATTACGGATCGTATTATCCGCAAAATACACTTCCGGAGTCCAGGTCAGGTTTTCAATACCAAAACTTTCACCTTCAGTCAACCAGTCACCAACAGGTTCGGAAAAACGTATTTCAAATTCCCGGGCTCCTTCCACTGATGGCTTGTCCAAAGGAGCAATCCGTTCAATCCGACTGGTATCACCAACGACTTCCATTGTCTTAGAACGAACAAACTGTACTTCATCACCAACATATCCCCAGTCAAATCCCCAGGACTGATCATGCATATAACGACCAACCAATGTATATCTGTCAATCTGCTTGATAACCTTCAGGTAAGTACCATGCACATTAATTGCATCATCCATCATTCCCTCATACAAGCCTCCTGTAGACGTTATTTTTCCCTTACACTGAGAAAAATGAGTAGCATCAGCCTGAGTCGTGAAGTAACGCGGATCATTCTCTCCTTTCAGACATACGCCGAAACCATCAAGTGTAATATTCTCACACAATTGCGCCAGCAAGCCCATTCCCTGTGCATAATGTACTTTCACATTTTTCAATGTTGTATTCACGTTGTGTGACAAGAAAATACCAGGTGTCGGCCGGTCCCATGCACGCATGGCAACTACCGTTCCCGGTTGAAGACGTTTATCTTTCCATTGTGGAGCATACAATACATCCTTATCCACCTTTGTCACACCTTTAGTAGAGTAAAACAAATCACTGGTATTATACACTACATGGCGAGTATCTTTCTCAAAAGCTATTCCTGAACTGGGACGCAATTTCCATCCTTCTCCATAAGTTTCAAAAATAGAATCTTTTGTTATCTGATACACAACCCACGGAGCAACCCGGAATGTCATCCCCTTGTCTCCTTCATTTTTCAGGATTTCAACCTGGGCAATGTGTGGATTAGCAAAATCAATACTGAAATCTTTCAGTGTACAATTTGAGGTATGCAGCAAAGACACCGGAAGCATCTGTCCGTGAAAGACAAACTCTGCCCCATTTCCTTCAATAGTCAGATTCTGAAAATTTTCCAAAGCTAATCCAACTTTTTTAGGATTCGTCTGATCATGATTTGAAATATAATATTCACGTTCTACAGCATCATTCGGATAAAAATGATAGACACCAGGAGTAAAACGTAAAACCACCTCTTCCCCGGAAACTGCCTGCTTGCGAATCTTATCAAGTGCTTTTTCCACACGAGGAGACATATTCGTTTTCTTCCCGGGAACAACTCCTAAAGAAGTCATGTCAAACACTTGCTGTGCCCAAAGAGGCATACATAAACTGCCCAACAGGGCCATACATAAAATTTTAGTCTTCATGGTCATTCTTTCATTTTAAGGAATTTTGACGCGAAGATAGATATTTTTAAAAGGATATCCCCTCTATCACAGTAAAAAATACCTTAATATAGAGATACATTGCAAAATGTTTCGTATTTTTGTATCCAAATTGAGTTAATGTATTAACAAATGAACGTATTAGAACTAAGTGAACAGGAGATTATCAGACGTAACAGTCTGAATGAAATGAGAGCGATGGGCATTGACCCCTACCCTGCTGCCGAGTATGTAACCAACGCTTTTTCGACTGACATTAAAGCCGAATTCAAAGATGACGAAGCAGAACCGCGCAAAGTATCCGTAGCGGGACGTATCATGTCACGCCGCGTCATGGGTAAAGCTTCTTTCATTGAGTTACAGGATTCCAAAGGTCGTATTCAGATTTACATCACCCGTGACGACATTTGTCCGGATGAAAACAAGGATTTATACAACGTAGTATTTAAACGCCTGCTCGACTTGGGAGACTTTATCGGCATCGAAGGTTTCGTATTCCGCACACAAATGGGAGAAATCTCCATCCATGCACAGAAGTTAACGGTATTGTCAAAATCAATCCGCCCACTTCCTATTGTGAAATATAAAGATGGAGTAGCTTACGACAAATTCGAAGATCCGGAATTGCGTTACCGCCAACGTTATGTTGACTTAGTCGTTAACGATGGAGTTAAAGATATTTTCCTGAAACGCAATAAGGTTTATAACTCCATGCGTGAATACTTCAACTCGAAAGGATATATTGAAGTAGAAACTCCAATTTTGCAATCCATTGCCGGAGGTGCAGCCGCACGGCCTTTCATCACACACCACAATGCTTTGGATATACCTTTATATATGCGTATTGCCAGTGAACTTTACTTGAAACGTCTGATCGTAGGTGGATTCGAGGGAGTCTATGAAATTGGCAAGAACTTCCGTAATGAAGGTATGGACCGTACACATAATCCGGAATTTACCTGTATGGAAATCTACGTAGCCTATAAGGACTACAACTGGATGATGAAGTTTACAGAAAATATGATTGAAAAGATTTGTATGGATGTAAACGGTACAACGGAAGTTAAAGTGGGAGATAATATAATCAACTTTAAGGCGCCGTTCAAACGTGTGACCATGCTCGATTCCATCAAAGAATTCACCGGATATGATTTGACTGGCATGAATGAAGAACAAATCCGTGAAGTATGCCAGAAATTGAACATGGAAATTGATGATACAATGGGAAAAGGAAAGCTGATCGACGAAATCTTCGGAGAATTCTGCGAAGGAAACTACATTCAGCCGACCTTCATCACAGACTATCCGATTGAAATGTCCCCGCTGACCAAACGTCACCGCAATAATCCGGAACTGACCGAACGTTTCGAATTGATGGTTAACGGTAAAGAACTTTGCAACGCTTATTCAGAGTTAAATGACCCCATCGATCAGTTGGAACGTTTCGAAGAACAAATGCGTCTGAGTGAAAAGGGAGATGACGAAGCCATGATCATCGACAAAGACTTTGTCCGTGCTTTGGAATACGGTATGCCTCCGACTTCAGGTATGGGTATCGGAATGGACCGTCTGGTAATGCTGATGACCGGACAGAGCACAATTCAGGAAGTTCTGTTCTTCCCTCAAATGCGTCCTGA
This sequence comes from Phocaeicola coprophilus DSM 18228 = JCM 13818, assembly GCF_000157915.1. Classification (GTDB taxonomy): domain Bacteria; phylum Bacteroidota; class Bacteroidia; order Bacteroidales; family Bacteroidaceae; genus Phocaeicola; species Phocaeicola coprophilus. The sequence continues at coordinate 85,959 of NZ_EQ973633.1, read as the reverse complement.
AAAAGTTATTCCGAAAGATGCTCCTGCTAAATTTATGGAGTTAGGTATTTCTGAAGACTGGGTTCCTGTCATCCAGAAAGCTGGTTATAACCTCGTATCAGACATGAAAGATGTTAACCCGCAAAAACTTCATCAGGATATCTGTGGTATAAACAAAAAGTATAAACTGGAACTGACCAATCCGTCCGTAGACGAAGTGGCAGGCTGGATACAAAAAATTTAATTAATTAGAAATTGAAAATTAAAAGCTTCTCCACTTGATGAAGCTTTTAATTTTTAATTTTTGGTTTTTAATTGATAGCCATGAAATTACCCGGGAAAATAGCAATTATGGGGGGAGGAAGCTGGGCTACCGCAATCGCAAAAATTATACTGACCCAAGCTGAATCAATAAACTGGTATATGCGCCGAGACGACCGGATTGAAGAATTCAAACGTTTAGGACATAACCCAGCTTATCTGACTAGTGTGCGCTTTGACATCCGTCGAATAAATTTTTCTTCGGATATTAATAAGGTGGTAAAGGAATCGGATACCCTTATTTTCGTAACTCCTTCGCCTTACTTGAAAAGTCACCTCAAAAAGCTAAAAACTAAACTCAAGGATAAATTCATCGTCACTGCCATCAAAGGAATTGTTCCAGATGAAAACTTAATCGTATCCGATTATTTCCATCAAATGTATGACGTTCCCGAAGAAAACATAGCCGTATTGGCGGGTCCCTGTCATGCTGAGGAAGTTGCACTGGAACGCCTGTCATATTTGACTGTAGGATGCAAGGACATTGAAAAAGCTAAAATGTTCGCAAAACAATTAGCCGGCCATTATATCAAAACCTCCGTAAATCCAGACGTTGCAGGTATTGAATATGCTTCCGTATTGAAAAATGTTTATGCCATTGCTGCTGGAATATGCAGCGGACTAAAATACGGAGACAATTTTCAAGCTGTATTGGTATCCAATGCCCTTCAGGAAATGAACCGTTTTCTGAATACGGTTCATCCTCTGGAACGTTGTACCAATGACTCTGCCTATCTGGGAGACCTGCTGGTTACTTCCTATTCTAACTTCAGTCGAAACCGCGTATTCGGTACCATGATCGGAAAAGGCTACTCGGTAAAAAGTGCACAAATTGAAATGGAAATGATCGCTGAAGGATATTATGGTACAAAATGTATAAAAGAGTTGAACAAGCACTTACACGTCAACATGCCTATCGTAGATGCTGTTTATAATATTCTGTATGAACGCATCTCACCAATGATTGAAATAAAGCTGCTGACCGACTCGTTCAGATAATGCTGAAACAAACAATTTTTCTAAAAACAGATACAGTATGGAAAATATCAAACTGAACATCGAAAAGACTTTAGAATTTATTTCCAAAGATAAATTAGCCGCTTACGCACCTAAAGTAAAGGCTTGTATGGAAACCCTGGAAAAAGGAACCGGACTGGGAAATGATTTTCTGGGATGGTTACATCTTCCTTCCTCTATTACTCAAGAACATCTGGCTGACTTGAAAGCTACAGCCCAGGTTTTACGCGAGAATTGTGATGTTGTTATTGTTGCAGGTATCGGTGGCAGTTATTTGGGAGCACGTGCTGTCATTGAAGCAATGTCAAACAGTTTCTTGTGGTTACAGGAAAAGAAAGCCGGACAACCGACAATTATTTTTGCCGGACATAATATCGGCGAAGATTATCTGTATGAACTGACTTCATTCTTAAAGGATAAGAAATTTGGTGTCATCAACATTTCTAAGTCTGGAACAACAACAGAGACAGCCTTAGCTTTCCGCCTGCTGAAGAAACAATGCGAAGAACAACGCGGAAAAGAAATGGCACGCAAAGTTATTGTAGCTGTAACAGATGCCAAGAAAGGTGCAGCTCGCGTAACAGCAGATAAAGAAGGTTACAAATCTTTCATTATTCCTGATAATGTAGGTGGACGTTTCTCTGTATTAACTCCGGTAGGATTACTTCCTATTGCCGTTGCAGGTATTGACATCGACCAGCTGGTTGCCGGTGCATGCAAAATGGAAGAAGTATGTGCTAACCCGAACATGGAAGAAAATCCTGCAGCCTTGTATGCTGCTACACGCAATGAGCTTTATCAGAATGGAAAGAAAATCGAAATTCTGGTCAACTTCCAGCCTAAGCTTCATTACTTCATGGAATGGTGGAAACAGCTTTATGGAGAATCTGAAGGTAAAGACCACAAAGGTATCTACCCAAGTTCAGTAGACTTCTCCACAGATTTGCACTCTATGGGACAATGGATTCAGGAAGGTGAACGTACTATCTTCGAAACTGTTGTTTCTGTTGAAACTCCCAACCATGAACTGCATGTTCCCTCAGACGAAGAAAACCTGGATGGCTTGAACTTCCTGGCTGGAAAACGTGTTGATGAAGTTAATAAGATGGCAGAGCTGGGTACTCAGTTAGCTCATGTAGACGGAGGAGTTCCCAATATGCGTGTCAGCGTGCCTGTTCTGAATGAATATTATCTGGGACAGCTGATCTATTTCTTCGAAAAAGCTTGTGGTATCAGTGGTTACCTGTTGGAAATCAATCCATTTAACCAGCCTGGTGTAGAAGCATATAAGAAAAATATGTTTGCCCTGTTAAACAAGCCTGGCTACGAAGAAGCATCCAAAGCTATTCGCGAAAGACTTAAAAAATAACAAGAAAACGGGCCGATAAGGCCATAAAAGGATGAAGAGGACACGTTCCAATAAAAGGATTGTGTCATCTTCATCCTTCCTTTATTTTAAAGCCGTCAGGCTTCATGTCCAACTAATCAATATACAACGTGTATAAATCATCCATAACATCCTATTTACAAACTCATTCCTACTCAAGAATCAATCTGAAGGCAGTTCTGTTTGACATGGATGGAGTTTTATTCGACTCTATGAAAAACCATGCGACAGCCTGGAACCTGGCCATGCAACAATACGGAATGACACTAAGCCGAGAAGAAGCCTATATGCACGAAGGACGCACAGGAGCTGGAACAATTAATATTGTAAGTCAGCGGGAACGAGGCTATGAGGCTAGTGAAGAAGAAATCAAACAAATCTATCAGACCAAAAGCGATATCTTCAATAAGCTTCCCAAAGCAGAACGTATGCCTGGAGCCTACGAGGTATTACAGAAAATTAAAAGCGAAGGACTGATACCCATGGTGGTGACCGGATCTGGGCAATTATCATTATTGGATAAACTAAACCACAACTTTCCGGATATCTTCAAACAAGAATTAATGGTAACTGCTTTCGATGTAAAATATGGAAAACCGAATCCGGAACCTTATTTAATGGCCCTTCAAAAAGCCAATATACAAGCTAATGAAGCGATTGTCATCGAAAATGCTCCTCTCGGTGTACGGGCTGGAGTAGCTGCCGGAATTTTCACCATAGCAGTTAATACAGGTCCGTTACCCGATTCTGCTCTGCTGGACGAAGGTGCCAACCTGCTTTTCCATTCCATGCCAGACTTCAATAGTCACTGGGAAGAAGTATATCAAGCTTTTTGAAACATTCATCTTTTTTCCAGTATCAAATATTGAAAAAAGCAGAAGATACCGAGTAAATCAGTCTCTTCTGCTTTTTGACAATAGCAACAATCTCGTCTAAAACAAACTTATACTGCTTTTATTTTTCAGAAAGTTTCTCCAGAATCTGATGACGAATTGCTCTGAAATGATCTCCATCTGTATCATACAACGTCCAATGGAATACCACCTGACGACATAGTTCTTTAGCCAGATCCGGTTCCTTTTGAGCCAACATCTGCAAAAGTGTATAATCAGCTATACCATCACGCATAGCTTCCAAACGAATAGAACTATACAATTTGCCATTCTTCGGATATACAATCCAGCTGTCTCCGCCTGGAAGCGTATTTCCACTTTCCAGATTCATCGTTGTTGTTTCTCCATAAGGATCACTGTTTTCTTTCCAGAAATTAAATCCCCAATGCAAATAGCCCGTAGCTCCGTAACGGAAGTTCAACCAATGAATCAAACGAGTTTTAATGGAGGGTAATTCGAGAAAACGATTTGCAAAGTTCCCCTGAGGAGCTAAACAAGTATAGAACCAAACTTCATCCCCTGCTTTCTGGCGCTCCTGATAAAAACTATATCCGTCTTTATAGAAATTCAATTGAGGGACCCAAATATCAACCGTATTTTCCAGATTATGTGTATGACAAGCTTCTATAATCCTCAGATCCGGACAAATATCTTTCACAAAACGAGCAATTTCCACATAACTCTTGAAATTGGACTCTATAGGTTCATCAGCAATATGCTGTACATAAATATCTTTTAATCCACGTTTTTGCAGATGCGACATCAAAGAAGGCAAAAATTGACGATAAAAGTTACTTGCTTTCTCAGAATTGATCGGATACTGAACCAACTTTTTGTTACCGTCTTTATCAACTTCAGGAACATATGCCTCAAAATTACTATCCCAATTACCTGCACGGGCAGCAATATGTCCTCCTTCAATCATTTTTAAAGCCCCAGCTTGACGAAATACGTCTATAAACCGGTCAAAATTTTTATAATCAAAAGAATACTTACCGGATTTCTCTGAAAATTCAATATGCTGTAGCGGAGAAACCAAGATTACATTTGTATAACATTCATGTAATTTAGAAGCCAACTCACCTACCATTTTCCAATACTCAGCCGAATAAGGTTCTACATCCTTTCCTCCATTGAAAACCTTCATTTTATCATCTGCAGTAGTGAACCAGTTCGTCACCCAAAGAGAAGGTTTTTCAATTGTAACCGGATAAACTTTCACATAAATCTCTCTAGTAAAAGAGAAGGGCTTATTTCCTGCCAATCCTTTTAAAGTTACTTCTGCACGATAACAACCTTCTTTAGCATCGACTGGAACAGGTAAAGTCACCCACATGGGCTGAGTCAGATCACGCTCCACCGACCAATTCTGTTCTTCACAGATAGGATCCGGATAATAACGAGAAAGAGAAAGAATTGCATCATTAGCCAGTTCGGGTGTCAAACGTCCCTCTTTCACATAATTCACAAACCCTTTACGCGAAACATTCATTGACGCTCCCTGTCCGGAACGAAAAGCAGTAACATCAAACTGAAGATCCTTCAAAGGCAAGCCACTGCGAACAGCAAACTGGAAAGTAGCATTTTCCCCTTTTGCCACTTCAACCGTATCCGTAAATTCAGGGAAGAAATTAGATTCTCTCAATACCTTCAGAAATGGATCTACTTGTTTAAAAGTTATAAGATCCGTGACTTCCTGAGCATTCAAATGACTGGTAATCCAACACACCAGCATGAAAGTGCCTATCCAAAATTTTTTCATAATATTAAATAGATTTTTATGATTAAATTAAATTGTCAGAAAGAAAAAAGCACAAAGGAAAAGGATATTCTCACGAACTTCCTTTTCCCTTATGCTATATCAAACGTTTATCAAAATTTCAGGAAAATACTCCTTACGTTCCATAAACGTTATATACTATTATCTGATTATTCCAATGCACGACCAGCAGTCATCGGCCAGTATGGATTCTGATACATAGAAGAAGTTTCTACATTATTTGGATCGGTAGCGGTCAAAGTGAAATCCTGTACGCCAAGCGGTTCCAGATAATATGCCTTCTTCCAGGTATATCCGTCAAACAACTGGTTGTTGATCTGAGTACGGCCCATCGGACGAATATACTTGCTAACAGAAGCTGCAGACATATTTGCATCACTACTACCATCAGCCTTCAGCTTAGGCATATTAGGTGCATTTTCATACTTCTTATAAGTTTCGTCCCAGAAGTTCATACCTTCCAGCATATAATGACCATTGATTGCCAAATCCCAGGAACGCCATCTCTTCAAGTCATCCCAACGCATACCTTCAGAGATAAACTCACAACGGCGTTCACGACGGATGTTATACAGAGTAGCATCTACCGGCTGATCACCAGAATAAACAGCCAAGTCACCATAAACTGTACCATTTACAATGTTAACTTCCTTAGCCAAGTCAGTATTAGCGATAGTCAACTCATAGTCTTCACTCACACCGGCACGTTTACGGATAGCCTTCCAATATTTCATTGCATCACCATCCAAACCATGGTTCTTTTCATAACATGCTTCAATGTAATTCAAATAAGCCTCAGCAGCACGGAAAACAACAGCACCGGTTGTACAGATCACAGTATTGCTTTGATACTGATCATAATCGTAGCTGTAATATTTACGCGGACGATAACCGGTAAAGTCCAGCAATTCCAAACTGTTAGTCAACAAAGGAATCGTATCCAAAGTAGTCACATCATTCTTCGCAGCTACTTTAGGATCTCTAGGATCACTTGCAGTAACATCATCTTCACCCATCACGAAGAGCTGCAAGCGCTCGTCACGTCCCTGTTTTTCCAAAGATACGGTTGTATCTCCCTGATAACCGGAATTATCAGCATACCAAGGCAAACCATTCTGCATCAGGAAAGACGTGATATAGCTACGTGACAATCCCAACTGGTCACCACCTGCAGACAAAATATAGCCGGCATCGTGTGTATAACCAATACTCAGGTTATATTCTTTCCACAACAGAACCTCAGAAATACTGCTCAAATTTTCAGAGCTGAACATATCAAAATAAGGGTTCCATCCATTGGTCTGTCCCAATGTCGGATTCATCTGATGAGAGTTTTCTGTCAAAGTACAATGATCAGCCACAGCTTTAGCTGAACTCATAGCTTCGGTCAGGAAGAAATCGATTTCACCAGCAATATCAAAAGTCTTTCCCTGATTGTATGACATGTTCTTACCAGGCCAGGATTCATCACCCGGAACACGACCAGTACCCTGATGATATCTTTCGAAAGTTGCTTCAAACAAAGCAACACGTGATTTCAACAATTGAGCAGTCTGCTTGTTGATACGCTGATTGTTCATATAACCCTGATCCTGCAGACGTGAAATAGCAGTATCCAGATCTTTCAAAATGAAACGGGCTACTTCATTACGCGGAGCACGAACAGCCAAAGCTTTCAATTCCTCTGCATCATCAGAAAGAACTTTTTCAATGATCGGCATATCTCCATAACGTACCAAAGCCTGATAATAAGCCAATGCACGGAAGAAATAAGCTTCTCCGATATAATGCTTCAGAGTAGCTTCATCACCCTGAATAGTTCCTGCTTCTTCTTTCGGAAGAATCTGTTCCAACAACCAGTTCCAGGTACGGATACGGCTATAATAAGTTTCAAAGTTCTTTCCGGCAGGAACCAGTTTTTCACCGGCAAAATAGTTCAAGTCACCAGACTGAGAGAAAAGGTTATCGGTATTATTATCATTCAACGTCATACCGCTTCGCCAGTTCTTGTCATGGAACAAAGATTGTCCACGAGAGTTCTGCAGCCAGGAATAATAGTTGATAACGTATGCACCCACCTGATCTACGGTAGAGAAGTAAGCTTCAGGAGTTACACTGGTTATCGGCTCACGATCCAGAAAACTGTCGCAGGAAGCCAGAGTTGATGCACCCAAGCCAATCAGTGAGTATAGATAGATATGTTTTAAACTTAGTTTCATATTTGTATTTTTTAGAAGTTAACATTTACACCGACAGAAATAGTTCTTTGAAGCGGATACAATTTACCCGGTCCCCAGTCACCACCCAATGTTTCGGGATCGAAGATGGCACTGATACCTGTCAATGTCAGCAGGTTATCACCTGAAACATAGAAGCGAACTGATTCCATAGAAGCCTTCTGAGTCCAGCTCTTAGGCAAAGTATAACCAATCTGAACGTTCTTTACACGCAGGTATGCAGCATTCTGCAAATATCCTGTCTGAACCTGCTGGTTCTTGGTGATACCACCGAAATAAGGTTTCGGATAGTATGCATCCGGATTATCCGGTGTCCAGTAATCCAAATGTTCAGTGAAGCAAGCAGACTGCCATTCGTCACCGCTGGCACCCCAGAAATACGGGCCACTCAACCAGTAGTCACGTTTCATCACACCCTGCAAGAATACAGAGAAGTCAAGTCCTTTCCAAGATCCATCCAAAGTCAAACCGAAATTGTAACGAGCATAGCTGTTACCAATTACAGTCAAGTCGCCATGATCACCAAGAGTACTTGATCCAGAAGTAACTTCACCATCACCATTCAGGTCGGCATACATCACGTCACCAGCACCCCATTTAGAACCCCAGTTCGGTTTGTTGTTAGCCAGGTGAGCATCCATTTCTTCCTGAGTCTGAGCAATACCTACAGTAGTATAACCCCAGATAGTTCCATCCAACTTACCAGCATACCAAGTGTTGATATCACCACTTTCATTCGGATACTTAGTTACCTCTCTCTGACCGTCAGCCAAAGTGAAACGTACACCATAGTTGAATTCATTGATGCGGTCTCTCCAAGACAACTCCATTTCCCAACCATAAGATTTCATATCGGCGTTGTTGATGGCAGGAGCAGAAGTACCCAGGATACCAGGCAATGTAGGAGCCGGACCTACCATATCATATGTATAACGCTGATAGTAGTCGAATGATCCGGTCAAGCGGTTGTTGAACAAACCAAAGTCAACACCGACGTTCCAGGATTCTACAGTTTCCCAAGTCAGCAAGCTACTTACGATACCCGGAGTACCAGCTGTATTCTGACGTACACCATTCAGCAACCAACCAGAGTTAGTAGTACCGGTAGGCATAGTCTGGAAGAACGGATACCAGGCATCTGTTTCGTTGTTACCCAACTGACCCCAAGATCCTCTCAGCTTCAATGTTCCAACCACACTGTTCAGCGGTTCAAAGAACTCTTCACGTGCGATATTCCATCCCAAAGAGAATGACGGGAACAAACCCCATCTCTTATCACCAATGAAACGAGAAGAACCATCATAACGCAAGTTGGCTTCCAACATATAGCGTTCTTTATAGTTATAGTTCACACGACCGAAGAAACCGGCAATAGCCAATTCTGAAGCGCTGTTATAAGTATTCTTATTGTCCTGAGTCGTATTCAATTCCGGCACGGTAGGAGTAATCAGGTCAGTACCGAAACCAGTCAAGCTACCATTCTTGTAAAGTTCCGCATTGAAACCGGCCATTACTTTGAAATAATGATCACCGATCGTCTTGGAATAGTCACTATAAATATTAGTTGAGAAATAATCCTCACTAGAACGATAGTCCTGAACTTCAGAATATCCGGCAGCACCACCGTTCCAAGACAACAGATAAGGCTGGTTGTTAGTATCATAACCGTAGATAGGCAATACAGCCCAATGAGATTTTTCATTATACTGACGCAAACTACCTTCCAAATTGATATGCCAGTCCTTGATCGGTTCAAACACAAACTGAAGCTGATTGGTCATCCAGTTCTTTTCATTGTTCTGTTTACCACCTTCTTCCATCTGGGTAATTTCCATTTCAGGGAACCAGTGTCCATTCGGATCCCGAACCGGGTTGGTCGGCCAGCGACGGGCAATATTATGGAAGAACAGACCGGTCATATAAGTAGGACGGTCGTATGCTTCACGTGTCCATTTGTTGTTATAGTTCATGGTCACCCAATCAGCCAGCTTCACTGAAATCTTGCTGTTCAATGTATAACGCTGGAATTCATCTGTTCCATGACGCAACAAACCGTTCTGATCCAGGAAGCTACCACTTAACAAATAGGTAACTTTTTCATTACCACCGCTGATGCTGAGGTTATGTTCCTGAGATGGAACCCAACTCTTATAGAATTCATCAAACCAGTTAGTATTGGCAAATGCACCTCCGTAACTTTGCCAACGACCATTTGTTCCCGGCAGCGTACCATAATATTCCGGTTTGGTCGGATCGGTATATCCACCTTCCATGTAAGTTTTGATACGATTCATATCTTCTTCATCGAAGATCACAGTACCATGAGCATTACGGTTTGCTTCGTTGAAATAATTGGCAAAATCCCAAGAGTTAGTCATGCTAGGTTTCTGAATCGCATCTGAGAAACGAACGTTTCCAGAATAGTTAACTCTAGTCTTACCGCTGTTACCATTCTTAGTTGTAATCAAGATTACACCGAATGCTGCACGTGCACCATAGATAGAAGAAGAAGAAGCATCCTTCAAAACTGATACGTTTGCGATATCATTCGGGTTTACAGTGTTCATATCACCTTCAACACCGTCAATCAAGATCAACGGGTTACCACTAGAACCAGAACCGATTGTACCGGCACCACGGATATTGATACTCATTGAAGCATCCAAAGCACCACCACTGTTACCTACAGACATGTTCAAGCCCGGGATCTGTCCCTGAAGAGCCTGTGCTACATTCTGAACCGGACGAGATTCCAACACTTTAGAATCTACCATAGATACGGCACCAGTTACGTTTACTTTTTTCTGTGTTCCATAACCAACAACAACAACTTCATCCAAAAGCTGAGTGTCTTCTTTCAAGGTTACATTCAAAGGTGTACCTTTCCATTCAACTTCCATAGTTTGATATCCTACGAAAGAAACCTGCAAAACACTTCCCCGAGGAACATTATTCAAGGAGAAGTCTCCATCAAGACCGGTTATGGTACCATTGGTTGTACCTTTCACCATGACAGTTGCACCAATAATGGGTTCACCTGTAGCATCTTTTACGATACCAGTGCATGTACCTTTCTGCTGAATAGCGTCAATGCCTGTTACGCTTTCTCCAGATACTGCGTAAACTGTTCCCCCGCCAATAGCGGAAAGGAATAGCAACATACTGACTGATTTAAAGTTTTTAAACATAGATCCTTATTTATAATT
>NZ_EQ973633.1:69294-73536 GCF_000157915.1 Phocaeicola coprophilus DSM 18228 = JCM 13818 | reverse complement strand
AAAAAATTAAGGTTTCAAAGCTTTCTAATAATTTTTTGTTTTCAAGTTTTAGTCAAAGTTCTTCTTGTACTTACCTTATTTCTGTTAAGTTAATTAAACAATCTAATTTTACTCTTCGGATAACCGTTAAGCGCTATTTATAATGTTTAATAAAGCTTTATGCAACAAAGATAAACATATTTTTTAATTATTGAACGTATAAAATGTTTTTTTTTAAGATCCATCTACACTTTTCGAATATTGATTTGTTTTTTGTCTAGATAAAATTCAAATAATCCTCTAATTTCTATTTTAGATTTTTCTCGGTTTGACTTAACCGATTGAAGAATAAACTCTTAGCGAATTATTTGAGAAGTAGCGGTAACGAGTTAGCAACCGTGCAATTTTCAGCGTTTTACATTGCTATGCTGTCAAATAACTCTTTCATTTGCAAATATAATATCTTTTTCCGAAAGTACGAACTGTGACGGCAATTTTATAAAATTGATTGAAAAAAACAGAAAATGTAAGAAGCCCCCAGCGAGTTATCCCACCGGAGGCATAGCTTATTTATTACAATCACATTTTTGAAAAGTCCTTTCTTCTTTTACAACCTCTTGCTTTATAAGTTTATCATCAATAAAAGTAAAAGCTGTTGTTATAATATACCATGTACCTTTGTTTAATTCTTCTTTATAGAAGAGTTTTTCTTTCTCTTGATTGTCTTGTGTATAGGATATTTCCTTATTAAAAGGCTTTCCATATCTTTTTATGAAAAGATTTTTATCTATGCCCAAATTTATATTTTCAGAGCTGAATTTACTTATTCGACTGGATGTATAACATGATGTCAAGACGATTGTTAGCAATGTAGTCTGAATGATGTTTTTTAGTTTCATATTACTATTTATTGTTCTTTTTAGGTAGCGTTTGTGTACCAAGATAATTGTATGTCACTTCTTGTATGTTATAAGGGAAGACATTATAATAACCGTCCGTTTGTATAATTTCCATGTTCAAAGCTTTTTGACCGTATGCTTTACGGAGTGTTGACCACTCGAAATCGAATGATGTTCCGGGACACATCACCATGGTACGTTTATCAGGAAGTGATACTGGCTGTTGGAGGATGCGCACATATACGTATAGGGTAGCTGTTGGTGGCAAGGTCGCCGAGGTCATTTTACGCATAGTATAAATGCCTTGGGCAATGTTTTTTTTGCAAGGTAGGGTGGCAAATGACGGAGCGTTAGTGAAATGAAAGGCACAACTTCCCCATAAGCAATAACCTTGTTGGGATAATTCTCTGTTCTGCTTGGTTTCCACATTGACACACGTTAAGCCCGAAAGCGGGAAACGCTGTTGATTGATGTCGTACATTTGGAGTTCCGACAAACATTTGATACGGAAAACCTTATTGAAATCTGCATTTGCCACAGCTTGTTCCAGTTCTTTCCGATATGTTGTACGAAGTTCTTCCAATGCAAACGGGTCATTGGCTGCTTCTGCATACTGTTGGGGAGCAGAGAGAGAGGCATAGGTCTCGACTGATGCTGTGTCGATAGGTTTGCCGTAAAGTTTATGTGTGTAGGCGAACAAGATAGCCGGGGTAAGGTCGACAGCTCCATCCATATGGGAAACATGATGTCCGGACATGATGTTTCCTTTGGTTAAAGCCATGTTTAGATATACGCCAATCTTGAAATCGCCCTGTTCGGCAAAGACTATTTGGGGCGTTTCCGGCTGTTGGTAAATGCCGAACTGTTGATAGAGTTTGGGCTGGTAAGCAGGTATGTCGGTAATGACGGCAGTCCGTCCGGTTGAGTTTTTCGGATTCAACTTGTCGAATTTATTATCGGCGTTTATCTGCTTTATAAATAGATAGCCCGAAGGCAATGGTTCGCCAATACGGAGCGTGTCGCCTACTTTATAAGTACGACCGTCACAAGCATCAATGCTCTGCTGGGCTTGAAGGGGTTGGCATAACAAACAGACACCGCTTAACAACAAAACGGTCAGATTTATTCTTTTCATACGTTTTTTTGTGCTTAATTCTATAGTTCTCATTTTAATAGATTCTTATAATAGTTGCAATGATATAGTCAAACTGCGTTATTTTGAGAATTTTACACAAAAAAAGAATTGATTATCAACAAATTACGATTTAAATCCCTCTCAAACCAATTCTGTTTGACTATAATTAGGATGATTGATGCTCGCTGAAGATTTTATGTTATTTAATAGAAATGGCATAAGAAACCACAACTGTTTTCACTCCGGCTTGCGGATATTTATTTTTGTAGTATTCAGAAAGGTCTTTATAAAGATAAGCTACATCGGGGGTTAAATCTACGTTTCTTGATTTAGCAGAACGACCCATAAACACATCAAATGAAAGATAATTCGTTTCATTTCCATGTTCATCTAAAAAAGTCCATTTCCCATAACCAAACACATTTCCTTCTGGAGGAAGTAATTTGTAAGATTCTGGCATTTCTTCCGGGGCTTTGTTTTCGTTTTTTATAATACACGGTCCCAATGTATTATTATCGTCTTTTATTGCAATACATCTTAGGAATTTGTCTTCGCTCCGCCAAAGCATATAATGAAAATCCAAAGGAATAAAAGATTTTTTTTTCAATTCTTCTTCAATAAGTTTTTGATTATTATCTGCATCTACTACATATCTGTATTTAGGAAGCTGTACATTCTCATAGTATGATTTAGGGATAAAATGTAAAGGCAAATTTTCTGAATCTTTCCTATCTTTAGATATTATTTCAAGTAGTTCATATTCCGTCCATGCGGGATTTCCCATGCTATAATCCAAATAATTTGTTTCACTGATTTTTACCTTATATTCATATCCTTTCTCAAACTCAAATTCATCAATGACTCCAAGGCTCTCCCATTCTTGGGCATTTTCTTTCTTTACGGCATATACATCAGACAAATAATTAAATCCGTCTGACCAACAAACACCGGGTATCTTCTTTGATGCAATGGTTAAAGAATATTCCTTGTAGTCTGTCACTTTCTCACCCTCTTCATCTTTGTTATCACAACCTATAAAGCCGAATATACAGAGAAATAATATCAGTATTTCTAATTTTTGAGTTTTCATATCTATCAAATTTTACGATTCTGTATTTACTTTTATTTGCTCTATCCTTATTTTGTGTGCAAATATATAAAAAGTGCCATTCATAAGGCATTATGAACAGCACTTTTTTATTGTTTTCCAGCAAGATAAAACGGTTATATCTTCATTCCCCTACCTTTTTTTTGCGGTTGTATAGGTCGGCGTATGTTCTGCCTTAACTTCTCGAACTGTTCCTTGAACCACTCGGCAATGGGCTTTCGGTCAATGGCAAGAACCAGTCTCGTCCCGTCCGTGGGGTCTTTCACGACTTGAAACCCTGCCTTTTCGGTCGTGAATTTCCGTCCGTGTTCCTCCGAGTAAAGTTCCCCTGCATACTCCAACGGCTTTCCCTTGACGAGCGTTGCGGTTTGCCTTTCATCGAATCCCACAAGGCGGCATAGGTTTTCGATACGGAGCATTTCACGGAAATAGGGAAACCATGCCGCCGCCCTTGCGATTACCGTTTTCAAGAAAGATATTTCCTCCTTGTGCTTCGTTTCCTTGTCCGCTATCTCCCTGCGGTACTTCCGTTCTACTTCTGCCATCTGTCGGCTGTGGTCTGCCTGCATGTTCTGTATTCTGTCTTGCAGGGCTTCGATGGTTTCCTCGTGGTCGGCTACCTCCCTATGCAGGGCGATGTTCTCTTTTCCAATGTCTTGACCTTGTTGCTGCCGAAAAGAGAACCGACACTCTCGGCGATGTTGGCGGCTGCGGTGGTTGCTGCCCCTTTCAGCTTCTCGGTCTGTATTTCTTTTTTCGCCCGTCTTAGTTCTTCCCGTGCCGTTTCTTTCTGCTGTTGCAAATCCACCACTTCCGCTTTGAGGTTGTCGGCGAGTTTCTGTATATCCCGATAATACTGCTGCGTGGACTTGTGGCGAGCCTTCGAGCCGTCTATGCCCCTTTGCAACCCGTATTTCGCCATCGCCACGGCATAGGTATCTTGGTAGGACTTCAATTTCAGCCGTGTCATAATATCGTCTGCGCACAGCCTCACGGTGTCGGTCGGTTTCTTGCGGTATCGCTTTTTCGTCTGTTCCTCCCTTTTCCTGCGCTTTCGCTCTCCCTTGACGATGGGGGCGAGCGTAACGTGTATATGCGGTGTTTCCTCGTCCCTGTGCAGG
>NZ_EQ973633.1:67072-68030 GCF_000157915.1 Phocaeicola coprophilus DSM 18228 = JCM 13818 | reverse complement strand
ATCCTCCAACTTGTGCGACAGGGTTTCCATGTCTTGGCTTATCTTCTGGGCGGTGATTTTGGCGTAAATTTGGGTGGTTTTTATGTCCGTGTGTCCCAAAAGGCGGCTCACCGTTTCGATGGGTACGCCGTGCGACAAAAGTACGGTCGTGGCGTTCGTGTGGCGTGCAACGTGATAGGTCAAACGCACCTTGAAGCCGCATTGTCTGCCTATATCTTTGAGTATTTTGTTACAACTGCCGTTACTCGGAACGGGGAAAACATGACCGTCCCGAGCCAGCCCCTTGTATTTCTCTATGATACGTTTGGGAACGTCCAAAAGACGGATGTTCGATTCGGTGTTGGTCTTCTTTCTTCGGGTGATTATCCAAAGATTGCCGTCGAAGAATGTTTGCAGGCGGTCGGTGGTGAGGTTCTTCACGTCTGAATACGCCAAACCCGTGAACACAGAAAAGACAAACAAGTCCCGTACAAGTTCATGGGTGGCGTTCTTCATGGGTGCGTTCATGAGCGTCTGTATCTCCGTTTGGGTGAGGTAGCCCCTGTCCACGTTTTCGGGAGAGTTGATATATCCGGCAAAGGGATTGAACGGCAAACGCCCGTCGTTCCTCGCAATGGAAACTATGTGTTTCAACATAATCATGTAGCCCCACACGGTATTGGTGCGGCATTTCTTCTCCGTGCGCAAAAAATACTCGAAGTCGTTGATAAACGTAAGGTTGAGTTCCTTTAACGGAATATCCTCTCTCTTGTAGGTATGGGGCAAAAACTCCCGAATATGGTTGCAGACCGTCCGATAACGGGTAAATGTACCCTGCGCCCTGCTGTGCCCGACTTTCTTCTCAAATTCGGCGTTGTGCTGCTCGAATAGCTTTAACAAGGTTTCTTGCTTGATGCCGATACCGAGATAGGCGTCTTTGAGTTTGGCGGCGGTAACATAACCGTCCGTCTGCATTAAC
>NZ_EQ973633.1:66167-66917 GCF_000157915.1 Phocaeicola coprophilus DSM 18228 = JCM 13818 | reverse complement strand
TTCGCATAACTCACTCCTTTTTTTGGTTACAAAATTAGTTCTTAGTGAGTTACCGACAGCTATGTAAATCAACACAAAACGCAGAAAAAGAACCTTTTAGCAAGAAATCTGCATCCGTTACGGGAGTAACGAGGTGGTAACTGAACTTCTGCACCGTTTGGCTTCGAGGTGGTATTTCGTTGGCTCTGCCCCATAGAAAAACAAAGCGTAACGAACGCTCTATCAGCTAATTCGCTACGCTTTGCCCAAATTTACTTTTTCGCTATGTGTTTATTTTAATATTTTCAAATCCAAACAAATTCTTTTTTGGGATCATCAGCACAAAAGAGAAAGACGATCAGATTAGTATATTCCTCTAAACAATTTCAAATACACCTTATTTATAATAATATCTTTTTGTTTTGACTAATTTTCATTTATAGTCCAAGAAGGACTTTCGCTATCTTGAAGTCAAATAAATAAAAAACTTCATATTTAGATAAAATAAAGTTTTGATAAAAAAGATATTTTATAAACAAAAAGAATATTGACAAACCGATTGGAATAGTTAATACTACCTGAACCTCTGGTTTTTAATTTTCTTAAATAACTCCAAGATATTTCATTTAGAAATATCAATTTGCCTTTGTAGTTCATACATCTATAGCTAAAAACAAAATAAATTGCACAAAATATAGAAAAAAAATAAAAAATAATGCTTTACTTTGCAATGTCATATTATTTATAGGGGAAAGAAAAATATCTACCCCC
>NZ_EQ973633.1:46237-64847 GCF_000157915.1 Phocaeicola coprophilus DSM 18228 = JCM 13818 | reverse complement strand
GATCTACCCCATATAAATTTTGAAGGAATAAAGCCATACATAATAAAATAAGGAATTCAAATCCAATAAGAAAAATATGAGATTTATACCTTCTAAAATGAACATGAATTCAACAAATCAACAATTAACACGTTTGAATTCAGCAAAAACTAAGTTAGTACTGGAAACCTTAATTTTTTAATAATTATAAATAAGGATCTATGTTTAAGAACTTTAAATCTGTCAGTATGCTGCTATTCCTAGGTGGTATATCAACCGGAATAGCCAGTGCGATACCCGTCAGCGGTGTATCAGGAATGAACATTGTTCAGCAAGGCAGTGTTTGTAAAGGTGTAGTAAAAGATGCCAATGGTGAAACGATCATTGGTGCCTCTGTAGTTGTAAAAGGTACCACTAACGGTACAATTACTGGACTTGACGGAGACTTTGAAATCCCTAATGTAGAAAAGGGAACCACTATCGTTATTTCATTCGTAGGTTATCAAACTCAAGAAATCGTCTGGAATGGCCAGCCTATCAACATCACATTGCAAGACGATACCAAACTTTTGGACGAAGTAGTTGTTGTAGGTTACGGTACGCAGAAGAAAGTCAATTTAACAGGAGCTGTTTCTATGGTAGATTCGGAAGTATTGGCTTCACGTCCTGTGTCTAACGTATCACAAGCTCTGCAAGGCCAGATTCCGGGTTTGAACATGTCTGTAAGCAATAATGGTGGATCACTTGAATCAACCATGAACTTCAACATTCGTGGTACCGGTACCTTGGGATCGGGTTCGAGCGCTTCTCCATTAGTTTTGATTGATGGTGTAGAAGGTGACATGAATACTTTGAACCCGAATGATATCGAAAACATTTCCGTATTGAAGGATGCTTCTTCATCATCAATTTATGGTGCACGTGCAGCATTTGGTGTTATTTTGATTACTACCAAAAATGGTAAAGCTGGAAAGACTCACGTAAATTACTCTGGAAACGTTCGTTTCAACGATGGTATCGGTATTCCTAAAATGGCTAATTCATACGACTTTGCCACCATGTTCAATGCAGCTAACGTAAATGATGGTAAAGCTCCAATCTTTAATGATGCCTATATGCAGAACATTAAAGACTACATGGACGGCAAACTCACTCAGTCAACTGTTGCCAACGGAAATGTATGGGCAAAATGGAATGAAGGTGCCTATGATAATATTGACTGGTTCAATGAATTTTATAAAAGTTGGGTTCCCTCTCAGGAACATAACCTCAGCATCAGTGGCGGTAATGAAAAGACTCAATATGTTTTGAGTGGAAACTTCCTAGGTCAGAATGGTTTGTTACGTCATGGTAAAGACTATATGAACCGATATACCTTGAATGGTAAAATCACCACTCAATTGGCAAGTTGGGCCAAATTAACTTACACTACCCGATGGACTCGCGAAGATTACGGACGTCCAACTTATATGAACAACTTATTTTTCCATAATGTTGCCCGTAAATGGCCTATCCAGCCCGCATACGACCCGAATGGTTTCCCGATGAACGAAAGCGAAATCGAACAGATGGAAAACGGTGGTTTACAGACTAAGAATAAAGATTTCTATACCAATCAGCTGGCTGTTGTATTTGAACCGATCAAGGACTGGCATATCAATTTGGAAGGAACGGTCCGTACATAATCCGATTTCGAACACTGGGACGTACTTCCTGTTTATTATTGGGATATAAACGGTAATCAGCAGCCAATGGCCTGGGGCATGGGTGATGGAACTTACTCTCCGGGACAAAGCCGTGTCAATGAATATGGTTACAAAGAAAACTATTATGCAACCAATATATACACCGACTATTCCAAAACATTTGATAGCGGACACTATTTCAAAGTATTGCTCGGATTCAACGCAGAAAAATATTCTACCCGCAGCATTACCGGACAACGTGACGGGCTGATTTCTCCGGAAGTTCCGACATTGAATACCGCTGTTGATGCCGACATCGCAACAGGAGGATATGCACACAACGCTGTTGCCGGTTTCTTCGGTCGTATCAATTATACTTATAAAGATCGCTACATGGCTGAAATCAATGGCCGTTATGATGGTTCTTCTCGTTTCGTCGGAGACAAGAGATGGGGTTTCTTCCCTTCTTTCTCTTTAGGATGGAACATTGCACGTGAAGCATTCTTTGAAAAATTCGGTGAAAAGAGTACAATCTCTACCTTAAAGCTGAGAGCTTCATGGGGACAGCTTGGTAATACCAATACCAACAGCTGGTATCCGTTCTATCAGTCAATGCCAGTAGGAACCAACTATTCATGGATCGTCAACGGTTCTCTGCCCAGCTACTCTTCAAACCCGGGATTGGTTAGTTCTTTAATGACCTGGGAAACAATTCAGTCATGGGATTTAGGTCTTGACTTCGCTTTACTGAATAACCGCTTAACCGGTAGTGTAGGTTACTTTGTCCGCAAGACTTTGGACATGGTCGGTCCTGCTCCTGAATTGTCTTCTTTGCTGGGTACGACTGTTCCAAAAGTAAATAACTGTGATATGAAATCCTATGGTTTCGAACTTGAATTAGGATGGCGCGATCAGATTGGTGATTTCCAATATGGCGTATCATTCAACATGTCTGATGCTCAGCAGAAAATTACCCGTTATCCGAACCCGTCAAATTCATTGAACACCTATTATGAAGGTCAGATGCTGAATGAAATTTGGGGTTACACAACCATTGGTATTGCACAAAGCGATGCTGAAATGCAAGAACACTTGTCAAAAGTAGACCAAAGTGCACTTGGAAGCGGATGGGGTGCCGGTGATATCATGTATGCAGACCTGAATGGTGACGGACGTGTTAATACAGGTTCTTATACAACAGATGATCCGGGTGACCTGCGCGTAATCGGTAACTCAACTCCACGCTACAATTACGGCTTCACACTGGATGGTTCCTGGAAAGGATTTGACTTGCGTCTGTTCTTCCAGGGTATCGGCAAACGTGACTTGTGGCTGCCGGGTACTTACTTCTGGGGTACTAACGGAGGTATGTGGCAATCCAATGTATTTGAAGAACACCTGGACTATTGGACTCCTGAGAACCCGGATGCATACTATGCACGCCCGTCTTGGACAGGACGTAACCATCAGACTCAAACAGGTTACCTGCAGAATGGTGCCTACCTTCGTCTGAAGAACATCACTTTAGGTTATACATTGCCGAAAGCATGGACTCAGAAAGCCTCAATGGAAAATGTACGTATCTACATTTCTGGAGATAATCTGTTAACGTTTAGCCACGTAAGCAGTATATTCGATCCGGAAAACATCGGTTCACTCTATGGTGATGCCGGTAAGACCTATCCGTTACAACGTGTTATTTCAGTGGGTGTTAATATTAATTTCTAAATAACAAGCAAAAATGAAAACAACATATAAAAGTTTATTCGCAGCATGTATGCTGGCCGGATCCGGTTTAGCTATTACTTCATGCAATGACTTTCTGGATTTGGCTCCGCTGGATCAGGTAACTCCGGAGGTATATTTCCAGAATGCAGATCAACTTGGAGCTTACAGTATCTCCCAATACAATAGCATTTTTACAACTCCTAGTGGTTGGGGACAGGGAGCTATTCTGACAGGAGATGCAAATACAGATAATATGGTAAGCGGAGATGCCAACCAATCTTATTTTACCAAAGATTATTGGAAAGTTGCACAATCCGGAGATTTAGGCTTCAGCCTGATTCGTTATTGTAACTATTTCTTTGAAAATGTATTGCCTAAATACGAATCTGGAGTTTACGATAGTGACTTGACCAATGCCAAACACTATATCGGTGAAATGTATTTTATCCGTGCATGGGTCTATTTCTCCCGATTGAAAACTTATGGTGATTATCCGATCTTAACTGATGTAGTTACTGACAACAAGGAAGACTTGATTGCACATGGTAAGCGTATGCCTAGAAATGAAGTGGCAGACTTCATCCTCAGCGATCTGGATAAAGCCATTGACTTATTACAAGATCAAGGATTTGCAGCAAATAACCGTATCAATAAACAGGTTGCCCAACTTGTTAAATCACGCGTAGCCCTGTATGAAGCTTCTTTTGAAACCTATCATAAAGGTACAGGACGTGTACCGGGTGATGAAGGATGGCCAGGAGCTGCAATTCATCCTAACTATCAGTTTGATGTAGATGCACATATCAAGAATCTGCTTACTCAAGCCATGGAATCTGCACAAGTAGTAGCTGACGGTGTTACACTGACAGAAAATACAGGTGTGCTTGATCAGGATCCACTTGCTCCAACTAATGGATGGAATCCTTACTTCGAAATGTACAACAGTCAGGATCTGTCCGGAATCAGTGAAGTTCTGATGTGGAGAGCTTATGGTACTATCGGTTCATCCAACATCAATCATGGTGTCCCTGCATACATCGTAACCGGTGGTTATAATGGTTTGCTGAAAGGTTATATCGAAAGCTTCCTGATGGAAGATGGTCTGCCCATCTATGCTTCATCAGCAGAAAAGCCTTATATGGGTGATGAAACTTTGGATAATGTAAAAGCAAACCGTGACGGTCGTCTGCAATTGTTCGTATTCGGAGAAAGCAACAACCTTCCGATTCTGTCAACAGGTAATGACGACGTTCATAAATTCCTTCCGGTATTGGCTCCCAAACGTGCCAATGAAATGGGGGATATGACAGGTTACCGTATGCGTAAAGGAGAAAGCTTTGACAAAACTCAAAATGTATATGGTAAAGCTCAATCTACAACCGGACAAATCTTGTTCCGCGGTGTAGAAGCTTACCTGAACTACATCGAAGCTCAATACATGCGTGATGGAAAACTTGACAACACTTCTGACAAATATTGGAGAGCTGTCCGTACCCGTGCACATGTTGATCCTGATTACACCAAAACAATCAGAGCAACTGATATGAATCAGGAAGCTAAAGGTGACTGGGGTGCCTATTCACAGGGACAGTTGGTTGATGCTACAACTTACAACATCCGCCGTGAACGCCGTTGTGAATTCATCGGTGAAGGTATGCGTTGGAACGATTTGGTTCGCTGGTCTTCTATGGATCAACTGGTGAACAATAAGTTTATCCCTGAAGGATGTAACTTCTGGGCAAGCATGTACCAAACTGCAATCTATGACGGTGAAGGTTATGACGATACCAACGTAGTAACCTACATTGAAGGACCGAACAACGAAAAAGCCAATATCTCCTCACGTTCAGAAAGTACCTATATTCGTCCGTACAGAATCTTGAGTAACAATCCTGTATTCGACGGTTATACCTGGATGAATGCACATTACAATTCTCCGCTGCCAATCCGTGAAATCGAATTGCTTTCACCGGATGAATCAGTTGAAACATCTGTATTGTATCAGACTTGGGGATGGCCTACAACTCCGAATCTGGAAGCTGAAAAATAAAATTCAGTACCCATAAATAATCTGAGGGGGAATGACTGCAAATCAGAACAGTCATTCCCCTTTTCCTTTATTTTCGGTACTTTCCTATGAAAAGTCCCTTTTTTGTTTGCCAATCATCGTAATCATTATATCTTTGCAGGTATAAACGAAAAATATTGACTTATTAAATATATTAACTAAATCGTTAACGACCATGAGAGTAATTATCGAACCAGACTACCAGTCATTGTCTAACTGGGCTGCAAATTATGTAGCAAACAAAATCAATGCTGCTAAACCAACAAAAGAAAAACCGTTTGTTCTCGGACTTCCTACCGGTTCTTCACCTCTTGGTATGTACAAAGCACTGATCGAACTCAACAAGAAAGGTGTTGTTTCATTCCAGAATGTAGTTACATTCAACATGGACGAATATGTAGGCCTGCCCGAATCACATCCGGAAAGCTATCACTCTTTCATGTTCAATAACTTCTTCAACTACATCGATATCTGCAAGGAAAACATCCATATCCTGAACGGAAATGCTGCTGACCTGGAAGCAGAATGCGAAAACTATGAAAAAGAAATCGAAAAGTTCGGTGGTATTGACTTGTTCCTCGGTGGAATCGGTCCTGACGGACATATCGCTTTCAACGAACCGGGTTCTTCTCTGTCTTCACGTACTCGTGTAAAGACTCTGACAACTGATACCATCATCGCTAACTCTCGTTTTTTTGAAAATGACGTGAACAAAGTGCCCAAAACTGCGTTAACAGTAGGTGTAGGTACTGTTCTTTCTGCTAAGGAAGTACTGATCATCTGTAACGGACACAACAAGGCACGTGCTTTGCAGCATGCTGTTGAAGGTGGCATCACTCAGATGTGGACTATCAGCGCATTGCAGATGCACCGCCATGGAATCATCGTTTGCGATGAAGCAGCAACAGACGAACTGAAAGTCGGTACATACAAATATTTCAAGGATATTGAAAAGAACAACCTGTAATCACGACCCGAGTACTGCGATTACAAGCTGACCGCATAAACGCAGCAAGGAATCTGTAAGTCTGGAAAGATTACAGCATCCTTGCTGCGTATTGCTTTTCTTATTAACTTAATCGAAGGAGGAACAACAACCATGAGAACAAACCTTAGTTCACAAATTTCACTGAACCATGTATCCCCCAGATACTACAAACCGGAAAATGCCGTTGAACGTTCAGTCTTGACCCGTCTGGAAAAAATTCCGACTGACATCTTCGAAACCATTGAAGAAGGTGTCAGACGCATAGCTGATGAAGTTGCAGCCAAAATTCAGGAACGCCAGCGTGAAGGGAAATTCTGTACACTGGCCATCGGTACCGGCACTTCACTGCGCCCGCTGTTTACAGAACTCGTACGCAGACATAAAGATGAAGGATTGAGCTTCCGCAATGTCGTTGTCTTCAACTTATATGAATTCTATCCTTTGACAGAAGGAAATGGAAGCACTTTCGGACAGCTGAACAGCCTGTTCCTGTCACAGACTGACATTGACCGCCAGAATGTATTCACCATAGACGGAAGTATCCCCCAGAATGCAATCAGTGAACACTGCCGCCTGTATGAACAGCGTATCCAGACTTTCGGAGGTATCGACATTGTTCTGATGGGAATCGGACGCGAGGGAAACATCGGTATGAACGAACCGGGATCACATGCCAGCTCTCCTACCCGACTGATTCTGCTGGACGCTACATCACGCTCAGAAGCTGCACGCAACTGGGGTGTAGACAATCTGCCTCCCTGCTCCATCACCATGGGAGTTCAGACTATCCTGAGTGCACGGAAAATCTATTTGCTGACATGGGGCGAAGACAAGGCAGACATCATTCAGAAAGCTGTCGAAGAAAATGTCAACGATACACTCCCGGCTTCATTCCTTCAGCTGCATAACAATGTAAATGTATGCATTGACCTGGCTGCTGCTTCTCACCTGACCCGCATCCAGCGTCCCTGGCTTGTAACCAGCTGTGAATGGAACGACAAACTGATCCGGAGCGCTATTGTATGGCTCTGCACATTACTGAACAAGCCTATCCTGAAGCTGACCAACAAAGACTACAACGAAAACGGTCTGAGTGAACTGCTCGCTCTTTACGGATCTGCCTATAATGTCAACATCAAGGTGTTCAACGACCTGCAGCACACCATCACCGGATGGCCGGGTGGAAAACCCAATGCTGACGATACTTACCGCCCGGAACGTGCCAAACCATTCCCGAAACGCGTAGTAGTATTCTCTCCGCATCCGGACGATGATGTCATCTCCATGGGAGGAACACTGAGACGACTTGTACAGCAAGGTCACGAAGTTCATGTAGCTTACGAAACCTCAGGTAACATTGCGGTTGGCGATGAGGAAGTAACCCGCTTCATGCATTTCATCAACGGATTCAACCAGCTCTTTGACAACGGCCAAAACGAAACGATCTGCAACAAATATGCAGAAATCAAACAGTTCCTGGCTGCCAAGAAGGAAGGTGACATGGATACACGCGATATTCTGACCATCAAGGGACTGATCCGCCGCGGCGAAGCACGTACGGCTTGTACGTTCAACAATATCCCGCTTTCACGCTGCCATTTCCTTGATCTCCCGTTCTACGAAACCGGTAAGATTGAAAAGAATCCGATCAGCGAGGCTGACGTGGAAATCGTTCTCAATCTGCTTCGGGAAGTAAAACCGCATCAGATTTATGTAGCTGGTGACCTGGCTGACCCGCATGGTACACACCGCGTCTGCACAGATGCCGTATTTGCTGCAATTGATGAAGAAAAGAATGCAGGAGCTGAATGGCTCAAAGACTGCCGCATCTGGATGTATCGTGGTGCCTGGGCTGAATGGGAAATCGAAAACATCGAAATGGCTGTACCTTTGAGTCCGGAAGAACTCCGCGCCAAACGTAATTCCATCCTGAAGCACCAGTCTCAGATGGAAAGTGCTCCGTTCCTGGGCAACGATGAACGTTTGTTCTGGCAGCGTAGCGAAGACCGTAACCGTGGTACTGCAACTCTTTACGATCATCTGGGATTGGCAAGCTATGAAGCTATGGAAGCTTTCGTAGAATATAAACCGATCTGATCAGCTGATCCTTATCAGTAATAAGCAAACTCTCCGACTGTCTGCCTGACAACCGGAGAGTTTTTTTATTGGTCAGAGAAGATCTTTCCACCTGATTTGCTGGAAGACCAGCTGAGCCCCGCTTCCTTCATAAACGATTCCCAGCGTATCTTCATCAATGGAAGTAATGCATGAGTACCCGAAACCTCCCCAGTCATCCAGTGTCAGCCAGTATTTTTCAGGCCAGGTCATCCCGTTGTCAAAGCTGAGTTTCAGGGTAAGATGGTCACGCGACTGATAAGAATCGGGATTAAAGAAGGCCAGCAGGGTTTTCCGGCTTCCGTCTTCTGCCCGATACACATGCTTATGAACAGAAGCCATGCAAGTAGGCTCCGTCAGTACGGCATGCGAAGTCGGATGTTCTTTCCAGGTTGTTCCCAGATCGGAAGTCACACAGATTCTCCGCCCGTTAGGTGACTTCTTACCGTGATTCCGGTTATCCCGCATATTCAGCATGATGTCACCGTTATCCAGTTGAACGGCCATGCACTCCGTTGTATTGGAGTAAGCCGGATTACTGGCTATCCATGTTTTTCCTCCATCCTTACTGTAAGTTATATTGGAAAACGGCAGACCGTTCCGGTCACGTCCCTGAGTAGGGAAAACCAGCGTTCCGTCTTCCAGAGTTATCCCATGACCGGGAGCCGGAGCATAAAGCCACCATTCAGGCCGCTTGGTCTGCGAAGTGATGTTAACCGGTTCGCTCCAGGTCTTTCCGTCATCCGTACTTTTCGTAATCAGAAACTGGGCTGTCTCCTTAATCTCCAGCCCCGGTTGTGAACCTTTTTCAATCCATTGATGGATCCAGCGGGTACTGTCCTGCGTCAGCCCCTCTACCCATCGGCCGGTCTTTCCGTCCAGAACTCCATGCATCCACAAGCCGGCCACATACAAGGTTCCGGTCTTTTCATCACTCAGAATACAGGCATCACTCACACCGTTATATTTTTCAGGCAGATTTCCCCACTCTTTACGATCCAGCACCCGCTGCATGGGCTGCCAGGTCTTTCCGCCGTCTTCACTCCGGTTCAAAGCAATGTCTATATCTCCCTGCAAGTCTCTTCCTGATTCCCAGCGTGCATCATAAATGGCCAGCAAGGTTCCTTTCCGGGAAGTCACAAGCCCGGGAATGCGACTGGTATTTACTCCGTCCTGCTTGCTTTTGCGAAGAGCGATGCCGGTTCTAAGTCCTTCCGGATAAGTCGTTCCCAGATGAACCTTTCCGCTGTCAAATGTTACATCCGTACAGTTCAGATTGACCCTTCCTGACAAGGGCAGTCCCTCACGTGTCTTAACCACAAAAGCCCAGTAACAGGTATCTGATAAAAGTGACTCATGGAGTCTGAAATATCCCTGTCTCTCCGTCACTTTCGACACAGCAATCCGTTTATTCCGGTCCATTCTTCCCCGGGCATTACAGGCATACAGTGATATTTCAGCTATCTGATCCAGACAGTCCGTTCCCTCAAAGGAATAAGAAAGCCCTGTCATACGATCCTTGCTGCCGGCCGGCCTGATTGCCTGCAGATATCCAACATGATTATTCTCCTCTCCGGAAAGAACCGGCAAACTGGCCCGATGAAAAGTGACATCGACCTGACCGGCAGCCGACAGGCAAACCAGCTGCCAGAATCCCCAAACTAAAAAGATACCGTTTTTTTTCATCATATTTTGATTTCGGTTTCAAACTCAAGGTTAAACCATTCATTTATTTTATAAGGCAAATAAATGAAAATAAAGTCATTCATGCAATTTCTTTGGCTTATCTTTGTAGCGTAAACTATGAAAAAAGATCTATGAACATGAAAAAGTATTATTGGGGAATAGGAGCAGCTCTGCTCTGTATTTTTTTGGGAACAGGATGTACCCGGCCAGTCCAGGAAATTCCGGCATCCAGATTCGCTTCTGTCCGGAATGAAATACTGGTGGATTCACTCGGCAGAGAACTCGTTCTCAACGGGATCAACCACGTAACCAAATCTCCTGAGGACAGATATGTCTATCCAAATGATGAACAGCTTTTCAAAGAATTCCGCAACTGGGGAATCAACTGCATCCGCTATGGCATTAACTGGGACGGTCTGGAACCAGAACCGGGACAATACAATGAAAGCTATCTCCAGGAAATTGACCGGAGAGTCCGTTGGGCAGAAGAAAACGGTATCTATCTTATTCTGGATATGCATCAGGATCTGTTCGGACGAAAATTCGGAAACGGTGCTCCGGAATGGGCTACTCTTGACGAATCCTTGCCTCATGCAACGGGAGAGGTCTGGAGCGACTCCTATCTGATCAGTCCGGCCGTACAGAAATCATTCGACAACTTCTGGGCCAATTCACCAGCCAAAGATGGAACCGGTATTCAGGATCATTACATCAATGTGTGGGGAATGCTGGCCGAAAGGTACGCAGACTGCAAGTCTGTCATCGGTTTTGACGTCATGAACGAACCTTTCATGGGAACGCAGGCACAGGCTGTTTTCCAGCAATTCATGGAAGGATATATACAGTATCTTCACAAGCACGGACAGACACAGATTTCTCCGGAGGCAATGACTGCGGTATGGGATAATGAAGACCAGCGGGCAGAACTTATGAACCAGCTGACAGACAAAGAGGCTTTCACTGAAATACTTCATGCAGCTTCGGAAACCGTTTCCCGGTTCGAACAGAATGAATTGAGCCGCTTTTACCAGAAGCTGCGCGACAGAATCCGGCAGGCAGACAAGAACCATCTTCTGTTTCTGGAACATAATTATTTCTGCAACATGGGAATAAAGAGTTCCTTCCACATACCTGCTGACACAAACGGGAAACCTGATTCTCTGTGCGTCTATGCTGCTCATGCCTATGACTGGGTAGTGGATACAGATGCTGCCGTTAATCCGGGCTACGAACGTCTGGACTTTATCTTCAGTCAGCTTACGGCTTCTGCCAGAGAACGTCACCTGCCGGCACTGGTCGGGGAATGGGGCGCATTCTATCTGGGAAAAAGTTATCTGCAGTCTGCCCGGCATCAGATCGGCCTGATTGAAAAATACAAACTGGGACATACCTACTGGTGCTGGTGGAAAGACATTGAGACGCAAGATTATTTCAGTAGTGTCATTTCCCGTCCTTATCCGCAGGTAGTCAACGGACAACTCCTGTCCTACAGTTCCACAGACGGACTGACATGCCAGTGGAAGGAGGACAAGACATCTCCAGCTCCCACTCTGATATTCCTGCCTGACCTGAAGGCAGTTTCGCCGGAACAGATCCGGATAACTCCTGAATCATCCTGGGAGCTGATTCCTCTGGAAAAAGGAAGTAAAGCCGGCTTCCTGAGCATTACGCCGACAGGAACAGTCCGGTCGCTCCAACTGAAATAAAGGTCATTCGCATACGACCGTACGATGCCTTCGCTTTGGCTGGCCAATGCCCAAAAATCGACCGCACGATGGGGCCTCAACGAACGCTCGATCAGGCCGCAACGAACGCTCGATGAAGCACAATCGACCGCACGATTCTGTCCCATCGTGCAGTCGATTCTGACGGCTTCTGAATAGAGCCCAATGCTATCTGAAAGAAAGCTCAATCTTAATCAATCTGCAAGGTAAAACCACCGCCCGGAGCCAGATGAACTTTCAACGGCTGTGCGGAACTTACGCTTACTTCTTCGCGCTTGTAATCGCGTGCAGTACGATGAGCATTCACTCCATCCTTGAAGAGAACAGCCTTGTGACTTCCTGAAGAAAGGAAAGACAGATCGACTTCCACATCGCGTGCATCCCAATTGTTCAGACCGCCGACAAACCAGGTATCTCCCTTGCGTCTGGCTGTTATGATATATTCTCCCATCTTGCCGTCCAGCACCACTGTTTCATCCCAGACCGTCGGAACCTGAGCAATGAAAGAAGTGGATTCCGGCTCACGCATATAATTGCTTGGGGAATCACACAGCATATTGAAAGGTGATTCCAGAACAATATACATGGCAAGCTGATGACAACGGGTACCCTGACTCATCGGTTCACTGTAACTTGGATAATAATTCTCACGGGTAGCATTACGCATGGCTCCCTGGGTATAGTCCATCAGACCGGCCACCTGGCGAATAAACGGAATCATTACATCATAGGTAATCTGGTCGAATCCTGCCGGACGCCATTTCATCTGTTCCAGTCCATGCACTCCCTCAAAGTTCAATACATTGGGATAGGTACGGTTCAGGCCGGCCGGCTTATGCGTACCGTGCAAATCAAGAATCAGGTGATATTTGGCACACATGGCAGCTGCACGGTGATTGAAATCTGTCATCAGCTGGTCATCACGGTCCATAAAGTCAACCTTGAATCCTTTTACACCCATTTCAGAGAAATAACGGCATACATTCTCCATGTCGCGTTCGAAAGCATAATATCCTGCCCACAGAATAATGCCCACGTTACGGGCTGCCGCATAGTCTACCAGTTCTTTCAGGTCTATTTCCTTCACAACCTGCATCAGATCAGCCTCCAGGTTCACAGCCCATCCTTCATCCAGAATCACATATTCAATGCCATACTGAGAAGCAAAATCAATATAAGCCTTGTAGGTTGCATTGTTTACTCCGGTCTTGAAGTCTACGCCACAGAGGTTCCAGTCATTCCACCATTCCCAGGCTACTTTTCCCGGTTTGATCCAGGATGTATCTGATAATTTGGAAGGTTCAGCCAACAGATAGCTCAGATTGGATGCAGCCAGCTGTGTATCACGGGTAGTCACTACCGCTACACGCCAGGGGAAATTGCGCGGCCCGTCTACCTTCGCAATGTATTCTTCACGGGTTTGCACACGCATCTGCAGGTTATTGTGTCCGCCTTGTTTCATGGTCTTGGGATAAGGAGCCTGTATGCCACTCAGCGAGTTGGAACCTTTCGCATTTGTCAGATACAGCCCCGGATAATTGTTCAAGTCTGTTTCGGTGATGCAGACCTTTACCTCCGGTGTGGCCTGAACAACCAGTGGCAGGAACATCAACCGTTCCTTGTTCAGCTGTGAAATAGGAGCGGTCGTATAGACATTCTCAAAAGAATTATGGAACTGACCGTTGTAATCACCGTCTTTTCCCGCATTTACATAAGGTACGCTGGCCGTTACGTCAGCCGGGAAGCGGTAATCAACTTCCTCATTCAAGATGCAGAAAGGCTTTTTGGCATGATTGACAAAACGGTAAGCCACCCCGTCATTATAGGCACGGAACACAACACTGTAGTCTCCCTTGAAACGGAGAGTCAGCTCATTGTAATAATCGCGTACACAACTGGAGCGATAAAAAGGAGCATCAATCTGCGTATCGTTCTTCTTCTCCGTAACCTTGGCAAGACGAGCCTTGTCTCCCCATACCTTTCCGTTGTCCAGCGTTGCAGAGATCGGAGAAGGAGCCAGCACCTGCTGACCGTTACAGGAAATATCATACGTCAGTTTGTCTCCGACGGTAATGGTTGATTTCAGTTTTCCGTCGGGTGAAGACAGCAAAAGCTGTTTCTGCCCCTGTACAGAAAGTGCAAAGAGTGCACATGTGCAAGTTAGTAACAGATTCAATTTTTTCATATCAAATAAGATTAATAAACAGTTCAAGAAAGAAAGGAGGCATCATCAGATGCCTCCCCCTTCATACCCATCAAAACGGGCATCAGATAGAAACAACAATCTTAATCACCTAAAAAACTATCCTATCTGATATCTTATTTACATACAAATGTAATTTCTCCCGCATGGATCAAGTCTTTATGTGTCAGACGGTATTTGGAATATTTCTTACCGCCCAGACGGATCTGGTCAATATAACCGTCACCACCTTCCTTGCGGATCACCAGCTTGTCTGTTCCCCAATAAGCCGGATCAAGCTTGATGGTAATCTTGTCGAAGGTCGGAGTGGTCAGTGTATATTCCGGAACTCCCGGACAATCCGGATAGAAGCCCATCATGCTGAAAATAGCCCAGGAAGACATGGTTCCCGTATCTTCATTTCCCGGCAGTCCGTCAGGTTTCGTTGTATAATGTTTGGCCAGCAGTTCCTTCACCAGTTTCTGGGTTCTCCATTCTTCTCCCTTGAAATAGCTGAAAAGATAAGGATAGGCAATGTCCGGTTCATTGGCGGGATCATAATAGCCCTTGTCGAACACCATCTGGAGCTTGTTGACAAAACGTTTCTGTCCGCCCATCAGTTTTGCCAGTCCCTTCACATCGTGCGGCACGTAGAACGTATAGTTCCAGGAATTTCCTTCGTGGAAACCGGGGCTCGGTTCGAAGTTGGCACCCTGAAGCGGATCAAACGGGCCATAGAAAGTACCGTCAGGCAGGATCGGACGCAATGTACCAAACTCTTTACAGTAATAATGTTTGTATCCCATGGAGCGGTCGTAGAACAGTTTCGCATCCTCTGTCTTACCCAGAGCCTTGGCCAGTGTATACAGAGAATAGTCAGCAATGTAATACTCCAGTGCATGTGATACAGAATTGTCGTACTGCTCCATCAGCGGACAGTATCCTTTGGCAATATAGTCGTCAATGTCGGGGCGCATCAGGTTGTCTTTTCCCGGAGTCGTAGCCGACTTGTACATTCCTTCGTATGCCAGATTGATGTCAAAGTCGCGCAAGCCTTTCATCCACGTGTCTACAATGACCGGAATGCTGGGGTCTCCTTCCATAGTGAGGGTTTCCCGGCCATAAAGTTCCCATTTGGGGAACCATCCGTGTTCCCGGTACATGTCAAGCATCGTACGGACCATATCCATCTGACGTTCCGGATAAACCAGTGTCATCAGCTGATGGAAGTTACGGTAAGTATCCCACAAAGAATACACGGTGTAACGGTTGCGGTCGGTTGTCAGAATCTTGTCTCCTTCCATCTGAGGATATTGTCCATTGACATCCTGCAGGATATTGGGATGAATCATTGTATGATAAAGGGCAGTGTAGAACACACCTTTCTGTTCTTCCGTACCTCCTTCCACCAGAATCCGGCTCAAGTCTTCATTCCATTTCTTGCGGGCCTGTGCACGGATCTGATCAAAAGTCGTACCGGCCGGCTGTTCCGTCTCAAGATTCAGGCGGGCATTCTCGATGCTGACAAAAGAAACTCCGATGCTGACTTCAATGGCTTCACCTTCTGTTGTGTCAAAGGTAAACCACGCGCCTACATCGTCTCCGCTCATTTCCTTGGAATAAGAAGTATAGAGTTTATACTTTCCGGAATATCCGTCCCATTCAGCTTCGACTCCCTGCATCGGCCGCTGGAGTTTCCAGTAACCGCGGGTGGCAGGGGCCTTGTCAATACGCATGACAAAATAAATGGGGAATACAGCCTGAGGATTGTAGCAGAACGTACCCAGCAACTTGGAGCCTTCAATCTCACGATCATTGACGAAACGCACGGTAGCTCCGGTTTCATTGGTCAGCCCTTCTCCCAGATTCATCAGCAGATTTCCCTGTCCGCGATGGAAGGTAAAACGGGCACGGCTCGTACGGGGAGTAGCCGTCATCTCACACTTGATGCCATACTTGGTCAGCATGTTTGAATAATATCCCGGGACAGCAACTTCGTCCGTATACTCACTTCCATACTGAGTGTACTTCACATTCAGCTCTCCCGAAGTCGGCATCAGCAACAGCGAACCCAGATCCGGACATCCCACCCCACTCAGGTTGACATGTGAAAAACCGGTCAGATACTTGTTGTTCACTTCATAAGGAGTAGACCACCACTGCTTGTCCTTGTCATATTTATTGTCTTCCGACCCCATTACATTGAACGGAGTAGCCGACATCATTCCCTGAGGAACTACGGCTCCCGGGTTGGTCGTTCCGTAATTGGTCGTCCCCACAAAAGGATTGACATAATCCACCGGCTCCTGCGCTGAAACGAACAGCGCAGAAGTCAGGGCTATGCCCATCAGTATATTCTTTCCTGTTTTCATAATTCAATCATTTATTTAACGACGATTTCGTCAGTAAACAATACACCGCCGAACTTATCGCTGGCCAATGCCTGATAACGGATGTAGCGGGCCGACGCCTCTCCTTCCCAGCCGAAGTTCTTGAAAGTAACAGCATCATCTCTCACCACTTCATGCTTGATTTCAGCCAGCTGAGTGAACTCTTTTCCGTCATTGGATACGGAGATCACTACCCGTTCGGGCATAAACACTTCCGGTCCGCAGATCTGCATGAAGTCTGCTGCCACGGAATGAATCGGAGTTTCTTTCTCCAGATCAATGACCACATCCACACGGTCCTTGGTCACAAATCCCTGCCAAAGCTGGTCATTGTAGTTCCATCCTCCCCGGAGTCCGTCGGTCAGCGTTGCTTCTCCTGCAGCCGGATAGTTTTCCCAGTAAGGTGCGTTATAGGTCACTTTTTTACCGAGTGCCAGATGTTCCACCGGAGTCTCGGCTTCCTTACGGTTACCAATTTCATTCTTCAGTTCGAAAGGATGATAGCCTTTGGCTTTCAGTTCATCCACAATCTTCAGTGCACGACGGTGGAAATCTTCCCAGGACTTGTTTTCCGGTTTTGACCAGGCAACTTCAGCCAAGGCAATGGCACGGGGATAAAGCATATACTCAGCATGTTCCTCTGTCGGAATATATTCAGTCCATAAATTAGCCTGTACTCCGTACATCAGTTTAGCCTCATCAGCTGACAAGGAATCAGGAACCGGTTCATATCCATATACCTTCTTCAATGGCAAATATCCGCCAATGGCTTCCGGCTGTGAATACGGAGCATCCTGATAGCCGTCCAGGTAGCAATATTGTCCCGGGCTCATGATAGCCTTGTGTCCGGAACGGATCGCAGCCAGCCCGCCTTCCGTTCCTCTCCAGGACATCACCGTTGCATTCGGTGCCAGACCACCATCCAGGATTTCATCCCATCCCAGCAGTTTGCGTCCGTGACTGTTCAGGAAACGTTCCATCCGGTGAATGGAATAACTCTGCAATTCATTCACGTCTTTCAGTCCTTCCTTCTTCATACGTGCCTGACAGAGTTTGCAGTTCGGCCAGGAAGCCTTTCCGGCTTCATCTCCTCCGATATGGATATATTCGGAAGGGAAGAGCTCCATGACTTCAGTCAGAACGTTTTCCAGAAATTCAAACGTCTTTTCATTTCCGATACAGAAATCCGACTGCTTATAAGGCACATGCGTACACGACAGTTCCGGATAGGCTGTCAGCACTTCTTCCGAATGGGAAGGCATTTCGATCTCCGGAATAATGGTTACATAGTGTTTCTGTGCATAAGCCACCAGTTCCCGGATATCATCCTGTGTATAATAGCCACCCTGTGCACGGGGATCGGTTTCTTCACAATATTCCCGCTTTCCGTTCCACCAGTCTTTCCAGACAGCCTGCGGACGCCATGCCGCAAACTGGGTCAGACGCGGATACTTCTTGATTTCAATACGCCATCCGGCAGCATCGGTCAGATGCAGGTGAAGACGGTTGATCTTATAGTAAGACAACAAGTCAATCTGACGTTTCACAAATTCTTTACTGCGGAAATGACGGGACACATCCAGCATGATACCACGGTATTCAAAACGAGGTTCATCCTTTACGGTGACAGCAGTCATGCCTTCAGGAGCATCAGCAGCCATCTGCAAAAGAGTCTGCACACCATAGAAAAGTCCTGCACCGGACAAAGCTTCGATCCGCACTCCGTCGGAATTGACAGAAAGTACATATCCTTCCGGTGAAGTAATCCCTTCCAAAGCATCTGTCTGCTTCAGGACAACCTGATTTCCCGACTGGGAATCTGCCAGCTTCAGAGCCAGCGGAGAAGCCTGAAGATATTCAGCCAGAATACTCCGGTCGGCCTCCGGTGCTTCAATCCACAAAGAGGTAGAAGCATCCGGACGGAAAGATCCCCGCTGCCAGTTCACTTCCATCGGGACAGGTGTCACCGATAAAGTCTGTTCGGCTACGGGTGCGCATGCTGTAAACACAGAAGCTGAAAACAGCAACGCAGCCAGTGATTGATTTAATTTCAGTTTCATAACGA
>NZ_EQ973633.1:39624-44767 GCF_000157915.1 Phocaeicola coprophilus DSM 18228 = JCM 13818 | reverse complement strand
GTAACGATCAATTCAGAATAATTTCATCAACAAACAGGAATCCCGGATTGCCCTTACCGCCGTGCCATGACGGAATCTTGTGTTCAGGCTGTGCATAAACCTTCACGTAACGGGCTTTCACCGGAGCAAACTTCAGTTCATGAGTATAAACCTGATTCGGATCTGTTTCCTTCATCACCGGATATTTTTCAGAAGCTACTTCCTTGAACACCTTGTTATCATCGGAAACAGATACAGAAATAGCACGTGCATCAAAGATCCAGTCACCTTTTTCTACGGCTGTATGCAGTGTCATGCTGCTGATTTCTGTCGGTTCCTTCAAGTCAATCACAGCTTCCATATCATTCTTGTAGAAAGCAATCCAACGGCCGGTCTTGTAGTTCAGGTTACCTGTCATACCGTCCACCAATACCGTAGCACCGGTAAATTCATACTGCTTGTTAATGGGCTGCAACATCGTGATCGGCTTCATGGATGATTTGCTGAAAGTAATTTCATCTTTCGTAATCCGTGAATTACCTTCCGGACGAACAGCTACCATACGCAATGTGCAAGCCTTGTCTATTTTGACTGTACCGGTATAAGCCTGTGAAGCGGCTGTCGGTTCAGTTCCGTCAAGTGTATAATAAATAGGTGCATTGTCAATAGTGCGTGCCGTTGCATCCAGCGTACCAGTTTCACTGTTCGGCTTGAGTTCGAGCATGACGTCGAAAATGTGCGAAGCATAGTTCCAGCCTTTCAGCTTATAGATATCCACCAGACGGGTTACACGCTGCAGGAATGCTTCATAATTCTTATTTTCAGGAGCACACCATTGTGATTCACACAAAGCAGCCATACGGGGCAAAACCATATACTGAGCCTGCTTCAAGGTCGGAATATATTCCACCCACAAGTTAGCCTGTACACCGATGATGTATTTCTGTTCTTCCGGAGTCAGGGCTTTCGGCATCGGCTCATAGTTATATACCCGTTCCATAGGAAGGTATCCACCGATAGCCAACGGTTCATTGTCGGTATCTTTTGACTGATAATAGTCAAAATACAAATAAGTGTTCGGAGTCATGATTACATCATGTTTCTGCTTGGCAGCCTCAATACCGCCGCCTTCTCCACGCCAGGACATAACCGTTGCATTCGGAGCCAGTCCTCCTTCGAGCGTTTCATCCCATCCGATCATGCGGCGTCCCTTTTCATTCAGGAACTCTTCTGCCTCATGAATCACATAGCTTTGCAGACGTTCTTCTTTTGTATGTTTGGCATCCGACTTCAATCCCAGTGCCTTGATACGGGCCTGACATTTCGGACATTTTTCCCATTGGGTCTTCGGACATTCGTCACCGCCCACATGGATATATTCAGACGGGAAGATATCCACGATCTCAGCCAGTACATCCTTCATAAACTGAATGGTCTGATCATTTCCGGCACAGAGAACATTGTCAGAAATACCCCACTGACGCCATACTTCATACGGACCTCCGGTACATCCCAGTTCCGGATAAGCAGCCAGGGCAGCCTGCATGTGACCGGGCAGGTCGATTTCCGGAATAACGGTAATGTAACGTTCTGCTGCATAAGCAATGATTTCCCTGGCATCTTCCTGAGTATAGAAGCCGCCGTAAGGCTTTCCGTCGTATTTGCCGGAATTGCGGCCAATCACGGTTTCAGAACGTTTTGAACCGATTTCAGTCAACTTCGGATATTTCTTAATCTCAATGCGCCATCCCTGATCATCCGTCAGATGCCAGTGGAAACGGTTGATATTATGCAACGCGAGCATGTCGATAAAGGTCTTCACCTCATCTACCGTAAAGAAATGACGGGATACATCCAGATGCATACCGCGATAGCTGAAACGGGGTTCATCATTGATTTCAACAGCCGGAAGTTCAATATTGGCTCCCTGAGCTACGTCAATAGACTTTCTCAGAGTCTGAATACCATAAAATACACCGGCTTCAGAAGGTGCTGCAATCGTCACCCCGTCTGCATTTACTTTCAGCTGGTAGCCTTCCTTGTTTTCACCAGCCAGTCCCAGTTTTAAGGTAATGCCGTTCTTTCCGCCATCACCTTCCTGAAGTTTCAGCTCCAGACCTGTCTGTTCCTTCACATAAGCAGCCAGAAACTCTGCATTTCGACGCATCATTTCATTACCGGCCGGATAATAAACTACAGCTCCGTTTTTCAACAGATAAGAAGCCTGCTGTGCAGTTGTTATTTCCAAAGGCATGGGTACGACCTGATAATCGGCCACTACCGTTTCTCTAGTCGAGCAGGAAGCAAACAGCAAGCCTGCCAGCGACAATCCCAACAAATGGGTTTTCGATAAAGGGTTCATCATATTGATTGATCTAATTTAAAAATGAATATACATTTAAGATTAATAAAACGACGGTCATTGTACATCACTCAGCTGATGGACAGTAACCTGCAAATGATCCAGTGACTTACCGTCCGGCGAAGTGATGATCACTTTTTTCTTCTGTCCCGGCAACAGATCAAAGAAGTTGTCTGAGAAACGCACTCCCTGAACCGGAACTTCAATAAAGATATCACGAGCCAGCTTGTCAGCCTTCACCGTCACTTCACAATAACCTTTCTTTTGCTTTACCTGCCAGTGCAACGGTGTTTTAGGCAGAAACTGATCCTTTGGATGGGCAAAATAATAGATTTCATCCGACAGGACTTCGCCCTTCTTCGATTTCACGACCATATGCATAAAGGTGGTCGCAGAATCACGGCCGGCAAGAGCCTGTTCCACCGGTTCCTGATAAAACAGTTTGGAAGTATTGGCCGGAAGCAGACCGTCGACTTTCTGTTTGCGGTAAACTTTTCCATTGAAGTCCATCAGTTCCAGATTCAGAGTCAGTTCCTCGTCTGTCAGCCGGTCGGACATGATGTAATAGGAAAGGTTATTTCCCTCCTTGATCGCATCGACCAGAACCGGTGCAAAGGCACGGCGGATCTGATAGTGCATAGCCTTCCAGTTTCCATAATAATCAATGGAAGACCAGGAAACAACCGGCCAGCTGTCGTTCAATTGCCAGGGAAGACTTCCCATGCAGTAAGGACGGTGACGGCGATGAGCTTCTATGCCATGACGCATCCCCTGCCCCTGCAAAATAAGACCGGCATAGATGAGATCCTCAAACTTTTCAGATACCTTATAATATAGGGCCATAGTTTTCTTGATCAGGAAGTTTCCGATAGAAGCCTTCTGATGCGCATTCATCACCGGTGACTCCAGTTCATAATCTTCCGGGGACGCAAACATGCGGATGGTTTTCATTTCGGGAAAAGCCTGAAAGCCGTATTCGCTCATGAAACGGGGAATTTCCGTATCGAGACTTTCAAAAGGTTTCTGTCCATACCAGGTTCCCCAGTTATGGCTGTCTGCTATCTTCCAGCTTTCCGGACGTCCCCAGTTCGCTTCATAGGGAGAACCATGCATGTAAAAACGTCCCGGATCGTTTGCCGCAACCAGTTCGGGCAACAATTGGCGGAACAGGACATCATATCCTTCGGTCATTTCTTTCCAGACCACCGGACTGTATTTGTCCTTCCATCCCCAGTAACGCATTCCCTCATAGATTTCATTATTACCACACCACATAGCCAGAGAAGCGTGATTCCGCAGACGACGCATGTTGTAGACAGCTTCTTCGGATACCCGTTTCAGGAATGTCGGGTCATGAGGATAAGTCGTGCAGGCAAAGATAAAGTCCTGCCACACCAGAATACCATTGCGGTCGGCTTCCTCATAAAAGCGGTCATCTTCGTAGATACCACCTCCCCATACACGAACCATATTCATATTGGCAGCCCGAATATCTTCAAACAGACGGGCATAGCGCTCTCCCGTCATATTGGGAAGCAAAGCATCTCCCGGAATATAGTTAGATCCTTTGGCAAACATCGGTTTCCCGTTCACTTCAAAATAAAAACTCTTTCCGTCTTTATCATCTTCCATGACTACCCGGATTGAGCGGAGTCCGATCGCTTCTTCCCTGGAAGCAACTTCCTTCCCATCAACCGACACTGTTGCTGTAAAGGTATACAAGGCAGGATCTCCCCAGCCGTTAGGCATCCATAAATGCGGCTTTTCAATCCAGGCCGGCATTGACAAAGAATTCTTTCCGGGCTGGAGAACTACAGTCCGGGTCAGGGTATCAGCCTGCTCACCATAAGCATACACCACTTTTACCTGTGCTTCTTTCGGTGTAGTAGTAACATTATTTATTTCCAGCTGATTGTCTACCTTAGCAACCTGTTCCGTTACTTCCTGCTGACGTACAAAGAAATCATCAATGGCCGCCCCATTGCAGAAAGTCAGTTTCACAGGACGCCAGATACCGCTTGTCGCCAGACGGATTCCCCAGTCCCAGCCATATGAATAAGGAGCCTTACGGGTATAAACGCTCATGCGCTTTTCGCTGTGGTCATTGTCAGCCGGATAATTGAAACCATCCGTATCCCACTGGGGAGCCGTTTCCTCAACCGGAGAACGGAAACGAATCATCAGCCGGTTTTCTCCCTCGCGCAAAACATCTTTGACGGCCAGTTTATGGCCAACAAACATATTGTCTGCTTTCAATAGCAAGGAGCCATTCAGATAAACATCGGCATAGGTGTCCAGTCCTTCAAAAGTCAGCCATGCCGCATCACTCTTCAACTGATCAGCCGTCACTGTAAATACAGTCCGGTAAAGCCAGTCTTCTTTCTCTACCCACTGCACTTTCTGTTCGTTCATTCCATAAAACGGATCAGGCAGACGGCCATGATCCAGCAAATCCTGATGAACAGTGCCCGGTACACGTGCAGACATCCATTCATTGCTGCCAGCCTGTGAAAACTCCCAGCCTTTATCCAGTACATAAGTTTGTGACTGTGCAGAAGCCCCTGCTATCGCCATCAGCGACAACGTTCCTCCACACAAGAAAGTCATAATACTCTTTTTCAACATCTTTAATGTATTTATTAATTACCTGTCAAGCCACATCGGACATCTGGCGTTCTGCGTTTCTACATAATATCCAGATTAGAAAGTAAAAGTAAACAAAAAACTTCAGACTATAAAATATTAGCTCCTAAATTATTTAAGTTGCCTCTTTTTTATACAAATTTTGAATAAATCCCTCTG
>NZ_EQ973633.1:33190-39361 GCF_000157915.1 Phocaeicola coprophilus DSM 18228 = JCM 13818 | reverse complement strand
CCGAGTTCCTTTCTCAAAACGCCTGTTATAATAAATCTTATTCGTATCTTTAAGCCGGAAAAAACAATCTGTTACAAATCCAGAAAATATTTTAATCCAAAAACCGATATGATAAAACGATTTTTCTATTCGCTCAGTCTGGTAGCAGCCCTCAGTCTTGGAAGCTGCACCTCAGAGGAACACTTCATCAAAGAAGCTGACTACCGGGCTAAAGTGGAGGCAGACTTTGCTGCCAAGCAACAAGTGTTCAGTCATGGAAACCTCTTTGATGTGTTCAAAGGCAACATGACGCAGGAAGAACGGGAAGCCATGATGTTCATGTATGCTTACATGGCAGGAAGTGATATCTCTGATTATTCCGGAGAATATTACCTGAACAATGTGCGCCATTCTCTTCAAAACCGCAAGGAAGCTTCATGGGGAAAACAGATTCCCGACATGATCTTCCGCCATTTTGTGCTGCCCATCCGTGTGAACAACGAAAACATGGATAATGCACGCGAGGCTTTCCACAAAGAGCTCTGGCCGCGCGTCAAAGATCTGTCCATGCGTGATGCCGTGCTGGAAGTAAACCACTGGTGTCACGAAAAAGTTGTCTATACTCCTTCGGATATCCGTACCAGCGGTCCGATGGCCACGGTTAAAACTGCATACGGCCGCTGTGGAGAAGAATCAACCTTCCTGGTTGCTGCCCTTCGTTCAGTAGGAATTCCCGCACGTCAGGTCTAC
The DNA here is from genome assembly GCF_000157915.1 of Phocaeicola coprophilus DSM 18228 = JCM 13818. GTDB lineage: Bacteria > Bacteroidota > Bacteroidia > Bacteroidales > Bacteroidaceae > Phocaeicola > Phocaeicola coprophilus. The sequence goes on along the minus strand of NZ_EQ973633.1, from coordinate 38,632 downwards.
ACTCCGCGCTGGGCACATACAGACGATAACCATGCCTGGGTAGAAGCCTGGGTAGACGGCCAGTGGTATTTCCTGGGTGCCTGCGAACCGGAACCTGTCCTGAATCTGGGATGGTTCAATGCACCGGCAAGCCGAGGCATGCTTATGCACACCAAAGTGTTCGGCGCTTATAACGGACCGGAAGATGTCATGAAGCAGACTGCCAATTATACAGAAATCAATATCATCGACAACTATGGACAGAGCGCTCCGGCCGAAATCCTTGTCACCGGTACTGACCAGAAACCTGTAGCGGGAGCTGATGTAGAGTTCAAAGTATACAACTATGGAGAATTCTATACCGTAGCCCATAAAGTCAGCGACGAAAAAGGATGTGCAACCTTATCTGCCGGACTGGGAGACATGCTGGTATTTGCATCCGCCAACGGCAAGTTCGGTTTCCAGAAAGTTTCATTCGGCAAGGACAAACAAGTCAACATCGTTCTCGACAAACAGGAAGGAGATCCTGTCACTCTTCCGTTCGACATGGTTCCGCCGGCTGAAAAAGCCAACATCCCGGAAGTTACTCCGGAACAGCGCGCCGAGAATACCCGCAGAATGAATGAGGAAGACGCTATCCGCAATGCGTATGTAGCTTCCTTCCCGACAGAAGAAAAAGCAAAAGCATTCGCTGACGAACAGAAGCTGGATGCTGATAAGACAGTTGCCTGCATCATCAAATCAAGAGGAAACTACGCAGAAATCATGCAATTCCTGAAGAATGCCGTTGCCAAGAATATGGGCGAACGGGCTCTTGCACTGCTTTCTACCGTATCCGACAAAGACTTGCGCGACACTCCATGCAGCGTACTGGAAGATCACCTTTACAATACCGATGCACAGGCTGACGTGAATGAAGTACTTGCACCGCGCATCGAGAACGAACTGCTGACTCCGTATCGTTCTTACTTGCAGAAGAACATTCCGGCCAGCCTGGCGGAACAGTTCAAGAACGATCCGCAGCAACTGGTCAACTGGTGCAAGGACAGTCTGACCGTACGCGATGACTTGAATACCGGAGCTGCCGTAGCTTCACCGGCAGGAACCTGGAACAGCCGTGTAACCGATAGCCGTTCCCGCGAAATCTTCTTCGTTGCAGCTGCACGCAGCATGGGAATCCCTGCCTGGAAAGATGCAGTCAACGGCAACATCTACTACCGCCACAACGGAGAACTGACTCATGTAAACTTCGAGACCGCCGTAGCACAGCGCCCGTCAGAAGGTACACTGAAGGCTACCTACAAACCGATCTCACGTCTTAACAACCCGAAATATTATTCACACTTCAGTATTTCGAAGTATGACAACGGCAGTTTCCGTCTGCTGAACTATCCGGAAAATGCAACCTGGGAATCCCTGTTGAAGAATGGAACCCCGATTGAAACCGGATACTACATGCTTGTAACAGGAAGCCGCCTGGCAAACGGAAGTGTACTGAGTAACGTCACTTTCTTCACCATTGAAGAAGGAAAAACAACGACCGTTGACCTGGTGATGAGAGACAACGCTGAAGAAATCCGTGTCATCGGTAATTTCAATTCAGAAGCCACCTATCTGAATCCGGAAACGAAAGAAGAAGTTTCCATCCTTTCTACAACAGGACGCGGCTACTACATTGTAGGTGTACTGGGAGTCGGACAGGAACCGACCAACCATGCTTTGAAAGATATTGAAGTAAAGAAAGCCGACTATGAAAAATGGGGACGGAAAATCGTACTTCTGTTTACTGACGAAGCAGCCTATAAGAAGTTTGACCGCAAGGCATTCCCGAACCTGCCTTCAACCATCAGCTTCGGAATTGATACTGACGGAAAGATCCGCAAAGAAATTGCAACCAACATGAAGCTCAACAACGGCGGACAGTTGCCGGTATTCATCATTGGTGACACATTCAACCGGGTTGTATTCCAGTCTCAAGGATATACCATCGGTCTGGGTGAACAGATGCTGCACGTGATCCACGGCCTCTGATCCGGCTGAAAAAAGACGAGACAAAAATAAAAAAGGTTTCGGCGTTTTTGATTAAACGCCGAAACCTTTTTGCTAAAAGCCCGCGGGCTTTTTCAGACAGCCTTAAAGCGAAGACTTCAAAGCCTGTATGGTATTGCGTACACGCTTGGCAGTTGTTACCGGATGCATATATTCATCCATATCAGTACCTCCCATCGACAAGGCAGGATTACGCAACTTCATCTGACTTTCCTTATTCTCACGTGCAGAGAAATGGAACTCCGAAGCTCCTGTCAAACGGGCCAGTTCCGCAATATTCGATTCATTGACACCACAACCCGGCATTATCACAATTCGTCCGTCGGCCTGTTTTACCAGATCAGCCAGCAATGCCGCTCCCTTGATAGCCACAGGCTGCTGTCCGGAAGTCAGCACACGGTCCACTCCCAGCTGAATCAGTGTTTCCAATACCTGCTTCGGATCTTTTACATAATCAAAAGCCCGATGGAAAGTCACAGCCATTCCTTCTGCCGCCTTCATCAGACGCTCCATAGCAGGCATATCCAGTTCACCCTCCGGAGTCAGACAACCAAACACCACTCCGTCAGCTCCTGCCTGACGAGCCATGCAAATATCTTCTTCCATAGTTTCAATCTCAACCGGTGAATAAAGGAAATCTCCTCCACGCGGACGAATAATCACATGCAAACGGATATCAATCAACTTGCGTGCCATACGGATTTCTCCATACGAAGGAGTTGTTCCACCTTCCGGAATAGCCGCGCACAATTCTACGCGGTTGGCTCCGCCTTCCTGTGCAGCCACACAACTTTCTGCTGAATTGGCACAGATTTCAAAAGCATAATTCATACAACTGTGATTTAATGGCTAATCTCTTAAAAAGAAAGACTCACTAAATTAGCCGATTTAGTGAGTCTTCATTATCAAATATTCTCAAAGTAGTACACCCGTGGGGACTATAAATCCAGTCAGGTATATACCTAAAAGACATAAAATTACAATAACCTCTAAAATGGTATGTCACCGAATTAGGCACCGAAATTCATCAGCAGCCTCCTTTTCCACAAAGTCAAGGTTCTATTTTTGTCTTTACAAAAGTAGGAATTAGATTTGATTAATTACGTCATTTTCGGTTATTTTTGTTGCGAAGGGATGATATTTTTTTCTTTTCAAATCGTGATAGCTGTCGTCGATCAGCATCAGAACTGGAACATCATCCTTTTTTCGAATGAAGATCAGGCTTCGGGTTGTGTCGTTTTCATGGGGAATGTATAGTCTTGCGTAATCACAATCCAGCCGGGCGGCAATCTCAAAACCGCACCGAATGTTGTAATCTGATCCGTGAAGGGAAATCGTTTGTTCGGGAGCCAACCGACTTAAATAAGAGTCCAGGCGAGAAGCTGTCATTTTATCAATCATCATTTTTTCGAGTAATGTTAGGTTATACAGGAATGGTTAAAGGGCTTTTGAGAAAGTTTCTCAGCAGTCATTTCACTAGTTATAACGCAAATTTTTCATTGCATTTACCTTTTAAATCGAAAAGAATGTGAAAATAGGCTGATAAATCTAGAAAAAAAACCGGAAAAAAAATGCGGTCAGGTTTTCCAAAATGCCGGAAAGTCATAAAAAAAATCGCGCCCACGTTTTTTTTATCCGTGGACGCGATTTCAATGGTCAGAAACCGGTTCTATAAGGAGATAGATCAGACTCCCATGCCTCCCCCTTCATCTTCGGTGGCTTCTTCAGCATCTTTCTTGGGTGCTACACGTTCAAATGATGCGGTCTGCATGGCATCTGAGATCTTCTTGCTGGGACGGAAGATCACTTTTACACCCTTGATCATCGAAACGTTATATTCTTCAGCCACTTCAGCACCTTTGGAGCTGATGGAAGCACGGAAGGTTCCCAGATCACCCAGCTGAACGATTTCGCCGTTCTGCAGGAGATCAATGGTTTCGTCCTCGAGGGCTGCCAGAACGGCCTTCACGTCGGCGCGCGTCACAGTGGTTGAACGGCTGATTTTTTCGGCGATTTCTTCAAGTGATGAATATCCACGTGCCTGGGCAGTTGCGTAATACTTGGCGGGTGCTCCCTTGTCGGCAGGATTTTTTCTCGGTACGACTGAGTAAGTAAGTTTTCTCATGGTGTAAGTTTTTTAAGGGTTAATGTTCGGGTTGTGCTGCAAATATAAGTACGTGCGCGTGAAGGATCTTCGGTTGCTGCGGATGGGTGGTGTTTGGTGTGATTATGTGCTGATAAGATTTGATAACGGCACAAAAGAAACGCGCCTCAGCCGGATGGCGGGGCGCGTTCGTCAGCATGATGCACAGGTGTCAGCGGTGTGAAGACTGGTCGCGGAGCGACAGGATCCATGGAACTAACTTGGCGATAAACTTACATGCTTTCCAAATTCCGGAGAGAATCTTTTTCATAGGCTTTCGGTTTTGGTTCGGAGACAAAGGTAGTTGATCTGAAAACGGCTCGGCGAGGTGGGCAAGGTTTGGCGGTGTTTGCTGCGGTTTGTGTCCGTTGTATGCTGTTATGTATGCGTATTCCTGAGCGGCATTGAAGCATGGACATTGCTTAATGTACTCGGCTGGTTCGATGCGTCCGTTGCCGTTGAGGTCAGGTGACAGGTCGCGGTGGCCGCAGATCCGGGCCTCGGGAAAGCGTTCATGCAGTTGCTTGAGCAGTGTAATGAGTGCGGTTCTCTGTTCGGCTGTCCGGGTATCTGCCGGGTTTCCGTCCGGATCCAGTCCACCTTCATAAGCAATTCCGATGGAATTTGCGTTAAATCCTTTGGCGTGTGCTCCTATCTGTGCGATCTGTCGCATGGGTTTTACTTCTCCGGATCGCCGGATATAGAAATGATATCCGCAGCAGGCGAAACCGCGTCGGCGGTGTTCTGCTTCGAGTGCTTCAGGTGTAAGCTGGGAGTTGCAGCGGGATGCTGTACAATGGATGACAATCAGGTTTATCTTTCTCATGGTATCAGATGGGTGTTGTGGTTTCCGGGTTGTTTCAGTTCTCAGGGTTCTCCGAATTCGTCGAGGATGATATCAACTTGCCGCGGAGAGAGGATGCGTGCGTTCGGGCGGTAACTTGCCTGTATAAGCCTGTTCAGGAGTGCAGGGGTTGTCATAATCCAATGCTTGAGGCGGGTGGATGCTGAAGCCGGAGCGATGTTCGGGAAATAGAGTGTTGCGAGTTCCTTGAGTCCGTAGGATCGGTGGACAAAGTGGCTGTTGTTTGTGTGTTCGGACATAGCTTAAGGTTTTGAGATTGTTTCCGTAAATATAGTGAAAATCTGTGCGTTTTGTTCTTTCCGGGCTTTAAAGGATCTAGTTAAATGCAGATACCGGATCAGGATCTCAGTGCGCGAGGCGGCGGAGCCGCCGATGCGTCAGCGGCGCGCGGAGCGCGTCCGGCGGA
>NZ_EQ973633.1:18198-32741 GCF_000157915.1 Phocaeicola coprophilus DSM 18228 = JCM 13818 | reverse complement strand
GAGGGGGCGGCTGGAGCATTGGCGCAAGGGTTTGCCCCTGCCAAAATACCGCACGAGCGTAGCGAGCTCAGGAGATTATGGCAGGGGATGCGAAGCACCCTTGCGACACTGCGGAAGATCAGAGCCCCCGGCGGAAGACGAGCACCGCTTAAACCGGGGAGTAGTGCTGCCGCCCAAGTCGACCGAGCCTGCGAGGGAGCGAGGAAGGCTGCACGGGCTGTTGTTGCTGCAGTACCAGTGCCCCACCAGACGGCCGAGCTTTCCTCCGGAAGCGGTACCTGCCGAGGGGGCGGCTGGGCTGAAGGAGGACGGAGCGCAAGGGAGCGGAGCGGAATGAAGCGGAGGCCGGAAGAGCCGGGGCGCGCCCGGTGCGGAGCGGTAGTCACTCTCCCCTTCCCTTCTTCTGCTATCACATTTTATTCATGAATCTCCGGATCCTGTGCTGATGGGGCGAGGTACGAGGGATTTTGCTATCATTCCCGTCAGGATCGTACCAGGTACGTACCAGTTATCTGCTATCTTTTCGTTTTTTCCTGGATCTTTCCTGATGCGTAACCTGCTATCATTTTTCGCGCAGCTTCGGTTCTGCAGGAATTGATTTTGCTATCATTCGCGCAGGCAGATGGATTTCATCCGTTCGTATGCCTCGACGTATCGTGTAAAAGCCTGTTGCATTTCGGCCAGTTTCCGGGCTTCTTCTGTGTGTATCTTCAGGGCTTCCGTGTATGAGGTCTGCATCCGGTCCCAGTTGTGTATGAGATATCGCACGAGGTCGCTGGCGGTGGTTCGTCCAGTTTTCTGCTTGAGTTGCTCGATCAGTGCTGTTGTTTCTTCATCCAGCCGGAGCGTAAGGGTTGATTTCTTGGGTTCCATGTGTGGTATTGATTGTTTGTTTTGCTATCATGCCGCTTTCGGGTTCCGGCTCATGATGGCCGGATCCTTCGGCGGTGTGCTATCATTTTTGCTTCTTCCGGATTGCTCCTGGAATGTTATTCGCTATCATTTTCCTAAAATGCGTCCGGACAGATATGCCATGTTGCGAACGCCGCCTGCACAGCCCTCCAATTTTTTTCCTTTTCCACAACAAAGAGACTAGAGGCGGAGCCGACGGGGATCAGGGAATTTTGGCGGGAATACTCTTTTTCCGGCACGGAAAAAGGAAGATTTTTGCCAAAATAGTCCGAAGGACGGTATCTGAATCCCCATAGGTCCGGCTCTAACTTTGTGACGGAATGGGAAAAAAATTGCTGCCCGTGAGGGCAGACCGAGGGCATCAGGCTATGATGGGCGGAGTCTTGAAAGCAGGAATCGTCCGGGCATGGTTATCTTTCCCCGGCTTCGGTCGATTTCCTGAAAGAGTGCCCAGATGGGGTGTCCGATTTCTCCGTAACGTGTGAGCATGAGTATTTCCTCGGCTTCGTGGCGGGGCACGTGGTATTTCTCGAGGTTGTACATGAGTCCGTCAGGGTTGCGTCCTTTTCCGTTGTCGAGTTCCGGGGGTATGGGGGTCTTTCCTCGTTCATCGAGCTGGCTATGCTGGCAGGTAGCGTCAAACTTTCGGTTCAGTCCAGAGAGAAGATTTTGAACATTCCTCCTCTGTGTTTCGCCCCTTTGGGGGGAGTCAGAGGGGGGATTTATTTTATTTTTCTTTTCTTTGTCGGAAATTCCGTCGGAAGTCTGCGGATTTCCGCGGAATTCCGCGGAGTTCTGCGGTTGCTGTATTTCAGCGGTTTGTGCGGTTATTGTTGCAGGCTTCGGCATTTCTACTGCTTTTTCCGCAATGAGCGTGATATCATCCGGGACTGCAATACGTTTTTTTGCGCGTCTGCATATTTCGATGTATCTCTGCTGTATTGCCTGACTGGTCAGGATTCTTCTGGAAGTCCAGAAGTTTCTGTCGAAAAGGTTTATTTCGGCACAATAGTCAACAATGTCAATGACCAGTTCTTCGCTGATGTTCCAGTATTCTGCACAATCGAAAGCCTGATCTTCATCGAAGCAGATAAAAGATCCTTCGACTCTGTAGATCTCGTTTTGCACATATTGAAATACGGCATATCCTTCGCATCCGTATCGTTTTTTGAGTCTTTTGATGCGGATATCCTGAAATCGGTCGGTATCGGCCTGATAGTATGTTAGTCCTTTTTTTGTCATGGTATCAGTTTTTAAGGTATTACTTTCTTGAGTTCTGCAATGATTTCTTCGGGTTTGTAGAGGTATGTTTTCCCCAGTTTGTAGGCTGGGATTGTTCCGTCAGCCCGAAGTTTTTTAAGCTGGCTTTCGCTGATATTGAACATCTTGCAAACTTGTGCTGAACGTATATAGGTTTCTTCAACGTGTTCGGGTATTGTGATGGGCATATCGGGCGTAATGAGTGTAAGTTTCTTAGTAGCCATATTCTGAATAATTATTTGTTAGATTTCTGTTTCAAGCATACATTTTCAGTTGCGTATCGGTTCCTGAGCTGCGCCATGTCGTCGAGTACTTTCTTGTCGACGATTTTGGCGTAGATCTGCGTGGTTGCAATGCTGGCGTGTCCCAACATTCTGGAGACAGTTTCGAGCGGTATTCCGTTTGAAAGCGTGATAGTCGTTGCGAAGGTATGGCGTGCGACATGGAATGTAATGTTCTTGTCAACATGAGCGGCGCGTGCGATGATCTTGAGGTCTCTGTTTGTAACCTGATTGGTGGGTACCGGAAAAAGTCTGGCTTGCGGTGAGGCTCTCCTGTAGTTTTCGTACCTATCAAGGATTCTGAGTGCAGGTTCGAGCAATGGGATTGAGCATCGTTGTCCGGTTTTGGTCCGGTTAAAATTGAGCCAGAGGCTATGGTCTATTCCGACAACGATATTGTTATCGGTGAGCATAGTCATATCCACGAAGCTGGTACCCGTGTAAACAGAGAAAAGGAAGATGTCGCGAAGAACAGAGAGTGCTGGCGTAAGCTGGGCATCGGCGATTCGTTTGAGTTCTTCTTCGGTAAGGAATCCTCGTTCAGTTTTCCGTTTTTCCCAGTGCATGCCGTCGGCTGGGTTTCTAGCTATCCACTCGTTTGAGCAGGCCATGTCAAGGAGTTTGCGGAAGCGCTGCATGTGTTTAAGTGCTCCGTTCTCGGTGCATTGTCTTTTGTTGTCCTGTCTGAGATATCCCTGCAGGTAAGCATAGAATTCGTTCACGAAATTTCGGTCGATGGCCGTAATGTCGAAATCGGAAATGTGGTATCTCAACATGACGAAAGCTGCCAGATGTCTTCGTGTGGCCGTGTAGCTTTTGAGTGTAGAGGGACGCAGTTTGTTGCCTCCTGTTGCGAGGAAGTAATCAAAGAGCTTGTCGATGGTTGAGAAATCGTTATCGACAGCCCGATAAATGAGTTTGAAGTTTTCAATGGAAAGCGGATATCCTTTAGCCTGCAGTTTATCAATGGCTGCGTTAACCACGTCAGTCTGTTCGCGGATGATCCGGTTAATGTCTTTAGCAGCCGGATTCTTCCCGGTGCAAAGCTGTAATTTAGCGTTCCATAACTTAGGATCTATTGCCAAATTCAGGGGCATTTCATATCTTTGCCCGCAAATAGTAACCCTACAGAATAAGGGTGCTTTTCCTCCATTTGCTCTACTCTTCCGTACCCAAAAGAGAGTAGAAATGGTTTTCTTTCTCTGATTCATGTTCTATTTGTTTAAAGGTTCAAACTTGAATCTGTGGAAAGAAGGATTGGCACCGATTAAAGCACCGAATTTTATGTAAAGATATTTCGGAGCGTTTCTGTAAGGATACAGAAAAACCCGCTAAAATTGCCGTTTTAGCGGGTTTTTGCATTAAAATGTCCTTATGATAGTACACCCGTGGGGAGTCGAACCCCAATCGATGGAACCGGAATCCATTATTCTATCCATTGAACTACGGGTGCATTCCTCAAATGCGCAGCAAAAATACAATTTCCTTAGCTTTCTTCCTAATGAATCGGCTAAAAAATTACAAAATCTTTTCTTTACCCCAACAGACAAAACTATCAAAACTTTCAATAAACAAAAGAAAAAGAAATCAAATTGACTACTTTACATAAAAATTAATTGCATATTTACAAAATATACCTATCTTTGCCAACGATTATCCATTAATATTAAAAAACTATGAGTTACCTTATAAAACCTACACACTATCAGCAACTGCTCGACATGAAACAGACTGAGCTGGGTATTAAGCAGATCAAAGAGTTCTTCCAGCAAAATCTGTCCTCCGAACTCCGTTTGCGCCGTGTCACGGCACCTTTATTTGTCCTGACAGGTATGGGTATCAACGACGACCTGAATGGTGTGGAACGTGCCGTTTCCTTTCCCATCAAGGATCTGGGCGACCAGCGTGCTGAAGTCGTGCACTCACTCGCCAAATGGAAAAGAGTTACTTTAGCTGATTATAACATTGAACCCGGATACGGAATCTACACCGACATGAATGCGATCCGGGCTGATGAAGAACTGGGCAACCTGCATTCACTTTACGTGGATCAATGGGATTGGGAACGGGTCATCACTCCCGAACAACGGAACATGGATTTCCTGAAAAACATCGTTACACGTATCTATGCGGCAATGCGACGCACGGAATACATGGTTTGCGAAATGTATCCGCAGATCACTCCTTTCCTGGCCAATGACATCCATTTTATCCACGCCGAAGAGCTCCTCCAAATGTATCCCGACAAAACTCCCAAAGAACGGGAAAGCCTGATCACCCAACATTACGGGGCAGTCTTCATCATCGGAATTGGTGGCAAACTGAGCAACGGACAGCCCCATGATCTGCGCGCACCGGACTATGATGACTGGTCGACCATTGATCCGAAAACCGGACTGGCCGGTCTCAACGGGGACTTGCTGGTATGGAATGACGTGCTCGACCGTGCCATGGAACTCTCATCCATGGGTATCCGTGTCAACAAGGAAGCCATGCTGAAACAGCTGGAACTGACAGGAAAAGAAGAACGCGAAAAACTGTACTTCCATCGTCGTCTGCTGGAAGGTTCTCTTCCGCTGAGCATTGGCGGCGGTATCGGGCAGTCCAGACTGTGTATGCTCTACCTGAAAAAAGCACATATCGGAGAAATACAAGCCAGCATCTGGCCGGAAGACATGCGGCAGGAATGCAGCCGCCTGAATATGCCTTTAATTTAACTCCTGTAAGCCGATCAATTATGAATGTACAAATAGAAGAAACCTGGAAAGAAGTACTTGCCCCCGAATTCGAAAAGGATTATTTTATCCGGTTGACTGATTTCGTAAGACAGGAATACCAGACAACCACGGTATATCCTCCAGGCAAACTGATATTCAACGCTTTTAATCTTTGTCCTTACAATAAAGTAAAAGTCGTTATCATCGGACAGGATCCTTATCACGGTCCGGGACAGGCTCATGGTCTCTGTTTCTCCGTGAATGACGGTGTTCCTTTTCCGCCCTCCCTGCAAAACATATTCAAAGAAATCCACGATGATCTGGGAACCCCTATTCCGGCTACCGGAAATCTGACCCGATGGGCCGAACAGGGAGTCCTGATGCTCAATGCTACACTGACAGTAAGAGCTCATCAGGCCGGCTCACATCAGCGCAAGGGATGGGAAGAATTCACGGATGCAGCCATCCGGGCACTTGCAGAAAAGCGGAAACACCTGGTCTTCATCCTGTGGGGATCATATGCACAAAAGAAAGGTGCTTTCATTGACCGGAACAAACACCTGGTACTGACATCTGTCCACCCCTCTCCTCTTTCAGCTTACAACGGCTTCTTCGGCAACCGGCATTTCAGCCGTGCCAACGAATACCTGATACAGCATGGGGAAACACCCATCGTATGGTAACACCGGTCTTCCCAAAACAAATCGCCTCCGTCCTGATCTGATAACCCAACAGGACGGAGGCGATTTGTTTCAGTCTGTCTACAATTAATACCAGGTAACGGAACTACCCGTATTGCTTCGCTGATCCCACTTCAAAGCATCGCGCAGCATACTGGAATTTGCCCGGATAGAGAAATTATATGAAGTAAACGGCCCGAAGACCAAACCACAACTCATATTAAAGCAGTGCAAGTCACGGGTAATATTCAACGTCGTCATAGACATTTCTTTCGAAGTAAAGTCGTAACCGCTTGAGTAACTCATATTCCACCGGCTTCCGATCTTGAAGTTTCCGGAAATATTCAACGAATGAGTCAGCTTATACGGATAACGCATCTTCTTGATATTGAACTTTTCCTTATCCTGATTCTCACGGATACTGTAGCTATAGCTCAAACTTAAACTCCATGGAAACTTAAAGGCCAGATATCCGTCCGAATCCATCGAAGCAGCTTCCGTTTTACGCATGTTGGAATTGGTCTTCTGCTGATCCGTTGTGCCGTCTTCTTTCTCTTCACCTTCTTCCGGATTTTCCTTATTCTTATCTTCTTTATCTTCTTTCTTGCCAAACAACTTCTTGAAAGTATCATTGTTCAACGTATAAGAGAATGATCCGCTATATCCCTGGAAACGTCCGAACCGGCCGTAAGACCATTCCGTCCGGTCACCGACCACGATATTTCCACTCTTATCGAACTGATAGGCATAAGTGGCAAACGAAGCATTCATGTTGAAAGTATAGTTGTAGGGGAACTTCAGACGCAAATTCATCTGCAAGTCACTCCATTTCTTATTGGCCATATCATACGACAAGTTAGCTCCCAGCTGGTCTATCAGACTCACTTTCTTATATCCAGTACTATCCTTGTCTGAACGCATCTTCATTTCCACATTGTTGTCAATCGAGAAACTGATATTCTGCGACATCGCCTTACCCGGAGTTCCATAGGCCGCTCCTTCATACAGGGAATACTGTACCGTACGGACTTCACCATATTCATCCGTATAGGTATAGGTATCATAATAGCCGTAACGTGAAGCACCGAAGTTCGGAGTATAAGTATAGCTTACCGTCGGAGTGAACACATGACGGATCTGCAGCTCCTTGCTCTTCATAAACAACGGCTTGTACATACCATACAGTTTCGTATTCATCTGCACGGACATATTGTAATCATAGACACGATTAAAGCCGTTGATGGTATCTCTTCGCACATGTCCGCTTGCCGTTGAAGCAGGATCATAACTCTGTTTTACTTTCCGCAAATACCAGCGTTCGGTATAATTGAACGAAGGTACAATATTAATATACTTGAATAAAGAGAAAGTTGCCGTTACCGGAATCTTATGCTGCATACCGTTATCCCACTGGTTCAGCGGAGTTTTAAACAGCAAATTATCCTTCGTACTGATTGAATTGGTCAAACTACCAGTATACTGGAAAGAAATCTTTTCATACCAGCGCTGGTCTCCAACTGACTTTTTACGCTTGAACGGATAAATACGGTTTAACGAAATATTCAAATCAGGCAATGTCATCGTCATGGATGAGTCACGGGTATTTTGCGTCACATTGAATGTACTCGAGATATTCAAACCAATAGAAGGAAAACTGCGTGAATAACTGACACTGGAAGCTTTCGTATTCTGAGAATACTGGTTCGGATCATACAAGCTGGAAAGATTCGAGCGGTCATAACTACTGGTCGCAAAGTTTACACTGGCAGAGAAAGAACTGTTCGGATTAGCCTTGGCATCCTGCCGGTGGCTCCACTGTAACTTAAAGTCCTTGGATACCGAATAGTCCGGCATATTCTTTTCACCGGTCTTTGTCACCAGATAACTGAAATTGAAATTACCGCTGAACCTGTAGCGCTTGTTGTAATTAGAAGCAGCCGACACTCCCCACGAACCTTTCGTAAAGATTTCACCCAGCAGTTTCAAATCCATCCGGTCACTGATGGCAAAATAATATCCTCCGTCTCGCAGGTAGAAACCACGGTTCAATTCGTCTCCATAAGTCGGCATAATGAATCCGGACGAATAACTGCTGTTAAACGGGAAAAAGCCAAAAGGCACGGCAATAGGCAAAGGCACATCTTCCACCACCAGCTGCGCCGGTCCGAAGACCACATTCTTCTTCGGGCGTACTTTGGCCTGTGAAAGTCTCAGATAAAAATGCGGATGCTCATGATTGTCGCATGTCGTGTACATTCCGTTACGCATGAAAATGACATCATCTTCATTTTTCTTGGCATCCTGGCTGGTTACATAACCTTCCCCCTGCTGAGTTACAATGCTGTTGATAAAACCCTTCTTCGTCTTGAAGTTATATCGCATCACCTTTGACTCATAAGGAGTCTCACCGTCTTTAAAGACCGGAGTTCCTGATTCCACACCTGTCGTATCGGCAATACCACGTGCATATACCGTACTGCTGTCCATGTTCATGGTAATCAAGGCGGAAGTCAGTTCTATATTCTGATAGTTCACCTTACCATCACCAAACAAATGAGCATAACCTCCCTGCGTAAAGACGATTGAATCTGCTGCCTCATACTGGACAGGAGCATCCAGAGGCTCCTTCTTTTTCCGGGTTGTATCGGCAAGAGCCAGACTGTCTGCATACAGAGAGTCTCCCTGTACAGAATCCATCCGTTCGGCTGTTTCCGGATTTCCCCGTTGCCGCTTCCCTCTTACGCGCTGGGCCTCAGCATAAAATGAGCAGAAAAAGCCCACCACAAACAGCAATATCAGTGAATATGTAGTTCTTTTAAATGACGTCATTCAGTTGTTTTTTACGCAATTGCGGTGCAAAGGTAAATAATCTGTCGCAAATTCATGCGAAAGCCTTAACTTTTAATGCAATTTTAAGACTATAAAAAGAGTTCACACCAATGATCAAAGCGGATCAATCCTTCTTCACCATACTTGGCAATACTGTTCCGTGCTTTTTCCACACTCTTCTCCCGATCTAGTTTCGTTTTGGAAAAGAATTTATCAGCAAAACAAATAATCTGTTCTTCCAGACTGAGCGGCACCATCTCACGATGCGGAACCGGTAAATTCTGTTCCAGAATACTTTGCAGGGAAAGACCGGCTCCCGTATGACGTTCGCACACCAGAGCATGTTTCGGAAAACCTTCAGCAGCCACAAGTTCTGATCCCAGATATCCATGACAAATATAAGGATACGTGCCAAAACAATGAATTCCATCCGTATCCGTCCTGAAAATTCCTATATCATGCAACATGGCTGCTTCCTCTACAAAAACCAGATCCAGATTCAGTTCCGGATGATTGCGGGCCATTGCCAGAGCCTTGTCCGCTACCGAACGGCTATGTGTCAGCAAAATATGTTTCAATTCATTCTCTTCCGGATAATATTTGTCTATTAAAGCTAAAGGATTCATAATTTTTTATGTTTATATTTGCAATCTACAAAACTACAAAAATAATCTAAGACATGATGAAATATATCACATTATTCCTTTGCGAACTGTTAATCTTCCTCTCTCCCGTCCTGGCTGTGAATCCCCAGATTCGGAATGGAGCTGACCAATTAGACATTCTGCTCCCTTTATTAAAAAACAAACGGACCGGTTTAGTGATCAATCAGACTTCCCGATGCGGAACAACTCCCTTGCTGGATGCCTTAAATACACAGGTAAAACTCATTCGGATTTTTGCTCCGGAACATGGCTTCCGGGGAACCGCTGACGCAGGAGAAACCATCCGGGACGGAAAAGATATCCGCACCGGACTTCCCATTATATCACTTTATGGCAAAAACAAAAAGCCGTTACCGGAACAATTGCAAGATCTGGATGTAATGGTATTCGACATTCAAGATGTAGGAGCCCGTTTCTACACCTATATCAGTACACTCTACTATGTCATGCAAGCCTGTGCAGAACAAGAAAAGGAAGTCATTGTCCTGGACCGCCCGAATCCCTGTGACTACGTAGACGGACCGGTATTGCGCCCCAACTGGAAAAGTTTCGTCGGAATGCTGCCCGTTCCGGTTCTTCATGGATGTACCGTCGGCGAATTAGCCCAAATGATCAATGGAGAAGGATGGCTGGGAAAGAATCTGTCCTGCCAACTGACCGTTATCCCAGTGAAAGGCTGGAAACACGGACAGCCCTATTCACTTCCTGTCAAACCGTCTCCCAATCTGCCCAACGACCGTGCCATTGCCTTATACCCGTCTCTCTGTCCTTTTGAAGGAACATCCGTCAGTATCGGACGTGGAACAGAATATCCTTTTCAGGTGATAGGAAGTCCATATACCAATGCCTTCAGCTTCCAGTTCACACCCTGTTCTCTAGAAGGTTTCGACAAGAACCCGCTCCACAAGGACCGCATCTGTTACGGAGTTGATTTCCGGGATCAGACAGCAACGCCAGCATCTGGGGCTCACACTTCCCGAACAACAACCAACGGAACCCTTCCTGAAGAAGCCGAACGCGACCTGCCTCAGGGATTCTCTCTCAAATACATACTGGAATTTTACCGGCTTTATCGGGCCAAAGCTGCTAAAGATAAAACCTTTAATGCTGAAAAAGAATTTTTCACCCGCCCTCGCTGGTTTGATTTATTGATGGGAACAGATCAGGTGCGACGGGATATCCTGCAAGGTAAAACAGAAAAAGAAATCAGGCAGTCCTGGCAACCCGCCCTGGAAAAGTACAAAGACATCCGAAAGAAATATCTGCTGTATCAGGAATAATAAAAGAAATCAGGCACGAAAATGCGATCCTACGCATTTCGTGCCTGATTGATAAGTTCAGCCAATGAACATTTATTTTTTCATCTTCTGCATTTTCTGCATCATGCCAGCCATTTTGCTGCCAGTCACCATCTTCATCATTTTACGGGTCTGATCAAACTGTTTCAGCAAACGGTTTACTTCCTGAATATTCGTTCCGCTACCTTTAGCGATACGTGTACGACGGCTGCCGTTCAGAATTTCAGGATGAGTACGTTCCTGCGGTGTCATGGAATAAATAATTGCTTCGATGCTCTTGAAGGCATTATCATCAATATCAATATCCTTGATGGCTTTACCTACACCCGGAATCATGGAAGCCAGTTCCTTCAGGTTACCCATCTTCTTGATTTGCTGAATCTGAGTCAGGAAGTCATTGAAGTCAAACTGATTCTTCTGGATTTTCTTCTGCAAGCGCTTTGCTTCCTCTTCATCGTATTGTTCCTGAGCACGTTCTACCAAAGATACGATATCACCCATTCCCAATATACGGTCAGCCATACGAGCCGGATGGAACTGATCTACTGCATCCAGTTTTTCACCGGTACCGACAAATTTAATCGGTTTGTTTACCACTGTACGGATAGACAAAGCCGCACCACCACGTGTATCACCATCCAACTTCGTCAGTACTACACCATTGAAGTCCAGACGTTCATTGAATTCACGTGCCGTATTCACGGCATCCTGTCCGGTCATCGCATCAACGACAAACAATGTTTCATCCGGATTGATAGCATTCTTAATCGCTTCAATCTCATTCATCATCTGTTCATCGATAGCCAGACGACCTGCTGTATCGACAATAACCAGATCATATCCTTTTGCCTTTGCTTCCTGAATGGCATTCAATGCAATCTGTACAGGATTCTTGCTTTCCGGTTCGCTATATACAGGTACTTCAACCTGCTGTCCCAACACCTTCAACTGCTCGATTGCAGCCGGACGATAAACGTCACAAGCAACCAGCAAAGGCTTACGGTTCTTTTTCATCTTCAGCATGCGAGCCAGCTTTCCGGAGAATGTAGTCTTACCGGAACCTTGCAGACCTGACATCAGGATAACAGCCGGACGATTCTTCAATTCGATTTCAGCCGTATCACCACCCATCAGCTTGGTCAGCTCATCATGTACAATCTTTACCATCAACTGGCTAGGCTTTACGGCTGTCAATACATTTTGTCCCAAAGCCTTCTCCTTCACTGTATCCGTGAAGTTCTTTGCCACTTTATAGTTCACGTCGGCATCCAACAAAGCACGACGTACATCTTTCAGGGTCTCTGCAACATTGATTTCAGTGATCTTTCCTTCACCTTTCAATATCTTGAATGACCGCTCAAGTCTTTCACTTAAATTATCGAACATATATCTTTGCTTTATTATTTATTTACTTGTAACAATGCATTTTATCGCACGGGGTGCAAAAATACGGAAAATAACTGGAATAATCGAATAAATTTCAGAAGAATGACAATCTCTATCCGAAAAGCTCTTTATTTTCCGGAAGCCTGACGCTCTGCTTCGTAGGCTTCCATTTCCTTCCGGCTGCGACTGGCAGTCACCAGATATACTCCACCGAAAATCAATACAACGGCAATCCCCTTCACCAGATTAAAGGAATCCATTCCCCAGCAAATGGCTACGATGCAAGCAACAAGCGGCTGGATGTAATTGTACATTCCGGCTACGGTCGGCCGAAGATTCTTCTGCCCCACGACAACCAGCATATAACTGATAAAAGTGGCACCGATCACAATAAAAGCCAGTCCCCCGATCTCCGTCCATTGCAAACCAGCCCAATTCACTTTCATCAGATCACTGGCAGAGAAAGGCAATGTACAAATAAAGGCATAAGTAAACATCCATTTCATAATGGTTACCAATGAATACTTATTTACAAAATCCTTATACAGAACAATGTACAGCGCATAACAACATTGAGCCAGCATAACCAGCAAATCACCCCAAATAGCTGTATCCTCATTTCCAACAGACGACTGAACACCTTGTCCGCTTCCTAAAATCAGCAACAAAGCTCCACCGGCTCCAGCCGCAATTCCCAGCACTTTCTTTCCCGTGATCGGTTCCTTTAAAATGACAGCTGCCAGCACCATGGCCCAGAGCGGCATGCTGGTTGTAATGATTGAAGCATCTCCCGGAGAGCTCAAGCTCACTCCGAAGATAAAACATCCCTGATTAAACACAATGGCCAGAAGGGAAGCAACGAACAAACTTGCCAGATCCTTATGATTCACATGTTCCGGCTTCTGAAAAAAGGAAGCAATCCAAAACAGCACCATTGCACCTCCAATACGCAGATCGGTGACAACCAATGGAGTTACAGCTCCACCAACCATTATAAACTTAGAAATCGGAGACATCAGTCCCCACATAACATTTGCTCCGAACATCGAAGCATGTCCCTTCCAACAAATCTTTTCCATTTTTACAATATAACACTCAATACCTTAAATCTTCTTGTTTTGCCATCGGGCCTTTTTCAGATACAATAAACTGAAACCTAACATCAGCATATAATAAATCACTTCCGTTGTAAAACAAATGTGCACCGGAGCCCTAAGTATCATTCCTACAACGACCACATAAAGAGCATAAAAGACCTGCACTCCTATCTCAAGCACCAGGGCCGCCTGCGTATTTCCTGTTCCGGAGATTCCATTAAAATATACATTAGCCACAGCCGCAATCAGCATGGCACCGCACACTACATTCAATGCAGGAACAGACTCCATGACCAGAGCAGCCTCACTGGTATAGACTGAAAGAATGGCCTGAGGGAAAAGCAGACAGAGGATCACACATACAATCATAATCAGAAAAGACATCCGGGCAATGCGATGTAACAACCCGACAACCTTCAATACTCCTCCCGAACCGATCAGATTACTCACCAGCGTATTGGCGGTGGTAGAAAGAGCCTGTACGGGAATCAATAAAACAACGTAAACGCTCCGCACAATATTCGCAATCGCCAGCTGTCTCTGTCCCAGCCGCTCCAAAGCCATAAAGAAAACGAACCAAATGGCCATAGCCAAAAAATACTGTACCATTGTAAAACAGGATATACGCAAAATCCGTAATACCATTTCCGGATTGAAACGTCCAAAATGATTCAATCCGTATTTCTTCAGATCAACCTTCCAATACGTATAAACCAGATAAAACACCAGTGAGGAAGCCTCTGCTATTACCGAAGCCAAAGCTGCCCCCCGTACTCCCATTTCCGGAAAACCTAATTCACCGAAGACCAGCACATAATCCAGAAACACATTGACCAGAGCCATCACGATGGCATTCATTGTCAACACCTTTGTCCGTGTAATTCCAATATAAAGCCCCCGGAACATGACATTGACAAATGCAAAAAGGAATCCCCAGATACGCCAGACAAAAAATTCATAAGTTGCCGTAAATATGGCATCCGAAGTAATCAGCATCCTTATCAAAGGCTCAGCAAACCCATACATAAGTATCAGCAAAGCAACGGCCATACCCAAACTAAAGGCCGAACCTTGCCACATAATCGGTCCCACAGCCCGGAAGTTTCCTTCTCCATTCCGGCGGGCTATCAAAATCTGCGATCCGACACTGAAACCAAAAGCAACTGTATAGACACAAATATAAAGCAATCCTCCCATAGCTGCAGCTCCCAGTGCCACTTCACCGACATGCCCCAGAAAAGCCGTATCCGTTACATTGATTACATTTTGTGCCAAAAGCCCCAAGAATATGGGATATGTCACATTCCATATTTCCTTATTGGTATACATAAATATAAAATTCTTAAGAAATGTTTGTCTGATAAACTTATGCCTATGCAAAGATAGAGAATTCTGGTATATCTAAAAAATGAATATCT
>NZ_EQ973633.1:16212-17198 GCF_000157915.1 Phocaeicola coprophilus DSM 18228 = JCM 13818 | reverse complement strand
AATATTTTTCTATAATATCAAATTCTGTAAAGCCTAAAGTTGGGTGAATTTCTGAAATATTTTGTATCTTATCCATATCTTTGTTGGAGAATTTCCCCCGTTTTGGCCGTCTAACCTTTATTTTCGGAGGAGTACTTAAAGATACAAAAATCAACTAATTCACAACACTTTGTATATGAATTAGTTGAATAATTTTACACTATTTACTGGATGTCCCTATCCATCGAATGAATTTACAGATAGTATCCAAAAGAGATCGAACTACATTACTCACAATTCTCCAATAAATATGATCGTACCAAATTAAAATAATCAAATGTAAGGTTTTTATTTCCCCTTAATGGAAAATATATTATAGGCTGATGATTTGTAGGATAAAAAACAAAATATCTTTTAGGAGTTCCGGTTATTTTATCTATTGGCATATCAGATACATCCGCATCATTCTTATATGTAAAACCAGAAAGTTCACTTCTTAATCTCAATTTGTTATTCCTATTTTCCGGAAAAGATGTATATATAAAAACATGATTTCTTCCTATTACATTCTGAAAGGAATCAAGCAGTTCCAAATCTTCACTCACACATTTTTCACATATAGCATCAGAATACCTATATACCAACTTTTTTTCCATATCATTATTTCTTTTCATATTGGAAAGAACAAAAGGTATATACTCTAGATTTTCCAGCAAATGATCATTATATCTTATATAACTACCTTCTACCTTATTCGTCCTGTAGCATCCTGTCAAAACCAAAATAAGCAAGAATGCAATCATTTTTAGACTATCATTTGAACTCATAATAAAATACAGCTCCGTTAAAAGCATTGTCAGCTACATGCAGCCGACTGAATGGGGGGGAATTCCATAATTGATTACTCATACTGTCTATATCACCAGGAGGAAGGAAAAAATAAACTCCTTTTCCGTCACTTCCTGCATATTGTAGATTCATGCTTCCAAAGTCCACCTTGCTGCCAA
>NZ_EQ973633.1:7194-15405 GCF_000157915.1 Phocaeicola coprophilus DSM 18228 = JCM 13818 | reverse complement strand
AAACAAACAATCTTTCCGCTTTTAAACAAGGAAGACATTGGAAGTGTATCCACTACTTCCACAGAATCTATATTAACACAATAGGTAGCTGTGTCAACCTGTTCAGATTTGCCATAACAACCAACCAATAGGATTATGCTTGCAACAAGCATAATCCACAAGAAATCTGACTTTATGCTTCTCATAAGTTATTCACATGTTGTGGAAATCCTTTGATCATCCTCACCTATATATTGTCCGTAAAGACCATAATATTCTACAACCTTACCCTTACGACAAACTCCAGAAGAATTTCCCGCACAACCATAAGTAAAAATAACTTTATTCCCTCCATCGGTCAGATCTCCATACTTCACATCCATCAAATATTCACTACAAGGGCCATCAGAGAACTCACTATTAGCCAAAGCTTCTATTTCAAGTAATGAAATATTCATTTTTTTTTCGGGAATATCTATCAAGAAAGATGTAATAAGAACACCTATAGCAACTCCCCAGTAAGTTAAATTAATTTTCTTTACGTCTCTCATATGCCAAAATTTCAAACAATATTTAATAACCCTTAATTCCGCAACTTCTTTCTAAAAAAATAATTTAAAGTGCTGAGTAATAATATATTGCCAAGTACTTTGTCATGTCAGAAGATTCACTTAACTTAATGTTGCAAATAAAAATCAAATAAATCTTCATCTGACATGGCTAAAGTACAAATAAAATCGGAGAAAATCACCCCTTTTGGCGGAATATTTTCAATCATGGAGCAATTTGATGCTCTTTTATCCAATGTGGTTGATTCGACATTAGGCTTGCGAAGCCGAACCATCGGTTATCAGTACAGTGAAATATTCCGTTCTCTTATGTGTGTGTACTTCTGCGGTGGTTCTTGCATTGAGGATGTCTCCACACATCTTATGAGGCATCTTTCCTGCCATTCCAGACTCAGCATATGCAGTGCTATACGATTATACGTGCCATAAAATAGTTGACTACCTCAAACATAACCTATACGTCTCCTGTCTCAGGGAAGTCATACGATTTCAATACATCCGATAAGATGAATGAAGAAGTTTACGGGATACAGTCCCGCAGTGGCGGTTATCGGTGATCATATTGTCAGCAATGAGAATCGTAACGGCAATGCCCATTTCCATCAGCAGGATACGCTTGAAAGAATATTTTCAAGGTTTGAAGAAAACGGCATCCATGTTGATAGCATGCGTATGGATTGCGGCTCCTGCTCGGAGGAAATTGTAGACACGGTCAAGGCGCATTGCAAGTATTTCTATATACGCGCCAACAGATATTCCGCTTTTTATGACGACATGTTCATTCTCAGAAGATGGAGGAGATCAACGGAATAGAATACGAACTGAACTCCATAGTCGTTGAGAAATAGAAAGGAAAACCGTACCGTCTTGTTATTCAAAGACAAAAAAGAACAAACAACATACAGGAAATATGGGAAGCACTACCTTCCGCGATAGCGTATTGTAATCTGCCTGTAGTAAATCTAACTTTGCCATATAAATTTTATGATATGGAAAGAGTAGAATACTACAGGCAGTTTTCTCTGCTTTAAAAAATTATGTGCTACAGGTCAACAATCCTATTCCTTCAGAGAGTATTGTTTGGAACATAAAGTCAACTGTAGCTTTGAACCCGTTGGCGGAATTAAAAGATTGAATAATGTATAGTATAAAGTTGTACATATATCAGATTTTTAGTGACTTATGGCATCAAATCTTTGAGTTATATAGTCTCTCTATGCGCAACTTATATAAAAATTCGTTAAGTTTCTGGAGATATGTAAGCAATTCTCCAAAGAGTTGGTTACGAAGCAGGGAAATGTTCTTCGTCCCAGTCCTGTACCCCATTCCTCTGATTTAGAGATCATAGCCATGAGTATGGCTGCCGAGTCGGAAGAGACAGACAGTGAAAACTGGCTTTTTGAAGCCAAGTTGAAAGAGTGTAAGGATTCCATCCCGAACCTTACCTCACGCCGTCAGTTCAATGACCGCCGTAAGTCTGTGAGTAATCTTCAAGAGAAGATACGCAGCCATATGGCTAATAAAATCTAAGTGATGTCATACACTCTTACGACCTCTCCAAGACAAGTGTTCACGATATTCATCACCTCAAGGACATAAAGACTATACATCACGATGCTGTATCATCGGCGACAAAGGCTATATCGGAGCAGAGGTGCAACTTGACCTGTTTGAAACAGCAAACGTCAAGCTCGAATGTCCATACAGACTCTACCAAAAGGATTGGAAGCCTACTTTTTCTCCATTAGCATACGCACCAAATTAATTCAGTCAACGGGTACAATTAGGTCGCAAAGGCTCTCACGATTGCTCAGTCGTCCGAACATCATACTTACGAACGAAATTGTTGAATTGAGTTCTGTTCATGTTCATAAGCAGCTTTCAATTTGACCGCTAAGCTACGAATTCAAATCCGTTTCATACTAAAACACTACTTAAACAACTGCATTTCAATAATTTCAAAAACCAATTAGCTAACTTTTATAGGGCAGTAGTGATCTTATATCAAACTGTTTCCGGCTTAACGGGTGGATGAACTGCTGATATTCATATCCCAATAGCGGTCGCAGAGTCCAAGATACTCCGTTTCGGGAACAGAACCGAACACGACTCCGTAAAAGGATGATTCACGCAACTTTGCCTGACGGACAGATTCCAGCAACTCATCCGTCGGAGGAGGCATTTCAAAATCTGAGATCAAAACCACGTCAGACCGTTTCCATCCGTTCGTCCGGATCAGTTGCAAAGCTTCCCGGACAGCCGGAGCTACATCTGTTCCTCCATCAAAACGCTGGTTCAGGAATTCAGCCAGCAGAGGCAGGTCTGCCTTCAGATCCTTGATCAGCAGGCAACGGATATCTTCTGCAAAATTGATCACATAACACTTGCGGCAGGTCGGTTCCGTCAGCCGGGCAATGGCAAGCACGGCTGACTTGGCAAGGATTTCCCGACGCCCCTGCATGGAACCGGAAGTGTCGACACAAATAATAAACGGCCCCTGTGAGCTCTCCGGTTTCCGTTCCGGCAACAAGGAAGCCTCAGCCTCCTGCGAACGGCTGTTAAAAAGCTGCAGACGCTTCTCAACGAAGCGCTGCATAAAGAGTGGACGCAATGTTTCTTCTGACAAATAACAATATTCAATGGGAAGAAGACTGTTCAAGTCATTCCCCAAAGCAATCCCTTCAATATCGCTTCTCACCGCATGATGAACCAGCTGTTCCTTCCGGATCCCCGAAAAAGAAGCAAATTCCCTTTTCTCTCCACGACTGCTCCTGCCTAACAGCCGGACCAGTTCCTGCAAGTTCCGGTTATGTTCCCATTCCTTTTCATACGGAGCCAAAGAACGATACAGCTCGGGATGATTCAGCAGCAGCCAGCGCAACCGGGAGCCGATCACATTCTCCACCGTCTTCATCCCGCTTGCCTTATCCAGCAACACAAATCCTTCACAAAGCTCACGGATATGCAGATATTGGTAATCAGATTCCTTTACCGTCAGCAGATGATGCCATTTATTCAGGAAAAACTCCTGCATCCGTTTTCTTTCTTCGCTCCATAACGGCAAACGTTCCAATGACTCGATGTAATAAGCCACATTCAGTTCCGATAAGGCATAGCGTTTTCGGAAAGCAGACTGCATCCGCCGGAGAAAATCCAGGAACAAATCGGGAGACAGATTCTCATTCTCATAAAAAGCATCCCATTCCGGAGTGTAACGCGAATAAAACTCCTGCAACGAGGGAGCAGTCTTCCGGTAATAAGTCCATACCTCGTCTTCCACTTCACGAGGCAAGACCGTTCCGCGGTGTAATGCTTCCTGCAGAACTTCGAAACTTTTAGTGCGAAGCTGCTCCAGATAACGTGTTTTCAGATCCTTCAGCCGGATACTCCTCGTTCTCTTTCCTGTATGCATGTTTCAGTTCATTCAATTCATTCCGATAACCAGCCACATCCGCCTGATGATGAGTCAGCATCTTCCGCATAATTTCCCGCTGGCGGGCACTCAGAAACAGATGAGATTCGCAATAAGCCTTCTCACGGGCAAACAAATCTTCACAATCATTTTCCACCCGCTGCAACTTCTGTTCAAGTTGTGCGAAACGGGCTGCCATATCTTCCTGCGGACGTACTTCAACCGGTGGAAGGGGCATACATCCGGGCACACACAGCAAAGGGTATTCATAGTCGTTGATAAATACGGAACGGCGTCCCCGGCGTAAAGTATAGATTTTATTCTGAGGGACTTTCCCGTGCAGCGATGCATCATATTTCTTCAGGACAAAGCAGGCCGACTTATACTTATCCTTTTGCAAGCAAAACTGTTTGCCCCGGTCATCAAGCAACTGATAATCGGAAGCAAAGATCAGTAATTTTCCGGCCATCCGAACCCGCTCCACCTGATAATAATACTGATCTACCAGCTGCAATCCCGGATCTTCATTTTCACGGACAACCGCATCCGAAGCCAGTTCGTCCTTCAAGGAACGCAATTCATCATCAATTCCTTTCAGATTCAGCAGATAGCCTTCCGCACTGCGACGAATGGCCTTGCTGACCATTTCTTCAACCAGATCCATCTGTCCCACTTCGTTCCACAAACCATACATCAGCAGGAGGCAGTCCGACAAATGAATGGTATCTTCCCCGTTCAGGAAAGCTGACGCACGAAGCAGTTTCACCAGTTTCTTCCAGCGGCGGTCTGAAACATAAAGTGACAGGTCTGCCGCATCTGCATTTTCCTGCCGGCGATTATATTCTTCGATTTCTTCCTTCAACAAATGAATGACTTCGAAAATGGAATAATGGATCTTCACTTCAGCGATCTTTCTTTGCCATCCGGCATATTCCTCTTCTCCGATAGCCAAAGCCGGATCTACCTCCGGATCTTCCTCGCTGACGGATGCAATCATGCGGTCAAAATCAGACAGATCTTCTATGCCTCCGACCAGTACCCGGACAAGAAAACGGTCCCACAATGCTTCCAGCCCCTGCCCGGAAGCCGGCAACTCATTCGAAGCCGCTACCAGCCCTTTCAAGGGAACCTTTATTTCAAAACGCCCGTTGCGGTACTTCTTTTCATTGATGACCGTTAGCAGGGAATTCTGAATAGCCGGACCGGCCTTCCAGATTTCATCCAGAAAAACAACGGCCGCAGAAGGCAGATAGCCCTCAGTCACACGCTCATAGATATCATCGTCCTTCAGTCGGGAAATGGAAACCGGACCGAAAAGTTCATCCGGCGTACTGAAACGGGACATCAGATATTCAAACGATGTTCCCTCCCGAAAAGCCAGCTTCAACCGACGGGCCACCATACTCTTGGCCACTCCCGGAGGACCTAACAGAAAAATACTTTCACCGGCAACAGCAGACAACAGAGCCAGCGAAACGACATGTTCCTTACCGAAAACCTGTTCATTCAGCTGTTGCAGCAATTGATGAATACGGACTTTCAACGTTTCCATTTTACATATATATAAGGTGTAAACTTCTTATTCTGCATCAAGACATTGAGACTCTGTAACACCACAGACATAAAAATCAGTCCCAGGCCGATATAAAAACTGAAGTTCAGGTCGCGGGCCTCACCAAACAGAATCATTGCTCCTATAATGCTGTAAATAGGCTCCAGGTTATAGGTCAGGTTGAAAGTGAAAGCCGAAATCTGCTTCAGCACCTGAATCTGAAGTATATAAAGCCATACCGTGCATACGGAAGCAAAGAGCAGCAAATAAATCCAGTCATTCATCGCCGGCAGTATACTGGCAACCGGGAAAAAATATAAATAAACCGGTAAGATGCAGATCAGCCCCAGAAAACCTCCTCCCATTTCATAAAGCAGCATGGTACTGGCCGGATAGCCGGCTGATACCTTCTTGTTACAGATGGTGAAAAGAGAGGCCAGTGCCGATGAAACGACTCCCATCCCGATACCTGCCCGATAACGGGTGTCAAAATTAAAGATCAGAAAAATCCCCAACACCCCTAGCAGGCTGAACAGCATTTCCCGCCAGGAAACCCGGTGACGGTTGATCAGCGGCTCAAACAAAGCCGTGAAAAAGCTCATCAACGAAAGACAGACCACCCCGATAGATACATTGGAAGCCTTGATACTTCCGTAAAAGAACAGCCAGTGAGCGGCCAGCAACAGGCCCACGGAAGCAATACGCTTCATATCATGCCAAGGTACGCGATGCAATTTCTTCAGCATGATCAGAACAACATAAAAAATCAGCGTTGCCAATAACATGCGATACCACACCAGCAAACCTTCATTCAATGATATCAACCGGCCAAATATACCGGTTCCCCCGGCTATCAGGACCGAGAGATGGAGTTTTATAAATGCTTCTTTCATTTGTCTATTCCTAAAAAACACGGCAAAGGTACAACTTCAGTAACAAAAATAAAGAGATTCCCTATGGTTTTCTTAAAGATTGATTATATTTGCAGCTGAACTTGTCAAAAAAGTTCTTAATTAATTCAGAACACTAAAAAAAGATTCAACTATGGACTGCACAAAGATTATCGGAGAAAAAATAAAAGCACTGAGAACCGCTCAGGAAATTACTCTTGAAGAACTGGCAGAACGTACAGGACTGTCCAAAGAACAGATTGAAAGCATTGAACAGAATATCAACATACCTTCACTGGCTCCACTCGTAAAAATCGCACGGGCATTGGGAGTACGTCTCGGAACTTTCCTCGACGACCAGCCCAATGAAAACGGACCGGTAGTCTGCCGATGCGGAGAAGCAGATGACACGATCAGTTTCTCCAACAACTCCCCTGATGCACGTCAGAACCTTCATTACCATTCTTTGTCAAGAAGCAAAACAGACCGTCACATGGAGCCGTTTGTCATTGACATCGATCCGAATCCGGAAAACGGATTTACCCTTTCCGCACACGAAGGAGAAGAATTCATCATGGTGCTGGAAGGAGTTTTGGAAATCAATTACGGAAAATCGGTCTATGTACTTGAGAAAGGCGATACAATCTATTATGACTCCATCGTACCTCACCATGTACATGCTTTTGAAGGACAGTCTGCCCGCATTCTGGCCGTCATCTATACTCCCATCTAAAGAAACAGACTATGATGCAATTATCAGAACGTACTTTGGGAGACTGGCTTGAACACTGGGCTGCAACCACTCCCGACAAAGAATACATTGTTTACTCCGACCGCAACCTGCGGTTTACCTGGAAACAGTTTAACGAACGAGTAGATAACCTGGCAAAAGGCCTGCTGAGCATCGGCGTGGAAAAAGGAACCCATGTCGGTATCTGGGCACGGAATGTACCCGACTGGCTGACATTCCTCTATGCATGTGCCAAGATCGGTGCCGTAGCCGTTACGGTAAACACCAACTACAAACAGGCCGAACTGGAATATCTCTGCCAGAACTCGGATATGCACACCCTGTGTATCGTGGACGGAGAAAAAGACAGCAGTTTCGTTGACATGACGTACACCATGCTGCCCGAACTCAAGACCTTCCAGCGCGGACACCTGAAGAGCAAGCGCTTCCCTTACATGCGCAACGTAATCTATATCGGACAGGAAAAATACCGCGGCATGTATAACACGGCAGAAATCCTGCTGCTGGGAAAGAACATTGATGACGAAAAACTGGAAGAAGCCAAGAAGAAAGTAAGCTGTCACGATACCGTGAACATGCAATACACATCGGGAACTACCGGATTCCCCAAGGGAGTAATGCTGACACACTACAACATCGCCAACAATGGTTTCCTGACGGGCGAACACATGAAATTCACGGCAGATGACAAACTTTGCGTCTGCGTGCCGCTCTTCCACTGCTTCGGTGTAGTGCTCGCCACAATGAACTGTCTGACCCACGGATGTACAGAAGTAATGGTAGAACGATTCGACCCGCTGCTGGTTCTGGCATCCATCCACAAGGAACGGTGTACAGCTCTGTACGGAGTTCCCACCATGTTTATTGCCGAACTCCATCATCCCATGTTCGACATGTTCGATCTCTCCTGCCTGCGCACCGGCATCATGGCCGGATCTCTCTGTCCGGTAGAACTCATGAAGCAGGTTGAAGAAAAGATGTTTATGAAGGTCACCAGTGTATATGGACTGACGGAAGCCTCTCCCGGTATGACACATACCCGTATTGACGACCCGGCC
>NZ_EQ973633.1:4068-7026 GCF_000157915.1 Phocaeicola coprophilus DSM 18228 = JCM 13818 | reverse complement strand
GCCGAAGTGCGCTACACAACCGTCGGACGTGACTTTGAATTTACGGAAGTAAAGGTCATCGACCCTGAAACAGGTGAAGAATGCCCCGTCGGTGTGCAGGGAGAA
Source organism: Phocaeicola coprophilus DSM 18228 = JCM 13818 (assembly GCF_000157915.1). Lineage (GTDB taxonomy): Bacteria > Bacteroidota > Bacteroidia > Bacteroidales > Bacteroidaceae > Phocaeicola > Phocaeicola coprophilus. The sequence continues at coordinate 6,921 of NZ_EQ973633.1, read as the reverse complement.
ATGTGCAACCGCGGCTACAATACCATGAAAGGTTACTACAAGAACCCGGAAGCTACGGCTGAAGTCATCGACAAGAACGGATTCCTGCATTCAGGAGACCTGGGTGTAAAAGACGAAAACGGCAATTACCGGATCACCGGACGTATCAAAGACATGATCATCCGGGGAGGAGAAAACATCTACCCGCGCGAAATTGAAGAGTTTCTTTACCAGATGCCCGCCATCAAGGATGTTCAGGTGGCCGGAATCCCGTCAAAGAAATACGGAGAAGCTGTCGGGGCATTCATTATCCTGCATGAAGGATGCAGTCTCAATGAATTTGATGTACGCGAATTCTGCCAGGGAAAAATTGCCCGTTACAAAATTCCGAAATACATTTTCTTTGTCAAGGAATTCCCCATGACCGGAAGCGGAAAAATACAGAAGTTCAAGCTGAAGGATGTAGGTCTGGAACTCTGCCGCCAGCAGGGAATCGAGATCATCTGACGGATTTCCTCCACGGATCATCTGCACGGAAAAGGATATCCGGGAATATTTCGATATAAAAGACAGAGGCTGTCTCAGGATATATGAACTGAAACAGCCTCTGTCTTTTTCTTCTTCATCCGGTCAACTGCCTCCGTTTTTCCGGCAAAATGCAATGATTTCACTGAATAAAATTTCTGTTTCCACCGCACGAAACTCCAGTTTCAGGCAGCCGAAACTGGAGTTTCACCGAGAGAAAACAAAAGTTCCACCGAGAGAAAACAAAAGTTCCACCAGGTGAAAATAAAAGTTCCACCAGCAGAAAACAGAAGTTCCACCTAGTGGAAACAAAAGTTTCACCAGCACGATACAAAAAATTTCTCCAGACGAAACAGCTGAATTGTCTGCAGTTTCATCCGGATAATACCTGTAAATATCTGCTGACCGTCCTTATTCTTCTTCCCCATCTGCCTTCCGCAAGCGCCGGATAGCCAGATGATGTCCTTCATCCGCAGCCTTCCGGTACCAATAGAATGCCTTTTCCGGATCCGGATCTCCATTCCATCCTTCTTCATAAGCCTGCCCGATCCGATAATGGGCATAGGGATCTTCCGACAATCTGTAAGCCTGCATCGCCAAAGGTAAGGATACAGGAAAACCGGGGCCTCCTTTTCTGTACAGATCGCCCAGATTGGAAGGGGCATACATCCGGTCGCCGGCCGAAATTGCCTGTCGGAACCAATACTCGGCCTGGTGCTTGTCAACCGGAATACCGACACCTTCCTGATACAGGGTTCCGATATCGTTCAGCACCACTCCGGCCACTTCTTTGCCCTGCCTGTAACCTTCAGCCAGCTGCAACAGGAGTTCCACGTCCTCGCGTGAAAAGCTCTCCCAGGTCTCGGCACCGTCAGTCTGCCAGGATTTCACCTTTCCGACCGGTACATGCTGGGGAACATCTACCTCCACTTCTCCATCATCCGTCACTCCAGACGGAACACAAGATGCATCAGGCAGTGCATGAGGAAGCAATCCATGGCGCAGCAGATACTGTACATAGCCGTAGATACGGGGTGTGGAAGAATACAGATTCACTCCGAAACGGGACAAAATATCGAGAGAAACATACGTGTTTTCTATCACAGGAAACTCCAGATAATACCGGGGAACGAGAGAAAGCGTAGCCTTCAGCCAGGCAATCTCCTCACCGATACACAGGCTGATCCATTCTTCGTCAAAATGCTGATAGAGAGTCTTTCCGTCCTCCAGGCCTTCCACTTCTGCCTGCAAATGGATTCGCAGACAGTCCGCCAGATAGGGAAAGAAGCGATAATCCTCATAAGAAGCCAGGCCGTCGATCATCACCTGCCAGTTGCCTGCTCCGTCATCTGATATGACAAACAAGGTTGTGGAATGCTTCGGACGGGAAAAATAAAAATACCGGCAATGCTCATCGCAGCCTTCAAATTCCAGGGTCAGGGGCATTTCCAGTTCCCGAAGAAAATCTGCTATTTCCAGCCGCAAGGCTGAGTTCATCGATATCACTTGTTTCATGCCTGCAAACTTACGTAAAATCCACCGATTCTCCGTCAGTTTGCAGGAAAAACATATTGATTTTACCGCTCCTCAAGCGGATGGTAAACCACTTCTTCAAGCACGTTCTTATAAGCCGGACGAATGATGCGGCGGCCCTCGAAGTTCAGTTCCTCAATGCGATGAGCCGTCCATCCTACGATACGGGCCATGGCAAACAGCGGCGTATAGATTTCGGGAGGAAGCCCCATCATTTCATAAATGAAGCCGGAATAAAAATCAACATTCGAACAAACCTGCTTTTTGGTTCCCTTCACCCGCTTGAAACATTCGATAGCCCGCTGTTCAACCAGCTCCAAGAAAGCAAACTCTTTCTCACAGCCCTTTTCTGCCACCAGCTCACCGGCCAGTTCCTTCAACAAGACAGAACGCGGATCGGAAATCGTATACACCGCATGACCGATGCCGTAAATCAGTCCGCTTCCGTCGTAGGCTTCCTTGTTCAGCATCCGGATCAGATAAGTATCAATCTCATCTACATTCGTCCAGTCTGAGATGACTTCCTTCAGGTGATGGAACATTTTGACCACCTGAATATTGGCTCCTCCGTGCAAAGGTCCCTTCAATGAACCGATGCCGGCTGCGATACTTGAGTAAGTATCCGTCCGGGTGGAACTGGTGACACGCACCGTAAAAGTAGAGTTGTTACCTCCCCCGTGCTCAGCCTGAAGCACCAGCAGGAGATCAAGCATACGGGCTTCCAGCGGCGTATATTCCTTCTTGATCATATACAGGAAATTTTCTGCCAGTGAAAGGTTCTCGTGAGGATGACGGATATGCAGTGAACGTCCGTGC
>NZ_EQ973633.1:0-1274 GCF_000157915.1 Phocaeicola coprophilus DSM 18228 = JCM 13818 | reverse complement strand
TGAATATCTATCTTCATTCCCTTAAATACAGACAACGCATCTAAACCACTTAAGATTTCATCTGTTTATGAAAACAACTTATTAACTAATTATAAAATCAGAAAGATATGACATCAGTAAAAGTAAAATTCAGACCTTCCACTGTTATCGGAAAAATGGGATCTATATACTACCAAGTGATTCATGGACGCATGGTACGCCAGATCAGTACCAATTATAAAATACTTTCTTCCGAATGGAATCAGCAAGAAGAATACATTATTGATCCCCGTTCCTCTCAAAATCGTTTCTCAATTCTTCAAGACACCAGAGAAAAAATTAAATGGGATCAAGAACGGTTAATCAAAATCATTACATCGCTTGACAAGCGCCCTAGCGGATATACCGCAGATGAAATTGTCTTTCAATTTCACCAAAACGCCAAAGAACAATCCTTGTTCACTTTTATGCAATACATTATCAAACAATTAAAATCCCTATACAGAATACGTACAGCCGAAACCTATCAGACAACACTCAACAGCTTCATGACCTTCAGAGAAGGACATGACATCTTGTTCGATGACATAACCTCCGACCTCATACAAAGCTACCAGGCTCACTTACAGCAAAAAGGTATTTCAATGAACACTATTTCATTTTATATGCGTATCCTCCGGGCAACTTACAACCGTGCCGTAGACAAAGAACTGACCACCCAACACTATCCCTTCAGACATGTTTACACAGGTATAGGAAAGACCGTCAAACGCGCTGTTCCTTTCAAAACGATCAAACAATTAAAATTACAAGATTTGTCATATGATACCTCCCTCGATTTCGCCAGAGACATGTTTCTTTTCAGCTTCTACACCCGAGGCATGTCATTTATAGATATGGCCTATCTGAAGAAAAAAGATCTACATAATGAAGTATTGATCTATAGAAGAAGAAAAACCGGACAGCAATTATTTATCCGATGGGAGAAATGCATGCAAGATATCGTTGACAAATATGGTCCAACTCCTACGGAATACCTGCTACCTATTATACAACATCAAAAAGAAGAACTGAAGCAATATAGAAATGCGCTTCATCTGATTAATCACAAACTAAGAAAAATCTCCAAAATCCTGGAACTGCCATCTCATATCACAATGTATGTAGCCCGTCATTCCTGGGCCAGCATAGCTAAAAGCCAAAATATTCCGATTGGAGTAATAAGCGAAGGAATGGGACACGACTCTGAAAGCACAACACGAATCTATCTTGCCTCCCTCGACAATTCTATTATA
>NZ_EQ973634.1:110562-138169 GCF_000157915.1 Phocaeicola coprophilus DSM 18228 = JCM 13818 | reverse complement strand
ACAAGGAAACCTGAAGAAATCTATTCAATTTTCAGAAAACCCAGTCCCAAGGGTAAATGAAGAAAGAGAAGCACTTGCCTTGGAAGAAGGATACAATGGAACATCCTTTATCTTTCCTTCCGAAAACTACCTTTATTTAAAACGGAGTCACGTTGAAGTCGAAAAAAAGGGTGGTTCTTATATTCCTCATGAGACATTTACAATTGTTAAACTTGATTGGGATGGTAACGTTATCGGACACTATTCTTTTGATGAAGAAATAGGATTTTTCTGTGTCAATGAAAAAACCTCCGATTTATATATCATTGTGCATACAATAGAAGGAATGAACGAGTATTACGACTTAAAGAAATATAAAATATGATTGTTGTGCCGTTCAAATTGATGGACATTATTATAAGTCTCAATGTGAAGAATCTATCTGTAACACAACTTCAAATAAGAATATCTGAATTAAAAGTGAAGTATTAATTGATCCATAAAAAAGTCAGGGAATCAAGCTTTAACAGACTTAATTCCCTGACTTTTTATGAGCCGAAAGCGGGACTCGAACCCGCGACTTACTCATTACGAATGAGTTACTCTACCAACTGAGTTATTTCGGCTTTATCTCTAACGCTCTCTTGGAAAAGCGATGCAAATTTACTGCTTTCTTTGAAGTTGCAAAACGAATTCGGGATTTTTTTTCATTCCACAGGCGTTTTTTACTCTTTTCTTCTCAGACAGCAAGCACTTGCTGAACAAATAAATTCAAATATACCTTCTTTAAAACGAATCCTCTTTCTAAATGCTTTTTTCTTTATTTTTCTTATAAATATTACATTTATTATCCATTTCAAAGGTATTTCTGCATAATATGCATTTTTAATTGTATTTTTATTTGAAAATATAAAGTGATATTTTACTTTTGTGCCCGAAAAAAATACAACGACAGCTAAATTATGAATTATCCTTTTCTAACGGCAGCCGAAGCTGCCAGCATCATACGTCACGGGGATACAGTCGGAATCGGAGGATTCTCTTCGGTAGGTACCCCCAAAGCTATTCCGGCAGCATTGGCCGAACGTGCCCGGGAACTGCATGAGCAGGGCCATCCTTTCCAGGTGGGACTGATCACAGGCGGAGCTACGGGAAATCAGATAGATAAGGCACTGGCAGAAGTACAGGCGGTTTCTTTCCGTACTCCTTTCCAGTCCAACAAAAGCATGCGTGAAGCCATCAATACTAACAACGCACGTTATTTTGATGTGCATCTCTCGCTGATCGGACAGGACGTACGCTATGGATTTCTGGGAAAAATCAATGTAGCCATCATCGAAGCCTCAGCCATCACTGAAAACGGAGAAATTATTCTGAGTACATCCGTAGGCATCTCACCTACACTGGTGGAAATGGCCGACAAGATCCTGATTGAGCTTAATGAAGCGCATGAAGATCACCTGACGGGCATGCACGACATCTACTTGCCGGATATGCCGCCTCACCGGCGTGAAATCCCTGTTTATCGCGTAAACGACCGGATCGGAACAATCAGTATTCAGGCTGATCCGCGTAAAGTAGCCGGTGTCGTCCGTACCTGCGAACGGGATGCCATAGCTCCTTTTACTCCGCAAAACGAAACGACTCTTCAGATCGGACGCAATGTGGCAGACTTTCTGGTTCGGGAATGGAAAAAAGGAGCCATCCCCCACGAATTCCTTCCACTTCAGTCCGGAGTGGGCAACATCGCCAATGCCGTACTGGGAGCACTTGGAGCCGACAGGCAGCTTCCTCCTTTCTCCATGTTTACGGAAGTGATCCAGAACTCGGTCATCGACCTGATGCTGGACGGACGTATCTGCTTTGCCACCGGAAGTTCGCTGACACTTTCTGATGACAAACTGGACTTGCTATATGACAACATGGATACGCTCGGCAAACGGATTCTGCTTCGTCCGCAAGAGATTACCAACCATCCGGAAACAATCCGCCGGCTAGGGGTCATCGCCATCAATACGGCATTGGAAGCGGACATCTTCGGCAATGTGAACAGTACTCATGTGCTTGGAAGACAGATAATGAACGGAATCGGCGGCTCCGGCGACTTTGCCCGCAATGCCTATCTGTCCATCTTCACGACACCGTCGACAGCTAAAGGCGGACTCATCTCTTCCATCGTGCCTCAGGTTTCGCACACCGACAGCACCGAACACGACGTGCGCATCCTGATCACGGAACAGGGCGTAGCCGACCTGCGGGGCAAATCGCCGCGGCAACGTGCGGAATGCATCATCGAAAACTGTGCTCACCCGGACTACCGCCAGCTGTTGTGGGACTACGTGAAACTGTCGGACGGAACATCCTGTCACACTCCCCTCTCCCTGCGCAACGCACTGAAAATGCATCTTGCATTTGCAGAAACCGGCGACATGCGGAATACGGTTTTCGAATAAAATCGTATCTTTGTCGGCATGGAAAAGTTCGACGTTCACATATTAGGATGCGGATCGGCCCTGCCTACCCTGAGGCATTCGGCAACATCGCAAGTGGTAAACATCCGCGAAAAGCTGTTCATGATCGACTGCGGAGAAGGCACTCAGGTGCAGCTCCGCCGGTCACGACTCCGCTTCGGGCGACTGAACCACATATTCATTTCCCATCTGCACGGCGACCACTGCTTCGGCCTGATGGGACTGATTTCCACCTTCGGAATGCTGGAACGTACCGCCGACCTGCATATCTATGCCCATGCCGAACTGGAAAAACTGCTCGCTCCGCAACTCAACTACTTCTGCAAGGGAATGACTTATAAGGTGGTATTCCACGCGATTGATCCCGGAGAACAGGCCGTCATCTACGACGACCGTTCCGTCAGTGTAGAAACGATTCCTCTTCGCCATAAGCTGCCTACCTGCGGTTTTCTGTTCCGCGAAAAGCCGGTTCCCAATCACATCATACGCGAGATGATTGATTTTTATCACATTCCTCTCTATCTGATCAACCGGATCAAGAACGGAGAAGACTACCAGATGGAAGACGGAACCGTAATTCCCAATGCACGGCTCACCATCCCGTCCGATCCGCCCCGCACCTATGCATACTGCTCGGATACTTGCTATTTGCCACGCATCACCGAACAGATCAAAGGTGTCGACCTGCTTTTTCACGAGGCGACTTTCACTACCTCCGAACTGGCACGGGCCAAGGCCACCCTACACTCCACCGCAGAACAGGCAGCACTGATCGCCCGGGAAGCCGGAGTGAAGCAACTGATGATCGGACATTTCTCGGCACGCTATGAAGATGACAGCCTACTGCTGAAAGAAGCTTCAGCCATTTTCCCGCAAACCATTCTGGCACAGGAAAACCTGAAAATCGAACTCTAAAGGGAAAGCCGGGAAGTTAATAAAAACAAAACCCATTAAACCAGACAAAGAAAAAAGCATCTATTCATTGTCATGAGCAACTATAACGAACAAGAAATAGCCCAACAGCTTCAGGATTCGTCCAAATGCCGGAAAGCATTTGAGCAGGTGGTCAAAGCCTACAGCGAACAACTGTACTGGCAAATCAGGCGTATGGTGCTTTCGCACGATGATGCCAACGATCTGCTGCAGAATACCTTCATCAAGGCCTGGAGTAATCTGGAATATTTCCGGGGAGATGCCAGGCTCTCGACCTGGCTCTACCGGATCGCGTTCAATGAGTGCCTGAATTTCCTGAACAGACAACGGGCACAAGACCAGCTTTCCATAGATGATACGGAAGCTGTTATGGTCAACAAACTGGAAAGCGATCCTTATTTTGACGGTGACGAAACCCAGAAACTGTTCCAGAAGGCAATTCTTCAGCTCCCGGAAAAACAGCGCATCATCTTCAACCTGAAGTACTTTCAGGAAATGAAATATGAAGAGATTTCAGAGATTCTGGGTACCAGCGTCGGTGCCTTGAAAGCCTCCTATCATCATGCCGTGAAAAAAATTGAAGAATTTTTCGAGAAGCACGATTAAACCTTTTGAACAAAATCATATCTTAGTAATACATACATAAAAACAACAACCATGAAGGAAGAAAACGAATTACGAAAAAAATACGGCGCTCCGAATCCCTTTACCGTACCGGAAGGGTATTTTGAAAATCTTGCCGGCAAAGTGATGGAACAGCTTCCGGAAAAAGAAAGCCAGCCTCAGCCCGAAGTTACCATGTGGGAACGTGTAAGACCATGGGTCTACATGGCTGCCATGTTCTGTGGCTTGATGTTCGGCGTACGCGTCATGGTGAATCAATCCAAGCATCCGGTATCCAGCCAGAACGGACATACAGAGACTTTCTCCGAAATTCCGGACGAATATATTGATCCCATTGTCAACCAGACCATGATGGATGATTATACGCTTTACCAATACCTGACTGATGCAAATACAGAAATTTATCAATAATTAATTCATTGACCCATGAAAAGAAAACTCTATATCCTCACCCTGATGGCTCTTTGCTGTCTGACTGGAATCCATGCACAGAAAGGGCATTTCAGCAAAGAGGAGTTCCGCAGCCGCCAGCAGGCCTTTATCACAGAAAAGGCGGGACTGAATGCGCAGGAAGCAGCCAGGTTCTTCCCGCTTTATTTTGAACTGCAGGACAAGAAGCAGGAACAAAACAAGGAAGCCTGGCAGAAAATGCGCAAGGGAAAAGATCCCAATACCACGGAAACCGAATACGCCAAGATTGTGGAAGACGTGATCAAGGCACGGATAGCAACCGATCAGCTGGAACTGGAATATGTCCAGAAATACAAAAAGTTCCTGTCGGCCAAAAAAATTTATCAAGTTCAGAAAGCCGAAATGAAATTCCACCGGGAATTACTGAAAGGCCAGCCGCGGAAACAAAAATAACAGAAACAGCATGCAGGAATCCTGTCACTCTCCGGTTATAAGGGGAATGACAGGATTTTTATTAGAATCATACCCTTCATTCTTCCGGAATCTTTCCTTTTCCTCTTTTTCTCAAACCTTTATTTTCATATCTTAATTCTTTGTCCTAACTTTGGCGAGAAATTGTTTTTTAATCTAACACATTCGTATGAAGAATCATTTATTAACCTTTTGCGCAAGTGCATCTTTCAGTTTACTGGTAGCCTGTAGCGGCCAGCCCGGTGAAGTGAAGTCTTACAATGAAGGCATCAACATCATTCCGATGCCTCAGAGTCTCGTACAACAGCAAGGTGCTTTCCGTCTTTCAGGAAGTACTTCTTTGGGAGCAGCTTCACCCGAAGCCAAAACCATTGCAGAATTTTTTGCAGCTAAAATGAGAACCGCCACCGGTTATGACATTACCGTAGGCGAAAGTGGAAACATCACCCTGAAACTGGATGAATCACTGGACGTAAACGATGAAGGCTATCAGCTGGATGTTACCGGCGATGCTGTCAACGTAACCGCAAAGACTCCTCAAGGCCTTTTCTATGGTATGCAGACTTTCATGCAGCTGCTGCCTGCAGAAATCGAGAGTGCTCAGAAAGTAAGTGGAATTGCATGGACTGCACAGGCAGTCAGCATCAAGGATGAACCCCGCTTCGGCTATCGCGGAATCATGCTGGATCCCTGCCGTCACTTCATGCCGGCAGAAAATGTCAAGAAGTTTATTGACGTACTGTCACTCTTCAAGATCAACCGCCTGCACTGGCACCTGACAGACGACCAGGGATGGCGTATCGAAATCAAGAAATATCCGAAACTGACAGAAATCGGTTCCAAACGTGTCGAAGGCGAAGGAACAGAACACAGCGGATATTATACTCAGGAAGAAATCAAAGACATTGTGAAATATGCAGCCGACCATTTCATTACTGTAGTTCCCGAACTGGAACTTCCGGGTCACGAAATGGCTGCCATTGCTGCTTATCCCGAACTTTCCTGCAAGGGAGAAGCTGGAACACCGCGTGTCATCTGGGGCGTGGAAGACATCGTCATGTGTCCGGGTAAAGAAGACATGTTCAAGTTCCTGGAAGATGTTATTGACGAAATGGTACCTCTGTTCCCGAGCGAATATTTCCACATCGGTGGTGACGAATGTCCGAAGACAAGCTGGAAGAACTGTCCGCTCTGTCAGCAGCGCATCCGTAAGGAAGGTCTGACTGCCGACAAGAATCATTCAGCAGAAGAAAAACTGCAGAGTTATGTCATCCAGCGCATGGAAAAATACCTGGCAACAAAGGGAAAGAAAATCATCGGTTGGGATGAAATCCTTGAAGGAGGTCTGGCTCCGAGCGCAACCGTTATGTCATGGAGAGGTGAAGACGGAGGTATCGCTGCTGCATCCATGAACCATACGGTTATCATGACTCCGGGTGGAAACGGTATGTATCTGGACGCTTACCAGGGTGATTCCAAGATCGAACCGGTAACCATCGGCGGTTATACTACACTGGAAAAGACTTACAGCTACAACCCGGTACCCGACACACTGGCTGCCATGGGTAAAGGTGATTATGTATTGGGTGTACAGGGAAATACCTGGTCTGAATATATGTATAGCGAAGCTATCCGTGAATACATGACCTTCCCGCGTATCATTGCAGTTGCTGAAATCGGATGGACCAATCTGGACCGCAAGGATTACAAAGACTTCGAACGCCGTATCAACAACGCTTATGTACGTCTGGATGAACACAATGTAAATTACCACATTCCGATGCCGGAACAGCCGAACGGTTCATGTAACTTCGTGGCTTTCACTGACAAGGCTACACTGGAATTTACCACTTCACGTCCGATGACAATTGTGTACACCACCGACGGAAGCGAACCGACTGCACAGTCAACCGTTTACTCGGCTCCTCTGACATTTACTGAAAATACAACCCTGAAGATCGCTTCTGCACTTCCTTCCGGCAAGCTGAGCACTGTACGTACCATCCAGGTAGAAAAACAGACACTGGCTCCTGCTAAAGAAGTGGAAAAGACTGCTCCGGGCCTGAACATGCAGGTATTCGACGGCATGTTCCTGAACGTGAAAGATCTGGAAGCTGCAAAACTTCAGCCCAGAGAAACCAAGGTAATCGAAGAAACACGCGCACTGACCGCACAGACACCGTCTCCGGAATCCATGCGTGGCGTTAAACAATATGCTTCAGTTGCTACCGGTTATGTAAATATCCCGGAAGATGGCGTTTACTACATTTCTTCTGATCTGGAAGAAGTATGGATCGACGGCAAACTGCTGGTTAACAACGGTGGTGAAGTGAAACGCTTCTCTCGTCATGATTCATCCGTAGCTCTGGCCAAAGGTCTGCACGAAATCAAGGCAGTGTTCCTGGGACACATCATCGGCGGATGGCCTTCAAACTGGAATGACGGCAGCATCAAACTGCGTAAAGAAGGACAAGACAAGTTCACTAAGATTACAGGTGATATGCTGAGCCATTAATCGGACAACGTTCATCTGAAATTCAATCAGGCAGGGGGAAAACAGCTATCCAAGGTTTTCCTCCTGCTTTTATTTTATCCCTACTTCCCCAACCTTCTCTGGTATTTAAATGCTCTTACCGCAATCAACCTTGCAATAAAGGTAGCTTTCAGTGTTTCCACTCCATACCTTTCTTTTTCGGAAACGACCGGCAGGCTTATCATTTCATCAGCATTATCTGCTTACCCTCCGCCGGAATTTCTCCCGACTTCTCCCGGATCCAAACAAAAGCAGGATTCTTACTCTCCTGAAATCCATACCTGCTGGCATAAAAAAACAGGAGCTGTGCCTTCCGTCTGACACAGCTCCTGTCACCTTTGACTGATTTCCTGAAACTACCTGTTTCTTAGTCAGGAATCAGTGATTTATTTGTATCCTTCATTCTGTTCCAGTTTCGGATTCTTGTCGATATCACCCTGACTGAACGGGAAGTAACGATGGAACGGCTGGAAGGAACGGTTTTCAATCAGCACTTCTGTCGGATCAGGATTCAAAGTAATGGTAGCACGCAGTCCCGGATCACTTACAGATGCATCGACTGTACCGATTCTACGTTCCAGACGTCCGTTCAGCACCTTTTCAGCCAGCATCTTACCGTCGGCAGTCTTCCAGCGCAGGATATCTGCACGGCGCAAACCTTCACCGGCAAATTCTACGGCACGTTCACGATGAATCAGTTCACGCAAAGCTTCCTTAGTGGCATATTTAGCCTGGTCTACATCCGGCATGCCTGCTCTTTCACGAACCTTATTGATCTTCTTGTATACTTCATCTGACGGACCATTCAGTTCATTTTCTGCTTCAGCCCAGGTCAACAGCACTTCTGCATAACGGAACACGATAGGACAAGCATTGGATTTCCAGATATCTGCATACTGGGTAATCGGCGACAGATACTTGTTCCAGGTCAGACCAGTCTTGGAAGCATTATCAGCAGAAGTCATATAGTTTGCGTTGCTTTCACCATTAATGGTCTTGTCCAGGGTATTGAATACCGCAGCAGCACCTCCGGCTTTCACATAGTCAGCACCCGGATAGATAACAGACATAGCCAGTCGGGGGTCACGATCCTTGAACGGATGGGTTGCATCATAACCGGAACCCTGTTCATCGATCGTCATACCGTTCTTCATTTCATAGGTATCTACCAGGTTGTAAGTCGGAACGATAGAAGACCATCCGCCGTCACCATTGTTATACATCTGTCCGATGGTATACAGTGTATAAGTATTAGGAATATACTGAACAGCCAGAATTGTTTCCTTAGAATCCTGTCCTGCTACCTGGAACAGCTTCAGATAATCATCTTCCAGATCATATTCACCCATGGCAATGATTTCTTCGGCTTTCTGTTTTGCCATTGCCCAGTCATCATAATACAAAGCTTCACGCATTCTCAAGGCCAGAGCTGCACCCTTGGCAATCCGTCCTCTTTCAGCCGGCATCTTGTTCAGGTCAGGAGTACATTCATCCAGCTCCTTGGCAATGAAATCACGCACTTCCTGTTCCGTATTTCTGGGAACCTGAGCATCTTCAGCCGTATCATAATTATCAATGATAGGCACACCGCCATAAGCCCAGTTCATGATGAAATACTTATAAGCACGGAGCACTCTCACCTGTGCAATCAGGTCTTTCTTTACTGCTTCATCAGCAAATTCAATGCTCTGCACATTGTTCAGGAATGTGTTACAGCGGCGGATAGTTGTATAACCATAAAAACTGGCTCCGCTGTTGGCCTGTGTCATATTACCGTTGGCCAGGTCTTTGTATCCTTCCCAGGAGAAATTGTTGTAACCAAAGTCAGATGTACAGTCCATGTAAAGCAGACGTCCTCCGTCTTCCCATCCGGAATAGCATCCGATGGCAAATTTCTCGGCATCCTGTTCAGTCTTCCAAGTAGTGCTTGGAGACAAAGCATCATAAGGAGTGGTATCCAAAAAGTCTGAACACGAAGCTGTCATCAGTGCAGCCGCTCCAAACATTATATATTGCTTAATTCGTTTCATATCAAAATGAGTTTTTAATAGTTATAGTTAGAATGTAATGTTAACACCAAATGCATGAGTGCGCAGCAACGGATAAGAAGACAGACGCTGGCTGGTAGCTTCCGGGTCAATGCTGATCTTCATATTATCAATTGTAAAGAGGTTTTCTACAGAATAGTAGAAACGTACGTTTTCAACACCCCAGTTGCTCAGCAGGCTCTTTGGCAAGGTATAACCGAACTGAAGGTTTTTCAAACGCAGATAGTTCGTATTCTGCAACCAGAAAGTAGACTGTGCGCTACGTGAACTGCTCGGAGAGTTTGTATCTGTAAAGATACGCGGCATGGAAGCATCCTTGTTGGTTTCGGTCCAGGCATCCTTCCAGATGCTTGCCGGGTGACCGGCATCACCGGAGAAGGCACCATATACTTCGTGTGAGTCGAACAGACGGGCAACTTTGGCTGCACCGTTGAACATCAGAGACAAGTCAAAACCTTTCCATCCGGCAGTCAGGTTCAAACCAAATGTATAAACCGGTTCAGTACTGTTTGTATATACACGGTCATCACCATTCAGTTTACCGTCACCATTGGTATCCACATATTTCAGGTCACCAGCCTTGAAGCCACCGGCACCAAACGGATTACCATATTTAGCGGTAAAGGCATCTGCTTCTTCCTGTGAATTGAAGAAACCGTCAGTCTTGTAAATATAGTAAGCATTAATAGACTGGCCGACAGCATTTCTTTGGTTATAGCCGGTATCCAGATAGTCAGCACCACCCAGGTCAAGGATTTCATTCTTGTTGTAAGCAAAGTTGGCAGCAACACCGAATGTCCAGTCTCCCCAACGGTCATTGTAACCGATATTCAGTTCGACACCCTTATTGTTCATTGAACCCACATTGTCAGTATAAGGATTCAAGGCAAATTCGGTAGGAACAGAAACCTGCATCAGAATACCTGTAGTCTTACGGTTATAGAAGTCAAGAGATCCGTTGATCTTATTGTTCAGGAAACCGAAATCAAGACCAACACCCCAGGTCGTAGCCTTTTCCCAGGTAATTGTACTCAGTTTATAGCTAGACTGGTAATAACCGGAGTTCAAGGCACCGCCAAACGGATAAGTGGCTCCGATATTATATGTATTCAAAGCCGGATAATAGTCACTCAAAGCATCCTGATTACCCAACATACCCCAGGAAGCACGGATCTTCAGGTTGCTCAGCCAAGATCTGGCACCTTCCATAAATGATTCTTCACTGATTCTCCACGCACCAGAGAATGAAGGGAAATAACCCCATCTGTGTCCCTCTGCAAAACGGGAAGAAGCATCCGCACGGATATTGGCTTCAAACAAATACTTTCCTGCATAATCATAATTGACACGGGCAAACCATGACAGCATTGCCAGTTCTCTGGTATAACCGGAGTTAGTCTGTGAAGCAGCATCACCGGCATTGATATCAGTCAGATCATTGTTCGGGAAATCTTTACGGTAAGCAGTCAGTTCCTTGTAATTATACTTTTCAGTATGCCAGCCGGCCAGTCCTTTGATGTTATGTTTACCAAAAGTCTGGTCGTAATTCAACAGCAAGTCATAGTTTGTACGGTTCCAGGTATAATAGCGTTCATCCAGGGAGTTCGGATCGGAAGCCTTGTTGGCATTGTACTGGATGAATTTCTGGAAATAAGTATAGTTCTGCATATTATTTACATACGAACCTGTTGCCGTAAAGGTCAGGCAATCCAGAATCTTATAATCCAATGAAGCCATACCCGTAAAGTTGTGGTTGTCACGTGTTACCTTCATACCGGAATCCAGCCATGCAATCGGGCTACCATCAGAAATCGTACCCCATGTACCGTCATCGTAGCGGGCTACAATCCACGGAGCGATCAGGTTCAGCTGACGGATAATCTGGTCAGAACTACCTCCATAGTAAGCAGAGCTGGCATCATCATATGCATTCTTGATATAGGCCAGGTTCAATTTGGCACTCAACCGCTTGGTGATCTTCATATCCAGATTCGTACGGGCATTGAACTGTTCACGTCCTGCATTAGGAAGCACACCGGTCTGGTTCAAATAACCGATAGATCCCATATAGCGCACATTCTCCGTACCACCGGCAATGTTCAGGTTGTGACGGTGCTGTATACCGGTCTTGTAAGCCAGGTCATACCAGTCTGTATTCGGATAAAGAGGATCTGTTCCGTCCTTGAACTTCTGGATTTCTTCATCTGTAAAACGGGGAGCCTTACCTTCTGCCTGCAAAGCCTGATTATACATGCTGGCATATTCGTAAGAACTCAGACGGTCGATCATATTGGTAGCATTCTGGAAGCTGACATAGCCGCTATACGAAATTTTCGACTTGCCGGTCGAACCACGCTTGGTGGTAATCAGAATAACACCGTTCGCTGCCTTAGATCCATAGATGGCAGCAGAAGCAGCATCTTTCAAAACAGAAATACTTTCAATGTCATTGGGGTCAATGGAACTCATGGTTTCAGATTCCACACCATCAATCAGAATATAAGGAGAAGCGGTATTCAAAGTACCGGTACCACGTACACGGATACTACCACTGTCCATACCCGGAGCACCGTTCGTACCGGTAATGATTACACCCGGCATCAAACCCTGCAAACCACTGCTCACGTTCTGAATCGGACGGTTCTGCAACTGCTCTTTATCTACAGAAGCTACCGAACCCGAAAGATTGGCCTTCTTCTGAACACCATATCCTACGACAACCACCTCATCCAGTGTTTTTGTGTCTTCCTTTAAGGTAATTTTCAAAGGTTCACCATTCCATTTTACTTCCTGAGAAACATATCCGACGAAAGAGATTTCAAGGATATCGCCTTTCTTGGCACTTTCCAGAGTAAAGTCACCATCGAATCCTGTAATGGTTCCGTTTGTCGTTCCTTTAACAACGACTGAAGCTCCGATGATTGTTTCACCTTGGGCATCTTTTACAACACCCTTACACACATTACTTTGCTGTACGACATTCGCTTCCAGCATCGAAGGAGTTGCATGTGCAACACCTACTGAAATACCGCCCAGAAAGAGCAGCATACTGACAGATCTGAATCTTTTAAACATAGATTTAAAACTTTAATAAAACAGGTTAACTATTTTTTCAAATATTAGTTAAAGTTTAGTTTTCTTTATTTAGTGCATCGGCAAATATATGACTTCCTTTATTATAAAAGAAATTTTCTGATACATATTTTTACGATTTAACAAATTCGGAACGGGTTATCCCTGATAATCAAATTCCAATTCCCTTACGAAATCTTCAAATCCGTCATCCCCGTACACAAAAAAAAGCATGTGGAACAAACCGTCTCCGGTTCATTCCACATGCCGTATTTATCTGTTTCCTGACTTATTTCTCCTGTGCCTTCGCCTCATTCCAGATCGCATCCATTTCTTCCAGAGTCATATCCTTCAGGTTCTTGCCTGCCTTCAGAGTATGTGCTTCCAGATAATTGAAGCGGCGGATAAACTTCTGGTTGGTGTGCTCCAGTGCATTGTCCGGATTGATTTTATACAGACGGGCTGCATTGATCAGACTGAACATCACGTCACCGAACTCGGCTTCTGCCTTCTCCTTGTCCATAGTTTCCACTTCCGACTCAAATTCGGCAATTTCTTCCTTCACCTTTTCCCATACCTGGCTGCGTTCTTCCCAGTCGAATCCCACATTGCGGGCTTTGTCCTGAATCCGATAAGCCTTGATCAGAGAAGGCAAAGCATCGGGCACTCCGCTCAAGACAGACTTGTTACCGTCTTTTTCCTTCATTTTGATCTGCTCCCAGTTCTCAGAGACCTTTTCCGCCGTATCGGCCTTCACTTCTCCAAATACATGAGGGTGACGGAAAATCAGCTTGTCACACAGCTTATCACAAACATCCTTTATATCAAAGTCACCGGTCTCACTGCCAATCTTGGCATAAAACACCACATGAAGCAACACATCTCCCAGTTCCTTGCAAATATTCTTCCGGTCGTCCTTCATCAGGGCATCACACAACTCATACACCTCCTCAATGGTATTGGGGCGCAGACTTTCATTGGTCTGTTTTCTGTCCCAGGGACACTTCACTCTCAGTTCATCCAATACATCGAGCAACCGCCCGAAAGCTTCCAGTTTTTCTTCTCTTGTATGCATGTTCTATTCATTAAAAATCCATTATCACAGACTATATATACCATTATATAATATAAGTCCTTATTCGCGGGCAATCACCACCACCGGATTATCATCCTCTTTCAGGGTCTTCAGGAAACCGAGTTCCGGATTATCCTTACAAGACTCATGCTCTTCAACCCACTCCAGCACATCGGCCGCCTCAATCATTCCGGCCAGTTCGTGTGCGTTTGTCCGTTCCGAAAAGTCTACCGGCATAAACGGGGTCAGATCATCCATGATCTTGTCTGTCCTGCGTCCCATCACCACGGTACCCTTCCGGCGGTTATAAACTCCATAATACAAGTGATCCTCTTCAACCAGTGCATCAAAACACTCAAAGAAGATGCTTTTCTCCAGTTCATCCACTTTTCCAAGTACCAACGCCTTAGAAGCATCTTCCTCCTTCATCTTCGTCACGGAAAGGTTCCCCATATCAAACCAGTAAGCTGGTGTCAGCCGATACTTATCAACCGTATATACAGTATCATTCCGGTAACGCATGAACCGGATCTGTTCACCTTCCTGCCACAACACCGGCGGATTGGTCAGCACGACATTCGACTGATCCTGATTGCTGACAATGTAAAACATCCCTTTCTGCGTGAAATGACAAGGTGTACTCTTGAATACACCGATACTTTTGATGTCACTCATATTGACCGGCTTCCCTTGTGCAAGTAACAAAGTATCACCTTCCTGCCGGGGTTCGGAAGTGTACCAGACAAGTCCTTCTTTCCCGTCAACCAGCCCGTTATTAAAATATTGTATATATCCTTCCTCCGAAGCCAGCAAAGATACCGAAGCGCAGGCCGCATTCTCACTCATTTTCAGCATTCCCTGAAACTGTCCCTGCAAATCATACCGCAGCCACTCATCTTTCCAGCCCCTGAAACAAACCGCTCCGTCATGTCCCTGAAACCAGACTTTCGAAGAAGCATATCCGGACGGATCATTTCCGTAATGTCCCAGTTTACAGACAAAATGCCCGTCATTCTTGTCAAAGAGCAACGCCTGTTTTTCGTCAGTCACCAGGATATAACCCGGCAACAGACCGATATGAGCCCCCTCTCCTACCAGCACACTGTCATTCGTTTCGAGTGCTACATAACGAATCCTTCCAAGAAAATCAGATACTTTCAACGGCTGCAGGTTACCAAAAGCATCTGCAACCGGAATGGTTTCAAGTGATCCTGATTTCCGGTCCTCAGCAGACGAGCAGGCCGCCAGTAACAGACCGGCCATACATCCTGCCCACAATATCAGTTTTTTCATAACTCCATTTATTTTACACCATCCTATCCGGAATCCTGTCCCTCCATCCGCTCTTCCTCAGATCAAACAAAGGAAACAGATTGAAGACCAGCTCCCGCAACGGTCTTCAAAAGTACAAATATTTTTCATAATCCAACTAGTTTTATTAATTTTGCAGCCAAATATATACGATAATCAACATATCAACTATTATAGTGAAATAGAATCATGGAATTAGCAAGTAAGTACAATCCCGCAGACGTGGAGGGAAAATGGTACCAGTATTGGCTGGACAACAAACTTTTCAGTTCTAAACCCGACGGACGTGAACCTTACACCGTCGTCATTCCTCCCCCTAATGTGACCGGAGTGCTCCACATGGGACACATGCTTAACAATACCATACAGGATATATTGGTGCGCCGTGCACGCATGATGGGCAAGAATGCCTGCTGGGTACCGGGTACGGACCATGCTTCCATTGCTACTGAAGCCAAGGTTGTCAACAAACTGGCTCAGCAGGGAATCAAGAAAACCGACCTCACCCGTGAAGAATTCCTGAAACACGCATGGGCATGGACAGAAGAACACGGAGGCATCATCCTCAAGCAGCTTCGCCGCCTGGGAGCTTCATGCGACTGGGACCGCACCGCTTTCACCATGGATGAAAAACGCAGCCAGAGCGTCATCAAGGTATTTGTAGACCTGTACAACAAAGGCCTCATCTACCGCGGCGTGCGCATGGTGAACTGGGATCCCAAGGCACTGACTGCCCTTTCTGACGAAGAAGTAATTTATAAGGAAGAACACAGCAAGCTGTATTACCTGCGCTACTATGTTGCCAACGACGATATGAGCGGAGAAACCGGAGCTGAAGGTGAAATCGTTCACCGCGATGCACAGGGCCGCCGCTATGCAGTTGTAGCCACTACCCGTCCGGAAACCATCATGGGTGATACCGCCATGTGTATCAATCCGGCCGACCCAAAGAACCAGTGGCTGAAAGGCAAGAAAGTAATCGTTCCGCTGGTAGGACGTGTTATTCCGGTTATTGAGGACAGCTATGTAGACATTGAATTCGGTACCGGCTGTCTGAAAGTTACTCCGGCTCACGACGTAAACGACTACATGCTGGGCGAAAAATACAATCTGCAAAGCATTGACATCTTCAATGACAACGGAACCATCAGCGAAGCTGCCGGAATGTATGTCGGAATGGACCGTTTCGATGTACGCGAACAGATTGAAAAAGACCTGAATGCTGCCGGCCTGCTGGAAAAAGTGGAAGCCTATACCAATAAAGTAGGTTTCTCTGAACGTACCAACGTAGCCATCGAACCGAAACTGTCCATGCAGTGGTTCCTGAAGATGCAGCATTTCGCAGATATGGCTCTGCCGCCGGTAATGAACGACGAACTGAAGTTCTACCCTGCCAAATATAAGAACACTTACCGCAACTGGCTGGAAAACATCAAGGACTGGTGTATCAGCCGTCAATTGTGGTGGGGACACCGCATTCCGGCCTACTTCCTTCCGCAGGGAGGATTCGTAGTAGCCGAGACACCTGAAGAAGCCCTGAAGCTGGCTCAGGAAAAATCCGGCAATCCTAGTCTGAAACTGGAAGATCTCCGTCAGGACGATGACTGTCTGGACACCTGGTTCTCTTCCTGGTTGTGGCCGATCTCCCTGTTCGACGGTATCAATAACCCCGGCAATGAAGAAATCAAATACTACTATCCCACTGCCGATCTGGTAACCGGTCCGGATATCATCTTCTTCTGGGTAGCCCGTATGATCATGGCCGGCTATGAATACATGGGCGACATGCCGTTCAAGAACGTTTACTTCACCGGTATTGTCCGCGACAAAATCGGACGCAAGATGTCCAAGTCACTGGGTAACTCCCCCGATCCACTGGATCTGATTGACAAGTACGGTGCCGACGGTGTCCGCATGGGTATGATGCTTTCTGCTCCTGCCGGAAACGATATTCTGTTCGACGATGCACTTTGCGAACAGGGACGTAACTTTAACAACAAGATCTGGAACGCCTTCCGTCTGGTAAAAGGATGGGAAGTAGCCGACATCGAACAGCCCGAATATGCACGCCTGGCAACCGAATGGTTTGACGCCATGCTGACCAAAACTGCAGCAGAAGTGGACGACCTGTTCGGCAAATACCGCTTGAGCGAAGCCCTGATGGCTGTATACAAACTGTTCTGGGATGAATTCTCAAGCTGGTATCTGGAAATGGTAAAACCCGCTTACGGACAGCCCATCGACAAAGCAACTTACGAAAAGACTCTCGGTTTCTTCGATACATTGCTCAAACTGCTTCATCCGTTCATGCCGTTCATTACGGAAGAATTGTGGCAGCACATCTATGACCGCAAAGAAGGTGAAAGCATCATGACGCAGATTCTGAATGTTGCCGGAAACTACGATGAAACAATCATTGCCCAGTTTGAGGCCGTGAAAGAAGTCATCGGAGGTATCCGTACCATCCGTCTGCAGAAGAACATTGCCCAGAAAGAAGCCCTCACCCTGGAAGTTGTCGGCGAAAGCCCGGTAAGCAAGTACAATGCTGTTATCGCCAAACTCTGCAACCTGTCAGCAATCAATGCCGTAGCAGCCAAAGCAGAAGGAGCAGCAGCATTCATGGTAGGAACAACAGAATATGCCGTACCTCTGGGTAACCTGATCAACGTCGAAGAAGAGCTGAAGAAGCTGGAAGCCGACCTGAAATACCAGGAAGGATTCCTGCAGAGCGTGCTGAAAAAACTCAGCAACGAGAAGTTTGTCAGCAAAGCTCCGGCTAACGTCATCGACATGGAACGTAAGAAACAAGCCGATGCAGAAACCAAGATTGCCGCACTGAAAGAAAGCATTGCTGCATTGAAAAAGTAAATTTATTCAAATCTACCTGATAAAAAGAGCATGCCTGCAAATCATCGCAGCGCATGCTCTTTTTTATTTCCTATTCATTAACAAGAGAATAAATCGTCCTCAAGCCTTTACACAACAAGTTCAAAAGATACTGACATTCAGCCGGTAAAAGGATATAATTCAAATCTCAATAAATCCTAAAACTCTTTAGGATTTATATTTTTACTTCATATATATTCATTCCTGTTATATTTTTGCGGCCCGTTTAATTAGAAGAAACACAAAAGAATAGAACTCAAAACTATAATTACTAAATTTA
Organism: Phocaeicola coprophilus DSM 18228 = JCM 13818; assembly: GCF_000157915.1. Taxonomy (GTDB): domain Bacteria; phylum Bacteroidota; class Bacteroidia; order Bacteroidales; family Bacteroidaceae; genus Phocaeicola; species Phocaeicola coprophilus. The sequence goes on along the minus strand of NZ_EQ973634.1, from coordinate 120,075 downwards.
TAACCCTATGAACGTCTTTAAATTTTTATCTGCAACATTACTGGCAAGCACCTGTCTTTTCTCTGGTTGCAAAAAAGAAAAATCAATCGTACCCGAAAATCCTTCCGTGGTAGAAATCACCGTAAGTAACTCACAAGGAGAACTCCTGGGAAGTGAAACCGTCAGAATGTATGATGAGACCTCTTATGAATCCTTCAAGAAAAATCACAGCACCAAACCATTGCTGGAAATCACAACCGATAGCAATGGCATGGCAAGATTTACTCTGGAAAGCAATCTCTGGTTTCAGAGTACAAAATCCAGAGAATTTATGTTCGTTGTTCTGAAAGCCTTTGATACCGATAACTATCAATGGTGGAGTAAAGGCGGAACAGTGAACGCCGGTAAAAAACATGCTTTCAGGATCGAAACGACTCTGCCCAAAGCCGGAACAGAAGATCTGGTCAGGATTACCATACCCACAGGATGTATGGAAACCTACAGAAACAAATGGTCTGACCATCCCGGCTACCTGAAAAAGATAGAAGAACGCCCCTGACAGATACAGGCCGTTTACAGAAAAAGCCCCGTCAAAGGGGCTTTTCATCATTCCACCGCCTTCAGGGCAGCATCATAATCAGGCTCACTGGATATCTCGCTGACCAGTTGCGTATAACTCACCTTACCAGCCTCATCCACCACTATGACAGCCCTGGCTGCCAACCCCTTGAGCGGCCCGTCTTCCAGACAAAGTCCGTATCCCTTCACAAAGTCCTGACTGCGGAAAAGCGACAAAGGCTGCACATTGTCTAACCCCTCTGTCGTACAGAAACGCTTCTGGGCAAAAGGCAAATCCATGGACAGACATAACACCACCGTATTATCCAGTCCTGAAGCCTTGGCGTTAAACTGCCGGACAGACATTGCACACGTCGGAGTGTCCAGACTCGGGAAAATATTCAGAATCACCTTTTTCCCTTTAAAAGACGACAAGCTAACTTCTTTCAGATCCGCATTGGTTGCCTGAAAGTCAGGAGCCGTCTGTCCTACCTGTACCATCCGGCCGGATGTATGGGCCTCATAGCCCCTGCAAATCACTTTCTCACCCTTTCCATCCGGCATTACGGTTGCTGCCCCTGCAGGCAAAGTCTCCAGAGCCAGAACAGAAACGGCACATAAAATCAATCTAACTGCATTCATACACAAAATCTTTTTCTCTTTTCTATATTTGTTCATCCTCACATACCGCGTACAAAAGACGGCTTTCAAAGATATGTAATAATTACAAATATAAAAACTATCTTCAATTGTTTTATGAAACTTATAGATTTTCTTACTCTTTTGAATCTCGCTGATAATAGCGTACCCAGTCCACAGACATCTCTACTGGAAGGTCGAGCGTATCTACGGGACCTACCCAACCTCCTTCCAACTGCATGTCGACAAGCAGATAATAAGGCTTGTCAAAAGGAAACTGCCCCTCTTTATCCGTCTCTATTTTCGGATAGGCAAAAGTACGGCGGTCATTTACAAAGAACACCACACTGTCAGGATACATTTCCACAGCATACACATTATAATCATCCGGCCGTATTGCCGCGGTTCCTCCCTGCGGAGGATTGTTCCGTATGTTCAGGTGCTGAGTATATACAGAATGGACTGTCTGGTAAACAATCGTATCATGATTCAGGCGTTCCATTATATCAATCTCCCCTCCAGACGGCCATTTGTACTTCTCCTCTTCGAAAGGCTTCAGCCAGATAGCCGGCCAGGCCCCGCGGGCCCCCTGCAGCTTTGCCCTGATTTCCAGCCTTCCCCCATGAAAGGCCTTTTTATACTTGGTATACACCCCACCGGTTATAAATCTTGCGGTATCAGCGTTCCGGTCAGGATTCATCACTCCTTTCAGAATCAGATGACCGTTTTTCACTTCATAACAAACTTCATTATCCGACATGTGGCGCGCCCATTCCGGAGTCCAGCGAGGTATCTTCGACCAGGTCAGTGTATCAAAACCACTCCCTTCGAAATCGTCCTCCCAGACCAGTTTCCAGTCCGAAGTTTTCTGCGGGGACAAACAGGAAATCATTCCCCCCCATCCCAATACGACCATTACCCATAAAAAAAGTTTCTTCATACTTATCTATCGTTTTGAATGTTTAAGAATCACATATTCTTTTACTTCTGTCACTCCCAGCTGATTCCTTCTTCCGTAACAGTAAATGTACGTTCGGCAGAAGCTCCGGGCCATCCCGTATTTTTCAGCATGAGCAGACAGTGAAGAGGTACCCCTTCGAATTCCAGCCAGCCAAGTTCCGTTCCTTCCCGGGAAGCATGCCGTTTCCAACCCTTATCCCAGTAAAGCAACTCATAATGATTTCCCGTCTCGATCTGACTTTTCAAATAAGGACAGAAACCGACTCCGGTCAGCCGGTAACTTTCTCCCAAATCAAAATCCACATATCCTTCCGGAAACCTGCAACGGCAACAAGTCGCTTCCGTACCATCCGTCAAGTTACGGATACCTTCTGACGACTGTGACAAGGGAATTCCCTCCGACACCACACGCACCGAAGGCACACGTCCGTCAGCCGTATAGAAAACAATCTCTCCGGCAGCCAGCGTATCCGCCGGAAGATACATCCGGACATAGCGGCAGGAAGCAGACGAAACAACCGGAAACCTGTTCATCCCTATCCCCAGCGAGTCTGTCAGTTCACATAATTTCCCCTGAGGATTTCCATCTTCCATCACTACAAAACTTGTACCACGGAAAGCATGAAGATAAGTCAGGTTCCGGTCGTGAGTCGGCGCTCCGAACAGAGTCCGCAATCCGACTTTTCCTCTTTTCCCGTCATCCGACAAGATGCGGACAGTACCGTCGGCCTCCAGCCTGAAAGGACTGGCCGCAGGAACCACCACACCTTGCCGGTAATACACCGGCAGATATACCATGTCTTTACCCATATTACGGAACAGTACAGAACCATCGTTCCCGATCTTCCCCCATTGCACCGGATGCCATTGCTGATAGCCGAAAACCGCAAGATAAGCATACCGTGCACCTTCCGGAGCAGGTTCAGTCAATTTGATACAGACATCCTGAGTTTCGAAATATTCATTCGAGACATCCAGTTTCTTCATGTTCCGGAACAAAGAAGGAATATCAGCCCGGTCTACATCCCTGTCCGTTACAGGCCCTTCCGGATGATTGGAATAAGTATAACGGTAAACCTTTGGAAGGCGGAATTCTCCCCATAAACGATCGCAAGTCCGGTTGTTATAGATACGCTTGTATTTCCACCGGTCTTCATCCCAGAAAGCCTCGAAAGCATACGATCTGTCTCCCATCACCAGAACATTCCATGTGTGTGAATTATTCCGGTTCCCCCATGCAGGAACAAAATCAATGGCCACAGGCATTCCCAAAGCAGACAACAAAAGAGAATTATACCAGCACCTGTGAATGCACAAGCCACGCTTCAACCGTTCGAACGTAACAGCATCCACCAAAGGAATCCGGGTTCCGAAAAACTGAGAATGTACCAGAGAACGGTATTCATAGAGCAGTGAATCCGTATCCTCCTTCCACGAGTGTCCGGCCGAAGCATAATATTTTCCCATGTGCCGGTAATAGAATGTATCCCTGATCCCGTCAGCCACCAGGCCATTCAAGCGGCGGTAAGGCAACACATACTCCAGAAAATCATCAAAAGAAATCTGCGAAGCATACACGTTTCTCTCCCAGGCATCGAAAGAACGTTCTGTTTCACTGATCAGATAAGAAGAACTCACGGCAGACAAGTCTGCCACCCAACATCCGGAAGATATTCCGGGAATTCTTTCCTGCAGACGGTCGATTTCCTTCCCCCATTCTGCACATATCCGATAGTCAAATACCCTGTTCACAGAGTCATAAGCCTGATATACAGAAGCCAGACCGGAAAGCCCGGATTCCGGAAAGCCATAACACCCCGGCATGTTCCTTATCAGAAAACGTACAGCCCGGAGTTTCAGACTGTCACCAGCATAATAATCCAGCACCTTTTCAAGCTCCTTCCGGTTATCACCGGCCAGCTTCAGAGCCTCATCCAACTGCCTTTCTTCACCAGTAGAACATCCGCCTGCAAACAGCAGCAACATCCAGACTACACCCCAGCCAAAGATCTTTCCCATACAATTATTTCCTTTCATTTAAAATACTTCTCACCTCCTGACGCATTTCCCTGACAGCCGTTGAGTTCACCTTCGGCTCACTATAAAGCACCTTCTCCGCTGCCCTTACCAATTTTTCCCGACTGTAATATTCCGGCACGGCATACAGTTTCACCAGCAGATAGTAAGGATAAATACGTTCCGGCAGTCTGTGAGTGGAACGTATCAGAAACTCCTCCGCCTTTTCAAACTCCCCTTTATCCTGAGCATTCCTCCCCAAAAGATTCAATATCATCGGATCACCACTCACCGTCAACGCCCGTTTCAGTTCCTCTTCCGCCTTCTCATAACACTTAAGCCGATAAAGTGCCCTCCCATATTCAAAACAATAATCATCGTTCCAGTTCATCCGGCTATACAGTTTCTCATACGCCTTCACGGCAGCCTGATAATCACCCGCCCGATACAGCCCTCTCAACGGCATCCATTCACGTGCAGCCTGTACCCGCTCCTCATATACCCTGTGTATACTTACAGAAGCTCCCAAGCCAGCCAATGCCGCAAGCAGCAAAACTACTTTTGCAAGTTTTTCCGGTCTTATGGCTACAAGCCATTCCCCCATGAGCACCATGACCGTCAATACCCAGACCGAAACAATAGCCGGAATATGCAAAGGATAAGAGAAAGAAGCAAAAACCATCAGTGATACCAGACATCCTCCCATACCGGTCAGACGTTTCCTTTTCCCGGCAAAGCCAAGCAGTACAAGCAACCAGACAACCACTGCCACAGCCACCCATATTCCCCGTTCGGCTGCAATCTGCAGAAACTCATTAAAAGCAAAATCAGGAGATCCGGCCACCCAAGCCTCCGCATCCGAAAACTTCCCCTCCATAAAATACTCCTCCTGAGCATCTCCATACAAGGCAGAGAAAGTTCTTCCTCTCTCCTCTCCCATCGGGTTATCCGCAATAGCCCGCATTGTTATCTTCCAGATCAGCAGACGCCCGTCAGCCGAGTCACGCTTCATCAGATAGGCTCCTGCGGCCAGAAAAATTCCCGACAACAGAACCCCGAGAACAGCATACTTATATTTCAGCATAAAAAATTTTATCCGGTCACCATATATACGAAAAGTAACATATCCGCAGGAAACAAAGGCTGCAAGCCATGCTGCCCGGCTCATCCCGGCCGGAAGTACACAAAGGACAAGCATCACCACGCACAACGAAACATAATATTCCACTTTCGCCCTACGGCCCGTCCGTCCATTCACAGAAAGCATTCTGTATAAAGCAACGGGTAGAATGGCTGCCAGATACCCGGAATAAGGACCGGGATTATAGAACGTTCCCGTCAGCACAAAAAGCGAATGCCCCGACGGGTATAACCCGGCAATCTGTCCCAGGCCAAGCAATGCCTGCACCGCTCCCCCAAACATCAGCACCCATTCCGCGACCTCTGATACAATATGCACTGTGAAACGAAATTCAGAATTCCCCCTGCTGCCCAAAACGGCAATGCCACCAACAGCGCTTCTGACAGCCATATCCACTGCTTTCCCTGCAAACCGGCAGGCACAACAGGATCATCCACCATCACAGTTGCCACCACACAGCCCAAAAGTAATCCTCCTGCGAACCATGCCGCCAGTCTGTATACCCAGTTCTTCATTATACCATCTATTCTATTGCTTTCCATACTCTGTCCCAGCGTACCTTATCCGTATACCGGTCTACCGATTTCCATATCCTTGAAGCCACTCCCACGATATACTCTTCCGGAAGTAAGCCCCAGTAGCGTGAATCCTGTGAATTCTCCCCACGATCTCCGGCAACAAAATAATAGTTTTTACGGAAACGGTAAGTAGTTATCACACTGTCATTCAGTAATACCGATGATCCCCGGAAAATCAGATCTTTTCCCTGTTCCCACTCAATCAGCTTATGGTAAAGTACCCAGCCGGTACGATCCATTTTCACCTCACTCCCGGCCTTTGGAATATACAACGGGCCAAAATTCTTTATATTCCAGTTCAGTAAAGAATCATAGGGAAAACTCTGAAACACTTCCTGAGGAAAATCTTCTGCCTTCATCTGTCCAATCCGTTTTTGAGACGCAAGATTTCCCAGAGGAGAAGCCACACCAGCTATATGAAAGATCCCGCCATGAATTGAAAGCGTATCCCCAGGCAGTCCGATACAACGCTTTATATAATATTTCAGAATATGCATCTCTATATGGCTCCAGTCGTTGGGGTGCGGGAAGTTGAATACCACCACATCATTGCGCCGTATCTTTCTGAAGCCCGGAATACGGTAAATCTCTGTCTGCTCCAGATTGAGCGACTTGTGCAAATTAAAGAGACGAGCCCCCACAAGCGGCTTCCATACCAACACAAAATCTCCTTCCTTGAGTTCAGGCGACATGGAATCACTCGGTATCCGAAAAGAAGCAAAGACAAACACCTGTGCCAAAATCCATAGCAAAAACAGGCATATCCCCCCGAATACCAAATTCAACAAAACATCAAACCACTTCTTCACATCGTATCTTCCTTGCATTTTCAAATTATTTAATCACTGCAAATACGTACCAACTTATAGCCGTTTTCTTCATCCGATGCCAGTGCATAAATGACATTATGCGTCTCGTCCACACAAAAACGTGCCAAACGCTGACCGGTCCGCATTTCCTTAACAGCGTTCCCCTGCCAGTCAAACACAATGACCGATTCAGGCTCCATCGCATCTCCTTTCTCATGCAGCAGCGCATAAATAAACTCGTTTCCCGCATAAGCATCTTCAAATCCCAACTGAGTTTTTTCGTTACCTACGACAAATGCCGGGACAGTTCCTTCTGCCAATCCGTAGACCGGCTCATAAATACATAAAGTCGTATCCATGGCCAATTCCCAGCCGGACCCTACACTAAACAATTCCAATATTCCGCCAATATAAGTGGCATTGAACATCCTTGCATAATCAGGTTTAAAGAATGTGCGCGTGTCACTGCTAAATACAGACCAGATTTCCTCCGCATTACCGGTTACATATTCAGACGGGAAATCCTTATACACAGATGTAATTTGTTTTGTGGCTAAATTGATGCAGCCATAACGCAAGTTAGGCTGGTTAGCCTTGAGTAAAAACTGATTTCCTCCCAGCGGAAGCAAATCGTATATGATAAAAGGAGTTTCAGACGGAGGAAGAATGCTGTAATCTATCTTATACTCGGTAAAAGACCGGTCTCTTTCCAGATTGGTGTCCAGATTATATGCTACCAATTTGCGCGAAACGCCATCGTAAACATAAAGCGTGTCTTTCCCTGGCGACAAATGAAATTGATTGGCTGACAAAAGTTCGCCAGGCCCTTGCCCTTTACGGGCAAACTTCCCTTTCGGATTCCCGGACAATGTGTACACATGAAAATAACAATCATCCATATAGTCCAGTATCACGAGTAAAGAATCAGTACATTCCATCTGCAAAGGGAAACGCCATATGGAAGAGTCGTTCAATGTATGAACTTCCACGGTGTAAACGCTATCTGGTTTGACACCATTGGAATAATAGGCCGACGCATTCTTTTTAGCACATCCCGCAGCACTCAGAAATACCAATAAAAGCAAGTAAGAAAACAGCTTCTTCATTTCAATAATCGCTATGATCACCGAGAGCAAAGTTATAGAATTATTTTGTATGGCAGATGATTTAGCTTCGCAGATTTCATTGAACTCACGTTATTTTAAATTATAAAATACCAACACCGGATTTCCTTCTTCATCTGCCTGCTTCAAACAAGCCTTCAACTCTGGAGAGATAATTTTCTCTTCCATATCAAGCAACGAAAGGCTGCCAACCAGCAATTCCTCATCCGTACCGACTGGCATAGGAAACAAACCACCCAGCCCCAAATCATCCTGCACGGCAGCAGCTTTCACGTTGGCAACCTGCCCAATACAATTTTCTTCAAAGCTTATATTTCACTACTTCCACTTCCGGATTGACTCCCACACCATAAATAGTTCCATCCGGATCTATGACAAAATTACAGATATCTCTATCAGTCCGATACTTTTCACATAAAGCCCCCGTATGAATATCAAAAGCCAGAATCAGTGTAGGATAACGCTCACCGCCCATGTCCTTTTTCTCCGAATCACTTTTCCCGTTATAAACGGCATAAACCTTATCGCCATGGATAGTCACATCTGTAAACCCATCCAAAAGCCTTTTCCGATCCAAACTGCCATATCCGTCGAACAACGGTTTCTCCATATAATGAGTCCATTTCTGTTTTATTTCACCATTCTCTTCTTCATAACAGGCCAAATAACCAAAATCATTCATTGCGTATACAAAACGGTTGCCATCGGATGCAAAATTACCAACATAGGATTGGGAACCCAACCCGTTCTTGGGACGCTCTTTCAGATTTCCGAAATTAGATATTATATTCAAATCCTTATCCATAAGGACAATGGGAGCATCCGCTCCAAAAACCGCACAGCCCAAAAAATACTTTTCATTCAACGCATACAGATTGGTTACATAAACCTCTTTGTCCTTCATCCGTTTGGAGGACAGTAATTTCAGTCTGTTTCTTTCTTCCACCAAATATTCACGAAGGGTTCTCAAGTTGAAATCATACAGATAAAGCCTGGTTTCACTGCCTTTTTTCAACAGTCCGCCATACTGAGGAGATATAAACTCTCCGGGACCGTTTCCAAACTTTCCCCATGCACTTTCAAATGACAAATCGGACTTGTCATAGAGTTTGACGAATTCATCTCCTTGTGTAAAAACCAGCATCAGATTATTTTCCAAAAGTGCCAACGTCCGTGGAAAACTAATAATCTGCTCCTTGTCATATTTCACACTGGTCAGCTTAATTTCCTCAACATCTTTCACTTCACTTTGTTTCTTTCCTTGCTGGATACAACTACAGAGGAAAATACCCATAACCATTGTCCACAATAAAAATCGTTTCATTGTATAATCTCCTTTATTTTAACAACAGAACACTTATTAGGAGTCTGTTCGTAATTTAACACATCTCAATTTTCTAATAGTTCTCATGCTTTTTAAAACAGAAAAACACCATTGGAAAATAGCATTTAGAAATATCAAGCAAAATAAACAGACTCCTAAAAAAGCATTCACATTCTTTTTTTTGAATAAAAACTATTGTGCTATTCAGAACCTTTCTTCAAAATTAGAATGCCACCATACTGTATTCCCATCTGGAGAAACTATCAAATAATAGCAATCTTTATCCTGATACCAATAACAATTGTCATTAAAATCATCTAAGTTAAAATCTTCATCATTAGCCAGCGCTTCCACATTAGCCATTGCCAAATCTGACATTTCAACT
>NZ_EQ973634.1:108386-109851 GCF_000157915.1 Phocaeicola coprophilus DSM 18228 = JCM 13818 | reverse complement strand
AAACTCCTTCCACTTAGGTAGCTGAAGCTTGCAACTGATACAGCCCACAGAATCGACAAAGACCACTACCTTGTAGTCGGTTTTTGGAATCCTATAAGGAACCGTATCTGTGACGAAACGCGTGAACACCGGATGTGAGGGAAATCTTATCTCCTTGCCGTTCCATTCCTGCACCAGACGTTCCATCTGATTGTGCCTGCTTTCCCGACAGGACACACAAACTGCCAGAAAAGCAGAGAGAAGCAACCATTTTGAATATATCTTCATGCTCAAGACTGACTGTATCACTCAATAACTCACTATCTGATGCCTTCATACTTTACCCATACTTTCATACCATGGCAATCAATATCACCGGAACCATAACAGACATAGTTTCCTCCTTCGCCCTGGGCCAATGCCTCAACATTCTCCAGCATCAATTCACTCATTCCGGCAGATCCTGTGTATTCTACAAACGAGACATAGCCATAAAGACTCATCACGGCTACCGCCATAAAAAGTAACAACTTTTTCATATCGCTTCACAATTTTATTTTTAACTTTGTCACAAAGTTATGGAATAAACAGGAAACTGATACCGAGAAAAATCTGAAAAAACCAATACATAAATGAGAATCAGATATTTAAGCATTGATTTTTCAGGAAGATTTCAGAAAAGATTCAGATAAAATTCAGAAACCGAAGAACATTTCTATGAGCAGGAGCAGGATGAAGCACATAATACCCTATATCGCCATCTTACTGTTGGCGACAGTCACCATTTATTCCAATGCGGAAAAGGAAAGGACACGCATCACCGAAAGGTGTCAGGATACATTCAGCCATGCCATCCGCACAGAAAAAAAACTGCTTATCAAACAGTTCTGCATGCAATACAGACAGGAAAATTCCCCAAACAGCCTGTCGGTGGAAGATAAAAAGGACTGGTACGACCAAAACTACCTTATAGCAACATCTCCGTCCAGGCATCAACTGGACAGCCTTTTCAGGGACGGAGCGCATAAAATCAACCGGAACATCAGTACTGCCATAGGCTATACATTCAATGGTAAGAACTACTTTTCCGGTGATGAAAGTTGCCGAAAATCTGTCATACCGGTACAGGAATGCGTCTACAGGAAAGATACCATCTCCACCACAGATATCGTATTACAGGCTTATATACACATTCCGTTTTATGTCCCCTTGCAGAACACGTACACCTATGCGGTGGTTTTCATGGCAAGTGTAGCCCTGGCCGTCTGCTTCCTCTATACAAGACGCCGCAAGAAGAACATGACCGGCATTCCGCTTCAGGAATTGCCTGAAACCGGAAATAGAACTACTGATAACGCCAGATGGATAATTATAAGCAAAGAAGTATGGTGGGACGAAAAGAACCATATTATAAAAAAAGGAGAAACTTCAATGATTCTGACGGGCGAATCATTGAAGTTTTTCAAACTGTTCTTAGAAAACAAAG
>NZ_EQ973634.1:105075-107767 GCF_000157915.1 Phocaeicola coprophilus DSM 18228 = JCM 13818 | reverse complement strand
CTTCCGTTAAAACTTGCAGATTCTAACATTGCATCGGTTATACCACCTTTGTTGTTTAAAGGTTAACCGGGCATCAAAACTTCACAAAAGCAATCTTACTCTCCTCCTCGCCAGTCAACCCGATAAGTGTACCATCCGGATGTACGGTAATAAGCGAAATGTCTACATTAGGTACATATTTGTTCAACAGATTGCCGTCCCAGTCATAACGCCAGATTTCATTCTTAGACTTACTGGAAGTATCTTTTATATTACTGTCAAAAAGCACGTAAATAAACTCATCCGATACCGCGAGGTCAATGACTCCCGTTGCAAATGAAGGTTTGAGCTTCGTTATACTTTCTATTCCATTCACATTAAAATCGTATTCATACGGGGCCAGCAGAACTTCTTTAGACAGGACATAGCCGGACGAAGTATGACGGTACAGGCTTAATACATGGGAATCTGCAAGTGCAAATCCATTCTTGATGGAAAATCCGTATCCGCGCACCTGATGGAACATGCGCTTGACTTCTATAGGAAGGTCATTTTCACGGCTCCAAAAATTCGGATAATCACCAAAACGTGACTTTTCTTTCCCTGCACTATCGAATATGTAAAAACGCTTGTCAGGAAACATTCCAGATGCCAGATATGACGAATCTCCCAAAGAGAAAAGCAAACTTACAGCAACAGGCAGTCTCATTTTTTTCTCCAAGTGCACCCGGGGAGTTCCGGATACGGTATATAAAATCCATTGGGGACGGGAAAGGACAAACAGTGAGTCTGGGGTCTTCAACAGATGCAAAGGTGGCATCACTTCATTCGGACCGCTACCACGCACTCCAAACTTCGTTATCTCACCGCCAGTCCTCAACGACAAGCAGTGTACTAATGTATCACCATAATAATCGTTCACAAGCAGAACGGAGTCAAATGCCACAATCTGTATAGGGAGACCTAACAAGGAAGAAGATATCGGAAGTACAGAAAAAGCCAATGTTTCTTTGGCTGTCTCCTTCTGATAAGAACTGCATCCCCATATAGTGGACAAAACCAGCAAAATACATAAGATTCTTTTCACACTACCATCTGTTCTTAATATCATACGCTAAATTTAAAATGAAACTCTAAAAAAATTAGCCATTGCCAGATCTGACATTTCAACTTTCTGCTGTGATGTATATACACCATAACCTGCAATAGATGCAAATACTGCAACGAAAGCAGCTTTTATAAAGCTCTTTTTCATCGTTATTTCAGTTCTTGAATGTTTAACTTTAATTTCCAGTTCTCAAATATTTCTTATATCATATGCATATATACAATCATCATAAGAGAGACCATATAATATGCCATGAGACATATCTACAGATATTCCTATAATATACTGATCAAAGGACAAGATTTCATGAAGTGTACCATCTTTACCAAAAACATGAAGCTCTACCTTCTTTTTCTTTTCATAGGCATCTTTATAATCCTGGTTTAAATATAAAGCATATATATTCTTGTCTGTTACTTGCAAATCCGCATAATACACCCATTTGCTCAACCCGGTTTCTTTATCCAATATATTTTGGCTTGCAGTTATACTCCCGACACAAGCAGAAAAACGTTTCCCCGTCTTATAATTGTAAAAATTTATCTGATTTATATAATGCATAGCAGACACAATCAGATTTTCACATTCATCTATGCGAGAAATGTTACTATAACAACTATAAGGTGATGACATCTTAATTTTATAACAAGGATCTTCTGTCAAAATTCTTCCATTACTAGAGGAAACCCATTTATAATTGTTTTCAGTCAATACTTCTTGCATAGCTACTGAATCATTCATATAAAAAGAGTTGGCAGACATCGGGATTACTGGCAATCGCTTATCAATTATACATCGCCCCATCCTGATACTTTCATTCAGGTCAATTCTTTTTAATTCTGCGGATGACACATCGTTTATCCATATATTACATACTCCTTTATTTACACAGGATTGACCGGTCGGCTTACAATTGACAAAATCATTTGGACCATTTCCTTTTATTCCTATTTCTGTAATGTATTTACCATTTGCATCATAAATATGAAACAAGTTGTTTAATTTTGGAGTGAATGCCAAAAGATAATTGCCAACCACTTCCATATAAGAAACACCCAAGAGTTCTGATATCAGCAGCTTTCCGTTTAATGTCCGATGTGGTACTTCTACTCCATCTGTAATTTTAATATCATCAGAATAATAGATGTCCCTGACTTCAGTACATCCGACACAAAAAACTATGAATATAAAAAATAGATATTTCATTTTAATAACAATAAAAGAGCATAACTATTTTGTTATGCCCTCATAATTATCAATTCTTATAACACTTCCCTTCTGTTCCTTTGCCACTTGCCCCATCTACATATTTACAAGGGTTACCACATCTCCAATAACCACTTCCTTTTTTTTCTTGAGACCAACATGACCATGAATTAGAACTCCCACCATCTTCATTCTGAGCCAGCGCTTCCACATTGGCCTTTGCCAGGTCTGACATTTCAACTTTCTGCTGTGATGTATATACACCATAACCTGCAATAGATGCAAATGCTGCAACGAAAGCAGTTTTTATAAAGTTCTTTTTCATCTTTAATGCGATTTTATTAATTAACTTGGTTTCGTTTATTCACACACGAAGCAACAAATCCCTGATTCAGACGA
>NZ_EQ973634.1:100807-103435 GCF_000157915.1 Phocaeicola coprophilus DSM 18228 = JCM 13818 | reverse complement strand
TATTGTATTCTGTCTTCTTTGAAGAATGTAGAAACGCAATTGTACTCACAATACAAATAATAATAGCCGTTAATAAAACTAATGTTCTTTTCATCTTAATTGCATTTAAAAATTTTGTTATGGTAAAACTATAAATAAAAAATGCCTTTACAAATACTATTCGGAACATCAAGCAGTGTTCAAATCACAACCACCTATAAAACAAATACATACAAACAATAAATGTCAGTTCATGTCAGTTAATTCCAAAGGAAAGACAAGACGATAAGATCCGTTTCCGTCATTGTGCAAGGTTACAGAGGAGACTTGTTCCAGCTTGTTTCTGAAACGGCCCATCATCTTATAAAAATTGTCCAGAGAATAACTTTCAATATCTTTACCTATGATCCGGTAAATTTCATACCTGCTCAGCGTATGGTCAGGCGCTTTGAAAAAGTGTTCCAACAGCACAGACATAGCAGGTGAAAGTTTCTCTATGATGCCGTTATCATTGCAAAACAAATGTTGTCCGGCATCAAAATACAGATTGTTATCCAATTTGTAAATACGGGACCTTGAAATATGTCTGGATTTATTGTGCATATTGACAGGAAGCGGCGTTTTTTCGACTACTTTTTCTTCTACCACAGTTCGTTTCGAAACCAGCTGATTCAGTCTGTCGTGAAATAACAAGAAGAAAATATACATACACCAAAGAAGGAGAACTGTTATAACCATTCCGCCCGGTAGAAGACTCCACCAGGAATAAGAAATATAACCGGATAATTCAATCTCCAGACGATAACCCAAATAGGTAGAGACCAGACTATCCGACGGAGCAAACTCTTCCAGTGCTCCCGAAGCAAAGCTCGAAACTTTTCCCGACAAATCGGTTATTCTGGAACATACCCCTGTTTTTGCTTTTATATCGGATAATGCCAACTGCTTATCCCAAGCATAGTGCAAGGAATCAAAAGGAAATGGATATTTCTCAAGAATTAAGCTCAGGTAAACATTCTTATCTCCATCTTTAAAATAAGCGTTATTCCGCCTGTGTAAAGGAAGATGATAAACATGAGTTCCATCTTGTAATGCAAACACCACAGAATCTGGAATATCGGCTTCCAAGGTCTTTTGCTGAAATAAAGAAGTGACAGTACGAAAACCATATTTCTCCATCTTATCCAATTTCTTCAGTTCGTTTCCCACTGCCTCAAGAAAGACAGCTTTAGCCTGCCGGTTCCATGCCTGCTCACGTTGCTTACACGCATTGAATATCAATATGCCATATATTACTGTAAGAAGTATACAAGCAACAAATACTACAGCCTTGACGATCCTATTTTTGTCTGTCGATAATTTTTTGTTCCTACATGTCACGTCCATTGTTTCGGTTTATTTTTTTAATCAAACTTCATTATCAGATTGTCAGCAAATACATCTGTGACAGAAATTCCTATAGCATTTTTCATACAAGCATCTGATTTTTACAAACTCAAAATTAAGCAAAACATGAAACTGCACAAAACAATCGGACATGAAAAAGATTATTAAAGTCGCCTGAAAGGCCACAATGCAGCAAACCACCGGCTACCTCATGCGGGTCTGACTTCTTTTCCAACGAAGTTGCAATTTCTATGATATCATGCACATGCATAATACGGGAATTATATTCCAGTACTTCCACATTGGCCTTTGCCAGAAATGAATACAAATAATTTAATCACATTTCTTTTCATTGTTTTCTATCTTTTTTTACTTTTGTAACAAAAGTAAGGAAATTAACAACAGAGTATTCTGAGAGAAATCTGAGATTCTGACAGATCGTTTATATTCAGATATTTACATATATATTTCTCAGAAAACTTTCAGATTCAGCATACGGACAAATGAAACAAAGCAAGATAAAACTTATAGGAACAGCTGCAATATACCTGATTCTTATGCTCGGCATAGCATGGTTTTCTGCCATGAAAAACGAAGAAAGCATAAAGGACAAAAGCAAAATTGCATTTCTTACAGCAATCAAACAAGAAAAGGAATTGTTCATACCCCAGGTTATCATAAACTTTAATCCTTCTTCAACCAATCGCATTCCGGTTGAAGAAAAAATAGACTGGTCAGCCCAATTCTATCTGGCCATGGAAGATTCATGCAGACACAGATTTGACAGCATTTTCAGAGAAGAAATGAAAAAACAAGGGCTGAACCTGAATACGTCCATCTGTTACACGCACAACGGAAAAACCATCAGCACCATGAAAAAGAATGCTGACGGAGGCATAAAAATCATACATGAGAAAACATACAGAAAAAACAACAAGAAAGAAAATGACATCACATTAAGGGCATACGTATATTTACCTCTATATGTACTTGTCGGGCAACCCGCCTTATACACAATGATACTATTTACCCTCCTTGCAGTGGCCATGTATATCTACACCCGAAACAGGGAGAAAAAACAAATAACAACAACTTCAAGCCCTCTCGAAGCGGCTACAAGAACTACTGATAACGCCAGATGGATAATTATAAGCAAAGAAGTATGGTGGGACGAAAAGAACCATATTATAAAAAAAGGAGAAACTTCAATGATTCTGACAGGCGAATCATTGAAGTTTTTCAAACTGTTCTTAGAAAACAAAT
>NZ_EQ973634.1:23705-99701 GCF_000157915.1 Phocaeicola coprophilus DSM 18228 = JCM 13818 | reverse complement strand
GCACATTCCTCCTAAAAGAACTGCCGACAATAAAACGAAAATATGCTTTTTCATACTGATACAAATAATTTTATGAGAGTAAATCATTTCAGATCATAAACACTTATCTTCCAATTATGCTCTTCATCCATTAACGAAACAAACAGACGGCTGTCCGTTTCATCAGCCGCTATATGGAAAGCCGGTACATCAAGTTGAAAACTACGGACTGGATTGCCATCCCAGTCATAAACAAGAACCGTGGAAGAACAACGGCCTGACTCCATGACCTTTTTGTCCGAATACAATGCATACACATATTTATCAGTGCTGCAAAGACTGATATACCCCCAGAAACTTTCAGGAGTCACACTGGCACTATATATACCGCCACTTGATTCCGGAAGATATAAAGGATTCTTCAGACGAAGAGACTTCACCAGACGAATCTTTCCTTCATCTACAGCCAGAAAATCAATATTCGAAGAGAAATTCAGAGCACAGGCAAGACGCTTGCCGGAGCAGTTCATTACCAGGTCACCCTGATTCGACAGAAAACGAGTATACCTGTCAAAAGATGTATCTTCGGAATTATACACCTCAACAGCTGTATCATGAATATGATTGTCTGAATCAAACAGAATATACTGGTAATGAGAATCCAGCAAACCTGCACCAAAGAATAGGCCATTGCCCAGAAAAGCCAGACGGGAAAGCTGGCCATCACCGATATCATATCTCTGACGCCACACAAAGCCACTATGACGGGCTCCGTTACGCAAAGTATCCATATCATAGGCTGTCACATTTTTGGTCGCATCATCAAAGACGACAAAACGTCCGTCAGACAGGCATCCGTAACTGCCCGAAGATATTTCGCCAGGCCCCTGCCCTATTCTTCCGAAACGGGTGATATATTCACCGCTAAGGGCATCAAATAATACATAACTCTCACCCGATTGCAGATCATAAACCACCAGATTCCGGCCGGAACAAGCCAGCCCTTCCACAACAGCCAGAGAATCTTCCGGAACAAACGATTCCGCAGAACAACTTAAAGATATCGGAACCGGAAACAGCTCTGACACACTTTCCGGCTTCTTCTCTGCTGTACACCCACACAAGAGAGCAAGCAGCACACCCACCACGACTGTCAACAAATACGATGAGATTTTCATATTCATACATTTGGATTTCTGTCACAACAAAATTAAGAATGAAGTCTTATTTTTGCAAGGAGTAATTATAATACCTACTTGCATAAAACCATAATGCACTGTAATACAAGGATCTATATTTACAAAATGTCAGTTCATGTCAGTTAATTCCAAAGGAAAGACAAGACGATAAGATCCGTTTCCGTCATTGTGCAAGGTTACTCTATGATATCATGCACATGCATAATACGGGAATTATATTCCAGTACTTCCACATTGGCCTTTGCCAGAAATGAATACAAATAATTTAATCACATTTCTTTTCATTGTTTTCTATCTTTTTTTACTTTTGACAAAAGTAAGGAAATTAAGAACAGAGTATTCTGAGAGAAATCTGAGATTCTGACAGATTGTTTATATTCAGATATTTACATATATATTTCTCAGAAAACTTTCAGATTCAGATCCTTCAGGATCGTCTTATTCAGCATCCGGTTTCAAGTAAACTGCACCGGAAAGCTCTGCATGTATTATACGGATTCCAACAGGAAGCCGATCGATTTCCTTATGGAAGTCGATTGACTGTCTGCCGGAAATCAATTGATTTCCTATAGGAAGTTGATAAAAAGATCAAGAGTGTAATATGGGGATGCGGTCACAATAACTGTGTCCGTTTATGAGAACCGCTTCAATTTAATGATTTCTCCCAGTTCGGGCAAAATAATGTCCTGACCGCGCTTCTTCGCTTCTGACTGAAACACATGGGGCGGATCGAATAAGGGTTCATCGGACAAATCGAAGGTGCCATAGTGCATGGGAATCGTTACATGGGCATGCATGTCGGCCGATGCAGTCAGTGCATCGTAAGGTGATATGTGATTGGGTTTCATAAACCAACGGGGTTTATAGGCACCAATACCGATCATGCAATAGTCGATATGGGGAAAGAGTTCCGGCAGTTCACGGAAATGATGGGCATAGCCTGTATCTCCACTGTTATAGATCGTAATGTGGTCGGCTTCAATCATAAAGGCTCCCCACAAACGCTCGCCTCCGTCTCTTACACCGCGCTTGCTCCAATGCTGGGCAGGAAGAAACGTAAGACGCAGACCGCCGTCAGCATACTGCTGATACCAGGCCGCTTCGATTACCTGCAGACCGGGAAACCATCCTTGAATCAGCCTGCCTGTTCCAATGCCGCAGAACAGTTTCATCCGGGGATTGCCGGCAACCAGCTTTGCCACACTGGGCTTGTCGAGATGATCAAAATGGTCGTGACTGATCAGCAGATAGTCTATATCGCGAAAAATGGAAGGACTGGCAGGAAACTCACTCCGGCGCTTGACAAACGGAATGCTGCCATACACCGGATCGATCATGAAACGTTTTCCTCCCAGCTGAAGAAAAAAAGAATTGTGCCCCAGCCAGATCAGGCAGTTGCCCACTGCGGCATCCAGCGAACGCAGGTAATGAATCCGGGGATTCCATTTCACCTGACGCTTTTCCTTGCGCTGGGGATTCGGCGAGAAACGCCACTTCAGAACACTTCCCACCCCCGGACGCCAGCGGTGCTGACGGTTAAAGAACTTGCCCCCCACCGACGGATTGCCCCGCCACCGGGGATTGACCGTCCGAAGGTGTTCGTTCTTCCGAAAGGTGATGCGTTCATTCATACGGACTCAGGCTTATTTTTCCAACAGTTCCTTCAGGAAGGTATCCAGTTCCTCGTCAAGCCCTTTCAGCAGTTCGTCACTGAGCAGCATGGTCTCTTCTTCATCCATCAGCAGCAGTTCGGCTACGGTTTCCTTTTCATCGTCCACCAGCACGAAAGAATACGGCTTCAGCAGACAAAGCTTGTCGAGCGCACCTTCATCTTTCAGCGTCATGACAGCCGAACGAAGCAGCGGCTCCACCTGGGTATAGAAGTCGTCGCTCTCATAATCCACCCACTCATCAATAATGGTACGGGCCAGCTCTTCATCGTCATCGTCGAAGATAACCAGCTCGCCGCTGTCCTGCCGCGGCAGCAGATGAATATCTGTTATGACTGAATCTTTCTCCCCTGCGGCATAGTGTCCGATCGCTTCTTTCAGGGCGGAAACGATGGCCAGCTGTGACTGTTCACATATATCCATAGACTATTCTCCTTTATTTGTTCTCTCAAATGTACAAAAAAAATCGTTCGTACAAGGAAAAGTTTCAGAAATTGTTATCAAAACGGTGCATTTGGATGTTCAGCTGGGTCCATTGGCGCAGACGTTCCTGCAACTGGCGGTCGTAGAAACTGACAAGTTGTGCATAGTCAGAGTCGGGCTTCACCAGACTTTTTGCCTTTTCCAGCCACGATACTGCCTGGTTCATATCGCCCAGCATTTCATAGGAAAGGGCCAGATTGAACGCAGATTTCATCTTGAGGTTTCCTTTCTTGCTGGCTTCATAGAGCTTTGTCCACAGTTCCTGGGCTGCTTTCCAGTCTCCCTCACGCACACTGACTCCGGCATCGCGCATGTCGGCACATCCGCCGTCGAAATAGATCCGGTCGGCCGATACCCAATGGGGCACGAGATGGCCGGTCAGGATGGAAGCGGCATACGAAGATACTTCCGGAATGACAGTCTTGTCGGAAACCGTAGGGTCGATCTCCCATCCCAGGCTGTCGGTCTTCACCAGGGTGAACAGGGGTTTGTCACGTCCGGGAACATAGACCTGCACCTGCGGGGTAAGCTTCACATGAGCCACTGACAGAACGGCACCAAACTCCGGATAGAAAACATCCTCCTTGCGGGTTTCAATCTGCACACGGTCGAAAGAAAAGATGGCATCGGCTCCCAGATCCCGCGTCAGCTGTTCCACCTGACGGGCTGACAGGCTTGAAGTGCCGGCACTACCTTCGGAACGGAGGGCAGAATCGCAAATGATCACCTGGTCAAAATAACGGGTATCGGCCAGCGACTCGGCCAGTGCTTCGGCTGAGGTCTTGCCGTCGCCTTCCAGATGTCCCAGGGTCAGCACTCCGGATTTGGGAGAAGGAATGGGAGGCATGTTATTGACCACGGCTACATTCCGCAACTGTTCGGGAAAACTGACATCGGCAGGACAAAGCTGGTCGAAAGAAAGAAACTGGACGGAACTGCAGGATGCCAGCACACATCCGGCTATTCCGATCAACAAAGAGGCATACTTTTTCATAATCATCGTTTTAACGGAACAAAATTAGCATATTCCCCATAAAGTATGAGTTAAATTTTGAAAATATACAAACGAAAACGTGCCGGAGCGTATGGATATTCACGCTCCGGCACGCCGGACACACGCCGGAGCGTGTGTAAAAGGGAACTGACGTTCAGCTCAGGATTATTCAGCCTGGTCGCGTCCGTGACAGTTCTTGTATTTCAGTCCGCTTCCGCAAGGACAGGGATCATTGCGTCCTACGGTCTTTTCAGCACGGTAGGGTTCCTGTTTCTGTTTCTCGCGGGTATCCTGTCCGGCTGCTTCCTGCTGGGATGCATCGGTCAGGCTGGCTTTTTCTTCCTTGTACTGCTGGCGCGGAGTGGAAGGTTCGGGAGCAGCTTCACGTACCTGCTGGGGTTCCTGAACCGGGATCTGTCCGCGCATCAGGACAGAAATGGTATTGTTGTTGATCTTGCTCACCATGTTGTCAAACAGAGTAACAGATTCCAGCTTGAAGATCAACAGCGGATCTTTCTGTTCGTAGCTGGCATTCTGTACAGAGTGCTTCAGTTCGTCCAGTTCGCGCAGGTTTTCTTTCCATGCATCGTCGATGGTATGCAGCAGGATAGCCTTTTCGAATGCTTTTACGATAGCCTTTGATTCGGTTTCGTATGCTTCCTTCAGGTTGACGGAAATGTTATACATGCGCTTGCCGTCGGTAATGGGGATCATGATGTTTTCATACATGTGTCCCTGGTTCTCATAAACCTGCTTGATAACCGGATTGGCAATCTGTGCCATGCGTTCGGTCTTGCGTTTGAAGAGTGCCATTGCTTCTTCGAAGGTCTTCTCAGCCAGCTCGTCTTTCCGGCGGTTGCGGAAGTCTTCTTCCGTGAAAGGAGCTTCCATAGCCAGTGTCTGGAGGATTTCCATCTTGGCATCTTCGTAAGTCGGCTGTTCCAGCGCATTGTAGCAACGGTCAACGATCATGTTCACGATATCCATACCGATACGTTCTCCCATCAGGGCGTGGCGGCGTTTGGTGTAAACCACGGTACGCTGCTTGTTCATCACGTCATCGTATTCCAACAGACGCTTACGGATACCGAAGTTGTTTTCTTCCACCTTCTTCTGGGCACGTTCAATGGATTTGGAAATCATGCTGTGTTCGATCATTTCGCCTTCCTTGAAGCCCAGCTTGTCCATGACGCTGGCAATACGGTCGGATGAGAACAGACGCATCAGGTCATCTTCAAGAGATACGAAGAATACGGATGAACCCGGGTCTCCCTGACGGCCGGCACGACCACGCAGCTGACGGTCAACACGGCGGGATTCGTGACGTTCCGTACCGATGATGGCCAGACCACCTGCTGCCTTCACTTCCGGACTCAGCTTGATATCGGTACCACGACCGGCCATGTTGGTGGCAATGGTTACCGTACTGCTCTGACCGGCTTTGGCTACGATCTCAGCTTCTTTCTGGTGAAGTTTCGCATTCAATACGTTGTGAGGGATCTTACGCAGGGTAAGCATCTTGCTCAGCATTTCGGAGATTTCCACGGAAGTGGTACCTACCAGTACCGGACGTCCGGCCTGTACCATCTTCTCTACCTCTTCGATCACAGCTTTGTACTTTTCACGCTTGGTCTTGTAGACACGGTCGTTCATATCGATACGTGCAATCGGACGGTTGGTCGGGATCACTACGACATCCAGTTTATAGATATCCCAGAATTCGCCGGCTTCCGTTTCAGCAGTACCGGTCATACCGGACAGCTTGTGATACATACGGAAGTAGTTCTGAAGTGTAATCGTTGCAAAGGTCTGTGTGGCAGCTTCCACCTTCACACCTTCCTTGGCTTCCACAGCCTGATGGAGACCGTCGCTCCAGCGGCGTCCGTCCATGATACGGCCGGTCTGCTCGTCTACGATCTTCACCTGTCCGTCCATTACGACGTAGTCTGTATCTTTTTCGAACATGGTGTATGCCTTCAACAGCTGGTTGATGGTATGCACACGTTCTGACTTGATGGCATAATTGGTCAGCAGTTCGTCTTTCTTGGCCAGCTTTTCTTCATCGCTCAGTCCTTTCTGGTTTTCCAGTTCAGACAGCTGTGCAGCGATGTCGGGCAATACGAACAGAGTAGGATCCTGTGAGTTTCCGGTGATCAGGTCTACACCCTTATCAGTCAGATCCACGCTCTTGAGTTTTTCGTCGATCACGAAATACAACGGCTCAACGGCTTCCGGCATACGCTTGTTGTTGGCCTCCATATAGATTTCCTCGGTCTTCAGCATACCGGCCTTGATACCCGGTTCACTCAGGAACTTGATCAGCGGCTTGTTTTTCGGCAAAGCCTTGTGGCTGCGGAACAGAGAAAGGAAACCGGCTTCCACGTCTTCTTTCTTATCGGAAGCAATCAGGCGCTTGGCATCGGCCAGATACTGGGTAGCCAGTTTGCGCTGTGCTTCAACCAGACGTTCTACCAGCGGACGCAACACTTCGAAAAGCTGCTGGTCGCCCTTGGGTACCGGACCTGAAATGATCAGCGGAGTACGGGCATCGTCGATCAATACAGAGTCGACCTCATCGACAATGGCATAGTTATGCTTGCGCTGAACCAGGTCTTTCGGGCTGATGGCCATGTTGTCACGCAGGTAGTCGAAACCGAATTCATTGTTCGTACCGAAAGTGATGTCGGCCATGTAAGCACGGCGACGGGCTGCCGAGTTGGGCTGATGCTTGTCGATACAGTTCACACGCAGACCATGGAACATATAGAGAGGACCCATCCATTCAGAGTCACGCTTAGCCAGATAGTCGTTGACAGTAACCACATGCACACCGTTTCCGGTCAGTGCGTTCAGGAACACCGGAAGGGTTGCCACGAGGGTCTTACCTTCACCGGTCGCCATTTCGGCAATCTTACCCTGATGCAGTACGACACCACCGAAGAGCTGTACATCATAGTGTACCATGTTCCAGGACATTTCGTTACCGCCGGCTTTCCAGTGATTCTTCCAGATCGCCTTGTCGCCTTCAATGCGTACGAAGTCGCGTCCCTGTGCAGCCAGTTCACGGTCGAATTCGGTAGCTGTCACTTCGATTTCTTCATTTTCAGAGAGTCGGCGGGCCGTATCTTTCACGATGGCAAAAGCCTCGGGAAGGATTTCGTTGAGCACAACCTCATACTTGTCAAGCACTTCCTTTTCCAGTTTATCGATCTGTGCAAAGATAGCTTCACGCTTTTCCAGTTCGGTAGACTCGATGGAAGCTTTCAGCTCTTCGATTTTCTTGTTCTCTTCAACGGCAGAGTCCTTGATACGCTTTTTCAGCTCTTCCGTCTTGGCACGAAGTTCATCGTGGCTCAGTTTAGCTATTTCCGGATAAACTGCTTTCACTTTGTTCACCCACGGCTGAATTTCCTTCATGTCACGAGTAGCCTTGTTTCCGAACAGCTTGCTTATAAATTCATTAAATCCCATTGTGTATTATTGTTTTTATTATTTTCAAAAAGTAAAAAAGGTTTGTTCACGAAACCGCACAAAGATAACCAAAAAACAGGTATCTGCGGCATACGACCGAAAATTATTTACGAATTCCGGTCAAAGGAGAAGCGGAAGCGGCATTCGGAGCACGAATGCGCATGAAGTGAGCCACCGTGGGAGCCACAGTAGCCATCTTGACAGGAGTATAGAGAATTTCAGGTTTCACACCTGCACCCAGGAAAATCAAAGGTACGGAAGGATAGGCTTCGCGGATCACCTTCTGGGTGTTCGAATATTCGCTGATGACAGACCATCCGGGCATCACCTCGATATACAGGTCGCCCGAGCAGTTCGCGCTGAAACTGTTGCGTAGCTTCTCGATCTGCGGATCCCAGGCTCCCAACAGAATACGCTGGGAAGAATAGGCCGAACGTACGCCGCTCATCTGCACGACAAAGTCGCAGGAACGGTTCATCACCTCGGTGAGATCCAGTTTCTTTTCTTCAATCAGCTTATGGTTCAGATAGATCTGACGGTCATAATATGTCTCCACGTACTGTCCCTGACCGTAAACGGCCATCAGGTACATGTTCAGCAGGGCAGCACAGCGCTTGATGTGAAACTCTCCGCTGGGAATGCGGTATTGCGGAGGATCAGCGGGATCAGGATCCGTATAACCGGTAGAAGTAATGAAAATCAGGGTATTGTTCAGTCCCACCTTCCGGTCAATCAGATCCAGCAGGTCGCCCAGGGTATTATCCAGACGTACATACGCATCCTGGATTTCCATGGCATATTCCGTATTCGACTTATGGGCATAGTTGCCTGCATAATAGGAAAGTGTCAGCAGGTCGGGCGTATTGTCTTTTCCGATATTCGTATTGGTCAGAAAGACATTGACCAGACGGTTTACTTCATCGTTGGCATAGGGGCTGGTCTTGAATTTCTTGTATTTGTCCAGCCGTTCGTCTGAAAAATCATGTTTGAAGGTTACTTGCGGCACCTCTGTTGTGACATACTTGTAGGAGGTAACCGGAAGATAAGGTCCCCACACCAGACTGTTGATCCGGAAGTCCAGTCCTTCGCGGTCATTATAGGCCGAAACCCATTCCGGGAACGATCCGTAATAGGTCGTACCGCTCCACTTTCCGGTTTCGCTGTTGATCCAGAAAGCACCTTTGGCTGCATGTCCTGCTGCCATGACGGCCATTTCACGCGTAGGCGCAATGGAATAGACCTCAGCCCGTCCTTGTGTAGCCACCATCAGTTCATCGGAAAGGGTGGACACGAGCAAATGTTGCGGAGAAGTGCTTTCGGAAGTGTAAATACCCATAAAGTTGGGATCGTCTACACTTTTGACGATACGCAATGAATTACGGTCCATCCAGCGGTCGCCGACGATACCATTATAATAAGGTGTAGTTCCCGTATATACGGAAGCTACGGCCGAAGAGCGGTCGAGATTGAAAAAGTCGTATTCCGCATTATAGTACACCCTGCCCTCTTTCAGCAGACGCTTGAATCCACGTTCGCCGTACATCGCCGAAAAAGCTTCGATGTAGTCGGACCGCAACTGGTCGATGGTCAGTCCCACCACCAGCTTAGGTGTCTGCGAAGAGTTCTGTGCCTGTAATCCTGTCAGGACAAATGCAGTGATCAGAGATGTCAGTATGCGTTCTTTCATTTATATCTTTTCTTCAATACTAATACATGGCTCACTGAATTCACCAGCAAACCGAGTGCCAAAGGTAATACTGTTAAATTAAATTCTTGTGGTGAAAAGGGGATTATCGTTATAAAAAGTGTTAAATACACGCAATTCACCCGGTAAAACCAGTCCTTTTTACCTTTCACCACTCCCCGGATCCCCCACGGAAGCAGCAAAAGCGGCAGAGGATTGAACAGAATCAGCATCCAGTTGGAGCCGACCGTCGGGTGAACGGAAAAGAAAAACAGAAAGGTGATGATGCATCCCGCAAGCCCCTGCAAACCGAAAAGCAGAAGATCCCAGCCCCACCAGATACGACCGATACGCCACTGCCACCAGGCAACCAGTACCAACAGGGCCAGGAAACAGGATGCACACAACATCGGTGACAGGGGGAAAGAGGGAGCGGCTTCTTCAGGAACAACGTCTACAATCTTCGTTTCTTTCACAACCAGGGGGCGGCGACTGCCATCCGGCTGCAAGATGTATGCCTGTGCAGCAAAGTCGCGCATATAAAACGGTGCAAACATCTGAAGCCGGCTGTCAATCGGCTTATCGGCTTCCGCTCCCAGACAAAGATCAATGCCCAGTTCATCCCAGGAAGAGCCAGCCGTGAATTCATGGACTATACTGCGGAAGGTCTTTCCTTCCTTCCCTTCCGGGTAGACTACTGTTCCGTCAATGCTGCGCTCAATCTGGTCGCGCGCACGCGTAGTACAATTATCATAGAAATAATTATAGCGGTACTCCCGGTTCTCGGGGCGGTAATTCTCTTCGAGCAGGGAAAGGAGTTTCCACTTCTCAGCCGGAGTCAGATTCAGCTCCTGTTCATAAACCGACGAACCGCGCAAGGCATATTCCGACTCAAAGTAAGGATAGGGCGTAATTCCCAGCTGGTAGTCTGTCTCCCCTTTCACAAAGCGGAAAACAAAATGCGGAGTATTGAAACTGAACATTCCGTAATTGAACACCAGGTCTGTCTGGTCTGAAAAATTCTGGTAACGCAACGCCGTATGACCGAACAGTGCGTAGATCTCACTGCCCGGAGCACAGGTGAGCAGGCTGAACCGGATACTGTCCTGCGGCTGGAGAGCCTTTACAGGAAGCAGGAAACACAGGGAAAAAATCCCCAGAAGCCACATTTTAATAGATTTTGTCATAAACTCATATCACTTTTGGAAGCCAGAAAAGGCCGTTTCGGGTGCAAAAATACAGGTATTTATCTATAAAGTCTAAATAAATAATCGTTTTTATGACTAAACCTATTTATTTTTTACGTTACTTTGCAGCAGAAAAACGAACGAACGTGAATTTAGTAATAGATATAGGTAATACCGTTGCCAAACTTGCCGTATTCGACGGAGATGAAGTCGTGGAAGTGCTGCGTGGCTCCAACCATTCTCTGGACTGCCTCACCATGCTCTGCAACAAATATCCGATAGAACGGGGAATCATTGCTTCGGTAATCACCTTGAGCAATACCATACGCAGGCAACTGGCCAAGCTACACTTCCAGATGCTGGAGCTTACCTGGCAGACACCGGTGCCCATCCAAAACAAATACCGCAGTCCGCAGACCCTCGGCATGGACCGGCTGGCAGCCGTGGTGGAAGCCAATTACCTGGCTCCGGGGAAAAATCTGCTGGTTATCGACGCGGGAACTGCCCTGACCTACGAATTCATTGATGCCGACGGATGTTACTGGGGAGGCAATATCTCACCGGGAATCTATACCCGCTTCAAGGCTTTGAACGCCTGCTGCGATAAACTTCCGCTCATCGAACGGAACGGAGATACCCCCGACTTCGGTTACAACACAGAAACTGCCATCCGTGCTGGGGTTATCAAAGGAATGGAGTTCGAAATAACAGGATATATCCAGCTGATGCAAAAGAAATATCCCGACCTTTTTGTTTTTTTAACTGGCGGCGATAAATTTTCTTTTGATACAAACTTAAAAAGTATCATCTTTGCAGATAGATTTTTAGTATTGAAAGGTTTAAACAGAATATTGAATTACAATGTTAAGTAAGAAAGTACTCATTAGCGCCCTGTTTGTCGCCGGCTCTGCAGCTGTCTGCGCACAGACAAGCACTAACTCTCCTTATACGAGATATGGACTGGGAGACCTGTCGGATCAGGCCTTTGCCAATAATGCCGCTATGGGCGGTATCGGCTATGGCTTGCGGAACAGTCTTAATATCAACACCATGAACCCAGCCTCATATTCGTCTGTTGACTCACTGTCATTCATGTTTGATATCGGCATGAGCCTCAAAAGCTCCAACTACCGGGAGGGAGGCATCAATTCCAATGCTAAAAATTCCAGCTTCGATTATGTTGCCATGCAGTTCCGTCTGCATCCGCGACTGGGTATCGCATTCGGATTTACTCCTTACTCAACCGTGGGCTACAAATTCGGAAAGACCAGTTCCATTGAAGGCAGTGACGTGACAATCACGAATGTCTTTTATGGAGAAGGCGGTTTGCAGCAGATTTTCGGAGGACTTGGTTTCAAGATTCTGGACAATCTTTCCATCGGTGCCAATGCGGGTTACTTGTACGGTGATATCAATTACCAGACCGCAGCCAGCTTCAGTAACCGCGGAGACCAGACCATTACTTACAACAATCTGTCGGTAAAAAGCTACAATGTAAGTTTCGGACTACAATATACCCAACCGTTCAACAAAGACAATTCACTGACCATCGGACTGGTTTACGGACTGGGACACAACATGAATTCAACAGAAGTCAAGGGTATTCAGGTTACTGCCGACAATACATCCAGCAGCACTTCCGACAGCTACAATGTAGTCAATGAACGGGAGGAATATAACGGATACGGCATTCCGCATACTTTCGGTGCCGGACTGACTTTCACACATAAGCAGAAACTGACCATCGGTGCTGACTATACCCTGCAACAGTGGTCGAAAGCCAAATATAACAATACGGAAGGTCTCTACTATCAGGATCGCTCCAAAGTAGCCGTAGGAGCCGAATACACTCCCAACCTGCTTTCCAGAAATTATCTGGGACGCATCCGATATCGGGTAGGAGCCTACTATTCGACACCTTACCTGAATAACCTGCCGACAGGAGAAGGCCCCAGTGAATATGGTGTAAGTGCCGGATTCGGATTCCCGCTTTACCTGTTCCAGAAACATACCATGCTGAGCATCACAGGACAATATGTCCGCGTGAGCCCGTCCATCAGCAGAATGTTGTCGGAAGACCGTTTCGTCATCAAGCTGGGACTGACCTTCAATGAACGCTGGTTCATGAAATGGAGAGTACAATAAAAACATATCTATTATTTAACACAATGAATAATTAAATTTATATACGATGAAAATGAGGATGTTTACAATGCTGTGCGCACTGTCATTCAGTGCAGCAGCCACGTTTGCTCAGACAGGAGCACAAAGCGGTACCAGATTCGGACACGGCGAAGACAGTCTCCGCTGTTTGCAGAACATCAGTATTTACAGTGAATATGTAAAGACTGACAACTTCAAAGATGCCTACAAGCCCTGGAAAGCAGTATTTACAGAAGCCCCTATCGCACGAGTAAGTACCTATACGGATGGTGCCAAAATTCTGCGTGCCCTGATTGCCGGCTCTAAGGATGCAGCCCAGCAGAAAACGTATCTGGACGAACTGATGGCCGTTCACGATCAGCGTATCAAGTATCTGGACCAGCTGAACAGCCTGGTAAAGACTCCGGCAACCAAAGGTTCCATCATCGGTATGAAAGCGCATGACTACATCGTTTTCTCAGGCCCGAACGCTGACGTAGACAAGGCTTACCAGATGTGTAAGGAAGCTGTTGATCTGGAAAAGGCTACTTCTGATTACTTCATGTTCCAGGATTTCATGGACGTTTCTTCACGCAAACTGAAGAAAGACGACACTCACAAGGAACAGTTCATTCAGGACTATCTGACTGCTTCAGCTTATGCTGATGAAGCTCTGAAGGCTGCTACCAAGGAAAGAGACAAGAAGAACCTGAAACTGGCTAAAGACAATGTAGATGCTTACTTCATCAACAGTGGTGCTGCCAGCTGCGAAAACCTGCAGGAAATCTATGGTCCGAAAGTTGCTCAGAACAAGACAAACCTGGACTATCTGAAACAGGTGATCTCTGTAATGCAGATGCTGAAATGTACAGAACAGGAAGCATACTTCGAAGCTTCTGAAGCTGCACATGCCATCGAACCGACTGCTGCTACTGCCGTAGGTTGCGGTTACATGTATTATAAGAAAGGTGACATCGAAAAGAGTATCAACTACTTCGATCAGGCTATCGAACTGGAACAGGATCCTATCGAAAAGGCTAACCACTGCTACAGTGCTGCCGTTGTATTGTTCGGTAAGAAACAGTTCAGCCGCGCAAAACAATATGCAAATAAGGCTATCTCATTCAACCCCAACAAGGGTGATGCGTATATCCTGATCGCACAGATGTATGCAGCCAGCCCCAACTGGAGCGACGAAGGTGCATTGAACAAATGTACTTACTTTGCAGCCATCGACAAACTGCAGCGTGCAAAGAGTGTAGATCCTAGCGTAGCAGAAAAGGCTAACGAACTGATCAGAACTTACTCTGCTTACGTTCCGAAAGACGAAGACCTCTTCTTCCTCGGTCTGAAGAAAGGTAACTCCGTAACAATCGGCGGATGGATCGGCGAAACAACAACCATCAGATAATCCGTATGTCTACCAAACAGAAAAAGTTTACATACATCAATTTTTTGAACATAACAGCTGCCGCATGGGCAGCTGTTATGTTTCTTTTTCTGCCCTCCTGCGGCGGAAAGAAGCAAAATCTGGCTGATGCCGTCAGCGAAGGTGACTCCCTTCCCGACATGCATACAACCGGTGTGACCACTTTAATTTCAGACTCCGGCTTGATCCGCTACAAGATCGTAACGGAAGAATGGCTGATCTACAGCAAACGGAACCCTCCTTTCTGGGCTTTCGAAAAAGGCCTCTACATGGAAAAGTTTGACACACTCTTCCACATAGATGCCAGTATCAAGGCTGATACTGCTTATTATTACGAAACCAAGAAACTGTGGGAACTGCGTGGAAATGTACATATACAAAGCCAGCGCGGAGATAAATTCGATACCCAGCTCATGTACTGGGATCAGGGCAAGGAAAAAATCTATTCCGACCGCTTCATCCGGATAGAACAGCCGGACGGCCTGTTGATGGGGTATGGATTTGAATCGAACCAGACCATGACCGAATATCAGGTATTCAACAGTTCCGGAACACGTATCGTAGAGGACAAAGCTCCCCAGGATACAACTCAGACCAATCAGCAGAGAAATTAATACCAACATGGGACTTATCATACAACTGATTATATCGATGGCGTTTTCCGCGTTCTTTTCAGGAATGGAAATCGCCTTTGTTTCATCCAATAAACTGCGCTTCGAAATGGAACGCAGCAACAATCTGTCTACCCGTATTCTGACGGTCTTCTACCGTCATCCGAACGATTTCATCTCATCGATGCTGGTGGGCAACAACATTGCACTGGTCATCTATGGTATCCTGATGGCCGAACTGATCGAACATTATATATTGGTGAACGTACTGACCAACCAGGCTGCCCTGGTGGCCATTGAAACCATCATATCTACACTGATCATTCTGGTAACCGGGGAATTCATGCCGAAGACCCTGTTCCGCATCAACCCAAACCTGACACTCCGTGCCTGCTCGGTACCGGCCTTTATCTGTTATGTGGTACTCTACCCTGTCAGCCGTTTTTCTTCGCTTCTGTCCATGGGCTTTCTGCGTCTGACCGGCACCCGCCCGAACAAAGAAGCCAGCAACAAGGCTTTCACCAAAATGGACCTGGACTATTTCATCCAGAGCAGTATTGACGAAACCAAGGACAAAGAACAGATTGATACGGAAATCAAGATCTTCCAGAATGCACTGGATTTCTCGAACATCAAGATAAGGGACTGCCTGATTCCGAGAACGGAAATCATTGCCGTAGACATCGAGTCGACGATTCAGGAATTGAAGGACACGTTCATTGAAAACGGTATCAGCAAGGTTATTGTCTATAAGGACAACATTGACAACGTGATCGGCTATATCCACTCATCAGAATTGTTCCGCCACCCGCAGGAATGGCAAAAGAATATCCGGACCATCCCTATCGTACCGGCTACCATGAGCGCCCACAAGCTGATGAAAATATTCATGCAGCAAAAGCGATCACTGGCTGTCGTTGTTGACGAGTTCGGAGGAACCTCAGGCATTGTGGCCCTGGAGGATCTGGTAGAGGAAATTCTGGGAGATATCGAAGACGAGCACGACACCACATCCACCATCGCCAAGGAAATCGGCGAAGATGAATACATCCTGTCCGGACGTCTAGAAATTGAAAAGGCCAATGAAGACTTCGGGCTCCATCTGCCGGAAAACGATGAATACCAGACTATCGGCGGACTGATCCTGCATGAATACCAAAGTTTCCCGAAAGTACATGAAATCATTACAATCGCGCACTTCAAGTTCAAAATAATCAAGGTTACAGCTACGAAAATAGAGCTAGTAAAGCTGAAAGTTGAGAAATAATCGTTTTTTTTCGACAGAAGATAGCTAGTAAACTGCATTTTTTGTATCTTCGTGCGCTAAAAGAAAAAAACAATAAACAAAAAAATAATCACTTTAAATGGCAACTTTACAAACAATCAGAAGCAAAGGACCCTTGTTGGTCATTGTAATCGGTCTTGCCCTTTTTGCGTTTATCGCAGGTGACGCATGGAAAATACTCCAGCCGCATCAGGGAAAACAAGACGTAGGAGAAGTGAACGGAGAAACTCTCTCTGCTCAGGATTATCAGAAAATGGTGGATGAACTCAGTGAAGTCATTAAACTGACAAACGGACTGAACTCACTGAATGAAGATCAATTGTCTAACGTAAAAGACCAGGTATGGCAATCATACGTCAACAACAAACTGATTGCTGCAGAAGCTGAAAAACTGGGTCTGACCGTTACCGACGCTGAACTTCAGGCTATCATTGACCAGGGTACTCACCCGATGCTGATGCAAACTCCATTCCGCAATCCGCAGACCGGAGCATTCGATAAAGATATGCTGAAGAAATTCCTGGTAGACTATGCAAATCTGAACAACAGCCAGATGCCTGCACAGTATGTGGAATATTACCAGACTTTGGGCAACTTCTGGAAATTTATTGAAAAGAGCCTGCGTCAGTCTACTCTGGCTGAAAAATACCAGAACCTGATCATGCGCTCACTGATCTCAAATCCGGTGGCTGCTGAAGATGCATTCAAAGGACGTACAGAACAGAGCGACATGTTGCTGGCTGCCGTACCTTACTCTTCTATCGCCGATTCAACCGTTCAGGTTTCAGACGATGAAATCCGTAAGTTGTATGACACCAGAAAAGAACAGTTCAAGCAGCTGGCTGAAACCCGCAACATCCGCTACATTGATGTAAGAGTGGTTCCGTCGGATGCTGACCGTCAGGCTGTACTGAAAGAGGTAACAGACTACAGCAACCAGCTGGTTAACACCAGCGATGATTTCGCTACTTTCGTCCGTTCTACCGGTTCCGTTGTCAACTATGCTGACGTTCCGGTAAACAAGACTGTCCTGCCTCAGGACGTAACAGCTCGTCTGGACTCTGTTGCAATCAACGAAGTTTATGGTCCTTACTACAACCAGGCTGATGATTCTTACAACGCATTCAAGATCATTGCCAAGACGACTGCTCCTGACTCTATCCAGTTCCGTCAGATTCAGGTATATGCCAATACTGAAGATGCAACCAAGACTTTGGCAGACAGTATTTTCACTGCACTGAAGGGAGGAGCTGACTTTGCTGAACTGGCTCAGAAGTACGGACAGACAGGAGAAGCAAACTGGATCAGCGCAGCAAGCTGGGAAGGTGCCGAACTGGATGCTGAAAACGCCAAATATATCAATGCCCTGATCAGCCAGCCGGTAAATGAACTGGCCAGCCTGAATCTCGGACAGGCAACTGTCATTCTGCAGGTAATGAACAAAAAAGCCATGAAAGACAAATATAAAGTGGCTGTAGTGAAACTTCCGGTTGAATTCAGCAAGGAAACTTACAACGATGCTTACAACAAGTTCAGCCAGTTTGTTGCTCAGAATACCACTCTGGAAGACCTGAAGAAAAACGCAGAAGAAAGCGGATATACTCTGATCCCGCGCACAGACTTCTCCAGCGACGAGCACTATGTAGGCGGTGTACATTCTACCCGTGAAGCTCTGAAATGGGTATTCGCAGCTAAGGTAGGTGAAGTTTCTCCGCTTTATGAATGTGGTGACAACGATCATCTGATGGTTGTTTCTGTAGAAAAGATCAATCCGAAAGGTTATCGCGATATCAACTCTGTTGCTGATATGCTGAGAGCTGAAATCCGCCGTGACAAGAAGGCTGAAAAGATCATGGCACAGATGAACGGATTCAACTCACTGGATCAGGTGAAAGGTATGACAGACGCTGTCAGCGATTCTGTTAAACACGTTACCTTCTCTGCTCCTGCTTACATTGCAGTGACCAGAGCCAGCGAACCTGTAATCGGTGCAGTAGCAGAAAAAACTGCAGCCGGTAAGCTGAGTGCTCCTATCAAGGGTAACGCCGGAGTCTACATGATTCAGGTATATAATAAGGATAAGAGTGCTGAAGAATTCAACGCTAAAACAGAAGAATCAAATCTGACCAACATGGCTGCACGTTATGCCAGCCAGTGCATCTATGACCTGCGTACTAAAGCAGAAGTTGTAGACCAGCGCTACTTGTTCTTCTAAAAAGCTGCCAACTTGACTCTCCTGCCGGAAAGGAGAGTAATGTCATCATACAATTTAAGGGTAGAGGGAAATAAACTGATTTCTTCTCTACCCTTTTAGTTTCCCTAATCTGTTAACAACAGAACTCTGCCTTCCCCAGACAGAGTTCACTCTAAAATGATACGCCTATGAAAAAAGAAGTTATTATGTCAGCATTTCTGGGACTGGCATGTACAGGAATCCTGCTGAGCAGTTGCTCTGAGAACAACGACGATCCATCCAGCAAACCAGATCGTACCACCACTGATGAGATGTATTATGCCAATCAGTTTGCACGGGACATGCTGGAAACCTATTATTACTGGAACAAGGAAATAGCCGGCGATCTCCCCTTACTGGATCCCGAAACCAACAATGACCCAATCACAACGGTTGACCAGATCAAATATCACGAAGGTGACAAAGTCATTGACAAATGGACCATGCTCACCAATGACTTCAAAAGTTTTACCAGCGGCGTTGAAGGAGTTGCAACAACCTACGGCTACATGCCTGTCACTTACCTTCTGAGCGAACAGGGTAATGAGTGTATCTCAGCTATTGCCTATGTCCATAAAGGCAGCCCTGCAGAAAAAGCCGGTCTGAAACGAGGGGACCTGATCTATCAGATTGACGGCAAGCCACTGACTACGGCAAACTATACGGAACTGTTCAACAGTTCAAGCATCACACTTTCTTTGGCTGAACTGGGTGCCGACAATGTCATCACCCCAACAGGAAAGACAGTCAGCATGAATGCCGTGGAAATGTATGAAGACCCGATCCTCTGCGACAGTATCTACGACATTAATGGCAAAAAGGTCGGCTACCTTGCTTACAGCAGCTTCGACCTGGCTTCTATTCCCCAACTGGTAGAAATCAGCAAAAAATTCAAAGCTGAAGGTGTCAAGGAACTGATTCTGGATCTCCGCTACAATGGAGGAGGATATGTAATTACTGAAAGTGCAATGGCTTCCATGTACGCTCCGCAGGAAGCTGTCAGCAGCAAGAAGATTTTTGAAAAAGAAGAATACAATGACCTGCTTACAGCTTATTACGAACAGGAAGGAATCAGCACGGAAACTCCGTTCCAGACTGAATACAAGGTGGAAAGTGCAAATCTGAATATCAGCACCAAAGATGCCAACATTGGACTGGAGAAAGTATATGGTATCATTTCCGGCAATTCAGCTTCTGCCTCTGAAGCCCTTCTGAGCGGACTGATGCCCTACATGAATGTAGAACTGATTGGCGAACAGTCACACGGAAAATACTGCACCGGATTCATGCTCGGAACCTCTGACGTTTACGAAAAAGTTCCGGTTGCAATTGAAAACTGGGGAATCTATGTCATGGTCAGCATCTACAAGAATGCCAACAATGAAACTCCCTGTATGCCTGACGGACTGACCCCTGACGTGGCAGCAAGCGATGATCCGTTTGTCATGACCCAACTGGGAGATGTCAATGAAGCCATGCTGAAAACGGCACTGACGCAGGCCGGCAAAACATATCCGGCAGAACAAAGC
Organism: Phocaeicola coprophilus DSM 18228 = JCM 13818; assembly: GCF_000157915.1. Classification (GTDB taxonomy): domain Bacteria; phylum Bacteroidota; class Bacteroidia; order Bacteroidales; family Bacteroidaceae; genus Phocaeicola; species Phocaeicola coprophilus. The sequence goes on along the minus strand of NZ_EQ973634.1, from coordinate 79,805 downwards.
AGCCGAAGCATGAACCTCCGGATGAAAGAAATGCCGATGCAGCGCAAAGCTAATTTCGGAAAACGAATCCTATTGCCTGCAACAGCCCATATTCAGCACCAGGGACTGACAGCTGAATAAATATTCCGGTCCGCCACATTCCTAAAAAATAAAATTGCCTTCGTTTCCGCTTTTACAGAAAAGAGAGACGAAGGCAATTCTGTTTTCAGGTATCCAATATCACATAAACCTGATAACGGGTCGTTTCACCTACCGGAGTCAAAGACACATATCCTCCGGCAATCCGCCCCTGATCTGACAAGATAACGGGAAAAAGCATCTGCAACTCCTGATGTTTTTTCAAAGCTTCTCCATCCGTCATATAGTGTTCCACGACATACCGGCCACATGCCGGAAAGGCAGCATAACGATCATAGAAAAGACGGGCCACCACCCCCATATTCATCCGGAGGTTAATCTCCACACAGGGATGAACAAGAAAGTTTTCCCCCTCGCGACAGATCATCATATCTACTCCCAGATAGCCGGCATAATCCGTTCCGATCATTTTCTGCAGAACATCCTGCAAAAGGAGACGAACAGCCTGCAGGGTTTCCGAAGCTACATATCCGGCAAGCGTTTGGACAATCTGTTCATCCGGCAACAACCGGTTCAACTTATAATTTCCATGCGAATCGGTTTCGAACAAAGAATACCCGACCCAGGTGACATTTCCTCTTCCATCAGCCCGGTATTCCATCGCAAAATCGCATACCTTATTATAAAGAGGTTCTCCCATAATTCCACCCTGGGTACGGATCACCCGGGCCACCCAGCCTTCGACATTGGTACTCCACGTCTGGGGAGAAACACGCAACAGTCCTCTTCCACTGCCCGACCAGGGAGACTTGAGCACTGTTTCACCCACTGCATCAACAAACTCATGCACTTCATCCAGAGAGGAACATACCACCGCCCGGCCACAACATCCGGCTACAGACTGCATCTGTGACAGAACATCCACACAACGCTGCCTGCCTGAAAGGTAACGGATCCGCTCCAGTACAGAAGCATCCGGCCAATTATCAACCGCTACTCCCCTTTCCTGCAAATGGTGGACAACCGCAGGATCCCATCCCCAGGGAGACAACTCAAGTCCGGTCTTTTGCCCGGTAGTACAAACGCCAGACGGAGATAATCCGGAAACGGAACATTCATGCAGATATCTGCCGGCAAGCTCCCGGTCGGCCACCATGACCTCTTCGCCCGGACAGGCATACCACAAAGGAAGATACGACAACTCCTCCCCCATCCGGACAATTTCCTGCGGGGGCTGATAATAAGGAGTAAAATTAGCCAGAGCCATATCATGCTCCGGATTAAACAAATAGAGCTTTGAAGCCATCTGACAAGGATTTTATTTCGTTAAAATCGGTAGGATTCTCCCATGAAACCGGTTTCCCGTATCACCGGGACAAGCCGGTTTACAACCAATTCAGGCATGAAGATAAGAATAAATATCCTGATGCACCGGAAATCCTCAGCCTCAATTTCAAAAAAAATAAATTTGCTAACTCCAGTTTGCAATATAACGAAGTATTAGTATATTTGCAGCGTAGAAATCAGAATTCATGGAAGCATTTTATAGAACACACAGCTACTTGGTCGAGCATACCACAGCGCCGGTGCGCCGCGACCTGATGGACGATATAGACTGGAGTGCCCGTCTGATCGGCATTAAAGGCACACGCGGTGTCGGAAAGACTACTTTCCTGCTGCAATATGCCAAAGAAAAATTTGGAACTGACCGTTCCTGTCTGTTTGTCAACATGAATAATTTCTACTTCTCCCAAGTCAGTCTGGTGGACTTTGCCGGTGAATTCGTAAAACGGGGAGGAAAGGTTCTTCTCATTGATCAGGTATTCAAACTGCCCGGCTGGAGCCAGGATCTGCGTACCTGTTACGAACGCTATCCCCAGCTGAAGATTGTCTTCAGCGGATCATCCGTCATGCGGCTTAAAGACGAAAACCCGGAGCTCAACGGGATCGTCAAGTCCTACAACCTGCGCGGCTTTTCCTTCCGGGAATTTCTGAATCTGCAAACGGGCAATCACTTCCCCAGCTACAGTCTGGAGGAAATCCTGACCAACCACGAACATATCGTCAAGACCATCTTGCCCCATATCAACCCGCTAAACTATTTTCAAGACTATATCCATCACGGATTCTACCCTTTTTTTCTGGAGAAACGCAATTTCTCGGAGAATCTGCTGAAGACCATGAACATGATGATTGAGGTGGATATACTTTTGATCAAACAAATTGAGCTGAAATATCTTTCAAAGATAAAAAAATTATTATATTTGTTGGCGGTAGACGGGCCTGGAGCACCTAATGTCAGCCAACTGGCTGCCGACATCCAGACCTCACGCGCCACGGTGATGAACTACATCAAGTATCTGGCTGATGCACGCCTGATCAACATGGTTTACCCCAAGGGAGAAGAATTTCCCAAAAAACCGTCGAAGATCATGATGCATAACACCAACCTGATGTACAGCATCTATCCGGTAAAAGTGGAAGAGCAGGACGTACTGGAAACCTTCTTCGTCAATACCCTGTGGAAAGACCATAAGGTGAACAAAGGAGACAAAGGAACTTCATTCCTGGTAGACGGAAATCTGCAATTCCGCATCTGTGCTGAAGGATGCAAGTTCAAGAGCAACCCGAATGTTTATTATGCCATGCACAAAATGGAACTGGGACACGGTAACCAGATTCCGTTATGGCTGTTCGGCTTCCTCTATTAAGAACCAGATTTTATTACTCAATATTTAATTAGTAATTGTATGACTAAACAAAAAAAATTCATCACTTGTGATGGTAACCAGGCTGCAGCACATATTTCATATATGTTCTCAGAAGTTGCAGCTATTTATCCTATCACCCCGTCTTCTACAATGGCTGAATATGTAGATGAATGGGCTGCCGCAGGTCGTAAAAACATCTTCGGTGAAACTGTTTTGGTTCAAGAAATGCAATCTGAAGGTGGTGCTGCCGGTGCAGTACACGGTTCTCTTCAGGCTGGTGCATTGACAACTACTTATACTGCTTCTCAGGGTCTTCTGCTGATGATCCCTAACATGTACAAGATTGCAGGTGAATTCCTTCCTTGCGTCTTCCATGTATCTGCCCGTACTCTGGCTTCACATGCACTGTGTATCTTCGGTGACCACCAGGATGTTATGTCTTGCCGTCAGACCGGTTTCGCTATGCTGTGCGAAGGATCTGTACAGGAAGTTATGGATTTGGCCGGTGTTGCTCACCTGTCAACAATCAAATCACGCGTACCGTTCGTAAACTTCTTCGACGGTTTCCGTACTTCACATGAAATCCAGAAGATCGAAATGCTGGAAAACGAAGACCTGGCTCCGCTGGTAGACCAGAAAGCCTTGGCTGAATTCCGTGAACGCGCACTGAGCCCCAACAAACCGGTTGCTCGTGGTATGGCTGAAAACCCGGATCACTTCTTCCAGCACAGAGAATCTTGCAATCCGTTCTATGAAGCAGTTCCTGCTATCGTAGAAGAATACATGAACGAAATCAACAAGATCACAGGACGTAACTACGGCTTGTTCAACTACTACGGTGCTGAAGATGCTGAACGCGTAATCATCGCTATGGGTTCTGTAACTGAAGCTGCCCGCGAAGCTATCGACCATCTGGTAGCTAACGGTGAAAAAGTTGGTTTGGTTGCTGTTCATCTGTATCGTCCGTTCTCTGCTAAGCACTTCCTGGCTGCTGTACCTAAGACTGCAAAACGTATCGCAGTTCTTGACCGTACCAAAGAACCGGGTGCAAACGGCGAACCTCTGTATCTGGATGTTAAAGACTGCTTCTACGGACAGGAAAATGCTCCGGTTATCGTAGGCGGACGCTACGGTCTGGGTTCTAAGGATACTACTCCGGCTCAGATTCTGTCTGTATATGAAAACCTGTCTTTGCCGACTCCGAAAGATCACTTCACTATCGGTATCGTAGACGATGTAACCTTCACTTCTCTGCCTAAGAAAGAAGAAATCGCACTGGGTGGCGAAGGTATGTTCGAAGCTAAGTTCTACGGTCTGGGTGCTGACGGTACTGTAGGTGCCAACAAGAACTCAGTGAAGATCATCGGTGACAACACTAACAAATATTGCCAGGCTTACTTCTCTTACGACTCTAAGAAATCTGGTGGTTTCACTTGCTCTCACCTGCGTTTCGGTGATCACCCGATCCGTTCTACTTATCTGGTAACTACTCCTAACTTCGTAGCTTGCCACGTACAGGCTTACCTGCACATGTACGATGTAACCCGCGGTCTGCGTAAGAACGGTACATTCTTGCTGAACACTATCTGGGAAGGTGAAGAACTGGCTAAGAACCTGCCTAACAAGGTTAAGAAATATTTCGCAGAAAACAACATTACTGTTTACTATATCAACGCTACTAAGATTGCTCAGGAAATTGGTCTGGGTAACCGTACCAACACCATCCTGCAGTCTGCATTCTTCCGTATCACTGGCGTAATTCCAGTTGACCTGGCTGTTGAACAGATGAAGAAATTCATCGTGAAGTCTTACGGTAAGAAGGGTGAAGACGTGGTCAACAAGAACTACGCTGCCGTTGACCGTGGTGGTGAATACAAACAGCTGACTGTTGATCCGGCATGGGCTAGCCTGGAAGTAGAAGGCGCTGCTGCCAACAACGATCCTGCATTCATCAACGAAGTTGTTCGTCCGATCAATGCTCAGGATGGTGACTTGCTGCCGGTATCAGCATTCAAGGGTATCGAAGACGGTACATGGCATCAGGGTACAGCTAAATACGAAAAACGTGGTGTAGCTGCATTCGTTCCGGAATGGAATCCTGAAACTTGTATCCAGTGTAACAAGTGTGCTTACGTTTGTCCTCACGCTGCTATCCGTCCGTTCGTACTGGATGCTGACGAACAGGCTGGTGCTAACTTCCCGACATTGAAGGCTGTTGGTAAACAGTTTGACGGCATGACATTCCGCGTACAGGTAGACGTTATGGACTGCTTGGGTTGCGGTAACTGTGCTGACGTATGTCCGGGTAACCCGAAGAAGGGTGGCAAGGCTCTGACTATGAAGCCGCTTGAAACTCAGCTGGGTGAAGCTGCAAACTGGACTTACTGCTCTGAAAACGTGAAGTCTAAACAGCACCTGGTAGACATCAAGGCTAACGTGAAGAACTCTCAGTTCGCTACTCCGTTGTTCGAGTTCTCTGGAGCTTGCTCTGGTTGTGGTGAAACTCCGTACGTAAAACTGATTTCTCAGTTGTTCGGTGACCGTGAAATGGTTGCTAACGCTACCGGATGTTCTTCAATCTACTCTGGTTCTGTTCCTTCAACTCCTTATACTACAAACGAAAAGGGTCAGGGTCCTGCTTGGGCTAACTCATTGTTCGAAGACTTCTGCGAATTCGGTCTGGGTATGGAACTGGCTAACAAGAAACTGCGCAACCGTCTGGAAGAAGCAATGAAGACTGCTATCGCTGCAGAAGGTACTCCGGCAGAATACAAAGAAGCATTCCAGGAATGGATCGACGGCCGCAACGATGCTGACAAGAGCAAGGCTGCTGCTGAAAAGATCATCCCGCTGGTAGAAGCTGCTAAAGATAAATGTCCTTCATGCGCTACGATCGCTGAATTCAAAGACTATCTGGTAAAACGTTCACAGTGGATCATCGGTGGTGACGGCGCTTCTTACGATATCGGTTACGGAGGTCTGGATCACGTAATTGCTTCTGGCGAAGACGTTAACATTCTGGTACTGGATACTGAAGTTTACTCTAACACTGGTGGTCAGTCATCTAAGGCTACTCCGCTGGGTGCTATCGCTAAGTTTGCTGCTTCTGGTAAGCGCGTACGCAAGAAAGACCTGGGTATGATCGCTACTACTTACGGATATGTTTACGTAGCTCAGATCGCTATGGGTGCTGACCAGGCTCAGACTCTGAAAGCTATCCGCGAAGCTGAAGCTTATCCTGGACCGTCACTGGTTATCGCTTACGCTCCGTGTATCAACCACGGTCTGAAAGCTGGTATGGGTAAATCTCAGGCAGAAGAAGCTAAGGCTGTTGAATGTGGTTACTGGCACTTGTGGCGCTTCAACCCGGCTCTGGAAGAAGAAGGTAAGAATCCGTTCTCACTCGATTCTAAAGAACCGAACTGGGAAGGCTTCCAGGATTATCTGAAGGGTGAAGTTCGTTTCGCATCTGTAATGAAACAATATCCGACAGAAGCTGCTGATCTGTTCGCAGCTTGCGAAGACATGGCTAAGAAACGTTACGCTTCTTACAAGCGTATGGCTGCCATGGACTGGAGCGAAGAAAAATAATCCCTGAGGGAACTATTTTCTAGCTAAATAAGTTCAGAGGACCGCCTCCTGATGGGGACGGTCCTCTTTTTTATGATCATCTGGTCTTTTTTATGATTATCTGGAGAAAACAGCATATGCAGGATCTTCCGCATCTGCCAGCATTTGTACCAGAGCCTTTCTGAGTTTGCCGGCCAGCTTTATTTCATTTCCGGCCAGATTATTCATCTGATAAGGATCATGTTTCCGGTCAAAAAGATATTCCCCGGTAATCTCACCTTCCTTGAACCTGACAGCATAGGTATACCGTTCATTACGTATGCCTCTTGCACCCGTCTCCGGATTCTTTCCTGTGGCATCCACCTGACTGTACAGCATATACAGCTGGTATTCCGGCATATCTTCCCTACTACCCAGAATCTGTTTGCTCAGATTACGGGTCTGGACTGAAGAAGGTATCTTGTCCTCCAATCCCATCAGAGACAAAATAGTCGGACAGAAATCCTCCACAGAAAGCAATAACTCCTGATCTACCCTTGGCGAGAGTTTGTCTCCCCAGGAAATCATAAAAGGAACTCTCATTGCTTCTTCATAGAAGATATTTTTCCCGATATTCTCATGCATTCCCATGGAATCCCCATGATCAGAAACAAAGACAACGATTGTATGATCAAACATACCGTTTCGTTTGAGCGCTTCAATGATCCGTCCAAACTGTTCATCTACTCCCGATATGCAGGCATAATAATCAAGCAGACTTTTCTTGAAATAATCAACATACTTCTGATCTGCGTTTCGGAGATGCGGCATTGCGGCTACAACCGAATCAACATTCAATCCTTTATAAAGTTCCTTATAATTGTCGGGCACCAGTTCATAACCCGTATGAGGAGGATTCATGGATACCATCATGGCAAAAGGCTGGTCTGATCCCTTGATACTATCCAGATACTGAATGGCAAGATCGGCCTCATATTCAGGCCCCCACTGATTCACATAATAAAAATCCTCGCGCCCGGCCTGAGAATTCCAGTACATGGGTTTCAGATGCCAGTCGTATGTACCATAAGCCACCCAATAGTCAAAGCCATGTCTTCTGTGAGGAGGACACCATTCATTCCAGGCCATTTCCCCCTTATTGTTGTAGCAGTCGATAAAAGGCTTCACAGGTTTGTCCAAATGCCATTTCCCGATGTATGCAGTATGGTAACCTTCCGAGTGAAGTACATCCGACCAGCAAGTCAGGTCTTCCCGCAATTCAACATCCTGTACGGCTGATTCCGACTGACAGTTGGTAATAACTCCATTCTTGTGCGGATAAGCTCCCGAAAGGAACATACCTCTGGCCGGAGATGATACAGGATACCCGCTGACAGCCTGGGTACACACGACTGCTTCTCTGGCAAAAGAATCAAAATGCGGAGTTTTTACCGCTTCCTTTCCTCTGAAACTGAAGGCATCTCCACGAAACTGGTCAGCCATTATGACCAGAAGATTAGGACGTTCATTACCGGAATTATCCGATACGGCAGTTGCCTGGACAGGAAGTTGATACAAAGTGGATGCAATAGCAGCAAAACAGAAATTCGCGTAATTTTTCATGGTATCTAAGTTTTATTTCAGCAAATGTAGCTATTTGAACGATAATACAAAAAATCAAATTGTTTTTTTATCGGGGTCCTACCATACTCCAGATAGTTAATTTTCACAAAAAACAAGAAGGGTGAGAAACTTTTGCTAATTTTGTAAAACGTCTGAAAAGACAGAAAACAGACCGGTACTGTTATCCCGACCATAACGCCGGAATGTATCTGATCTTTCCAGACAATGGGGTATGAAAAACTATATGTACAAATCTATTAAATTTATAAACCGAAGTCTATGAAAAAAATCAGTTTCTTATTGTGCCTTAGCATGACTTTCAATAATCTTGCAATAGAACAGGCATCAGCCAAAGAAGCAAACAGCTATGAAACATGTTTTGTCTATGAAAACATGGATGAAAACAAGGTCAATCTTGAAGAAATCGCCAGGGAATTATTCGCCGATCCTCTGTGTACGACACTGAACAAAAAAGTCGGAAAAAGAAAAATCAAGTCTTGCAAAAGCGAAGAGTTAAGAAATCTGGCCACAGCCCTGTATAACAAACAATATGATACTCAATTCCGTGTAAACTCCTTTAAACCGGTCTACAGTCCGGAAGCACTGGGAAAACTGTTGCATATCGGAGACGGTTACAGCACCTACCAGCATATTACAGGTATCGTACTCAAGCCCGGAAAACACATCATCGTTGTCGACGGTCTGAAAGAAGGCAGCAAACTCGGCGTGAAAGTAGCGGATTTGTATGCTCCCAATCAGGGAGACGAAGACTGGAGCCTTCATTTTGAAAGATTCGAACTCAAAAATGGGATTAACGTCATTGAGAAAACTTCCGAATGGACAGGACTTGCCTATATGGATTACTACTTCGACAACCCGGAAAAAGAAAATACGGTTAAGGTACATTTCATCACCGGAGAAGTCAACGGATATTTCGATGCATCCGTAAATACCAACGAAGACTGGGACAGAATGCTTGCCAACGCTGTCTATCCGGTTTTCGATGCAACAGGAAGCAACATACACCTGGCTTACCCGGTAGAGGATCTGAAAAAATATGCACCCGGCCAGGGTAAGGAACTGATTGATGTTTACGAACAGCTGGTGTCCAAGCAACATGAAATCATTGGCTGGAAAAAATACAATCACATCACAAACAATAAAATCTTTGCCCGCGTCAACTACGGATATTACATGTTCCGCGACGGTGATGGCGTAGCCTTCAAGTTCGATACCATGAAACGTGTGGCCGATCCTGTTCACATGCGGACAAAAGACGAAGATGCCTGCTGGGGATTCAGCCATGAAGTGGGACACGTACATCAGCTGCAAACCTATCTCTCATGGGGAGGATTGGGTGAAACCAGCAATAATATCTGTACCAGATATTGTACGCAGGCTTTCGGATACAAGAACAGACTTTCCTCGGCTTTTGCCAATGCTGAAAAGAGTTTCCTGGAAGACAGCAAGGCCGGTACGGTCAGCCCTTCCCGAAGAGCCGGAGGCATGAACGATTCCATCATCTCTTCCTGCAAGGTCAATCCGGACAAAGCTATCAGCTATCTGGAAACAGATGTCTTTGAAAGACTGGTTCCGTTCTGGAAACTGCAATGCTACTTCACTCAAAACGGCTATCCTGATTTCTATCCCGATTTATACGAAAAAATGAGAAACTCCGAAAAAGAACATCCGGAACTGAAAGATCTGGACAGAAGCAGCAACGTGGTTCCATTCCAGCTGAACTTCATCCGGGGAGCTTCCCTACTGGCCGGAAAGAACCTTTATCCTTATTTTGAAAAGTTCGGTTTCTTCCGCATCCTGAAACTTTCATACGGAGATTACGGAGACTACAACTACGAAATGACTACCGAAATGAGAGACCGTTTCAAGAAAGAAATGGAAGAACTGGAAAAACAGCAACTGATCAAGCCGCTCACTCCGGAAGAACTCAACGCACTGATTTATGCTAAAGAAAAAGAGTAACTCAAAGTCTAAATACGAACAAACCATGAAACGAATTTTTCCTCTTTTACTGGGAGGCCTGCTGCTGGCAGCTCCCATTCAGGGACAGGAAAAACCCCTCCCTTCATTATATGGCACCGGAGTCTGGAATGCTGATTCACTTGGCAATCACAGAGTGGTGGTTTCCGTTGACCAGCCCTCAGATGCTGTTCTGGCTCTCATCCAATGGCGGCGGAAAGATTTCAATCCGGAAAACAAGGACCTGATTGTCATTGATGCCAAGACCGGAAAGCGCATCACCAACGTATGCCGCTTTCAGATCAACCGGGAAAAAGGTGAGGTCGTCTTTCAGCCGCAAACCGTTCCGGGAGACTATTACATCTATTACCTGAAAAATATTTCTTCAGGAAGCAAATATTATCCGACCGTAACTTATCCGGGATTTGAAGAAACAGCATCTGCCGAATGGAAAAAGGCCAACCGCCTGACAGGGAAAAAGGCTCCCGAACTACCGCAGGCTACCGTCAAGCAATTCCAGGCCATCAATGAATTCCATTCTTTCTACCCGATGGAAGTGATCGCCACTGCCAAAGAAAAAGACGACTTGCTGAAATCCCAACCAGAGGATCCCTATATTCTGTTTACGGAAGACCGGCGTTACCCGATCCGCATGACAACGGATCTGCCCTATAAATGGATAGAGGACAACCGCCATGATTCTTTTGAGGGAACGGCAGACAAGGGAGAATATTACACCTTCCAAATCGGTCTTTGGGCAGCCCGCAAGGATGTCAACCACCTGAAGCTTACCTATTCTGCTCTGGTTAATTCACAAACCGGAGAATCAATCCCCGCTTCTGCATTCACCTGTTTCAACACAGGAGGTGTAGATGTCACCGGAAGTGTGTTTGAAAAAGACTGTTCCGTCCCCAAAGGAAAAGTACAGGCCCTGTGGGTAGGAACGATGGTTCCCGAACAGCTGACAGCCGGACAGTATACAGGAACAGTAACCGTTCAGGCTGCAGGAATGAAACCCAAACAGGTAAAAGTGACCCTGAATGTCACTGACAACCTGATTGCCAACCATGGAGACAATGAGCCCTGGAGACATTCGCGCCTGCGCTGGCTGAACTCCCAGATCGGCTTTGATGACGAAGTAATCGCTCCCTATATTCCTCTGAATGTACAGGACAAGACCATTTCACTGCTGGGACGCAAGGTGACTCTTCAGCCCAACGGATTCCCGGCACAGATCACTTCTTATTTCAAGGAAACACTCACCGAAATAGGAACAGAAGGACTGGATATCCTGTCCAGACCGATGGAACTCACAACCGGAGAAAACTGGGAGAACCTGGACTTCACCTATACCAAACGTAAGGCCGGTACTCTGGGATGGCATGCCACCAATCAGAACAATCAGTTCATTATGAACCTGGACGCCCAGATCGAGTCTGACGGAAACATGGAATACAAGGTAGTGCTTATTGCCCGCAAGGATGGTGAAATAAATGACATTGCACTCCGTACCGAACTGGCCCCCAACATTGCACAATATATGATGGGATTGGGAGAAAAAGGCGGCTACTGCCCCCAGAATCTGGACTGGAAATGGGGCGTTGAAAAAAATCAGGATGCCCTGTGGACCGGCAGTGTCAATGGAGGACTGCAACTCCGTTTCTATGACGACAAATACGAACGTCCGCTGAATACGAACTTCTACCACGAGAAACCGCTGCACATGCCGGTTTCGTGGTGCAACAACGGCAATGGAGGTATCAAGCTGAGTGCAGCAGGAAAAAACACCCTGATCAATGCTTATTCAGGAAAACGCACAGTCAAAAAAGGTGACCGCCTGTGCTTCTACTTCAACGTGCTGATCACTCCGTTCCGTACCATCAATCCCGACAAGCAATGGCAGGACCGCTATTATCACGGATATGACTTCATCGACAAGACTCATGAATTCGGAGCGACCGTAGTCAATATTCATCACGCCAATGCCATCAATCCGTTTATCAACTATCCTTTCCTGCGCACCAGAGAAATGAAAGCTTATATTGACGGAGCTCATGCAAAGAATATGAAAGTGAAGATCTACAATACGGTACGTGAACTTTCAAACAGCTGTACCGAGATCTTTGCCTTGAGAAGCCTCAACGGAGAAATTTTCTCCAAAGGTAAGGGAGGCGGATATTCCTGGCTTCAGGAACACTACGACCAGGATTACATCGCTGCCTGGTTTGCCTATAATGTACAGGATGCTGCGATTGTAAATACCGGAGTGTCCCGCTGGCACAATTACTATATGGAAGGACTGGACTGGCTCGTCAAGAATGTCGGCATCGACGGACTGTACATTGACGACCTGGCTTTCGACCGCATGTCCATGAAACGTGTACGCAAAATTCTGAACCGTACCAACCCCGGTGCCATGATCGACTTGCATTCAGCCAACCAGTTTAACGACAAAGACGGCTTTGCCAACAGTGCAAACCTGTATCTGGAACACTTCCCCTACCTGGACCGCCTGTGGTTCGGCGAATATTTCGACTACGACATGCCGCCCGAGTTCTGGATGGTGGAAGTATCTGGTATCCCCTACGGACTGATGGGAGAAATGCTGTGGGAAGGTGGAAACAAATGGCGCGGAATGCTGTATGGCATGACCGGACGTAACCCGGGATATGGAGTGGACAACCGTCCTCTTTGGAAATTCTGGGATGAGTTTGGAATGAAAGGCAGTGAAATGATCGGTTACTGGGTGAAGGATAACCCGGTCAAGACCGGCAGAGAAAAAACCCTCGCCACCATCTACCGTAAAACCGGAACCAAGACACTGGTCTCACTGGCAACCTGGGAAGACCATGATGTAGATGTTACCCTGCAAATTGACTGGGCTAAACTGGGTCTGGATCCGGCCAAGGTATCTCTGCATGCCCCGGCTATTGAGAACTTCCAGCCCGAAAAGACCTGGAAACCGGGAGACATCGTAACCGTTCCGAAAGGAAAAGGATGGCTTATCGTGATTGAATAACTAAAGGATTCCATCGAATAAAAACCATTTATCACATGAAAAACAGAATACTAACCCTGACAACCTGTGTCTTCTGCCTGGCTCCGCAAGGATTTGCCCAGCATGTATCCGTTCAGGAACAGACGGAGACCCTGAAAACCTATAAATTCTCTGATCCGAATCCGGTAGCAACTCCTTCCAACCTGTTCTACCCCTACTTCCGGTTTGACGGATTTACAGCCAAAGGTGAAAACCGGGAATGGAAAACAGTTGAGCTGGAGAATGATTACATCAAAGTTACCCTCTTTCCGGAAGTAGGCGGAAAGATATGGGGAGCCGTGGACAAGACCACCGGTAAAGACTTTATCTACAAGAACGGAGTAGCCAAATTCCGTGATATCGCCATGAGAGGTCCCTGGACCTCCGGCGGTATTGAGTTCAATTTCGGTATCATCGGACACGCTCCCACCTCCAGCACTCCTGTGGATTATCTGGTCAGACAAAAAGATGACGGCAGTGTAAGCTGCTACCTGTTCTCCTACGAATGGCTGACACGCACGGCCTGGACTGTGGAAGTCAATCTGCCTAAGGACAAAGCTTACTTTACAACCCACACCACCTGGTACAACCAGTCCGATGTTGATCAGCCTTATTACCAGTGGATGAATGCCGGATACCGGGTCGGCCAGAAAGCCGAGTTCTGTTATCCGGGCGACCATCTCATCGGACACGGGGGTGAGGTTTCCTCGTTCCCGGTGGATGAAAACAACCGGAACATCGGATGGTATGACTCCAATAATTTCGGCAATTCCAAGTCTTACCACGTTCTGGGATATTACAATGACTATTACGGCATCTACTGGCACGGAGAAGATTTCGGATCCATCCATCATTCCAATTTTGATGAGAAACTGGGTATGAAAATCTTCCTGTGGGGACAGTCCCGTGAAGGAGGTATCTGGGAAGACCTGCTGACCGACCAGAACGGCCAGTACATCGAACTGCAGTCCGGCCGAATGTTCAACCAGCCGGCTTCCAACAGTGCCTACACCCCTTACAAACATCATTCGTTCGCACCTCAGATGACGGATGCATGGACCGAATACTGGTATTCCGTCAAAGGAATCAAAGGAGTGTCCAAGGCCAGCGCCATCGGAGCCTTGCACGTAATGCGTGAAGCTGACGGGCTGAAACTGGCCTTTTCACCGCTGGAAAAACTGTCAACCGATCTCAAGATCTACAAAGACCAGCAGCTGGTGGAAACACTGTCTCTGACTGCCAACGTCATGGAACCGGTCACCCTGACTTCCCTGAAAGGAAAAGACATCCCCGAAGGCCACCTGAAAGTAGTCATCGGAGACAATCTCCTGGTCTACTCGGATAATCCGGAAAACTTCGACCTGAAGCGCCCCATGACCCTTCCCGAAGATTTCAACTGGAATTCTGCTTTCGGACTTTATACCCAGGGAGAACAATGGCTGAACCAGAAAGTATGGGACAAGGCAGAAAGCTACCTGAAGAAATCCCTGAAACAGGATGCCAACTTCTCACCGGCTCTGGTACGCCTTTCCTCCCTCTATTACCGGGAAGGCAGATATCAGGAAATGATTCCCCTGCTGGAACGGGCTTTGGGACTGAATACCTATGACGGAGAAGCCAACTACCTGTACGGACTGGCCAACCGCATGCTGGGCAATGCAACAGAAGCAAAGGCTGCTTTTGCCATCGCCACTTTTTCAGCTTCAGTGCGCACTGCCGCTTACGAACAGCTGGGCGAAATGTATGCCTGCGACCGGAACTGGACCAAAGCCGAACAATATGCAAAGAAGAGTCTGACTTACAATGCCATGAATCTTCATGCCCGTCAGTTGCTGACCATGATTTACAGAAAGACTGGCAGAACAGAACTGGCGAAAGAACAGATCAGCCAGGTGCTGGATCAACTGCCTTTGTATCATGGTCTCCGATTTGAAGAAGCCTGGCTGTCCGGAAACCATACTCCGGAACAACTTGCTTCATTCGCTTCCCAGATCCGTAATGAACTGCCGGCCGAAACTTTCCTGGAACTGGCAGAATGGTATGAAAGAACCGGATGTGAGGAAGAAGCCATCGCCCTGCTCACCTGTGCCGGAAATCATCCGATAGCCCTGTATCAGAAAGCCTGGCTGCAGAACAGACAAGGAGCAGCTCAGGAAGCCCGGGAAACACAGGAACTGGCCAATGCCCAGTCACCGGATTATATCTTCCCCTTCCGTCCGGAAACCCTGAAGTACCTGAATTGGGCCGAATCGCAGTCAGCCAACTGGAAAATCAACTATTACCAGGGACTGATATACTGGACCAACCAGCAGAAGGACAAGGCACTCCAGAAAATGAATCTGTGTGACAATGCAGGCTATGCACCTCTGTATCTGTCGCGCGCACAACTCAAGGAAGGCGAAGCCAGACTGGCAGACCTGATGAAAGCCGAGCAGACAGATCCTTCATGGAGAGCCGGCATGGCCTTGCTGAACTATTATACCGCAGAAAGCAACTGGGACAAGGTGGTAGAAACAGGCAAAAAGTACATCCGGAAATATCCGGACAACTATTACATCGGACTGAAATATGCCAACGGTCTGTGCGAAACCAGACAGTATGGTTCCTGCATTTCCCTGTTGAGCAAGATGCAGGTGTTACCGAACGAAGGTTCCTATGCCGGCAGAGCCGTATATCGTGCTGCTAACCTCTACCAGGCAATGGATCAGTTCAGCAAACGCCGGTATGATGCAGCCCTGAAATCCATAAAAGCCTCCGAAGAATGGCCGGAAAATCTGGGTGTAGGAAAACCTTACGACGATCAGATAGACAAACGGCTGGAAGATTATCTGGAAGCCAAGGTATATGAAAAGAAAGGAGAAACGGCAAAAGCCCAAACCCTGCTGGACAAAGTATCTTCTCATCCTACTTCCACCCGCAATTTCGAATCAGCGCATTTGCTGACGGCACTGGCTTTGCGTGACACAGGCAAACAGGCAGAAGCCGACAAGCTGGTTGCCTCCTGGAAAAAGGATTTCCCGGAAAGCAAACCGGCACAATGGTGTGCTGCCGTTTATCATGGAAACATGGACCAGGCCAGAGAACTGTTGAGCAGCAGATATGCTTCCAACGAGACTACTCCCTGGGAAACCGGTTACCGGGATACAAACTTTGACCTGATCGCAAGACTGTTCAAATAATTCTGCCCAACCGGACTGCTGTAACTCTGTCCGGTTACCAGACAAGAAGGAGGCCCCAAAATCATGTTTACTCCAGACATTAAAGATTTTGGGGCCTTCCCTTTCTTGAAAAAGCCCCGCAGATTTCTGATTTTTTTCTGAGAAAAAGTATCGAAAGAATCTGATAATCAGACAAGATACAAATTTCTCAGAAATCCGCGCGGCCCCCTGTCATTGTTTTTCGGACATATTCTCTTTACCTTTGCTCAAGTATAAATTCAAAGGAATATGACAAGAAAAAACCTATTAAGAAAAGCATTATCCGGACTGTTGATTCTGACATTGGCCGGATGTCATCCGGGGAAAGAAAAAACGCAGGAAAAATGCCAGACTCTCCAGATAGAAACGGAAACGACAGCCGGCAGCATCCGCCTGTCAGAAGTGGCAAACAGCTCACTGGTTGTTCTGCCCACCTCCGATTCATTACTGCTCAGTGAAATAAACCAGATTCATCTGAAAAAAGATTTTCTATATGTAGCGGATCCGTCTTCCGTATATAAATTTTCTTTATCCGGAGAATGTCTCGGTGCAATCCACCGCCAGGGAACAGGACCGGAAGAATATGCAAACGTAAGTGATTTTCAGACCGACGGTGAACATGTGTGGGTCTTGAGCCGCAACACGCAATGCATAAACAGCTATTCATGGGACAACAGTTGTACCAGCCGCATCAATTTGGACCTCTGGATGGAAAACATATGTCTGACAGACAGCAATACCCTATACATTTATACAGGCAATGACATGAGCAAGGATAACCGGTTCCAGCTTCATGCCTTGTCACTGAGTGATTCAAGCTCCACGCATCACTTCCTGCCTGTTGACAAGGCCAAAGCCCAATATCTGTTTGTAAAGTCAAAGAACATTTTCCAGCAGAACGGATCGCACACCTACTTTACCCAGCTGTTCAACGACACCGTCTACAACCTGAACGCTGCAGCCTGTACCCCTGCATTTGTACTGGACTTCTCAGGCAAGAATATTCCGTCTTCTTTCTACAACCAGCCCTATGAACACATCATGGAGTTCTTTGAAAAACTGCATCAGGAAGACCGCTTTGCATACGGAACAGACTGTTTTCTGGAAACAGACAAAAACTACTGGGCCGGCTATTTCTACAAAAAGCAATACCGGATGTCCATCCTTCCCAAATCAGCTGACGGAAAGCAAATCTGTTTCGGTACACTTCTGGTTGACCAGCTGTATGATTATCCGGTCAATCTGACGGATGTAACATTGTTTGTCCAGGATAACGGACAGATCGTCCTTCCTTTACAGCCAGACGACATCATGGAATATGGCCGTACGCATTTATCCCCGTCCCAGCAACAGGAACTTGCAGACAAGCTTCACTATACAGACGACCAGAATCCGGTGCTGCTGCTCATCCGGGCCATCTGAACCGAAACTTCATCCATTCGTACAACCTAAAAAAACAAATTCTATGAAATCAATACAACGCAACACACTCCTCATCATATTTATGGTCTTGACGGTATGTTTTCCCTCATGCAAACAGGAAGGAACCGGTGAGAAATGGCAAAAACAACGGAATGAAAAAACAGATGTCAGAAACCGGATCCGGGAAATCAGTATGGAAGACGTACTGATCGGAGCCATGGCCAAATCTTATGTTTTCGATGATTATCTCATCATAGCTGACTACCGCTCCATGGAGAAAATGGTACACATCTTCAACAAGAACACATTTGCTCCCTTATGCAGTTTCGGAGATCCCGGACAGGGCCCCAAAGAAATAACCGTCCTCGGAACAGTGGCATGGAATCCGGAGAAGCGGGAACTGTACGTGACGGATCACGGCCAGCTCCGCATTCTCGGCTATCAGCTGGACAGCCTGCTCCAGAATTCCGATTACGAACCATTTGTCAAGCTGAAAGTGAACGGTATGAACTTCCCGAACGATTATTGCTACATCAACGATACACTGGCTTACGGCTCTTTCATCCAGCCCACCTCCTCTTCCACTTTCCTGCAGACCAGCGGCAAATGGAACATGCAGACGGGAGAAATCAAGCTCACGGCCTACACCCATCCGGCCGACCAGAAAAAACGTATCAGTTACGCCGTTTCTCCAGCCAGCCAGACGCTGGTGGAATGCAATGGCAGATATGATCTGATCAGCCTCTACAACCTGGAAGGCGAACTGCAATGCAATGTCTACGGTCCCAACTGGGATGAAAGCGGAGACAGAAAAAAACATTTCTCGGAGGTTCAGATCTGCGGAGACAAGATCATAGCCTTATACTCGGGACAAGACTGGAACAAAGGCAATCTGGGGGAAATATTTCATGTGTTCAACATGAAAGGCGACTATCTGAAAACCCTGGTTGTAGGCCGTCCCATCAACTACTTCTGCTACGATAAAGACAACAACCGGATCATCATGAATCTGGACGATGAAATCCAGTTTGCTTATCTGGATCTGGAAGGGTTATTGTGAAAAGTATGACAGAAAAAATGATTATGCTTTGCTGTATCCATTTAAGTTAGTCCCTGTTTAAGAATAGATTGCAAAACTCATTCAGTTGCTGCTGCATGCGTTCCTGTGGAATGAGAATGCGCTTATATTCAGCAATCATGGTAGGGCTCATGCTTCTGCTCATGGCATATTCTACTACTATCCGGTCTGCTTCCGGACAGAGTATAATACCGATAGAAGGGTTCTCGTTAGACCGTTTAACATCCCGATCGAGTGCTTCCAAATAGAATTCCAACTGTCCAAGATCACGAGGATGGAACTTCGTCTTTTTCAATTCCACAGCAACTAATGCCTGTAAGCCACGATGAAAGAATAATAGATCAGCCTTGAATGTAGATGTTCCTATATTAAGACGATATTCCTGATCCATGAATATAAAGTCTTTTCCAAGTTCAAGAATAAACTGCTTCATATGTTCTATCAGGCCATTTTTTAGCTTTGTTTCGCTATGCTTTTTCGGCAGATTAAGAAAATCTACGAACAGGGTGTCTTTGAACATGACTGGCGCATTAGGATATCTTTCCAGTAATCCTTTTGACATATTGTCCTTGCTTCCTAATAATCCTGCATAAGTCTGATTGGAAATGCAACGTTGGAGCTCTCGTTTTACTAAATGCTCTTTATTGGCATAGAGTATATAAAACAACCGTTCTTCGTCGCTTTTACATCGGCATAATATTTCTATATGATTAGTCAAACTCGTTAACTCCAATATCTTAGGCATTTGTCCAATTGCTGGCTGGACAAATTGTGCAGTTTTTGGCTGCACAATTACAGGTATTTTCTGTTTATGGTCGCTCGCTTCAATTTGTGCAGTTTTTGGCTGCACAAATTCAGTATTCAAATATTGTCTTATTGTTGCTATGAACGTTTCTGATGAATACTCATCATAGAACATTACCATATTGTAAATATTTCTTTTGCTATATCCTTTGATGTCAGGGCGTTGGGAACGTATATATTCAGACAGTTGCGAAACAACCTTGCTTCCCCATTCTTCGCTCTTCAGTTTAGCAGATACATATCCACCTACATGCCATGCTGTGAGTAGCAGCTCTTCATTGACGGCTCTTGAAGCATTACTTTTATGTTGGAGAATAATATTTATGATTTCTCCGAATTGCTGTTCTATTGATATTGCGATGTCGTTATTTTTCATACGCTTAATCTTAATTTATGTTTGCAAGCAGCTTCTCAAGTTCTGCTACTGCTGAACTAATAGTTATACTTTTCTCTTTTATTTCAGCCATCAACTCTGCCAAGGAGTGGTCATAAGATCTATCTTTTGCCTTGCTTTTTCTTCTGGTATCATAATTCCGATCAAACTGCCTTTCTTTTATTTAATTTTGTTCCTAGATGCAATTATATTACGCAAATATAAGGAATTATATTCCAAATCTCAATTTGTTTTCTCATTTTTACTGAGAAGTCAGTAATCCAGCTCTTCAGGCTAAAACATATGGTCATTGAAGCTGGATTATGCGGTCATTAAGGCTTCATTATGCGTTCGTTACAACTGAATTGTGCAGTCGTTTCAGCTGAATTGTACGGTTCCTTCTCCAGTACCACAAAGTGGTTAAACCTGACATGGGAAAAGGTGTTTCAAAGGTTTATAGATATATTTTGCAATAATACTTGAAACAACGGAAACCACTGGAGCGCAACAGGATTAGAATAACCATAATTAATGTAGATTGCCGGATTGTGTTCCAACTTGTCAGCTTATTGCCCGATCGATTACTTAAATGAATCCAATGAAGATTTTAAGGAAAGGATGCAATAGTTCGTAGATGCCAAATTCGGAATGTTCGCTTATCTTTGCCTCTACAACAGTCTGGGAGACATATATAATGGAAATACTTCAAAAGGTGGGAACAATCCTGAAAAAGGATTAGCCTGACATCCGATAACAAGCTTGTTGGAACAGTTTCCTAAAATAATCTGACAGACTGCTGACTTTTTTCAGATTTATTCGTATTTTTGATGCGAATTACAAGAATGTGTGCCGATTGATGCCCAACACCAGCCGGCACACAATAATTTATAGGGGTGGTTTTACAAACTAATGAAAAAAGCACAGTTATGAAAAGCATGTTTTTGTTTTTATCTTTGTTGTCATGTATGCCCGCAGTGGCCAGTAATGTATCCGACAACAAACAAGATCAGGTAGATTTGAATCAGACGGCAACAGGAGGTTACGGGTATTTTATAAACCAGGATCAAAAAGCCTCCGTCTGGTGGGCCGAAGGCGCTTACAAAGTATTGAAAGATGCACCGGTTCCGAGAAAAAGCCAGAGCAGGGTCTCTCTGTCGGCTGCCAAGAATGAATACGAATCGTTTATCATTGTGGTAAATCCGGAAAGTGAAATGGAAAACTTCCGCATCTCGGTGGCAGACTTTACTTCTTCTGACGGAAAGACGATCCCCGGTGACCAGGTTGAAATCAGAAAGGTGGAATACGTCAAGGTCTCCCACCCTACGGACTATTATGGTTACAAAGGATATTTCCCGGATCCGCTGCCGTTGTATGAAAAGCCTCTGACATTAAAGGCATCCGAGAATACCCCTTTATGGATTACAGTCCATGTTCCTTCGCAGACTGCGGCTGGCCAATATACATCAGAAGTGACACTTACGGCAGCCAACGGCTGGAAAACTACGGTTCCCGTTGATCTGACGGTGAGAAACTTTGAACTTCCTGCTGTTCCTACCATTCGTTCCGGATGGGGAATGAACATGAAAAATGTGGAACTCTATGAAAATCTGACCACCGAAGAACAGAAACGTGACAAATTCGAAAAATACATGGAAATGTTCAGCCGGTACAAAATCTCTCCTTACGATCCTTTCCTGTATGCTCCGATTCATGAAACCGTTTCCGGAGTGGACTGGGAAGGCGGATTTTATGACAGCAAAGAAAAAGTCAGCGGAAATTACGGCTATAAGGTTGTAGATAATTCAGCCACTGAGAACATAGAAGCCTGCACACGCGAATTGCAGCCTGTAACTCCGGGAAAGACCTATGAGTTAAAATGGAAAGCCAAAAGCCAGGCAGAGAAGCAGACTTATGTAGTAGGTGTAGAATGCTATGATGCCGAAAAGAATCTGATTGTCTTCGAAAACCGTTTTGAACAATTTACAGCGAACCCGGGATGGGAATCATTCACTTTCCCGCTGGGAATGTTCGACGAAGAAATCCGCTATGTCAAAGTCATCCTGTGTGCTGCCAACCGCACCTATCACGGAGAAGACAAAGGGGTTGTCTGGTTCGATGATCTTTCGATGAATCAGAAGGAAACAGACCAGAACCTGCTCGCATGCGGAAATTTTGAAGTGGATCTGGACAAGATCGACATCCAGCTGGATTTCTCTGATTTCGAAGCGGCTGCCAGAAAATACTTTGCGCCTCCCTATAACTTCAACTCCTTCCGTCTGGCCATAAAAGGTCTGGGATCAGGAACCTACTATTCCCGCCAGAATGGTATCTTCGAAGGATTCGAGCAGGGAACGGAAGAGTATAACAAACTTATGAAGCGCTATTTGCAGCAGATTCAGGATAATCTGGAACGAATCGGCGTACTGGGCAAAGAATACATCTACTGGTTTGATGAACCGTCGGAAAAAGATTATGAGTTCGTATACCAGACCAACAAGATGATCAAGGAGTATGCTCCGAAACTGACAACCTTCCTGACAGAACATGTGGCAGGTCAGGATATCTCGGACGTTACCGATATCAGCTGCACCATCTGGCACCAGCTGAACCACGAAAAAATCGACAAGATGAACCAGCGCGGACTGGAATACTGGTCTTATCTCTGCGTATGGCCGAAAGCTCCGTGGATTTCCGAATTCATCGACCACGATGCCGTGAATATGCGCATGTGGCTGTGGGCATCCTACGTCTACCGCCTGAAAGGGGTACTCATGTGGGAAACCACCTACTGGAACTCCAACGAAGCTTCCCCGAAAGGATATCTGCAGAACCCCTGGCAAGAAGCCATGAGCTGGGTAACCGGATACGGCTGGCCTTATGGAAAACAGACAATCTGGGGAAATGGTGACGGACGGTTCTTCTATCCGGAAAACAGAGATCCCAACAAGGACAAGACAACCGCTTATCAGGGCTATCCGATCCCGTCCATCAGACTGGAATTCCTCAGAGCCGGTATTGAGGATTACGAATACATGTGCATTCTGGAAAAACTGATGAAGGCGGCTTCGAAGAAACAGGCGTCACTGGTGAAAGAAGCCAGACAACTGTTGCAGATTCCAAAATCCATCTACACCGATGAGAAGACCTACAACAAAGATCCCCACGTTTTGCTGGAACACCGGCAGAAAATTGCGGAACTGATTGAGAAGTTTATGAAATAAAAAACTGTAGAAAAAATGAGCTTCGGGCTTTTAAAAAAACGTTTCGGCGTTTGCTTTAAAAGCCCGAATTCTTTTTTATAAAACATTTCGACGTTTTTTCAATGAGATAAGGATTGTATGATCTGAAAAATATACTTGCGAAAGTCTGTCGGAAGCAACCCCTTCATATTTTCTGAAGATTCATACAACTCCATAATCCTCTGAGAAAATATATCCTCCGAAAGTGTTTAATAATCAGTATAAAATATTAAACATAGAAGAATATTTATGTATATCTTTAAATTTCAGAACTATAAAAAGTTATAAATTTTTCAGCAACAAATCTTCTACCCCACACCATATTCAGAAAAACATTTAGTTAGGTGCAAAAAAATAATTGAAATATGATATGTTTAAAAAAATAATATATCTTTGTTCAAAATTTAAATAATCTGAATTATGAAACGCATATTACTTCTTGGGTTGTTTATCTGTAACCTTTTGGGGCTGGAAACAATCGCACAGAACATTACAGGGAGCATAATCAACAAACAAAATGAAAAACTTCCTTACACGGCCATTGCCGTCATTGAGCGACAAAACAACAAACTGATCGACTCTGCCATCTGCGACTCTCTTGGTGTATTCCGCTTAAAATCAAGATCCGAATATCCGGACGGAATCGTACTATATATCACCAATGTCGGCTATAAAGAAAAATATGTGGAGGTCGGCACGCAAGCACAAAATCTAGGAACCATCATTCTGGATGAAGATCCCGTATTACTCAGTGAAGTAGTCGTCACGGCAAAACCCCAGCTTACACGGGAAGCCGACCGGTATTCATTCAAAGTTGCAAACACCAGCATTGTGAAAGGGAACAATACCTGGGGAGTCTTAAAACTGACTCCTTTCCTTCAGGTGAATGACCATGCCGGAATCACGCTGGTCGGAAAAGGAAATCCCATCGTCTACATCAATGGCCGGAAATCAAAATTAAACGGAGAAACCCTGCAACAGTACCTGAAAAGCATGCCTGCCGAAAACATTGACAAGATAGAAATCATGACCACACTGAACAGCAGCTTTCGGGCAGACGTATCAGGTGGAGCTATCAATATCGTGCTGAGAAAAAATGAAAACGAAGGAGCCAAAGGTACTCTTTCCCTTACAGACCAGCAGATGAAGGACAAGAACTCACAGACAGGAAATGCGTTCTTAAACTACAAGAAGAACAAAGTGGATCTGACAGCCAATGTGTACGCACAGCATTACGTGCTCCCCCAGGAATCTGATATAACCTATAATTATCCGACCTCAAAAGCTTCCACCCTCTCGCATTCGGAATATGATTACAACAAACTGACCTACGGAGGGATGGTTAATCTGGACTACCACATCAATGACAAACAGATCATCGGTGTCGTTGTCAATGCTTCAGGCAATACGTACAACCCCAGCCTGATGGACAACACGAACCGCTATTTCACGAACGGTCAGCTGGACTCTCTGTCGCAGACCAGAAAAGACGTTCACACAACCGGATATCAGGTATCGTCAAATGTCAACTATCGCTATGATATCAAACAGGGTAAATACCTGAATATTGACTTTGACTTCCTGAAATATGGGAATTACAACCGTCAGAATGACATTACACACAGCGAAAAGCCAGAAATGCCTCATACGCTGCTGCTAGATTACCGCCAAAGACAGAATATCAATATTACAAACTGGGCAGGCAAAATCGACTTCAAGACTCCGCTGGGCAACGGATATTCAATGAACATTGGCTCGGAGGTCTACACGACACGCTCGGACGCCAACTCTTTCTTCGGGCACAAAGAAGGTGAGCAGTATGTTGACAAGTACGGACAAAGCAATCATTTCATTTACGATGAAACGGTAGCGGCCGGATTCCTGTCATTCAGTAAAAGTTTCAGCAAGTGGGCACTCATGCTCGGTGCACGCCTGGAATACACACACGGTAAAGGCGATGTAAAAAATAATCCCGAACAGAATTTCAACCGCAATGACTGGGATGTATTTCCTTCTGCTTCCATCAGCTATATGCCCAATGAGAAACACAGTTTTTCGCTTTCCTTGCAGTCTGGAGTCAGACGCCCGGAATTTGCCTTGCTGAACCCGTTCCGCAATTATACTTCGGAAACGTCATACTCCGAGAACAACCCGTTCCTGAAATATATGCGGACTTATAACATAGACTTCTATTATACATTGAACTATAAATATGTTTTCGCAGTCAATCATTTTATCTCGCGCAACAGCTGGACTATGTTCCGTCTGCCGGTAGAAGGAACCAACACAGTACGCTCACTTTTCGACAATTATGGCAACAGCCGGATCACCACATTCAACTTTATGTGGAATGAAAGTCTGTTCAACAACTATCTATACGTGAACTATGCCCTTGGAGGTTACTATAGCTACAACAAAGGACAGATAGAAAATCAGCCTGTCAGAAGATATGGCTTCACCCCGACCCTGCAGTTCATGAATTTCGTCACTCTTTCGAAAAAGTACAAATGGTCATTAGATATCTACTACAACATGATGGGACGGGAACATATGCCCCAGACTCTGAGAAAGACCAATCATTACATGTATGCATCCATACGCAAGAATCTGAAACAGTGGACATTCACAGCAGGAGTCTACAACATCTTCAATTCTTACAATGAAGAATACAGCGTAAATACGGGAGCTGACTACAATTATGCCTTTACGATGAAAAACAATCCGCGCAATGTACAAGTGGGAGTAACCTATAATTTCGGAAATCAGAAAGTGAAAGGTTCCCGCAACAAACGGACTAATAATGAAATCAAGCGGCGTTTACAATAATTTTTTATTAACTTTAACTCATTAGTGTCCCATTAAAATGGGACACTAATGAACCAATATAAAAAATTATATCTATAAGGATTACAAATTAAATGATGATACCCCTTTATCTTTCATATATAGAATTTGTAAAATATCTAATTCGACATTATGGAAAGCATTTTTCCTTTTTAACACAAAGCTATAAATTAACTCACTTATTTTTCACTAAGTCTTCAAAAACTGCTGAACCATGAAACATCTCTTCCCATGCACTCTCCTGTTTGCAGCCATGTGGCTGATGGAGGCATGTTCTCCTGGAACTGCCGGAACCAACCATCCATGCATTCCGGAGACATATACAATCTCTAAAGACAGTCTGCTGGATAAAATCAAAGGAGGTTGGGCCGGTCAGGCCATCGGCTGTACCTACGGAGGTCCCACAGAGTTCAAATACTGCGGGACGATGATTCAGGATTATGTGCCCATCGAATGGTATGACGGCTACATCAAGTGGTGGTATGACAATGTGCCGGGATTGTATGACGATGTTTACATGGATCTTACTTTCGTGGATGTATTCGACCGTCTGGGGCTGGATGCCCCGGCGGACTCTTTTGCTATGGCTTTTGCCACTGCTGAATATCCCCTCTGGCATGCTAATCAGGCGGCACGATACAATATTCTGCAAGGAATCATGCCGCCGGCATCCGGTCACTGGATGAACAATCCTCATGCCTGCGACCTGGACTATCAGATAGAGGCAGACTATGCCGGTCTGATGTCTCCCGGTATGCCTAATGCTGCTTCCGGTATAGCCGATAAAATCGGACATATCATGACGTATGGAGATGGATGGTATGGCGGAGTCTATGTAGGAGCCATGTATTCCCTGGCTTTTCTGTCTGATGACATCGGATTCATCGTAAAAGAGGCGCTGAAAACCATTCCTCAGGAAAGCCAGTTCTACCAATGCATGAGTGACGTCATACGCTGGCACCAACAATATCCTGACAACTGGAAACAGACCTGGTTCGAATGTGAGAAGAAATGGAGTACCGATATCGGCTGTCCCGAAGGCGTATTCGTTCCTTACAACATTGACGCAACCATCAACAGCGCCTATATCCTGATCGGCCTGTTATATGGTGAAGGGGATTTCTACAAGACCATGGATATCTCTACCCGATGCGGTCAGGATTCGGACTGTAATCCTGCTTCTGCTGCCGGTATTCTGGGAACCATCCTGGGATATAACCGGATTCCGGATCAGTGGAAAAGAAGCCTGAAAGAAGTTGAGGACAGGAATTTTGCCTATACCGATATTTCTCTGAACAAGGCTTATCAGCTGAGCTTCGGTCAGGCTCTGCAAATGATCGAGAAAAACGGAGGAACAGTTGAAGGAGATCTGGTAACCATCCAATGCCAGCAACCGGTTGCCGTACAATACGAAAAAGCTTTCGAAGGAATGTATCCTACCGGGAAACGGGGGATCAATAAAAAGATCACCGATATTCAGGAACTGGAATTTAACGGAAACGGTGTCGTGATCAGAGGAAATGTCAATGCCTCCGACGAAGAATATGTGGCCGAAGTCGAACTGTACATTGACGGGCAGCTGGCCGAAACCGCCCAGCTGCCTGCTTCCTTCGCCAAACGGCGTTACGAGCTGTTCTGGAAATACCGGTTGACGGAAGGGAAACATACCATCGCTTTCAAATGGCTTAATCCCCAGCAGGGAGTCTCCATACAGATAAGCGAAATGTTGGTCTACAATGCAAGGAAATAAAAAAAATTAAAGAATCACA
The DNA here is from genome assembly GCF_000157915.1 of Phocaeicola coprophilus DSM 18228 = JCM 13818. Taxonomy (GTDB): domain Bacteria; phylum Bacteroidota; class Bacteroidia; order Bacteroidales; family Bacteroidaceae; genus Phocaeicola; species Phocaeicola coprophilus. The sequence continues at coordinate 52,101 of NZ_EQ973634.1, read as the reverse complement.
TTCTCCTGCTTCCCGTCCATCCAGTTGGAAAGGTTGCTGAACACAATCGCAGCACGGGCTTCCATCGACTCTTCAGACGCAAATGCGACATGCGGAGTGGCCAGTACATTCGGTGCCTGAAGCAGCGGATGGGCCGGATCAAGCGGGGGTTCAGTTTCGAACACATCGATTCCGGCACCGGCCAGATAGCCGTTCTTCAAGGCTTCAGCCAGAGCTGCGGAGTCAACCACTCCCCCACGGGCCGTATTGATCAGATAAGCGCCCTGTTTCATCATTCCCAGACGGTCTGCATTAATCAGCTGACGGGTTTCGGCAGTCAGCGGACAGTGGAGGGAAACGATGTCGGACTGGGACAGAAGTTCTTCCAACGGCATGAACTCAATAAAGGAAGGTTCCTTGCCGGTCAGATGGCGTTTGTTGCCCAGCACCCGGCAGCCAAAAGCCTTGCACAGTTCGGCCGTACGTGTTCCGATGGCTCCTGCACCGACGATTCCCACAGTCTTGCCGCGCAGTTCACAGCCGACCAGACCGTCTTTGGTCTTTCCCTGACGGCAACGGCCGGCCACCTGCGGCACGTTCCGCAACAGTGACAACATCATGCAAAGGGCCAGTTCGGCTACTGCCTGAGTGGAATAACCGGCAGCATTGCTCACCTTCACTCCACATTCACGGGCAGCATCCAGATCCACATGATCGACTCCCGTGAACGCTACATCAATAAATTTCAGATGCTTGCAGGCGCGGATTACCTCTCCCCGCAACGGCATATTGGCTATGATGATCACATCAGCCTCGCGGGCACGTTCTATCTGTACCTGTATGTCCAAATCCCGGGGATAAGCGTTAAAAGTATGCCCGGCCTCAACCAGCGGACGGGCATATTCACTCAGCCTTTCCGGAGAAATGCCGAGTGATTCCAGCAATACGATATTCATGGTCTTGTTTCTTTAAAATTACCATTGCAAATGTACAAAAATCTATTTCACTACATTCTGTTCGATCAGCAAACAGTCTCATTCCACCTTAAAAGTCCCCTTCAGCCGGATGTCCTCTACGGATGCACCGACAAAGACTTCAAAATCTCCCGGTTCCAGTACAAAATCCATCGCTGCATTCCACAGCTTCAGATCATCCTTCTTCAGCACCAGCGTAACCTTCCTGCTTTCTCCGGGATTCAGTTCAACCTTGGAAAAGCCTCTCAAAGCCTTCACCGGAGTTGTCACACTGCTGATCTTGTCACGGACATAAAGCAGCACCACTTCCGCACCCTTTACATCTCCTGTATTCTTCAGCATACAGCTCACCAGTACCTCCCCTTTCGATGCCATGTGATTCTGTATCTCCAGTTGGCTATACTTAAAAGTCGTATAACTCAAGCCATATCCCAGACAAAACAAAGGATCCGGTGAGGAAAAGACATAATCGCGGCCGGGCTTCTGCGGAGTACCCCGCTGCCGGTAATATCCTTTGCCTGAAGGCTTGTGATTCGCATACATGGAGATATGTCCGGTGGTCGGGGGAAATGTCACAGACAAACGTCCGGAAGGATTAACTTCTCCAAACAGGATCCGGGAAATCGCATCTCCTCCCTTTTCACCCGGATACCAGGCTTCCAACACGGCATCCACCTTTTTCACCTCTTCGGGAATGGTATAAGGACGGCCGTTCAGCATGACAGTACCACCGGCTTCCCCTGACCGGATACAAGATCCAGCAACTCGGCCTGTACTCCGGGAAAATTCAGTTCATTCCGGTCATAGCCTTCACCGCATGTATTGACTTCCTTCGAATTGGCACCTCCCCAGCCAATTCCTGAATAAATGACACTGTGCCTCCAAGTACCAGTACAACGACATCACTTTCCCGGACTTTCACTCCCCCAGTGGCCGTCAATAACATACAGACGGCCAATTTCAGCCGATATACAGATCTGTGTTTCATAGATTCACCCGTTTTTATTCATAAGATGCATGTGTTTATCACGCTATTAAATCCAAAGATAAATAATTCTTGCTACTTTTGCAAACCGAACAAAATTATAAACTGATGATTCTTATGAGCCAGCATATCCCTTCCGATAAACGGGCAGAAATCTGCCTGCAATATTTGCGACAGATCGCCGTCAACAACAACCGCGAATGGTTTCACGAGCACCGCGACCTCTACGACGAGGCACGGGCTGCTTTCGAAAGCATGGTACACGACCTGATCGTGCGCATTACCGCATTCGACCCGTCCGTGCAATATCTGACGGTGGCCGACTGCACCTACCGGTTCTACCGCGACACCCGCTTTTCTCCCGACAAGTCTCCCTACAAACGCCATTTCGGAGCCTACATCAATGCCCGGGGCAAGAAGTCCAACCATGGCGGATACTACATGCACCTGGAACCGGAAGGCTGTCTGGTAGCCGGAGGAGCCTACTGCCTGCCGTCGGACGTCCTGCGTGCCGTACGCCAGAGCATCTGCGAACAACCGGAAACTTTCCACCGCATCGTGGGCAGCGATCCGTTCCACAGCCTGTTTCCCGTACTGGGAGAAACACGGGTGAAAACCATCCCCAAGGGATTTCCCAAGGACTTCCCCTACCCTGAATACATCCGCTGCAAGGATTACTCCTGCTGTCACCCTGTCCCGGAGGAGTTTTTCACGGCTCCCGACTGGCTGGAGCGCACAGCCGGAATGTTCGAGATCATGAAGCCCTTCCTCGACTTTGTCAATGCAACCATTGATGAGTTCTGAGACGGCATTCTCAATTGGCTGTAATGGAAGTGATATCCTTTACCGGACGGACAACACCTATTTCATTTGGTTTGCCATTTTCATCAAAACTACCATTGACCAATATGAAATTACCATTTTTATGCCAGATAAATCCCACACGTTTGTCCGTATAAGGAGGTTGCCCCATCAAAGAAAAAGCTGTCTGACTCATATAATGCTCACCATTATACCCATCCTTCCATGCTGCGCCTGGAAGGCGGGTCGACATAATCAGTAATTCACGCTGATTGGGGATTCGGTACCCCGTCGGACAGGGATTGTAAGTCTGATAATATTGCCATGTATACCAGTTATCACCCTGGGGAAAATAATCAGGATGTACTTCAAAATAAGCATAAGGCCGGTTGTCCTGCTGACGTTCGTTATGGGCAGCCAAAACTGTCTCATAATTCGGACGCCTTGACTTTTCGTTCATATTCGTGACATCGATCTGATAGCCACGGGTAGCTCCAATCTGATGCACAGATACCAGATCGACAGGTTCCTTATCCGGCTGATCCAGCGGGATTCCCAGATTACGCAGACAGCGGTATGAATAAAAAGGCCCATTATATTTTACAAGCTGAGAATCATTTTTCCGTCCCAGTGAAGCTCCCTCTTCTGCCCACAATACCCAGGGATTTGACTCCTGACCGTCATACGAACTGGAAGTGTAATGCCAATATACGCTCTTTCCTCCCGGACGGTCGACAGCATCAGTGGGATACAGACGCGACAATGCATCCAGCGCATACTCTCCCAGATAGATATCCACCAGCTGATTGATACTGGCCAGATACCAGCGGATTTCATCCGCATCTACTATATTATCCCCATCCAGATCACGATTCCGGATCAGGCAAGCATAAATAGCATATTCATACCCACTGTTAAGCCCATAATATTCGCTTTCGCTGAATACATCGCTGGTATTTAATACATCAGTCCACTTCAAATTTACAGGATAATACTGGTAATTATTTCCTAAAAGAATACGAAGCGTATTCAGACGTCCGTTGGATTTGTCCGTCGTAACTCCATTATTAATCGTACCTGCATAAAGTCTTTCGGTTTCCATATTCGACTCCAGCCCCCAGGCTGTCTTCAGGCTCTCCTTATTGACATTATAAACAGTACGGACACTGCGCTGGCGGAAAGAATATTGTGCCTTGATCACACTCGACTGATTATCTTCGGAATATTTCTCTTCATCGACAATGATATAAAGCTGACGGTCGTCCGTTTCAGCCATTTTCTTCCACAACGTGAGATCCTGCAAATTGGTTCTCGGATCATACGCATATACATTTTCATCCACAAAGGCAGTGATCCATGCATAGCCATCCGCATCAAATATTCCATTTGAATTAGTCACTGCCTCCTCTTTCAGGAATTGCATCAGCTGGTTCACATCCCGAAGACGGGCTTTCTCGGTATTCACAGTTTCGTTATTCTGATACCCGTCTCCGTCCGGAGAATAATAAGGAGAAGGCTAATCGTTCTTAGTACGATCCAGCGGGAAAGGGTCATTGTAATTCTGATCACCGGGATATTTCACCATCTTGTCATTGGCTACTCCATACTCTTTATTCACAGCAAACTTGATCCAACGGTAGTCTCTCATATTCTGTTTTATATCCGCGGCATTTGCAACTACCTCATGAATCCCCTTGCTGAACGGCGTGCTTACTCCCCACCGGAGGGTACCTGCCGTACCTCCTTCCTTGGGCTTGAATCCGCTTCTGTTCAGCTTAATCAGACGACGGTCGTAATGACAGTCAAACTGATAACTGTCCTGATAGTTCACCACCACATCTCCGTCATAGCCGGGACGGGGATCTGTCTCATCATCCACATCGACCTCAATATTATATACCCCTTTTACTTTAACGTTATAAATATAGGAATGATTGCGTTTTGTATCATAATCATTGACATCTTCAAATCCATCTCCATCTACATCTGCATACCCCAGATGAACAAGAAAACGCACGTTGGCATAAACCAGCTGGTCTACCCCATCTATCTCTTCAAAATATGACAGGATACCGGTTATTTCTACATAAGTAGAGTTTGCATCGGCATATATAAAATCCCCGAGGGTTACATTCCCATCCGCATCAGTAGTGGGATCTTCCCTTTTATCCCGCAATGCATATTCTCCCGTAGTAATTTCTTGTTTACATTTCTTTCTGTTCTCAGGCATGTAAAAAACAAAGCTCCCGCCTTTATACAAGGCTCCGCTTCTGGAGAACGTTTCAAATTCATAGGACGGCGAATTAAAATAGACGGCAGCGGCAGCGTCACCGTCAAAATCCCAGTTACCCTTCTCATCGGCTGCATCTTTCGGTAAAATAAGAGACTGCCGGGGTACCCGTTTAACCATCCAGCCTGTGGGCTGAAAAGAGAACTTTTCCCAGTCCTTACCTTCCGGAACTTCTGAAGTGACCACAAACTTCACCTTGGCGTCTGTACGTTCCAGCTCCAGGGTACATTCCAGTGTTGCTGTCTGCTCGCTCTCCAGAGCCGGGATATTGATCAATGTCGGATCCGTTCCGTCTGCCGGATTTTTCACCTTGGCATACCCCGTCATCATAAAATAGGCACTGCGGTATACCGATTCATCACGCATGGTCATCACTTTTGCCTTCAGTTCATCCAGCGTGTTCACCGCAGTCAACTCGGCTTCTGTCACCGTATAGGCAGTAGACGTATTCCCATCCGCCAGATTGGCAATACCCACAATGGTGGCGTTGTTCAGCGAAGTGGTGGTAAACGTCAGAATACCGGAACTCAACAAAGTATTACCATTGTCATAACTCAGCCCGCTTCCATCCTTGCAGAAAAACCGGTCGTGTATCTTTCCATCTTCGTCAAAGATCAGGATAAACACATTGTCCACCCTGTCCTCATACTTCCGATCCTGGGCAGCCCGGGTTTCTACCGTTGCTTCCGAAGCCTGGAAACCCAGTTTCACGGTTGTCGGAATACCTTCCTGTATGCGGTCTGTATTTCTGAAAGGCATATCGTCCTGACATGCCGTGAAGAGCAGGATCACCGTCCACAGGGCTATCATCTTTATCTGTATTGCTGTCTTGTTCATATTCGCACCGGTATTATTCAAAATCAGGAACTGTAATTGTTCTTTCTGTCCATTCAACCACTTCAAAGTCAATATTCACATGCGTTGCTCCGCTAAGCGTAACATTGATATTGATCTGCTTGTTGCGGGGAATCGAGTTATAGGGCTTTCCATCCGAGTCAAGAAAAGCCATCTTCGGATATTCACCGTGTTCGGTTTTAAAACCAATGGTGTAAGGAGAAGCTTCCACATCGCTGGTCCTGGCAAATGAGGGATAAAAATAGCATATCAGCACTTCGCTTTCATTGGGAGCTATCGGATAGTCTACCGACTGATCATATACCTGTTCTTTATATGTCTGATCAGGTACATCCAGAGCTCCTTCTCTGAACAGATAAAAGCTGTTGCCGAAAAACGCTCCGAATGAAACCTCTGTTACCTTGATTGATTCAGAAAAATCGTTTTGAATCTGCATACATATCTTCGAGACGCAACGCTCCAGAGCAACATCTATTGTCATATCCTTGCTGACTGTCAGATTCTTGTTCATCCAGCTCATGGGAAGGCCTTTCTTTTTCTCAGCAGCCAGAAGTTCCGAGCCTCTTATGGGGAAATACCGGTTACCGGTATCTGTGATCAGCACCTTGCGTGAACCATTGACATCCACCACCTGCTTCTGCAAATTGGCTATATCGCTATAATCCTGTCCGATACTCGCCTCGTTGGCTATGACATAAAGCTGCGCAACTCCGACCGGTACATTCTCTATGACCAGTCTCGCGTCCGAGTCTACATCTTTAAACAGCCGGTTGATGGTGGTTGATTTATTGGTACCCGCTTGCGAAAGCAGAATGACCCGCAAGGTATAAATCTGACTCTCCAGCAATTGCAATTCATCCTCGTAACCAGGAGATATACTGCGTGTTCCGGCATCCGGCTGAGGGAGCTGCAGATAAATGGTCGTTGTACGTTCCTCAGTGATATCCTGCGGATCGGTACCCGTACAGGCCTGGCAGAGCAGCACCGCCATCACCAGCAGGCTGTAACGCAACACATGTTTCATATCATACATATCTCTGTTCATAGCTATCATATTAAGGTGCAGCAGTTTCACCGCCCCACGATACATTGGCATCTTCTACCGACCAGTCTGTGATCTTCACATCCAGCGTTATTTGTGTTAAACCGTCCATTTCCATCAGTTCACCAGTCAGGGTAGCCTTATATTCATAGCGCTGCCCCATTTTCCACTCACCGTCCGTTGTAGCAAGCGGTGAAGTAAAGCGTTTGACCACCGTCATAGTGGTGCTTCCCGTATCCTCATCGATTATCTCACGGATAGTAACGGTAAAGGTGACATTCACCCCCGTATTACTTTGAGGAATAACCAGGGCAGGAGCAGAAGTGACAGATAATTTGTTTGCTACCGTCAGCGGAGCGGCTGCCGGATAGAGGGTAATTGCTCCCGGATTCAGATTCGTCCATGGAGATGGCTCCGTACTGCTGTTGTAATTTCCTTTCACCCGGATCGAAAAAGAGATGTCAGTTACCTCTGCCGCATAACCACCGGTCAGCTGATTATCAAAGACGAAGGATATATGAGAAAGCAGGTGACTGAAAGTCAGTTCCACCGGATTTTGGTTGGCAATAATCTCATCAGCCTTGATATCTGGTGCCGATGCCGTCATCAGATCGACAGCCGCATCGCCCGTAGCGGAACAGTCAAAATTGCTGACGGAAACCGTTCCATCACCAGCCACGGTGAGTGTAGCCCCAGCCGGCAATTCAGCCGGATATACCGCATGGAAATTATACGTCTTCCCCGGCACCCAATATTCCGTACCCGTGTAAGTACATCCGGAAGCTGTTTTTGTCACCTCCCTGTCGTCGAAAACATTGTTGCCGTTGTACCCGCCCCACACCTTGAAAAGGCTGCCGTCGGGCAAAGTAGTCCCTGTCACAGCCGCACGCGTTTCGGTCTGCACACTGAAACCGACAGGTACAGACGGATCAGCAGCAGGCTCGTCGGAAGAGGAACAGGCTCCCAGCACAAAAACAAGCGGAACAATCCGGGCATATAACTTTTTCATATCTTCTCCTTGAGATTAAATGGCTGCATGAAAATGGATTTCTCCGGGCGGGAATGCCGCCCGGAGAAAAGGGGGATTATGGATTAGCAGTATTCGTCAAATCGTCACTAGCTCCTGGAGTTGTACTATCCAGCCAGTCACTAACAGTAGTTACAGTAAACTTAATAGGAAACATATTCGTCATTTCAGACGGAGTAAGCTTTATGTTATACTGATAACGGTATCCTTTTACCCATTCTTCAGGAATTCCTGAAGCGGATTCAGCCAACAGTGAAGCTGTTGTAAATGCCTTCCTTGCAACTTCTGAATTATATTTATCATATATTGTTGCTGTAAATGCTGCTGTAATATCACTGCTATAACTTTGAGGAATTACGAAATTCGCATCTGATTTTGTTTGTGTATCAAAAGCAAACGCAGTTCCAGTACCAACTGTATATCCTTTAGATGCAGAAGTTGTTGGTTCACCCCATGAATTATTCGAACTGGTATAAGTAGCCGTATTATTCACAGAAAAAGTTAAACCTTCAATCTTTATCTTATAACCAGCAGGAAAATCTTCTCCTACAAACTGGAAACTAACCTGTGAAAGCAAGTGGTTGAATGTAAGGGGAACAACATTAGGTTGTGCCGATATTGTAGCATTTGTTTGAACTTCGGCAGGAGTTGCCAATATCAAATCTTTGCCACCTGCTTCATAATCTGTAATAGTAATATTTCCATCCGTTCCAAAAGAGATATCGGATTCTATCTTAGAATTTCCATCAGAATAGGCTGCAAATTTATAATCCTTATTAAGAGCCCAATATTGAACATCGGTAGGCCCTACATTTGTAAAACTTGAATTCGAAACTACAACTTCTGCATTTTCATATACAACATTACTATAATTAGCTCCATTCTTATCTCCGTAACGGCCAAACACATAAAAATTGGTTAAACGTTTTTGTACCCCACTTTCTGTTCCATCCGGTTTAATAATCTCCGTCACCGCCCGAGTCGGTTTTCCTACGAACGATGAGAACCCGATTGCCTGCGGTTCAGGTTGCTCCATTACTTCTTCCAATGAGCAGCTTGCCATTGAAACGGTTACAGCCATTGCTGCCAGCCAAAACTTATTCTTTTTCATATGTCTTAATAATTAGTTAGTTTATATATAGATCGCTTATTTCTCGCTTTTACAAGGGAAGTTCCACTTCTTCGGAGTTTCCCCAGTCATTCACTCCCACTTCAAATCCGCCGGAATGGTTGCCTTCTCCTTCTTCGGGAGTGACCGTCAGTCCCTTAATGAGCAACACTCCGCCACGGGGCTGCTCACGCATGCGATCGGTCACATCCACCTCAAAGGTCTTTGTCTGACCGCTCTTCAGGGCTACTTCCAGCGTCAGGATATTGCGGGTCTGCTCGTCGGCCCGTGGACGTCCGTTCTGCAACAGGTTGCCCGGATTTTCCACCCCGTCCGGCGTATAATAATGACCGTTGGGATGTTCATCAGTAGGAACCGGATCGAAGTTGCACAGTCCGAATGAACGCACCACTGCCTCTACCCCGTAATCACTCACTTCAGCATCTTCATACAACACCGTAACCACGTCATCAAGCGTGCGGCGATTGCTCAGATTCACCGTACCTGCCATACCCGACAGAGCTCCGCGTGCCTCGTTGATATATTCCTTGCCATCCTCAAACTCACAGCGTATGATGTAACTGAACACCACCGGATGCATGGCAACATCAATCTCTATAATCCGTTCTTCTTCACCGTCCTCCCATTCTTCCAGCTCACGGATATGAAATTCTTCCGAGTAACTGGAAAACAGGTAGTCCGGGGGATTTACCGTCGATTCAGCCGGATTGTTCTCCGAATAAGGGCTGCGGGAACGGCTGCGGGTGGTAGCCGTCAAGGTCGACACCAGATCTTCCGTCTCAAAAACAATATACTCCGTATCGTTGTTATGAAGCAGGGCCGTATAAACTCCCGGCTGCAACGTCACTCTTCCTCCTCCCGACGGCAGATTGAATATCTGGCGGTATCCCTCTTCCCGGGTCTCGGTGACCAGTCGCACTCCTTCGGGTTCGGGAGGTGTCACCTTGCTCCAGTCCATGATCCATTCGGGGTTCCATTCTGTTTCCCAGTCAATCAGGTATTCAATGTTCCACTCCAGATGCCAGTTTACCTGAAGGATCAGCGTAGAGGATGAGTCATGCCCCATATACAAATCCTTATGCTTGCAGCCAGCCAGTGCCTGCAGCATCAGTAAAAGGGAATATAGTATCACTTTCTTGCCCATATCGCTTCGTCCTTTCAGTTTCTGTCTCCAATATGCCACACCAGAGATATTTCAGCCTTGGTGGGACCTACCCAGTTCATTTTCTTGGTCAGCTGCCACACGTACCGCCCGTCTATCGGCAGATATTCCTTGCATTTCCCGTGAAACACTCCCACTCCGAGCGTAAAGTCCAGATTCAGGTTCCGGGCCACGGGCAGGGAATAGCCGTAAGAGATTCCTCCGCCATATCCCCAGTCGTCGACCATGTATCCGCGTCCGCCCAGTTCAAAGTCAAACGTACCGGTCTGGGCATATACTCCTACGTGATGACCGGAACGGTGATAGCCGTAACCGTCTTTCCCCAGCCAGTAGCGTGCCTCCACATCTCCCCCGTAAACGCGCCAGTAATAATGGCGGCGATCGGTTTTCCACCAGGCATACATCCAGTTGAGGGCTACCGACCATCTTTCCCTGAAGAAAAACTCCAGTCCGATATTAGGAACAAGCGCGGCGTCATAAAGCAGATTGGTTTTCACGGCAAAGGGAGGCAGGCGGAAACGTTTCTTTTCCGCAGATGCAGACAGATCCGGCTGGATCAGATGAGTGCCGGCAGACAGAGGGTTCAGAGTCAGTTGAGTGCCGACAGACAGGGCATGAACCGGCTCAACCGGTGCCAGGTCGTGCACGGAAGCATATACAGTAACGGAAACAGCCCGGAGTTTATATAAATGATGATCTGCCAGATAGGCATAAGCCTGCCTGAATCTCTTGATCTGACGCTCTTTCTCGTCGGCCGGATAATCCGTATCGACGATGGCAAGCAGTTCCTTGCGGGCAGGCTGGTCCGGATCTCCATCCAGAATATTGCGGAAAGCTACCCAGTCTTCACCTCTGGACTCCAGAATCCAGCATGCTTCGGGCAGGCCTGAATACAGGCTCCGCAAATGATGATACACATGCTGCCCACGTTCCGCTGAAAGGCGGTAATTATAGCTGTTGCGACCGTCGGGGGATGCCGAAGAAACAATGACCACAGAGTCGATCATCACCCCGGATACAGACAAAAGCCGGCCAAGCCCTGTCTCAATCTGGTCAAGAACCGCATCGTTGGAGCAGTAAGCCGTATCAACAGTATGACTGTCGATATTGAATAAAAGAGTGTACGACTGATCGGTCTGACGAATAACAGTCTGTTGTGCCAATAAAGACCCTGCACATCCAAACAACATCGCCAGAAGTATCAGACCGGAAAAAAGACTTCCGGGTAACCGATACAAAAGCCCTCTCATTTCCTTCAAACCGTAAGTCACCAGCTTATTTTTTTACAACTGCAAAATAAGTTGGAAATTCTCTCCACAACGTTTCATTTTTACAAAACATTGTGTCAAAAATGCAAATTATTCGGTCTGGAGGGTATGATAGGCCATACGGCTGCGCAAATAATCGGTAGGCGAAACACCCACATATTTCTTGAAACAGCGCAGAGCGGTTTCACGTGAACGGAACCCGACATAGAAAAATGTATCCTGCACACTGACTACCGAACCAGCATCGGCCAGCTTCAGAAATTCTGCAATCCGTTTCCGGTTGATCATGTCTGCAAAATTTTTGTACCCGTCATCCTGAATGGCTTTCGACAGATAACTGCGGTTGGTATTCAGTTCCTGAGCCAGATACGGCAGATCAATGTCAGGATTCCTCCAGATCTGATCATCATCCATCAGACGACGCAGACGCTCAATCAGGGGATCAGTCGGTTCGACATCTGCAACCAGGTCAGGAAGAACATCTGACTTGTCTGATTCTTGTTGAGGATCCTCAGTACAACGGACCTCAAAACGGATAAAGAGTTCCCGGTAGGTTACGGTTACCGCCACTGCCATACATACCAGCAAATGAATGGAACTGACCCATGCCAGTCCTGTCAGCATAAACAGAACAAAACAGACAGAGATGAGCTGTATTTTGACAGAATAAAGAACGATCCAGCTGTGATACACCGTACTTTTCATCCAGTTATAGGGAATATAATACAGGAAAACAGCATAAAAAGAAACTCCCAGAATCAGTGCTGCCAGCCTGAACCACACATTAAACTCTCCTATGTATGTCCAGATATCAGCGAAAGAAGTTAATTCCCTGGCATAAGGCTTCATAAACCAGAGGATTACTCCTAAAACCAGACCGGGCATCAGGAAAAGCAACATGTTCCTCCGGGTAAGCCATCCGTTGCCAATAGCTTCCAGCGGATATAAATAAAGGAATACAATCGCCCAAAGGCCACCGCCCATGTTTGTAACAGGAAGAACCTGGTTTACAATAGGCTGATCAAATGCTGGAGCCAGCAAACGACAAAGAAAGGCAAGTCCGGCAAACAACCAGACCCAGGCTAAAAAAAGACGGGAGCGGTCTCCACTGCGACGACGCATGAAAAGCACTCCACTACTTAACAAAAAAGTCAGTGAAGCCCAGCTCAAAAGAATCTTCAATCCAACCATCGTTTTATTTTAAGTTCCGTGCTTATTTTTTTACTTTGAATTTAAACTATCAAAGGGCTTTTTTCCCTATAATGATACTTAAACCGGATGCAAAGGTAAGAAAAAAATACTGCCTCTTTTTTTGCTTTTTACAATATTTAACTATAAGTAAAATGAATTTATTCAGTGATACAACGACCGCACGATGCAGCCCGATTGACCGCATAATTCCTGCGCAACGAAGGCATAATCCAGCCCGATTGACCGCATAAATTCCGCGCAAAGGCAGCATAAGATCCGCGCAAGAGCCTGTAATCAAACGGTCCGCACGGTACACCTGTTCGGGTGCATCATGCGGACCGGTAATTTTCCTCTGAATAATCTTTACTTTCTGCAAAGTTCCGAGAGATAAAAACTATGGAAACGCTCATGGATCTCATCGCGTACGCGGCGGAACTCAGCCTCGATAAACTCGGGCGTTCCTGTGGCATGCGAAGGGTCATCGAAACCGATATGCAGGCGCTTGCCTACCTTCCCCGTAAACGCCGGACAGCTCTCGTTGGCTCCTCCGCACACGGTAATGACATAATCCCACGCCTGATCCAGATAGGTACGGACACTGACCGGAGTATGGCTGCTGATGTCGATCCCTGCTTCCTTCATCACTTCCACGGCCTTGGGATTGACCTGTGCGGCCGGTTCCGTTCCGCCGGAATACACCTCCAGCGAGGCGTCAAACGATTGCAGGAAACCATGAGCCATCTGGCTGCGGCAACTGTTTCCCGTGCAAAGTATCAAAATTTTCATAACGCTATAAGTCTTGTAAAGGGTTATAATATGAAATTGAACAGATAGCCCGACAGGATGATGAAAAAGGCTACCGTACCGAAAAAGATCCCGATAAGACGCCAGGTCATCACCTTCTTGAGCAATGTGGCTTCGGGCAGTGACAGTCCCACCACCGCCATCATAAAGGCGATTGCCGTACCCATCGGAATCCCTTTGGCTACAAACACCTCGATGACGGGCACGATACCGGCTGCATTGGCATACATCGGTACGGCCAGGAGAACCGACAGGGGAACGGCCAGCCAGTTGTCCTTCGACATGTACTGCTCAAAAAATCCTTCGGGCACAAAGCCGTGCATGAAGGCTCCGATACCGATACCGATCAGGATATACACCAGTACGCCGCGGACAATCCGCCAGGCATCACGGACAATGGCAGGCAGCCGGCGGATAAAGGTGGTGTGATCTTTCTCCCACTCATCTGCCTGAGCCGACGAGTGTGCCTGAATCTGTTTCACCCAGTCGCTGAGATAAGGGGCCAGCCTCATCCGTCCCAGCACGAAACCGCCGATCACTCCCAGCAGAATGCCGCTGACGACATAGATAAGAGTCACTTTCAGTCCGAACGATCCGAGGAACATGGCCACCGCCACTTCGTTGACCAGCGGCGAGGTGATCAGAAAGGCAAAGGTCACTCCCAGGGGAATCCCTCCTTTCACAAACCCGATGAACAGCGGAATGGACGAGCAGGAGCAGAACGGGGTGATGGCTCCGAACAGAGCCGCCAGCAGATACTGCAACCCGTACATCCGGTGCGTAACCAGATAGTTGCGCAACCGTTTGATCGAAAAATAGGCATTGACAATGCCCATCAGTACACTGATGAAGAACAACAGGATCAGAATCTTGACCGTGTCGTAGAAGAAAAAGTTCACAGCCGTGCCCAGGGAAGTTCCGGCACTCAGCCCGAAAATCCCATAGACCAGCCAGTCTGCAAAATCTTGTATCATGTCACTACCTGCGTTTTCAGATTCCCAGAAGTTTCTTTACGTCACTTTCCGTGGGCACCTGTCCTTTCATCTTCACCACTTCATCCACGACTACGGCAGGAGTGGTCATGATGTTATACTTCATCATTTCCATCAGATCGTCCACCTTGGTCAGTTTCACGTCCAGGTTGTTTTCCCTGATCACTTTCTCAATCACCTGATAGGTTGTCTTGCATCTGCTGCAACCCGGTCCCAATACTTTAATTTCCATCTTTCCAAAAATTTAATCAGTTATTAATCTTGTTTATACATACATTATCCAACAATAATAGATGCCGACGAGAATAAATACGACTCCCACAAGGAGATTCATCCACTTCTGCACCTTCTGCATCTTGCCGTAGAAACTGCCCATCTGCTGCACACTGAAAGCCAGTAGCCAGGCAACGGCAAGCACCGGTATCGCCGTGGCTACGGCAAATACGGCCGGCAACAGATAACCGGCTGTCACGGAAGCCGACAGAGGGATCAGCATACCGAAATAGAACACACCGCTTGTGGGACAGAAAGCCAGGGCAAACAGAACCCCTATCAGCAAGGCTCCCCAGCCCCCTCTCTTCGCCAGTCCTTCCGCATTACCGCTGAACCCGAACTGGGGCAGGTTCAGTCTGTCGCCCACGAGCATGAACAGTCCGATGACCAGGAGCAGCGGCCCCAATGCCAGTTCACCCCATGTACCAACCACCTTCTGGATGCCGAACATACTGGATCCCTCTTTCAGGATCAGGATCAGCACCACACCGAGCAGGGTGTAAGCCAGAATACGTCCCAGCGTATAGAGCAGACCGTTGCGGAAAATCTTCCGCCGGTCCTCAATGTCCTTACCGATAAACCCCACCGCTGCAATGTTCGTGGCCAGCGGACAGGGAGAAAGAGCCGTAAGCAAGCCCAGCAGAAACGCAGTCAGAAGAGGCGTGGAACTGTTGTCCAGCCATGTCTGTAACCAATCCATACGCTTCCCCGTACTTACTTCAGCATTCCGCTGACCGTTTTCACCAATCCGGCTTTGAACGTATCAGGCGACTTGCGGGCATTGCCGAAAGCAAACTCCTTCTCCAGCACCTCACGCGTATTGCGCTCAATGGCTATGCAGGTGGCACAGCGCTGTTTCCCGTGAAAACAAAGCACCTCCACACAGTCACCGGCTGCTACATTCTGTCCGGCACAGGTTCCCTGACCTTTGCAGGCACCCTGCCCCGAACAGGTACTTCCGCCGGTACAGGTTCCCTGACCTTTGCAGGCATCTCCTCCCGCGCAAGTGCTTCCGCCGGCACAGGCACATACCCGATCTTCAGATCCGGATTTTTCCTTTCCACCGCTTCCACAAGAAACCAGAAGCAGGCAGACCAGTCCTAAAGACCATACATTCTTCATACGTTTATCTAAATTTTATGATTAACAATTCACCTTATTAGTAATTCGCCAAACTACGAACATACAGCATAAAAAAGGGGCTTAACGGCAGCACCCTTCTTTCTTGCAGAGAGGCTGACCGAAGAAATCAGCAAACATCCGTCTGGCGATTTCCCAGTTCTCTCTGTTGATGCAGTATTTCACTTTCGGAGCTTCAATCTCCCCCTGAATCAGTCCGGCATCCTTCAGTTCTTTCAGATGCTGCGAAACGGTAGCCTTGGCTATGGGCAGTTCCTCGTGGATATCGCCGAAGAAACAGCTTTCCTGACGGGCCAGAAACTGAAGGATAGCCATGCGCGCCGGATGTCCCATTGCCTTGGCAAAGCGGGCCATCCGCTCCTGCTCTTCCGAATACTTCTTTTGGATCATCTTTCTTTTCTCTTTTTGTTTGTTGTTCGCAAAACTACGAATAATATTTCTGACTGCAAAAGAAATCTCGCCGAAACTGAGTTTATTAATTATTATTTGTACTTTTGTTCGATTAGTCAAACATATACACATACAGCATCAAAAAGAAATGATCATGAAGAAAAATCTGCTTTTACTGCCAACTTTTGCAATGGCATTATTCTGTGCCTGCACAGAAAACGTGAACCAACAGGAAAGTACCTGGCCACAGCCCTGCATGGAAGGAAACAGCGGAAACTGGGTTTACAACACCCAGATCAGCGATGAATTTGAAGCTCCCTTCGATACAGCCAAATGGTACGACCACAACCCGACCTGGCTGGGTAGACAACCGTCGCTGTTCCGTAAGGAAAACGTGCGTGTGGAAAACGGACAGCTGATCCTGACCGGAAAGCGCGAGAATGTGGCCGATGCTCCGGAAGGCTACCATACCTTTACTACGGCTGCGGTACAAAGCAAGAAAAAGGTACTCTACGGCTTCTTTGAAATCAAATGCAAGCCGATGAACTCTGCCCTGTCGAGTGCATTCTGGCTGTACACCCAGGATTCCATCAAACAGGAAGAAATTGACATTTTTGAGATCTGCGGACGCAACGATGCGGCTCCTTCTTATGAAAAAATTTATTTCGCTACTTCGCATTACATCCTCAAGAAACAGAACCTGCAGATCAGTGATCACGTGGAACACCTGACAGAAGGCCGCTGGGCTGACCAGTGGATCACAGCCGGACTGAAATGGACACGTGATGAACTGGTGTGGTACGTCAACGGAAAAGAAATACGCCACCGGAAAAACGATTTCTGGCATTCACCTGAAACCATCAATTTCGACAGCGAAGCCTTCCCGAGCTGGTGGGGACTGCCTTCCGACCAGGATAACGGAGGAGAATTCCAGATCGAGTATTTCCGCTACTGGACCGAAAAAGACCAGCCGTCACTGCAGACCGTTTACATCAATGACATGAAAGAATAACTTTAATAAAGATTATATATGAAATACCTGATCGTATCCGATATCCACGGATCCCTGCCTGCTCTGGAAAAAGTGCTGGCTTTCTACCGCGAACAACAGTGTGACCTGCTCTGCATTCTGGGCGATATCCTGAACTACGGGCCGCGCAACGGTCTTCCCGAAGGACTCGACCCGAAAGGCATTGCCGAACGGCTGAACGCAATGGCCGGAGAAATCGTTGCTATACGCGGAAACTGCGACTCGGAAGTGGACCAGATGCTGCTGGACTTCCCGATCCTTTCCGACTATACGCTCGTGGTAGACAACGGCAAACGTCTCTTCCTGACCCACGGACACATTTACAACGAAGAAAAACGTCCCAAGGCTGTCACCGACTGCTTTTTCTACGGACATACGCATCTCTGGAAACTGGAACGTCAGGCAGACGGCGTGGTCTGCAACACGGGTTCGGTGACCTTCCCCAAGGGAGGAAACGTACCGACCTTTGCCACTTACGAAAACGGAACCGTCACGGTGTACCGTCTTGACGGTGAACCGCTGGCCAGTCTCACGCTGGATAAATAAAGACCACAAAGGGTACCGGTTACAACCGGTACCCTACTTTCAGCATCAGATCGTACGTGGAATAGTCCACGTCATCATAATATCTGTAATTCGTCTTCCGGTTAAAGAAACGGTTGGAAAGAACAACACTCCACTGCTTCCCGAACTGGTAAGCCAGCTGGACGGAAGCGACCGTCAGTCGCGCATTGCTTCTGTCTCCCTGTACATTCAGCGCATTCGGATCGTCTACCGTACTCCAGTCCAGATCCGGATCATACCCCTTCCAGGTAAATATATGATAATTCTCCAGATTCAGCAGCAGAGCAAACCGCCTGTTGCAGATCCATCCTACTCCTCCCTTGATGCTGTATCCGCTTCCCAGGTTATAATCCCTCTTGCCCAGCTTCATGTAGTCTGAAAGACTGGCTCCCAATGCCACTCCGTTGGCATACAGTTCTCCAAAGAACATGGTCTTCTTTCCCGGTTCCGGATTCTTGTAATAGATGGTGCCCAGGCCGACAGCAGCAGCTTCCGAGATACGGTAAGGCGCAACAAGCCGGTCATTCTTCTCATTGATATCCGAGTTGTAATAATCAAAATGCTGGAAGACTCCCATCATCAGTGAACGGTTTTTCCGCTGCCATACATTCTTTCCCCACAAGGCACCGATGGCATTCACCTGACTGATAAGCGGCTGGTTGATCACATCCAGTCCCATTTTGAAACGGAACCATTCATAGGGTGTATAATGTTCATCATCAAAAGGATTTCCGTAATTCAGGGCCATGTCCACATGCAGACTGGAAGATCCCTTCCTGGACTTCTCCTCATCGGCCAGAAAACGGGGACCGAGACTGACTACAAAATTGACCGGAACGTTCGAATAGCTGCGCCCCTTATAACTTCGCCGTTTCCAGGCCTCCCCCGTGATCAGCCGGTTAATGGCCCGCATCGGCGAGATGATTCCAGCAAGCAGTTCCCGCCCGGCACGTTCCCATCCGCTGGTACGGTTGTCAATGAACAGATCGGACACCCGGAAAGTTATCTCTCCCAGTGCAACCCCTCCGAAAGTAGTGGCCAGCATATCATTGGGAGACGGTGCCTCTGTTTCCATGAAAAATTCCCACATCAGGCTTCCGCCGGCTGCATAGGGAATGGACTGCCAGAAATTCAGTCCGTTGCTGCGTGCGGCATTAAAATACAGCCCGCCATGATAAGGATGGGAAAACAAATTGGTGGTAAACTGATCACTGTCCCACATCAGCCCGCGTCTGAAATTGTTCCTGATCGTTTTCCCGTTGATCCGGGCCCAGCTTTCATTGACGATAAAGCGGTCGAATGCCCAGACAGCCAGGTTAGTTCCAATCACCTCACCCGCCGCCCGCAATGGTTTCGGCTTCCAGATTGTAACGGAATCACTGACATAATAACGGGATTCCACCTGAGGCAGATACTCCTGAGCGTAACTGTTTCTGAAGAAAAAAGCAGCAAGGAGCAGAAGCAGTAAATATCTGATTTTCATGTATCGGAAATTTGTTTTTCACAAATATCCGGAAAAATCCTGTCCTTTCAAAGGTCAGAATCTCTAAAAAAATATGCCAAAAAGTATTTGTCTTCAGAAAAAAGAGGCCACCCGCAAATGCGAGTGACCTCCCTCAACCAAAAAAATGTTTATTGTATAAAATAAGCACCCCTATATCACATAGAGGAAAGATTCGCTTCACAGCGAATATAAAGTAAGTCAAATAGATATAAAAAAGGCCGTTTCCACTTCCATAGCTCAAAAACAGAGACAGACAAGACCAAAGCTATTTCCATCAGAAACGACCTCGTTGCAAAAGTAAGCAATCCCTTATAAAGCCGCAATATTTTTTTGACAAAGAATGGATAAAACAGACCAAATCAATAACTATCCGGTCAAATTTATAAACTAAGTGGTCGTTTTTCACTACCAGGCAAAAAAACAACCGCTTCGGTATCCAATCATCAGCATCCGGCTTAAAGCTGATAAAACCGATCCATCATTTCCTTCCTGTACTTCTTGGAAACCAGCAGTTCATCACATCCGTCGAAGGGCGGATACATGATACAGCGGTTGTCCTGAACCATCACCAGATAATTCATGTTCACGATATATGACTGGTGTACCTGCACAAACGACTTGTCATAAATACAAAGCTGTTCGGCCGTCGTATTCCGCTTCAGGGGCAGGAAAGTTCCGTCCGACAATGCCACTTCCCACAGCTTCCGCCCCGACAGATAACGGAAATAACCGATCTCCGAAGCATGCAGGAAACGCAGGTCACCCGTAGGAGTCACCATCATAAACGGTTTCTCTGCCGTAGGTACAGGCAGCTGCGCCTTGACCGCCTCCACCTCCTTTCCCCGTTCTTCCAGACGCCGGATCACGACTTCCAGTTCCTGCGAATCCACCGGTTTCAGCAGAAAATCGAAGGCATAAGCACGGAAGGCGTCAATCATATATTTGTTATAGGCTGTATAGAACACGACCTCCATGTTCACTCCCAGTTTCTTCCGGGCACGGGTAACCAGTTCCATGCCCAGCATATCGGGCAGTTCCACATCCTGAAACACCAGGTCAGGGCGTACCTTTTCGATCAGTTTCAGCCCTGCCGCTCCATTGTGTGCCACCCCTTCCACTACAATCTGTCCGTATGGCTTCAAGGCCAGACAGAGATTGTCGATGGCACTCTCTTCGTCATCTATAATTACTGTTCGATAAATCTTATTCATAGTGTTATTTGGTTAATCGGTAAGAATAATGCAAAGGAATGGTGAAACGCACTTCACATCCTGTTTCTCCGTCTTCCACCGGCACATTGCTGATGGTCATGACAATAGACTGCCGGTTGTATGAATTGAGCAGCTGAATAGTCTGGGTAATCACCTTCATTCCGGTTCCCGTTCCCCGGTTCACACTCTGCCGGCGATAGCCTCCTCCGTTGTCGCACACCGTGGCTACGACTCTCTCTCCTTCCTGCATCACCCTGATCCACAGTCTGCGTTTGCCTTCCTTCAGGCGGAGAGCATGCTTGATGGCATTCTCCACCGGAATCTGAAGCAGCATGGAAGGCACACGTACCACATTCAGATCGACATCACCCGTTGATACTTCAAATCGGAACTCCTCTCCCAGCGACTTTTGCTCCAGACTGACGTACGTATGGACAAAATCCAGTTCATCAGCCAGAGTCACGGCCAGACTGTCTGTCAGTTCCAGGTTACGCCGCATCAGCTTGATCAGTCCCATCAGGTTCGTGTTGTCCGGGTTTTCCTTCCGTTCGCTCACTTCCCGGTTGAGCACATTAAAGATGAAATGTGGCGAAATCCGGTTACGGATATTCTCCAGACGCAGGGAAGTAATGGCCGTCTGCAGTTTCCAGCGTTCCTTGTCGATCTTTCTCCGGCGATACAGATACAGAGCCAGTGCAGCCGTACCCAGCAGCAAAATGCAGCCCACAAGTCCATAAAGCCACTGATGCAGATGAAGCAGCTGGTTTTCCTTCTGCTGAATGGAAATTTCCTTCTGCATCAGCGTACTGTCCTGACGGTATTTCAGTGCAATCTCCGCGGCACGCATCTTCACACGCTCACTGCGGATCGAGTCATCAATCCGCTTGTTCTCCTGCAAATAATGGTAAGCCTTCCGGAAATCCCCGCTCTCTTCATAAAAATGCTGCAGATAGCGGTTCCGGACATTCACCATGTTGGGTTCCACATAATCGGGTTTCACGGCATTTTTCAGGCGCATCCGTGCCAGTGGCAGGTTCTTCTGCTTCAGTGCCAGTTCAATCAACTGCGTATCAATGTAATACAAGGCAGTCTGATTATTCACCCGGCGGAAAAAGTCATAACAACGGCTCAGATAATAGGCAGAAGAGTCCGTCTGGTTCATCAGCAGAAAGACCTCACCCATATTGATCATGGTCAGATTCCGTTCAAACTCCATGTCGGGATATTTCCGGGTCAGCGCCAGCGAACGGCGGAAATACCCCAGTGCCGTCGGATAATCCTGACGGAAATAATACGAGTTGCCCCGGTTGTTCAGATACACATGCTTCTCATACGGACGCATCTGGTCAAACGAACGTTCGGCCAGATTGAAATAATAGTCACAACGGTCAAAGTTACGCAGTTCCATGCTTACCTGAGCCAGTCCGTAATAAACCGGGAAACGGTCTTTTTCAGCTACCTGAAGCGAATCAAACATAGACAGCGTGCGTCTGTACCAGAAAGATCCGAGGTCAAAACGGCCGCCGCGCACATACGCATCAGCCAGATTGATGCAGATATAAGGAAGCTTCTCACGCTCTCCGGCAGCCAGTCCACAGGCGTAGGCTTTCTCAAAAGCCTTTGCCGACAAATCCATTTCCGACTTCCGTCCGTACAGGTTTCCCTCCATATTATAAATCTGGCAATACAATCCCTGGATGGCAGCATTGTCGTCGCTGCGGTCGCAATATGCCCGCACACAGTCCATCAATGGTACCATCGAATCAAATTCAGCCGTATAAAACAGTGCTTTCGCCTTCAGCAGCATGTTCCGGTAATAACTCATGCTGTCCGGAGCCGAAGCCAGTGCACTGTCCAGCCTGTTGTATATTCCGGCAGGATCTTTTGTCAGAGAATCCTCCATTTCCCGCATGAATGCCTCATAAACTCCCAAATTCCTGCCCTTCCTGTCTTGTCCGGCCCTGGAACATCCGACTATCCCCGCCAGGGTCAGTAATATAATCCAGCCGGACCAATGGCGATATTTCATTTTCACATTTTTAGGTTTCCGCACAAAAATATATATTTTCAGCAGATAAGCCCAAAAAAAAATCTCTTACCTTTGAGGCCATAAACCAAGCTTCTTGAAAAATCAAGAGAAATAAAACAATAAATCTGATGAAAATACTTTCGAATGACAAAATTACGGTCCAGATCACAGACCACGGAGCAGAGCTGGCCAGCATCATGGCCAACGGAAATGAATATTTATGGCAAGGCGACATACGCTTCTGGGGACGCCGCTCACCGGTGTTGTTCCCCATCGTCGGACGGTTATGGAACAACCAGTACAACCATGAGGGGGAAACCTACGAACTGGGACAGCACGGATTCGCACGCGACTGTGAGTTCCAGCTGACCTACGAGGAAGAAAATTCTCTGGTATTCAGTCTGGAGAGCAACGAAGATACCCTGAAACTCTATCCCTTCCCCTTCATCCTGCAAATCGGATACCGCCTGCGGGACAACCGCCTTCAGGTGATCTGGAATGTGGAAAACACCGGCGACCGCGAAATGCATTTCCAGATCGGAGGCCATCCGGCTTTCTACTACCGCGACCTCGATCTGAACACCAAGCAGCGGGGATTCCTCGACTTCGGACAGAAGCACCTCCTGCTTCATTACCTCACTCCGGCAGAAAAGGGCTGCGTGAAGCCTGAACATCAGGAGCTCCGCCTGCCCGACGGCATCATGGAACTCACCAGCGACAGCTTCGGATGCGACACCTATATCTTCGACAACAGCCAGCTCCGGAAAATGACTTTGCTCGACCGCAACCGGAAGCCTTACCTCAGCCTGGAGTTCAACACGCCTCTCGCTGCTGTCTGGTCGCCCAGTGCCGTCCACCCCGACGTGCCTTTCGTATGTCTGGAACCGTGGTACGGACGCTGCGACACCGTAGGCTACCGCGGCGAACTGAAAGACCGTGAATGGATCCAGCATCTGGCTCCCGGAAAGAGCTTCACCGGCGGCTATACCATCGTGCTGGAAGATTTATAATCCGTCCTGACCGGCGCAACAGGCCCGGATACAATGATCCCTCTGTTCCCATACTGACACTTACAGCATCAGAACCGGAACAGAGGGATTATTTTTAACCCAGTACGCTTCCCAGATAGAGGAAGAACATACCGATCAGAACCAGAAGCAGGTCAATAGCCTTGCTCCGCAGATTCTTCTCGCGGAAAATCATCGCACCGAACAGGAAAGACACGATCACGCTTCCCCGGCGTACCATCGACACAATGGAAATCATGGACCCGTCCATGCTCAGGGCATAGAAATAGATAAAGTCCGCTGCCGACAGAAACACGGAAATCAGCGAAATGCACCAGTTCCAGTGGAAAGGCGTACTCGTCTTGCGTTTGGGCCACCACAGGAACATCAGCACCCCGCCCATCAGGAAAAACTGATAGATGTTATACCACGACTGGATCACCATGTTGTTGAACTGCTTCATCAGGTACTTGTCGTACAGCCCGCTTGCCGCACCCAGCACCGCCGCCAGCACAATAAAGGCAATCCATTTGTTGTGGGTGAAATCAATCCCCTCCTTCTTGCCCGAACGACTCAGCAGGAAAAACGATCCGATGGCCAGCAGCACACCGATCCACTGATACACGTTCAGCCGCTCGCCGAAAATCAGCAAGGCTCCCACCAGCGTCATCACCGGACGGGTAGCATTGATCGGTCCCACAATGGTCAGCGGCAGATGCTTCATGCCGAAATAGCCGAACGTCCACGACGACAGCACGATCAGCGACTTCACCAGGATAAACTTGTGCACCTCCCAGCCCGCATCAGGCACATAAAACAGGGTATGCTGCAACCATTCCGGACGGAAATGAGAAATCAGGATAAACGGCAGGAAGATCAGACTCGAAAACAGGGTGTTCAGTCCCAGCACGGGAAGCACCGCATTGCCTGCCAGCGATTTTTTCTTGAATACGTCATAAAAGCCCAGCAACGCCGCTGAGCAGAAAGCCAGTAATAACCACATAAATTTGTCTCGTTGAATAACCGGCCGCAAAGGTACGACAAAATCCCCAAAGATTTTGCACAAGTCGCAAACTCTCTCTACCTTTGATCAAAAATACACAGCAAGATGAACGAACAGGTGATCCAGAAACTGAAGATACTGACCGAATCGGCCAAATACGACGTTTCCTGCGCTTCCAGCGGAACCGTGCGCCGGAACAGCCGCAAAGACGGTCTCGGCAACACCGTGGGAGGATGGGGCATCTGCCACAGTTTCTCCGAAGACGGACGCTGCATTTCCCTGCTCAAAATCATGCTCACCAACTATTGCATCTACGACTGTGCCTATTGCATCAACCGTGTCAGCAACGACATTCCCCGGGCCACTCTCTCGGTCTCCGAACTCGTGGATCTCACCATCGAGTTCTACCGCCGCAACTACATCGAAGGACTCTTCCTCAGCTCCGGCGTGGTACGCAATCCCGACTACACCATGGAACGCCTGGTACGCGTGGCCAAAGACCTGCGCGAGGTACACCGCTTCAACGGATATATCCACCTCAAGAGCATTCCCGGAGCCAGCGAGGAACTGGTGCGCCAGGCCGGACGCTATGCCGACCGCCTCAGTGTCAATCTGGAAATCCCTACGGAAAAGAATCTCAAGCTGCTGGCTCCCGAGAAAGACCACCAGAGCGTCTACAAGCCGATGCTGTATATCCAGCAGGGCGCCCTCGAAAGTGCCGAGGAACGGAAGAAACACCGCCATGCCCCCCGCTTTGCCCCCGCCGGACAAAGCACCCAGATGATCGTGGGCGCCACTTCCGAAACCGACCGCGACATCCTCAACGTGTCGTCGGCCCTCTACCAGCGCCCCACCATGAAGCGTGTCTACTACTCCGGATACATCTCCGTCAACACCTACGACAAGCGGCTGCCTGCCCTGAAACAGCCGCCCCTGGTGCGCGAGAACCGCCTCTATCAGGCCGACTGGCTCCTGCGCTTCTATCAGTTCCGGGTGGATGAACTCGTGGACGATGCCTCCCCCGACCTCGATCTGGAAGTCGATCCCAAACTGGCCTGGGCCCTCCGTCATCCGGAATTCTTTCCCGTAAACATCCTGACGGCCGACTACGAAGCCCTGCTGCGCGTCCCCGGCATCGGAGTGCGCTCGGCACGTCTCATCGTCCTTTCGCGCCGCTTCTCCCGCATCGGCCTCTACGACCTCAAGCGCATGGGAGCCGTGGTCAAGAAAGCCCGCTATTTCATCACCTGCCACGAACTGCCCGACAAGACCATCCTCGATCTCGGGCCCGCAGGTGTACGCAAGCTGCTCCTTCCCCGTCCGGCCCGCAAGACCGACGACCGTCAGCTGAGTTTCGATTTCCAGGATTAACCCCTAACCCGTCCGCCCATGACCGTCTTCCTCTACGACCATACCTTCGAAGGACTGCTCACCGCCCTGTTCGATGCCTACGCCCGCAAGACCTTTCCCGAAGCCCTGCTCACCGCCGGCGAGCCCCTTCCCCTGTTCTGCGACGAGGTACATACCCTCGTGACCGATCCCGAAAAGTCCGAACGCGTCTGGAAAGCTCTCCGCAAAAAACTCTCCGCCGCCGGGCTTGCTTCCGTCACCGGCTGCTGGCTCTCCGAACTGCCCGAAGCCCCCATGCTGCTGATGCGCTACCTCCGCAAGGTATTCGACTCTCCCCGGAACATCGAAACCCACTATGCCGATCCCGATGTCCTGGCCGTCTGGCAACTCGGCCGCAAAGTCAGTGGCGAACGCATGCGCGTCCTCCAGTTCATGCGCTTCCAGAAAACCGCCGACGGCACCTACTTCGGCATCATGGAACCCCTCTACAACGTGCTCTCGCTTACGGTACGCCATTTCCGCGACCGCTTTGCCGACCAGCCCTGGATCATCTACGATGCCCGCCGGCGCTTCGGCTACTATTACGACCGCACTGATGTCAGCGAGATCACCTTCAGCGATCCTGCCCAGCAACCCCTTACCGACGGCATCCTCCGCGAAGACCAGCTCGATGAAAAAGAAAAACTCTTCCAGGATCTCTGGAAGAGCTATTTCAAAACGGTATGTATCAGGGAACGCCTGAACCCCGTCAAGCACCGCAAGGATATGCCGGTGCGTTATTGGAAATACCTGACCGAAAAACGCTAGAGGAACAGATCGTCCGGATAACTCACATCCGTGAGATACAGTGCATGTCCCGGCACCGACGTACCGGCACTGCAGCGGTTCTTCTCCTCGATCACCCGGCGGAACCCGTCCACGGTCAGCTTGCCGCGGCCCACCTCCACCAGTGTTCCTACCACAGCCCGCACCATGTTGCGCAGGAAACGGTCAGCCCGGATGGTAAACACCCATTCCCCGTCCCCCGTCTGCTCCCAGCGGGCCAGCATGATCCGGCAGTTGTTCGTCTTCACGTCCGTATGCAGCTTGCTGAAACTCGTGAAGTCCGTATAGTCAAACAGCGTCTGTGCCGCCTCGTTCATCCGTTCGAAATCCAGCGGCTGGAAGATGCGCCACGAATACCCCCTGCGGAACGGATCCTTCCGCGTGTGGATATAATATTTGTACGTGCGCGAAGTTGCGTCAAAGCGCGCGTGCGCCTCCGGTTTCACCCGCCGCACCCCGTACACCGCAATGTCCGGCGGCAGCAGCCGGTTCAGCTTGTCCGTCACCACCTCCCCGTCCAGCTCCGTGTCAAAGTCAAAGTGAGCCACCATCAGCCGCGCATGCACACCGGCATCCGTACGTCCGGCTCCCACCACTTCAATCTCCCGGCGCAGGAAGGTAGAAAGCGCCTTCATCAGCGTTTCCTGCACACTCGCTCCGTTCGGCTGGATCTGCCAGCCGTGGTAATTCGTTCCGTCGAACGACAAATAGATGAAATACCGGAACATACTCAACGCGCCGTTATGTGGAAACAACCCTGTTTCAGTTCATACTTCACATAGCAGCGGTCCGCCTTCCGCAGGTCACGCAGCACCTCCGACAACACCAGCTTCAGCGTGTCGGCACTCACGTCCTGCATCGGCCGTCCGTCCGGATCCTCCACCTTCTCAAACCGTTTCCAGCTGATATCAAAAGTCGTTCCGTAGAAATGACACGAGTTCATCGACGCATTCCCGTTGGTTCTCCGCAGACGCTTCACATCCTCCTTCGTACGGGTCACCGACGTCACGATCACCCGGTTCGGATTCAGCCCCTTGCAGGCCAGTGAATCCAGGAAGTTCGCCCCGATGGTGTCCAGCAGCTCACTCGCCTTCGGCACCAGATACGGAATAGAGTGCGTCAGCGAATCCATTCCGTACAGTTCACACGGACCGATCTCGTCCAGCCGGTCTCCCAGATTCCGGGCTTCTTCCCGCGAAGCAATCGGCCGGATACCAATTGCCTTGGCCGACTTCAGCTGCACGTCGTTCAGATCCCCGAACGAACGTCTGTAGCTCACCACTCCGCGAATATTGCGCGGCTCGTTCATTTTCATCGACATATCCTTTTTCTCGCCACAGCCCGCCAGCACACTTCCGGCAGTCAGGGCAAGCACACAACATACCTCCCAAAAACCTCTTTTCATGCTTATTCAGTTTGCTCGTCTAATTTTCATTTACTCATTTTCAGCAGGCAAAGATAGCGAGAACTTACGAAAAGATCAAATAAAACGGAACATGCTGTGACCTCCGGCTGAGAGCAGCAAGAATCAGTAAGCATTTTTCTCACCATGAACGGCATTCGCCACGGTC
>NZ_EQ973634.1:18453-23177 GCF_000157915.1 Phocaeicola coprophilus DSM 18228 = JCM 13818 | reverse complement strand
TGTCCGTTTCAGCATCTTGTTCCCCAGACGGCTCAGCGGATCCTGCCGCAGACTCAGGTACGGCACATTCCCCATCATGTTGAAATACATGCGGTTCTGCAGGTAGTTATGCACGTTCGGCACACTGTAGAAATGCACCAGGTTATTTTCGCAGTAATCAATGATCGGCATGATCACCTCCCGGTCCTTCGACGGCAGACAGCAGAACAGGAAATGCGTATTCCCGTGCTTTTTCAGATAATCCGTCACCTCCTGCGGCTTGCCCAGATACGGACACTCCTGCGGGAAATTCCCGTTCGGTTCAAAATCGAAATACCCCAGCACACGGTATCCTGCCCAGCTTTGCGACGTCAGTTCCTGATACAGCTCCCGGTTGTTGTCCGCACTGCCCACCAGTACCACAAACCGCAGGTTACCGCCCTTCGTACGGTACGCCTTGATCAGCATACGCAGGCCCAGCCGGAACACCGACACACAGACCAGCACCGCCAGCAGGTACGCCAGAAACAGCTTCGACCAGGCATCCATATATCCTCCCAGTTGCAGGATTCCCCCGCCCAGGATTGCAAAGAACACCACATTCTTGGCCACACGGGTCAGCACCTCATACGCGAACACCTTCCGTCGGTAAAGAATTACCCCCGTATGCATCGCACACAGCAGGTAACACAACATCAGCGTTGCCACAATCTGGAACTCCGATGCCTGGAGTGTCTTCTCCCAGGCCGTATCCTGTGCCCAATGATAAAATCTGTGAAACAGTCCGCCTACGATACAGGTATCACAGGCAATGACAAATACATTTACAAGCCGGTTATACGACTCTGCCATTCCTCTTTTCATGACCTAGTGCTTTTCAATATGATTTTTACAAAAAAAATTTTGGTTACTTCATTTTCCCTCTTCCCCGGGAACTCATGCGTTTCAGCTCCCCATTACGCTTCTGATCTCACGCATCTGAGAAGCAATATATCCCGTGTCAGTAGCGCTTCAGCTCCAGCGTAGCATAATCCGATTCCAGCACCAGCGCCTTGCCGTCCGCCTTCACGATGCGGAACGTCGTTTCCATCGCTCCGATACCGAAAGGCTTCAGCTGCTCCAGCGTGGCATCCTTCTTGCTGTCACTCGTCCCGGCACGCACCTTAAACTCACTCATCACCGCCTCCCGGCCCTCGTCCGTATAGCCGAAGCGACCGATGAAATCCCCGTACCCCTGCGTACCCTGCCGTTCCGCAATTTCCACCACGTAGCGCGTGATCCCGTAGAAAATCCGTTCCGGCTCATGCACAGCTCCGTCCTCCTTCGTCGTGAAGCGTTCCAGTTTCCAGAACCCTTCCACGCTGCTGTCCACCGGCTGCTTGGCACATCCCGGCATCAGCAGACAGGCCAGTATCAGGCCCAGCACCAGCAATGCATACACCAGTGTCGCCTTCGTCTTTCCGCTTAATTGTATCATTTTCATAAACCCTTTTATTATTTTCAATCATTTCAACATTCATTTCCGGCTCCCGTCCGGCATTCCTCCGTCGGAAACCGGTCACCGTTTCCGGTGTCCTAGCGTTTCAGCAGTTCCCCCGTCTTGCGGATGCAGAACGTACCTCCCGCCGTATTTCCCGGCAGATAATTTCCTCGATCCAGTCCCAGAGCCGCCGAGAAACTCCATCCCGCCAGCCGCTTCGGACGGTATGTCACCTCCCAGAGCGATCCGAACTGCTTGCGCGGCTTGTCCAGCGGTGCCGAATAAGTTCCCCAGTGACGGGCAAACGACACCAGCACCCTCCAGTTCCATTCTTCCGACGGATCTCCCGTCATTCCCAGGTGATTCGCCCGGACACGGTTACTCTTGAACACATTGCTGCCGTCCGTATTATATGCCGGTCCCGGCAGGAACGGATGTCCCAGTCCCAGACCCGCATGCTGCCAGCCCAGATACTCCCCGTTCGTATAATAATTGTCGCCGCCGCTCATCTGCACATCCTGAAACGAACCAGCGATGCCGTCATACAAGATCGGCCCCGTCTGATCCTTGGTATTCAGTCCTTCCCACAGCACCCGCGTCACCCAGCGGTTCTCCGGCAAGGTCACCTCCAGTCCCAGATGCCCGTCCTTCCAGCGGCCATACTGCCAGAACATCTGCGAGTGATCCTCGAAATAATGCTCCAGATACGCCCGGAACTTCCAGTCCTTCAGATAATACGACAAGGCAAAGTTCCAGCTTCCGCAATGATTTCCCTGTACATTCTGCAGCGTACTGGCCTGCTTCGGGATCAGCACCTTCATAAAATCCTTCAGACCGTTCGGCTTGTCCTTCACAAACGTCAGGCTGCCGTCCTCATTCTTCCGGTACACCGTTCCGCCGAACTGCGCCGCCGTCAGCAGTCCGAATTCAAACTCCACCGGCAGCTTCTCCCGGTTGCCCAGGCGCAACATCAGCGACTTCGAGTGATACAGCACATTCTTCAGCACCGTCTTTCCCGGTGCCGCAAACTCCTCCTGCCAGCCATTGTCCGTAAACATACCGTAAGCGATATGCCCCTTCAGTGACAGCCAGTTGCCCGTGAATCCCAGCGGCAGATACTCCCGGATCTCCCCCCGCACCTGCGGCACGGGACGCGCGTTCATACCCTCCACCATCATGCCGCTGCTGAGCCGTTCATCCTTGTCCAGCGGGAAATTTCCCCGCTCCTTGCTTCCGATACTCAGCGTCAGCATCTTCCACGACACATCCGCATACGCCTGCTGCACCACGAACCTGGCCCGGTCCGGCACCGCCCCGTTGTTCAGCGTACCCGCCAGATCCAGTCCGGCTCCCACTCTCCAGTTCCGTTTCAGCGGCTGGTCATAAGTCACCCCCGCCCGGAGCCATCCGCTGTTCGGCCGTTCCGACGCCAGCCCGTAACGGTT
The DNA here is from genome assembly GCF_000157915.1 of Phocaeicola coprophilus DSM 18228 = JCM 13818. Lineage (GTDB taxonomy): Bacteria > Bacteroidota > Bacteroidia > Bacteroidales > Bacteroidaceae > Phocaeicola > Phocaeicola coprophilus. Next base: position 20,273 of record NZ_EQ973634.1, on the reverse strand, counting down.
GGACGTCATCCACATCGGCGCATACTCCCCGGCAGACACGTTCACATCCGCCTCCACCCGGTAGCCCAACGATGCTTCCGTTTGGGCAAATGAAAGCAAGGCCACTGCCAGAACCGGCAGCAGCGCCCACTTTTTTCCAAAAATCATTGATTAGTTTTTATAAGAAAGCGACAACTCGCTTATTTGGTTTCATTTATCATCATCCTACAGTCCTTCTATATCCTCTTCTCTCAGTCCCGTAGTCTTTGCTATCTGTTCATTGTTCATACCCAACGCCTTGAGATTCCGTGCAATAGCTATTTGTATTTCCGCACGGCCTTCCGCACGGCCTTCCGCACGACCTTCCTCCAGTCCCTTTTTCCATCCGGCTTCACGTGCATCCTCTTCCACAATCCGGCTCACACGATATCGATCCAGCGCCTTATCATAAGCGATGCGGTCCTCCATCGAGAGATTAGCCACGGCAGCAAGTTCTTCCAGACGGCTGAAAACCTGTTCTTTCAACGCGTCAGGCATTCGGTTCCAGTGTTGCATATTCTTCAGTGTATAAATCAGTTTGTCATAAAGAGTTTCACACTCCTTGAGTTCCCTGGTGAAATAAGGAAACTGAAGGAAGATCTGCCGGAAGTGCGGATTAACCACCCTGCCGTTTTCCCGGTCGGCAATAACGGTATCCGTACGGAATTTTTCTTCCAGTCCCGGTTCCCGGAAGTTCATCAGGAAGATTCCGTACACGGTAGAAAGCCTGTATCTGGTGCCGTAGTTTTCCTGCATCGGCTCTTTCAGCAGAAAATCATCTTCCTCCGCATCATGTCCGTCCATTCTCAGTTCACGTTCCTTCTTTCTTTTTTCGCGCAAGTTCTCCACCTGCCTGCCAATGGCGCGACACATGTAAAACAACGTCCTGTCCAGAAAGCTGCTGTGAAAGCGGTTCTGCATCTCCACGATGATATATTCTCCCGTGTCCGTCAGGCAGTACAGATCGTAGATAATACCCGCATCTGCCATGCTGTCGGAGTGATTCTCCTTGTCCAGAAAAATCAGATTCGTGATACGGTGCTCCCCCGAAAGCAACTCGTTAAGGAGCGTGATAAGCAATTCCTTGCTGGCAGGCTGTCCGAATATAATCTTGAATCCAATATCTGTAAACGGGTTCACAAAATGCCCGCACGTCAAATCCATACCGTCCATAATTTCTCCTTTCGGCTTTTTGATTTTACAAAGAAAGCGAAAAATCGCCAGAAAAACAAATCATAGGCAGATACCGCCCGTTCACCAGCGACAGCAGCTGTCCGCGCTGCTGCTTCCCGTCCGGATGCCGGCAGCCCACGTGCATCCATTGCGGCAGTCCCTGATCATTTTCGTTTTCCGAAATCAGCTGATCAAAAGCCCGCCCCTTCAGAAACTCCCGGCAGAACGCCTTGAATTCCCTCATCCGTCCGTTCAGCGGAATCAGATCGAACGCATAGCCATACCGGTGGGCAGAAGTCACGCTTCCCCCTACCGCCCGGTTCAGTTCCCGACAGCGGTACCCCGATGAAATCCGGATGGCGGGCGTTCCCCATCCCTGCTTCCGCGAACAGGCTTCCCATGCCTCCCGCAGCGGGTCCAGCAAACTCTCCACACTCTCCGTGATATGCGCCTCTATTTCCGGTGAAGGCGTGTTGTCAATCCCTTTTTCCCTGGCAACCTTCGAGTGGATGCACTCTTCCATGGTGAAATACTTCATAGCATTTATCTTTAAGATTCATGTCCTAAAGATAGCAAGAAAAGATCAGATTTGCAACACTTTACAAAGAAAATCCGCTTAATCTCTGCGG
>NZ_EQ973634.1:9932-17316 GCF_000157915.1 Phocaeicola coprophilus DSM 18228 = JCM 13818 | reverse complement strand
ATCCTTTTCAGCCAGGTATTTTTCGATGTACTCGTCCTGGATCGGACTGATGCGGTTATTGATTTTCTCTACCTTTTCGGGGATCACGTCCACAGCCGTCACCTGGTGATGCTGGGATAAGAGTGTAGCGATGGACAGACCTACATAGCCTGTTCCGGCTACGGCGATAGTATAGTTTTTCATATTTATTCAAGAATAATTACTATTTACAATTATTATTTTATCAATGCGTGATAAATATCATACACTTGATTAGCTATTTTCGACCAATCAAAATCAACTAAATTATAATTCCTTGATTTTATATTTTGTAATTTATCTAATATTTTTTTCTCTAAAGAACCTTCTTTATCTAACTCAAAATAATCATTCCTATCCAAATCTACAAGATGAGTTGCAGGTATATCACTCACTAATACATCCAATTTATAAGCCATTGCTTCCAATAACACTAATGGAAATCCTTCATTCCGTGATGATAATACAAACAATGCAGCATTAGAATACAATTGACACAGATCATCTCCAAACGTATATCCAGTAAAAACAACTCTTTCAGAAGGACTCATATTCTGCAATTCTTTATAATAACTGCGTTCTGTTTCTACACCACCAGCAATAACTAATTTGTAATTTGTATTAAGATGTGAAAAGGCTTTAATTAATATATCAAATCCTTTCTCTGGAGTAATTCGTCCAACAGCAAGAATATATTTTTTTCTTTGTAATCCCAATTTTTGAATAAAATCTATTTTTTCAGATAATTTTATTTTAGGTATTCCATTGGGTATATACACATATTTATTTTTAAATTTAGGAGAAGATTTCTCCATTTGGAATTTATTGACAAATATTATCTTGTCAGAAAAAATAAAAGCTATTTTTTCACTCAATTTTAAAACAAGCCTTGCAAATCTACCCCATTTTTTATGCTCATAATTAGCACTATGGTAAGTTAATACAACTTTAATTCCAAATAATTTAGCTAAAGGAGAAAACAGTGCAGGACCAATATTATGATAATGAATAATATCAGCCCTTTTAATAATGGAAACCCAAGTAGAGAAAAAAGAATGAATGACAGTTTCTACTCCTTTTATTTGAGTTGATGGCAAATCAATAAAGTGTAACCTATTATAATCAGGTGTAGATACAATATAAGGTTTCCGTCTAAAAACAAATATATCAATAGCATTATATAATTTTGCTATATTCACATATAAAGCTTCACAATGTTTTTCTACACCACCTTGAATTTTCGGAAACCCTCTAGTTCCAATAATACAAATTTTCATTAAAATATCAAGTTGCTTCTATTGCAAATACTTATTCAAAAAAAATAATGGAACAAATTCCATCTCAAATAGAATTTGCTTGCCTATAAATATTCATGACACGCTTATAAAAAGGTATTAAACGTGCATAATAACTTTCTTTACTCATATCATTATGAGCAAATCTTATAGCATTATCACTCATCGTCAAATATTCTTCATCGCTCAAATTACTAGCCTTTCTTATTATATCGGCTAATTCTTTAACATTTTGAGAGGTAAAAATATATCCAGTCTTTCCTTCTTCTATAATTTCAGGAATACCACCGATTCTTGAACCAATAGCAGGTACTCCTTCTGCATAAGATTCAATAATGGCCATAGGATTATTTTCATAACATTCAGAAGGAACAATAACAAAATAAGCTTTTTTCTTTAAATTAATTAACTCCTCACCTGATTTATACCCCAAAAATTCTATGTTATGAAGATTATGACGCTCTTGATATATTTTTAATTTATTTTCTAAAGGTCCTGCCCCAACAATTTTTAATTTTGACTTTGGATTATCCTTCATTGCATTCATTAATGTTATAATGCCTTTCTCCTCTGATAATCTACCTAAAAACAAAAAATACTTATCTGTTATGCATCTACCTGTTTCCGCTATCGAAACAGAAAAATTGTGCAATACAATATTGGGCTTTCTCTTAAAAGCAGGTATATATTGCTCATGTTTTTTACGAGCAAAATCACTTACATATAAGAGGCCATCAATATATTTATTAGGATTAAAATATTTATTACGAAAATACATTTCTGCTGCCATAAATATACTTAAAAAATAATTTCCCTTAGTACATTTATGCGTAAAGCAACGGTAAAAATATTTTCCAGTACAAGCCTCGCAAATTTGTCCCCTACCATCTTTAAAACTATATGCAGGACACACCATACGATAATCATGAACCGTAAAAATCACAGGAATATGGAATTTTCTTAAAACAGGAAAAATAGATGGAGAAATTTGTCCCCACATCAAATGTATATGAGCTATTTCCGGTTTTTCTTCCAATATTAGTTCTTCTAACTTTTTTGCTGCATCAGGATAATAAAAATAATTTCTTAGATTAATTACTTGTCTAAACATTCCCTTACGAGTCTCCTTTGATTCAGGAAAATATTTCTCAAACTTTGAGGGAAGATTCTTATTCCATTTTAACGTAAAATAAACAACCTCATGTCCATTATTTTCCAACATTTTTCCTGTATTAAAACACACAGTTTCTGCTCCACCCTTATTATAGTGGTAAACATCAATTAATAAGATTTTCATTATCTGCTATTTTGAATGTATCTATTTCCCTTATTATCATTAAGAAATAATGCCAAAATAATCATCATATATAATCCTCTATTATTTGTAAAAGTACTATCAGCCAAAGACTCTATCATGAAGAAAGCTATTATCAAAAGAACAGATTTATACACAATGATATCATTATATCTTTTTAGTTTATCTTGTGATTTTCTGTAAACTAATATCCAGAAATAAAAAAATAGCATGATACCTATTAAGCCATATTGTGCAAGGCTTGGATAAAATGTATCAGCGACAAAAGAATACTTATCTTCTGTTAACCCCCATAGGTTATCTATGCCATACTTTGTATATAAGGAAGAATAAAAGACTCCTGAAGCCCACGTTGCATAACTACCAAAGCCAGGTCCAAGCAACGGGTAGTCCCTTAATACTGATATCATAGTTATATATAAGGCCGGCCTAACAAATACTTCTTGCCCCTGTGTCCCGTCTATGACATAAAATAGCACTTTATCTTTTGCAGCCCAAAAGATAAGTCCTATTAATATAATCCCTACAAATATTGACTTTGGTTTTAATAATTTAAACTGCCTGTTCGGATGTACAAACAACATTAAGCAGAAAGCAAGAGTGAAAAATCCATAAAATTTAGATCGTTCTGAAAGTATTCCTAATGACCATATAAGTAATGTGATAACAATATCATTTTTTCTTCTCTTCGAACAATATAAATAGAGAAATCCTGTTATACAGACAACTGTAGCATATCTAGAAGGATGAGAAAATACGACAATCTGTGTATCTATACCCATAAATCCTACAATAACCAATAGAGGAACTATTATTTTTACGATACCCTCTATCACTTTTTTTTGATTAGAAGAACACCCAAGTCCTAAGGTATATATAATGTAAAAAACCAAAAAAGATTTTATTTGAATAAAAAGATCCATTAAAATACCTTCAACAGGTACTATTCTACGAATGCAGGAATACAAAAAATAGAAAATAAAAACAATACAACACTGAAAGAATTCTTTTGGAGAATTTTTCGCATATTTGTGATACCTCAAATAAATCCCAAATAATAATAATGCAAAAATTTCATCTGTATATGTAAATCCCCATTCACTTTCTATCAAATTATAGCACATTACAACTATTAAATAGCCTAATATTACAATCCAATAGATTATTTGTTGAATCCATTTCATACAAAATACAATCTTATTTTTTGAGAAAATTATATAAGTAACATACTACCTTTATACACTTTTTACACTTATATTTTAAAAGTAACACTACGATTTTATAATAAAAAGGAAGAGAAGGGTGCAATAATACATCTTGCATTTTGACCTTCTCTATTTGATTTGCATTACTTATATCTCCATGCAACAATAAATTAGCTATTATAGAAACCTTCAAAAATTCATACGAATCATTAACAGCCTTATCATCTATATGATTCCTCCTTATAAACTCCTTGACATCATTAACAAGAAATATTAAACCAGACTGTGATGATTGACTTAGTTTCGAAGATGTATATGAATTAGAATTTATTTGTCTATAATTATAGAAAGGCTGATTTATATAGGCAATAGAATGTGCATAATAGAATAATTTGTAGGTCACAAATAAATCTTCGCAATAATTCACTCCTTCTATATTAACAATATTATACTTTGTATAAAGTTCTCTTTTTATCAGTTTATTACATACGCTGCCATGCATTCTACCAGATAATAAAGCAGCAATACAATCCATATTATTAGCAGGAGGATTCACATATATACGCTTAGATGAATTTTGATACATCTGCATCCAATCACATATTACAATATCTGCATTTGTTTGTTGAGCCTTCTTATACATAGATTCATACATGTTAGGCTCAACCCAGTCATCACTATCACAACTTATTACGTATTCTCCTTGTGCTACAATTCTACCTGTATTCCTCGCTGCTGCTAAACCACGATTATTATTATGACGAATTATTCTTGTGTGCAAAATTCTATTAGGATAATTATTTAATACAGAACGTAATATATCTACACTATGATCCGGACTACAATCATCAACAAATATAAACTCAATTGATGATAAAGTCTGTTCAAATAGTGAACGAGCACATTTTTCAATATATTGTTCAACCTTATAAATAGGAATAATTACACTTATTGGATACATATTATTGCTCTTAATTATTAAACACGCTCCGATACAAATAAAGAGGTATTCGTAACATTTCTTTTAAAGTAGGAAAATGATAAGCAATTGACTTTTTAAAATAATAAAAACTTTCTTTAAAGCAAAAATCATTCAACAAAGCCAAAGCTATATCCCAGTAATTTTTGTGATAAATTTTATTTTTATTAGAACTTGCGTTTATATCGTCTTTAAATTTATCTAAATAATGCTCACGATAAATTTGTACTTGCTTCCCTGAGGGACGATTTATATTGTATGGATAGATATAATAGTAAAGCAAAGCACCATTCGGTTCTACTTGTTTAAGTTTATATTTTCTTAAAATGCGCGTAAGAAACTCCCAATCTTGATGTCTTTTAAAACTAGTATCAAATCCGTTAATCTCTAGGCATACACTTTTTCTAAGCATTAACGAAGAAGAACCGAATCCAGCTCTACAAAAGAGGAATTCTTCATACATATTTTCGGGCAATACAATTTTATTCAACTTTTCTTTTACTCCATGCAATGTTATAGTTCGATTTATTGAGTTACAAAAAACTCCTGCCCAACTATCATCCAATTGATTTAAAACTTGTACTTGCTTCTCAACTTTTTCGGGAAAGAACTCATCATCATCATCCAATAAACAGATGTATTCTCCCTTTGCATTAAAAATGCCTGTATTTCTGGCTGCACTGCCATTACGATTTGTCTTATGTGTAATATATGTTATCTGCTCCTTATCAATGTATGACTTAAGAGTTTGAAAAGTTGCCAATTGGTTTTCTGTATTCTCTCCATTATCATCCACAACAATGACTTCAACATTCTTATATGTTTGGTTCAATACGCTATCTATTGCCCTGCAGATATACTGGGAACGGGCATAAGTTGGTATTATTACACTAACAAGTGGAGTACTTATTTTAGATTCCATAGCTATTTTTTTATACTTTAAAAATTGATATATTTTTATTACACCTAAAACATTCTAAATTAGTACACATATTTCGGTTAAAATTAAGATTTACTTCGTCCTTTTTTTAACAATTATACCCATTAATATTCCACCATAAGTTTTTGATCTTTATTATCTTCATATCCATGATCTTTAGAATGCTTAAAGGCTACCACCCAAATAGTTTTATTGATCAATGAGAGTACATTGCGGATAACGTGCAACTACGGTCTGCAGTTCTTAGCATATATCTTCCTTTTGCACATTATCGTCAAGGATAATTATTTCGATATTTTTATACGTTTATGTATAATGCTTTTAGTAACTTTCTCTAGAAAATCTGCACGATCGTATGCCGTAGTGATAACGCTTACTAAAATACAATCTTGCATACTATTTTATTGATTAAAATCTATTGATTAACAAAAATAGCTTTTGGAAAATGCTGATTATTCTATATCGGTTTTTTTCTTTTTTCGTCAAATTTAATAAGCGAAATGATAAAATTGTGCAAAAATAACTAGCATAGAATCTGTTTTTCTTTAGGAGTAGTATATATGATTTACATAATTCTTTATAACCAGATAAATCCCTATTGTAATGACAAATAAGGTAGTTTGTGTATTTGAGTAATTGTTCTTTATAGAACGGCCCATCAAAGTTTGTGTATATATCTTCTAATATCTTTAGCCAACTTTCATCACTTCTTTTTTGTGACAAAGATGACATTATTGAATTGGGAGTTATATAATGTATATAAGTGGGTTCGAATACGAATGCTATGGACTGTAGAACCTTTGTTACATGATACATCCACTGTTGGTCTTCATGAATAATTCCCTCCATAAAAAATAATTTATTTTGAAAAATGAACTCCCTCTTGATTAATTTGTTCCATGCATTAACGGGAAATATATTTCTAATATTATAAAATTGTTTTCTTACCCAAGGATTATTGTCTTCAATGTAATCTATTGTGATGTGACGTGAAATGTTGTATGAGTCATTCAACGCCTTAATATTACCTTGTATAATTTCAGCATTTGGATGATGTTCCAAGGCGTCTACTAAAAGTGTAATACAATTAGAGGTAATTTCGTCATCACTATCTATATAATAGATGTACTCACCCTTACTATGTAACGTACCTGTATTTCTGGCTGCAGCCAATCCTTTATTTTGCTGATGATGAATAATTGAGAAATGTATTTCTCCATTATAATTTGAAATAAAATCAGTACAGATTCTTATACTATTGTCATAACCGCAATCATCTACTATTATACATTCGATTGGACCTTTGTATGACTGTGACGCAATAGATAATAAACATCTCTTGATATAATTTTCTACATTAAAAACTGGTACAATTATTGAAATTAAAGATTCCATAATTTATTGCATCATTTTGATATTTGAGTAATTTTTCATCCATAAATTAAACACACCGGAACACTTTCCATAGGAATTGTCAAAGAGATATGTTTTTTTTCCAAGTAAGCAACTTAATATGGCTGCATGTAATCGTGTTGAATAAACATTCTTATATTGTCCAATAAACTTGATACCTACTTTAAGATATATATCTTTTAAAATATGTTTATAGCAGAAATCTAATAGGCGTTTGCG
>NZ_EQ973634.1:0-9703 GCF_000157915.1 Phocaeicola coprophilus DSM 18228 = JCM 13818 | reverse complement strand
ATGAGATGTATAATTCTAATTATTATTTCAATAACTCGTGTTGGAACTGTCTTTTTTTGCATGCATGGCCAATCTGCGATCTCGACGTTAGTCATATATAGAGAACTATTATTATCTTTTTTCTCTATATCTTGTCTTTTTATAAAGACTGTCTCTTTCTTTTCTTGTATATGAATATTATACTTTTTAATATATTTATTTACATCAAATGATAAAACTAAATCGGGTAAAAGCAATACGTTAACTGATTTATAGTTACTTTTTATTAGGTCGTAAGATTGTTGCTCGCGTAAACAAATTGTAATATCACCAATGTGCTTAGAAAATATCGCGGCGTCTTGTTTTATGTCCTCTTTTGATTTAAACCATACACTTTGAGGAAGTTGTAAGATTCTATTATTGGGAAAATCAGTCAAGACTCTATGCCTGAAAACTTGATGGCTTTTCCATAAATCACCGAAATTACCACCTCCCATAAATATTATGATAGCATCTGCGGGCAGTGATGGCTTTATGTAGCTTTCTTTGCTGCATGAATATAGACATTTATATGGGAGTGTTTCAAGAATATCTAAGGTTGACTGCCAAATTAAAATATCGCCTACATTTGTGAAATATGGCAAATCCAGCAATATATAGTCATTCGTAATAAGTTTTGCTAAAGTCGTTTTGAATAGATTAAAATACTCTTGTTGATTTTGATACATGGAAATATTTATTAAAGAGGTTATTAATTTTTTGCCATATCAAATTGGTATAATATAAATAGTTGAATTTTTGTTTTTGTTGAGTTGTTAATAATGGATTACTATCTTCGAATGAAGAATATAAAAAATTTCTCATTTCTTTTGTATACCATTTAGCCTCTTCTCTATTTCGTAATTCTCCATACGTGGGTTGTGGGTTCAATTCTGGTATAATTCCTTGGGACATAAAATGGGATGAATTAAAGCAATATTTAAAGCAACAGTGTTTACCGATAGGCATCCATTTGATTGGGCGTGTAATATCTTCGAAAATATTCTGTTTTAAACCATTTCCATAACAACCTGTCATTATGCCAGTAGCTAAATCCAGTTTTGCTGACCACAATCCAGCATAGCAATATTCTTTTCTTTTTATATTGAAATTTTTAACGGTATATTCAAATAGTGGAGAAGCCATTTCTTGTCCTATCTTGATGTATTCACTATCACTTAGTTTTGTAAATATACTGTAACCATCAGGACTCTCTTTTCTTGTTAATGCGACTTGAGGTAATGCACCTACGTGCAGAATGGATAGTTTTTTTATTTCATCCCAATATGGTATATATTCATCGCAAAGATTTATCTGTAATAGAATTGAACACCCGCTGTCTTTGACCATTTTAATATTGGAAAAGAACGTTTCTATTAAATTCTTTCTTTTAAGCTCAAGGAAATGAAAGGAGAATGAAATATGTATATGCTCGTGGTACTCTTTAGTCATTTCCAAAAAAAAAGAAATTTGTTTGCGTAAAGTACCATTTGTAGTTATATTGATAAAATGTCCTTGTTTTAATATTTCTTTTGCAATAAATGGTAACTCAGGTGAAATAAATGTTTCTCCACTAGCAGTCATTGATATGAAACTAATCCCTCCAAGTCTTGATACACTAAGTGCTTTTCCTATTGTATCTGGTGAATATTGGAATATTGCTTTTTCGTTTTTACGTCTACCTTCTTGAATAATATAACAATAATTACATTTAAGATTGCAAGCTGTTAAAGGAATTAGGCATTCAATAAAACGTCTCATATTTTTATATGTTTTTTTGATTTAATGTTATAGAAAATTTTCTTTATGAATAATCGTTCGTCTTTTTGCATTCCTAAAAACCAAATACATATAAGGTTAGTAAAAGTTGTTAATAAGCAGAGTATGATAAAACGCAATCCGCCTTCTTGCATAATATTATAGATGACTAAAGGAGTAGGTAAGCATACTATTGCAACAAGAAATGTCTTACAAAAAACATTTCTAATATACTCAGAAGGAGGAATAGATAATTGTATTTTCATAAAATACAATCTAGATATGAGCGTAATAAAACTAATAATAATAGATATTCCTAATGCCGTGTAAGGCGGAAATCCATTTTTGTAAAATAAATATGATATTGGAAAATTTAGCAAAGAAATACCACTTATGAGAAATTGATAATTACGTATATTTCCTGTAGCTTGGATTGCGCAACCTATTGAATAGGTAAAAGTTTCTATCATTGATAAAACTATAATCAGTTTTGTCATTATTGATGTATATGCGGGGATATTATCTCCCAGCCATATTCTCAGAATAAATGGAGTTTCAAAAATGGCGGGGAATCCCAATAACATCAATAAATAAAAAGAAAATTTTCCACCTCTGAAAAGAACTTTCTTCATTTCAATGAATTCTTTAGCTGCATATGTTTTAATAATCTGCGGATTTAGAGCAGTGGTAAAATTGGCTGTAAATCCTGTTATTGCTGCATTTATACGATATGCTATCGCATTTGCTGCATTTGTTGTTGGTCCAAAAAATAAATTGATAAGAATGTTAATACCTTGGTTCTTTAACATATTAGCAATAGACCCTAAAAGACTCCAGGTAGTAAACTTTAACATGGGGGTTGCAATGGATTTATTAAACCTTAGCGAGATGGAAAAAGCTTCTTTACATCTTGTTTTACAATATATTAGATAGATAATAAAGACGGTAAGAGAAATAAGCCCTTGTAAAATTGAAAGAGTTATAAGTTTGTCATATGGAGAAATTTTCACTATATAACATGAAATCAATTTAGCAATAGCGTCAAAACATCCCATATATGCATATAATCCCATTCGTTCATAAGAGATAATAATCGCACTAAAAGGGGTTTGGACAAGAGTGAAAAAAGTGCTAATAATTACAATTTGAAATGCAATATTGCATGCAAATAAACGATTATCGGGGATATTTAATATTGCATTTACAAAGTATAATCCCAAAGTCTCTCCTAAGATGATGACAATGAATCCTATAATAGAATGTGTTAATACTGAATTTGAAAATGTATTTTTTAGTTTTGTAATATTCCCTGTTCCAATTTCATAAGTTAAGTATCTTGATGTTGCCGTTGTTAATGTACTGTTTAAGAAAGAGAAAAGGGTAACAACTCCTGCTATAACATTATTTAAACCGTAATCTTCAGCTCCTAATGCATCAAGCATTACACGCGCTGTGAGCAAAGAAACAAATAATAATAAAAGCATTCTTGTATATAAAAAGAATGTGTTTTTTACAATTCGTTTACTGTTATATTGGGATTTCATGCCATGTAATAAATAAGCACTCAATTTAGGGTATACCTTTTTGAAAGGGTACTTTTGAGTACCCTAAATCGAGTTTGGTTAATTAATTTTAAATTTAACATTAGCTGGTAGCCAAAGTAATGTTAAAGATATTTTTGAAAAAGGTCTCGATGAAGTTCCAAATAGAACTGCCATGAACCTTTACTGTTCCTATTACACTATGGTAAGTTGCAGTCATATCCGCACCGGCATTACTGCCATAAAATTCTGAATCCTTTGACACCTTGCAACTTCCTCCGTCCAGTACAAAGTATAACATTGAACAATTTGTCAAGATACCAGTTCTGGATACTTATACTTGCAAATATTAGGAAATAGATATTGATTTATAAATTTATAAAACAAACCTCTCCACTATTCTTCATTGCAAAATTAAAACACTTACGATCACACGTAATAGCCCCATAAAGATTTACGATACTATCCCTATCGTATGGAGTACCACAAATCTTCTCATCATTATATGCATAATCAACTCCCGGCGTTAGAGGATCATAATCAATGTACACCTCACAATTAGAATCATTCTTCAAAGTCTCCCAAATATTCTTACTGCTATTAGTTCCAGTACCGTATGAGTCATAAGCTACATGAGCAACAAAAATCGCATGATAAGGACAGGTTTTAACACAACCGAACTTATTGTACGTACAGAATATTTTAGATTTTCCCATTCCGTATATTGCCTCCATAAAGCATTCTTTCGTATACTGGAACAGAACTAAATGACATCCGGAAAATGGAGCACTTACAATATCCTGTCTTCCATTAAAGACACAGGCATTAATACATCCTGGAACATAAGGAAGAAACAATACTGGATCAGAGTATCGTGAGCCAGGGAGAAGAAATTCTACAAATTTTATATTCCCTGAATTAATAGGAGAATAATTCAAAGGCAGACTCATATTTAGCCCTATAGCCTGGGGATTAAAAAGCTGTCTATCCTGCAAACAATCAAGAATTTTATTTAGCAATAGACTCATCGAGAAATGTAATAATTATTCAGATTTTTCATCACCCTTTTCTGCCGGCATCTCAATCGGCTGGATAGCCTGTGTAAAGGCTTCGATGATGGTATTCACCCCCTTGGGAACAGGAAGCTGTCCGGCATGGACATTCACCGTATATTTGGCAGAGTTGCTCTTCTCATAGTGTGTATCATGGGTGGAAGAGTCGCGTGAAGAATAGCTGGCAGATCCTTTGATGGAAACCGACAGAGGCCCCCACCCCAGCTTGCTTTCGAACGAGCCTTCGCCCCTGGATTCCGTTTCCTTGTTCTCAGATTCCGTTTCCGAGAAACTGGACTTCACCTCCATTTCAAAGGAAATGTCCACATTGTTTACTCCCAGGGAGTTGACCGGTATGATGGTCAGCAGGGGAAGATTGAACGAAGTGGTGAAGTTCCTGATTTCAGTGGTCGGCTTGCCATCCTTATCCGTAGTCGGTGTCAGCACACCTCGTTCCAGCGACATTTCAATCATTACCGGAGCGTAACTGGTATGCCTGACTGAACTGTCAGCATCTTTTCCGTATTTTTTCTTATACTCCTCTTTTTCCTTATCTGTCAGCGCACGCTCCACCCGGTTGAAACAGGTTTCAAGCAAAAACTTGGTCTGTGTGAGTGCCATGGCAGCATTGGCCTTGGCGGAAGCATTAAGCGGACCGCCGATCAGATCTTCCATAGGCAGGCCCGTAAACTGCTGGGCCATTGATAAAAGTTCTTTTTCCATCTATTGTTTTTCCGGCTTTTCATCCAGCTGCCGGGAAGCCTTCTGCTTCAGCTCTTCCAGCCGGGCACTGGCTTCAGCCACAATGGGACGGCTCTGAGGAGTCAGCGAAATGCGCGAATGACATTGGGAACATTCAAAAGCTTCTCCTTTCAGGAGCAGGGCCAGATCGAAATAGATAGGATTCCGACAGCAAGGACATGGAATTGCATTAGGCATATTGTTATTTTTTAAAGGTTTGTTTCTTCTGATTCTGTTTCCGTTTTCCGGAGAGGCACGGAAGCACGGATAGCTTTCTCGTAAAGCTCCATAACGGTAAGCAGTCCGCGCGAAAGGGGCTGCGAAGAGGTCTCCACAGACACTTCCAGTCCTTTCATGACCGGAGTCTTCCCGTCCCGGTCCGTTCCGTTCAGACGGCCGCGATACAGAGCTTTCTCACTCAGGATATCGGTCGGTCCGTTGGCCGGATAGCTGTCGGACGAAGTGATGTCGATGGAAAAGTTGATATGGGCCTTGGCTACGGACAGGGCGTTGATGGAAAGCAGGTTGATAAGAGGCATCTGGAAGGTCATGGACTTGCCTTCTGCTCCTCCCACCTGGATACTCATGGTGATCATCTCCGGTTCGTAAACCCCGTCCTTGTATTTGAAACAGTTCTTCAGCAGGAAGGTGGTCTGTCCGGACAGCATCATCATGTTGGCCTTGGAAAGGGCAACCAGCGGAGCGCTGATAATGCTCTCGATGTTCTGTTCGCTGTTCAGATGTTCCGTTTTCGCCATAATTTAGAAACTAATGGAAATGTTGACGAAGAAAAGCAACCAACGGGAAAACCCATTCAGATGTTAAATTCCAATACTCCGGATTATCAAAAAACCAGATACCATGACTAAATTCCGTCTGCGCTGTACGATCTTTCTTCATTGCAGCGATGTAACTGTAAATACAACCTTTCCGTCCCTGAGTCATATACATTTTATGCCTGCGATTCATCCGGCTGATTCCTTTCTCGTATCTCCGGTAACAATCAATCAGGCCTTTGTGTCTGGGATTGATCAAATGCAGAAGTAAAGACTCAAAATCACCATCTGCATGATTATTGGGCCACAAAAACAAATCAAATTCAATTCCAAGTGCTTCCTTTTGCTGAAGAAGCTCTCTTTTTCTGATCGCAAATCCACCGCCATTTTTCCTGGTATCTGCATCAAACAGGATCAGATTAGTACCTCCCATCAACGTATTTTCCACAAAAACAGGCTGTGTATTGGGCAACTGATCTTTTCCGTTAACCCCAACAACAAGATAATCTGTACCCAAGACAGCATGGGGAAAATAATGAGCAACCAATGTTTCTACAAAATTCTGTTCATTGGTCGTCCGTTTACTGCCCTTCTTTTGGGCTGCATTCACTCCACTTTCTATGAATATCTTGATCATCTTATCTCAATCTCTTCGTTGATCAAATGCCTGAATTGAGGATAGGTGCTCTTTATAGCAGTTAAACGATCTGATGTCTTACGCAACGTAAACACCCGCGATCTGGTCTGCATACTTTGAAAAGACTCTTCCTGTAACATCTGATTAAGCGCCTTCAGAGAATCGATGTTATGAGTAGTAGCAAACACCTGTACATTATATTTATCAGCTCCTCGCAATACCGACTTCCACAATACAGGCATAGACTTATAGTGAAGGCCGTTATCAACCTCGTCAACCAGCAGAATGCCGTCTCTGGCCTGAAACAGGTAAATAAACAGGGATATCAATTTGCGGATTCCATCACCCAGCACCTGAATGGGGATTCGCTTCTCCAGACCAACATCTACCATCAGATTGTTATTGGCTACAACAATATCTCTCAAAGAAGGTTCTATTTCCCGCAAGTCTTCAAAAAGTGCTTCCTCCTGTTTATTGCGAAGCAAATCTGAGAACAAGGCAACATTATTTGAATAAGGGTCTGATGAACTGATATAATGACATTTCAGTTCTTCCTGGTATGATTCCGCTCCCGGAGCATTGACTTCTGCCTTAGAAGTAGAATTACCCTTGATCTGCAGATCACTGTGATAAACCTGACGGTCGATCTCTGCATCAAGATTCAGCCTGAAATCCTTAGTGGCAGCATTTCCGGAAGAATCAGTAGGCAGGTTCATAATTTCTGACTCGCGCTCCTGATAGGATATGGTAAGTTCGCGCGTTTTCTCGGGACTCCCGTATCCTCCCGAAAGACGGATGGGAAATACAGGATTCAAACCATAAAAATTAAGTTTGAGCATCTCGTCAGCCAAAGAAGACATGTAATGACGAGGCCAGTTGACAGAAATGGACAACCGGGGATTAGTCGCTCCTGAAAACAAGAACAATGCGTCCAATACAGACGATTTTCCGCAATTATTATAGCCCAACAGCAGATTGACCTGACCCAGATCCGTAACATGAAATGCCTGAATACCACGAAAATTTTGTATATCAAATTTATTAATCATTGTCCGTATGCTGCAAAATAAGGGTTTGTTCAAGTTTGTTTGATTTATACAAAGAAACTAATTTCTTTCCTATTTTCTGGTATTCTCTTCTTCTTTAACATCCTTTTACATACAAGATTCTTTCCTGATTCCATCCGCTTCTTTACAAAAATTCAGTCTTTCTGCCAGCTTTGCCAACCTATATATAAACTTATAGGGGAAAGTGCGGACAGAAATGGATCTATTTTTGTCCGCACTAACTATAAAAGTTTTATTCAGCCCTGGCAAACCTGGCAGAACTGCCGGTCAGGGCCTGTCCTCCGGATGCCGTTCCCGATAGTCATCTTCCAGACTGTCAAGCAGTTGGATCAGCTGTTGCCGGAAGACCTCAGAGGAGCGACGGAACTGCGGAAGGTAAATGCGGAAAATGTCGTAGTACTGGTTCAGATTCGTACTGACCCCTTTTTTACTTTCTCATACGTGCGGGCGCTCATCGAGGCCCGGTCGCAGATCTCACGGATGGTTAATAACTTGCCGTCGACTTTCACACGGCGATGCAGCATCTCAATGTACCGCCCCAGGGCGGCATTGGGTTCATGATTTTGTGTCATTTTTTTAAATTTAAAAAATTCGACACAAATATATGTTAATTCCCTTAATTTATCTATATTTTATTACCGCCATGCCGGTAAGCAAGATTTGGTGGTTTACACGCCTTTCACAACCTTTGTGGAAAACTTTAAAACATCAATGCCATGGAAGACATTACATTCAGCCTTTTCAAAGGTTATGCGGACACCTTGCCGGCGGAAGCAACACTCAGTGAAATCATCCGGATGATCCGACAGGATCCCACAGTAAAACTACACACCCTTAAACACCGTTACTACGCTTCGCAGGGAAATGCCGCTGCTGCCGATAAGGAGAAATCTTCCTGTCCCTGCTTTTCCGTAGCCGTCCGTTTTCAGGGCGGCAAGCGGAAGAGGCATATCTGCGGATGGACTTCCGTCGGGCTGGTGGACATCGACCACCTGGAAAAGGCTGCTCTGCCGGAACTGCTCAAGCGGATCGTTGCCGACCCGCATACCCTGCTCACCTATACCACAATCAGCGGAGCGGGCATCCGGATTCTCTACCGCATGGAGCACGATGAAAACACCCTGCAAAAGAGTGTCGCCTCTCCGCTTGACGAGAACGCATACCTGGCTTCGGAAGCGCAGTACCGGGCGACATTCCTGCTGGCAAATGACTATTATGCCCGACTGCTGGGAGTGGAATGTGACCTGAAATGCAAAAATTCAACCCGCCTGTGCGGGCTTGCCCACGATCCGGAACTTTTCTTCAATCCGGATGCTCTTCCCTTCCGGGCTGAGGTGGTTCCCAAAATCCGGAAACGGATGCGCAACTACCGGCTGGAAAGGGCCGTTACCACTGCCCGGAAGGAGCTGGAAGCGCAGGGGGTGACCTACGAACCGCACCAGCACAACGACTACATCATGCGGATGGGATATCTGCTCAACCGCTACGGGATAGACCAGGATCAGGCCACGGAATGGGCGCTGAATACCTTTACCGGTTACGACGGCGACATAGCAGGGATCTTCCGCTCCTGCTACCTGCAGACGGAAGAATTCGGTACACTGTCGCCCAGCACCGGAAAGGACAATGCACGGCAACCGCTGGCTGGCGTAGCTGAGATCGAGGATTTTCTCTGCGGTCAGGGTTCGTTCCGCCGGAATGTCATTACCGGCAAGTATGAGGTGGACTTCACCCGCGAAAACCGCGAAGAGGATTTCCGGGAAGTGGACGACCACATTGTGAACTCGCTCTGGGCACGCATGAGCAAAACAAACAGCCGCGTGCGGATCTCCGACCTGCGCAATGTGCTGGAGTCGGAATTCGTGGCGGACTACAATCCGTTTCAACTGTATTTTGACGGGCTGGATCCCTGGGACGGACAGACGGACTACATCGGCGAACTGGCCGATACACTCCATACGGTACAGGGTCCCGAGGACTGCCGGAAGTATCTGAAAAAATGGCTCGTGGGCTGCGTGGCGGCACTCTTCGACCGCTCGGTGGTGAACCACGAGATTCTGGTGCTGGCCGGTCCGCAGGCCACCTACAAGACAACCTGGCTGAACAACCTGCT
>NZ_EQ973635.1:257014-260923 GCF_000157915.1 Phocaeicola coprophilus DSM 18228 = JCM 13818 | reverse complement strand
TCATTGGCAATGCTGCGATCCAGTGCAGCTCCGTTGTCAATAACGTCGACCAGCTTGGCGTAGACCTTGCTCGGGAGATATTTGAACATCTTTTCACGGTTGAATACATATTTAGCGAAGTATTCGCTAGGCCGTTCAGCCGGAGATGGAACTTCTACAGGTTTCTTGTGAAACGCTTCTTCCACTACCTTGAATCTTAAATTTGACATAATACCTAAATCTTATTTTTATGTTGTTCTTGTTTTACTTTAAATGCATTTTCTGATTCGTCTCACTGCTTCCTGGCATTCCTCATATTTGGCAAAGGTGGAGAGACGGATGTAGTTTTCTCCTTCTGGTCCGAAACCGGTTCCCGGAGTTACGATGGTCTGGGCTTCGTAGAGCAACTGTTCGAAGAATTTCCAGGCAGTTGTTCTTTCCGGAATCCTGATCCATAAATAAGGTGCATGCTCGCCGCCGTAAATCTGAAGTCCGGCATGGCTCAGTCCCTCTTTCAGGATTTGTGCATTGTGCATATAATAAGCAATGGTTTCCTTGATCTGTTTCTTTCCTTCCGGTGAGTAGATGGCTTCGGCGGCCCGTTGCGTAATGTAAGAGACTCCATTGTTTCGGGCAGCAATGCGCCGTTTCCATAATTCATTCAGGGAAATGCGCTGGCCTGCCAGTGTACCTGCCGTCAGTTCTTTCGGGATGACGGTATATCCGCATCTTACTCCCGTAAAGCCGGCTGTCTTGGAAAAGCTCCGGAACTCGATGGCCACTTTCTTTGCTCCTTTGATCTCGTAGATGGAATGGGGCAGATCCGGATCCTGTATGTAAGCTTCATAAGCTGCATCATACATGATCAGGGTGTCGTTGGCTATCGCATAGTTCACCCACTTCTTCAGTTCGTTTTTGGTGATGACGGCTCCGGTCGGGTTGTTCGGGAATGAAAGATAGATAATGTCAATGCGTTGACTGGGGATTTGCGGAATGAAGTTGTTTTCCGGCAGACAGGGCAGATAGACAACGTTACTCCATGTGCCGTCCGGTTGGGGAGTGCCTGCCCGCCCGTAAGTGACATTGGCGACAATATATATCGGACAGATCGGTGTCGTCACTCCGATGCTGTTGTCGTGTCTCAGCAAATCTCCGATATCTCCGACCTCTCTCTTCGTTCCGTCGTTGATGAATATTTCCCCGGGTTCCAGAGAAACGCCTCTGGCTGCGTAGTCATGTTTCAATATGGCTTCTGTCAGGAAAGAATACCCTTGTTCCGGGGCGTATCCGTGAAACGAGTCAATGCATCCCATCTCGTCGATGGCTTTGTGCATGGCATCGATGGAAGCCTGTGGCAAAGGGCGGGTGACATCTCCTGTCCCCAGGCTGATCAGATGAGCCTTGGGATGAGTAACCTTGAACGTATTGATCTTTTTCTCCATATTGAGGAGAAAATGATTGTTCGGCAATTTCAGCAGATGTTCGTTTACTAACGCCATATTTATTTGATGAAACCGTTGTCGTTATTTGTTTAGTCAGACGTTTTGGTCGTCAATTTGGTTGCAAAAATACGAAAATAATATCATTTACAAAAAGAATCCACGGCATGAATCATCGGGAAGCGGCTTCTTTTTATGTTCTTGTTAAAAAAAAAGAGGGAGTAAAGGCAATCGAAGTTATTCTTTTCGTAATTTTGCAGGCGAATTTATAATAACCTTGTTTTTAAGATTTATGAATAGTGCTTTACCTACTACACGCCGGCAAAGAATTTGGCGTGAAATGAAAGATTACCTGTTAATCGCTTTGGGAATGATTATGTATGGTATAGGTTGGAATGTGTTCTTGCTTCCTAATGATCTTCCTTCAGGAGCTGTACCTGGTATTGCCTCCATTGTTTATTGGGCGACAGGTTTGCCGGTTCAGTATACTTATTTAGGTATCAATGGATGTCTGCTGGTTCTGTCTCTGATTATCCTGGGATGGAAGTTTAGTGTGAAAACAATTTTTGCCGTATTTGTATTGAGCTCCATTCTGCCTGTGATTCAGAGTATAACCAACGGTGTTTCGTTGATTCACGACCAGCCTTTCATGGCATGTGTACTGGGTGCGTCGTTCTGCGGCAGTGGTATCGGTATTGCTTTTTCTGCCAATGGCAGCACGGGAGGAACGGATATTATTGCAGCAATCGTCAACAAATACCGCGATATCAGTCTGGGACGTGTCATTCTGTTATGTGACCTGGTAATTATTTCTTCCAGTTATCTGGTATTGCACAACTGGGAAAAAGTCGTTTACGGTTATGTGGTCTTGTTTATTTCAAGTTTTGTGCTGGATCAGGTCGTCAACAGTGCCCGCCAGTCCGTACAGTTCTTCATCATTTCCAATAAGTATGAAGAAATAGGACACCGCATCAACAAAGACCTTCACCGTGGTGTGACGTTTATCGACGGCGTTGGCTGTTATACCCAGAACAATGTCAAGATGATGTTTGTTCTGGCAAAGAAACGTGAATCCAGTACGATTTTCCGTCTGATCAAGGATATAGATCCGAAAGCATTTGTTTCCCAAAGTGCTGTGATCGGCGTATTCGGAGAAGGTTTCGACCGCATAAAGGTAAAATAAAAAGAAGGTTATATTCTTTTCTTGAGTTAAAGATATGGAGGAATGCTTATGATGATGACAAATTTAGAGGCTGCCCGTCAGATAGCCGCATATTATCATTGTCTGCTGAGTAAGGAGGCGATGCATGCATTTGCGGATATACTGGTGAGTAGAAAATATAGGAAGGGTGAACGCATTCTTGATGAGGGAGATGTCTGCAGAGGGATGCTGTATATTGAAAAAGGTATGACCCGTCAGTTTTATTTCAAGTATGACAAAGACCTTACGGAACATATCGGTTACGAAGGAGGAATGATCATGTGTCTGGAAAGTTTGTTGAAACAGGAGCCGACCCGCCTGATGATTGAAGCACTGGAGCCGACGATCGGCTGGGAAATCAACAAGCTGGAGATGGATGCTCTAGCCTCAAAGAGTACGGAAATCGCTCTGCTGTACCGGAAAATCTTTGAATTCTCATTGATCGAGTCGCAGATTAAGGCGGACACATTGCGCTTTGAACCGGCTCATGAACGTTATAACAAACTGTTGCAGCTCCATCCGGAAATCCTGAAGAGAGCGCCCCTGGTATATGTTGCCTCGCTTCTCCAGATGACACCGGAAACATTGAGCAGAGTCCGTTCTGCCAGCCTGAATTCTTGAGATCAGACGGCAGGAGAGTGGGCTTCAGTCTTTACTGAATACCGATTTATCAAAAAAGAAAGTAATCCGAAGAAATGGGAGTCAGTGTGATGCGAAAGGAAGCAGAACACTGACAGTCCCTTTTTGATAAAATCTTCATCGGGAAGACCGGATGGATGAAAAAAGAACTGTTTCCGGAATATTCTGCATAATTATACTGATTTGAACGCTGTTTCAGCCCGAATTGTCTGGTCAAACCAGCGGATCTGACGGCAGAAACAGGCTGAAATGTCTAGACGTTTTCCCCTGTTTGTCTAATAAAATTCCCAAAATGCTTCGTTGTATTTCCGGAAATCCGGAAAATGATGATGTTGAAGCCCCTTTTCACACCGGAATGAGTCTCCCTGAAGTGTTAAAAAAAGGAGTCATTCCCTTGAGAATCACTCCTTCACGTAGAAAATAATTTTTAAATTTCTGCTTGTCTGTATCCTTGCCCGCAAAGAAGCGAATGTGGCGGACAAGAATATACAAAATGTCAATCTGATCCGGCTGCTGATGGGTTAGAACAGCACGATGCCGGCTTCAAATATTCCTTTGTGTTCATAAAGATGATTGCCCTGATAGGTGCGTGTCCAGCTATATCCTCCCGAAACAAAGAAGCCCAGATGGCGTGTCAGGGAGTATTCCAGA
>NZ_EQ973635.1:222869-256768 GCF_000157915.1 Phocaeicola coprophilus DSM 18228 = JCM 13818 | reverse complement strand
AAGGCATACATGCGTGCCGGATAGCCTTCGTTCTTGTTGTCCATGGTTTCGATATGCTGGAAACCTATGTCTCCGCTGATTTCCAGCTTAGGCAGGATAGGGTAGTACACTCCGGCCCGGTAGAATCCGCTGAGTGAAATTTTCTTGTCCAGTCCCAGGTAATAGGCTCCGGCTCCCCAGACGGTATAGGTATACCGGTTCTTGAAGCGTACGGCAAGATTGAATTTATTGGCATTTCCGCCGGAGACGAGCATCTGTATCCGGGTGTCCGGGCGGATGTTGATGCAGCCAACCTGATGAGCCGCACTGTCTTTGCTTATATTGACCACTCCGACCTGCAGGCCTTTTCTGCCGGTCTGGCTGATGTTGGCGACTCCCAGCTGTAATCCTGCGTTTTCAACTCCGAAGTTGATCGTACTCAATTGCATTCCCTTGTTGCAGACACTCACGTTGCCGAGTGCGGCCAGCTGTAATCCGTTGTTCTGCTTGCCAGCCACATTCAGCAGGGAAGTCAGCTGGACGCCCGATGCCGATTCTCCGGCCACGTTCATCAGACCTCCGACAGCTACTCCTTTCTGGGATTCTCCGCTGATGTTGGCCAGACCGGCCAGTTGCAGACCGTTGGCCTTTTTCCCTCCCAGATTGATCAGTCCGCTGAATGACAAGCCGTTCATATCGGCTCCGGAAATGTTTCCGAGTGCGGAAACCTGCAAGCCCTTGAGGCTTTTTCCACTGACGTTCATCAGGCCGGACAAAGCTACTCCTTTCAGGTCTCTTCCTGCGACATTGGCCAGACCGGAAACCTGGAATCCGGATGCATTCAGGCCTGTTACGTTAGCCAGTCCGGATACTTGAAGTCCATATGAATTGTGGTGTACGATGCTCGAGATGGCATTGATTCCGACGCCATTGAGCTGGGCAAAGTTGCTGAACAACCCCAGATTGAAATACGTTCTGTGAGGTTCTTTTTTCTTGTTGGTGATGTTCAGTGAAACGTTAGGTCCTTTCTTCAGGCCTTTTCTTTGCTGGGCATTTAAAGAGATTGTTCCTGTCAGCAGGAATCCTGCCGACAGAAACAATGCGATCGCTTTCGAATATTGTGTCATTTTCTGTTCTTTATTTTTGGTAGAGGAAACGCTTGATACTCTTTTTAGGCGTCTTTTCAAATTCCTCCGGATAAATCTTAACTCGTGCAATCTGTGAATAAGCCGGAAGTTCGGCATTGAGAGCTGTCCGGTTCTCGTCCATTACACGTTCGATGTCTCCATCTGTCAGTCCCTGTTTATAGGCATCTTCAAAGTCCGGATAGATCAGGGCTGCCAGCTTATGGTCGCTTTCCTGGATGATGAGGCTTTCGGCAACATAAGGCATATTGTTCAGCTTGTCTTCGATTTCTTCCGGGTAAATGTTCTGACCGGAAGGTCCTAACAGCATGTTCTTGCTTCTTCCTTTGATGGTGATATTTCCTTCAGCATCCATGATACCCAGGTCTCCGGTGTGCAGCCATCCGTCTTCGTCGATGGCCTGCCGGGTAGCCTCCGGATTCTTGTAGTATCCTTGCATGACATTGTCTCCCCGCGTGAGAATTTCTCCGACTATGTTTGCCGGATCGGGGCTGTCTATCCGTACTTCCATGCGCGGAGCTGCTTTTCCGCAGGATCCCGGCTTGAAGTTATGCCAGTCTTCATAGCAGATGATCGGTCCGCACTCTGTCATACCGTATCCGACGGTATAAGGGAAGTCCAGACTTTTCAGCAGTTTTTCGACATCCTGATTGAACGCTGCTCCTCCGATGATGATTTCGTAGAAGTTGCCTCCAAAGGCCTGAATCATGTGTTCCCGTACGGCAGCCTTGATCTTGTCGTTGATGATTGGCACCTTCAGCAGGATCTTCATCTTGAGAGTTTCCAGCATGGGAAGCACTTTCTTTTTGATGATTTTTTCTATAATCAGCGGAACTGCAATGACGATATGAGGCTTGACTTCGGAAAATGCTTCGAATATGATCTTCGGGCTGGGCATTCGGGTGAGGAAGTACACATGGCATCCGCAGCATACTTCATACAGGAATTCAAAGGCCAGTCCGTACATGTGTGCCATGGGAAGCATGGAAACAATCCGGTCGCCGGGCTTGAGGCTCAGCACCTCGAATGCGAATTGTGTGTTCGACCACAATGCACGATAGGGAAGCATTACTCCCTTGGAGAAGCTGGTGGTTCCCGACGTGTAATTGATGACAGCCAGTTCGTCCGGCATATCCCGCCGGTAAGCAACGTGTTCCTTACGGAAATTGCGCGGGAACTTCTTTCCGAACAATTCATTCAGATGGTCGCGTGCATACTCCAGCTGTTTGCTCCGGCACACTTGCAGGGTGAAGTCGGTCATCAGGATAATACCTTCCAGCAAAGGCATTTCGGCTTCGTTCAGAGCTTCCCATACCACATCACCTACGAAGAGCAGACGTGCTTCGGAATGATTGACAATATTATGAACGTTGTCAGGCTTGAATTCATGCAGGATAGGCACGGCTACTGCACCATAAGTCAGGATGGCCAGAAAAGCTACGCCCCAATGGGAACTGTTTCTTCCGCATAAGGCAACCTTGTCTCCAGGCTTAATGCCGCTTTCGGCAAGCAAAATATGTAATTTCTCTATTTTGCGTGCGAGATCCTTGTATTGTAAGGTGGCGCCTTTGTAATCTGTCAGAGCATCCAGATCCCAGTTCTTTTTGATGCTTTCTTCGATGAAAGCTAAAAAACTTTGTTCCATAAATAAGCTTTTGAAATTGCACAAAAGTGAATGTATCTGTGCAAAGATACCTTTTTCCTGGGGTTCTGCAATATTTTTGGCGAAAAAATAGGTGTTGTCGTTGCCCTCTGTCTATAAATTGACACGGAATGCTTGCCTTTCAGGAAAGAAAGGAAACATTCCGTGTCATGGGGAAAACAGATTTGTTGTTATACCTTATTTCTTATTCGTGTGAACTGTAATACTTCATGAACTGAGTACGTTCAAACGGATTGACATCTCCGGTTGCACTGGCATTGAGCTTTCCTTTGAATTGTGAAATGGATTCGTATCCGTTCTCTTCCATCCAGACAGAAAGTTCCCGTTTCATGTTCTCGATTTCTTTATTGCCATATTGATAGATGACGCTGCATATCTGTACAGCCGTTGCTCCGGCCAGGATGGATTTAATCACTCCTTTTGCACAGTGAACTCCGCCTGATACTGCATAGTCTAATTGCGGAATCTGGCTGGAAGCAATGGCAGTCCAGCGTATTTTGTCGGCCAGTTCATTCGGAGTACTCATGACATTGCTGCTGGTGAATGTCTGGGTGTCGATATTGATGTCCGGCTGGTAGAAGCGGTTGAACAGGACAACTGCTGCCGCACCATTGGCATAAAGCTGGTTGATCAGCGCAATCGGATTGGTCAGATTGCTTCCAAGTTTCATGATAACCGGGATCTTAACCACCTTTTTAATGTGGCGTAAAATGTCAATATGCCGCTGTTCGAAGCTGCCGAAAGTATAATCTTTGCTGGTTTGCAGTGAGAGAATGTTTATTTCCAGTGCGTCGGCTCCGGCTTGTTCCATCATCACGGCAAAGTCTACCCATTCATTGTCGCTGTAGCAGTTGATGCTTGCGATGATGGGAATGGAACAGCTCTTTTTGGCTTCCTGAATAAGTGCTATGTGTTCATTGAGTGCATGCGAACGCACGTATGCTCCCAAGTAGTCGTCTGCTTCAGGTGAACCATAACCTTGCATGTTTCCGGCTTGCATGTTGATCTGTTCTTCAAATACAGACTTTAAAACGACTGCGCCTGCACCGGATTTTTCCAGTTCTTTGATTTTTGCCGCACTGTTTGTCAGTCCGGAACTGCTGATAATGATAGGGTTCTGTAATGTTAACCCTGCATAAGTGGTTGTTAATTGTGCCATATCGGTAGTATGATTTAATAGATTCTGTCTCCAAAAATTTTACTTCCTACGCGTACCAGGGTGCTTCCTGCTTCTATAGCCAGCGGATAGTCGTGCGACATACCCATGGATATTTCACAGAATTGTGCCTCGTTCGGGAAGTATGTTTGTTTGAGTTCCGTAAAGAAATCATGCAGCAGCTTGAATTCTTTGCGGATTTCATCACTGTCTTCTGTATTGGTTGCCATTCCCATTACCCCGTTGATGGAAATATTCTTCAGGTTTTTCCATGCACCTTCCTGAAGCATTTCGCGGCAGCTTTCGAAGGTAAATCCATATTTGCTTTCTTCCTGTGCGATGTGAATCTCAAGTAAACAGGGGATGATCCGGTTTACTTTGGAAGCCTGCTTGTTTATTTCTTCCAGCAGCTTGAAAGAGTCGACAGCATGAATCATGCTGATAAAGGGAGCAATGTATTTCACCTTGTTGGTTTGCAGATGACCGATGAAATGCCATTCGATGTCTTTAGGCAGTGTCTGGTATTTTTCAGTCAATTCCTGTACCTTGCTTTCTCCAAAGATGCGCTGTCCGGCCTGATAGGCAGCCTCAATGCATTCGTTTGGATGAAACTTTGATACGGCTACCAGTCTGACTCCAGAAGGCAGCTCTGTCAGAATCTCCTTTATGTTTGTCTGAATATCCATTTCTTTTTATCTTTTGTCAGCATCAGGGAATTCCGGTTTGACATTGGGTTCGGCTGAATACGGATAAACATCCATGATAGCCGTTTCGCTGACCGATGCGATGCTGTAGTCTGCCATTGTTCCCTTCATGCCTTCATCCAGTTTCTTTACTGCATCTCGTAAATCGGCAGCTTGTACTAACATGTTGGCTGCTGTTTTTTTCTCTGCTCCGCTTTTTTCATCGATGGTGATGAAATAAAGCTTGCATTTGAACCAGCGGTCGGCTGCATCTTCTTCGCAGGGAAACAATTCACTGTAGTTGGCACGTTTGATGTCTGAAACCGTAAATTCTCCTGTGATGAAGGGAGTTATTTCCTCGATAATTCGTGATTCTGCTTCTGTGAAGCTGAGAGCGTCTACCAGGTAGGGCTCGGTTACCTTCTTAGTCATGCCGTTTTCGGCAATTTTTTCATAACGTATTTTGCATTCAAACCAAGTGTGCATCATAATTCTTTTCTTAAATATTATTTCTTCATGCAAAGATAAAAGATCTGATTTGAAAATTGAAGTATAAGAATTGGAAAAATACGACAGGTACTGATTTATTCCCGAACCTTACATCTGTTTTGTTGCATGAATTCCTGTATAACTTCCGTATAATCTCCTTTTATCAGGATGTGGTGATTTCCTAACGGTGACTGAAGGAAGTAATTGACATCTTTCTGAAGTTTTATTTTCACCTGGGTGCGGCAGGCAGCCATCAGATTGGTGTTTTCCTTTAGATAGCCGGAAGATACAAAATATTCGTCCAGACATTCGCCTCCGCATTTGAAAAGAGTAATATCTCCCTCGTGAAGGAGGCCCTGGATAGCTATACCTGAATTGGACTCGAAATGATTGCGTATGATGAAGTCGTCTGTCATTTTGGTCGGGATGCAGCAATGGGACAGAAGGATCTCGTTCTGTCGGGAATTGACGAACGTCGGGTTGGCCATAAAGCCCGGCTGGCCGATCAGTTCCCGGATCATGAGCAGTGACATGATTGACTGCAGGTCACTTTCACATCCGGCCGGAATACCTTCATCATTGAGCAGGGACAGAGTCAGGCAGCCTGTAATACCCAGATCCTGAAGTATGGCAAAGCAGGCAAGGGTGATTGCGTCCAGATGCTCTTCCTCGCATACTTTCTTGACGGCTTTGTACAGCCGCATGGCTTTCAGCAGATCTTCAGGCGTTGCATCCTGACATGCTTTGGCGCGATTGGCGAAAACAGATGCTTCTACACCTACTTCATCATCTGTGATATGCTGGTAATGATTGTAAACATTGTCCAGCGGAATGTCCAGATAAGTGACTCCCCATCGTTTGCTGGCCAGCAGGTAATTGACGTGACTGGATACCAGCCAGGAAGAAGGAGTACCGATGACGCCGATACGTTTTCCTTTCAAGGACCGTCTGGCTGCAAAGGCCTGATGGTGCAGCAGCACCTGCTTGACCATTTCAGGAACCGGCCCGTGAATAATCCTTACTTTCATGTCTTTGGACTGTACCCAGGCTGCTATCTCAAGGGCTGCGGCGAGTGAGTTGTTTAATCCGTCGGCCAGTAATGTAATGGGATATGGGAAAATGCTGAAGTTGCTTACCACTTTGGCTTCCACACCTCCGCTGGAGATGAAAGCCATTTTGTATTCATGGCTGGGGATACTGTCAGCATCCTGATAGTTGACTAAATAAAGCGTAAAGTATTTTTCAAGTTCGACAAAAAGTTCTTTATGATTTTCATAGACTTGTTCTTTTTTGTTGATTTCGGACGAAAATACAATGAGGTATAAGTTCATGGTTCTTGTTTTTATTAATCCAGAACAAACTTAATTCTTTTTTTTGAATAAGCCTAGAAAATGAATTCTTGATAACAAACATTGACAAATGGTAAGACTCTTGATAGCTAACCATGTGCCTAAATGAATTCAAGGTTAAAAATAGATCTTGATTCAAAACAATTGTTTATATTTGCATCTCTAACTTATTTTAAAATTATAAATTATGCCACAAATATCCATCAGAGGTAATGAAATGCCTGAGTCGCCGATTCGAAAATTGGCGCCTTTAGCTGAGGCAGCCAAAGAGAGAGGGATTCATGTTTATCATTTGAATATAGGTCAGCCGGACCTGCCAACTCCCCGGGCAGCCCTCGATGCGATTCGCAATATAGATCGGACTGTTTTGGAATATAGTCCCAGTCAGGGATACCGGAGTTATAGAGAAAAATTGGTCGGATATTACCGGAAATATGATATTAATCTGACAGCAGATGATATTATTATTACGACAGGAGGCTCTGAAGCTGTCTTGTTTGCGTTTATGAGCTGTCTGAATCCTGGAGATGAAATCATTGTTCCGGAACCTGCTTATGCCAACTATATGGCCTTTGCCATTTCTGCCGGAGCCGTGATACGTACGGTGACTACCACGATTGAAGAGGGTTTCTCATTGCCCAAAGTGGAAAAGTTTGAAGAACTGATCAATGAACGGACCAAGGGTATATTGATCTGTAATCCCAATAATCCGACAGGTTATTTGTATACACGCCGTGAAATGAATCAGATTCGGGATTTGGTGAAGAAGTATGATCTGTTCCTCTTCTCGGATGAAGTTTATCGTGAATTTATTTATACAGGTTCACCTTATATCTCAGCTTGTCATTTGGAAGGTATCGAACAGAATGTCGTACTGATTGATTCTGTATCCAAGCGGTATTCAGAATGTGGTATTCGTATCGGTGCGCTGATCACAAAGAATCCGGAAGTCCGCAAGGCTGTCATGAAGTTTTGCCAGGCCCGTCTGAGTCCTCCTTTAATTGGTCAGATTGCTGCTGAGGCTTCTTTGGATGAACCTGAAGAATACGCCCGGGAAACTTACGATGAATATGTGGAACGCCGTAAGTGTCTGATTGATGGACTTAATCGGATACCGGGAGTCTATTCTCCTATACCGATGGGAGCTTTCTATACAGTAGCCAAGCTGCCGGTTGATGATTGTGAGAAATTCTGTGCATGGTGTCTGACGGACTTTAATTATGAAGGTGAAACGGTGATGATGGCTCCTGCCAGTGGATTTTATACAACTCCGGGAGGAGGCAGAAATGAAGTTCGTGTAGCGTATGTCTTAAAGAAAGAGGATTTGATTCGAGCCTTGTTTATTTTGCGGAAAGCACTTGAAGCCTATCCTGGAAGAGTGGATGAATAATGGCAAACTGGAAATTATTCATAGCCCGGCGAATTTATCGGAGTAATGACGGGAAGAAAGAAGTGTCTAAGCCTGCTATGCGTATTGCCATAAGTGGCATTGCCGTGGGGCTGGCTGTAATGATTGTTTCTGTTTCTGTTGTTTTGGGCTTCAAGCATCAGGTACGTGATAAAGTTGTGGGTCTGGGCTCAGATATTATTTTGTCGGGTATTGAAGGAACCCAGCTTTATCAGATGTCTCCAGTGGTATGTGGTGACAGCTTGATGCATGTTCTGAAGGACGTTCCGCTGGTAAGTCATGTGCAACGTTATTCCACCAAACCGGGAATGATCATGACTTCCGATAATTTTCAGGGAATGGTATTGAAAGGGATTGCCGGAGAATATGATGTTTCTTTCCTGCAGGAACATTTGCAGGAAGGGGAGATACCTTCATTCTCAGACTCGGTTGCCAGCAATCAGGCGCTTGTTTCACGTACCATAGCAGATAAATTGTCCCTTAAAGTGGGGGATAAATTGTTTACTTACTATGTAGAAGGGAATGTCCGGGCACGCCGGTTGGAAGTGGCTGGTATTTATTGTACCAACTTGTCTGCTTATGATGATTTCTTTCTCATTACAGATTTGTATACGGTAAACCGTTTGAATAACTGGGAGCCGGAACAAGTGGGAGGAGTGGAAATTGAAGTCTCTGACTATAGCCGGTTGAATGAAGTGAATGAGTCCGTTCTTGCTTTGTTGGGAAATCATAAGGATCGTTATGGGCAGGGATATTTTTCCCGTACGGTGGAAGAAGCTTATCCTCAGATTTTTGATTGGCTGGGATTGCTGGACACGAATGTCTGGGTGATTCTGATTTTGATGACCGGAGTAGCTGGTTTTACCATGATATCGGGATTGCTCATTATCATATTGGAACGTACAAACATGATTGGAGTATTGAAGGCCATGGGAGCAAGCAATGTGTCCATCAGAGAAATTTTCCTTTCTTTTTCCGTCTTTCTTATCGGAAGAGGGATGTTATGGGGGAATGTCATAGGAGTCTCTGTTTGTCTTGTTCAATATTTCTTACAGCCGTTTAAACTGGATCCTGCCGACTATTATATTAGTGCGGTACCGATAGAATTGAACCTGGGCATTTATTTGTTGCTGAATGTGTGTACGTTGCTTGTTTCGCTGTTAATGCTGGTTGGTCCTTCTTGTCTGATCAGTCGTATTCATCCGGCTAAATCAATAAGATTTGAATAATAAAGATTAAAAAGAGAAACGGCATGAGGAAAGATCGAAATATTTTCTCATGCCGTTTCTCTTTTTGATAGAATATTTATGGAAAAAAGGTTTTATCCGATTTTGCTTATTTTCTTGAGCTTGTCTTCTTCTATAAGTTTGATTTTTCGACCGTCGATGATAATCAGTTTCTCAGCAGCAAAATTTGATAATGTACGGATAGCATTTGAGGTTGTCATGTTGGAAAGATTTGCCAGATCCTCACGTGAGAGATAGATGCTTAGTGTACACTGATCTTCTTCAACTCCGTATGTATCTTTCAGGAACAGAAGGGATTCTGCCAGTCTTCCTCGAATGTGCTTCTGTGTAAGGCTTACTGTTCTTTCATCAGAAATACCCAGGTCGATGGATAGCTGGCGGATGAAGAACATTGCCAGTTCGGCATTTTCCTGAATCAGGCTGATGATTGTCGGCATAGGAATCAGGCAGATTGTGCATGGCTCAAAGGCAGCCGCTGCCGTGACATAATCTTCTTCAGCAAAGTAAGCCCGGTATGCGAAGTACTCATGCCTTTTGATGACTCGTATGATCTGGCTTCGGCCACCTACTCCGTCCTTATAGATTTTTACTTTACCGGTGAGCAAGCACATCAAGTGTGTAGGAGTTTCCCCTTCACAATAGATGGTCTCATTCTTCTTGTATTTTTGTATAGTAAAATTTTGAGCAAGGAGTATGCGTTGCTCTTCTGTTAAAGGTTGCCACAAGTCAGGTATACTTTCGGCAATTTCGGCTTCTGATAATTCCTTTTTTACCATAAGTGTTACAAAATCGTGTTATTAAGCACAAAAATAGGAATAAAAAATGAAATTCGACTTTTTAATGAGTAAAAAAATCAGATTAAATAGTGTTTTATTATATATT
Organism: Phocaeicola coprophilus DSM 18228 = JCM 13818; assembly: GCF_000157915.1. Classification (GTDB taxonomy): domain Bacteria; phylum Bacteroidota; class Bacteroidia; order Bacteroidales; family Bacteroidaceae; genus Phocaeicola; species Phocaeicola coprophilus. Next base: position 246,767 of record NZ_EQ973635.1, on the reverse strand, counting down.
TGTCTTGAAATATGGAAAAACTGTACAGGTCATATTATATATATAAGGTACTAATAGGAATTGCATTATTTTTGTGCTCATTGGCAGGAGAAGCCCAGAATTTATTTCCCAATTTTCCTCGCAAGAGTGCTGTTGCTGATTCTATATTGGAATGTATTTTTAATTCTGCTTCTCTGCACTCCAATGAAGTGAAAGAGTACAAGGCAGACCTGTATCTGAAAGGAAGGCTTCAGGTTCATAAGCAAAACCGTATAATCCGCTATCTTCCTTCTATGTTCCGTTTTGAGAAGGGAATAAATTCTTACTTACACGAGTCGGTTAGTGAATTACATTATACGGCTCCGGCTTTATATGATCGTAAGGTGCGTGCTATTTCAACAACCTTTCCCAGTTCCAGAGGGCAGGTATTTGACGTTCTTGATTATATGAAGTTTAATATATACTCATCGTCATTAATGGGGAATAAGGTTCTTTCTCCTTTGAATAAAAAAGCAAAAGTACATTACCGTTATATATTGGATTCTATCTCACATACTTCGGAAGGAGATCTGTATGTCATTCAGATAATACCACGTTATCGAAGCACGCAATTGCTGGAAGGTAGACTGGAGATCCTGGCAGGTGAGTGGACTATCCGGCATATTGATGTAAAAGGGCATTATGATCTGATTCAGTATAATATGTCATTAAGTATGGGAAATACGGAGGCAACTCGTTATTTGCCGCAAGAAATAGAACTGGACTTGAATTTTAAATTTCTTGGTAATCATTTGGAGATGAAGTATACCGGATGGATGCAATATAATGAAATAACGTTTTGCGGACCGGAAGAACCTTCCCTGAAGCGATTGGTGCGTAAGAATTATAACCTGTCCAATTCGTACACTTTGTCGTGTGATACCAGCCGCCTGGTGACAGACCGTGATTCTTTTGATTTGATTCGTCCCAAACCTCTTCTGCCTGTTGAGGATTCACTTTATCGGGCAATGGAGGAACGGAATCAGCGCCGTATTGCAGCTGATACGGTAAAGAAAGAACCTACAAAGTTGCAGAAGAATCTGGTGTATCTGGGGCAGATTGGAGATGCGCTGATCAGCAGCTATGATATCGATATGTCAAAAGTGGGCAGTATCAATTGTTCTCCATTGATAAATCCTTTATTGATCAGTTATAGTCATCGCAATGGTATTTCTTATCGGCAGGTATTTAAATATAACAAACTGTTTCATGATGGCCGTTTGCTCCGTATTGCTCCTCAGGTCGGATATAACTTTACGAAGAAAGAACTTTATGCCAAAGTGGATATGGAGTATTTGTACAATCCTCGGAAGCATGCCGGTTTTGAAGTCCATGCGGGTAACGGTAACAGAATTTACAGTAGTGTCGTTCTTGATCAGTTGAAGCAGTTGCCGGACAGTACGTTTAGTTTTGATGGGCTGGAGCTTGATTATTTTAAGGATATCTATTTGAACGTATCTCATAATATTGAAATAGTAAATGGTTTGCGGCTCTGGACGGGGGTGTCCATGCACCGCCGTTATACTAAAAGCTCTCCGGAAGTTGAACAGCGGGTACGCTCACATTATAACAGTTTTGCTCCTCGCATCCGGATTGAGTGGACTCCAGGCATGTATTATTACATGAATGGTCCCCGTAAGGTAAATGTCGGTTCCCGTTATCCTACGTTTATGGTGGATTATGAGCGGGGCATCCGCATAATGAATAATTTTGGTGAATATGAGCGAATCGAAGCTTCAGCCGAACAAATGATCCGCTTACAGGGAGTACGTTCAATTGCCTATCATATAGGGATGGGATGCTTTACGAATCAGAAGGATTTGTATTTTGTGGATTATGTGGATTTTGCCAACCGGAATCTTCCACAGGGATGGAACGATGATATAGGTGGAACCTTCCAGTCACTGGACGGCCGCTGGTATAATGCTTCAAGTCATTATGTAAGAGGTAATATGACTTATGAAGCTCCGTTCATTCTCCTTTATCCGGTAAGTCGTTTGCTGTCGTTTATCCAGAAGGAGCGTATTTACGGAGGTATATTGTTTATGCCACACTTGAATCCTTATATTGAATTGGGTTATGGCTTTGCAACCCATATTTTTGATGCAGGAATCTTCATTGGCAGTGAAAAAGGAAAATTTACTTCTGTGGGCTGTAAGTTTACTTTCGAATTATTTAATAAGTAGGGGTAGTCAGTCTTTTTACCCGACAAACAAAGCCCTTTTCCAGTGGAGGCTATTTCTGGAAAAGGGCTTTGTTTGACTGGAAAATATCCGATGAAAGTTATTTGCGCAGGAAATCACTCTTGGCCCGCATGAAGTAAAGCAGCTTGAGTTGTAAGCTTAAGAGCGGGCGGAAAAGATCGAATACGGGGAATACGCAGCACAATTTTTCTTGCATATCCTTGGCCGTATTCCTGAAAACGATCATCTGAATGATGAATCGGATAAGACCTAAAAGGAAGAATACACCAGTTGCTATCCATTGAAAAGAGATGATGGATAAGATCAGGCCTGCCAGTGTGATCAGATGAAACAAGGCACAAGTCCAGGTTTCGAAAGCGTTGCTGAATCTTGCCCATCCGTGGTAAAGATGTCCGGTTACATGTTCTCCGATCTTTTCTTCAAACCAGATCCGCTTGTAAGGAGGTATAGGCATGCGCACGATGCTGTCCGGATGAACAGCTACTTGTGTATTATAGGAGTTGGCTACGGAATTGATGAACAGGTCATCTTCACCCCGCTGTAAGACAAGCTGGTCTGAGAATCCTTTGTGGTTTTCATAAATCCGTTTCCGATAAGCCAGATTGCGTCCGATACCCATGTAGGGCTTTCCTGCCAGAGCCATCCCCAGATACCGCATGGAGTGGAATAAAGTGTCTGCGATCAGACGCCGTGCAAAACATCCTTTGGCGGGGAAGTAGTTGCTGTAGCCCAGCACAATGTCCGTTTCGGGGGTGAAATGAGAAGCCAGACTGCGTAGCCAGTTGGGGCTGACAGGCCGGCAATAGGGTTCTGTTACTACAATCCATTCGTAGCGGCTGGCTTTGATACCCATGGCGATGCCTAACTTTTTCCGGCTGATATAACGCGCTGTCTGAGGTATGAAAGTGCGGTAGAGGTGATGATATTTTCCCTCCATCCGTTTCAGTATGTTTTCGTCTTCGCCGGCAGACTGGTCATTGACGACGATAACTTCAAACTGAGGATAATCCTGTTCCAGTATGGCCGACAAGTTTTCTTCCAGAACTTTTCCGGTATCTTTCGTTACGATAATGACCGAAAGAGGGGGAAGGGGAGTATTGCTGTCTGCCGGAGAGCCGGAAAGTTTCTTGCAGGCCTGATGTATGCGGTTGTAAATACCAAGCACAAATGCCAGCTGTATGAGAAACAGCGTACAGCAGGCAATGATTAGTGTCAATAAGACTGGTGAAAGAGGTACTACTGTCATATTGTTCCGTTTTTGATTGTATTACGCCGAGATGTGTTATCTAAAGAATGTGCGTGAAACGGAGAAGCACACAGACTGCTCTTCCAGAATTTGCGGATTTGCGGTCTGCGTGCTTGGGCGTTTAAAGTCACATCATAGAGATGTGCTGTTTTGTTATACCAGTTCGTCTGAAGTATATCCCTGAGGAAGCTGACGACAGTTATAGCCGGATGCCATGATTTCCCCGTAGGCTCCTGCTGAACGGAGGGCAATGAGATCACCACGTTTCACTTTGTTTAAGTCGATAGCTTTTCCGAATACATCAGATGATTCACAGATCGGACCTACCACATCGTAAGTTTCGGTTGCTTCGTCAGAAGTGATATTCTCGATTTTGTGGTATGCCTGATAAAGAGCTGGCCGGATAAGGTCTGTCATACCTCCGTCTACAATAGCAAACTGCTTGTTGGTTCCCTGCTTTACATAGATCACCTTTGTGATGAGGCTTCCGCATTGTCCTACAACAGAACGTCCCAGTTCGAAGTGGAGTGTCTGTTGCGGGCGGAGCTTCAGATGCTTGTGATAAGTTTCGAAGTAGGAAGCAAAGTCAGGTACAGGCTGGCGGTTCGGGTGGGCATAATCGATACCGAGTCCGCCTCCCACATTAATGTGCTCTACAATGATCTGACGGGCATAGAGCTTTTCCTGCAATTCATTGATGCGGTTGCAGAGAGCAGTGAAGTCACCCATGTCGAGGATCTGTGAACCGATATGGAAGTGGAGACCGACAAAGTTAATGTTGTTCATTTCCAGTGCCCGATCGATTACATGATCCATATCCTTCATGCTGATACCGAATTTGTTTTCGGCCAGGCCGGTTGTAATGTTGGCATGCGTATGTGCACCCACATCCGGATTGATGCGGAAGGCCACTCTGGCGATTTTACCTTTGGCTGTAGCCAGTTCATTAATGACTTCAAGTTCCGGAACAGATTCCACGTTAAAGCAGAAAATATCATAATCCAGTCCGAGGTTGATTTCTGCATCTGTTTTGCCGACTCCGGCATAAACAATCTTGTTTGCCGGGAATCCAGCCTTGATTGCAGCCTTGATTTCACCTCCGCTTACACAGTCGGCTCCCAGTCCGCTTTCCCGGATGATGCTTAAAACCTTAGGATTTGCATTGGCCTTAACAGCGTAATGTACACAGAACTTGTTGTATTTTCCGGCTTCTTTACGAATCGTATCCAGCGTATGGCGCAGCAGATTCGTATCGTAATAATAGAAGGGAGTTTCCAGTTCGCGGAATTTATGAATAGGGAATGTTCCTTTCATGCTTAGTTCAGTTTTTTATTTTTATTGAATAGATAATGTAGCAAGAGCGGACGACGCGGTGTTTAAGAACCGTGAACATCCGCTCTTCTAGAGTTTCATTGATATCTTGTCCCTGTTGCTGACAGGGCTTTTTTTACTTGTTGTTGAACAAGGCGTCGCTCAATGACTGCAATGCTTTCTTCTTGTCAGCTTCGCGGATCAGGAACGAAATGTTGTAGTTGCTTCCTCCAAAGGAGATCATGCGTACCGGGATGTCGCGCATCGCATCAAGAGCTTTAGCTTCGAAACCGACATTTTCCCATTCCAGGTCACCTACAACACATACGATACACATGTCATGGTCAACAGTAACAGTACCGTATTTCTTCAGGTCGTCTACGATTTCATTCAGATGCTTGGTGTTGTCGATAGACATAGATACACCTACTTCTGAAGTACAAACCATGTCAATGGCAGTCTGGTAGCTTTCGAAGATTTCAAACACTTTGCGCAGGAAACCGTGAGCCAGCAACATACGGCTTGACTTGATCTTGATGGCAGTGATGTTATCTTTGGCAGCAACAGCTTTGATCTTACCCTTTTCTGTTTCGTTTGAAATCAGGGTACCCGGAGCAGTCGGTTCCATTGTGTTGAGCAGACGTACGGGGATGTTGGCATATTTGGCAGGCTGTACGCAAGTCGGGTGCAGGATCTTTGCACCGAAGTAAGCCAATTCGGCAGCTTCTTCAAAGTGAAGCTGGCGCACCGGAGAAGTTTTGTCCACGATACGCGGATCATTGTCATGCATACCGTCGATGTCTGTCCAGATCTGGATTTCGCTGGCGTTGACAGCTGCTCCGATAAGAGATGCAGTGTAGTCACTGCCACCACGCTGGAGGTTGTCGATTTCTCCGTATGCATTACGGCAAATGAATCCTTGAGTGATATAGATTTCATAGTCCGGATTTGCTTCCAGTTGGATGGCCAGTTTCTCACGGATATATGTGAGGTCAGGTTCACTGTTCTTGTCCGTACGCATAAATTCCAGAGCCGGAATTAAGGTTGCTTTCACGCCCTGTTCACACAGATAATTAGTCACCATATTGGTAGAGATAATTTCTCCCTGTGCCAGGATGACCTTTTCTTCAAACAAGGTGAAGATGTCTTTGGTGTATGAGCGGATGTAGTCGAATACGGATTTGACGAATTCCAGAGTTTTCTGTTTATACTCTTCAGTGGAATAAAGCTCCTCAATATGCTGTTTATATTTAGCCTCCAGCTTATTGATGACTTCGTTAGCACCTTCAGGATTTTTCTTGTACAGATAATCCGAAATCTCAACCAGTGTATTGGTTGTTCCTGACATAGCTGACAATACTACGATCTTTTGTTCGCCGTCAGTAATCAATTTGGCTACATCCTTCATTCTCTGTGCAGAGCCTACGGATGTTCCTCCAAACTTTAAAACCTTCATTTTACCTTCCGAATTTTAATTTTGTTGGTTAATCGTTCTTTTTATTATTTCTCGTGCAAATGTAGTAATAAAAAACAGACTTTTTGAGTTTATCGGGAAAAAGTGATTGCCCGTTAGGTCTTTTTTATAAATTCGTGTCTTTTTGCAGGCGATGATCCTTGCAACAGTAGACTGTTCCGGGGTATTCAGTCAGCAGATTCAGATTATGAGTCGTCATGATGATGGCCGAACCCTGCCGGCAGATGTCGCGCAGAAGTTCCACGATGTGGCGTCCGGTTTCTACGTCAAGGTTGCCTGTCGGTTCGTCTGCAAGAATGATTTCCGGCTTGTTCAGAATGGCTCTTGCAATGACGATACGCTGCTGTTCGCCTCCGGATAATTCATTGGGCATCTTATATCCTTTGTTCTCCATTCCCACTTGTGTCAGAACTTCATGGATGCGGTTCTGGATGGCGGTCCGGTCTTTCCAGCCGGTTGCCCGGAGAACGAACTTCAGGTTCTCTTCCACGGTGCGGTCGGTCAGAAGCTGGAAGTCCTGGAACACAATTCCCAGCCGGCGGCGGAGTGCAGGGATCTGACCTGGCCGGATCTCACGCATGTTGTATTCCAGTACCTGGGGTTCTCCGTTACAGGCGGGCAACTCTCCATAAATGGTTTTCAGGAAAGTAGATTTCCCACTTCCTACTTTTCCGATGATGTAGACGAACTCTCCGCGGCGAAGTTCAAAATTGACATCGTTCAGAATGCCGAGTTCCTGCTGGTTGATGTCTACGTTGCGGTAGACGATGAGTGGCTGTTCCTCCATCTGCTTAGTGTTTTTTCCAGTTTTCACTATGACGTTCACGGAGTTCGCGTGCCAGATCTTCGATGCGGTACCCTTTGGAAGTAAGGAGTACAATCAGGTGATAAATCAGGTCTGCTCCTTCATAAATCAGTCGTTCGTCAGTGCCGTTGCATGCTTCGATGACGGTTTCCACAGCTTCTTCTCCCACTTTCTGGGCCATTTTGTTTACGCCGGAGCGGAAAAGGCTGGTGGTATATGATTTCTCGGGCATTTCTTCGTGCCGTTTGTCGATGAAGTCCTGCAGTTCCTTGAGGAACATGATGTCTTCCGCTTCATTCTTTTCGTTCCAGCAGGTATCAGCTCCTGTGTGGCAGACAGGGCCGTGAGGATTGACCTTGATGAGCAGCGTATCCTGATCACAGTCGGCACTGATGCTGACTACATCCAGATAGTGTCCGCTGGTTTCTCCCTTGGTCCACAGCTGGTTGCGTGTCCGGCTGAAGAAAGTGACTTTCCCTGTTTCTATTGTTTTCTGATAGGCTTCCTGATTCATGAATCCCAGCATGAGTACGGTACGGGTGCTGTTGTCCTGGATGATGGCAGGAACCAGCCCGTTCATTTTGTCAAAATTCAGTTCCATAATGCGTGGTATATAGTTTCTTTAAAATATTATAATCTGACATTGATGCCTTCCTCCCGGAGATATTCCTTGAGGGAAGGGATCGGAATTTCACCGAAATGGAATACACTTGCAGCCAGGGCTGCGTCTGCTTTTCCCAGCAGGAATGCATCGCGGAAATGTTCTTTGGCTCCAGCTCCTCCGGAAGCGATTACCGGGATGGAAAGCGTCTGTGCCAGATGGGCAAGCGCTTCATTGGCATAGCCTGTTTTCACTCCGTCATGATCCATGCTTGTGAACAGGATCTCGCCGGCTCCGCGCTGGTTGGCTTCCTGGGCCCATTCGTAGAGATAGCGGTCGGTTTCGAGCCGTCCCCCGTTCAGGTAACATTTCCATCCGGCGGGAGTCTGCCGGGCATCGATGGCCACGACGCATACCTGAGAGCCGAAGTGTCTGGCGATATCGTCAATCAGTGCGGGATTCTTCAGAGCAGCCGAGTTGATGGAGATCTTATCCGCACCGGCATTGAGCAGGCGGTCTACATCTGCCAGTTCGTGGATGCCGCCACCCACGGTGAAGGGAATATTGATTTCCGCAGCAATCCGTTTCACCAGTTCGGTGAATGTTTTCCGTCCTTCATGGCTCGCTGTGATGTCGAGGTAAACCAGTTCGTCTGCTCCCTGTTCGCTGTAAGCCTTGCCCAGCTCCACCGGGTCACCGGCCTGTCTCAGGTTGACGAAGTTGGTTCCTTTTACGGTTTGTCCGTCCTTGATGTCCAGACAAGGTATGATTCGTTTGGCAAGCATAGTTTTCCGTTTTTTTTAGAGGTTAGAGAAAATCTGCCAGTTGCTTCAGGGTAATCCGTCCTTCGTAAAGGGCTTTGCCGAAAACGACGGCTGGAATCTGCTTTTCTTCCAGACGACGGATGTCATCTATACAGCTTACACCTCCGCTCGCGATGAGGTGAAGGGTGGGGTGCTGGCTGATGATGTCGTGATACAAGTCCGTTGCGGGGCCCTGCATCATTCCGTCACGGCTGATGTCTGTGCAGAGAACCTGGGTTACACCTTTCTTTATATATGCATCAATGAAAGGTTCCAGCTGGTCATTGCTCTCTTCTTTCCATCCGTTGACGGCTATCTTTCCGTTTTTGACATCGGCTCCCAGAATAATCTTCTCGGGGCCGTACTGGGCAAGCCATTTGTCGAAACGTTCCGGGTGTTTGACCGCAACGCTTCCCAGTGTTACCATCTGTGCGCCGTTGTCAAAGGCTATGACGAGATCTTCGTCAGTCTTGATGCCTCCGCCGAAATCGATTTTCAGGGAAGTTCGTCCGGCAATGCGTTCGAGAACGCGGTAATTGACTACGTGCTGTGAGGCTGCTCCGTCCAGGTCGACAACGTGCAACCGCTGGATTCCGTAAGCTTCCAGCTGCAATGCCATTTCTACGGGATCCTGGTTATATTCTTGTTTGGATGCATAATCACCTTGTGACAGGCGGACACATTTTCCGCCGATAATGTCAATGGCAGGTATGATTTCTATCATGGTATGAAAATCTGTATTCGTTGATATTAGGATAAATAACAGTCCGGATCTTACAGTTCCAGGAAGTTGGTCAGGATCCGTTCCCCGATTCTTCCGCTTTTTTCCGGATGAAACTGGGTTGCATAATAATTGTCCTTATGCAAAGCTGCGCTGAAAGGCAGGATATAGTCGGTCACGGCAGCAGTAAATGGATTGACCGGTACATAGAAACTATGTACGAAATAAACGTATTCCTCCGGCGAAAGTCCTTTGAAAAGCGGATCCTGCAGGCTGGAGATGGTATCCCATCCGGTGTGGGGCACTTTGTCTTCCTGCCGTTGGGGAAGAAAACGTTTCACGTCGGTGTCAAAGATGCCGAGGCAGTCCACATCCCCTTCCTCCGAATGCCGGCACATCAGTTGCATGCCCAGGCAGATTCCCAGTACGGGCTGTTTCAGATCCCTGATGAGGCGGTCCAGCCCGTGTTCCTGCAAGTGCTTCATGGTTGTTCCGGCTTCTCCCACACCGGGGAAGATAATTTTATCGGCACTCAGCAGTTCCTCGGGGTTGTCTGTAAGGATAGCTTCCACCCCAAGCCTTTTGAGGGCATGGCTGACGGAAAAGATGTTTCCGGCGTTGTATTTGATAATAGCTGTTTTCATGAATCTGAAATTTGGTGTTTGATAGACACTTTTCCGCAAAAATAACTAATTATTGTTTATCTCCTAAGAATAATGACAAAAAGTTGATGGTACAGGCCTTTTTGCAGGCTGTTTGTTTGGATGACGCTTCCGGATACCCGGAGAGTCAATGCATTTTTTTTAGAAAAAAGAGCAAGAAGTATTGCAGAATAAAGAATTTGTTGTATCTTTGCATCCGCAATCGAGAGAGAAAGCAATAAAGTAAAAATACTGGTGCGTTAGTTCAGTTGGTTAGAATACATGCCTGTCACGCATGGGGTCACGGGTTCGAGTCCCGTACGCACCGCTGAGGTTCAGTGAAAACTGAGAATCTGAAAGCGAAGAAGCTCACAAATGAAGGATTTGTGAGCTTCTTTTTTTATCTCCTCTTCCGCATGTTCCTGAAAAGATTGCCTCTGCTTTGGCTCTTATATATAATAAGGTATAGGGAGACGGATCCGTAAGATCTGTGTGCTTTGGTGCGTTTTGTTTGTCAAAAATTCCTTTTCTGACCTAATTTTTCGTACTTTTGGACGCGATAAAAGGAAAATTACTAATCAAAAACTATAGAAGCGCATGAAAGAAGAACAAGAAAAACCGGTTGGATTGCCTGAAAACGCATTCCGGCCGCTGAAGCCGGGGGAAAAGTATGAACCTTTGATGTCTCCCGACAAAACTTATCCGGAAGTTAACCTTTGGTCTGTAAGCTGGGGTATTGTGATGGCTGTCATTTTCTCGGCAGCAGCGGCCTTTCTGGGCCTGAAAGTAGGACAGGTGTTTGAAGCCGCCATTCCTATTGCCATTATTGCCGTGGGTGTGTCAAGTGCCACCAAGCGCAAAGGCGCACTGGGAGAGAATGTCATGATTCAGTCCGTCGGTGCCTGCTCAGGCGTAATTGTAGCCGGTGCTATCTTTACGCTTCCTGCTCTTTATATCCTGCAGGAAAAGTATCCCGAAATGACGGTCAACTTTATGCAGATGTTCATCAGCTCCCTGCTGGGCGGTGTGCTGGGTATTCTTTTCCTGATTCCATTCCGTAAATATTTCGTAAGTGAGAAACATGGTGAATATCCTTTCCCGGAAGCTACGGCCAGTACTCAGGTGCTTGTTTCCGGTGAAAAGGGAGGCGATCAGGCCAAACCGCTGCTGATGGCGGGCCTTGTAGGAGGTCTGTATGACTTCATCGTGGGAACTTTCGGCTGGTGGAATGAAAACTTCACGAGCCGTGTCTGCGGATGGGGAGAAACCCTGGCTGAGAAGCTGAAACTGGTTTTCAAGATCAATACGGGTGCTGCCGTACTGGGACTCGGATACATTGTCGGACTGAAGTATGCGGCCATCATCTGTGCCGGTTCACTGGCTGTCTGGCTGATCATTGTTCCCGGTTTCTCTCTGCTTTGGGGAGATCAGGTGCTGAATGCATGGAATCCTTCGATTGCAGTGGCTGTAAAAGACATGTCACCCGAACAGATTTTCTCCGAATATGCCAAGAGCATCGGTATCGGTGGTATTGCGATGGCCGGTATCATTGGTATTGTCCGTTCCTGGGGAATCATCAAGAGTGCGGTGAGTCTTGCTGCCCGCGAAATGGGTGGAAAGAAAGTTGAAGCGAAGGCTGAACGTACGCAGAAAGATATTTCAATGAAGATCATCGCTTTCGGATCTATCTTTACCCTGTTGCTGGTACTGCTGTTCTTCTACTTCGACGTAATGCAGGGAAATGTGTTGCATACAGTGGTAGCCATTCTGCTGGTAGCAGGTATTTCGTTCCTGTTCACAACGGTCGCAGCCAATGCGATTGCCATTGTGGGAACCAATCCTGTATCGGGAATGACTCTGATGACACTGATTCTGGCATCGGTTATCATGGTTGCTGTTGGCTTGAACGGAGCGACAGGAATGGTGGCTGCCCTGGTAATGGGAGGCGTTGTATGTACGGCTCTTTCCATGGCCGGAGGTTTTATCACTGACCTGAAGATCGGTTACTGGCTGGGAAGTACCCCGAAGAAGCAGGAAACCTGGAAGTTCCTCGGAACTCTGGTATCGGCTGCTACCGTAGGCGGTGTGATTATGGTTTTGAATGAATCATACGGCTTTACGAGCGGACAGCTGGCTGCCCCGCAGGCCAATGCCATGGCGGCTGTGATTGATCCGCTGATGAATGGAGTGGGAGCGCCCTGGCTGTTGTATGGAGCCGGAGCCTTGCTTGCTCTGATCCTGACTTTCTGCGGAGTGCCTGCACTGGCCTTTGCGCTGGGAATGTTCATTCCTCTTGAACTGAACCTTCCGTTGCTGGTCGGCGGTGCTGTCAACTGGTATGTCACAACCCGCAGCAAGGACGAAGCAGTGAACAGTGCACGTGGTGAGAAAGGAACCCTGCTGGCTTCCGGATTCATTGCCGGAGGTGCCCTGATGGGTGTGGTAAGTGCCATTATGCGTTACTGTAAAATCAATCTGATCAACGAAAGCTGGCTGGCAAATCCGATGAGTCAGATCGTATCGTTGCTGGCTTATATCCTGCTGATCACTTATCTGGTGAAAGCAAGCATGAAACTGAAAAAATAAACGCTGAAAAGTATTTGCCGTATGAAAAAGTCATTGCTTTTCCTTTTGTTTCTCCTTCCGGCCGCTCTCTTTGCCCAGAAAGCAATTGAGATTAAATTATGGCCTGATGGTGCCCCTAACGACAACGGCATCCTGCAGGAAGATCTGACGGATCCGGATTATCCCAAGAATACCCGGGAGGCTATCCTGTATGTCTATCCGGCTGAAAAAGGAAACGGACTGTCCGTCGTAGCCTGTCCGGGAGGAGGATATTCGATTCTGGCCATGCACCACGAGGGAACAGACATGGCCGCCTGGTTCAACAGTCAGGGCATAACGTATGCAGTACTCCGCTACCGGATGCCCAACGGACACGATGAGGTACCTCTGAGCGATGTACATCAGGCTATCCGTGTCATGCGCAGTCATGCGGATGACTGGCAGGTGAAGAAAGTCGGCGTGATGGGCGCTTCGGCAGGCGGACATCTGGCAAGTACGGCCGCTACCCATTTTGATGCGGAAACCCGTCCTGATTTCCAGATTCTTTTTTATCCGGTTATCAGCATGGACCCGAAAATAAACCATCGCGGATCCCGCATCAATCTGCTGGGGCAGAATCCTTCCGCCGAGAAGGTCAGGGAATATTCCAATGAACTTCAGGTAACACCGCAGACGCCGCCCGCCTTTATCATGCACAGCAGTGATGATACGGCTGTTCCTGTTGCCAACAGTCTGAATTATTTTCAGGCGCTTGTGAACAATCAGGTACCGGCCAGCAGTCTGCATGTTTATCCTGTCGGAGGTCACGGATGGGGATATAACGACAGCTTCCCCTACAAGCGCCAATGGACCGGCGAACTGGAAAAATGGTTGCGGGAAATCAGTAAATTATAAGATAAAGCTTGGTGGAATAAAAGATTATTCGTACCTTTGCCGCGCCATTACGAGTTGATGGCATAATTCAAATCAATAAAAACTAAAAAAGAAATTTTAAAAGAAAATGGCAACGAAAATCAGATTGCAGAGAAACGGACGCAAAGGATATGCGTTCTATGCTATTGTTATTGCAGATGCAAGAGCACCACGTGATGGTAGATTTACTGAGAAAATTGGTACTTACAACCCGAATACCAATCCTGCCACAGTAGATTTGAATTTTGAACGTGCATTGCACTGGGTGATGGTAGGTGCTCAGCCTACTGACACTGTACGCACTATCTTGTCTCGCGAAGGTGTTTACATGAAGAAACACTTGCTGGGTGGTGTTGCTAAAGGTGCATTCGATGAAGCTACTGCTGAAGCTCGCTTCAATGCCTGGAAAGAAAACAAACAGGCTGGTCTGGACGCTTTGAGAGCAAAAGACGCAGAAGCTAAGAAGGCTGCTGAGAAGGCACGTCTGGAAGCTGAAAAGAAAGTAAATGAAACAATCGCTCAGAAGGTAGCTGAAAAGAAAGCTGCTGAAGCTGCTGCCAAAGCTGAAGCTGAGGCTGCTGCAAACGCAGAAGAAGCTCCTGCTGAAGAAGCTGCTGAAGCTCCTGCTGAAGCTTGATTGCTTGCATCACACTTGCAGTAAAAGAAACTGGAGGATGTGTCCTGAGGGATGCATCCTCTTTTTTTATACTCTTCCGGCGAGGTTTTTCTCCGGGAAGACGGAGGCGGGCAGGAGCCTGTTCTGAAGGGTTTGCAGGAAGGGGAAAAATCGACCGCACGATCCGGCTCCAACGACCGCATAATTCAGCCCCAACGACCGCACGATTCCGGCTCATCGACCGCACGATTTTTTCCCTGGTTCCGGATGCCCTGGAAGGGGTTGCCGGACCTTTGGGGAATTGTTTCAGAAGCCGCCGGAGTTTTTTAAAAACGTTTCGGCGTTCAGGGGAAAAGCCCTCGGGCTTTTCATGAAAAGAATTCGACGTTTTTACGGGCATAAAAAAACCCGGCTTTTCGGGGCCGGGGGATGATCCGTATTATTTGTCAGCCGATGGCATCATGTCTCCTTCAATGACCAGTCGGGTGATTTCGTCTTTACTGTTCGTGCGCAGGGTGATGGTCTTGCGGAAATGTCCGGGGAACTTGCCTGCACCGTCGTAAGTTACTGTAATGATACCGCTTTCTCCCGGTTTGATGGGTTCTTTCGGATATTGCGGTACGGTGCATCCGCAGGAAGCAATGGCCTGGTGGATCACCAGCGGGCCGTCACCGGCATTGGTAAACTTGAAAGTACAGGTAACTTTCGGGTTGCTTTCAGAGAAAGATCCGAAGTTGTGGCTCGTCTTTTCAAATTTAATCAGAGCCGTTCCCTGAGCAAAAACGAATAGTGCACTCAGTGTAATCAGGAGTGCGCTGAGAAAAATTTTTTTCATTGCTATGTCCTTTTTAGTTAAACCGCTGTAAAAGTACTGATTTTTGTGCGATTTAGGTTGTCTTGATTAGGTTTATTAACGAATAACTATCCTCTGTTGACCTGTTTCACTCCTTTTACGGTTTTGATCTTCTTGATCAGTGCTTCCAGTTTTCCCGTATCGTCTACCATTACGGTCAGCATGCCGGAGAAAAGTCCGTCGTGAGAATCGATGCTGATGGACCGCAGCAGAATGTCACTCTCCTTATTGATGATGGAAGTGATATTCGTCACGATACCGATATCGTCATGTCCCACGATGCGCAGGGTGATGGGGTATTGCTTGCCCTGGCTCTTTCCTGCCCATTTGGCGCGTACGATGCGGTAGGGGAATCTGGACTTCATGTCTTTGGCGTTCGGGCAGTCGCAGCGGTGGATCTTGATTCCTCCCGAGATGCTGACGAATCCGAATACCTCGTCGCCGTAGATGGGGTTGCAGCAGCGCGCCAGCGTGAAGTCAAGTCCCTTCAGATTTTGGTCGATCACCAGTACGTCGTCCTTGTAATAATCCTTGCCTTCCACAGGCTGTTGCAGGTTGTAGGCCTCGGCGCTTCGGTAAGTGATTTCGTCCCGCTGCTCGCTTTCCCGTTTCTGGAGTTCCAGGTACTTGTCGATGATGGTATTGACATCCATGGTCTCGTCGGCAATGCCCTGATAGAAGTCGGTGACATTCTTGTAGCCCAGCTTGCGGATGAGTCTCATCAGGATGGCTTCATCGTATTCCAGCTTGCGGTTCTTGAACTTGCGTTCCAGGGTTTCCTTGGCAAACTGGGTCTGCTTGGCCGCAATTTCCTTCAGGGTCTGGCGGATCTTGGTGCGCGCCTTGGAGGTCGTGACGAAGTTCAGCCAGTCTCTTTTCGGAGTCTGTGTGCTCGAAGTGATGATCTCCACCTGATCACCGCTGTTCAGGGTTTGCCGCAAAGGAACGTTTTTTCCGTTGACGCGTGCTCCGATACACCGGCTTCCGATGCTGGTGTGGATGGTAAAGGCAAAGTCGAGGATGGTGGCTCCCTGCGGCAGTTTGTAAAGGTCGCCTTTGGGAGTGAATACGAAGACTTCATCTTTGTAGAGATCCAGTTTGAACTGATCCATAGCTTCCATGTCGCTGTCTGCATTCTCCAGTGTCTCGCGGATGGAGTTCAGCCATTCGTCCAGTCCCGTTTCTCCCTTGATACCTTTATATCTCCAGTGGGCTGCAAGTCCTTTTTCGGCGATTTCGTCCATGCGTTCGGTACGGATCTGTACTTCCACCCATTTTCCTTCCGGTCCCATGACGGTGATGTGCAGGGATTCATAGCCGTTGCTTTTGGGGACGGACAGCCAGTCACGGAGTCGCTTGGGGTTGGGCAGATACATGTCGGTCACGATGGAGTAAGCCTGCCAGCATTCCTGTTTTTCCTTGTCAATAGGGGAGTCGAGGATAATGCGGATGGCAAACAGATCGTATACACCTTCGAACGGACAGCCCTGTTTCTTCATCTTCTGATAGATGGAATGGATGGACTTGGTGCGTCCTTTGATGTGGAATTTCAGCCCGGCCTCTTCCAGCTTTCTGCGTACCGGTTCGATGAAAGCGTCGATATACCGGTCGCGTGCTGCCTTGGTGGCATTCAGTTTGTCCTTGATGTGGTAATAGATGTCGTGCTGTGTATATTTCAGCGATAAGTCCTCAAGTTCTGATTTCAGCTTGTAAAGTCCCAGCTTGTGTGCCAGCGGAGCATAGAGATAAGCCGCTTCATTGGCCACTTCCAGGCGTGCCTCTTCGTTGGGGCAGTCTTTGATCTGCCGCATCAGGTTGACGCGGTCTGCAATCATGATGAGGATAACCCGCATGTCTTCGGCAAACGAAAGCAGCAGGTTGCGGAAGTTTTCTGATTCGATGGTCGGGCTTTTCGTGTAGAGTTCGTTGATCTTTACCAGTCCCCGAATGATTCCGGCCACGTCTTCTCCGTATTCCTGTTGCACGGACTCCAGGGAACAGAATCCGCATTTCACGGATTCATGCAGCATAATACCCAGGATGGAAGCCCGTCGCATTCCGATTTCTTCGCTGACAATGACGGCTGTCTGCATGTCCTTGATGATGGAATTCATACCGAACACGTTTCGGGGAATGCTTTTGCTGGAAGCGGCAGCAATCAAGTGGTTCTTCAACTTGTGGCAGTCGTCTTTTAGTAGAGTCTCTCCGGATAGTTGCAGGATCTTTTTATAGAGTGCAATCAGTTGTCTGTGCTCCTCCGGAGTAAAAAAAAGTGCTTCTTCCATGATGTCTTGTTTTAATCTTCGAGGGTAAAGTTAGTTTTTTTCTTCCTTTTTGCTATAAACTTTCGGCATTTTTTTATACTTTTGGATATCTTTCGATGATGAAATTCATTTTTAACCTAAAAATATACTAGCGTATGTTGACGTGCGAAGACAAAGAGTTATTAAAACAGAAAGGGATTACCGAAGAACAGATAGCCGAACAGCTGGCTTGTTTTGAGAAAGGTTTCCCGTTCCTGCAGCTGGCCGGAGCTGCATCCGTGGACAACAATGGGATCATGGTCCCGGATTCTGAGGCTCAGAAGAAATATCTGGAAGCATGGGATGCTTACATGCAGGGCCCTTCAAAAATTGTGAAGTTTGTGCCTGCTTCGGGTGCGGCCAGCCGTATGTTCAAGAATATGTTCGAATTTCTGGGTGCGGATTATGATGTTCCGACTACAGACTTTGAGAAAAAATTCTTTGACCACATCCATAGTTTCGCCTTCTTCAACGACCTGAATGCTGCTTGTATGGACAATACAGGCAAGACCATCAATGCTTTGCTTGAAGAACGTCAGTACAAGGCCATCGTTTCCAACCTGCTGGAAGCTGCCGGCCTGAATTATGGTGCACTGCCGAAGGGCTTGCTGAAGTTCCACCGGTATGCAGACGGTGTGCGTACTCCGTTGGAAGAACATCTGGTGGAAGGTGCGCTTTATGCAGCCGGAAAGAGTGGAGAAGCCAATGTTCATTTCACCGTATCAACGGAACACCGTCAGCTGTTCCAGCAGCTGGTGGATGCCAAGGTGGCGGAATATGAGGCTAAGTATGGCATTCGTTATCATGTAAGTTTCTCTGAACAGAAGCCGAGTACGGATACAGTGGCTGCGGACATGGAGAACAAGCCGTTCCGCGACAAGGGCAAACTGCTCTTCCGTCCGGGTGGTCACGGTGCGCTGATTGAGAACCTGAACGACCTGGATGCTGATGTGGTATTCATCAAGAACATTGATAATGTGGTGCCCGACCGTCTGAAAGGTGATACCGTTACTTACAAGAAATTGCTGGCCGGCGTGCTGGTAACTTTGCAGGCGAAGGCTTTCGATTACCTGCGCTTGCTGGATGGCGGACATTACAGCCATGATCAGCTGGAAGAGATTATCCGTTTCGTGCAGCGTGACTTGCGCTGCCGCCGTGCCGATCTCAAGCAGCTGGAGGATGCGGACCTGGTGATTTACCTGCGCAAGAAGCTGAACCGTCCGATGCGTGTCTGTGGTATGGTGAAGAACGTAGGCGAACCGGGAGGTGGCCCGTTCCTGGCTTATAATCCGGATGGAACTGTTTCCTTGCAGATTCTGGAAAGTTCACAGATTGATATGAAAGATCCTGAAAAGAAAGCCATGTTCGAACAGGGAACTCACTTCAATCCGGTGGATCTGGTCTGCGCTGTACGCGACTACAAGGGCAATAAGTTCAATTTGCTGAACTATGTGGACAAGGCAACAGGCTTCATTTCCTACAAGTCAAAGGGCGGCAAGGAACTGAAGGCACTGGAACTTCCGGGCTTGTGGAACGGTTCGATGAGCGACTGGAATACGGTATTTGTAGAAGTTCCTCTGAGCACGTTCAATCCGGTGAAGACGGTGAACGACCTGCTGAGAGAACAGCATCAGTAATTTTGACTTCGGGGAGGCGAATGGCTTCCTGAGGTTCGTTAAAGTCCGGAGTCAGTCTGTCCGTGTACAGGCGGAAGGTTCATTCCGTGTGCGGCAGACTGGTCCCGGTCTTTTTCATGCTGAAAAAAGAATGGACAACCGATGTCCGGCGGGTTCCGGGCACTCTTTAATAAATTAATAGATCAGAAAGTAAATTTATGTGGAAAAAAGTTCTTCCTTATGTGGCGGCCGGTGTGGCAGCCCTTTCTTTTGCGGCGTGCGGGCCGAAGGAATATCCTGCACAAGGCGACTGTAACCTGACGGTGTTTCAGCAGGAGCGGGTGCGCTTCTGTCCCGATTCGATTGCCAATTATACGGCTCCGGACAGCAACGGAGTGATGCGTCTGGTGAACGGACGTATTCTGTTGAAGAAAATAACGCTTCCCAAGTACCAGCGTAACATTGATGTGGATATAAAGGTAGAACTGGCTTCCAACGGAGACCGCTGGGACAAGTCGGGTTCTGTCTTTGTGTTGCCGAAGGAATCAGTCATCAACCTGCTGAACATTGCTGAAGGAAAGCAGAAGTTTCCGGAAGTGGACAGCACCAAATATGAGAATATGATCGGTATTGTTCCGGGCAAGGATTATCTTCCTACGGTGGAACTGATGCGTTTTATGACGCCTTTCGGGGTGGGACACTTCAGTGCGCCCGACGATTCTTTGTCGGCAACCCGCCGTCCGGTCTATATCCCTCACTGGGAAAAATCCGTTACCTGGCAGCAGGACATTACGCAGCTTTATCCTTTGCTCGAAGGAGAAGCCTATGTGGGTGTATTCATTGATACCTGGACTCCGGAAGGATATGTGGTCAGTATGGAACTGGATATCAAGGAAAGCAAGCTGGCCAATGACGTGATGCTGAAGCGTCATATCACTCCGCTGATGAACACCGTGTATTACATCGGACAGACGTATCCCGACATTTTTGCCCGCCGTGCGGTGACAACGGACTTCACTTTGCCGCGTGATGCGCGTAATGTGGAACTGAAATACATCGTAACCGGACATGGAGGCCATAGCGGCGGCGACGAGTTCGTGCAGAAACAGAACATTGTTTCCGTGGATGGTAAGGAAGCACTGAATTTCATTCCCTGGCGTGACGACTGTGCTTCATTCCGCCGTTTCAATCCCGGTACGGGAGTTTGGCTGGTGAAGCGTCTGGCTTCTTATATTGATGGGGAAGGATATGCCATGAAGGAAGTGGAAGAGCCGCTGGGTTCATCTGATTTGTCCCGCTCCAACTGGTGCCCGGGCAGTGACGTTGTTCCCGAAACAGCAGCGCTCGGCGATCTGAAAGCCGGTACACATACCTTTACGGTCAGCATTCCGGAAGCCCAGCCGGTGAAAGGAAATGAACTGAACCACTGGCTGGTTTCTGCTTATCTGGTTTGGGAAGAATAAGCGGACCGTATCAGTTCGGAAAAAGACAGATGGCTGCAGGAAAGCTTGTTGAAGCTGCCTGCAGCCATCTGTCTTTTCCGGGAAATCCTGAGGGTATTCAGTCTTTCTGCGGAAGCGGCAGGATATCCATTCCCATGATGTAATCGTTCATGTAGAATCCGTTTCCGATCGGGAAATCTCCTTCATGCACTTTCTGCATGCCCATGTGCTCATAGAATCCTCTGGCAGGATTATGGCGGTTGACATTCAGTTCCATGCGGCAAGGGGTGGGGTGAAGATCCCGGATGGCATTAACGGCCACTTCAAAAAGTCTTCGTCCCAGTCCGTCCTTCCAGAAAGCGGGGAGTACATAAATCTTTTGCAGGTGAAACAGGTCGTCGCCTTCCTGCTGGATAGAGACGTAGCCGGCTGCCTGTCCGTCCTTATATATAAGGTAATAGTGATGGCCTTCTTCTTCCATTTGCCGTCTCAGGCTTTCGGGAGAATACATCCAGTCCATCATGTAATCGATCTGTTCGGGAGTCAGTATCTCGCGGTAGGTATAGGGAAATGCTTCCGTTGCCAGTTCATTGATCAGGGAAATATCAGCTGTTGTTGCTTTTCTGGTAGTAATCATCAGGTCCTCCTTTCATTGGTGATTCACCTGCGAATATACATCTTATCTCGTTTTTTTAAGGAAATTCCCCGTTAAAAACAATAAAACATAGTACTATGTATTGCATAGTATTTAAATAATGCATATATTTGTGCTATACCAATAAAAGATAAACACGATGAATGTAGACAATGTAAAATCGCAAATGCGCAAAGGGATGCTGGAATACTGCATTCTGTTGTTGCTGCATCGGGAAGCCTCCTACGCTTCTGACATTATGCAGAAGCTGAAGGAAGCCAAACTGATAGTGGTGGAAGGTACACTTTATCCGTTACTGACCCGATTGAAGAATGACAATCTGCTGTCGTATGAGTGGGTGGAATCCACGCAAGGACCGCCTCGCAAATACTACCGGCTGACAACGCAAGGAGAGGAATTCCTGCTGGATCTGGAAGCAGCCTGGGATGAACTCTCGGACACAGTAAATCACTTAAGACAAAAACTTTTAATGTAACGATTATGAAAAAGACACTGACTGTAAATTTGGGAGGAACCGTCTATCACATTGATGAGGATGCCTATGTATTGCTGGATAATTATCTGAATAATCTCCGTTATTATTTCCGCAGGGAAGAAGGAGCTGAAGAAATAGTGCGTGATATCGAGAACCGTATCGGAGAACTCTTTGATGAATATCTCCGGAACGGCCAACAGGTCATTACGGTGGAGAATGTTGAAGCCGTGATTGAACGTATGGGAAAGCCTGAACAGCTGGATGAGGAAACTCCGGAATCGGAATCTTCTGCCGGAACCAGACGTGAAGAAAGACCTCGCCGTCTGTTCCGTGATCCGGACGACCGGGTTCTGGGAGGTGTGGCTTCCGGACTGGCTGCCTATTTCAACTGGGATCCCATGTGGGTACGTATTGCTCTTATTCTTCTAGCCATTCCGGTTCATGGACTGATATTGGTCTACCTGATTGCCTGGATTGTGATTCCGGTGGCCCATACGGCTACTGAAAAGTTGCAGATGCACGGGCGTACCATCAGCATGGAAAACATCGGACGTACGGTGACAGACAGTTTTGAGCGTGTGAACGATTATGTGAGATCCGACAAGCCCCGTTCCATACTTCACCGGATCGGGAGTGGAATCGTGCAGATGGTCGGCCTTTTGATGAGACTGGTATTGATCCTGATTGCCATCTGTCTCGCTCCGGTTCTGTTTGCAGGAATTGTAACCGTATTTGCCTTGATTATGGCTGCTACAGGTATTCTGATCAGTGTTCCGGCCTTTGTCTATAACGCTTTTCCCTATATCAACTGGGAACTGGTGGCTTCATCTTCCGGAATGGCTGTCGGGCTGGCTGTTTGTCTGTTGCTGGTGGTATGTATTCCGTTCATTGGACTGTTGCAGCTCATTTTCCAGGGCCTGAAAATATGGGGACCGATGAGTACGACGGCCAAGGTAGTGTGGGTGATCTTATGGTTTGTGGCATTGGGCGCAGGTATAATTCTGTTCATACAGGCTCCTTATTTGAATTATCCTTATCACTTCCTGCTGTAAAACCGGGGATTTCTATTTAAAAATGATTATCTTTGCCGTACAGACGATAAAATACAAAAGATATGACTAAGAAAATACTTTTGCTGGGTTCCGGCGAGTTAGGAAAAGAGTTTGTAATCGCAGCACAGCGACTTGGACAGTATGTCATTGCGTGTGACTCGTATGCGGGAGCTCCCGCGATGCAGGTAGCCGACGCTTGTGAAGTGTTTAGTATGTTGGACGGTGATGCCCTTGACAAGGTGGTCGCAAAGTACCATCCGGACATTATTGTGCCTGAGATTGAAGCCATCCGTACCGAACGTCTTTATCATTTGGAGAAGGAAGACATTCAGGTTGTACCGAGTGCACGGGCCGTTAACTATACAATGAACCGTAAGGCTATTCGTGATCTGGCAGCCAAAGAACTGGGATTGAAGACTGCAAAGTATTTTTATGCAACTTCTTTTGAGGAACTGAAAGAGGCCGCTGAAAAGATAGGTTATCCTTGTGTGATCAAGCCTTTGATGTCGTCTTCCGGTAAGGGACAGTCCATTGCCAAAGGACCTGAAGATCTGAGCTACTCCTGGGAATACGGATGTATGGGAAGCCGGGGAGATATCAAGGAACTGATTGTTGAAGAATTTGTGAAATTCGACAGTGAGATCACCTTGCTTACGGTGACTCAGAAGAACGGACCGACTTTGTTCTGTCCTCCGATTGGCCATGTGCAGAAAGGCGGAGATTATCGCGAAAGTTTCCAGCCGGCTCATATAGCTCCGGAACATCTGGCCGAAGCTCAGCATATGGCAGCAAAGGTAACTGAAGCCTTGACCGGATATGGCTTGTGGGGAGTAGAGTTCTTCCTGAGCCATGAGAACGGAGTTTATTTCTCAGAATTGTCTCCTCGTCCGCATGATACGGGTATGGTTACTTTGGCCAATACGCAGAACCTGAATGAATTTGAACTTCATTTGTATGCTGTACTGGGTCTGCCTATTCCGGGAATTACTCAGGAACACATCGGGGCAAGCGCTGTCATTCTGTCACCAATAGCCAGTCAGGAGACTCCACGTTACAAAGGTGAAGAGCTGGTTTGCTCTCAGCCGAACACTTATCTCCGCATCTTCGGTAAGCCATATACTAAACTGAACCGCCGAATGGGAGTTGTCGTTTGCTACGATAAGAATGATGGTGATCTGGATGCATTGCGTGACAAATGTAAAGCTTTGGCTGCAAAGGTGGAAGTTTATTAATACAGGTAAATATCTTTCCGCGGATTAAGAGTCCGTATGGTTGAATGAAAGCGGGTATCTGAGCGAATGATCTTTTCGTTCAGATACCTTTTTTTATTATATTTTCTTCCTGCTGATCGGGAAATATGTACTTTACTATTCTGAGAAATCTGATTTTTTTCTGAGAAAAAGTCCTTTAATAAATTGATAATTAGAAATGAACGTCAGCTCAGACTTTTTTCAGGAAATCAGTGGATGTTTTTTTGAGTACTTTTGTTATGAATAATTTTCCGGCAAACTTTGCAAAAGCCGGACAACTTAAGTTTAGACCGGAAATTGAAAGTTTTGTCCTTTATGGAGTTTTTTTAATTATG
>NZ_EQ973635.1:171019-221273 GCF_000157915.1 Phocaeicola coprophilus DSM 18228 = JCM 13818 | reverse complement strand
TTATGATTATCATGCTGAAAAATATGAAGTTATCGGCCGGGAAATGTCCATTGCCTGATTTGGATATTTCGTTTATATATCCTACATTTGCAGTATCTGACGAATCAGAAAGACCTTAATCACGGATTAGACATATTGATCATTTGATTTGAAAACATATTAATTTAACAAAAGATATCTACTATGGATAAGCGCCAACAAGCATTGTTGTTTTTATTGATCGCTGCCGGTGCATTCAGCGGATGTAAGGATCAAAAGCAGAATGCTCCTGAAAAAGAAGGGGTGGAAACAGTTCTTCCTGCCCAAGTAAATGAAGTAACGGTAATGACTTTAAAGAAAAACACCTTTGAGCATGAACTGGTAAGTAATGGAAAGGTGACTGCCTCTCAATATGCCGATTTATCGTTTCGTGTGACATCGGAACCTGTTGCTCATATTTATGTGAAGAATGGAGATGTAGTCAGGAAAGGACAAAAGATAGCAGAGCTGGATCTCTTTACCTTACAAAATAGTCTGGAAAAAGCTGAAGTCAGCCTTCGTCAGTCTGAACTGGAAATGAAGGACGTGTTGATCGGACAGGGCTATTCGCTGGACAAAATGCAAGAAATACCTCAGGATATTGTGAAGCTGGCTGAAGTGAAAAGCGGATATGCCCAGAGCCATGCTGCCTATGAACTGGCCAAATATGAATTGGACCATGCGGTATTGACTGCACCTTTTGATGGAGTCATTGCGAACCTTGAAACTCGCGGATTTAATCGTCCTGATGCAACCAAAGCTTTTTGCCGGGTGATTGGAGGCAGTGGCATGGAGGTCAGTTTTCATGTCTTGGAGAGCGAGTTGCCTCTTGTAAAAAGAGGAGACAAGGTAGAGGTCTCTTCCTTTGCCAATGCGTCGGGAACGTGCAGCGGTACTATTTCTGAGATCAATCCGTTAGTAGATGAGGACGGACTGGTCAGTGTCAGGGCAAAGGTGAACGGAAATATCCGCCTGTTTGACGGCATGAATGTGAGAGTCAGTGTAAAGCGTTCTGTTCCTGATCAGTTTGTCGTGCCTAAGACGGCTGTAGTTTTGCGTACCGGAAAGCAGGTGATATTTACTCTTAAAGACGGAAAAGCCATGTGGAATTATGTTACGACCGGACTGGAGAATATGACGGAATATACTGTGACAGGCGATGGAATGGAAGAAGGAGCACAGATCATTGTAACCGGAAATGTCAATCTTGCACATGAAGCTCCTGTTAAAGTGATACCTTAAACGCTTTGTATATGGTAAAATTTCTGATAAAACGGCCGATAGCGGTACTGATGGCATTTACCGCCTGCTTTATTGTGGGACTGGTGACTTATTTCTCTTTGCCTGTATCGTTGCTTCCGGATGTGGATATTCCGCAGATAACCGTACAGGTCAGCGGGGAAAACTCATCGGCAAGAGAACTGGAGAATACGATGGTGGCACCGGTCAGACGGCAGCTTATGCAGGTTTCCGGATTGACAGAGATGAAGAGTGAGACGCGTGATGGTTCGGGTATTATCCGTCTGTCGTTCGATTTCGGGACGAATACCGACCTTGCCTTCATTGAGGTGAATGAAAAAATCGATGCAGCCATGAACGGACTTCCGAAGGACGCTGTACGGCCGAAAGCCATTAAAGCCAGCGCTACGGATATTCCGGTGTTCTATCTGAACATGACCTTGAAGAATGATCTTCCATACAGGCAAACCAATGAAGATGCCTTCCTGAATATGTGTACCTTGGCTGAAAACGTCGTGAAGCGGCGTATAGAGCAGCTTCCTCAGGTGGCAATGGCCGATATGACAGGAGTTCCTCAGAAGATGCTTCGTATTGTTCCTGATATGGGAAAGATGGAAAGTCTGGGAATGGGGATCACTGATCTGGAGAATATACTCGCTGCAAATAATGTGGAGCCGGGGAGTATGCTTGTCCGCGACGGTTATTATGAATATAACATACGCATTGCATCTATTCTCCGTACGCCGGAAGACGTTGAGAATATATATTTCAACCGCAATGGGCTTGTTATGCAGCTCAAGGATATTTGTCATGTACAGACTGTAACCCGAAACGAAACCGGGCGTTCTCTGGCTGACGGCAAGCGGGCCGTAACTCTGGCCATCATCAAGCAGGGAGAAGAAAATATGGATAATCTGCGAAAGGAACTGAAGGAAACAACGGATTATTTTGCAGAGATTTATCCTGATATCGAGTTCGGTATTTCACGCAATCAGACGGAATTGCTGGATTATACAATTTCCAATCTGCAGCAGAACTTTACGCTGGGTTTCCTGTTTATCTTTATTGTTGCGGTGTTCTTTATCGGTGATGTACGTTCGCCCTTGGTGATCGGTATCACTATGATCATATCGGTTGTGATTACTTTCTTCTTTTTCTATATCTGTCACATATCCTTGAATGTCATCTCACTTTCCGGTCTGATTCTGGCCGTAGGTATGATGATTGACAACGCAATTATCGTTACGGAGAATGTGTCTCAGTATCGGGAGAAAGGATATTCGTTACGGCGTGCAGCAGTAGCCGGAACCTCAGAAATGATTACTCCGATGCTCAGTTCCTCACTGACCACTATTGCTGTCTTCGTACCTTTGGTTTTTATGAGTGGAATTGCCGGTGCCATTTTTATGGATGAGGCTTTTTCCATTACTTCCGGACTGATGGTGTCTTATTTCACAGGTATTATGCTGCTTCCGGTTCTTTATATGCTGTTTTATCGTATTGGAATCAGAAAGCATAACTGGTTTACCGCCAATTTCAAGAATTTGCTGAAGAATGAGTGGCTGACAAAATTTTATGATGCGGGTATAGAGTGGGTATTTTCCCATCGCAAACTTAATTTTGCCCTGGCATTGTTTTCATTGCCATTGTGTGTATTTATGTTCTGGATCATAGAAAAGGAACGTATGCCGAAGATTGATCAGAATGAGACCGTAGTCAGTATCGAATGGAATGAAAACATTCATGTGGAAGAGAACCACCGAAGAGTCAATGCTTTATTGGCCCTGACGGATAGTCTGGTGGAAGAACATACGGCTTATGGTGGGAATGCAGGACTATCTGTTAGGAACAGAAAATGAGCTGGCTTCCGGTGAGGCGGAACTGTATTTCAAGACAGAGAAACCTGAGCAGATTCCTGTTCTTACCGAGATGATCAGCAAGAATATTCATCAGGATTATCCTGCGGCGACTGTTACATTCTCTCCTCCAGTGACAATCTTTGAAAAATTGTTCGTTACCGGGGAACCGGATCTGGTTGCACAGCTTCGTTCGTCTGACCGTACTTCAATGCCTGAAGCAGATGATGTCAGAAATATTGAGAAGCGTATAGCGGAGGAAACCGGATACACGCCGGAAGGAACTCCTTTCAGAAGTCAGCTTAATCTGGAAATAGACCGTAACAAGCTGCTTATTTATAATGTTGACTATAATGATGTGGTAAAAGTGCTGCGGACAGCCTTGAAAGACAATCAGGTCTCTACGCTCCGTTCGTATCAGCAGTATCTTCCCATTGGTATAGCCGGACGGGAAATGAGTGTGAACCGCATTCTGGCAGAAACTATGGTAGAAACTTCCGGTGATAAAACGACTCAGGAGAAGAAATATATTCCTTTGCGTGAGCTTGTAAGAATTGTTTCCGATGAGGACTTGAAGGAAATCACTGCCGGACGTAACGGGGAATATATACCCGTGAATTTCTATCAGGTTGCGGATGTACCGGCAGCCATAGAGGGCGTAAGAAAGGCTGTAGATGAGGACAGCCACTGGGATGTCAGTTTCGGAGGAAACTTCTTTTCGAACCAGAAGATGATGGGAGAACTGACTGTGATCCTTTTCATTTCGATTCTGCTGATGTATTTTATCCTGTGTGCCCAGTTTGAAAGCTTCCTGCAACCCTTGATAGTGCTGGCAGAAATTCCGATGGATATAGCTTTCGGACTGGTAGTGTTATGGGCGACGGGACATACCATGAATCTGATGTCGGCTATCGGTATCATTGTTTCCTGCGGTATTGTTGTCAACGACTCCATTCTGAAGTTGGATTCGATCAACGAACTGCGGAAGGAAGGAATGCCTTTGCTGGAAGCCATTCATACTGCCGGCCACAGAAGACTGAGAGCAATTATCATGACAACCCTGACTACCGTGTTTGCCATGGTTCCTTTGCTTTTCACTTCTGATCTCGGTTCAGAAATGCAGCGTCCGCTTTCCATTGCCATGATAGGCACCATGATGGTAGGGCTTTTTATAAGTCTTTTTATAATTCCTTTGATTTACTGGTATATATATAGAAAACATGAAACTCACAAAAATTAGTATATGCTTCCTGCTTGCGCTATGCGGAGCAGGGGTGCAGGCCCAAAGCGTATTGAGGCTGGATCTGAAAGAAACTATTGCCATGGCCAATGACAGTTCATTATCAGCCTTCCGCTATAAGAACATGTATTTGTCCGGCTATTGGGAGTATCGCAGCTACAAGGCTGCACGTTTGCCGAGCCTTACCCTGAACATGACTCCGGCTCAATACTACAGATACATTACCCAGCGATACGATTCTCAGGAGAATGTTGATGTGTATCGTGAGCAGCAGATGCTGAGTGCGAGCGCAGGGTTGAGCCTGGCACAGAACTTCGATCTTCTCGGAGGTACATTCTATGTAGATACACAGTTGGATTATATGCGCAACTTTGGAGATTCCAAATCCACTCAGTTCTCTACCGTACCGTTCCGTATCGGTTATCAGCAGGACTTACTTGGATATAATGCTTTCCGATGGGACAGGAAGATTGAACCTCTGAAATTTGAGAAAGTCAAGAAGGAGTATCTGTATAATGCTGAGAGTGTGTCGGAAGAAGCTGTTACTTATTTCTTTGATCTTGCCATGGCACAGGCGGACTATAAACTGGCCTTGGATAACGTGGCTACGACGGATACGTTGTATGCCATCGGAGAACAGCGCCAGAAGATTGCTGCGATCTCCCAGGCTGATTTGCTTACGTTGAAGCTGGATAAGGTCAATGCCAGAAATACTTTGCGCAATGCTGAGATTACGAGAAAGCGTGCCATGTCTGCCCTTGCCACCTTCTTGAACCTGGACCGGAACTCATACATCGAGATAGATCTTCCGGCCCGTCCGAGATATATTGATGTTTCTGCAGATCATGCCATGACTCTTGCCCGGGAAAACAATCCTACCTATCTGGCCCAACGCCAGAATGTTCTGGAAGCCGAACGAGATGTGGATCGTACAAAAAAGGAATCCCGCTTCAATGCCAGCTTCAATGCCAGTGTGGGCTTTAACCAGGTGGCGGATAACATCAGTGCGGCCTACCGTAACCTGCTTCAGCAGGATCTGGTTTCGTTCACCGTATCTGTTCCTCTGATTGACTGGGGAGTACGCAAAGGCAAATATAATATGGCCAAAAACAACCTGAATGTTGTGAAGATTGCTGCCCGTCAGGAAGAAATCAGTCTGGAAGAAGATGTTATGATGACGGTGAGTGATTTCAGTGTGCAGCAGGACCTGATAGCCAGTGCTGAAGAAGCACTTGACCTTGCCGAACTGGCATATGATCAGACCCGTAAGCGGTTTATTATCGGAAAGGCAGACATCAACAGTCTGACACTTGCCCTGAACCGTCAGCAGGAAGCCCAGAAAAACTATATTCAGGCCATGCAGAATTATTGGTTGAATTATTATAAGATACGCAAGCTGACCTTATTTGATTTTGAGTCGGGTATGTCACTTTCCGAACGTTTTGATTTCGATAACCTGAGAAGATAGTTGAATAACTATGAGAGAAAAAGAAAACAGGCAACCTGCAACATGGTCGTCTTTCACCTTAATAGTCACATTCGTGTGCCTGTCACTGGTGGGATTGGCACTGGCACCTCTTTTGCCGGTAAAGCTGTCTCCCTCCCGCAATATGCCGGGACTTTCCGTCTTTTTTACGATGCCCGGCAATTCGGCAAGAGTGGTAGAGACGGAAGTAACCAGTCGGCTGGAAGGCATACTGTCCAGGGTGAACGGGATCAAAAGCATAACTTCCACTTCCGACAACGGAAGCGGTTATATACAAATATCGCTGGATAAGCACGCAGATATTGATGCAACGCGCTTTGAGGTGTCTACATTAGTCAGACAATTATGGCCGCAACTTCCTGAGGGAGTGAGCTATCCGCTTATTTCCACGCAGCGGAGTGATGATAACGCATCGCGGCCTTTCATGACTTATACGCTGAATGCTCCGGCCACACCGATTGTGATTCAGAGATACGGGGAGGAACATATCAAGCCGCAACTAGCCGCCTTGAATGGAATATATAAGGTAGAACTTAGCGGTGCTACCCCAATGGAATGGCGGATTGTATATGATAATGTGCAGTTGGAACGTATTGGAGTCGGTGTTCAGGATATTCTGACAGCTATATCGGAAAGATATGGCCGGGAGTTTCTGGGCATCTGTGAGCTGGAGACTGCCGGTAAAACAGAGTGGATCAGACTGGTTCGTACTACGGAAGGAAACCCGAAGGGATTTGTTCCATCTGAGATTTATGTGAAAACCAAGGATGGAAGCATGCTTCCTCTTGACCGTCTTGTGAAAGTTATCCGTTCCGAACAAGAGCCGACGTCCTATTACCGCATCAATGGTCTGAACTCGGTATATCTTTCCATTACGGCTTCAGAGACAGCTAACCAGCTGACATTGGCTGAGGATGTAAGGAAAGTGATTGCCGAGGTGGAGGCAACCATGCCGGCCGGATATGAGATACATACCAGTTATGATGCTACGGAATACATTTCAAAGGAACTGGATACCATTTATTTCCGAACCGGAATAACCGTATTGATTCTGTTATTGTTTGTAGCAGTTATCACCCGTAATCTGCGCTATCTTTTTTTGATCATCACCGGACTGTCGGTCAATATTGCTGTGGCTGCCATCCTTTATTACGCTTTCGGGCTGGAGATTCAGCTCTATTCGCTGGCCGGTATTACTATTTCATTGAACCTGGTGATCGACAATATTATTGTCATGACCGATCATATCCTGCGGCGACGCAACCTGAAGGCATTCATGTCGGTTCTGGCTGCTACGCTGACCACGATCGGTGCACTGGTGATCATCTTCTTCCTGGATGAGAAGATCCGTCTGAACCTTCAGGACTTTGCAGCTGTGGTAATTATCAACCTGGGTATATCCTTGCTGGTTGCCCTGTTCTTCGTTCCTCCGATGATTGAGAAGATCGGTCTGGCCGAAGGAAAGCCCAGACACGCCCGTATGTGGGTAAAACGGGGGACGGTGTACTTCACACGTTTCTATCGGAAAATGATCATTCTGCTGAGCAGATATCGGGGATTTGCTTTTTTTGTGCTGGTATTGGGATTTGGCCTTCCGGTATTTATGCTTCCCGAGAAAATTGAAGATGCGGAAAAGAAGGGGAAATGGGCGGAATGGTATAATACGCTTTTTGATAACAATACCTATAAGGAAGATGTGAAACCCATTGTAGATAAGGTGCTGGGCGGTTCTTTACGTCTGTTCGCCGAGAAGGTATACGATGGAAGTTACTTTAACCGTGACGAGAGTGAGGTGGTGCTTTACATCAATGCCACGCTTCCCAACGGAAGTACGCTTCAGCAGATGGATGTGCTGATTCGTAAGATGGAAACCTTTCTGAGTGAGTTCAAGGAGATCAAGCAGTTTCAGACTTCCATCTACAGTGCCCGCCGGGCAAGTATTCAGGTATATTTCAAAAAAGAATACAGTCATACGGGATTCCCTTATGTACTGAAATCGGACGTCATCAGCAAATCTTTGGCTCTGGGTGGAGGAAGCTGGGGAGTCTATGGTTTGCAGGATCAGGGATTCAGCAATGATGTGCGCGAGTCGGCCGGAAGTTTCCGGGTGAAGATGTATGGCTACAACTATGACGAGCTGAGTTTCTGGGCTGAAGAAATGAAGAAGCAGCTTCTTTCACACCGGCGTATCAAGGAAGTAAATATCAATTCCGAGTTCTCATGGTGGAAGGATGATTATACTGAATTCAGCCTGGAATTCAACAAACAGAAGATGGCTGAGGAGAATCTGACCGCACAGGAACTGTTTGCCGTGTTACAACCGGTGTTCATGCGTGATCAGATAGCGGGAGAGATACTCTATGACAATAGTCTGGAGCGCTTGTGCCTGTCGTCACGTCAGAGCAGTGAATATGACGTATGGGCTTTTATGTCGGTACCGTTCACCGTCAATGGTAAGTCGTATAAATTATCTGATCTGGCTGTACTTACCAAGGGACAGGCACCGAAACAGATTGCCAAGGAAAACCAGCAATACCGTCTGTGTCTGCAATATGAATATATCGGTTCTTCGGAGCAGGGGCGTAAATTGCTGGACAAAGATATCGAAGTGTTGCGCAAACGCCTGCCTATGGGGTATACCGTTGAGAATGATAACGCCTACTGGAGCTGGGGAAAGGATGACAACAGCCAGTATTTCCTGCTGGTGATCGTGATCCTGATCATCTTCTTCATCTCGGCCATTCTGTTCAATTCGCTGAGCCAGCCGCTTGCGATTCTGTTCGTGATACCGGTATCATACATCGGTGTGTTCCTGACATTCTATCTTTTCGGACTGAATTTTGATCAGGGAGGTTTCGCATCCTTCGTATTGCTTTGCGGTATTACGGTCAATGCGAGCATTTACATTCTGAACGAATACAATGCCATCCGCCGTAATTTCCCGAATCTTTCCCCGTTGCATGCCTATACCAAGGCCTGGAATGTGAAGGTGATTCCTATTTTCCTGACCGTCATGTCTACAATTCTGGGATTTGTTCCGTTTATGATTGGCGAGAAAACTCCTTTCTGGTTCCCGCTGGCTGCCGGAACAATCGGAGGCCTTGTGATGTCCGTGATCGGTATCTTCATCTATCTTCCTGTACTGAGTGTATCGGGAACGGTGCGGAAACGTCTGGTCCGGGTTGCTGTACCTCCAGAGAAGAAGATACGTTTCCGTCTGATGGATCTCTTGAAGTTCAGAAGAAAGAAATAACGGAATAAAGCTTGTTCCGGAGGGTGTGTCACAATATTCAAAACCGTTTTTCCTGGCTACAACTGTCTGTAGCAAGGATAATGCTTAAGGTTTGAATGTTGTGACATGCCCTTCCGGATTTTTTATTTGGATCTTAAAATTATTTAAATAAGAAAGTGTGATTTCTTAATTAGTGTGTGATCTGTTATTTTTGCAAAAAAATAGATTACAGAAGAATGTTATTGCGTAAAAACACTAAAAGACATATCCTGCGTGTTGTTTGTATGATCATGCTGATGCTCATACATTTTGATGCGTATGGTTATGAGCTGGCAGCTGTTTTTCAGGAAGTGAACGCAGAGCATGTTCTTCCCGTTTCGGAAGCCGAAATACAGATCGTTCAGGGTAATGACGTTGAAATAGAATGGGCTGATCCCGTTTATCGTCATTCTTCTTTACAGCAACGAAGTGTCGTTAAAATGTTCTTTACCTTATGTGGCTTCTGGGGACTTCTGGTAACCTGTTTCCGGTTAGTTCTACCCCGTTACTATGTTTTTGCTGATTTTGGGAAAGGTAAGATAAGGCAAGTTCATCTACTTTATTGTCTTTTACTTATTTAATACTTGTCACCTTTCTGTTTGTCCCCGACGTTGTCGGAGGACTTCTCTTTGTATATTAACATAGTTATCTTTTTTTATTTTATTTGTATCTTATGAAAATGTATTTTCACAAGGTAGTGGCTTTGTCGTGTATGACAGGGCTGCTTCCTGCTTGCCAGTCAGCAAGCGACAAGAAGGTTGGGGGAGATGAAACAATACCGGTGACCTTACTGCAACCGACCACGATTGAATTGCCGCGGTCGTATGTGGCCGATATCCAGGCTATCCAGTTTGTAGAAATAAAGCCGAAAGTGGAAGGCTTTGTAGAACAGGTACTGGTGGACGAAGGAGAACTCGTCAAGAAAGGACAGCCGCTGTTCCGTTTGAGTTCGGAAAATTATGCGGAGGCCGTCAAAGAAGCTGAAGCGAACTATAAGCAGGCTCAGGCTGAGCTGGAAATGGCAAATTATGAGACTGAACGTGTACAGCGTCTGGTGGAGAAACAGATTTTCTCTTCCATCCGTCTGGATCAGGTGAAGCGTGAACAGGAAGTGGTTCGTATGAAAGTGGAACAGGCACGCGCACAATGGCAGCGTGCACAGATGGACTATGGCTATACGACGATTGTATCTCCTTTTGCCGGATATGTAGACCGTATACCATATAAGGTGGGAAGTCTTGTGAATCCTGAAAGTCTGCTGACCACCGTCAGTGATATTTCTGAGGTCTTTGCTTACTATAAAGTGAATGAGAGCGAATACCTCCGTTTCAAGCGGGCTCAGCTGAAGGGAGAGAATCTGCAGCAGGAAGACAATGTGGAACTGGTTCTGGCCGACGGAATGGTGTACAGTCATAAAGGACGGCAGGAAACCGTGGAGGGAGACTTTGAAAGAGGTACCGGCTCCATTGCTTTCCGTGTGCGTTTCCCGAACCCTGACGGACTGCTGAAACACGGTGTGACGGGTAAGGTTCGTATGCTGACACGCATGGAGGATGTCTGTCTGGTTCCGCAGAAATCTACTTTTGAAATCCAGGATTTCACCTATGTTTATCTGGTCGATTCGCTGGGAGTGGCCAAAGTCCGCAGCTTCGATCCCATCGAACGTTATCAGAACTATTACATTACTCAGGACTTGCAGCCGAATACAGCCATTGTATATGAAGGAGTCCAGATGGTGAAAGACGGAATGAGCATACGTGTAGATACGGTAGCGTTTGAAGATGTGAGAAAAGAACTTCATCTGGATAACCTTCAACGATAATCTGTCGGCCTATGTTCAAGTTATTTATTCGCAGGCCGATTCTTTCGGCCGTTATCTCCGTGATCATTGTTTGTCTCGGAGCCCTGGCTATTGTTTCGTTGCCCATTACCCAGTTTCCGGACATTGTTCCGCCTTCGGTCACTGTTACTGCGCGCTATACCGGAGCGAGTGCTGACGTAATGTCCAAGACGGTGGCTACTCCGCTGGAGCGGGCCATCAACGGTGTGTCTGGTATGACTTATATGACGACGGTGTGTACCAATGACGGTATGTCGCTGACCACGATTTATTTCAAGGTCGGTACAGACCCTGATGTGGCGGCGGTGAATGTGCAGAACCGTGTGACGACTGTACTGGACGAGTTGCCGGAAGAAGTAATCCGTGCCGGAGTCGTGACGGAAAAAGAAGTAAACAGCATGCTGATGTATCTGAATGTGTTCAGTACGGACAGTACCCATACGGAAAAGTTTGTCTACAACTTTGCTGACATCAATATCCTTCGTGAGTTGAAACGTATTGACGGAGTCGGACTGGTAGAGATTATGGGTAGCCGGGATTATGCCATGCGTGTGTGGCTGAACCCCGGACGTCTTGCCGCCTACAATATGGTGCCTCAGGATGTGACAGAGGCCATCCGCCGGCAGAACATCGAGGCTGCACCAGGAAAAACCGGTATCGGTTCGGACAAACTTCCCCAGCAGTTGCAGTATGTGCTGCAGTACACGGGTAAATTCAGTACGCCTGAAGAATACGGTGAAATTGTGTTGAAGGCCATGCCTGACGGTTCGCTGCTGAGGCTGAAGGACGTGGCTCAGATAGAGTTTGATTCAGAAGACTATAACATGATTTCAATGACTGACGGACGTCCGTCGGCCTCCATCATGATCAAGCAGCGTCCGGGGTCTAATGCCCGTGAAGTCATCCAGAACATCAAGCAGCGCATGGAGGAAATCAAGGAAAGCAGCTTTGCACCTGGTATGGATTACAACATTGCCTATGATGTTTCCCGTTTTCTCGATGCATCCATCCAGTCGGTTCTGAAGACCCTGCTGGAAGCCTTCCTGCTTGTATTCATCGTTGTATATATCTTCTTGCAGGATTTCCGTTCGACCCTGATCCCGGCCATTGCCGTTCCGGTGTCGCTGGTCGGTACCTTCTTCTTCATGCAGTTGCTCGGTTTCTCCGTCAACATGCTGACTCTTTTCGCACTTGTGCTTGCCATCGGTATTGTGGTGGACAATGCCATCGTGGTGGTGGAGGCAGTCCATGTAAAGATGCACGAGGAAAAACTTTCTCCCTACAAGGCTTCTGTGGCTGCCATGAAAGAAATCGGTGGTGCGATTGTGGCCATTACTCTGGTAATGTCGGCCGTGTTTGTGCCGGTAGGTTTTATGGAAGGTACGGTCGGTATCTTCTATCGCCAGTTCTCTCTGACGCTGGCCGTAGCCATTGTCATCTCGGGAGTCAATGCCCTGACTCTTTCACCGGCCCTGTGTGCCCTGCTTCTCCGTCCTGCCGGAAAAGGTAAGAAGAAAGCAGTCTGGCTGCGCAAGTTCTTTGTCGTGTTCAACCGGGGATATGACCGTTTCGAGCGGCGTTACGATCTGGGACTGCACAAATACCTGGGACGTAAATTCTTCACTTACGCCACACTCGTGATCTTTTTGCTGGCAACTTACGGCATGAATCTGATCTTGCCTACCGGATTTATTCCCAACGAAGACCAGGGAATGGTGTATGTAAATGTGGATGCCCCTCCGGGAGCGACTGTGGAACGCAGTGAAAAAGTATTGAATGAGATTCAGGCAGCCCTGTTGCCCTTCGATGAGATTGAAAGTATATCCACTCTGGCAGGTTACAGTCTGATGACAGAAACGGAAGGTGCCAGCTACGGAATGGGAATGATCAACCTGAAACCCTGGAGCGAACGTGAACAGGGAGTAAACGAACTTCTACAGGTGTACAAGGACCGTACTTCGCATATCAAGGATGCGGATATTCAGTTCTTTCTTCCTCCTTCGGTTCCGGGCTTTGGTAATGCGAGCGGTTTTGAGCTGCGTTTGCAGGACAAGACGGCAGGCGACTTCCACGAGTTTGCTGAAGTAGCCGACCGTCTGGTGGAGAAACTGAATGCTGATCCGCGCCTTCGCGGTGTAACTTCCGGCTTCAATCCGAACTTTCCGCAATATATGCTGAAGGTGGATCTGGCCAAGGCCGCCAAGCTGGGAGTTGATCTGGACAAGTCGATGGAGACTTTGCAGGCATATATCGGAAGTTTCTATTCGTCCAACTTCATCCGTTTCGGTCAGATGTATAAGGTAATGATTCAGGCTTCTCCCGAATACCGTATGAAGCCCGAAGACCTTTACCGCCTGTATGCTAAGAACAATGACGGCAATGTGGTGCCTTATTCCAACTTCATGACCATGGATCGCGTATACGGCCCCAGCCAGATCACCCGTTATAACATGTTTACCTCGGCACTGATCACCGGTGAAGGAGAGCCGGGAGTCAGTACGGGTGATGTGATCCGTGTGGTAGAGGAAATCTGCAAGGAAGTGCTTCCCCGCGGATACGATGTGGAATGGTCAGGTGTTACGCGTGAAGAAAAAGATTCCGGCGGACAGACATTCCTGATCTTCGGTATCTGTCTTTTGTTTGTTTATTTGTTGCTGGCTGCCCAGTATGAGAATCTGCTGCTGCCCCTGTCCGTCATCCTTTCTTTGCCGGCGGGTGTTTTCGGCTCTTATTTCTTCCTGCAGCTGGCCGGACTTGAAAACAACATCTATGCACAGGTTGCCCTGGTCATGCTGATCGGTCTGCTTGGAAAGAATGCCATTCTGATTGTCGAGATGGCCAATCAGTTCCGTCATCAGGGCCTGTCCGCCTTCGATGCAGCCGTGAAGGGAGCTGTCAGCCGTCTGCGCCCCATCCTGATGACCTCGTTTGCCTTTATCTGCGGACTGATTCCGTTGCTGATGGCTAGCGGCGCAGGTGCTTTGGGTAACCGTTCCATTGGTACGGCAGCAGCCGGAGGTATGTTTATCGGAACCGTTGTCGGTATTTTCCTGGTTCCCGGATTGTATTTGATTTTTGAAACACTGTCGGCTCGGTTAAGCCGCAATAAAGTTCAGTATGAAGATGATGAAGACTAAATTGAAATATGTTCTGATTGCAGCCATGGGGCTGTCGGTGATGGGAGGGTGCAAGGCACCTTCCCTGACACCGGACGAAGCTGTCCGGCTTCCGGAGATGTATACGGAAGATACAGATACGGTGACGGTAGCCACGCTTTCCTGGAAAGCTTTCTTCCCGGATGACTATCTGAAAGCCTACATTGATACGGCCTTGCTCCGGAATCCGTCTTTCCTGCAGGCCGTGGAACAGGTATCCATTGCCCGTGCCCAGCTGCGTGTCGGGAAAGGAGCCTTGCTGCCTGAAGTTTCATTGGGGCTGGCCGGAGGCATCCAGCGCTTTGGAGAATATACGATGGACGGTGTGGGAAACAGCACGACCAACACGCCGGATCTGGCCAAAGACAAACATATCCCTGATCCTTATAAAGACTTGAACCTCGGACTGAACTTCAGCTGGGAGGCAGATATCTGGGGCAAACTGACAGACCGCAAGCGGGCTGCTGCCGCACGCTGGATGAAATCTGTCGAGGCACAGGAACTGGCCCGTACCATGATGATTTCGGAAGTGGCCTTGCAATATTACAACCTGGTGGGACTGGATAAGAAACGTTCTGTCCTGAAGGGAGCAATCAATAAGACTCGTGAGTCGTATTTGCTGACGAATGAACTGATGAAAGAAGGAGAAGTTTCCCGTCTTTCCGTTGACCAGTTCCGTTCGCGTCGCCTGAAACTGGAAGAGATGCTGCTGGATACCGAACAGCAGATTGCCGAGGCAGAACGGGCGATGGCGCTTTTGCTGGGCAAGCTTCCTTTCGAGATCCGGCGTTCCACTTTTGAGGAAGTTTCCGAATACAGTTTCCCGGCCGATGTCGGTATTCCGGCACAGTTGCTCCGGAACCGTCCGGACGTGCGTGCAGCAGAGTTTGAACTGCTGGCCAGCAAGTCGGATGTGTCTGCGGCGCGTAAGGCTTTCTTTCCTTCACTGGTGATCGGAGGAGGGGGAGGATTCAATGCGTTCAGTCTTGAAAAATGGTTTTCTTCTCCCGCTTCGCTGGTCTACAACCTTGCAGCAGGAATCACGGCACCGGTTTTCCGGCGTAACGAGCTGCGCAGCCTCTGGCAGGAAGCAAAGAGCCGCCAGCGGATAGCATTGCTCGGTTACCACGATACGGCCCTGCGGGCTTATCAGGAGGTGGTGAACCTGATGACGGCTTCTGAGCAGATGAATCAGCGGAAGGCTTTGAAGAAGGAAGAAAGCCGCATTCATCACCGTTCCATCTATAATGCCAATGAATTGTTCAAGACGGGATTCGCCGGTTATCTGGATGTGCTTTCAGCCGATGAACGTTATCTGGACTGCGAGCTGGAACGTATTGAACTGAATATAGCCTACTGTCAGCTGCATGCGATGCTTTACCGCTCGCTCGGCGGCGGACGGTTCTAGCCGGAAGTCTTTCGTCCGGACGGGGGATGAACCTTTCGTCCGGACGGCAGACTGCCGGACAGATATTTTGTCCCGGCACGGGTATGCCGTATCTGAATTGTTATTACTTTTGCGGAGATTTTTAAAGATGAAGCGAAATGAAAACTTATACGTTGGATGATCTCATCATCAAGGAGCATCTGCTGGAACTGGCGGAAAAGGGAAACAAGCCGTTTACCGAAAGCCTGAATCCCGGCGTAGAGCATGTGCTGGGCATACGTGTCCCGGATCTTCGCAGGCTGGCAGCCCGTATTGCCCGGACAGACTGGGAACGTTTTCTGGAAACGTCGGACACGTTCTATATGGAAGAGCGTATGCTCTATGGGATGGTGCTCGGATGCATTCGCCCCGACGAAGACCTGGAAGTCTATCTGCATCGGGTGACTTGTTTTGTCTGGATGATCAACAGCTGGTCTGTGTGCGACACATTCAAGTTCGCGGGAGGACAGCGTTTTGTGGACCGTCATGCCGGACGTCTGTGGGAATATCTGAAACAATGGATGAATGCGGACGGAGAATATGAAGTGCGTTTCGGCGTAGTCATGTCAATGAGTTATTTTGTCGATGAAGCCCATCTGGAGGAACTCTTGGCCTGTTATGATTCCATCCGTCACGAAGGCTATTATGTAAAGATGGCAGTAGCCTGGGCCCTGTCCGTCTGTTTCGTCAAGTTTCCGGAACGTACCATGGAGTATCTGAAAAACAATTCGTTGGACACCTTTACCTATAACAAGACATTACAGAAGATTGTGGAATCCTGTCGGGTGGACAAGGACACCAAAACCTTGATCCGTTCCATGAAGCGTCCCTCCGACAAGCAGAGGAACGTCATGGAGTAAGTTCCGGCCGGGAGGCTGCGATACGCTATTCAGCGTTTTTTCTCAGCCATTCCAGTCTGCGCTGATCGGGCAGGTGTTTCACCTTGAAATGTTCGAAAGTAGCCTTGAATCCTTTTCCGTCCGGGCAGGCAGCCATCAGTCCCACCTGCACAGGTGTGTTGTCCTGGAGCCAGGCATTCCGCATCAGTGTATAGTTCTTGTCATCGAATGAATAGAAGATTTCCACCGCATCGAGCCGTCTGACCGCTTTGATCCAGATATAGGGAACGGCTTTTTCCAGGGTGATGACACTCCAGTCTGATGTATTGTGGGTGACAACGGTGCTCAGGTTATATTTCCCGTCTACAAACTCAATACCGGCCTTGATGTAGTTCTTGTGGTCGATACGGATCATGATGCCGGCCTGGTCGAAACGGGCCTGATAGTCTCCGGTGATCTTTACCTTCGCTTCGAATTCCCCTCCGTAGGTTGCATAGTAAAAAGGTGCGTCGTCTACGGTAAATCCATAATGTGAGATACGCCAGTAGTCGCTTTGCGGAGTGACGAACAGGGAAAGTGTCTTGTCTTTGATTTCCCATTGTTCCGGTTCGTTGAACCATTGCATTTTTTCCAGTGACTGTGCCATGCCGGTCTGTAAGGACAGCAGCAAGGCAGCGCCTGCTAACAGTTTTTTCATCTTGCTTGTTGGTTAGTCTGAATTATGATTCTTTTTTGATTACTTTTGCAAAGGTAGCATCCTGAAGCAGGACGTGCAATGATTATTAATAACCATTTTATCGGTATGGACATTGTAGATAAACTGAACAGAAAGTTGTTGAAGCAGGATTTTATTCCTCGGGGAAAAGCCGCGTATCAGGAAGAACTCGAAATGTACAAAGGCATTGCGCGGGGGTATGCGGTGATGGAGAATGCTGTTGCCGTGTTGAGCGATATGCGTTCGGACTTCAGTTATATCTATTATGGCGGCTTTGCCCGGACGCTGGGGCTGGCCGGCAGCGTTTCTGCTGAGCAGGTGGATTCCATCTGGGAAGAGAATATCCTCCGCCTGATCCATCCGGATGACTTGCATGAGAAGTATTTGCAGGAGCTGCGTTTTCTTCATTGGATCAGCCGTCTTCCGGAGAAGAACCGGAAGGATTATTATCTGTCAAGCCGCCTGAGAATGCGGGATGATTCGGGCAATTATCAGCCCGCATTGCATCGGATGTTTTATGTACCCGCTCCCTGGGACCGTGGCTTGTGGCTTGCCCTGTGCCTGTATAACCCGTTGCTTACGGAGTTTCCGGAAGGTTGTGTGGTGGTACATGCGGTGACGGGACAAGTCAGAAGACTGGAAAAATGCCATGCAGGAAGTATCCTGACCGAGAGGGAGAAGCAGGTGCTCCGGCTGATTGATCAGGGAATGATGAGCAAGACCATTGCCGAACAGCTTTCCATCAGCGTGAATACGGTCAGCCGGCACCGGCAGGAGATTCTGAAGAAACTTCGGGTGAGTAATTCCATCGAAGCGTGCCGGGTAGCCAGGGAGCTGGACCTCTTCTGAATGAAGGGCGGGAAGTGACCGCACGATACCTTCGCATTGACTGGTCAATGCAAAAAAACGACCGCTCGATCGGGCCCCAACGACCGCTCGATTGAGCTGCAACGACCGCTCGATTCGGCTTCAATGACCGCACGATTCCGGCCGGAAAAAACGTCGAATTCTTTTGATGAAAAGCCCGAATTCTTTTCCCTGAAACGTCGAAACGTTTTTTAAAAAGCCCGGCGGCTTTTTTTGAATGCAGAAGTCTTCCGGGTGATGAAAGGAAAACAGAAATGCCGGTTACGCACAGGTTCTTTCACATGCGTAACCGGCATTTCTGTTGGAGGCTGTGTCAGATGCAGCCTTTGCTGGAAGGAATTTCGTAATGGTGGATATCCCTTCGGGCAGCCATCCGGATGCTTCGGGCCAGAGCCTTGAAGATGCCTTCAATCTTGTGGTGCTCGTTAGTGCCGCTCGCCTGGATATTCAGGTTCATGGCTGCGGCGTCGCTGAACGACTTGAAGAAATGAAGGAACATTTCGGTCGGCATGTCTCCGATGCGTTCCCGTTTGAATTCAGCATCCCAGACAAGCCATGCACGTCCTCCGAAATCGAGTGCCACCTGGCAGAGACAGTCGTCCATGGGCAGGCAGAAGCCGTATCGTTCGATGCCCCGCTTGTCACCCAGTGCCTTTCGGAGGCAGCTTCCCAGGCAGATGGCCGTATCTTCGATGGTGTGGTGTTCGTCCACTTCCAGATCTCCTTTCGTGTGAATGGTCAGATCCATGCCTCCGTGTTTGCCGATCTGTTCGAGCATGTGGTCGAAGAATCCCAGTCCGGTATGGATGTCGCAGGTTCCGTTTCCGTCCAGATTGACGCGGATATAGATGTCTGTTTCCCTGGTAGTCCGGCGTTCTTCCGCAATCCGTTCTCCGGCAAAGAGGAATTCAGCCACGCGGTCCCAGTCGCGGGTGGCCAGCACGCATACATCCTCCAGATCCTTTTCCTTCAGCAGATCCTTGTTGTCCTGCAGGAGGATGGCCTTGCAGCCCAGGTTCCGGGCCAGTTCCACGTCGGTTGCCCGGTCGCCAATCACAAAGCTGGCACTCAGGTCGTATTCCGGATTGTTGAGGTAGTCGGTCAGCATGCCCGTGCGCGGTTTCCGGGTCGGCGCGTTGTCCTCGGGGAAGCTCCGGTCGATCAGCACCCGGTCGAAAGTAATGCCTTCGTTTTCCAGACTCTTCATGATCAGGTTGTGCACGGGCCAGAAGTCTGTTTCGGGAAAAGACGGAGTCCCCAGTCCATCCTGATTGGTCACCATGACAAACTCGAAGTCCAGTTTATGCCGGATGAAGTAGAGATTGCGGAACACCTTCGGATAGAATTCCAGTTTTTCGAAGGCATCCAGCTGATAGTCTATGGGCGGTTCGATGACAAGTGTTCCGT
This sequence comes from Phocaeicola coprophilus DSM 18228 = JCM 13818, assembly GCF_000157915.1. Lineage (GTDB taxonomy): Bacteria > Bacteroidota > Bacteroidia > Bacteroidales > Bacteroidaceae > Phocaeicola > Phocaeicola coprophilus. The sequence continues at coordinate 201,914 of NZ_EQ973635.1, read as the reverse complement.
CGCGGTCGATGAATAAGACTTTTTTCATAGGCGTTGTTCTAGGCTTTATATTCTCTCAATGCTTCCAGCAGGGCGTTGTTTTCCGGCCGCGTTCCGATGGTGATTCGCAGACAGTCGTGACAGAGGCTGACGTGTGTACGGTTGCGCACGATGATTCCCTGATGAACCAAGTAATTATAGATGGCATTGGCGTCCGTTACCCGCGTCAGGAAGAAATTGGCATCCGTAGGGAAGATGGTCTGGCAGCAAGGCAGTTTCCGGAATTCTTCCATCATGCGGGTACGTTCTTCCTGCAGGGATTTGATCCATTGCAGCACTTGCGGATGCTTGTACAGCATATGGATGGCTTCCTGCTGGGTAAGGCGGTTGACGTTGTAGGGATATTTGATCTTGTTCATCAGTCCGATGATTTCGGGGCTGGCAAAGGCCATGCCCAGTCGGATTGCTGCACATCCCCAGGCTTTGGAAAAAGTCTGAAGCACGATCAGATTGGGAAACTCGTCCAGCCGGGACAGGAAAGACGGAGCCTCGGAAAAGTCTGCATAGGCTTCGTCGACGATGACAATTCCCTGGAACTGCCGGAGCAGTGTCAGGATTTCCTCGTGGCTCAGATCGTTGCCGGTCGGGTTGTTGGGCGAACAGAGAAACATCAGTTTGGTCTGCTCGTCGGCTGCAGCCAGCAGGTCTGCTGCCCTGAACTGGAAATGCTCGTCAAGCTTTACTTTACGGTATTCCACATCGTTGATGTCGGCACAAACCTGATACATGCCGTAAGTCGGGTCGATGGCTACCACATTGTCTGTTCCCGGACGGCAGAAGATGCGGTAGACCAGGTCAATGCCTTCATCGCTTCCGTTACCCAGGAAGATCTGTTCCTCACGCACTCCTTTAATCGGTGCGATCAGGGCTTTCAGCTCATTCTGCAACGGATCCGGATAACGGTTGTTGGGATTGTTATAAGGATTTTCGTTGGCGTCCAGAAACACGGAAGCCTCAATGCCTTTGTATTCATCGCGTGCAGATGAATACGGCTTCAGGGCGAGGATGTTCGGACGCACCAGTTCTTGCAAGTCTTTCATGATTTATTTTTTGTCTGTTAAACGTACGGTAATCGCATTCTTGTGTGCATCCAAATATTCATTGGCAGCCATGATCTCAATAGCCGGGCCGATGGTACGGATTCCTTCCTGAGTTACTTCCTGGAAAGTGATCTTCCGGATAAAGCTGTCCAGACTTACACCGCTGTAAGCGCGGGCATAACCGTTGGTCGGAAGCGTGTGGTTCGTGCCTGATGCATAGTCGCCTGCACTTTCGGGAGAGTAGGAACCCAGAAATACGGATCCTGCATTGACTACCTTTTCTGCGAGTTCTGCGTAGTCTCTGGTTTCGATGATCAGGTGTTCTGGAGCGTAACGGTTCACCATTTGCAGAGCTTCTTCCGTGTTCTTCACCAGAATCAGTTTGCTGTGATCCAGTGAACAGGAAGCTATTTCCTTGCGCGGGAGTGCCTGCAGCTGGCGTTCCACTTCCTGAGCCGTTTGTTCCAACAGGCTTTCGGAAGTTGTGATCAGCAGAGACTGGCTGTCTCTTCCGTGCTCTGCCTGTGAAAGAAGGTCGGCGGCAACGAAAGTGGGATTTGCCGTTTCATCTGCCAGAACGGCTACTTCCGACGGTCCTGCCGGCATGTCGATAGCCACGTCCCGGAGTGAAACCTGCTGCTTGGCGGCGGTGACATACTGGTTGCCCGGTCCGAAAATCTTGTAGACTTTGGGAACGGTTGTGGTGCCGTAAGCCATGGCACCGATAGCCTGTACACCTCCGATCTTGAATACCCGGGTTACTCCCGCTACCTTGGCTGCATACAGAATGGCAGGATGAATTTTGCCTTCTCTGTCGGGAGGTGTGCAAAGGATAATTTCCTTGCATCCGGCAATCTGTGCCGGTGTAGCCAGCATCAGTACCGTAGAAAACAGGGGAGCCATGCCGCCCGGTATATAGAGTCCCACCTTCTCAATGGCTACGGCTTTCTGCCAGCAGGTTACTCCAGGCAGTGTCGTTACCTTTTTGGTTTCAAAGCGTTGTGCGGAATGGAAAGTCTTGATGTTATTCAAAGCCAGCAGGATGGCTGCCTTCAGTTCGATGCTGGTCAGCTTTTCAGCCTCGTCAAATTCTTCGGGCGTTACCTGAAGATTGTCCAGACGGACTTTGTCAAACTGTTCTTCGCAGTCACGTACGGCCTTGTCGCCTTCCGTGCGGACGCGGTTCAGAATTTCGCGTACCGTCTCGTTCAGGTCTTCTGAATTTAAGGTCGGACGTTTCAGTAATGCATCCCATTCGTCGGGATTGGGGTATCGGATGATGTTCATAGTTGTATGGAATAAGGTAAATGTCAGATAATCATTTTTTCGATGGGAAGAACCAATATGCCTTGTGCACCGATGGCCTTCAGCTTTCCGATAATGTCCCAGAAGCGTTTCTGGTCGAGCACCGTATGAATGCTGCTCCATCCTTCGGTGGCCAGCGGCATGATGGTCGGGCTTTTGATACCGGGCAATACTTCCAGAATGGCATCGATCTTGTCGGTCGGTACGTTCATCAGCACGTATTTCTTTTCTTCAGCTGCCTGTACGGCCTGTATGCGGAAGATCAGTTCGTTCAGGATTTCCTGCTTCTCTTCGCTGAGCTGCTTGTTGGCAATGAGCAGGGCTTCGCTTTTCATCACCACTTCCACTTCTTTCAGGTTGTTGCTGATGAGGGTAGATCCGGAACTTACGATATCGAAGATTGCATCGGCCAGTCCGATTCCCGGAGCAATTTCCACCGATCCGGTAATGACGTGGATATCTGCCTTGATCTGGTTCTTTTCGAGATAGCTTTGCAGGATGCCCGGATAGGACGTAGCTATTTTCTTTCCGTTGAACCATTCCGGTCCGTTGTATTCTGTTTCTTTTGGGATGGCCAGTGAGAGGCGGCATTTGCTGAATCCCAGGCGGTAGGCGATGTCGGCTTCTTCAGCCCGTTCTACGAATTCATTTTCACCTACGATTCCCAGATCGGCCACTCCGCTGGCAACGCATTGCGGGATATCGTCGTCACGCAGGAACAACACCTCTACCGGAAAGTTGGAGGACTGGGTGAGCAACGTACGTTTCGAAGTGGACAGCTTGATGTCTGCTTCGGCGAGAAGAGTCATTGTGTCTTCGAACAGACGACCTTTGGATTGTACAGCGATTCTTAGCATAGTATGAAATTTTAAATGTAAAAAAAGAGGCTTACCGTCAATATATAACAGCAAGCCTCTTGTATCAGTTAACTACACGCGTCGTCAGCCTACCGTTCATTCGTTAGGTAATGATGATGGTGGTGATGATGTGTAGCTGTAAAAATCATGGTTCTTTTTTCTTTTAGTTTCCACAAAAGTAGAGACTACAAATTAAAAATCCAAATATTTTTTAGGAAAAAACTTCGTAATCCACACATGCGCGGTCTTCCTTGGCCTCTTTCAGGATTCCGGCTGCAGCCAGATGATCGGGGTGCTGGGCATAGAAGCTGACGTCTTTCAGGCTGTCGAATTCACTTTCCAGACAGATGTCCCACTTTTCATCGGCATTACAGTTAAGACCGACAAAGATCTTCCGGATGACACTTATCTTGGAGGGCAGGGCCTCGATGGCTGCTTTGAAACGGTTCATGATGTCTAGTTTTTCCTCCTGAGGGAGACTTTCTTTCAATTTGAATAAAACAATGTGCTTGACCATAGTTGTTTTTTTTATGAATTATCGTATTTTTGTATAACATTGCAAATGTATAATTAATAATTGAAATATGCTATGATTATCATCGGAATTGCAGGAGGTACAGGCTCCGGAAAAACAACTGTAGTGAGAAAGATTGTAGAGAGTCTGTCGAAAGATGAAGTGGTAATCCTTCCTTTGGATTCATACTATAAGGACAGCAGCCATGTCCCTGTGGAAAAGCGTCAGGACATTAACTTTGACCATCCGAATGCATTCGACTGGGAACTGCTTTCGCAGCACATCGAGATGTTGCGTCGCGGAGAGGCGATCGAACAGCCGGTTTATTCTTTCCTGACCTGTACCCGTCAGCCGGAAACTGTCCATGTAGAGCCGCGCAAGGTGGTGATTATTGAAGGGATTCTGGCTTTGAGCGACCGGAAACTGTGTGAACTGATGGACTTGCGTATTTTTGTGGATGCTGATCCGGACGAACGCCTGATTCGGGTGATCCAGCGGGATGTCGTGGAACGCGGACGGACGGCCGAAGCGGTGATGGAACGTTATGTAAAGGTGCTTAAGCCCATGCACCTGGAATTTATAGAGCCTGCCAAACGCATTGCCGACCTGATCATTCCTCAGGGAGGTCATAACCGGAAGGCCATTGAAATCCTGAAAATGTATATTGAGAAGATCGTCGGCCGATGAAGTGGGGGAGGTTATGCTGTCTGTGTCTGCTGATAGGCTGTCTGCTGGCCTGCCATTCCGGTTCGAATCATTCGGAAGAAACGGGTGAGGAGAATGATTTGCCGCAAATCATTGACCGGGGAGAGCTGGTGGTACTGACGGTCAACGGTTCCACTTCCTATTTCAATTATCGGGGTGAACCGATGGGATTCCAGTATGAACTGGCTCAGCAGTTCGCGGCTTCATTGGGCGTCAAGCTGAAATTGAAGGTCGTGAAAAACACGGAAGAACTGGTCCGTCAGCTTCTGAATGGCGAAGGAGACCTGATCGCCTATAATCTGCCGGTGACGAATGCCCTGAAAGACAGTGTGATTTATTGCGGCGAGGCCAATATCACTCATCAGGTGGTGGTGCAGCGGAAAGGGAAGGATGCCTTGAAGAATGTTACCCAGCTGGTGGGCAAGGAGGTATATGTACAGCCCGGAAAGTATCAGGAACGTCTGATCAACCTGGACAAAGAACTGGGAGGAGGCATACAGATCCATACGATTGCTGCTGACAGTATTTCGGCGGAAGAACTGATTTCCTGGGTGGCAGAAGGCAAGATTGACTATACCGTTTCTACGGATGAACTCGCGAAGATCAACCGTACCTATTACCCGAACCTGAATATAGGGCTGGCCATCAGTTTCGACCAGCGTGCTTCATGGGCTGTCCGGAAGTCTTCACCCCTGCTGGCACAGGCTGCGGACAAATGGCACAAGGAGAATATCAACTCGCCGGAATTTAAGGCCAGCGCCAAACGATACTTTGAACTTAACAAGCATGTTCCGCATGGCACGATTCTGTCTTTAAAGGATGGACGCATTTCACATTTCGATCAGCTATTCCGGACTTATGCCAAAGAAATCGGATGGGACTGGCGTCTGCTTGCGTCGTTGGCTTACGTGGAATCAAACTTTGATCCGAAAGCTGTGTCGTGGGCCGGAGCAAAAGGACTGATGCAGTTGATGCCGGCTACGGCCCGTTCTTTCGGAGTTCCGGCCGGAAAAGAACAGGATCCTGAAGAAAGTGTCAAAGCAGCGGTTAAGTATATTGCGGCCTTGCAGCAGTCTTTCGGAAAGGTAAAAGACAAGGACGAGCAGGTGAAGTTTGTTCTGGCTGCCTATAATGCGGGAGTCGGTCACGTGACTGATGCGATGGCTTTGTCAGAGAAATATGGCCGGAGCAGCACGGTCTGGGAGCATCATGTGGCACACTATATGCTTCTGAAAAGCAATGAGGAATTTTATCAGGATCCGGTATGTAAGAACGGTTATTTCCGTGGGACGGAAACCTATAATTTTGTCAAGCGGGTGATTGCTCTGGCAGATGATTACCGGAAAAAGATAAAATAAGGGCAGGTTATTTGAACATATTGATAATCTTGTTCAGATTGACGGGATCGATTACACCGCTCTGCCGCCATACCTGCTTCCCGTTCTTAAAAAGAATCAGCGTGGGTATAGTCTGAATGAAAAAATGGGAGGCTACGGAGGGATTCTTGTCTATATCAACCTTGATGACGTGCATAGCTTCTCCTTGCAGGTCTTTAATCTTTTTCAAGACCTTGACCATTGTCTGACAAGGCGCGCACCATTCTGCATGAAAGTCCACAAGCACAGGCTCAGGTGAAGAGATCAGTTCATCAAAGGTTTCCATAACTCCCAAATGTTATAGTTTTTACTTATTTTCTAGTTATAACATTTGGGAGGTTATTTTTGTTCAGGTTATTTTTTACTTATAAATATGGAAAATGCGGGTCATCATTTTCCATTTTTCATTCGACGTGTCTTCGGGCGAACATTTCTGGAAGCGCGAAACGAAAGCTTCCCATTCAGCCTGCCGGGGAAGCGTTGCCAGCCGTTCCATGGCTGTGTCCCAGTCAAAGTCAAGAGGAGTTTCCACAATCATGAAGAGTCGTTCCTCCAGCTGGTAAAGTTCCATTTCCAGAATGCCGATGGTGTGGAAGCCTTCCAATATTTCCGGCCACATTTCTGATTCACTGTGGTATATCTGATAAGTTCTGATGAGTTCAGGATCATTTTTCAGATCGAGAGTCTGACAATACCGTTTGGTGGGTTGTCCGAAATTACGGGTGGGGTATCCTTGTGTCATTTTCGGGAGATTAAGTGGTTAAACAATCAGACACAGATCTCCGGGAAGCAGAATGTCCTCCATGAAATCTGTGTCTGTCTATATAAAAGGATTGGAAATTATTTCTTCAGGTTCGGAGTGTAGCGTGCATTCAGACCGTCTACAATTTCCTGAGTGATATCGAAAGCTTTGTCTGCATACAACAGGTTATCGAAACCGCTGTTGCTGATGATCAGGCTGTATCCCTTAGTCTTGTTGTAGATTTTCAGGAAAGAATTGATGGAGTCTCTCAGCTGCAGGCTGTTCTTCTGGTTTTCATCGGCCAGTTCTTTGCTGAGTTTTTCCTGCAACTGTTGCAGTTCCTGCTGCTGTTTCATCAGGCGGGCCTGCTGTTGCTGTGCGCTTTCCTGACTTACAAAGCCGTTGTTTTCATATTTTCTCTGGAAGTCTCTCATGGCTGCATCCAGAGCTTTTGCCTTTTCGTTCAGGGTCGTACGGATATTTTCTTCTTTCTGGATCATCAGTTCGTTCAAGTCATTCCAGAAACGGTATTTAGTCAGTAATGAGTCAATTTCCACATAAGCGATTTTCATGCCTTCCACACTTCCTCCTGCAGCAGGAGCAGCCGGGGCGGGAGTTGTGTTCTTATTTTCTGTACACTGAGTGAACAGGAATACGATAGCCAGTGCTAACAGACCTTTCAAGATGTTTTTTGCTTTTTTCATAATCAATGTAATAAGTATCATTTTTGTTAGTTATTCGTTTCTTCGGCCAGACTTCTCCGTTCGGGGATTGCGTGCGGGTTGTCTTTCTGTGCTTCCCGGTCTTGTGACTGAACGCATCCGATGCCTCTTTTGCGCATGGCTTTGCTTCCGCTGACATGGGTATTCGGGAAACGGCCATTCTTCTTAAAAAGAATTTTCACGGATAATAGTGCTATGCAGATAGCAACTATTAACATTGTTATAAGGATAATCTTGAGCATTTCTATTAATTTTGTGCTGCAAATATATAGTTTTTGTCACTATGTCTGTTGGCTTTGGCCTTGAAAAAAGTATTTATACAGCTTTAAACCCTGTATTTAACTTATTTTTGCGAAATAAAGAACGGATTATTTACTTCAACGAATGAATTTGTATGGAAAAAAAGGATTTGAAACCAGCATCGGTGTTTCACTATTTTGAAGAGGTTTGTCAGGTTCCCCGTCCTTCCAAGAAGGAAGAAAAAATCAGAACTTATCTGGTAAACTTTGCGGTATCTCATGGTCTGGAATATCAGATGGATGAGGCAGGAAATGTTCTGATCAGAAAAGCTGCCTTCCCGGGTAAGGAAAATCTGAAGAAAGTAGTTTTGCAGTCACACATGGATATGGTGTGTGAGAAGAATCGCGATACAGTACATGATTTTGAAAAAGATCCGATAGAAACTTATGTAGACGGTGAATGGCTGAAGGCGAAAGGTACGACACTGGGAGCCGACAATGGTATCGGTGTAGCTACTCAGCTGGCAGTACTGGCTGACAAGGATATGGTACATGGACCGCTGGAATGTTTGTTCACTGTGGATGAAGAGACAGGACTGACCGGTGCTTTTGCCTTGAAGGAGGAATTCATGAGCGGAGATATCCTGATCAACCTGGATTCGGAAGATGAAGGCGAGCTCTTTATCGGATGTGCCGGTGGAGCAGGTACGACTGCCACTTTCCCCTGTCCGATGGTAAAGGCTCCGGAAGGATATTTCTTTTTCCGTGTAGCTGTCAAAGGTCTGACCGGAGGACATTCAGGAGATGATATCAATAAAAACCGGGCTAATGCAAACAAGCTGCTGAACCGCTATCTGATGCAGCTGATGGATCGGTATGACCTTCACTTGTGTGAGATTGACGGAGGAAATCTGCATAATGCCATTCCCCGTGAAGCACATGCGGTCTGTGCTGTGCCGATGAAGGATAAGGAATCTGTACGGGTGGATCTGAATGTTTTCCTGGCTGAAGTGGAAAACGAATACGCTGTTACGGAACCGAATCTGACCATGGAGCTGGAATCGGAAACAGCCTGTGCGGAAGTGATGGACAAAGAAGCCATGAAGCGTTTCCTCCATTCCATCTATGCGGTACACAATGGAGTGTATGCCATGAGTCAGGATATCCCGGGACTGGTGGAAACTTCTTCCAACCTGGCTTCCATCAAGCAGCGTGACGGAAAGATTGTAGTAGTAACCAGTCAGCGCAGTTCCATTCTTTCTTCACGGAAAGATATGTCACAGATGGTTCGTTCAGCTTTCATTCTGGGTGGAGCTGACGTGGAAACCGGAGACGGTTATCCGGGCTGGAAACCGAATCCTTCTTCCGAAATCCTGAATGTGGCAGTGGAAAGCTACAAGCGTCTGTTCGGTACCGAGCCGAAGGTGAAAGCTATTCATGCCGGACTGGAATGCGGTCTGTTCCTTGAAAAGTATCCTTCACTGGATATGGTTTCATTCGGACCGACCTTGCGCGGTGTGCATTCTCCTGACGAACGGATGCTGATACCGACCGTAGAAAAATTCTGGAATCATCTGCTGGATGTACTGGCACATATACCGGAGAACGCATGATCAGCCTGAAAACTTTTTTAAGCGGGTTGGCGCTTTTCTGTGCGCTAGCCCCTTCCCAGGCTCAGGACAAGTTCCGGGTGATGGAATATAATGTGGAGAATCTGTTTGACTGCAGCCATGACTCCCTGAAGAACGATTATGAGTTTCAGCCGGACAGCCCAAGAGGATGGACGAAGGCCCGCTATTATGACAAGCTGGCTAAAATAGCCAAAGTGATCCTGGCGGCGGGAGACAAGCAGGTTCCTGATCTGGTGGGATTGTGCGAAGTGGAGAACGAACACTGCGTACAGGATCTGGTGAAGAACTCTCCTTTGCGTGATGCCGGCTATGACTTTGCCATTACCCAGTCTCCGGACGAACGGGGTATTGACGTGGTATTGCTGTATCAGCCTGCCACGTTTCGTCATCTGTCTACCCATGCCATCGGCATTCCCAGCAAGGAGATTGACCGCCGGCCTACCCGTGACATTCTGCATGTGTCCGGACGGATTGTGACCGGAGATACGCTGGATGTATTTGTCTGTCACATGCCATCCCGTTCAGGCGGCGAGAAGCAGAGTGAACCTTATCGTCTTTTCACGGCAGGTTATCTAAGACGGGCTGCAGACTCTGTGATGGCAGTTCGTCAGCATCCCAATGTGATCGTAATGGGAGACTTCAACGATTATCCTTCCAACCGTTCCATTGCAGAAGTAATCGGAGCCGTCAGACCGGGCGATCAGATAGAGAAGACCCGCCTGTATAATCTGATGGACGGCAAGGAAGGCGGAACTTATCGTTATCGCGGAGAGTGGGGAACACTCGATCAGATGATGGTAAGCGGCTATCTGCTGGAAGGTAACGAACGTATCCGTGCCAAATATGAAGATGCACAGATCCTGAAATTTCCTTTCCTGCTCGAAGAAGACGACCGGTATGGGGGCGAGTCACCGTCGCGTACATACTGGGGAAAGAAATATCATGGAGGATACAGTGACCATTTGCCGGTGTTGCTGGAACTGGAACTGAAGGAAGAATAAGAACCTGAATTCCTGAAATCAGATAAGAGGGCGATGAAGTTTCGAAAGATATTTCATCGCCCTTTTTGGGTGAATAACGATCCGGCAGATATATAGTCTCGTCAGAATTTTACTGCCGTTTGTCGCACATATTATCTTTCTGTAAGATTAAATCATTGGTATTTAGTCTGTTATTCTGTCGCTCAAGTTTGTATTCCTTGTCTGCCCGTTTTGCAGATTCCTCCCTAACTTTGCCTTAAACTTTAAATAAAAGATATCATGAAGAAAAACTTTTATGCAGCTATGCTGGGAGCAGGTCTGTTATTGACCGGGTGTCAGAATCAGCCATCGGCCCGTCATCTGTGGGTAGCCGATGTGCGCGAAGCAATCCGTACGGAAACTCCGGTTTCCTTAAAAGAAGATGTGGCGTCTGTTTCTTATGTTCCTCTTGAAACAACGGATTCCTGCCTGATCAGTAATGTAAGCAATCTGGTTATGGATGATGAATTTATTTTTGTAGAGAACGGAAAGACCCAGCAAATCTTTCAGTTTACCCGTGAGGGGAAGTTTGTACGCCAGCTGGGCAGAGCCGGAAACGGGCCGGGGGAATATGCTCCATATGCCATTGAAAGCATGACACTCGATTCTTCCCGGCGTGAAGTCTATCTGAATGCCCGTCAGCTTCCGGCTTGGGTATATAGCTACGACGGAACCTTTTTGCGGCGGGATACGCTGGTTTCACAGGCAGTCGGATACCGTTTCTTTCTGGATCGGGAACATGTTGTTCTGGGAGGCGCGCCGGTTACTCCTTTCGCACAGTCGCCCTGGCTCGTGGCTCTTGCCAATGAGAAGCAGGAAATATCTGCCTGGAAAGATCCTTTTTCTCCGTCTCTCGGTCAGGAGGTACGCTATATGCAGGAAATTCAGTTTATGCCTTATTCAGCTTCCGTTGTAGCCTATACTCCCTGCAATGATACTTTGTTCCGGGTTACTTCCGGAGGAATCTCGCCGGCTGTTGTGCTGGATCGCCGGAACGGGAAAGAATATTATGAGCAGATTGCAGACATCAATTACATGCAAACCGGAGGAGCATCTCTGGCTGGAGCTCTGGATCTGTATGGATTTCTGGAAACAGACCGCTGTTTCTTTTTCCGGATCATGAGAGGAGAAGATGGACGCTTCTATATTCTTCGTCTGGACAAAGAGAGCCGGAAGCTCAGTTCTACACCTGTCAATGAAACTTTTCAGGAGATGTCGTATGGACTCGGTGACGGAAATATTGCCGGACTGGACAATGATGTGGACGGAGGAATTCCTTTCTGGCCCTGTTATGTATACGGTGATCAGGTACGTGTGCAGGTCGTGAATACAACCTTACTGGAAGAGTTGAGGGAACAGGGATATCTGCAACATGCTCCGGAGGCTTTACAGACTGGTCCGGATCAGAATCCGGTGGTTATTATCTATACATTCCGCTGACCGGATTCGTATATTTCAAAGGAAGAACGTATTTTTGTGAAGGTAATTGAAAAATAACTTGAATGAAAATTCTTATATCTGTTTCCCTCTGGCTGGTGGCGTCTGCCTGTTTCTTCGTTTCATGTCACAAAGAGCAGTCCGTACCGCAACTGGCCTGGGGAAAATATTATGTCTGGTCGGACCCGGATTCTGCCTGTCAGGTGCTGCGTTCCATCGCTTTTCCCGAAAAGCTTTCTCCGGAAGATTATGCCCGATACGCCTTATTGACGGTGCAGGCCACCTGTCGCAGTGGGAGAACCTTGCCACCGGATTCGCTGGTAGAGGCAGCCTGTATATATAATAAGGTGTATGGATCGGCGGATGATAAGGCACTGGCCTGTTTTTATAAAGGGTATGTCTATGAGAACCAGGGGAAGGAAGAGGAAGCTTTGTTAAACTACAAGCAGGCAGAGGAAGCTTCGGCGTCCGGTGATGACCGGCGTACGCGTTTTCTGATTTATACGGCATTGGGAAACCTGATGGCCCGCCATTCCGGTTATGAATCGGCTATCGGTTATTTCAGAAAGGCATTGGACCTGAAGCTTTCTCTTCAGGCCTGGAATGAAGTAAAGGCAGACTGGATTCTGATTCCTCCTTCGATGCAGGTGAAAGGTTCTGATGCCTATCGGGAAGAAAAGCGCCTGATGTATGAAACATTGTCGGATGTGATTGAACGGATGGACTTTGCATCTCAGGAAAAGATTTATTATCGGTCGGCCCTGAAAGCCATGGATGACTATCGTTGGCCGGAAGCAACCGATTTCTTGCTTCTGGCAATGGACCGGACTGTTACGAAGGAAGACCGGCATCTTTATGAACTGACTTTGGCAGAGGTTTGTCTTCAGACGGGAAACCCTGTAAGGGCAGACAGCCTCCTTCGGGAGGTTGCAAAAAGTTCGTTCCCTTTCATGCGGGCCAAAGCTTTCCGGAAAATGGCAGAGACTTTGCAGGCGGAAGGAAAAACGGCAGAGGCACTTCTCCAGATGCAGCATTATGCAGAGGCAATGGAACTGACGGTCACATCGGATACCCGTGCTGATCTGCTGGAGATAGAGAAACGGTATGACTGTTCGGCTTTGGAACGTCAGAATGATGCTTTCCGGAATCGTTGGGCACTGACAGTTCTGCTGACGGTTGCCGTTTTGTCTTCACTGGCATTACTTGTCTTTCTCGGCTGGTCTTTCTTCCGGAAACAGCGAATGGAACTGCTGAAGCGTTCCAGACATGAAGTAGCCTGCCTGCAACAGCAGATAGACTCCTTGCAGGAGCAGATTGACGATAATCAGGGGGAAGCCCGTACGTTTCAGGAGAAGCTGATGGCACTTGAGGCTGAAAAGAAAAGTAAAGAGATACGCATCCGTCAGTTGGAAACGACTTTCCGTTCAAAACATATTTCGCTCTCCGTGGAAGCAATTGAAGCGGCTCAGGTTTATTTGCAGGTTGTGTCCCGAAAGACACCGGCATATCATCCTTCTTCGGACCGTTCGGCTCTGGAGCACTGGATGAACCTTTCCCTTGATTGCTGGGCCGAACGCCTGGCAATCCGTTATCCCTCACTGACCAATGGCGAAAAGGACATCTGTTATTTGTGCCGGCTGGGACTTGGGTTTGATGAGATGGCCTTGTTGCTGGGAGTGCAGTCCCGTTCCGTAGAACGGACTGTCTATCGGATTTGCAGGAAGATGGGACTTTCTCAGGGAAGTAAGGAGGAATTTCGTTCCCGTATCTTCATGGTGAATTAAAAAGAATGTTTATTTTTGCCCTGCTATTATAAAGTGAGATTGTATGAAAAACAACCCGATGAAGTTTCCACCTTTGATATTTTTCCTGATCATTCTGTTGTCAGCCTGTTCTCCATCGTCCGGATATTTGCTGGAAGAGGCCGAACGGACAAGCCGGATATCGCTGGACAGCTGCGATTATTATCTGATGCAGATCGAACATCCCGAACGCATGGATGCTTCCGGGCGGGCCCGATATTGCTATCTGAAAGCCCAGCTGAACTTTAATACAGGCAGATCGGCTTTGCTGGATTCACTGATACAGGCTGGTCAGGAGGCTTGTCGGGAAGCAGACAATCAGCGCCTGATGAAATCATTAAAGATGATGGAGATCCGGATTGCGCTTTGGAAAAACCAGTTTGACTCAGTGTTGTCGATGTCAGATACATTCCAGAAGGAATATCCGGCCTTGTCGGATACGCTTCTCGTTCAGATTTATTCATTCAGACGGGAAGCCTATATTCAGAAAAAGGAAGATTCACTGGCCCTGCAGATGGCTGATCAGGCTATCGCCTTAGCCTTTGATACGATATCTAAAGTCCGTACAGCCTGTTATCGCATTTCCCTGTTGTCGAAAAACGGATATAAGGAACAGGCAGAAGAGGAATACAGGCATCTGTTTGCTTCTTTACCGGAAGACGAGGATTACTCCTGGCTCCGGCACGAGGTGGTGATGTTCCGGATGTCCTGGCTGGAGAATGAGAAACGCTGGAAAGAAGCCTTGCAGGCCAGCCAGTATCTTCGTATTCCCAACCGGGATGGAGCGGCAGTACGGTTGTACCTTCGGGGAAAGTCGTATGAGTCTGTAATGGCTCTGGACTCAGCTTACCATTATTTTCAGCTGGCATCGCAGAGTCTTTCAACTGATGTATCCCGGATGGCATCCCAAATCCTGCTCGACCGTTTCCAGAAATTCCAACTGCCAGAAAACTTATATTGGCAAAGTGAACGGTTGCGTCATCAGGAGGAAGATGCCCGGAGGGGACTGAATTTTACGAAATCGGCTGAAGAGTTCCGACGTGTCCGTGTGGAAAATGAACTTTATCTGGTAAGGATGAAACGTCAGCAACAATTGATCTGGCTGATGAGTGGTCTTTTGGTGGCTTCCCTGCTTGCAGGCGGATTGATGATCGGTTATCTGCGGGAGAAGCGTCGCCGGATGCTGACTGACGAACGGCTTCGGAATGAACAGATCGAAGAGGAAACCCGTAAGTTGCGCTATGAAAATGCACTCCTTCAGAAAGAAACGGAGTTGACTACGCTGAGAGAGCAGGAAGCACAGCAACAGGTTAAGGTGGCCGATTTGCGTGCGGCGCTGTTCCGAAAACTGTCGGTCTATGGGAAACTGCCTTCCTTAGCGCAGAAAAGTGAGAAGGATCCTTCTGCACGTATCACGCTCAGCGAAGAGGAGTGGGGAGAAATCCAGCAGACCGTCAATGAAGCTTTCGACGGTTTTACAAAAAGGTTGGCTGAGGCCTATCCGTTGATGACGGAGAAGGATCTCCGTTTCTGCTGTCTGGTTAAATTAAATGTCAATATGAAAGACCTTTCTGACATTTACTGTGTAAGTAAAGCTGCAATATCCAAACGCAAATTCCGTATCAAGACCGAGAAGATGAATGTGACAGATGAACAGCTCAGTCTGGATGATTTTTTACGTTCTTTTTAGCAGATGTCCATCATACAGGGATAATGGCTCCTCTGTATCTTTTTGATAATCAATAAAAACAAGGTTTGTCTGTAACGGGGAAATGTCCAATATGTTTTAGGGAATAATTGAAGGGGAGTATCTAACTTTGTGCTGTTGAAGAAAGCAAAAGTCAAAAAATATAATGCTAACCTTATTAATGACAAACTAAAATAATAGGATTATGAGAACAAAAGTTTCCTTTTCATGGCAGGCACTTGCCGTTGCACTGACGGCAGTCGGTATGGTTTCCTGTTCTGACACAAAGAACGTAATGACTGATATGCCGGTTATAGCCGAACGCGTCCAGCTCCCGACCGGTGACTTAATCGCCTGTGATCTTTCAAAGGCTAATGATACGGTTGATATTCCGTTGAGCCTGCTGACCGAAGAACTTCAGGTCGTAAAGCTTGATAACCGGGATGAGGCTCTGGTGGGAGGATGGGTGAGAACCACTGTGTCCGACAACTATATATTGGTGAGCAACAACAAGCAGGTTCCTTATAAACTGTTTAAGCGTAACGGAGAGTTTGTTTGTTCCATAGGTTCTTACGGACAGGGGCCTGATGAATACATGAATACTTACGCAGAGCAGCTTGACGAGAAGCATAACCGCATCTATATTCTTCCGTGGCAATCCGACAGAATTCTGGTATTCGACCTGAAGGGAAATCCCCAACCGAACATCCCGCTTGGTGTACGTGTGGGTAAAGGAAAGTTCAGAGTCAATACATCCGATTCCACAGTGACTGTTACTGCTTTGCCTTTCGAAAGTATAATCAATGAAGTGGTTTGGGTGCAGGATATGCATGGAAAGAGAATACAGTCAGTCGCTCCACGCCATCTTACCGTACCCAGGGATTACAGTAACGAAGTCTATGATGCCAGAAATACCTCGGATTATGATGTGATGCTCTGCGTTATCATGCCCGATACCAGACCGGATTCTTTGTATCACTATAATTATGAGAAGAATCAGCTTGAGCCTAAATTTACCGTAAGATTCAATCAGGATCCAATACCCTGGCACGGATTTTATGAATTGCCGCATCATTTTATCGGAGATGCTTCTTTCCCGGTACAAGTGTCTAAAACTAGCTGGACAAGTTCTGAACCTGTATGTTATATCGTAGATAAAGAAACCTTGAAGGGTAACTTCATGCGATTGAGAAATGATTATCTGAATATACCAGCACCCTGGATCAGTTTCTCGAATGGGTATCATGTAGCGAACATGGAACCGCTTACTTTGAAAGATCGGCTGGAGAAAGCCCTGGAAGACAAGGAACTTTCCGATGAAGTCAGATCGCGTATCCAGTCATTGCATGACGACATTGATGAGAATGACAATAATATTGTATTGTTTGCCAAACTTAAAAACTGATTGATCTTGAACTTCTCGTTCACGAACTGAAGGTTTTATTAAACTGTGTCGATATGAAAAAGAATTTGCAATCCTGTTTCTTTATCTGTATATCTTCTCTGTTCTTCTTGTCTTGTGGAAATAAAAAAGAACAGGCTCAAGACGTATCTGATTTAACCGGATATCCTGTTCATATTCCTTTTGAGCAGGCTGTCGGTTCGGAACGGGATTTTAAACTCAGTGAAATAGCAGACTCTGTACGTTTTATTCCGCTGGAAACGACGGATGCTTCCCTTATGAACCGTATTCAAAAAGGTGGAATATTGAAAAGTTCCCGGTATTGGTTCTTGTATTCGTATAAGAATGTTTATCAGTTTACCGATGAAGGAAAATTTGTTCGGACGATAGGTTCACGCGGAAACGGCCCGGGTCAGTATACTTCTGCAGTGTGCATTGATATTGACGAGACTTTGGGACATGTATATGTATTGTCACCGGGTAAGAATATTAATGTATATGATATGGAAACAGGATCATACTTATATACCCGGAAAACTCCATCCTTTTCTTCATGGGCATTTGCCATGCTTAATGACAGTGTTTCGGCATGCTTTCAATATAATCTTAGCGGAAAGGAAAAAGACAGAATATTGGTGGCCGGTGCAGAAGGGGATACAATCAGAGCCTTTTCACGGAGTGACCTGTTTGACACTAAAACAGATTATGTTTCCCTGGTACATTTTGATGACGACCGTTATATGTTCCGTTATAAGGATATGGTATGTTATAAGGAATATTACAATGACACCTTGTTTGTTGTTACTCCTGATTCGCTGAAGCCACGGTATGTCTTTGATCTGGGCAGATATTCCATGCCCGTTGAACACAGGCCAGAAGTTATAGGGGCGGACAGGAAAGCCTTTGAATCGACTTCATCCTCTTACATACGCACCCAGGCACTGGAAACTGATACCTGGGTTTTCATGCCGTACTGTTATTGGCAATTGAAGAGTTCGGCTATTGATGATATGCATTTGTTGGTTTATGACAAACATAAAAAGGAAAGCTTTGAGGTGCGTGACGGTGCTATCTTAAATGATATGTGCGGTAATGCCAGCATTCCTTTCTATCCGCAAAACGTCGTAGGCTCCAATATCTTGTTGTCTCTATTACCGGCAGAGAAGATTGTTGAAATGGCAGAGGAGAATCCTTCAATCCTTAAGCATCCCCAGCTGATGGAACTGACGGAGGACAGTAATCCGGTTCTTATGGTGGTTTATTGTAAAGAAAAAGTTTGATAAATAAAGACAGAAATACTTGCCTGTTCTCCTGTTCCTTTTGTTTGGTGACTGATGTAGAATCAAAGAGAGGAACAGGAGAACTTGTATATATGGGAAGGGGTGGATAACTTACATGTGGCTTGATGACCAGCTAGATGATTATATGAAGCAGGGAGGTTAATAATTGTGAAAATGGGGGGGTAAAATTCTTTCATATACTTTTGCAGAAATTATCTTTAATAGTCTGCTTATCATATTGTATTACCTTAAATAGAAAAAAGAAAACTAAATGAAAAGAATTACCTTAAATTTATTTTTTTGCTGCTTGACAATGGGTGCTTTTGCCCAGCAGCCATTAGGTGGCTTTCTTTATGGAACTGAGGCAGAGCCGAAAGGAACAGAATGGGAGGCACCGGAAAAACTGTCATTAAACAAAGAACAGCCGCGTGCTTATTTCTTTTCTTTTGCTGATGTGGAAAGTGCCAGGAGAGTACAGCCGGAAGCCAGTTCTTACTGGCAGAGTCTGAATGGAACATGGAAATTTCATTGGGCTCCTAATCCGGATGAACGTCCGAAGGCCTTTTATGAAACTCAGTTCGATGTTGCTGCCTGGGATGATATTACTGTTCCTTCATGTTGGAATGTTGTCGGTATACAGAAAGATGGTTCCTTAAAATATGGAGTGCCGATATATTGTAACCAGCCTGTCATCTTTAAGCATACAAAGGTAGTTGGTGACTGGAAAGGAGGAGTGATGCGTGAGCCGAACAAAGACTGGACAACATATAAATACCGTAACGAAGTCGGTTCGTATCGCAGGACTTTCCGCATACCTGAGGACTGGAGGGAGCGTGAGGTATATATTAATTTCGATGGTGTCAATTCATTTTTCTATTTATGGATTAATGGAAAATATGTAGGATTCTCAAAGAATTCAAGAAATACGGCATCTTTTAATATCAGTGATTATCTTGTCAAGGGTGAAAATATGGTAGCCGTAGAGGTTTATCGTAATTCCGACGGATCATTTCTGGAAGCTCAGGACATGTACCGGCTACCGGGAATCTTTCGTGATACGTATCTGACTTCTACATCGAAGGTGGAATTACGTGACATGAAGATCAATACCGATCTGACTGCCGGCGGTGCTTCCGTAGAGGTAAATGCCATGTTGCGCAACCTGGGGGCTAAAGCAGTTAAAGGTTATTCCTTGACTTATAGTGTATATCAGAACAAATTATACTCTGATGAGATTGTAGGGCAGGTGGGAAAACCTGTTGTTTCTGAAACCTTTGTCTTAGATAAGGACGCCAGTCGGAATGTATCAACCAGATTTGAAATTGCAGGAGCCAGATTGTGGTCGGCAGAAGAGCCTAACCGCTATACCTTGGTTGCTGAGCTGAAAGATAAAAAAGGCAAGATCATCGATATTGTATCTTCTTATTTTGGCATTTGCAAGGTGGAGATACGCGATACGGAGGCTAAAGACGATGAGTTCGGTCTGAAAGGGCGTTATTTCTATGTGAACAACAAGCCTGTGAAGTTGAAAGGAGTAAACCGTCAGGAAATCAATCCGAACAGTGGTAACAGCATTACACATGAACAGATGGAAGAGGAAATCATGATTATGAAGCGCGGAAATATTAACCATGTCCGTAACTCTCATTATTCATGCGATCCTTACTGGTATTATTTGTGCGATAAATATGGTATCTATCTGGAGGACGAAGCCAATCTGGAAAGTCATGAATATTATTATGGAAAAGAATCCCTGTCACATGTGCCGGAATTTGAAGATGCTCATGTTGCCCGGGTTATGGAACTGGTTCATGCACATGTAAATCATCCTTCTATCGTAGTATGGTCATTAGGAAACGAGGCCGGTCCGGGCAAGAATTTCGTGGCTGCATATAATGCGATTAAGGCATACGATGTCAGTCGTCCTGTACAGTATGAGCGCAACAATGACATTGTAGATATGGGATCTAATCAATATCCGCCTATACCCTGGACCCGTGAGGCTGTCAAAGGAACTTTTAATATCAAATATCCGTTCCATATATCAGAATATGCTCATTCTATGGGTAATGCCGGTGGAAACCTGGAAGATTACTGGGAGGCTATTGAGTCTACTAATTTCTTCTGTGGGGGTGCTATCTGGGATTGGGTTGATCAGTCTCTTTATAATTATGATAAGATAACCGGCGAGAAATATCTGGCATACGGAGGCGATTTCGGAGAAAAGCCCAACGACGGAATGTTTTGTATGAATGGTATTTTGTTTCCCGGTCACAAGCCTAAGCCTGAATACTTTGAGGTTAAAAAGGTTTACCAGAATGTTGGAGTAAAGGCGATTGACATGAAGAAGGGACAGATTGAAGTGTTCAACAAAAATTATTTTGAACCGATGTCTGGTTATGATATGGTATGGTCTTTATGGAAAGACGGAAAGAAGGTCCAGGAAAGCAATGTATTTAAAGGGACTCGCAGTGTGGCAGGGCCTCGTGAAAGGGTTAGTTACACAATACCATATGACTTCAGTAGTCTGGATGCTCAGAGTGAATATTTTGTCAAGGTACAGTTCTTGCTGGCCGAGGATATGCCATGGGCCAGAAAGGGATTTGTACAGATGGAAGAACAGTTGCCGGTGAAATCAGCTGAAACTTTTGCAAGTATTGCTGAAGTGTCTGGAGGTGGTCGGATAAGTCTGGACAGATCAAAAGACGAATATATTGTTAAAGGTGATGATTTTACTGTTGTGTTTAATAATATGACAGGCACAATCCATAGCTTGCAGTATGGCAATAAGATGATATTCACAGACGGTAATGGTCCTAAGCTTGATGCTTTCCGTGCACAGACGGATAATGATAACTGGGCTTACGGGCAGTGGTTTGCAAAAGGATTGAATAATTTGCATCATAAGGTTTTGAACCAATCAGTTTATACGCGTAAGGATGGCTCAGTAATTATTGCTTATACTGTTGAGTCTCAGTCTCCATGTGGCTATAAGATCCGTGATCTGGGTATCAGTTCCGGAAAATATGAGATTACCAGGTCCAGGGATTTCGGGCCGGATGATTTTAAATTTACTACCAATCAGATCTGGACTGTTTACACGGATGGCTCCATAGAATTGCAGGCAAATATCATATCGAATGAACCAAGTCTGGATCTGGCACGGTTGGGATATGTGATGAAGACTCCTGAAGATCTGGGCTGTTACACGTATTATGGTCGTGGCCCTCATAACAACTATAATGACCGAATGAACGGTGCTTTTGTGGAGTTGTATAACAGTACGGTGAAAGAGCAGTTTGTAAACTTCCCCAAACCACAGTCCATGGGGAATCGTGAAGGGGTACGCTGGTGTGCTTTGACGGATTCAGAAGGGCAAGGAGCATTGTTTATTTCGGCTGCTTCACCTCTTTCGGCTTCTGCATTGCCATGGTCTGCCATGCAAATGGTGGAAGCTCCCCATCCTTATCAACTTCCTGAATCAGACGGTAACTATCTGCATCTTGACCTGAAGATGATGGGATTAGGCGGAAGCAGTTGTGGACAGGATGCTCCTTTGGAAGAAGATCGGATCAAAGCGGGCAATCATATGATGGGTTTCATCATTCGTCCGGCTGGAAATGATTTGACTCAGAGGGCAAAGGTTTCGGCTGCCGGTGAAATGCCTTTGGGTATGTCACGGGACCGTGCTGGTATGCTGAATATAACAACAGCCAGAAAGAATGCAGTGATATGTTATAGTATAAATGATTCAAAGAAGGTTTTCGATTACAAGGAACCATTTGGTCTGCGTGAAGGCGGAAAGGTTACAGCCTGGTATAAGGATAATGAACAACTGAGAGTTACGTTTGAGTTTAATAAGATTGAAAGTATACCGGTTGAGGTTATTTATGCAAGCAGTGCGGAGAAAGGAGAAGGTGATGCCAGCCATTTGGTTGATGGTGACCCCAATACATATTGGCATACTGTATATTCTGTTACGGTGGCGAAATATCCGCATTGGATAGATTTTGATTGTGCGGAGGTAAAAACAATCAAAGGATTTACTTATTTGCCACGTCAGAACAGCAGTAACGGAAACATCAAGGATTATCAGTTACAGGTAAGTAATGATGGTAAGAACTGGGGAGAAATCATCGTTAAGGGTTCATTTGAAAATAATCAGGAGGAGAAACGTGTCATGTTCACCAAACCTGTAAAGGCACGTTATGTACGTTTCACGGCTCTAAGTTCACAGAACGGTGATGATTTTGCGACAGGTTCGGAAATTAAGATCTTGAACTAAATCAATTATAAGATTGATACTTTCTGATATTTTTTTAATGAATTAGTAGTATCAGAACAGAAGTTCGTTAATAACCGGCTAAGTCTAAACGGCTCTGGCTGTAAATAAAATGAGTTCATTGAAATGTTTGTCAATTCATTCTTGACAGTATTTCAATGAACTTTTTAATATAATTTTGAACCGTCTAATATTGATTCTATTGTTTAATTTTAATTTGTCGGTAAAAAATTACTGAAGTATTGACTTGTGTATTATGAAAATATTTAATATCCTGTTATTGATGGGTTTAACTTCCCTTGCTGCAGCCTGCTCAGGTAATAAGACTATTGAAAAAGATGGTGTGATAAACGTTGCAACCCATATGCAGCATCTGAATCAATTATGTTTAGAAGATATACAAAGTAAGGAGGTTAGTTACGTTCCGTTGGAAACAACGGATAGTTCATTAATCGGTGACCGTCCTTATGTGAGATTGTTGAAAGATAAAATCCTGGTATCCTCTCAAGGTCAACCTTTGAAAATGTTTGATGCCCAGACAGGCAAGTTTATATCCACAGTAGGATTGGTAGGGCAAGGTAAAGGTGAATATAATCTGATAAGTGATATGCCCGTATTCTGGGTGGATGAAAAGGCAGAAAGGATTATGATTAAGTTTTCGGGACAAGAAATTCTTTGCTTTGATTCCAACGGTGACTTCATAGAGAACTTAACGATACCCGATGAAATTATTCTTCAATTGGCCTCACAGATTTCATCAGGAGGAAAACTCTACTTCTATTTTCCAACAGAGACAAGTAAAATCTCAGTTTATGATTTGAAAACTGGACAGATAAGCGAAACAATATCCGGTTATTCAGAAGAAAAAGCCATACAAAATGATTATCAGGGCATTCCTATTATTTACAATGGATATGGAAATGTGCCAACATGTCCATCCTGTATTATTCGTCAATTAAAAAATGACGGGTTATTTTTCCAC
Source organism: Phocaeicola coprophilus DSM 18228 = JCM 13818 (assembly GCF_000157915.1). GTDB lineage: Bacteria > Bacteroidota > Bacteroidia > Bacteroidales > Bacteroidaceae > Phocaeicola > Phocaeicola coprophilus. Next base: position 178,853 of record NZ_EQ973635.1, on the reverse strand, counting down.
TATAAAGAAGATCCGGTGATATGGAAATTTGAAGGAAATACTTATTTAAAAGAAAGATTTAATGATACCATTTATGTGGCGTCCGAAAACAAACTGGAATCCAGATTGATTTTCGACTTAGGCAGCTGGCATTGTCCTTATGAAAAGCGTTTTGATGTGGATGGTTGTGAAAACCGCATTTCGATAGACTACGTGCTGGAAGGCAAGAAATGTCTCTATTTCGTTTTTCAAACAAATTATTACAATATAGGAAAAACCAAAAACTTTTATGGCGTATTTGACAAACAAACTCATGAAGTGAAGATTTCGGATACGGAATCTATTCTTGATAACAATAAGAATATCTGCATCAATAAGTTGCAGACTGCAACTGAAGACGGGACTTTCCTCGGCCTTATTCCTGCAACGGAATATAATGAAAGTGCCAGCGAAGAAGATAACCCGGTGGTTGTGATATTGATGTAGTGTAACTGATACCTCAAAAAACGTTTCGGCGTTTGATTCAAAAGGCCGAAACGTTTTTTTATTTGTCGAAACGTTTTAAAAAAAGCTCGCGGCTTATTTCGAGGCAGGTTGCAGAGAGTATTGCTGATACACTCCTTTGATCAACTGGCAGGCTGTCTGAAGACCGATGGTTCCTGTATTAAGCATCAGATTGTAGTGGTGAGGCTCACCCCATTTCCTTCCCGTGTAGTACTCATAATGATGGATGCGGTTGCGGTTGATCCGGCGGATTTCCGTTTCTGCATTTTGCCGGGGAATTCCATATTCCTGTACGCAGCGGGTCAGAGCGTGCTGCAGATCGGAATAACAGAACACTTTCACTGCCCTGGGATAATCTTTCAGAATGAAATCAGCGCACCGTCCGACAATGATGCAGGATTCCCGGGCTGCCAGTTCCTGAATAATCTTGCTTTCGGATACGAACAGGACATCGTCTGAAGAAAGGCTGGATTCCAGCGGCTGTTCACTGTTCTTGGAGAGGATACACTTCAGCCAGAAGGAGGGAATGGACTGCTCGTTCCGGACGATGTACTGTTCGTCCATACCGCTGCGCTGGGCTGCCATGCGGATAAACTCCTTGTCGTAAAGTTTGATCCCCAGTTCTTTGGAAAGCATTTCGCCAAGCAGATGGCCTCCACTGCCGTATTCGCGGGCAATGGTGATGATGGTATGCTGGTTTTGTTGCAGGGCGATGTCTTGCCGGAGAGAAGGATCGGTGATCCATTTGTCCAGAAAATTGTAATACGGGCTGACAAAATGAACGATCGGTCCGACAATCAGTGCAGCCACGACGGTACCTTCGCGTACACCATAAATGCCCGACATGAAAATCAGGGACAGCAGGCAGGCGATGGCAACCAGTGTGACATCGAAGCCCAGCTTGACATATCCGAACTCTCCGTGGAAGCGTTTCGTTATGACCTTGACAAAATATTCTCCGGCCATCATGGCTGCATTGGCTTTTACCTCCAGTGCAATGCCTACGGCCAGAATGACACAGCCGATAAGCAGGGCGACAATCATGTGAAGATATTCGGCGGGATTCAGCCAATAAAGAATACAGTGCATGCACAGGTCAATAAACATACCGAAGCAGAAGGAGATCGGGATCTGAAGCAGGTACATGCGCAGATCGGATTTCAGGTCCTTGCGTGTCATCAGGAAAGGTTCCACTACTACAAAGAGGAGGTTCAGCATGATGGTCCACTGGCCGATGGTGAACGGCGTGAACATGCTCAGTACATACGTGACACTTGTGATGGGAGAAGTTCCCAGGGCCGCTTTGGTGATAAATGCAATGCCGAGTGCATTGACAAACAGGGAGACGCAGAACAACAGGTAGCGCCGGAGAAGTATCTTACTCATATCAGCTTATATTATAGTTTCTGAAAACGCCGCAAAGTTCAGCTTATTTGTTGTTTGTCGTATAGAAAAGCACAACTAATTTTGGTCGGAAACGAAACAAAGCCTATTTTTGTTTGTGAAAATTCGATGATGATGGAGACTTCTTTGCTTGAGATGATCCGGACGCGGGGAATCTGTGCCGGGCATAAGTATAGTTGTGTTGTAGACGATTCTTTTTCGGTTTATGGACCGATGCAGATCAGAAAAGGTTTTTTCTTTCTGCTCGTCACAAACGGAACAGCCTGTCTGGATGATGTCTATCGGCATTATGAGATAGGAACAGGGAATCTGGTTGTACTGACTCCCAGTACCGAGAGTGTGCTTGGGCAATTGAGTTCCGGCTTCCGCATGCAGGTGCTTTATGTGGTTCCTGATTATTTTGACAGTCTGCCTGACGGACAGGCTCTGTATAATCAGGTGGCCAGACTGCTGGGTAACTTCCGTCTGCCGGTCTTTGTTCTTGAACAGTCGCGGATGGAATACCTGTCGCGGACATTGTCTTTGTTTTCCCGTCAGCTGGAGGATCTTTCCCTTTATCGGGATGGCATCATCCGTCATCTGTGCAGCTTTGTCCTCTTGCAGATGGCCGATGCCCTGTGCCGGGAGAATCTGGAATCGTCCGTTTATGTGAAGCGTTCCAGTGAAATTTTCCGTCAGTTCAAGAAACTGCTTGTGTAACATTACCGTCAGCATCACGATATCGGATTCTATGCCGGCTGTCTGAATATCTCTACCACGTATCTGTCGCGTATCGTAAAGAACATTACAGGACATACCGTCCGCTTTCATCTCTCGGAATTACTGGGGGCAGACGCCCGGAGAATGCTGGAGTGTACGGATCTGGATGTGCAGGAGATCAGTAATCAGCTGGGTTTCTCTGATCAGTCGGTTTTCGGGAAGTTCTTTATTCGTCAGACCGGACTTTCACCTCTGAAGTTCCGGATGCGGAAGGAGGAACTTCGGAAGCAGTGAAAGCCCGGCCTTGAAATTAAGGACGGTATGTCCATCCGCAGTCGTTGTGATACACCATAAGTTTGCTCATGCCTCCGTCGACTGTAATATTTTCTCCGTTGATGAAGGTGTTCCGTTCGTCACAAAGAAAATCGATTGTCCGTACGATGTCTGCCGGTTCTCCTACCCGGAGTGAAGGATGCTGGGCAATGTCTCCTTCCGTATAGGCTGGCACATAATTGTTGTCATCATGATAGGCGCCTGTATCAATCCAGCCGGGAGCAATGGAATTGACTCGGGCTATACCCTGCAGGCTTACAGCGAGCGCATGGGTCAGCGCAGTGATGCCCCCTTTGGCAGCCGTATAGCTTTCCGTATTGGGCTGTGACTGGAATGCCCGGGTAGAGGAGATGTTGACGATGGATCCCAGGCCGCAGAAATGATCCTTGAAGAGTTTGGCCAGCATATAGGGAGCGGCTACTCCTACACGCTGTATGTAAAGAAAGTCCTCGTAGTCACACCCTTCCAGAATGCCTCCATGCATCAGGCAGGCATTATTGATAAGGCAATGAATGCCTTGAGGCTGTTCGTCGAGCACCCGTCTGGCAAAATCTTCCAGAACTTGTTTTTCTGCAATGTCACCGGTATAGCCTGTTACGTTCAGTCCTTTCCGGTGCATGCGTTCTGTCAGGGCAAGAGTGGCTTTCTGGTTGTTGTCGATAAAGTAAATCCGGTCGCCCTTTGAGGCGAAATATTCAACGGTACAGCGACCGATACCGGCAGCTCCACCTGTTACGACGATAATTCTATTCATGGTTGATGTCTGTTATAGGTTTCTTAAAATCTTGTCCATTGGTTTGCCTTTGGCCAGCTCGTCCACCAGCTTGTCCAGATAACGGATTTCCTGCATCAGCGGTTCCTGGATTTCTTCCACCCGAATGCCGCAAATGCTTCCTTTTATCAGTCTGCGGGCAGGGTTGGGAGCAGGAGAGTTACGGAAAAAGTCACCGTACGTAATGGGTTGGTCCAGCAGTTCCTTCAGTTGCTGCAGATTGTATCCGGTCAGCCAGCAGATGATTTCATCGACTTCTTCCTGGGTACGTCCTTTCCGCGTGGCTTTGTTCACTAGCAGCGGGTAGACTTTGCCGAGAGGCATCTGGTATACTTTTTCAAATCCCGTATTTCCATCTTTCATTTGTTTTCTCATTTTATAATTAATCAGTTGCAGGCGGTTAGCCTGTGCGCGTTGTTCCAGTTCCACGATATACCCCTGTTTCTCAAAGAAAGGGCGGGCTGTGATACTCACTTCCGAAGTGATTTCACTGATTCCATGTTTAGCGGCATATGCTTCGATACGGTGCAGAAGGGCGCTGGCGATGCCCTGTCTCTGATAGTCTTTATGAATGAACATAGAGTGCAGGTATCCGTCGTTTCGGATGGAAGTAAAGCCGATGATGCGGCCTTGCCCATTGCAGGCAGCAATGAAATGCAGGGTTGCAAACAGTTTCTCCCAGTGTCCCGGGCGATTACCGCATGAAGCCCAGTCAGCTACTTCTTCCGTTGTATAGTCGCGGGCGTTGACAGTCAGTACTGTGTTGCAGAATAATTCTTTCAGCTCTGGTATGTCGGCGGTCGTGACGGAACGGAAGATGATATCCTGCGTCCGGATGGTCTCTTCCGGTTTCAAGGCACGTATGATGTGGTTTGAATTCCCCATATTTTATCCTGTTAAAATCAAATGCGAATAAAGATAGGAAAGTTTTTTATGAAAATATGTTTCTGAGTAAGCTTTTTATCTGCCGGATAAAAAAAGAGCAACATCGTAACGAAACGATGCTGCTCCATGATGAAAGTATGTTTCCGGTATCAGCCGATTATAACTTCGCCGTCGGCAGTAACCTGATTGCCCCAGGCATTGATAGAACCACCTTCCACAGTGATTCCTTCACGGCTGACCTTTAAGGTCAGTGTACAGCGTTTGCTTCCGTTCAGTTCCGGTTGGGCGGAACCCAACTGTTCCAGTAATTTGTCTAAGGTCAATGACTTCGTATCATTTCCTATGCTGATCTTCAATGTAATTCCTGCTGTGCTCTGTGGTACCAGATAAAATGAAGCTTTGGTATTGTTGGCTGTATATGTACCTGTTTCCCTCTTTACTCCTTTTATCTTGCCTTGCAGTCCGTCTACCACACAGGTTGTCTTGGCATTAAGACTGATGGAAAGTGATTCAAGGTCTTCGCTTGTGTAACTTTCACCCGGTGTGAAGGTCAGATCCAGACGATGCAGGGCATGATTGAAGTTCAGATATACGGCTTCGGAAGTTCCTGCAGTTACAGACTGTGCAGGGGCAAGCAGCAGATCTTTGTCTGAAGCCGTGAGTGTATTGAATTCGAATTCGCCGTTCTGTATTCTGTCCTGTTGCGGGTAACAGGCAGCTAAAGTAATTTTTGCGTTGCTGTCTGCAAGTCCGAGGCTTCCCCAGGTCAGGATGCCTGAACCGTATTCATAATCTACAGACTGGTTGTTTGCGTCATCTTCTGTCAGGAACAGTGACATTTTATCTCCTTGAGAGAAGCTTCCGCTTCCGTCATTGGCCAGCTGAGGGGCACGGGCTTGTGAGGCAATGCTGGCTACGATATGAATTGCATTGTCTGCTGCTGACGGGGTTTCCAGTACATTTTTCTTACACGAAGTCAGAGCCAGCGTTGTGGCTGCGAGTGCATAAAATAGAATCTTCTTCATGATCTATAAATTTATTGTTATTATTTACTTTACATTAGGAAAAGCTTTCTGCCAAAGGTCAAGACGCAAATCAACCAATGTCAGGGAAGTGAAACGGAAACGGGCTTTTGAGGGAGTTCCGTCTATGTTGTCCAGTGGGGTCAGATAAGCATAATCTCCTTTCATTTCGGGTACGTTTGATTTCTCATAAACGACTTTATAGCGCTGGAGTGATGCATGATTGGGTTCATCCTCTGCACGGTTATTGTCACAGATATAAACGTAAGCGACATTTCCTTCGGCATCGAATTCTGCTCCCCAGATAACCATGGAATGGCTCTTGGTATTGGGACCGGCAAAATCGTAAGCGGCAAATCCGATGGCCTGATTATACCGGAAAGCATCTTTGAACCAAAGGTTGAATGTTTCCTTGGATGTGTCGGATGTTCCTTTTGCCACAGCATCATCTTCTGAAAACACCTTGCTGAAGAATCCATGGAAGTTCTTTTGGGAACAATGTATCAGGTTCTTTTTGTTTCCGTTTATGAACCAGTTGACACCTCCGGTATCCCAGCTTCCCAGATTATCGAAAGAGGATTTGAAGAAGTTGAAAACCTCGCTATGCTGCTGGTTGCTTTCTGTCATTCTGTTGTATTTCTCCGGCCGGCTGAGATCTTTGTATTCAGGACCATATTCCTTGTCATAGGCTTCAATGTATTTTTGGTTCTGTGCCAGCCACCAGTGAATCAGATTGGATGCTGCTGCCGCCCAACGCATGTTGCCATCTCCGTAATAATTGAAGGTCTTGTTGCAGTCGAACCAGCCGGATCCTTCTTTCCAGGTCAGATATTCTTCCTCAAACAGCAGCGGGGGATACATCGTTTCATTAGCATAACGGAACCATAGCCCGTCTTCGAATTTTTTGACCCCTGGTCTGGCAGAGTAAATATTTTCCTTGCCCGGAAAGTCGGGAGCTGTAACTCCGTACACCCAATAGGTCTGGTTGCTGAATTCCAGATCTACATTGCTGTCTTCTGTTTTCAGGGTCAGATTGAGAGTTGTCTGCATACCGGCATCGAACTTCTCCGCATTACCGTTAAATGTATACGAGGCTGATTTGCCTTCTGTTGTCAGACGAATCAGTCCTTCACCGCTACAGAATGCCTGGGTTTCCTGTGGAAGAATAATGAGGCTATAGGATTCGTTGCTAATCCGATATGGCTTGATCCAGACATAATCCGCAGACAGATTCGCAGTTGCATTTCCATCTTTCAGGGAGATCTGTCCGTTGGCAAGACTTTTCACCTCAATGGTCAGGTCATCAGGAATAGTACCTTTTAAGTTTATGTTGATGCGGTGTAAGGCATGGTTGAATTGCAGGGTAGCCACAGCATCACTGGCACCGACCGTTGTAGTTGCAAAAAGAACATCGGCATCCGAATGATTCTTTTCGTTGCTTTGATCAGTGGGGATGCCGATATTCCGCATGATAGGATTATCATTACTGGCCGGCAATACCGGATAAATTGCGAACAAGCCGAGACTTCCTGTTCCATAGTCGTTGCGCTGCAGCTAAGGAGTCCAGCGGTTATCTGTATATTCCAGTTGGATATTTGCCGTTTGTTGATTGCCTGTTGCCAGAACGTCAATTCTGTCACCTTCGGAAAAGCTGCCTTGACCTTGGTCGTTTGTAACTGCACGGGTATCTGTCCATGAGGCCTGGACACATGTCATTGTAAGTTCGTCACTGGCAGCCGGATATTTTTCATCCGACTGGTCACAGGATGACAGAACCCACATGCAGCCTGAAAGCAAGGCAAAAATTGTCTTTAGTTTAGTCTTTGTCATAAAAGCTTTTGTGAAAATCTGTATTAATATACAAATGAACGCGTATAATGTTCATTCGGACAGGGTAAAAAGTCTGTTAAATACAGATCTGGACTTTAAAATTCTATTTGTCCTCAATGTCTGGCAGCTTGTTCTTGCCGGTGACATACAGTTCCTGTTGCCTGATAGGTAGGCATGACAAGTACCTCGGCTATCTGCACATGAGCCGGAGCCGATGCTGCGTAATATACCACGTCAGCAATGTCGTCGCCTGTCAGCGGACGGATTCCTTTGTATACGGCGTCAGCTTTATCCTGATCTCCCCGGAAGCGTATAACGGAAAAGTTTGTCTCGACCATGCCGGGCTTGATGTTGGTGACACGTACAGGTGTATCTACCAGATCAATCCGAAGACCGTCGGACAAGG
>NZ_EQ973635.1:145888-170776 GCF_000157915.1 Phocaeicola coprophilus DSM 18228 = JCM 13818 | reverse complement strand
CAGCCTCGTTCCACCATTCCGGGAACATCAGACGCGTCATGGCCAGTAATGCTTTGATATTGGTGTCGATAACGATATCCCATTCGTCTAAGGAGCCTTCATGTTCCTTGTCCATACCGATTACGAGTCCGGCATTGTTGATCAGTACGTCAACATGCTTCCACTGGCCTTGCAGGGAATCTGCGGCTTGCTGCATAGCCTTGCGGTCGCGTACGTCAAAAGGAAGAGTAAGCACTTCTACACCTTGAGCTGTCAGTTCCTTCTTCAGGCTTTCCAGCTTTTCTGTATTTCTTCCGTTCAGAATCAGATTGCTGCCCATGGCTGCAAACTTACGTGCGCAACCTTCACCTATTCCGCTGGTTGCACCGGTTATAAATATTGTTTTTCCTTTCATACAACTGTTCTTTATATTGGCTGATTATTAATCATTGGTTGAATCTTTCTTTTTTCTTAGGAATACCGCCGTGGGTACCGGAAGAAAATACTGAGTAAAGCTACGACTCCCAGAATCATGGGATAATACAGATAGCCGATGATGCTGATGGGAGAGAGGCCGGTGAGTTCGGCCGCAATCAGCATCTGTGCTCCGTAGGGAATAATTCCCTGTACGACACATGAGAACGTATCCAGAATACTGGCACTTTTCCGTTTGTCGATTTTAAATTGTTCTGCAATGCCGTTTGCCAGTGAGCCGACGGTAATGATGGCAATGGTATTGTTTGCTGTACAGATGTTGGCCAGACTTACCAGAGCTGCGATACTGAGTTCTCCGCCCCGTTTGTTGTTGACTTTCTGAGTAAGGCGGTGCAGGATATAATCAATTCCTCCGTTGAAGCGAACCAGTTCCAGCATACCTCCTGCCATCAGGGTGATGATGATCAGTTCGCCCATTCCGGTGATTCCATTTCCCATGGCACTGAACCATCCGAAGAAGTCAAAGCTGCCATAGATCATACCGATAATTCCCGTTGAAAGTAATCCCAGCAGCAGCACCAGCATGACGTTGATACCGGCAATGGCGGTTCCCAACACGATAAGGTAGGGAATCACTTTTCCCCATTCGACGGAAGTTATGTCTTGAGCCACTTCTATCTGACTTCCATAAATGATGTAATAGACAAAGACGACAAGGGCTGCCGGGATGGCAATCATAAAATTAGCCCGGAACTTGTCGCGCATGGCGCATCCCTGTGTCCGTGTGGCAGCGATCGTGGTGTCGGATATAAACGAAAGATTGTCGCCGAAGAATGCTCCGCCAATGACCAGTGCCGTCATAAAAGGCATGCTGACGTCTGTTTTTCCGGCGATACCGGCTGCAACGGGTACCAGTGCAACGATTGTTCCGACAGAAGTCCCGATGGAAAGGGAGATGAAACAGGAGGCCAGAAAGATACCTGCCAGCAACAGGTTGTTCGGAAGCAGATGTAAGGTCAGGTTGACGGTTGCATCTATCGCTCCCATGGCTTTGGCCGATTGGGCGAAAGCTCCTGCAAGAATAAAGATCCAGATCATCAGCATGATGTTCTTATTGGCGGCTCCCGCCGAGAACTGGAGAACGCGGTCGTTCAGGCTGAGCCCTTTGGTTGTCGCTACGGCATAGACGGATGCTACCAGAAAGGCAACCGTGATGGGAACTTTATAGAAATCATTTACGATGAGAGAGGTTACAAGATATAGACAGAGAAAAACTGCCAGGGGAGCCAGTGCCCATCCGTTGGGCTTATTGACGATGGGAGTCAGTTTCTTCAGATTCATGAGTTGGACAATACTTTTTTTAATTACGCTGCAAAGATAATCATTTCTATGCATATATAAAAAAACACAGGCACACATGGATGAACCATGTGGCCTGTGAGTAAATTATGGATATGGTATTAAAGTATAATTAATTACTTCTTACCTTCCAACTGCTGTTTCAGAGCTGCCAGAGCGTCGATGTCACCCAGGGTAGTAGAAGCAGCCTGGTTCTGAATCATCGGAGTTTCTTCTTTCTTAGAAGAAGCTTTCTTTGCAGCTTTCTTTTCTGCTTTTTCTTCTGCCTTTGCAGCATCTTCGAAGATACGGCTGTGAGACAGGATGATACGCTTAGCGTCCTTGTTGAATTCGATTACCTTGAACGGCAGTTTTTCATCCAGCTGAGCCTGTGAACCGTCTTCCTTAACCAGGTGTTTCGGAGTAGCGAAACCTTCTACACCATAAGGCAGAGCAACAACAGCACCCTTATCCAGCATTTCGATGATAGTACCTTCGTGAACAGATCCTACAGTGAATACTGTTTCGAATACGTCCCAAGGATTTTCTTCCAGCTGCTTGTGGCCGAGGCTCAAGCGACGGTTTTCCTTGTCGATTTCCAGAACCTGTACTTCGATGTCTGCACCGATCTGAGTGAATTCAGAAGGATGTTTGATCTTCTTAGTCCATGACAGGTCAGAGATGTGGATCAGTCCGTCTACACCTTCTTCGATTTCTACGAATACACCGAAGTTAGTGAAGTTGCGAACCTTAGCAACGTGCTTAGAACCTACAGGATATTTTTCTTCGATAGTTTCCCATGGGTCAGCTTTCAGCTGTTTGATACCCAGAGACATCTTACGTTCTTCACGATCCAGAGTCAGGATAACAGCTTCTACTTCGTCACCAACTTTCATGAAGTCCTGTGCAGAACGCAGGTGCTGTGACCAAGACATTTCAGATACGTGGATCAGACCTTCAACGCCCGGAGCGATTTCGATGAATGCACCGTAGTCAGCCATAACGACTACTTTACCTTTCACGTGGTCACCAACTTTCAAGTTAGGATCCAGTGCGTCCCAAGGATGCGGAGTCAGCTGCTTCAGACCCAAAGCGATACGTTTCTTTTCGTCGTCGAAGTCCAGGATAACTACATTCAGCTTCTGATCCAGCTGAACAACTTCGCGAGGATCGCTTACACGGCCCCAAGACAGGTCAGTGATGTGGATCAGACCGTCTACGCCGCCCAAGTCGATGAATACACCGTAAGATGTGATATTTTTAACAGTACCTTCCAGTACCTGTCCTTTTTCAAGCTTACCAATGATTTCTTTCTTCTGCTGTTCCAGTTCAGCTTCAATAAGAGCCTTGTGAGAAACAACAACGTTCTTGAATTCCTGGTTGATTTTTACAACCTTGAATTCCATAGTCTTTCCTACGAATACGTCGTAGTCGCGGATAGGTTTCACATCGATCTGAGAACCCGGCAAGAATGCTTCGATGCCGAATACGTCTACGATCATACCACCCTTCGTGCGGCACTTGATGTAACCCTTGATAATTTCTTCGTTTTCGAGAGCTGCGTTTACGCGATCCCAAGAGCGGGTAGCGCGAGCTTTCTTGTGTGACAGGATCAGCTGACCTTTTTTGTCTTCCTGATTTTCGATGTATACTTCAACAGTATCACCTACTTTCAGATCCGGGTTGTAACGGAACTCGCTCAGAGGAATGATACCGTCTGATTTGTAACCGATGTTAACTACAACTTCACGCTTGTTCATAGCGATAACTGTACCGTCTACAACTTCGCGGTCGTTTACTTTGCTCAGTGTGCTGTCGTAAGCCTTTTCCAGATCTTCTTTGCTTACGGTTGTTGTTGCATCACCGTTTTCGTAAGCATCCCAGTTGAAATCTTCAATGGGAGCAATGTTTTTGAGGTTTTCCATTAAATTAAAAAATTGTTTGTAAATAACTAATTGTGTTAGACTTTATATTGTTTATAAAACCGGGTGCAAAGGTACAATAAATTCCTGAAATACAAAAGAAATCTGAGTGATAAAAGTTTTTTAACAGAGAGCCGACCGTACAATGCGCCCGGATCGACCGCACGATGAGGCTGAATCGACCGCACGATTGAACGGCAACGACCGCACGTTCAGGCGGAATCGTGCGGTCGTTGTTGCGGCCTTGTCTCTTCGTATTTTTGCCGGAGAATTTATCAGTTGTCCAGTGAATAGTCAATGGTGGTAACCACGCGTACTTTCTTTATGTAAGGAGTATTGGCGTCGCGGTCGTTGATGCTGAACTGTCCTTGATAGGCATGCATGATCTTGCCCAGTTTGCTGTCGGAGTCTTTGGCAAATTTTTCAGCAGCTTCACGGGCATTCTTGGTTGCCTCTTCGATCATCTGAGGCTTGATCTTGTTCAGGCTGGTGTATTCGTATTGTACGTTGTAACGGTATTCTCCGCCGACAATGGCAATACCGTATTTAAGCAGTTCGCCTTGTTCGCTGATAAGGCCACGCACCAGATCTACCTTGTCGGATGTTACGGTGATGACACTTGTCACGTTATAGCGGTATGCAGGGGCAGGAGTGCTTCCGTACCGTTCCGCTTTCATGTCGATGATTTCCGGTGCGCTGATACTGATTTCCTTTTCTTCCAGTCCTTTCTGTTTCAGGAACTGTACGATGGTCTGGTTGCTTTTCTTGATTTCATCATAGAGAGAGTTCAGGTCGTTGCCCAGGCTTTTGTAGACTAAAGGCCAGGTCACTTTGTCGGCCGGGACTTCCATTTCTGCCAGTCCTTTTACGTTGACTATGCGGTCTTTCTCAGCGAAGGTGCTGAATCCGCGTTCAATAAATACGCCTAACAGCAACATTCCCACTGCGAGAATGATAGCTTCTGTTCTAAAGTTCTTCATAATGATTTATTAAATTTAAAAGTGATATACTTTGAGGCCTTCTATTGGACTTTTAACAAATGTTCCGACCGAAATGTTCATCTGGCGGGCTGTCTCCTCGATTTCTTTCCGGAAAAACCAGGCAATGGAGCCGACAAATGAAACGGGCTGATCAGACTCGTAAGGAAGTATGTTGCGAAGGAAAAACTCCCGGAAGCAGTCCGACAGGAAATGCTGTACTTCCGTTTCCTCCTTGTGCCTATATATATAAGGTGTAAATCCGGCCAGAAAACGGTTGGCTTGCGGCTGGCGGTACACCCTGTCCAGAATATCAGCCATCGTGAGCTTGTATTCTTCCAGCAGTCCGTCCCGTAATTTTTCCGGAAGCTGTCCTTTCAGACAGTCGCCGATAAAGCGCTTGCCCAGATACGCTCCGCTGCCTTCATCGCCGAGAATATATCCCAGAGGCGGAATGTTCCGCACAATCTGCCGGCCGTCGTACAGGCAGGAGTTTGATCCGGTTCCCAGAATGCAGGCTATTCCCGGATGATCCTTGCAGGCAGAGCGAGCTGCACCCAGCAGGTCGCTTTCTACGAAAATCTGTGCGTTGGTGAAAAAAATCTGTAAGATTCGGGCTACTTCCAGGCTTTTGGCCGGTGTACATCCGGCTCCGTAGAAGAAAATCCGGTGGCAGGAAGCCGGAGAAACAGGGAGATGGGGGAGCAGTTGCTTTTCCAGAATCGTGCATATTATGGAGGGAGACTGATGGAATGGATTGATTCCTTCTGTCTGGAATTGCAGGCCGTCGGTCGGATTGTTACCGATATACCAGTCGGTCTTGGTTGCTCCACTGTCAGCTAACAGCAACATGTTTAGATCAGTTTTAAGGTGTGTGTAAAAAGAATAAAAGGGATTCCTCCCTTTTATTCCGTATGATTTTGATTAGTGGCAATGTCCGCATCCGCCTCCGCAGCAGCCGTCTTCATCGTGATGATGACCGTGACCTCCGCAGCCTTCTTCGTGTCCGCCGCAGCCGCCTCCACAGCCTTCACATCCGCCGCTGCATCCATCACCGCTCATCATGTTGAGCAGGCTTTCGATTTCTTTGTTGGTAGCCGGACGCATTTCGATGATGGTTCCTTCGAAAGTCAGGTCCTTGCCTGCGTGCGGGTGGTTCAAATCCAATACGACTTTGTCTTCTGTGATTTCACCGACATTGGCATAGAAATGATTTCCTTCGGCATCGTTCAGCATAATGATGTTGCCCGGGAAAATGTTTTCGCTGTCGAATTTTCCGTCTGCTCCGTTGAACATGCTCTTGGGAACCTGACGTACGTTGTCTTCATCGCGTTCGCCGTATGCTTCCTTGCACGGGATGGTGAAGCTGAAGTTGCTTCCTTTTTCAAGGGCAGTGATTTCCTTTTCAAAGCGGTCGAGTGTGTAACCGATTCCTGAGATGAACTGGAACGGATGGTCAGCCGGAGCTTCTTCCAGCAGTTCTTTCTTTCCATCTGTAAGGGTATACAGCTTATAAGCTACTGTGATGTACTTATTTTCCATTATAGTCAATTTAAATAAAAAGTGAATAAATTCTTCGCAAAGATACGAAGAACTCATGGATTTCCCAAATTATCCTTCGGGCGGATGGCGTGATGTATCCTATAAATAAGGTGAAAATCGGGAAAGCAATTATTCCCGGGAAATGGTCAGCCGGCTTTGGCCGGGAGGTGTCCAAACGTATTTTTGTTTGCTGAAATGATGTTTTCGGGATAAACTGATAGCTGAATGTGTTAAATTCTTACGAATATTCGTTGTTATAGGGAAAAAAGTATCAGATTTATTTGTTTGTTACAAAAAAGCCTTTACCTTTGCAAGTGTAAAATAAAAAACGAGATATATGAATCCAACAACTATCCTAAATAACCTGGCAGTCCTGCATATTATTCACGTCGTGGTCGAAACTCCAAGAGGTGAGTAAGGTTTGTGCGTATAGTTGTATGATAAAGATATGAACGAAAGCCTTTCTCGCCATTAGTGAGAGAGGCTTTTTTAATTGAAAAATAAAACGGAAAGATGAAACATCAGTTACGCAGTTCGATGAGTACACAAGGCCGCCGTATGGCAGGTGCCCGCGCACTATGGGTGGCCAATGGTATGAAAAAGGAAATGATGGGTAAGCCGATCATTGCCGTTGTCAATTCATTTACACAGTTTGTTCCCGGCCACACTCATCTTCATGAGATCGGTCAGCAGGTGAAGGCTGAAATTGAAAAGCTGGGATGCTTTGCAGCCGAATTCAATACCATTGCCATTGACGACGGGATTGCCATGGGACATGACGGCATGCTGTATTCATTGCCTTCGCGTGACATCATTGCCGACAGCGTTGAGTATATGATCAATGCCCACAAGGCAGATGCGATGGTGTGCATTTCCAACTGCGACAAGATTACTCCGGGTATGCTGATGGCGGCCATGCGTCTGAATATCCCCACCGTATTTGTTTCCGGCGGCCCGATGGAAGCCGGCCAGTGGAAGGGGAAACAGCTGGATCTGATTGATGCGATGATCCAGTCGGCCGATCCGACAGTCAGCGATGAAGACGTGGCAGAAATTGAGCGTCACGCGTGTCCGGGATGCGGAAGCTGTTCGGGAATGTTTACCGCCAATTCGATGAACTGTCTGAATGAAGCAATCGGACTGGCACTTCCGGGCAACGGAACTATCGTGGCGACTCATGCCAACCGTCAGCAGCTGTTCCGTGATGCCGCCGCCCTGATCGTGAAAAATGCTTATAAGTATTATGAAGAAGGTGATGACAGTGTACTTCCCCGCAGCATAGCTACCCGGGAAGCTTTCCTGAACGCCATGACGCTGGATATTGCCATGGGCGGTTCGACAAATACCGTGTTACACCTGCTGGCCATTGCCCATGAAGCCGAAGTCGATTTCCGTATGGACGATATCGACATGCTTTCGCGACGGGTTCCCTGCCTTTGCAAGGTGGCCCCCAACACCCAGAAGTATCATATTCAGGATGTAAACCGTGCCGGAGGAATTCTCGGTATTCTGGGAGAACTTTCCAAGGGAGGCTTGCTGGACACCTCGGTTCGCCGGGTAGATGGTACGACATTGGCAGAAGCTATTGCCCGCTATGACATTTGCGGACAGACGGTTGATCCGGAAGCCCTCCGCATCTATTCCAGTGCACCGGGCGGAAAGTTCTGCATTACGCTGGGAGCACAGCAGCAGCGTTATGAAACGCTGGATACCGACCGCGCGGAAGGATGTATCCGGGATCTGTCTCATGCTTACAGCCGCGACGGCGGACTGGCTGTACTGAAAGGAAACATTGCTCTTGATGGCTGCGTGGTGAAGACGGCAGGCGTAGACGAAAGCATCTGGAAGTTCTCGGGACCGGCCAAGGTATTCGATTCACAGGAAGCTGCCTGTGAAGGTATTCTGGGCGGAAAGGTAGTGAGCGGAGATGTAGTCGTCATCACTCACGAAGGCCCGAAAGGAGGTCCGGGCATGCAGGAAATGCTTTATCCTACGTCCTATATCAAGTCGAAACATCTTGGCAAGGAATGTGCCCTGATTACAGACGGACGTTTCAGCGGAGGTACTTCGGGACTGAGTATCGGACATATCTCACCGGAAGCTGCCGCAGGCGGAAATATCGGAAAGATCACAGATGGAGATATTATTGATATTGACATACCGAACCGCAGCATCAACGTACGCTTGAGCGATGAAGAACTGGCTGCAAGACCGATGACTCCTCTGACCCGCGACCGTCAGGTTTCGAAAGCGTTGAAGGCGTATGCCAGCATGGTAAGCTCGGCCGACAAGGGAGGAGTAAGAATGATTTAAAAAAGGAGAAAACTATGGCAAAGGAAAAAATAACAGGATCAGAAGCGTTGATGCGCTCGTTGGAACATGAAGGAATCAAGACCATCTTCGGTTATCCGGGCGGGGCAATCATGCCTGTTTTCGATGCGTTGTATGATTATCGGGATAAATTGAATCACATACTGGTTCGCCATGAACAGGGAGCAGCTCATGCGGCTCAGGGCTTTGCCCGCGTTTCGGGAGAAGTCGGAGTCTGCCTGGTGACAAGCGGTCCCGGTGCGACCAATACCATAACTGGAGTGGCGGATGCCATGATTGACAGCACACCGATTGTTGTCATTGCCGGACAGGTAGGAGCAAGTCTGCTGGGAACAGATGCCTTTCAGGAAGTGGACCTGGTAGGTATTACTCAGCCTATTTCGAAATGGAGCTATCAGATTCGCCGGGCAGAGGATGTAGCCTGGGCTGTATCACGCGCCTTCTATATTGCAAGAAGCGGACGTCCGGGCCCTGTTGTACTGGATTTTGCAAAGAATGCCCAGCAGGAACTGACTGAATACGAACCGGTAGACGTTGATTTTATTCGCAGTTACGATCCTGATCCGGAGACTGATCCGAAGGCTGTTGCCGAAGCGGTTGCACTGATCAATGAAGCACGCAAGCCTCTGGTACTTGTCGGACAGGGAGTGGAACTGGGCAATGCGCAGGAAGAACTCCGGGCCTTTGTGGAGAAAGCAGACCTGCCGTGCGGCTGTACGTTGCTGGGACTTTCGGCCTTGCCGTCCGATCACCGTCTGAACAAAGGAATGTTGGGCATGCATGGAAATCTGGGACCGAACGTGAAGACCAATGAATGTGATGTATTGATTGCTGTCGGAATGAGATTCGATGACCGTGTGACCGGCAAGCTGGAGACTTACGCGCGTCAGGCGAAGGTGATCCATCTGGATGTTGATCCTTCCGAAATCAGCAAGAATGTGGCAGTGGATGTTCCTATATTGGGAAACTGTAAACGTACGCTGGCCTTGCTGACAGAACTGATTCAGGCGCAACGTCATACAGAGTGGATTGAAAGCTTCCGTCCGTACGAAGAAAAAGAATATACTCAGGTAATCGATCGGGAAATCCATCCGAAGGAAGGCCCGTTGAATATGGGTGAAGTGGTACGCAAAGTAAGTGAGGCAACCCGTAATGAGGCTATTCTGGTGACAGATGTCGGTCAGAATCAGATGATGGCCTGCCGTTATTTCAAGTTCACAAAGAACCGGAGCGTGGTAACGTCCGGCGGTATGGGAACGATGGGATTCGGCCTTCCGGCTGCCATCGGAGCTACATTCGGACGCCCTGACCGTACGGTATGCGTCTTCATGGGCGACGGGGGACTCCAGATGACCATGCAGGAACTGGGAACAGTCATGGAACAGAAGGCTCCGGTAAAGATCATTCTGCTGAACAATAATTATCTGGGTAATGTACGTCAGTGGCAGGCAATGTTCTTCAATCGCCGTTATTCGTTCACACCGATGATGAACCCCGACTACATGCAGATTGCGTCAGCTTACGGTATTCCTTCGCGCCGCGTGGCAGAACGCGGAGAACTGGAGGAAGCCATTCGCGAGATGCTTGACACCGACGGCCCGTTCCTGCTCGAAGCCTGTGTCATTGAGGAAGGAAACGTGTTGCCGATGACTCCTCCGGGAAGTTCGGTAAACTATATGATGTTGGATTTGGATTGTTAAGAGGAGTATAGGATTATGGACAACAAGACTTTATATACGATTATCGTTCATTCGGAAAACATTGCCGGTATTCTGAACCAGATTACAGCTGTGTTTACCCGTCGGCAGATTAACATTGAGAGCCTGAATGTGTCGGCTTCTTCCATCAAGGGGGTACATAAATACACCATTACCTGCTGGACGACGCATGACATTGTGGAGAAGGTAGTCAAACAGATTGAAAAGAAGATGGATGTCATTCAGGCCCATTACTTTTCAGATGATGAGATCTTCTTGCGTGAGATTGCCATGTACAAGGTTTCCACACCGGAATTCCAGGCTAATCCCGAGGCTTCGAAGGTGATCCGCCGTTACAGCGCCCACATTGTGGAAGTGAATCCTGTCTTTTCCATTGTCGAGATGACGGGCATGAGCGATGACATTACCTCGCTTTACCAGGAGCTGAAAGCCCTGAACTGTGTGCTTCAGTTCGTGCGCTCGGGAAGAATCGCCGTTTCTACCAGCTGTTTTGAACGGGTCAATGAATACCTGGCCCACCATGAAGAAAGATATAGAAACCAAAAATAAACAGAATGATGTCTGACGAAAATAAAGTAGGAACCTATCCGTTTGTAGCTGAACCGTTTCATGTGGATTTCATGGAACGCCTGACGATGGGAGTGCTGGGAAATCATTTGCTGAACTGTGCAGGATTTCATGCGGCTGAAAGAGGCTTCGGCATTGCAACCCTGAATGAGAACCATTATACCTGGGTGTTGTCCCGTCTGGCTATCGAGATGGAGGAAATGCCCCGGGCATATGAGAAATTCAGTGTGCAGACGTGGGTGGAGAATGTTTACCGTCTGTTTACGGACAGAAACTTTGCCATCCTCAATCAGGAGGGGAAGCCTATCGGTTACGCCCGTTCCATTTGGGCGATGATCAGCATGGAAACCCGTAAACCTGCCGATCTGCTCACGCTGCATGGCGGAAGCATTACGGATTATGTCTGCCAGAAGGATTGTCCGATTGCCAAGCCCGGCCGCATCAAGGTGGAAGAACAGCAGGCATTGGACGAGTATAAGATCCGTTACAGCGACATTGATCTGAACGGACACGTGAACAGTGTGAAGTACATTGAGCACATTCTCGACCTTTTCCCGATGGAATGGTTCCGGCAGAAGACTGTGAAGCGCTTTGAAGTGGCCTATGTGGCTGAAAGCTATTACGGAGATACTTTAAGTTTCTACCGGCAGCAGATCAGTGAAAACGAATTTGATATTGAAGTGAAGAAGAACGGCCAGGAAGTCGTTGTTCGCAGTAAAGTGATATTTAACTAATTGTTTTAATAACTTGCGGCCCGTAAGGGCTGCTTAAAAGATTGAATTGAAAATGGCACAGATGAATTTTGGCGGTGTTATGGAAAATGTCGTAACCCGCGAAGAGTTTCCATTGGAAAAAGCACGTGAAGTATTGAAAAATGAAACCATCGCCGTTATCGGTTACGGAGTACAGGGACCGGGTCAGTCACTGAACTTGCGCGACAATGGCTTTAATGTGATTGTCGGTCAGCGTCAGGGTAAGACTTACGAAAAGGCCGTGGCTGACGGATGGGTACCGGGCGAAACTTTGTTCAGCATTGAAGAAGCCTGCAAGCGTGCTACCATTATTCAGGTGTTGCTGTCCGACGCTGCTCAGATTGCCTGCTGGCCTACTATCAAGCAGTATCTGACTCCGGGCAAGGCCCTGTATTTCTCACATGGATTTGCCATCACATACAAGGAACGTACAGGAATTGTTCCGCCTGCTGATGTAGACGTTATCATGGTTGCTCCGAAGGGTTCCGGTACATCTTTGCGTACCATGTTCCTGGAAGGACGCGGACTGAACTCTTCTTACGCTATTTTCCAGGATGCTACCGGACGTGCTTTTGAGCGTGTGATAGCACTGGGTATCGGTGTCGGTTCAGGTTATTTGTTTGAGACTACCTTCAAACGGGAAGTTTATTCAGACCTGACCGGTGAACGCGGTACGCTGATGGGAGCTATCCAGGGACTGTTGCTGGCACAGTATGAAACCCTTCGCGAACACGGACATACTCCGTCGGAAGCTTTCAACGAAACAGTTGAAGAGCTGACTCAGTCACTGATGCCGCTGTTTGCACAGAAAGGTATGGACTGGATGTATGCTAACTGTTCAACAACCGCACAGCGTGGTGCTCTGGACTGGATGGGCCCGTTCCACGATGCTACAAAACCGGTTTTCGAAAAACTGTATAAGTCAGTAGCTGACGGTGAAGAAGCACAGCGCTCTATCGATTCTAACTCTCAGCCGGACTATCGTGAAAAACTGAACGAAGAGTTGCGTCAGTTGCGCGAGAGCGAAATGTGGCAGACTGGTGCCGTAGTTCGTAAATTGCGTCCGGAAAACAACTGATCTGGTTGTTGGACTTAAAAGGGCGGGGGAGCCCGTCACGGGAAGAGAAGCCGGAAGCCTGGAGGGGCTGCTGATTCTCTTCCCGTTTTTTGGCCGGGAGGCAGATCGTCACCAGGCGGTTTCCCGCTGCTGTTAAACCATTAAACGTAGTAAGAAGATGAACAGAGAATTCTTGGAATTGATCAAGACTCGTCGCAGCTGCCGGAAGTATAAGCCGGAACAGATTACAGACGAAGAATTACAGGCCGTGCTGGAAGCAGGAACTTATGCGCCGACCTCACGCGGCATGCAGTCGCCTTATATTGTGGCAGTGCAGAATCCTGCTTTACGCGAACAGCTGGCAGCCATGAATGCCCGTGTGATGGGTACAACTTCCAATCCGTATTATGATGCACCTACTTATGTGCTGGTGCTGACTCCGGCTGATGCCAACAATCCGATTCAGGATGGCAGTTGCGTACTCGAAAACATGATGCTGGCTGCCCATTCCATCGGTCTGGCCAGTTGCTGGATTCACCGTGAGCGTGAGATGTTCTCAACGCCTGAAGGAAAAGTTTTGCTGAAGGAATGGGGATTGCCCGACGGACTGGTTGGTATCGGAGCTTTGGCACTGGGTTATCCGGATGGAGATCCGGGCCAGGCAAAACCGCGGAAAGAAGGCTATACACGTGTGATCCGGTAAGTCTGTGCGGGGCATTGTATGACGATAAAAAAAGCTCTCCAGCTTTTTTCAAAATGTTTCGGCGTATAAAAAAAACGTTTCGGCGTTTTACTCTAAACGCCGAAACGTTTTTTTGACCCTTTTTCAGCCGTCTGGCCGGAAGGATCATGCTTCAACCGGTAGAAGCTGTCTTATTTCTTTTCAGGAGCCGGGATGCTGTCTGTCGGCTGCTGACCGCTGCGCGGCAGGTCTGTCAGCTCATCACGGTAAGCCTTGTAACTGTCCTTTTTCTGAGTGTAGGCCGTAAAGGTTACGGCATCGGTTCCGCTGAAATGAATTTCTCCGATTTCTTCTCCGTTGGAACCAACGACAGCATCTGTCGGAAGATTCTTGAAAGTTCCGTTCCATTCAAAGTATTCACCGCTTCCGAAATCTTCATATGTACATTTCATGGTATATCCGTCTCCGCGTGTGCCGATGGTGATAACGGTATCATCTGCACCGGTCAGGTTTCCGTATTTACCGGTAATGTCGCCCGAGATGTCTTCTTCAGAACAGGAAGCGATACATGTAATCAGGAAAAGAGTAGCCATCAGGCTGCTTGCCAGACGGAACCATCTGTTCCGTCGGATGGATTGTGAATTGTCTGTTTTCATTGTTTAGTTATTGAGTTTAGAATAAAACAAAACAGGAGGGCGGATGTTCGCCCGTAAAAAAACTTCAGGCAGAGGACGGCGGTCTGCAAGACAGTTTCGGAAAAATCTCCGGAGAATGTTTGCTTCGTCTGGTGACGAGAAGAACCGTAATTCCTGTGCCTGAAGTGATTCGTCTATTGAATAGCGGGATCAGCCGCGATGATTACTTCGCTACACGTTCCAGCCATCTTACCATAGACAGCATGACGATCATTGAGCAAGCTGTTGCGCCGACGAACACCAGCCAGCATACCCAGATAGGTACTGAGGTGTAGAGAATACCGCCGATGAACAGCAAAGAGTTTCCGACAGCTGTTGCGGCCAGCCAGCAACCCTGCATCAGTCCCTGCAAATGAGGAGGAGCTACTTTCGATACGAAAGAAAGACCCAGCGGAGAAATGAAGAGTTCGGCAACGGTCAGGATGAAGTAAAGTCCGATCATGATCCACGGAGTTACACGGATTGCATTGATGGCTTCAGTAGACATGGTGCTGAGTTCGTCCTTGGCAGGAAGTGTCAGTGAGAACACTGTCAGGAAGATGTAAGCCAATGCAGCGATACCCATACCGATAGCGATCTTCATCGGAGTAGAAGGTTCTTTTCCTTTTGCTTTTAAAGATGTGAAGATCCACATGATCAGCGGAGTCAGTGCAACAACAAAGAACGGATTGACAGACTGGAAGATTTCAGCGCCCTTGATCTGGGTAAATCCAAGATCAATGTTGATGACGCTCAGGTCTACATAGTCGCGTGCAAAGTAAGTCAGTGAATAACCGTTCTGGTGGAAAGACAGCCAGAAGAAGATAACCACACCGAATACGGCGAACAGGGCGTAGATGCGCTGACGGATTTCCGTAGCACTCATCTGAACTTCTTCTTTGGTTACAGTCTTTGCAGAAGCAGCTTCCACAACCTTCTTTCCCGGATCGGGGAATTTGCTCTTATTGGCAAGGTAAATGACCAGAGAAACCAGCATGGCAACGATAGCGGCCATGAATGCATAATGGAATCCGCGGCTGAACACGTCCAGATAACTGTTGGCAAAAGCAGTCATGTCGGTAACCTGAGTACCGTCGAGTGATACGGTATTTGCCAGGGTAGTCAGCTTTTCCAGTTCCTGCGGAATCATGTTCTGTCCCTGTTCCAGATACTTGTGGCAAAGTTCCGGCAAGGTTGCATCATAGTCGAAGTGGTTTACCTTCAGCCACCAGTTACGGACACCGATAGCGATGAACGGAGCGAAGATAGCGCCCACGTTGATAAACATGTAGAAGATCTGGAATCCGGCATCACGCAGGCTGGAGTACTTCTCATTGTCGTACATCTGTCCTACCAATGCCTGGAGGTTTCCTTTGAAAAGACCGTTACCGAAAGCAATGACAGCAAGGCCCAGACAGGTCAGTCCCAGATACAAAGGCATGTTGGGAACCGGTGTCGGAGTCGGAATGGCAATGATCAGATAACCCAAAGCCATCAGCAGAAGGCCGACCAGAATGGTTCCTTTAAAGTTTTTTGTTTTGTCTGCAATGATACCGCCCACCAGTGCCAGCAAATAGATGGAAGCATAGAAAGCGGAATAGATATAGCCGGTAGTCGTTTCAGACAATCCGAACTTGGCTGAAATGAAAAGAGTCAGGATAGCCATCATGATGTAGAAGCCGAAACGCTCTCCCATGTTGGCCAATGCCGCAGCAACGAGTCCTTTTGGATGTTTGTTGAACATAGGTTAATGAAGATTTTAAATTAATATTAGTGTTATTGTTCGCAAAGTTAAGACTTTTTTATGAAGAACCATGTTCCTCGGTGTTTAATTTATTCCTGGATCATCTTTTGCAGCTTGCCTGCCAGGAGGAACAGGATAACGGCTGCAGCTCCGCTCATGAAGACAAACAGCATGAAGAAATCAAACAGATTCTCCACCTGATATCCGAGGAAGCTTTTGGCTACTCCGGCTTCGGGGTAATAGCCGCTGAGCATGCCTGCAAATTTATTGGCTGCCGACGTACTGAGATACCATACTCCCATTAATAAGGAAGAGAAGCGTGCCGGAGAGAGTTTATATACCAGTGAAAGTCCGATAGGAGCCAGGCAGAGTTCGCCCATTGTATGAATCAGATACAAACCGGTAAGCCAGATCATGCTGACCTTGACTCCGGGTTCGACGTGTTTCACTCCGAAAGCAATGAACAGGTAACCCATGGAAAGAAGGAAAAGTCCGATGGCCTGCTTGCGTGGGGAACTGGGTTCCAGTCCGCGCTTGCCCAGGAATGACCATACGGCAGCCAGTACAGGAGCCAGTGTGACGATCATGATCGGATTGAACGACTGGAAATAAGCAGCCGGCATTTCCCAGCTTCCGATGTGACGGTCGGTCTGTTCGTCGGCAAAGAAGGTGAGTGAGGCACCGGCCTGTTCATAGGCTGCCCAGAAGAAGATGACGAAGAATGCAATGATGTAAACCACTCCGATGCGGACCTGTTCGAGGCGGGTCAGTGAACGGTCGGTGATGATCAGCAGAGGCATGATGATGGCAGTTGCATAAATCAGTGATCCGATCCAGTCAGCATCTGCAAAGATCCCTTTGTCCATTGCGTTCCAGTTGACGGAAAATAAAAGTGTCAGTGCTACAGTGCCGGCAACCATTAACCATGTGCGGCTGTTGCTGGCCGGAGACTGCTGTGCCTGTTGTTTCTTTTCGTGAGATACGGCGGGAGCCATGCCTACCGGATTACCGTCCGGATCACAGATGTATTTGTTTTTGAACAGCTGGAATACAGTTGCTCCCAGCAGCATACCGATACACGCTGCGAGAAATCCCCATTTGAAGTCTTCCGGATGTCCGGTGTTTCCCAGCAGTCCGCATACCAGCGGAGCGAGGGTAGAGCCTACATTCACACCCATATAGAAGATGGTGAAAGCAGAGTCTTTACGGTTATCGTCTTCCCGGTAAAGCCGTCCGACCATGGTCGAAATGTTTGGCTTGAAGAATCCGTTACCCAAAATAAGCAGTCCCAGTCCGCAGAACATCAGATATTTTGCCAGTTCTGCCTGCTGGTAATAACAGGCACTCAGAAACAAAAGGAACTGTCCGAGAGCCATTGTCAGTGCACCGGTTACGATGGAGCGACGGTTACCCCAGTAGCGGTCGGCAATGTAGCCGCCGATGAGCGGTGTCAGATAAACCAGTCCGGTGTAACTTCCATATACCTGTGATGCTGTTTCTTTATCAAACAGCAGGGCCTGTACCATGTAAAGCATGAACAAAGCCCGCATTCCATAATAGCTGAAGCGCTCCCACATTTCGGTAACGAACAGCAGATATAATCCTTTAGGATGCCTTTTAGTGTTATTCATTTGCCTTTTATAGAATAAAATGTTAGTAAAAAAGATATTTGGCGTGCAAAAATAGCAAAAAAAACCTTTTTCGCAAAATCTTGAGAATATTGGAGCCTGCGGAAAGGGCTGTGAGCCTCTGCGCAAATAAAAATCTGCCGATACATGGGAATAATTGAATTCTTTTCTATCTTTGCAGAAATAATCATAAAACTTAAAATAATTAGAATACTATGGATTCAATGAATCAGATCGTTCTGAAGTTCCCAGAAGTCGGGGAAGTCGAGAGTATCAAACCGTTAACATCGGGACTTATCAACCAAACCTATTTGGTAAGAACCGCAGATAAGGCTGCTGCCGATTATATTTTGCAGTGTATCAATCATAATATCTTTACGGATGTAGAAATGCTTCAGCATAACATTGAAGCTGTAACAGTTCATATCCGCAAGAAACTGGAAGCTGCCGGTGAAGACGATATCGACCGCAAGGTGTTGCGTTTTGCCAAGACTGCAGAAGGAAAGACTTATTATTTTGACGGAGAGAAATACTGGCGTATGTGCGTCTTTATTCCGGGTTCACAAACGCTGGATGCTGTAACTCCTGAATCTTCTTATCTGGTAGGATTGAAGTTCGGTGAATTTGAAGCGATGCTGGCCGACCTGCCGGAAAAGCTGGGTGAAACTATTCCTGACTTCCATAACATGGAGTTCCGTATGAAACAGTTGCGTGAGGCTGTTGCAGCCGACAAGGCAGGCCGTATGGAAAAAGTTGGCGGACTGGTTGCAGACATTGAAAAAGATGCAGACGAAATGTGTTGTGCAGAGCGCTTGTATCGTGAAGGCAAGTTGCCGAAACGTATCTGCCACTGCGATACCAAAGTTAGCAACATGCTGTTTGATGACAAAGGCAACGTACTTTGTGTGATCGACTTGGATACCGTAATGCCTAGCTTTGTATTCTCTGATTTCGGTGATTTCCTCCGTTCTGCTGCCAATACAGCTCAGGAAGATGAACCGGATCTGACAAAAGTAAACTTCAATATCGAAGTGTTCAAGCCGTTTGCAAAAGGTTATATCGAATCTGCAAAGAGCTTCCTGACTCCTCAGGAAATCGAGCTGTTGCCGTATGCAGTGACTTTGTTCCCTTACATGCAGGCTGTACGTTTCCTGGCTGATTATATCAACGGGGATACTTACTATCAGATCAAATATCCTGAACATAATTACGTACGTACACTGGCTCAGTATAAACTCTATCAGGAAGCGAAGAAAGCTGTACCTGAAATGAAAGCATACATTGCTTCTCTTCTGGGCTGACCGTAAGTCTTAAGGATCATATAAACAGGAAATAAGGGATGACTCTCTTGTTTCCTGTTTTTCATTGTTATCTTATTAAATTCCGGGCACTTCTTTGGGGCAGAGGTGCTATATATACACATAGCAGCATTTATTAACTTTTAAACGAACCCATTTTGAATGGGAGACGAATGATGAAATATAATAATTTATTCTGGGCATTTTCTGTATTAAGCTTGCTGGGGTGCTCTTCTTCACAAGAGGTTAAAACGATACCGGATTCTTTATCCGGATTTATCCTAAACTGGCTTATTATAATAATGAAGGTGAATGTGGTACAGGCGCTGTAGTTCCGTGGGCTGACAGATTGTGGGTTATTACTTATGGTCCGCATCTTCCTGAAGGATCATCTGATAAATTGTATGAAATAACTCCGGATTTAAAGCAGATTGTGCGTCCGGAGAGTTTGGGAGGAACTCCGGCTAACCGTATGATTCATAAAGAAAGCGGGCAGTTGTTCATCGGTCCTTATGCCATCGATTCTTTAGGGAACGTACGTTCTATACCTTATAATATTATGCCTGGACGCCATACCGGAAATGCACGTCATCTGACAGATCCGTCTGACAAGATCTATTATGGAACAATGGAAGAGGGACTTTATGAGGTGGACGTTCATACGCTGGCTGTTCGTGAAATCTATGAAGATGCAAATTTCACGAAAAGGGAAAAAAGCAGTAAAGAGTATGGTTCTATTGGAGCAATGCTTCCGGGAGTACACGGTAAAGGATTGTATTCAGGACAAGGGGTATTGGTTTTTACGAATAATGGAGAGGGTTCCAACGAAGCTCTTTCTAAGTTTGATATAGAAGCCGGTGTATTGACTGAATGGGACGGTAAGGATTGGAAAGTCGTGCGTCGTAATCAGTTTGTTGAAGTGACAGGCCCCGGTGGAATCTATGGAAATACAAATCCAGAAACCGATCCTGTCTGGGCAACAGGCTGGGATTATAAGTCTGTTATATTGGGAGTACGTGACGCAAAGAAGGGGTGGACTTTCTTCCGCTTGCCGAAATCCAGTCACAGCTATGACGGAGCCCATGGATGGAACACTGAATGGCCGCGAATCAGAAATGTAGGAACAGAAGCGTATCCGGATTATCTGATGACTATGCATGGTATGTTCTGGAAGTTCCCTGCTGATTTCACGGCTGATTCCAGTGCGGGCATACGTCCACGGTCTGCTTATCTGAAAGTTATCGGTGACTTTACCCGCTGGAATGACAGACTTGTTTTTGGTTGTGATGATTCTGCGCTGAAAGGATTCCTGAACGCAAGAAAAGCTAAGGCAAATTTCCCTGGTCCCGGTCAGTCAAATTCTAATTTATGGTTTACGTCTTTGAGCAAGCCCGATGAGTTGGGACCTGCCACTGCAACTGGTTCTGTTTGGGATAAAGATCCGGTAAAGGCTGGTGAATATTCTGAACCCTTCCTGTTCAGCGGCTGGGATTATCGTATGGCCTGGGTTAAGAATGACTCTTCTCATTCTGTATCATTTGCTTTTGAAGTGGATAAAAAAGGCAATAATCAGTGGACTCCTTTGAGAGAAATCAAGGTGGAAGCTGGAGAATCTGTCCATATACTGTTTGACAAGGAAGCGCTGGGAGAATGGATAAGAGTTAAAACCGATGCTCCGACTCTGGCTACTGTCAGTTTTACATATACAGACAGTGACGAAAGAAGTACAACATCAGATGAGATGTTTGAGGGGCTTGCTGAACTGGACTGTAACCATTCAATAGGAGGATTGTTGTATTCATTAGGCAACAACAGACGTGCACTGGGAATTGTATCTACTCAACAGAAGGATGGAAAAGTTGTTGAATGCGGATATTATGAAATGAATGATACCTTGAAGCTTGTAAGAAAAGACGATCCGGAATCAAGAGATTTTATTGTAGAGAAGTGTGCCATCCCTTCCAAGGTTGTGACAGTGGAATCCTCTTCAGTTCTCGTTGTTGATGATAAAGGCCGCAGATGGAGATTGCCGTTGGGAGACGAAGCATACACTGGGCTGATGGATCAGAATGCCCTTAGAATTTGCAGGGAAGTAGTGACGGAACGAGATTTGTTCAGCTGTATGGGAACATTCTATGAATTACCTGCAGAAAATGCCGATGGTTACGCCAAGATCCGTCCTGTTGCTACACATAATTATAAGATCAATGACTATGCTTCCTACAGGGGTATGATGATTCTTACAGGAGTAGATCCGGAAGAAGGTAAAAAGAATCCTCATATTATCGTTTCTGAAGACGGCAAGGCCGCAGTCTGGGCAGGAGTGATAGATGATTTATGGGAACTGGGAAAACCGGTTGGTCATGGCGGTCCATGGAATGACACTCAGGTCGCTTCCAACGAACAGTCTGATCCTTATTTGATAGCATTCTATGACAGAAAGGAAATGAAACTGTCTCATAAATCTTCTGAAACTGTTAAGTTCACAGTTGAGGTGGACCCTACAGGTAATGGTAAATGGATGACTTATGCCAAGTATGATGTAAAGCCTGGAGAGACATTTACTTATCAATTCCCTGATGGTTTCCAGTCCAGATGGATCCGGTTCAGTGTAAATAAAAACTGTCAGGCTACGGCTTTGTTGAATTATCGTTAGGGCTTTATTCAATAAAAAAAGCAGACAGGAAAACAATGTTTCCTGCCTGCTTGAAATGAATTGTCATGAAAATCTTATCTTGGACAGCATTCGCCCGGCTGATGCTGGAGCGGACATCCGTTTCCGCGCATCGGCTTTTTATTGCACTGGGGTGTACAGGGACCGGCCTGCATATGTTTGTTGTGACGGGGTGCAGCAAATAATTTCTCCAGCTGGCGGGCATTCAGAATCTTTTCGAACTTGGCCAGATACGTTTGTTTGGTTTCTACCACTTTCTTCTGTTTGGCCAGCCGTTCTTCCAGTTGCTTTTTGATTTCAGCGTCTGTCCGTTCAGCTTTGCGCTGTTGAGGCTTCTCCTGTTTCATTTCCGTACGGCAAGCTTTGAGGGCTTCCAGATATTCTTTATACAGAGGAGCAAACTTCGCAGCCGTTTCATCGTCCAGCATCAGAGATTTCTGCATCCGGTTGATCTGCATTTCCTGACGTTGTTCAGGAGTGAGTTTCTTTTTCTGGTTCGGAGCCTGTGCGTTTTGTGCCAACATGTTTCCGCAGCTGAAGATAGCTGCCATCATTACGGTAATAAATAAGCGGTTTGTTTTCATTGTCATTTCCATTTTAAAATACATTTATACTTCTAGCGCGCTCTTTTCCGTTAAGACAACTTCCGGCCGGGATGGTTTAGCGGGAATAACATTCTTTAGCGTTTATGCTCCTGTTTGCTTATCTCCCGTTAAAAAGGAGCTTCCTTGCAAAGGCGGATGGTTTCGCCCGTAACGGGGTGGGTGAATTCCAGTTCGGCGGCATGCAGGTAAAGGCGGTCGGCCTGATTTCCATACAATGGATCTCCCAGAATCGGACTGTCCAGTCCTTCGGGATGGGCGGCGTGCACGCGTAACTGATGAGTCCGTCCGGTGAGTGGCCAGAAGCTTACACGGGTTGTTCCGCCTGATCTTTCTTCTACACGGAAACGGGTAACCGCTTTCTTTCCCAGCTCCCAGTTGACCTGTTGCCGGGGACGGTCGGAGAAGTCCGGACAGAGAGGAAGGTCAATGGTTCCTTCGTCCTGACGGGGATTGCCCTGCAGGAGGGCTGTGTATCGCTTTCGGATCTGGCGGGTTTCAAAGAGAGCTTGCAGACATTGATGTATGTTTTTGTCTTTTGCGGCCAGCAGAAGACCGGAAGTATCCATGTCCAGGCGGTGAACCAGCAGCGGGCTGTCACTCTCGGGATAAAGTTCCTGCAATCGTTGCAGGACGGAATCCAGACCGTTTTTCCCGGGAACAGAAAGCATACCGGCAGGTTTGTTTACCACGACGATCCAGGGATCTTCGTAGATTATTTCCAGAGGAGTATCGTGGTGACGGTTTTCTACCAGTGGATTGGGATCGACTTCCAGACCGATCAGCATGTGTTTCAGGATGGGGGCACACTTTCCGATGCAGGAAGGATAAAAATGTCCGTGACGGCGTATCTCGTTTTTCGGAGAGTTGCCCCACCAGAATTCTCCCATGGCCAGCGGCTTCAGCTGGTGAAGGTAGGCATATTGCAGCAGTTTGGGTAAGGCGCATTCACCGGTACCTGCGGGTGGAGTACCCTGAGGAGTGTCGCGGAACAGTTCACAGAGATCTTTCGATTCTCCCCGGGCATTGAGCATGTGAAACTGTCCGAACAGTTCTTTTTGCAGACGCGCAGAGCGGGATTTGCGCTCCTGTTTCATCTGTTCCAGCCGCTCGCGATATTGGTCTGCCTTCTCCTGCAGATGCAGCAGCTGATCTTTGAGCCGTTTTTCCAGACGTTTGTATTCGGCTTTCTGGAACTGGCTTTCCCGGATCAGCGCTTCCTGCTCTTCCGGAGTGAGAGGTTCTCTGCGCCTGGCTTCCCGGAGTGCTCTGGCATTCTTCAGTTCTTGCCGGGCACGTTCCAGTTCCTGTCCGGCGCTGTTCCGGGCATCCCGAAGGGCAGCTTCACAGGATTGATATTCCGGAGAACTTTCCAGTTCCCGGATCTGTCGGTTAATGGCTGAGATATTTGCTTCTTCTATCCGGAAGAAACCATCCGGCTGCAACAGGTCGTATACAGGAGGCACAAAGAATGGATGCAGGTTGCTTCCGGCCAGATTGCCGGAAAAGGCGGCCAGATATCCGCAGCTTCTGTCTGCCTGCTGTACGATCAGTACTCCGAACATTTTCCCCTGTTGCAGTTCCTCCTGCCAGTCATTGCGGGCACTCAGGTAGTGAAGTACCTCTTCGGCTGCCAGCCGGACGAGCGGATGGGGAGTGTAATGAAAAGGATAGGTGAAACGGACAGGCAATGGAATTCCGATTACTTGTCCGGGTAAAGGGTGAAGATAAGAGTCAGAGGACAGTTTGTTCATGACTTAATCCATTTCCCGCTGACGGCAGAAATAGCCGGAGAATTTTTCGTCCACGTTCTCAACCGGTTGTTTGAATATACCGTAAACGGCAGAGCCTGATCCGGTCATGGAGGCATAAACAGCTCCCAGATCATAAAGCTTGTCCTTGATGGCTGCTATTTCGGGATGGCAGGGGAAAATACTTTCTTCGAAATCATTCTTCATCAGGCCTTTCCAGTTTTCAATGGGCTGGGTGGCAATTTCTTTCAGAGAAACTTCCGGATGCTTGGGATGAATGTTTGAGAATGCTTCTTTCGTTGAGATCGGAGTATCCGGTTTTACCAGTACGAGATGATATCCTTTCAGTGTAAGTTCAATCGGTTCGAAAATGTTTCCTGTGCCGGAAGCGAAGACTGGCTGATTCTGGATGAAGAACGGACAGTCTGCACCCAGCTGGGCTGCATATTGTTCCATCTCCTTTACACTCAGCCCTAACCGGAATTTTTCATTCAGCAGCTTGATCATGAAGGCACAGTCGGCAGAACCTCCTCCCAGACCGGCTTCGGTCGGGATATGCTTGAACAGGTGAATATCTACCGGCAGAATTCCGGAGTGATGCTGTCTGAGCAGGTTGAGTGCCTTTACCACCAGATTGTCTTCCGGGCTTCCGTGCAGGTTGGCACCGCTTACGCGTAGTTTATAAGGAACTTCGGCATGCTCGAGACGATTCACCTCGAGTGCGTCTTGCAGTTTGATCGGATAAAAGATGGTTTCCAGATTATGGTAACCGTCAGGACGGCGTTCTACGATATTCAGTCCTAAATTTATTTTTGCATTTGGAAATGTTATCATGGCAGGTTCTTTTTTTATTTTTCACAAATGTAATGGAAAGTTTTGAAAAATGCAGGTCTTCCGAAAGGAATTTTTATGCTCCCTCCATCCCCTGCGGGCTTTCAGCAGAGACGGAGCCGCAGAATTCCAGTGCGATAACAGGGGATTGCCGGACCCTGCCGGAGGGTGATTTGCGGAGATTTTTGAGCCTTGCAGATCAGGTGTACAAAGAAAATATTATCTTTGTGCCCCACAAAAAAGAAGATAACGAATGGCAGAGACGAAAAGAACAACGCGTGTCCCCAAAGCGGCAAAGACTAAGCCGGTGGACGAATATGGACATTTGCAGCCTCAGGCTCCGGAACTCGAGGAGGCGGTGCTGGGTGCATTGATGATTGAAAAGG
>NZ_EQ973635.1:131918-145647 GCF_000157915.1 Phocaeicola coprophilus DSM 18228 = JCM 13818 | reverse complement strand
GATTTATGCAGCCATTACCGATCTGGCCATTCGCCAAAAGCCGGTTGATATTCTGACTGTGACAGAACAGCTCCGTTCCCGGGGAGACCTGGATGAAGTGGGAGGACCTTTTTACATCACTCAGCTGAGTGGTAAGGTGGCTTCTTCGGCTCACATTGAATATCATGCGCGGATTATTGTGCAGAAGTTCCTGGCCCGTGAGCTGATTTCATTCACCAGCAACATCCAGACCAAAGCGTTCGACGAGACGCAGGATGTGGACGACCTGATGCAGGAGGCAGAAGGTAAGCTGTTTGAAATTTCGCAGCAGAACATGAAGAAGGATTATACGCAGATTAATCCGGTCATTCAGGAAGCTTACGAGATGCTGCAGAAAGCGGCTGCCCGAACAGACGGTCTGAGCGGTCTTTCGAGCGGTTTTCATCAGTTGGACAAGATGACATCCGGCTGGCAGAATTCCGACCTTATTATTATAGCAGCCCGTCCGGCGATGGGTAAGACTGCTTTCGTTCTTTCCATGGCCAAGAACATGGCGGTAAACAACAAAGTGCCGGTTGCCCTGTTCTCGCTTGAAATGAGCAACGTGCAGCTGGTAAACCGTCTGATCGTCAATGTGTGTGAGATACCGGGTGAGAAGATCAAGAGCGGTCAGCTTGCACCCTATGAGTGGGGACAGCTGGACTACAAGATCAAGGAACTGTATGACGCCCCGCTTTATGTGGATGATACGCCTTCTCTGTCCGTGTTCGAACTTCGTACAAAGGCTCGCCGTCTGGTACGTGAACATGGCGTGAAGATCATCATTATCGACTACCTTCAGCTGATGAATGCCAGCGGAATGTCGTTTGGAAGCCGTCAGGAAGAGGTCAGCACCATCTCGCGTTCACTGAAGGGGCTCGCCAAGGAGTTGAATATTCCTATCGTGGCATTGAGTCAGTTGAACCGTGGTGTGGAAAGCCGTGAAGGTATTGACGGAAAGCGTCCTCAGTTGAGCGACTTGCGTGAATCGGGTGCCATCGAACAGGATGCGGATATGGTATGCTTCATTCACCGTCCGGAATATTATAAGATTTATACGGATGAAAAGGGAAATGACCTGCACGGAATGGCTGAGATTATCATTGCCAAGCACCGTAACGGTGCGGTGGGAGATGTCCTTCTGCGTTTCCGTGGCGAGTTTGCACGTTTCCAGAATCCGGACGACGAGATGATCGTACCGATGCCGGGCGAGGAGAGTCCTGCTCCTGTGTTGCGCTCGAAGATGAACAATGGTGGAGGCCAGGGATTTGTTCCTCCTCCTCCGATGGACATGGCTCCTCAGCCGGAAAACCCCTTCGGTGCACCGGTTCCCGATGTACCTTTTTGAAATGGAATGCCTTATTTTTTATTTCTTGCATTCGATATTCAATTTAAAAGTATTAAATTTGCGCATTATTCCAAAGATTTTATAAAAACTATACGATATGAATATCTCTTATAATTGGCTGAAAGAGTATGTCAATTTCGATTTGACACCTGATGAAGTGGCAGCCGCATTGACCTCAATTGGTCTGGAGACCGGTGGAGTGGAGGAAGTTCAGTCCATCAAAGGCGGTCTGGAAGGACTGGTAATTGGTGAGGTACTGACTTGTGAACCCCATCCCAATTCGGATCACATGCACATTACAACCGTGAACCTGGGACAGGGAGAACCTGTTCAGATTGTTTGTGGTGCAGCGAATGTGGCAGCCGGACAGAAGGTTGTTGTTGCTACCCTGGGTACCAAACTTTATGACGGTGACGAATGTTTCACAATCAAGAAATCAAAACTCCGTGGCGTAGAATCAAACGGTATGATCTGCGCTGAGGATGAAATCGGCATCGGAACAAGCCATGAAGGCATTATAGTATTGCCCCAGGATGTAGTGCCTGGAACACTGGCAAAGGATTATTATCAGATCAAGAGTGATTATGTACTGGAAGTGGATATTACACCGAACCGTGCAGATGCCTGCTCACACTATGGTGTAGCCCGTGACCTTTATGCATGGTTGATTCAGAACGGCCGTCAGGCTGAACTGAAGCGCCCGTCAGTGGATGCTTTCCGCGTGGACAATCACGATATGGATATTGCTGTGGAAGTGGAGAACACGGAAGCATGCCCCCGTTATGCCGGTGTGACCATTAAGAACGTAACCGTAAAGGAAAGCCCCGAATGGCTGCAGAATAAACTGCGTCTGATCGGAGTTCGTCCTATCAATAACATCGTCGATATTACAAATTATATCCTTCATGCATACGGCCAGCCGATGCACTGCTTTGATGCAGACAAGATCAAGGGCGGCAAGATTGTTGTCAAGACTTGTGCTGAGGGAACAAAATTTGTGACTCTGGATGAAGCTGAACGCACTTTGTCTGAACGCGACCTGATGATCTGCAATGCAGAAGAACCGATGTGTATTGCCGGTGTATTTGGCGGACTGGATTCAGGAACGACAGAATCTACCAAGGATGTCTTCCTGGAAAGTGCTTATTTCCATCCGACCTGGGTGCGTAAGACAGCCCGTCGTCATGGATTGAGCACAGACTCTTCTTTCCGTTTCGAAAGAGGTATTGATCCCAATGGCGTCATTTATGCCTTGAAGGAAGCTGCTTTGCTGGTGAAGGAACTGGCTGGTGGTGAGATTGCTTCGGAAATCAAGGATAACTATCCTGCACCGATTGCAGATTTTGCCGTAGAGCTTTCTTATGATTATGTAAACTCTCTGATTGGAAAAGTTATTCCTGCTGAAACAGTGAAGAGCATCGTTTCCAGTCTGGAGATGAAGATTGTGGAAGAAACGGCTGAAGGACTCTCTCTGCTGGTTCCTCCTTATCGTGTGGATGTACAGCGTCCTTGTGATGTGGTGGAAGATATCCTCCGTATCTATGGATATAATAATGTGGAAATACCGACTTCCGTGAAGTCTTCATTGAGCGTGAAGGGAGAAGTTGATAAATCCGTGAAACTTCAGAACATCGTATCAGAACAGCTGGTTGGCTGCGGATTCAATGAAATCCTGAACAACTCGCTTACTGCTGCCGCTTATTATGAAGGACTGGAAACCTATAAGCCGGAAAACCTGGTTCGTCTGATGAACCCGCTGAGCAATGACTTGAACGTAATGCGTGCGACTCTGCTCTTCGGTGGTCTGGAAAGCATCCAGCACAATGCGAACCGCAAGAATGCCGATCTGAAATTCTTTGAATTCGGTAACTGCTATCATTTCCATGCAGAGAAAAAGAATCCGGAAAAGGTTCTGGCTGCTTATTCGGAAGAGTTGCACATGGGCTTGTGGCTGACCGGAAAACGCGTAAGCAACTCCTGGGCACATGCAGATGAAAATTCTTCAGTTTATGAACTGAAAGCATACGTGTTGAACATCTTCCGCCGTTTGGGCGTGAACTTCGGCGGACTGGTATTCGGTAACCTGACCGACGATATTTATTCGGTTGCCATTTCTGTACATACCCGCGGAGGTAAGCTGCTGGCTACTTTCGGTGTGGTTTGCAAGAAGATTCAGAAGGCATTCGATATCGACAACGAGGTTTATTATGCCGACCTGAACTGGAAGGAACTGATGAAAGCCATCAAGGGTAATGCGGTAAGCTATAAGGAAATCTCCAAGTTCCCGGCTGTGAAACGTGACCTGGCACTGTTGATTGACAAGAAGGTGCAGTTTGCTGAAATCGAAAAGATTGCCTACGAAACCGATAAGAAGCTGCTGAAATCAGTAGAATTGTTCGACGTATACGAAGGCAAGAATCTGGAGGCCGGCAAGAAGAGTTACGCAGTCAGCTTCATGCTTCAGGACGAAAATGCTACGCTGAACGACAAGCAGATTGACAAGTTCATGCAGAAGCTGATCGGAAACCTGCAGAACAAACTGGGAGCTGTGCTTCGATAAAACAAAAAAACGATGCGCTACGATATCAAACCAGATCACCATATTAAAGCCAAAAGGGGGTACTTGGCAGCCTTTTACATCGAATTGTTTCTGACATTGCAGGCAGGAATGGTACTCTTTCACTTCTCTTCGAATGAAACCTGGAGAAATGTGCTGGCTATTGTGGGCGGAGGATTATGTCTGTCCTTTGCAGGTGTGACCTTCTGGAAATATCGCAGGCTCGTTCAAGATAGTAAAAAGTAAGTTCATTAAAAATAAATTAAAAATATCATCCAATGGGAAGAGCGTTTGAATATAGAAAAGCTACAAAACTGAAAAGATGGGGTCACATGGCTAAGACCTTCACCCGTCTGGGTAAACAAATCGCTATTGCTGTAAAGGCTGGCGGTCCGGAACCGGAAAATAACCCGACTCTGCGTTCGGTTATCGCTACTTGTAAGCGTGAAAACATGCCGAAGGATAACATTGAACGTGCTATCAAGAACGCAATGGGTAAGGACCAGAGCGATTACAAAGGCATGACTTACGAAGGATACGGTCCTCACGGAGTAGCTGTGTTTGTAGATACTCTGACTGACAATACTACACGTACCGTAGCTGATGTCCGTTCTGTATTTAATAAGTTCGGTGGTAACCTGGGAACAACAGGTTCACTGGCTTTCTTGTTCGACCACAAGTGTGTGTTTACGTTCAAGAAGAAAGACGGAGTGGATATGGAAGAACTGATTCTTGATCTGATCGACTACAATGTAGAAGACGAATTCGATGAAGATCCGGAAGAAGGTACCATCACTATCTACGGTGATCCGAAGAGCTATGCTGCTATCCAGAAACATCTGGAAGAATGTGGATTCGAGGATGTCGGTGGTGACTTCACCTATATCCCGAACGATCTGAAAGATGTAACGGATGAACAGCGTGAAACTATCGACAAGATGGTTGAACGTCTGGAAGAATTCGATGATGTCCAGACCGTTTATACCAACATGCGTCCTTCAGAAGAATAACTTGTTTTTCATTGTTGAATCAGAGGTGTGCAGGGAATTTACTTTCTTTGTACGCCTCTGCAGTTTTATTACATATAGAAATCATCAGAACAACTTTATGAATATAGATTTTACGACTCAGGGAACGTGCAGCAAACGTATCGAAGCAGAGGTGGAGAACGGTATTGTGAAAGAGGTACGTTTTACAGGCGGATGCAACGGAAATCTTCAGGGAATCTGTGCTCTTGTAAAGGGAATGCCGGTTGATGAGGTGATCCGTAAGTTGGAAGGTATTCGTTGCGGTTCCCGTCCGACTTCCTGCCCCGATCAGCTTTGCCGGGCGTTGCGCTCGCTTCAGGCATAGCCGTGAAACTCGTCTCAACCTGTATTTGCCAGATTCAAAAGCCCATGAAGGCTTGTATATATGGCAGATTGTTCCGTATCGTCTGGAAGAAACTCTTGTATCGACTGCATGAAACTTTAGTATCGACTGGAAGAAACTTTTGTTTCATGCAGACGAAACTTTAGTTTCATCAGGACGATACTTTTTTTTCGTCCTGTCGAAACTCTTGTTTCAACCTGTCGAAACGATTGTTTTGTCCTGATAAACTTTCTGATTCCGGCCTTCGGAGCCGGAAAAACATTCTTTCGAAGCTGATAAAATGTATGCCCGCTTCCGGCACATTATGCCGTAAATTTCAGATTATTGTGCCGAAACTTTTCCGTATGTCTATTTTCTTATTAAATTTGCAGCCTAAATTACGGGACAGAGTATCCTGTATAAAAAGGAAAGAAATAAAATTAGTATACAACAATGAGTAAGAAGTTTACCGAATATTCGCAGCTGAACCTTTCTGATATCAACAAGGAAGTGCTGAAGAAGTGGGATGAGAACGATGTGTTCTCCCGCAGTATGACAGAACGTGAGGGACATCCTTCATTTGTATTTTATGAAGGTCCTCCTTCGGCAAATGGTATGCCGGGCATTCACCACGTGATGGCACGTACGATTAAGGATACCTTCTGCCGCTTCAAGACCATGAAAGGATTCC
This sequence comes from Phocaeicola coprophilus DSM 18228 = JCM 13818, assembly GCF_000157915.1. Classification (GTDB taxonomy): domain Bacteria; phylum Bacteroidota; class Bacteroidia; order Bacteroidales; family Bacteroidaceae; genus Phocaeicola; species Phocaeicola coprophilus. The sequence goes on along the minus strand of NZ_EQ973635.1, from coordinate 139,683 downwards.
AGGTGAAACGTAAGGCAGGATGGGATACACACGGACTGCCGGTGGAACTGGGTGTGGAAAAAGCTTTGGGCATTACCAAGGAAGATATCGGTAAGACCATTTCTGTGGCAGAATACAACAAACACTGCCGTACCGATGTGATGAAGTTCACGAAAGAGTGGACCGACCTGACTCACAAGATGGGTTACTGGGTTGATCTGGACAATCCGTATATCACTTATGACAACCGTTATATCGAGACTTTGTGGTGGCTGCTGAAACAGCTCTACGGCAAAGGCCTGCTGTATAAAGGATATACCATTCAGCCTTATTCACCGGCTGCCGGAACCGGACTGAGCTCTCACGAACTGAACCAGCCGGGATGTTACCGCGACGTGAAGGACCTGACCGTTGTGGGACAGTTCAAGATGAAGAATCCGAAACCGGAAATGGCCCAGTGGGGTACTCCTTATTTCCTGGCATGGACAACCACTCCGTGGACTTTGCCTTCAAATACAGCATTGTGTGTCGGCCCGAAGATTGAGTATGTGGCTGTACAGACTTATAATGCCTATAATGGCGAGAAAATGACGGTCGTACTGGCTAAGCCGTTGCTTTACATGCACTTCAACAAGAAAGCGGAAGAACTTTCCCTGGAAGATTACAAACCGGGTGACAAGCTGATTCCGTTCAAGGTTGTAGGCGAATACAAGGGAACAGATCTGGTTGGTATGGAATACGAACAGTTGCTCCCGTGGGTAAAACCGGTGGAAGTGACCGAAGACGGCGGATGGCGTGAGGCTGCTGCCAAGGCATTCCGTGTGATTCCGGGTGATTATGTAACTACGGAAGACGGTACGGGTATCGTACACATTGCACCGACCTTCGGTGCGGATGACGCCAATGTGGCACGTGCTGCCGGCATTCCTTCTTTGTTTATGATCAACAAGAAGGGTGAAACCCGCCCGATGGTGGATCTGACCGGTAAGTTCTATCTGCTGGATGAACTGGACGAGAACTTTGTCAAGGAATGTGTTGATGTAGAAAAATACAAGGAATATCAGGGCCGTTGGGTGAAGAATGCTTATGATCCGCAGTTCACCGTTGACGGTAAATATGACGAAAAGGCCGCACAGGCTGCTGAGTCACTGGATGTGTATATCTGCATGAAGATGAAGCAGGAAAACCTGGCCTTCAAGACAGAAAAGCATGTACACAACTATCCTCACTGCTGGCGTACGGACAAACCGGTATTGTATTATCCGCTGGATAGCTGGTTCATCCGTTCTACTGCAGCGAAGGAACGCATGATCGAACTGAACAAGACCATCAACTGGAAGCCTGAATCCACCGGATCCGGACGTTTCGGAAAGTGGCTGGAAAACCTGAATGACTGGAACCTGAGCCGTTCACGTTACTGGGGTACTCCGCTGCCTATCTGGAGAAGTGAAGAAGGCGAGGAGATCTGTATCGGTTCGGTAGAAGAGCTCTATAATGAAATTGAGAAATCAGTAGCTGCCGGTTTCATGACTGAAAATCCGTATAAGAAGCTGGGCTTCGTACCGGGAACATATACCAAGGAGAACTACGAAAAGATCGATCTGCACCGTCCGTATGTGGACGACATCATTCTGGTTTCTGCCAGCGGCAAGCCGATGAAGCGTGAATCAGACCTGATCGACGTCTGGTTTGACTCCGGTGCCATGCCATACGCTCAGTTGCATTATCCGTTCGAGAACAAGGAAATCGTGGACAACCGTTCCTACTATCCGGCAGATTTCATCGCCGAAGGTGTGGACCAGACCCGCGGATGGTTCTTTACCCTGCATGCCATTGCTACGATGGTATTCGACAGTGTAGCTTACAAGAACGTAATTTCCAACGGACTTGTACTTGACAAGAACGGAAACAAGATGTCAAAACGTCTGGGTAACGCCGTTGATCCGTTTGGAACCATCGAAAAATTCGGTTCCGATCCGCTGCGCTGGTACATGATTACCAACTCCTCTCCGTGGGACAACCTGAAGTTCGACGTGGATGGAGTGGACGAAGTGCGCCGCAAGTTCTTCGGTACCTTATATAATACCTATTCGTTCTTTGCATTGTATGCCAATGTAGATGGCTTTACCTATGCTGAGGCAGATGTTCCGATGGAAGAACGTCCGGAGATCGACCGCTGGATCTTGTCTTTGCTGAACTCACTGATTCAGGAGGTAGATGCTTGCTATAATGACTACGAACCGACTAAGGCCGGCCGTGCGATCACAGACTTTGTGAACGATAACTTGAGTAACTGGTATGTACGTCTGAACCGTAAACGTTTCTGGGGAAGCGCGATGTCAACCGATAAGCTTTCTGCTTACCAGACTCTGTATACCTGTCTGGAAACCGTGGCTAAACTGATGGCTCCGATCGCACCGTTCTATGCAGACCATCTGTATATGGATCTGATTCAGGTTACCGGACGTGATCATGTCGTATCTGTTCACCTGGCAGATTTCCCGGTAGCAGACGCTTCTCTGATCAACAAGGAACTGGAAGCCCGCATGCAGATGGCTCAGGATGTAACTTCCATGGTATTGGCTCTGCGCCGCAAAGTAAATATCAAGGTTCGCCAGCCGCTGCAGTGTATCATGATTCCGGTAGTAGATGAGACACAGAAACGTCACATCGAAGCTGTGAAAGATCTGATTATGAGCGAGGTGAACGTGAAGGAAATCCACTTCGAAGAAGGTGCTTCCGGCATTCTGGTGAAGAAAGTAAAATGCGACTTCAAGAAGCTGGGTCCGAAGTTCGGAAAGCAGATGAAGGCTGTAGCTGCTGCTGTTGCAGAGATGTCACAGGAGGCAATTGCCGAACTGGAAAAGAACGGCCGCTATACCTTCGTGCTGGATGGCGCGGAAGCTGTTGTAGAGGCTGCTGACGTGGAAATCTTCAGTGAAGACATTCCCGGCTGGCTGGTTGCTAATGAAGGAACCCTGACCGTAGCCCTTGAAGTGACTGTAACGGAAGAACTGAAACGTGAAGGTATCGCCCGTGAACTGGTGAACCGTATTCAGAACATCCGTAAGAGCAGCGGTTTTGAAATCACAGATAAGATCACCATTGTCCTGTCAAGAAATTCCAACTCGGATGATGCAGTGAATGAATATAATACTTATATTTGTAACCAGGTTCTGGCTACCTCTCTGGTTCTTGCAGATGAAGTGACCGATGGAACCGAACTGAATTTTGACGACTTTAACTTGTATATTAAAGTAAACAAATTGTGATAAATGATCCCATCCACCCGGACTTGTTCCGGGTGGATACTATTATTAATTTTTAAAACCTAATCACTATGGCTGAAAAGACGAGATACTCGGACGCTGAACTCGAGGAGTTCCGTGCCATTATCATGGAAAAACTTCAGCTCGCAGAACGCGACTATGAGAAATTAAGAAGCAGTATGATGAATGCTGACGGCAATGACACTGATGATACATCGCCTACATATAAGGTTTTGGAAGAAGGTGCCAACACTTTGTCGAAGGAAGAAACAACCCGTCTGGCTGCCCGTCAGTTGAAGTTCATACAGAATTTGCGTGCCGCTTTGGTACGTATTGAAAACAAAACGTATGGCATTTGCCGTGAAACCGGCAAGCTGATTCCTGCAGAACGTCTTCGTGCCGTACCGCATGCAACGTTGAGCATCGAGGCCAAGCAGCAGGGAAAGAGATGAGTTATTTGATTGACAATTGACGACTGGAAGCCGGTTTGCCGGCGATTTGTTTTCAGTTGTCAATTGTCAATTTTTCAATGAAAAAGAAGGATGAAGAATATGTTTACGCAAGGCCGTCTGGCAGCCTTGATTGTTTTGGTGGTATTGGTAATTGATCAGGTAATCAAGATTTGTGTGAAGACCGGTATGTATTTGCATGAAAGTATTCATGTGACCGACTGGTTTTACATTTATTTTACAGAGAACAACGGTATGGCTTTCGGTATGGAGATCATCGGAAAGCTTTTCCTGAGCTTGTTCCGCATTGTAGCTGTTGTGCTGATTGCGTGGTATCTGACGCGGGTTGTCAAGCAGAAGCCGCGGGTGAAGAACGGATACATCGTTTGTCTGTCACTGATTCTTGCCGGTGCGGTGGGAAATATTATTGACTGTGTGTTCTACGGTGAATTTTTCAGCGCCAGTACCCATACGGACATTGCTACCTGGGTGCCTATGGGACAAGGATATGCTGACTGGCTGCACGGAAGAGTGGTCGACATGTTTTATTTCCCGATTATTGATACCTACTGGCCCGACTGGATACCATTCGTAGGCGGTGAGCATTTCATCTTCTTCAGCCCGATCTTTAATTTTGCCGATGCGGCCATCAGTTGCGGCATCATAGCATTACTTCTTTTTTATAGCCGTTATTTGAACGAAGGGACTCATATCTCTTCCAATAAATAAGCAGATGACGATGATGAAGAGTATTCGAAAGGGAGGTATCTCCATGCTTCTTTTGTTAGGCCTGGCGGGTTGCGGTAAAGAGATCCCGTCAGACATTATCCAGCCGTCGGAAATGGAAAGTCTGTTGTATGACTATCATCTGGCAACGACGATGGGGAATGATCTGCCCTATGGGGAGACTTACAAGAAAGAAGCTTATCTGGATTATGTTTTCGACAAGCACCATGTGACTGAAGCGGAGTTTGATTCTTCCATGGTGTGGTACACCCGTCATACTTATCATCTGGTTACAATTTATGAAAACGTCCAGAAGCGTTTTGAGGAAGATGAGAAACATCTCCGGATGCGGATGAGCAAGGTAAGCGGACAGGTTGCGGTTTCTCTGTCAGGGGATTCAGTGGATATCTGGCAGGATCAGCCGATATGCTGGCTCTCTTCCGGAACATGGACGAACAAATTGGTTTTCGACCTGAAGGCAGATACAAGTTTCAAGCCGAAGGATGCATTGGTGTTCGAAGCCGGCTTCCTGTTTATGCCACAGCATAACCCTTCTGCAAAGGCAGTGATCGGACTGAACTTCTACTTTGAGAATGACAGTGTCATGGGAAAAACGCAGGTCGTAACGGCTTCAGGTCCTCAGCGCCTGTACTTCAAGCCAGACTCAGCCTTCCAGTTCAAGAACGTCAGTGGTTTTGTATATTATACGGATGATCAGAAGCATCCTGAAGCAAGCTTGTTGCTGCATGATATTCGTCTGATGCGTTATCATGACAAGAACAACGAAATTCAGTCTCCGGAGGAAAAGCCCGGGCTGCAGGCAGATTCGCTGGCTGCCGATTCTTCTCGTATGGCAGTTCGTGTGGATACGTTACGGACAACGCGTCCGGTGCGGGGAACGGCTGCCCGGAATAAAGCAGGTCAGACACGATGAAACAGTATGCTGCCCATCGGGTTTATCTGGCCGGGACGGAGGAATGGTGTAATGGTCCTCAGGTAGTCAGCGTGTCAGAGGGGAAAGTGCTTTCCCTGTTTCCTTTTTCCGGAGAAATTCCTTCTGTTGAATGGTTAGGCGGGTTGCTGATCGTAGCCCCTTGTCTGCCTGAACGTATGGAAGCAGAATCCTTGCCCCATTTCCTGAAACGTATTCCCAAGAGTAATATGGATAGCGGAACGGCTTCCGGTCTGTGGCATGTCACTTTCTTCGATGTACATGCCATGGAGTTTACCGCTGCAAGCCGTATAATCCGCTTGTGATGTCTTGCTGCTCCTTCTGACCGTTCAGGATCGTCTGCGGAATTCTGCGCATACGATAGCTGTGGCAACGGCTACATTGAGTGATTCGCTGGTGGTCTGCCCTTGCGGGTAGTTGGGGATCAGCAGTCTCCGGTTTACCGATTGTGCCACTTGCGGACTGATTCCGTTTCCTTCATTTCCCATGATGATGATTCCGTTTGTACTCAGTTCCTGAGCATACAGATTCTCTCCGTCAAGGAACGTACCGAAGACGGGAACTTCTTTCGGCTGCGCCTGCAGGAAAGCCGGCAGGTCACAATAGTGCAGCTGTACCCGTGCCAGTGCTCCCATGGTAGCCTGTACCGTCTTGGGGTTGAATGCATCCACGCAACCGTTGGAACAGAAGATGTGATGAATCCCGAACCAGTCAGCAATGCGGATAATGGTACCGAGGTTTCCCGGATCCTGTACATCGTCCAGAGCCAGACAGAGTGAACGTTCTGCTATTTTCGGATCCCATTCATAATGCGGAATTTCGAAAAGGGCGAGTACTTCTTGGGGAGTTTTCAGCAGACTGGCGCGTGACAGTTCTTCCCGGCTTACTTCAATGGTCTCTTCAGCTTCGATCAGAGGATGTTCGTTCAGCCATTTGTCGGTGCCCAGCAGCAGCCGGCAAGGGAAATGTCCCAGCAAATCTCCTACCAGTTTATGTCCTTCGGCAATGAATACTTGCTCTTCTTTCCGGTATTTTTTCAATTCCAGAGAACGGATGTATTTGATCTTGTTTTTACTCAGCATGATGTCTGTTCCGTTAAAAATAACATTTATTATCTGACAAAGCTAAAAAGATATTTTCAATTTATGCCTATATTTGCAAAGATATTTGCGTAGGTCTGCTGTTTATATGAGGAAAATAAAATGTTGTTTTACCAGTTTGTTCCTTTCGGCACTGTTGTTCAGTGGCTGTTCGGTGAGTAAGTTTATTCCCGAAGGGCATTATTTGTTGGATGACGTGAAGATAGAATCCGACAACAGGGAAGTCAAACCTTCGCAAATGAATGCATACGTGCGGCAGACACCGAATGCCAAGTGGTTCAGTCTTTTCAAACTCCCTTTAGCTATTTACAGTGCATCAGGACGCGATTCAACCAAGTGGATGAACCGTTTTCTGCGCAAGATCGGGGAGGCTCCCCGGATTTATGATCCGGAACTGTCCGAAGAAACCCGCCAGCAGATTGAACAGGCCGTGCAGAACATGGGATATATGGGAGCCCGTGTGGAACTTTCTGAACATAAGAAGAATGACAGGCTGAAAGCACGGTATCGTATCTTTACGGGTGAGCCTTATATCGTGGAGCACATTGCCTATGACATCAATGATTACAAAATAGATGATTACATGCTGGCTGATTCTGCGCATACGCTTCTTCATCCGGGGATGCGTTTTGACGTTAACCAGCTGGATGCCGAACGTCAGCGTATAACCCGTTATCTGCAGGATCATGGATATTACCGGTTCAACAAGGATTTCATTACTTATCAGGCCGATACGATGCTCAACACCCGGAAGGTGGATCTGACCATGCAGCTAATGCCTTATCAGCGGAAGAAAGAAGATGAACCGACACCTCACCGGCAGTATGTGGTCCGGGAGGTTAATTATCTGATTGATGTGGAGGAGTCGGATCCGGCAAGCATACTTCCGCAGGATTATGATTCTCTTACATACAAGGGACTGAATCTTTATTTCAACAAGAAGCCTTTCCTGCGTCCTTCCGTTCTTGCTGACAATACTTTTCTTCGGCCCGGACGGCAGTATCGGAGCCGGGATGTACAAAACACCTATTCGGCGCTGGGACGGCTGAATATTCTGAAATATTCGAATATCCGCTTCCGGGAAGAAGTGCGGGAAGACTCGGCTTATCTGGATGCTTTCATCACCTTGTCCAGAAACAAGAACAAGTCACTGGCTTTTGAAATTGAAGGGACAAACTCGGCAGGTGATTTGGGAGCGGCCGCTTCAGTGGCTTATACCCATCGGAATCTGTTCCGGGGATCGGAAACCTTTACAGCCAAAGTGCGTGGAGCCTACGAAGCTATTACTGG
>NZ_EQ973635.1:103225-131661 GCF_000157915.1 Phocaeicola coprophilus DSM 18228 = JCM 13818 | reverse complement strand
GTTGGAACCGAAAGGTTTGAATTCCGGGTTTTTAAAAACCCTGAATTTATGTTTCCGTTTCTGTCGTCTGACTTTAAGCGGCGTATCCGTGCAACCTCGGAAGTGACTGCAAAGTTCAACTGGCAGGTGCGTCCGGAATTTGAACGTACCGTAGCATCGGCAGGATGGAGTTATCGCTGGACCAGGCGACAGAAAGCAAACCATCGTTTCGATGTGCTTGATGTGAACTATATTTATATGCCCTATCGTTCGGAAACCTTTAAGGACTATCTGGACGTGATGGATGAAATCAATCCTTTGTTGCGATATAGTTACGAGGATCTGCTGATTGTGCGTATGGGTTATACCTATACCTACAACAGTGCCGGAGCTGCTGCACTCAAAACTTCCCGGCGAAATTCGTATTCCATACGTTTCAATATCGAGGAGGCAGGTAACCTGCTGTATGCTTTTTCCAAGATGGTGCATGGCCATCCTCAGAACGGCGAAGCCTTTCAGATGGCGAATATAAACTTTGCCCAGTATGTGAAAGCTGATTTTGACTATGCGAAGAATTTCATGATTGACGAGCGTAATTCACTGGTATTCCATGTCGGGCTGGGACTGGCTTATCCTTATGGAAACTCCAAGAGTCTTCCGTTTGAAAAACTGTACTTCTCGGGAGGAGCCAACAGTGTCCGCGGATGGAGTGTCCGTTCGCTGGGACCGGGAGGATATCGTGGAAGCGACAATAGCCTGGACTATGTGAACCATACCGGTGATATGAAACTGGACCTGAATCTGGAATACCGTACGCATTTGTTCTGGAAACTGAACGGTGCTGCCTTTATTGATGCCGGTAATGTATGGAACATCCGGAACCGGGAAAACCAGCCGGAAGGACTTTTCAGATTCAACCGTTTCTATAAACAACTGGCGGTCGCTTACGGATTAGGTATCCGGTTTGACCTGGATTTCCTGATTCTCCGTTTTGACAGTGGCATGAAAGCTATAAACCCGATGTATACAGGAAAAGATCGTTTCCCGATTATCTCTCCGAAATTCAGCCGGGACTTTGCTTTCCATTTTGCAGTGGGATATCCGTTCTGATGTATAACCAATGATAACAAGTATATGAAGCAGACAGAAAAAAATACGTATACCGAAGAAGAAATCGAAGAATTGAAAAAATGGTTTGAGAGCCAGCAGTTGCCGGAAGAACTGGCACTGGATAAGGCGACGTATATTCCTAACCTGCGGGATACACTGGATCGTCTGCTGGAACAGGCGAATTTGTGTTGCGGAAATCCGAAGATGCAGGGATGTATCATCCTGCTGGAACGGATTCGGGAAAAACTCGTTTCTCAATCGAAATAGGCAGTAACGGAAAAAAGCAGACAGGCAGAAAAGATGATCGGACGGATGATCTTTCTGCCTGTCTGCTTTTTTGAGACCATATGTATAACGGTATGGAGGTTATTCTTCCGGAACGTAAATGATTTCTCCGTTTTCCAGCTCATAGGCGATGCCTACTTTCTTTCCTTTTTTCCCGCTCTGTGAGGAAGTATCTTCGCTGGGTGTATACCTGTTGATCTTTTCACCTTCCTTGGTAATGATTTCCATATTTTCTTTTCCGGGGTTCTTCACCATCGTAAAATCTTCCTGGCTGAACATCTCCGTCATACTGTAACGGCTGACCAGGGCAACCATAAGCGCCACGGCAAATACCATGGCTACATCAAAAAGGTTACTGACCACACTCATCGGGTCGTTGTCTTCTTCCTTGCGCAACAGATTTCTTCTCATAAGGCTTCAGGCTTTTCGTTGAACAGGTTGGAAAGGAATTCCAGGTTGGTCATATCCTGAAGATACCAGCGCTGTTTGACCTGTTGGGTAATGAAACCGACGGCTGCTGCAAACAGACCGACAACCGTTGTGGCAAAAGCGACCTGCATGTTATAGGCCATGGATGAGATGTCTCCGGTGGAAAGTCCCACCAGGGCAGGTCCCATCGGGATCAGTGTTCCCATCAGTCCCAGCATCGGTCCCATTTTGGTCAGCGTTTTCGATAGGGCAAGATCTTTGTCGGCTTTGATTTCGTAGTCAGCCAGCAGACGCTGTACATGTGCCGGACTGTTTCTTGTTTCCAGCATCTGGCGCATGTAACGGATGATCGGTGCATTTGACTGTTCGGGAAGTTGCTTCTCCAGATGTTGTATGCAGTCGGGTGTCAGTTCGTCGAGAGCTTTCCGGAGCAGAGCATCAGTTTTACGGATTGACAGGTACTGACCGAAAAAACTGCCGATAAGCAGTAAAGAGCGTATGAAAAGAATAATCAGCAATACGATGACCGGAACCAGTAGTCCGGTAGAGATCCAGTATAGGATATCAGAAATATAATTCATTGTTTGAAGTTTTTTAAGTTGGTCATTATAAGTTTTTTCTTTTAGACAGACGGTACCGATAAAGCAGAAGGCCTAGAAATCCTCCGGCAACAATCAGTCCGGAGAGGCCCAGGAAAGCCTTCCAGTCCACATCTCCGGTTCCGTCCATGGCTGTTCTTCCGTTTACGGTGGCTACGATTCCCAGAATGGCAGTCAGCGCATGGGTCAGAAAGAGCAGTTCCAGGCGGATTTCCTTTTCCGGAAGAAGCCGGCGCAGAAGAACTGTACATAACGGTATACCCAGCAATACGCCGCCTGCCATGCTCCAGGCCAGCAGGGAAAATGAAGTTCCCGGGAAGCTGAAGATCAGAGCTACCAGTCCGCTGAACAGGACCGGGAAAATCAGAAATCCCGGAAACCATCGCAGGAAACGATAGATCCATAGTGTTCTTCTGGGAACAGTTCCTCCGGTCATCAGGTGAACGGCCAGCAGGCAGAAAGCCAGCTGCATACATATTTCCACGCTGAGTATGACGGAAGTATCAAGCATTAAAGCCGGATTAGCCAGCCAGTCGGCTATTTGTGTTTTCGATTGCAGGATGGCATACGGCCAGGATAATCCGGTCCAGAGTGCGCAGGCGAGGGTAGTAATTCCCACAGCCCATCGCTTGTTGTAGGTCTGCTTCAACAGGAAATTGAAGCAGACCAGTAGTATCAATACAAATACCAGTGTTTGCATGTGTCAGGGTATCAGTTATGGTTGATGGCGTTTGCGCCGGATTATAAAGATAAGCAAACCTGCTGCACCGGCCACCAGAATAGCGACGAGCGTGTTGCTCAGCCGGTTGGTTTTCATCTCCCCGGAAGATGTCATTTCTTCTTTTTTCATGACCATTCCCCGGGTATTTCCAGCGATGGATTCCCGCACCTGACTGATCTTTTCCTGATATTGGGCAGCTGCCCGGGCTTCAGTTCGGGAAGCAATGAAGTCACGTAGTCTGGCATTGTCGCAAACAAACTGCGAACAGGCCGGAGCATAACTGTTCACCAGTTCCGTATGCAGGGCTGCGATGTCTTTCAGTTGCTGTTCACTGGCTTTCCACATTCCCTTGCGGGCTGTTTCCATCATGACAGCCGTAATCTCCTGCAGGGCCGCCGGATTCTGCCGGCTGAAATACTCCTTGAGATTCAGCTGATACTTGTCCTTGACATAGACCTCATAGATTTCGTTCCACATTTGCGGATCGACAGCCTTGGGCTTCATGACGTTCCATCCGTAGGTATTCCGGATGATCTCGGTGAAAGTTCCGGCCGAACTGCTTTCTCCTTTCATTTTTTCGCGGATATAGTTCGGATTGAAGATTGTGGTACGGCTTTCTACACCGATTGCTTCTTTTACTTCCTGCATACGCACATTGTTGCGGTTGCGATAGTCACTTAGGTAAGCATCCGGATCTTTTCCGGTAACTTTCCGGACTGCCAGGTTCATGCCTCCCATGAATTCGTATACGTGATCCAGACTCAAGGCTCCCCAGGTATTGCTTTGTCGGGGCTGGACGACGGCATCTGTACGGCTCAATGCCGCTTCGAAAGCGAATTGCCGGAAGGTTTCCCAGTCTTTTTCACTTCCATAATAGGCTCCCATGTTGTTCAGATAAGTATCTGCCAGTTCCTTCTCATTATCCCACCGGTCACCTGCTTCTACCATACCTGTTATGCCGGTTCCATAATTTCCGTTCATGCCTCCGAATACCCGGTAGGTTGACATTTCACGGGCATCTTTCGGAGAGATTCCTTTCTCGATAAGCAGACGTTCGGTTTCGATACTTCCGGCTGTCACCTGATTCTCGAAAGCATCATCTTTGGCTGCAGCAGCCATTTCCACGGCACGGCTGATCAGGAACAGACGTGATGCAGCCAGATCCCGCAACTGTCCGCTGGTCTGTACCACAACGTCAATACGCGGTCGTTCCAGTTCGCGGGAAGGAATCAGACGAAGATCACTGACGCGTCCGAATGCATCCCGGACAGGTTCCACTCCCAGCATGTAGAGCACCTGCGCAATCGTGGCACCTTCTGTTTCTATGAATTCTCCGCTCCACAAGGTATAACTTACTTTACGCGGGATGGAGTCGTGATGTCTTTGTCTGTACAGTTCAATCGTACGGTTAGCCAGACGGATTCCTTTTTCCCAGGCAGCTTCCGAGGGAGTTGCTTCAGCATTGATGGCATACAGATTTCTTCCGGTAGGGAGTGTGTTCGGATTCGCTATCGGATCTCCTCCGGCTGAAGGAAGGGTATACCCTCCGTTCAGGGCATTCATCAGGCTGGACAGTTCTTTTCCGGGGCTTTCCAATAAAGCTTTACGGTAGTTCTCTACGTTCCGTATGGCTCTTTCTATCTCCAGTATGGCCATTGCCTGATGTTTTTCTTCCTTGCTGTATGCTTTTCTGTTCATCATCTTTTTCATGTGTTCCTTCATGCCTTTGCCGGAACCTGCCTGAGGTTGTTCGGCAGCCTGCCGCATCATTGCCATCAGTTGGTCCGGATCGGTGTGTGATCCGGCGATTGCACGAGCCTGATGCAGTTCATCCCGTGAGATTCCTGCCAGGCGGCATACCAGTTCTCCGGTACCGGAAGAAGGATCAGCCAGCAGACGGCCCACTTGTTCACGGGCCGGATTCAGGTAACGTTCCGTAAACAAGGAACGGTGCTTTTCGATGTCTTTCGGTGCCTTCCCGCGAAGTTTGTCGAGAGCCAGCAGGCTGTAAGCCAATGGATCAGTAGTCATGGCATAGACACTTGATTCTATGCGTGCTTTCTCATAAGGTACGCCCATGGTATAAAGTTGTCCGGTAATTTTCTCACTGGCCAGTTCTTCTGCAAAGCTTTCGATGCGGGCCACTTCGTCAGCCGTATAGGGCTGACTCAGGATACTGTCCATTTCCAGATCGCGGTGAATACCCAGTCGGACGGTCAGGGCTTTCACCTGAAGAGAGGCTTTGTCTAAAGCAGAGGCCGAAGGATTTTCTTCTCCCTGCAAATTGTTGTAATTGCGGATGGCTTCGTTCAGTTCGCGGTAGATGCCGCGTACATTGCTTTCCAGGAACGGCGGTGTCAGATACGACTGCAGTCCGGCATAAGCCCGGCGTTTCGCAATGATCCCTTCTCCCACGTTCCCGATGGAATAGATATAAAAATGGGGGAGAGCACCGACCAGACGGTCTGGCCAGTCTTTGCCGGATAATGCTACTTGCTTGTGAGGAGTAAATTCCAGGCTGCCGTGTGTACCGAAATGAATCAGGGCATCGGCCTTAAAACCATATTGTGTCCAGAGGTAAGAGGCAATGTAAGTGTGTGGAGGAGCAGCATTCGTTCCGTGAACAATCTGGAACGCATTTTTACCGGAACCGGCTGCGTTCTGCGGCAGCAGTACAACATTACCGAACTGCAGGCGGGCGACTCCCAGCCGTCCGTCAGCGGTTGTCATGTAGTTACCGGGAAACTCTCCGTTGGCAGCAACCATTTCAGCATATTGCTCGGGACGGATAGATTGTTTTACCCAGCTTTCATATTGTTCCCGGGTGATCAGTTCCGGATTTCCGGTTTCCATGAAGCGGTCGAAAGCACCTTCTGCGTACAGATTGAATACTGCTCCCTGTGACTGGATCATGCGCTCCAGCTCCTGACTGCTGGATGGAAGATTGTCTACTTTATATCCTTCCTGTTTCATGCGTACCAGCAGGTTGTAGAGCGAAGGTACCACTTCCATCCCCGCAGCGGTAAGGGCATGTTGTCCGGGGCCTTTGTAGTAATAAATGGCTATCCGCTTTTCGGCATTGGGCTTTTCTTGCAGGCGGATGTACCGGTTGACTGTTTCCACAAAAGTTTCCAGTCTTTCGGGAATGGCGTAGACGTGTTGGAGTCCTTCACTGTCCTGATAATGACCGAAAAGGGCAAAAGGACGGATGGCCCCGTCAATTTCCGGGGTAACGACACTTTGCGAGAGAAAGCCGCCGTTCATACCCATGGGATCGTTCTCCCATTCCTCTGTCAGTCGGTTGACATTGAGCGGTGCAAATAGCGGAATGTTCTGTCGGGACAGGTAGTCAACGATGTAATCACCCATTCGTCCGTGAGCCATATTGATGACGGCTGAGGGTTGTATGGAATCAATATGCTGACGTACAAATTTCGTCATGGAACGGACCGGATAAACCATGTTGCCTGTTTCTTCCAGTCGTCGGATCAGGTCAGCCGGATCTCCCATCTGTCCGGTAACAACGATACGCGGAGCTTTCTCCTTCCAGAGTCCGTTTTCCTTTAGAAAGCGATTGTATGATTCTACGGTGTTGAATCCCAGATCCTCCTGTTCCGGATGGCGGGGATCGCAGTGATAGATCATGTCATTGGCCGCAGCTACAACAGGCTCCGGTTGTTTGACAGAAATTTGTTTGCGGTCGATATACTTACGCACATAATTCAGCAGACTCCGGTAATTGCGTCGTCCGGCATTGTTCAGGTATTGTTTCAGGGTATCTGCCGTCAGGGAATCCAGAGAACAGATATTGTTGGCCGGATTAGTGATGGCAGTCGAGAGGACGGGTAATCCTTTGTCGGCTGCTAGCCGGATCTGTTCCCGTTGTTCCTCTGTGATGCGAAGGCCCATGGCATTAATAAAGATCATGTCATAATCATTCAGGCGATCCAGATTTTCCGTATTCAGTTCGTTGATCCGGATGAATGAATTGTCGTTGGCTTTTGAGATTTCTCCCAGATTGATTACCTGATAATTGATGAAAGCGATACGGGTGGTACTGAACCAGCTGTTCCATATCCAGCCCACCAGCAGGATCAGCAGCAGGACGGTTCCTCCGTACAGGCTTCGTTTTTTGTGAATAGGTTTCATGTCTTTTCTCTTTTTTTTAATATGTATGATTAATAATTCAGAACAGGCGGTCAAGATCGACAGACACACCGGCTGCAAGAGTAGTTCCGGTAGTGTAAGGCGAATTGAAATAATAGTAGGATGGCCGGTAGTTGAACAGATTGTCTGCAGTCAGTGTGACATGGATGCCTTTGTAAATGTTTTGAGTCAGGTTCAGTTTCCACATCGTATAAGCCGGATAGGTTTCCTGACTGCTTCCTTTCGAAGGATCGCTGGTATCGTTGTATACCAGAGTGGTCAGCTTTGAAAGCAGGCGGCCGCTCAGGGTTACATTGAATCCGTATTTTTCCCATTCCTTTCCATACGAGAAACGGGCTGTTCCTGCATGCGGACGGGCGGTAGAAACATATTGGTTGTATTTCTCCGACTGGTAAGTGTAAGCATACGACAGACGGATTTCCAGTCCGCAGGGATATTTGGCAGCAGCATCCACATTGGCACCGGCCATTTTCATCTTCCGGATGTTCGTGTACATCATGGCACCTTTTCCGTTTTCCAGAGAAGGATCCCATTGTACGTCAATCCGGTCGTTCACCAGATTATAGTATCCTGTGACTGTCAGATTATAGCGGCTTTTGAAATATTCTGCCGATAGGGAAAAATTATGACTTTTTTCCGGTTTCAGATGTTCGTTGCCGTAGATCCACCAGATGGAGCCCATGTCAAAAGCCGAATACATTTCTTTCAGGGTAGGAGCGCGGAATCCTACAGCATACGAGCCGCGCAGTGAACAGTTCCTGAGTTTATACATCAGGTTCAGCTGCGGAGAAAAGTTTTGTGCCTTGGCTTCCGAATAATAGTCATAGCGTGCACTTGCTACGGCGTTGAAATGCCTGTTCGGATTCCAGTCAAACTGAGCAAAGACATCAGCCGTATATTGCCGGTAAGTTTCTCCTCCGGAAAACATGTAACTGGCCAGATAGTCGTAAAGATAATCTCCTCCGACGGTCAGGATATGTTTCCCGTTGAACGTATGATTGTATAAGGCACGGAAACTGTTTTGTACGTTACTGTAATCACGCACATCGCTTCGCTTCACCTTATCGAAATCACTTTTGTCATACTGATCGAAAGTATATGACACTTCGAGCGACTGGCCCTTGCTGAAAAGATAGCGTCCTTTCAAGCCACCGGTGAAATCCCGGTAACGGTTGTCTTCCGATGAACTCCGCTCACGTTCGCGGTAATAATATCCAACGTTGGCTGTCAGCTTTAATTGGTTGTTGGGTGTAAAGGTCAGCCGGTCTTTGAAATTCCAGGAAGCTGTGGGATCCATCGAGTCATAGGATCCTTTGTCTCCTTCCGTGTCCGGATTAAAATATTCGATACGTCCCTGACTGAGCCGTTGCAGGTTGAACGAATTGTTGAAGTTGCCTGCCCGGAAGCTGACGGTCGTTCCGTAACGCTGGTTGTCATAAGCTCCGTATCGGGCATTCACATTGGCGGTCCAGGGTTCGGCGGATGTCCGGGGGATGAGATTGATGACACCTCCTACGGCATTGGAACCATAGATGGAAGAAGCCGCTCCCCTGACAATTTCCACGCGTTCCACGTTGTCCATGTTCAGGCGGGAGAAGTCAACATCGTTCATGGTTTCGCCTGCCAGACGTTCTCCATCGACCAGAAACAGTACGGCATTCCCGCTGAACCCCTGAATGTTGAGTGATGGCTGCATGTCCATTGAATATGATGTTTCAATGGCCGGCATTTCCATTTCAAGAACATCGACAATGTTGGTAGCATCTGTTTTGCGGATGTCATCGAGGGTAATGACGCGTGTAATGACAGGAACTTCTTTCAGCCGTTTGGGAGTACGGGTACCGGTGACGACGACGGTTTCCATTCCGATGGCATCTTCCTTTAGCCGGAAATCGGCTGTCCTGTCCTGGGGAGAAATACTGCGGCTTTCGGTCACATAGCCCACAAAGCGCACTTTCAGTATGTAGGTTTGATGTTTTTCGGGAAGTCTCAACTGATACTTTCCGGAAAGATCGGTGACTGCTCCCAGGCCTTTTCTTCCTTCTACGGAAACGGTTGCTCCGATGAGTGGCTCTCCGTTGCTGTCGCAGACTATGCCCGAAAGATTTCTCTGGGCCGCAGCCGGGATGATGGAAAGACATCCCAAAAGGAGCATGTATAAGATTTTTAAGATAAATTGCATGGTTGATTTCCTTAGTTTATATTGGGTATAAGAACGGATGACAGCTATTTCAGGGCATTTTCCAGTGGATAGATATATTGCACCCGCATATAGCCGTTGACATACATTTCGTTCCGATAGTCTGTCAGTTTCAGGGCTGCATGGGTTCCGTCTTTCAGCCGGAGGACATAGACTTTGCCCGACAGGGTATAAGTGGGAGGCATACCTTTGCGCGAAAGCCATTGGGAAAGGACGGAATTGTAGTCAGAACATGCGTATCTGATCGTTCCGTTATACATGTCTGAAAGGTCAATGGTAATCTTATCCGTTGTTCCCGGTGTGTCGGCGGTATAGTTTCCCTGCGGAATTTCTTTTCCGGCCAGGAGCTCTTCCATACTTTCGGCCGAAGTTTCCAGTACGGCTCCTTCATTGGTTTTGGTATCATACCGGTGAATGGCAAAGTCCCATTCTTGCGGTAATGTTCCTTTGTCGGAAAGGGATACTTCTTCGCCTGCCTCATTGAGGATGCGGGTGGAGTCGACACTCAGGGAATGCAAGTCGATGTAGACCCATTGCGTGTAATCGCTGGAATTGACATAGAGTGTTCCGGAATGAGTTTCCGGAGAGACTTCGACAAAGCCGAATCCGTTGGTGGAAAGGTTTGCTTCCGACGGATTGTCGTAGATGTCATCAAACAGGCCTTCGCATGCCGGGAACGTCAGTAATAGAGTTCCCAGCATGGCGGCCTTGACATGAAACCTGTATTTTTTCATGAGCGGATAATTGCTTGTTGTCATTGGGTTGTGGTGAATTCACAGGTAATTGCCATCGGCATGGAGCCGGGTGTGACAGACATTTTGAATTGTGCATTGCTGCCGCTGACGGTGCCGGTAAAATCTTGTATTTTGAGATTGGTGTTTCCTGCAACCAGTGAAGTGTCTGCCTTGGAAAGTGTATAGTTTTCTCCATTTTGAGTGACAAGGACATCAGTCAGAGAGAAGGCAGACATGACCATGCTTCCGCTTCCGGTTTCCGGAATTTCCAGACTTACTTTCCCGTCTTTCTGATCTTTGATCTGAACAGTCATGGCAGATTCTCCGACATTGTTGTTCATCACATACATCTTGAAGGTTCCTTCATAGTTGTTTGCCACGGCTTTGGCTGCTTCCATTGCCGGGTCGGACGGTTCGTTACTGGAGCAGGCAATCAGGCTGAGTGCAATGGTTGTCATTGCGAACAAGTTCTTAAGTTTCATAAATTTTTTATTATTTAGATTAATTGGTGATGCAAAGGTACAGGCCCCTTCATTCCCGGACAATACCTAATAAAGACCATTTACGGGGTACTCCGGTAGGGAGAAAGAAGCATTCTCTATACATCAAAATAGGTAGGGAAACAGGGAAAAAAGGATTATAGAAAAGAGAAATTCGGGTTCGGATAGTATAAAGTGAGTACTTACTTTTGGGGATCAGGGTTATGGGCTTCTGCCTGAAATATTCGTTGGAATGGAGTGATCTTTCCGATTTTTATTTGTACTTTTAGCCGGCCTGTTAAAGACGAAGCCGGTCTTTTTCCTTTCTGCAGGATCGGATTGGATGAATCGTAGGCCGGAAAGTATTTTAATCAATTAATAAACCTTGAATTCAGAATGGCTTTATGGCTTGCCTGAATTCAGCAATGATTTTATCTGAAATGAGAAACACAATTAAATGTTTAGCTTTGGGGTTGGCTCTGACCGCATCAATTCCGACTTTCGGACAGTACGAAGGAATGCGTCACAAACGTTCTGACGGTTATGTATGGCCTACTGATTCACTGGTTTTGAAGAAGCTGGATCAATGGAAGGACTTGAAGTATGGTGTGATTTTCCATTGGGGACTTTATTCTGTGCCGGGAATTATGGAGTCATGGGTACTTTGCGGTGAAGATCTGGACTGGATAGAGAATGCCCGCAGAAAAGATTTGAACTATGAAGACTATAAACGCTGGTACTGGAGTCACAAGGACTCAATAAATCCTGTGAAGTTTGATCCGGACAAGTGGGCGGATCTGATGGCCAAAGGTGGCATGAAATACATGGTTTTCACCACCAAGCATCACGAGGGCTTTTGTATGTTTGACACCAAGCAGACGGATTTTTCTATCATGAACAGTCCGTTCGGAAAAGATCCGAGAGCTAATGTTACGAAGCACGTGTTTGATGCATTCCGTAAAAAAGGTTTCATGATCGGTGCTTATTTCTCCAAGCCGGACTGGCACAGTGAATATTACTGGTGGCCTTTCTATCCAACCAAAGACCGCAACGTAAATTATAACATAGCCAGACATCCGGACCGCTGGGAAAAGTTCTGCCAGTTTACCTATAATCAGATTAATGAACTGACTAACGGAGATTATGGAAATGTAGATATCCTTTGGCTGGACGGCGGACAGGTTGCACCCGGCAATAACCAGGATATCCACATGGACAAGATTGCAGCTATGGCCAGAAAGAATCAGCCGGGACTGATTGTTGTGGACCGTACCGTGAAGGGAGAATTTGAAAATTATCAGACACCGGAGGGAGAGGTGCCTGCAACCCAGCTGGATATTCCCTGGGAAACCTGTTACAGTCTGTATGGCTGGGGATGGAGAAAGGGTGCTACCCTTAAATCTTCCAAGAAGGTGCTGGCTGTATTGATTGAAGTTGTAGCTAAAGGCGGAAACTTCCTGCTGGGAGTTGGACCTAAACCGGACGGAACGATCGAAGAGCAGGCCGTAGACCGCGTGACAACCATCGGCAAATGGCTGGACAAGAATGGTGAGGCAATTTATGCCACAGTGAATGCCCGGAAATATAACGATGGAAATGTGTGGTTCACTCAGTCTAAAGACGGAAAGAAGATGTATGCCATGTATGCCCTGAAGGAAGATGATCCCGAGGTTCCTGCTGTAATTGAATGGACAGGCAATATTCCTGCGGGAAAGAAGGTGACGTTGCTTTCCACCGGTAAGCGTGTGAAATGTGAAATGGATGGTGACCGCGTCAAGGTCTATTTGCCCAAGCATGTAGACCGGACCGAATCACTGGCTTTCTCTTTCGGAATCAAGTAACGGACCGGAAAAATAACCATGCAGAAAACGTCGAAGCGTTTTGCCTGAAAGCCGGAATTCTTTTCATTGAAACGCCGAAACGTTTTTAAAAAAGCCCGAGGCCTTTTTTCAGATGACGGAAGGCCGTTTGCACTAGCCTGGCAGGTAGTGGCAGACGGCCTTCCGAGAAATGGATCAGAAGCAGGTTTCGGGCTTACAGTTTCTGGTCTGAAATTAGTCGGGCAATGCGGGTTTTGCTCTGTGCACCCTTGGTGAGCAGATAGACATGCTTGTAGGTGTCGCGGTTCAGTTCGGTCGGTGATCCGTTGATCAGAATGATGTTCCGGTCGTTGGCAAACTTCAGGATTCCGTTCACGTTGTTGGGATGCAGCTTTCCGATTTCGTCCATCATGCAGTGGAGCTTGAAGTCTTTGAACTTCCGGGAAGCTCCTTCCTTGAACACATACAGCAACATGATGTTGATCATGGCTTTTACCAGAATGTCCGTACCTTCGGAACCGACGTTCGATAGTTTCTCTACAAATCCCGTGTCGTTGTTGTTTTCTACGATCCGGAAACGCAGTTCGAAAGAGTCGTAGAGGCGGATGGTGTCATACCGGTAGGCATGGATCTCCTTGATGAAATCACGCAGCAGAGCGATGGCTTCCTGCTTCACCAGCTGTTCGTTCTCGCTGGAGAAGAGATTGGTTCCCGGGGCCAGGTCGTGGGCATGTTCGTTGTAATATTTCCGGATGGCCCGCAGTGCATTGACCACGCGGTTGCTGCTTTCTTCCACCTTCATTTCGATGCGCTGGATGACTCCCACGAAATTGCAGGTCTGGAATCCTTTGTTCACTCTGCTGATGATGTCATGGATGTCCTTTTCCGAAGCCGTAAGCATTGAAGTATCCATACTGATACGTTTGAATACGTCGGAGTGCTCGTTGTTGATGCGCCGGATAAACTCGTTGATCTTGTTTTCCCGGATGAAGTCGTTCAGCTCTTCGGCAAAGCGCAGATACTCCCAGTCATCGTTGAATTTGGTAGCAAACTTGAAAGTATTGTCCTCATCGAAATGCCCGGTGAAAAGATTGATTTCCTTGCGCAGACCTGTCTGTAATTGCAGGAACTGGTTTTCGTCCTGGCCCAGTTCTTCAATCAGTTCGATACAGCTCTTTCGGGGAGTGATTTCCCGTGCTGCAGCCCGTCCCGTATCTCCCAGAATATCCTGATGAGGCTTGTACCAGTCGTAGGCCGCAATCTTGGCATATGCATCCAGGTTGGCATGCAGGTCGCGTACGGCATTGTCCGTTTCCTTCAGTTCCTTGTCCAGCCGGTCAAGCTGTTCCTGCAAGATGGCGTTCTCTTTTTTCAGACTTTCCTTTTCCTGACTGAGCAACTGTTTCTGCTCTTCCTGTTCCCGTTTCCAGACCGGAATTCGGTCTATCAGGTCGCGTTTATCTTTCTGGTACTCGATCAGCAGGGTTGCATGATTCTTGATGAACTGCAGTTCGGCCTCTATCTCGTTCAGCTGCGAAGTAATACTTTGCAGACGTTCCGTGTCAGCTCCCTGTGAATGCAGTTCCCGGTTCATCTGACTTTCGTAATTATTTTTCTCGGCAGTGATCCGCTGCTGTTCCAGCCGGTCTTCGTTTTTAAGTTGTTCGGCCTGTCTGTTCCTTTCATCAGCAATCTGTTGCTGCTGGTCATTCCACTGCTGTTTCAGTTCGTTAAGGCGCTTGCCTTTTTCCAGATTCAGGTTTTTCAGTTTTCCGTCGATTTCCTGCAGTTCCAGCTGAAGTGTCTGACGGTCTTTATTCAGGACAGCAATGTGTGCATTCCGTTCTTCTTCCTCTTTCTTTTTCCAGAGTTCAATGTCCAGCATGTCCTGCTGGTATTGCTGTTCCAGTTTTTCCAGTTCATACTGCTGCACACTGATGATGTCTTTCTGCTCCTTGATGCGCGGCTGGTATTTGGCTTTCAGCTGCTCCTGAAGCAAATCCTTGTCTGCTTGCAGGTGTTGCAGTTCCGATGTGATTTCCTCCATACGTCCGCTATGGCTTTCCTTCTCTCTCTGGTAGTCATTGATGGACTTGATAGGCCGTTCGATGACCGATAGATCCAGGTTGATGCCATAGAAGGAAGCCCCTTCGTCTACCTGACGTGGAGACAGTCCGGTCTGCCACAGGATTGATTCATCACAAAGTTTTCCGATGTTTTCTTCCCATCCCGGCTTGTGATCCTTGAGCCATCCCTGTAAGGTGTTCCGGCTGTTCTGTAAGAATGTTTCCAGTTCTTCGATGCGTGTACGCAGCTGTTTCTGTTCGTGAGACAGAGCCTCCATGCGTTCATCTTTTTCCCTGAAGCCCTTTTGCAGTTCTTCATCCCACTTGAGTGTCAGTTCCCGGATGACAAGCTGAGCATTTTCAATGCGGTTCTTCTTGCTCAGATGCAGTCCGGTGTACGACTGGATACGATGTTTCAGTTCTTCCTGTTCGGCTGCGAAATAAGTTTCCTTGTGACACATCTGGATCTGATAGTCAAGAGCCGTCATAGCCTTCTGCTTTTCGTTGTATTCAGGATGGAGTGTCTGCGACAGCTGCTCGTATTCCTGATACAGGGCTTCGGTAGCCGTTTCGTGCAGCTTCCGTGCCTCTTCCATCCGGCTGTTATACGTGTTGCCCAGTTCTTCCTGTTGTTTCAGTTTGGCTTCATGGATCTTGTTCCACTGTTCATCCAGACTTTGGATCAGCAACTTGTATTTGGTAGAGATTTCCGTATACTGTGAGGTGAGGATGCGCTGCTCTTCCTGCAGTCCCTGCTGGCGGTTTTTCCATTCTTCCTTTTTGGCTGACCGTTCTGCAATCTGGGAAATGTTCAGCTGGTCGTATTCCTTTTCTTTCTGAGAAGCTTTCTGCAATTCATTGTTGACAACAGCCAGCACTTCCTGCAGCCGGTCACATTTCTTTTTCGACTGCTCCTGCAGTTCCATGCGGCGGGCCAGTATGATATGCCGGTCGTTTTCTGCCTGTTTTTTCTTTTCTTCCCATTGGGGGAGCGCCTCTTCTGCCTTGATGCGGGCGGCAGCCAGTTCCCGGCAGCCTTGCACCAGTGCAGTCTGTCTTCGGTTTACTTCCGTAGCCAGTCGGGTGATCTCTGCAGCCTGTTTCTGCGTTTCTCGTTTTTGGAACTCTTCAATATCGCGAAGCCGTGTTTCGAAGTTTTTCAGATGTTCCTTATAGGTGTTCAGATCTACGGAAGTATCTTCCTCGTTGAGTGACGAGATGATGGTTTTTTTGATGAATTCCGCATCCAGTTTTGAATTCAGCAGCACATTCTGGATGGTTCGCGGGATGTTCTGATATTGCTTGCTTTCCATCAGGGCATACCGTTGCATGTCGGCTCCTGCTTCGTTGCCGTAAAGAATGTTCCGGTATTCATCGTAAGTATAGATAATGCGCGAATAGTCCACATCATACTGATCCAGTATGGCCCGGATGCGGTCGGTTCCACTGTATGCCGTACGGCTTTCCTCATCGATGAAGAATTCTTTCCGGTAGGGGGAATCGATAAAGCGGTAACACACCCGGTTCATCGACTTGAAGCTGAGGATACAGAAAGGTCCGTTCTCGGTAGCCACTTCATATACGATATACGAGTTGGAGTAGGGGAAATAGTATTCCGTGTAGCTTTGCTTTTCTACGGGAATACCCAGTTTCTGCGTGTCGGCATTATAGAAAAACAGGATGGCACGCAGGATGGTACTTTTTCCTACACCCTGTGTTCCGATAAAGTGGATGTTTCCATCCAGATAAATATCATCCGCATAGGGGATGTTTGCACTGTTGATAAAGATAATTCTATTCAGGTTTCTCATCGTCTTCCGTTTCGTCGTAAATTTGAATACTTTCGATCAGTCGTTCCAGGTAATGCCAGGAACTCATCACCTTGTAGGTGTTTTCTTTTTCGTTTTCCAGCTCCAGGAATGAATCCTTGGTGAGCTGGCGGATCATATTGTCCAGGACATCCTTGCGAACATCTTTGTCCGAGAAATGTTTCCGGATGCCGTCCAGCTTGTTCTGGAGCAGCACGTTGATGTTGGCTTCCACCAGAATCTGTTCGGGCTGAAACCGGAAGCCCGGTCCGAAAGTCTCATCGTAAGTCTTGAACAGGTCGAGCACGTCAATCCAGTAATAGGCACGCATGAGTTTCTGTTCCAGCGTAGCCCTCGGTTCGTTGCGTGAGAAATAAAAATATTCGTTGCCTCGTTCCAGTGCGTAACCGATCTGCCCGAAGTACAGGGACAGGGCTTCAAAGTTTTCATCGATATCGTCATAAAGCTGACGTACATCTTCGTTTGTGCTGTTGGAACTGATGAACAGTCCCTTTTGCAGGTAATCGAAGATCTGTGCTGTATGGTCAGGTATTCGTATGTTTAAATCCATTGTTTCGTTGTATTTTGGTCCGTCCGGAAAATTTCTCAGAGCGGATATACTTTGGCAAATTCATATTCGTGATAGGTACCGAACTCTTCGGTGATGCGCAGTTGCGTTTCGTAGAGGGAAACGATCTGACAGAAGAGGGTGGTACGTTCTTTTTCGCTTACTTCCCGCTGGAAAGAATACTTCATCAGGTATGAGAACAGATCCTCCAGTGGTGCCGATTCGTCTGCCCATCGAGCCTGAGCCTGTGCCTGGAAATAATCCCCCACGGTCGTATCGAGGTTGATCAGTTCCTGATACATGGCCTGTGCTTCCAGCTCTTCTTCACTGAAGGCACCTGCCTCGTTGTTTCGCAAAGCCTCCCGGTATTGCCGGTTACGCATGACTTTAAGAATGACCGGACGGGCCTCGTCTGTACTCAGGTAATTGATTGACAGCTTGAAGGAACCTGGTGCAGATCCTTCCATCAGCAGGGAATGTTCCCGCTCAACGACTTCGGCCAGGTTGCTTCGGGCCCGCAATTCGAACTGGTCTTGCAGATATTTTACCTTCCGGATCTTTTCTACCAGAATGATCTGGCTCTTGATCTGATTGAGGTAATTGATGATATCTTGCTGGGCACGGATGAGGCTGTGTGCCGAGAGTTGCAGCTCCCGGCGGAGTTCGAGCAGGATGCGTGTCAGTTCTTCATCCGTAGCCTGCATGAAAAAGGCTCTTTCTTCGTGCAGGATCAGATGCTCTGTCGTGTCGATCAGCCGCTGGATGTTGATCCGTTTCTTGTCCAGATTCTCCAGTTTGGCGATTTTGATCTGATACGTCGGTTCATGCTTGAACGCATTGTCTATGCTGTTCTGCAGATTCATGATGTTGCGGATGGTGGTACGCGCAATCTTCTGGAATGTAATCTTGATGTTGCGTACATAACTTTCCTTCCGGCTGGGAATTCTCTCCTTCAGGTAATAGTCAATCAGTTCGTGGAGATACTCGATGTTTTCATCAATGATGGCTGTATTGATCTCTTCATTGGCTTCCAGCAGCAATTCGAAGAAATCCAGGAAACGTGCATCCAGTTCCACATAGTTGCCGTTTTGCCGGATTACTTCCTTTTCGATAAGCAGTTTCAGACGATTCTCGTCATCCTTGAGCAGGGACAGGGCATCGGAGTATCTGAAGCTGAGAATTTTTCTTTTTTCAAACATCTCGGTCAGCAGTCCTTTGGCCGCAGCGACGGTGTTGATGATCTCTTGTATGGAGCGGAATATATACATAGTCTAGTTGAAAAAATCGGGCAAAGATATAATTTACCAGTGTAATTTCCTAATTTTTGTCTTCCATTCATTAAGGGGATAAGCAGCCTTCTGTCCGGCCTGGAATGAACCAATGCGGGAGCTCGATTGTTTTTTATAGAAACCATTGTTATTCCTTGTAATCAATTTGGAATATTCTTGAAAAATGTTAACTTTGTATCAAATTAAACCCGAGCAATCATGAAGCGTATTTATCTTCTGGGATGTCTGCTGGCCGTTTCCGTGGGTTGGACGGGATGCCGTAATGACGAGACGCAACTGGTCGAGGTTCCGTTTGAGGTGGATCATGCCCCTGATTCAATGGTGACGGTAGAATTTTCTTTCCAGGAGAAGCCGCTGACCGCAGCCGATATTGTACTTACCAAAGATTTGCTTTATGACAAATATACGCTGAAGGATACTTATCCATATAAGGACACAGTTCGTTCCGTCAAATGGGAGGTGATGCGTAAATGTCTGGCTTTTATTGAAAATATGCAGCGTGGTGATGAACTTCGCTGGGCCGTTTTCCAAAATTATAAGAATCTGAACACTGAGGCTCCCCTGGTGCGGAGTTATGTGCGTAATGTCTATAACCGGATTTCGGATACGCTCGGAGTGGAGCGTTATCAGTCGGTTCCTCTTTATCTTCCTGAAGATACATTGACTCCCGTACGCTATGGCAGAGACGGTTCGCTGGCTCAGCTGGAAAGAGAGGAAGGGAGTTTCTACAGGCTTCGTCCGGTGACGACAGAAGGAGAGTGGCTGGTTCCCAAACGCTACCTCAAGCTGTTGTCTGATTCTACCGTGTTTCATCATGTAATTTTCGTGGATCGTCTGGATCAGAATATTACGACTCTGGAAAGAGTGTCGGAAGGTGAATGGAAAATCCGGAGTATAAATCCGGCTACGACGGGACTGCATAATCCTCCTTACGGAATGGAAACTCCTTTAGGTATGTTTCTGATCCAGCAAAAGAAAGAAAAGATGGTATTTCTGAAGGACGGTTCCTCGGCGGTGGGCGGATATGCGCCATACGCCAGCCGTTTTACAAATGGTGCTTATATTCATGGTGTTCCGGTGAATGTACCCCGTACGGCCATGATCGAATACAGCTGGTCGCTTGGTACGACTCCACGTTCGCACATGTGTGTCCGCAATGCCACTTCTCATGCCAAGTTTGTGTTTGACTGGGCTCCGTTATATCGTTCCCTGGTTGTTGTCATTGAATGAAAAGAAGAAGTTATACAAAAGAAACCGGCCTGCTCTTTGATTGATCAAAGGGCAGGCCGTATAAGTTATTTCTTTGGAACCGGATTATTTCAGGATGATTTCCTTGATAATCGGCCAGCAGGTGTGATTGCCTGTTACCTGAATCTTGACAGCTTTGACTGGTTTGCCTCCGACATGTGCCTTGGCCTGTCCCAGTTCGTCAAATGTTCCGACCTTGTTGAATTTGTTTCCGTCTTCACTGATCAGCAGGTCAGCTTTTGTGATATAGTCCTTTGAGTCACCTGTAATGATTTCGATATCACTTATCTTGGCCGGTTCTGTCAGGATGACCGTAAAGTAATGTGACGGGTTGATAGTGCTTCCTCCCCAGAAGAATGTATTGGTCTTTCCGTCGAAAGCATATTCCGGATGATAGGGTGAGTTCAATGGAATGTTTGTATCAATGCTTGCCGGACGTATCAGCATGGGCTTCTCCTGAGTCGGTGCGAATTCTTTCTCATTCAGTGCATCGTCTTCATAGAAATTGATACCCATCTTTCGCATTACCGGATAGAAATCCGTGATACGGCGGTAGAAGTCGTCCCAGTTGCGTTTGGAAGCATTGGTCCAGAATACTTCCGACAAAGCAGCCAGACGCGGGTACAACATCCATTCCACACGGTCTTGTGTTGCTACTCGTTCCGTCCACAAAGCACCTTGTCCTCCTTTGACGAGTGCTTCCTGTTCGGGAGTTACCTGGCTGGTTACCGGATCCCATTCGTACACTTTCCGTGTAGAGTTGCCGGCATATCCCCAGTCAAGATAACATCCGTGCTGCGGACACATGACTACCGGTATGCCTCGTTCCAGTGCAGCTTTCTGAGCTTTCAGACCATTGTCCCGCCATACGGTCAGCATATCTTCGGGTGTGGCGGCATGACGGTCGTTGATTTCATCCCATCCAACCATGATTTTACCTTTTGACCGGATGTATTCACTCATCTTGCGTGTGAAGAAGTCCTGCAGTTCACCGGGTTCCTTCATGCCTTCCTTCTTATAAAGGGCCTGACATTTCGGACATTTTTCCCAGATGGCTGTGGGTACTTCATCACCACCCAGGTGAATATACTTCGAAGGGAAGATCTGGATCAGTGCGTCTACCACTTCCTGTGCGAAACGGATAGATTCCGGATTGCCGATGCAAAGCATATTCTCGTTTCCGCGTTTCCGC
Source organism: Phocaeicola coprophilus DSM 18228 = JCM 13818 (assembly GCF_000157915.1). GTDB lineage: Bacteria > Bacteroidota > Bacteroidia > Bacteroidales > Bacteroidaceae > Phocaeicola > Phocaeicola coprophilus. Next base: position 110,967 of record NZ_EQ973635.1, on the reverse strand, counting down.
TGATTGAGCGGAAGTTCTTCCGGATAAGCTTCGAATGTACCTCCTTTACAGGAAAGTTGCGGCATGGCTGCGAGCAGTGCGATGGCATGACCGGGCAGATCGACTTCAGGAATGATTTCAATACCGAGAGCCTGAGCGTATTTTACGATTTCTTTCAGATCGTTTGTTGAGTAATATTTACCAGACAGATCCGGAAAATCAGAATAATAAGTACCTTTGGCAGTCAGTTCAGGATACTGATCCATAGCCAGACGCCAGGCATTGTTGTCTGTCAGGTGCATCTGCAGTTTATTCAGCTTGAAGAAAGCCATTTGAGACAGCGTTTCTTTCAGCTCATCTACTGTCCAGAAATGCCGGCTGCAGTCAAGCATCAGTCCGCGATAACCGAAGCGTGGCTTATCCTGAATATTTATGATTGGAAGTTTGTTGTCTTTTGCTGTCAGAATGAGCTGGTGAAGCGTGGCCAGTGCATTGCTGATTCCCTGTGCGTCATTAGCTTCCAGAACGATACGTCCTCTTTCAATTTCCAGAGTATAGGCTTCTTCGGTCAGTTTATCGTTCTTGACCAAAGAGAGAGGAGCGTCAATATCGCTGATGGTCAATGAAACTCCGGTTGTTTTTTGTACCAGTTCTGTAAAAGCCTTGGCCGTTTCGTTCCATTCGGGAGGAACCTGCATGCTGCGCAGTTCCTGCAAGGGGAAAGATCCGTTTCCGATTGTGACAGACTGCGCTTGCGGAATCAGATCCACCTTTTCCACCAGTTTTCCTTCACATCCCGTGAAGAACAGGGAAACAGAGGCAGCCAGCAAGGGCAACATGATCATTTTCTTTGTCATAAGGTGTGATTTTTAGTTATTGAATGATTGATTTGTTCGATGTAGTCCAGAATTTCTTTTCGTCCGGTTTTCTTTTCAGCCGATGAAATGAAATAAGGGGGAAGCTCTTCCCATTGCTTGGAAAGTTCTGAAAGATAGATATCCACATTTGCACGCGTCTTTCCGGCACTTTGTTTGTCTGCTTTCGTGAAGATGATGGCAAAAGGAACTCCGTTTTCTCCAAGCCATTCGATAAATTCCATATCGATCTTCTGTGGAGCGAGCCGGCTGTCTACCAGAACAAAGAGGCATGTCATTTGCTCCCGTTCCAGAACGTAATGCTGGATCAGCTTTTCAATCTTGTCCATCATTTTCTTTCCCCGTTGTGCATAGCCGTATCCGGGAAGGTCTACCAGATACCATTCTTTATTAACCAGAAAATGGTTGATCAGCAAGGTTTTTCCAGGAGTGGCTGAGGTCATGGCCAACTTGGGTTGTTTGGTCAGCATATTGATGAGACTTGATTTTCCGACGTTGGAACGTCCGATGAACGCGTATTCGGGAAGGTGGGTTGCGGGACACATGTCCGCACGTGAATTACTTACTACAAATTCAGCACTGGTTATTTCCATGGTGTTGTTTTTATTAAGTCTTGACAAAGGTATGAAAAAAAAATGAAAAAGCAGGTACTTGCTTCCTTTTTCTGATCCATCTCATCCGAGTGTTGTTCTGAAATTCCTTACCTTTACTTTATTTCTCAATTTATGCCGGAATTTCGGGAGTTCTCCCTATCTTTGCACACCTGTTTTAATACAAAGAAGAGAATCATGAATCAACAATATCCGTCGGCATTACTTGAAAAAGCAGTAGGAGAATTTGCCAAACTTCCCGGTATAGGGCGGAAGACCGCCATGCGTCTTGTGCTTCATCTGCTGAGACAGAGTACGGAAAGTGTAGAGGCTTTCAGCAGTGCCATGGTAACCCTAAAGCATGAAGTAAAATATTGTAAAGTCTGTCATAATATCTCGGATACTGATATCTGCCGCATCTGTTCCAATCCTTCACGGGATGCATCGACAGTATGTGTGGTGGAGAATATCCGCGATGTAATGGCCGTTGAGAACACTCAGCAGTACAAAGGACTTTATCATGTGCTGGGCGGGGTCATATCTCCGATGGACGGTATCGGTCCTTCTGATCTGCAGATTGACAGTCTGGTGGCACGGGTTCGCTCCGGAGCCGTCAAGGAAGTTATTCTGGCATTAAGTTCTACGATGGAAGGCGATACGACCAATTTCTTTATTTATCGGAAGCTGAGTGGGTTTGATGTGAAACTGACAGTCATTGCCCGTGGTATATCCATTGGTGATGAACTGGAATATACGGATGAAGTTACACTGGGACGGTCTATCGTGAACCGGGTAGCTTTTACAGGAACAATGTAATTTGGGGAAAATTTATGGAAAAAGAAATCAATCGGTTGCTACGCTGGCTGCAAGGGGAATTTATTCTGGCGTGGATGTTGGTACTGTTGCTTATCGCACTTTATGAAACGGATGTGTTACCGCAAGGAATGATGGTGGGGGATGTCCGGATGGAATATATTCTCCAGACTGCAGGTATCCTGCTGGCCATGGGACTTATTCCCGTATCTCTTCGCCTGTTCAGTTTGTCACTGACCCGCTATGTAAAAACAATGCCCTTACCCGAAGCATTAAAGAGCTATCGGAGATGGAGTGAAGTCCGTCTGGGACTTTTGCTGGCTCCGGCCTTGTTCAATCTGTCGGTTTACTATTGGACTCTTGACCTGACGGGAATGTTGTGTGCCGGAATGCTTCTGGTGGCTTCACTGTTCTGTGTACCTGGTCGTGAACGTTTGCTGATGGAACTGGATCTGAATCGGGAAGAGGGAGAAAAGGAGGAGTAACGATGGAAAAAACAGTTCCTCCAATCCGTTTGCGCGCACCTGAGCCGGAAGATCTGGATGTCATGATGCTTTTTGAAAACGATGAAGATCAATGGGAGAACGGCATTGCTACCGGTCCTTATTCCCGATATCAGCTGAAGCAGTATATCGGGCAGAGTACGAATGACCTGTATACAGACCGCCAGTTGAGACTGATGATTGAGCTTCCTCAGACCGGGGTAGTAGGTATTGTTGACCTTTGTTCCTTCGATCCCCGTCATAACCGTGCAGAAGTGGGAGTTATGGTGCTGGAGGAATACCGTCACCGGGGTATTGCTTCCGAAGCTTTGCGACAGTTGGAACATCATTGTTTTTCGCGGTTGGGGATTCATCAGCTGTATGCTTACGTGCATGCAGACAATACACATTCTTTACATTTGTTTACTGGCCTGGGCTATGTACGTGCGGGCTATTTGCCTCATTGGATTTATACCGGACGTGGATACAAGGACGTCTGTCTGTTGCAGAAACTTTCTTCCAGTTCAGTTGAATGAAGGATAAACCGGATATTTGGACCATAAGGTGTATGGATTACCGAGATCGTTCATGCTGTTATTCCAAAGAACTTTCTGTGGATCATGCAGCAGTCGTTCGCTGTTTCCTTTTCCTATAAACCATGAGTTCCTTTGAATTTCCTGTTGCAGTTGTCCGTGACTCCATCCTGCATATCCGGCAAAGAATCGGATATGCCCGTCAAGGGGACCTCCGTCAAGAATATATTGTTGCACAGCCTTAAAGTCTCCGTTCATGTACAATCCGTTCCCCAGTTCCAGTGCTCCTTTCAGTTGTTTCAGTGTATGGATGAAAAAGATTGTATCCCGTTCCATGGGACCTCCTTTAAAGACAGGAATGTAAGCAGAACCTTCCAGTTCCGGAGCCAGTTGGTTGAGGGATATGTGATATCGGAAGTCTTTGTTCATGACAATTCCCATGCTGCCTTCTTCACTGTGTGTGATGAGCAGTACCACTGACCGCATAAAATGATAATCATTTAGCAGAGGAGAGGCTATCAGGATTCCTCCCGGTGAGGGAAGAGTCTGATTGGACTTTATTTGAAATATATGCATATCCATTTTTCTCGTTTCTTTAATGTTCCTAAGGTAGCGATTTAAATCGGAAAAAGAAACTGTTTGCCTTTTTTTATTGCATTATTCCTCTTTTTTATGCGTTTTACGGATTGTAGAGGAGGGTCGGATTAATTTTTTTAGAAGAAAAATGAATAAAATGTTTGCAGATTCCGAAATAAGTTATACCTTTGCACCGCAATTGAGAGCAAGAGCAAATGAAAATGACATACTGGTGCGTTAGTTCAGTTGGTTAGAATACATGCCTGTCACGCATGGGGTCACGGGTTCGAGTCCCGTACGCACCGCAATCTTATGAAGCAAAATCAAGAAAAGTTCTGAAGTTCAATACTTTGGGACTTTTTTGTTTTCTATAATTCCTAATAAAAAGCCGCGGAATGGCGCAGTTGGCACTGGCTTATCCGTTGGACTTTTTAAAGGATTGAAAAGTCCAACGATTTGGATTTGTTTTCGCTGATTCTCAGTATTTTGCATAGCCTGATTTGGGACAATGGAATTTAACTTTGTACCACTTAAAATGCAAAAAGTATGGGAATTGAAAAGAGACGTAGTACACTGAGTGTGTTGTTTTACATCAAGCGGCAGAAACTGCTGAAAAACGGGGAGGCTCCCGTATGTATGCGCATTACCGTTGACAAGCGGAAAGCGGAAATTATGATCAAGCGTAGCGTACCTGTAGAACTTTGGAACCAGTCAAAAGAATGTTCCAAAGGAAAAGACCGCAATTCGCAGGAACTTAATCATTATATAAGTTCTGTTCGTGCCAAAGTGTTGCAGATACACAGGGAACTTGAAGTAGATGCAAAAATGGTTACGGCAGATGCCATCCGTGACAGATATTACGGTCGGGATAAAGTGCAGCATACGCTTTTGGAAATCTATACAGACCATAACGAGAAATGCCGGGCTTTAATCGGTAAGGAGTACACGGAATCAACCGTGACAAAATTTGAGACTTCCATAAACAGGTTGAGGGAGTTTATCCGTTTTGGATATCACAAGGATGACCTGTTCCTGAATGAACTGGACGGGCAGTTTGTTCGCGATTTCGAGTATTGGCTGAAAACGTCCATCGGATGCCAGAACAATTCCGCATTGAAACATTTGAAGAACCTGAAAAAAGTCATACGCATCGCATTAGCCAACGGATGGATAGAAAAAGACCCGTTTTATGGCATTCATTTCAAGATGGATGAAGTCAATGTGGAGTTTTTATCCCAAGAAGAACTGGACAGGCTGATGGAAAAGGATTTTGAGATAAAACGGCTGGAGCAGGTTCGGGACGTGTTTGCCTTTTGCTGCTACACAGGTCTGGCTTTTGCAGACGTGCATCAGCTCAGCAAGGAACATCTTGTAAGGGACAATGACGGTAACTTGTGGATTCGTAAAGCCCGCCAAAAAACAAAGCAGATGTGTAATATTCCAGTCATATCACCCGCCCGTAAATTGATAGACAAGTATTCGCACCAACCTGATTGTATTGCCAAAAATGTGCTTTTGCCTGTATTGAGCAACCAGAAAATGAACGCTTACTTAAAGGAGATAGCCGACATCTGTGGAATACAGAAGCGTCTGACCACACACGTTGCCCGGCATACTGCGGCTACCGTCGTGTTTTTGGCAAACGAGGTAAGCATGGAAAATGTCGCTAAAATCTTGGGACATTCCAATATCCGTATGACACAGCATTATGCCAAGGTACTGGACACCTCTATTTTACGCGATATGAAAAATGTAGAACGGAGTTTTTTGAAACGACAAGTATAGGGAATTATGGACAGAGGGATTATAACCATCAGTGAAACGGGAGCAGTCACTATGCCAACTACTCCCGTATGGATGACATTGTTTGAAATAGCCGACTTGTTTGGCGTGTTTTCTTCGGATGTCCGAAAAATTATCCGCTCTGCTTATAAAAGTCGTGAGTTGGATGAGCAGATTACAATGCGATATATAAAAAACGGCAATCGGATAAGCATGGATGTCTATTCTCTTGAAATGATAACAGCCATTTCGTTCAGGATATGCAGTAGAGAGAGCACCTTTTTCAGAAAATACGTGCTTAAAAAACTGCTGCGTGAAAATAAAAACATTAATTACCTATTGCTTGGGTTGAATGAGAAGAATGGCAGTTATTCAAATCCCAGCTGAGAACAAATGAATCCCATACGGGAAAAGGGGTATGCACCTACATAGGTGATGCCCCTTTCCTATTTTTTAAAGGTCTGTCAAATAGGCTTCCCTATACCCGTCTTTGAGCAACCGTTCAATATCACTTTCCTTATATATGATTTTTCCTCCCAGCTGAATGTATGAAATACGCCCTTCATTCCGGTATTCTTGTAGGGTACGCCTGCTGATTCTCAACCGTTCAGCCACTTCCTTGTCCGTAAGAAAATTCTCGCCGCCCAAAGTGGGACGGCAATCCTTTTTCATCCGTTCCATTTTTGCTATTATTCGTTCTATACTACTTGTAAAATAGGCAATCCATTCACTTTCTTTCGTTATCAATTGGTTATCATTCATAGGCTTTCTGCTTTTTGTTATCATTTGTCTTTTATTTTTCGTTTTTCCACGATAGGCAGCATACGTCCGACATCTTCTGGAAGATAATATGTCTTATGGTTTATCTGTGAATATGCCAAGCGTCCGCTGTCACGTAAAGTCTGCAAGGTGCGTGGACTGATATTTAAAAGGACACAGACATCCTGACTATCCATCCACTCACTCATTTTTTTGTCTTCAAAGCATAATGCTTCGGCTTTTGCAACAAGGTTGTCAAATTTTGAAACCATCTCTTCAAAAGTCTTTTTCTCAATGCTAATAATTTCCATATTTCATTTGTTTTTGATTACTATGCAAGGATTTGTTCCAGTAAGTATGTTTGTTCATAGCCTCTTATCCGGGAATCCGGCATAAAAGTAATACGCTTTCTATATCTACGTTCCATTTCTTATTGACTGGCTGCTTGTTGCGTCGTCTGTCCGGGTAACGGAGCCATTCCCTAAAAAAATTATACGTGAGTCACGTAGTGAGTTGTTAAAGCCGCTTTTGCCCTTTACCGAACTTTGCCTCAGAAACAAGAAAAACGGAGGACATAAATATGGAAATAGTTACCCGAAACAATTTCGAGAGCTGGATGCAAAAGCTGATGGAACGGCTCGACCGGCAGGACGAACTGCTGCTCTCCTTGCAGCCGTCCGGCAAAGCCCCGGACCCGATGGAACGTATCAGGATGTTCGACAACCAGGACCTCTGTATGCTGCTCCAGATCAGCAAGCGCACCCTGCAACGCTACCGCAGTATCGGCGCGTTGCCGTACAAGACGCTCGGCAAAAAGACCTATTACAGCGAAGAGGACGTGCTGACGTTTCTTTCCGGACACGTAAAGGACTTCAAAAAAGAAGATATAGCCTTCTACAAGGCCCGTATCCATAATTTCTTTCAAAAATAACCCATTAAAACATTTTTCAAATGGCAAAGAAAACAACTGAAAAGGACGTGCTGATAGTCCGTGACGAGAAGACGGGCGAACTCAGCGTGGTAGCCGGGCTGGATGCCGACGGTTCCCCCAAGCGCACCCCCGCGAAAGCGGAGAACGCGCAGAGTTTCCTGCAATTCGACCGCCACGGCGACGTGCTGGACAACTTCTTCAAAAACTTCTTCCGGCAGTGCAAGGAGCCCAGCCGCTTCGGTTTCTACCGTGTCGCGGCAGACCAAGCCGACAAACTGATGGAGGTGATGAAAGACCTGCTGAAAGACCCCGAAGCCAACAAGGAACTGCTCGCGCCCCACAAGGTGGACACCTCCGGCTACGAGAAGCAGGTAAAGGAAGAACAGACCGCCGGAAAGACGGAACAAAAGCAGGAAGAGCAA
>NZ_EQ973635.1:91689-102949 GCF_000157915.1 Phocaeicola coprophilus DSM 18228 = JCM 13818 | reverse complement strand
AGGAAGAGCAACCCAAAGAAACCCAAAAACAGGAAGAAATGGAAAAGAAGCAGGAACAGAATCAGGAAAGCCCGCAACAACAGGCACAGGGCAGACGGGGCTACCAGCCCATCGACGAGAGCAAAATCAACTGGCAGGAGCTGGAAGAGAAATGGGGCGTGAAACGCGATGACCTTGAAAAGTCCGGCGACCTTACCAAAATGCTCAATTACGGCAAATCCGATTTGGTAAAAGTGTCGCCCAAGTTTGGCGGCGAGGCTTTTGAACTGGACGCCCGCCTTTCCTTTAAGAAAGACGGTGAAGGCAATGTCAGCCTCGTGCCGCACTTCATCCGCAAGGAGCAGAAACTCGACGAGTACAAGGAACACAAGTTTTCGGACGAAGACCGTAAGAACCTGCGCGAAACGGGCAATCTCGGCAGGGTCGTGGACATCGTGGACAAGGAAACGGGTGAAATCATCCCCTCGTTCATCAGCATAGACCGCAAGACAAATGAAATCACGGACATACCAGCAAACAAAGTGCGCATACCGGAGCGCATCGGAAAGACGGAAATCACCAAACAGGAACAGGATATGCTGCGTGCCGGGCTGCCCGTGCGCGACAAACTTATTGAGCGCAACGACGGCAGGAAATTCGTCACCACTCTTCAAGTGAATGTAGAGCAGCGAGGCGTGGAGTTCGTACCGGGAACCGGCAGGTCGCCGCGTACTGCCCAGACGCAGGAAGCCAAGAACAATCTCACACAAGGACAGGCTCAGGGCATGGAAAATTCCGCAGCCCCACAGAAAGAGCAACGCCGCAACACGTGGACGAACGCCGACGGCAGCATCCGCCCCATCAGCAAATGGAGCGGCATGAACTTCACCGACCAGCAGAAAGCCGATTATGCAGCGGGTAAGGCGATAAAGCTGGAGAACGTGACAGACAAACAGGGTTTCCATGCCACGATGTATATCAAGTTCAACCCGGAGAAGGGTCGTCCTTATCGCTACGACACCAATCCTGACAACGCACAGAAGGTAGCCCCCTCCAACGAAAGCCGCACACAGGTGGCGGTGAACAGCGAGGGCAAGACCAACGAGGCGACCAAGAACCTGAAAGAGCCGTTGCAGAAGGGACAGACCGCTCCGAAGGACGACAAACAGCAACAGCAGCAGGAGAAACCACAGAAGAAAAACAACAAGGGCATGAAGATGTAATCTCCCGTGTCCACCACTAAATCCAAAATAGAATCCAAAGTATCACTAAAAAGTAAGAAAACATGAAGACAATCATTGCAGAAAAGCCATCCGTGGCACGTGAAATCGCCCGCATCGTGGGCGCGACAAAAAGAGAGGAAGGATATTTCGAGGGAGGCGGCTATGCCGTGACATGGGCATTCGGACACCTCGTCCAGCTTGCCATGCCCGACGGCTACGGCATACGTGGTTTCGTCCGTGGTAACCTGCCCGTCATCCCCGGAACCTTCACGCTCATTCCCCGTCAGGAAAAGACAGAGAAAGGCTACAAGTCCGACAGCGGCGTGGTGTCGCAGATAAAAATCATCGCCCGTCTTTTCAAGGAAAGCGAGCAGATCATCGTGGCGACCGATGCCGGACGCGAAGGTGAGCTTATCTTCCGCTACCTCTACCACTATATCGGATGTACCACTCCTTTCGTGCGCCTTTGGATAAGCTCGCTTACCGACAAGGCTATCCGTGAGGGACTGCGCAACCTCGAAGCGGGCGACAAATACGACAACCTCTACCTTGCCGCCAAAGCACGGAGCGAATCCGACTGGCTTGTGGGCATCAACGGCACGCAGGCACTCTCCATCGCCGCCGGACACGGCACATATTCCGTCGGACGGGTACAGACACCTACGCTGGCGATGGTATGCGCACGTTACTGGGAGAACCGCCGTTTCACGGTAGAACCGTTCTGGCAGCTCCATATCGCCGCAGACGGAGGCAACGGTGATACCGTGAAATTCTCGTCCTCCGAGAAATGGAAAGAGAAAGAGCCTGCGACGGAATTATATAATAAAGTAAAGGAAGCAGGCACAGCCACCGTCACGAAAGCGGAGCGCAAGGAGAAGATAGAGGACACTCCGCTCCTGTACGACCTGACCACGCTCCAGAAGGAGGCCAACGCCAAACACGGCTTCACAGCGGAGCAGACACTCGAAATCGCGCAGAAGCTCTACGAGAAGAAACTTATCACCTATCCGAGAACCGGAAGCCGCTACATCCCCGAAGACGTGTTCGTGGAAATTCCCAAGTTGCTCGCCTTCATCGGCAACCTGCCCGAATGGAAAGACAAAGTCAATCCGAAGGCAGTGCCGACACGCCGCAGCGTGGACGGCGGCAAGGTAACAGACCACCATGCCCTACTCGTCACGGGCGAGAAACCGCTGTTCCTCTCCAAAGAAGATAATACCGTCTATCAGATGATTGCCGGACGCATGATTGAGGCTTTCTCTGAAAAATGCGTCAAAGACACCGCTACTGTTACGGCGGAGTGTGCCGGAGCGGAGTTCGTGGTGAAAGGCAGTGTTATCAGGCAAGTCGGGTGGCGTGCAGTCTATGGCGAGGAAGAGAAAGAGGAGACCATCATACCCGGCTGGCAGGAAGACGATAGGCTGGCACTGAAAGCCGCCTCCATCACGGAAGGTAAGACCAAGCCTAAGCCGCTGCATACCGAAGCCTCCCTGCTGTCCGCAATGGAAACGGCTGGCAAGGAGATAGAGGACGACGCGCTGCGTCAGGCATTGAAGGATTGCGGCATCGGCACGCCTGCCACCCGTGCAGCCATCATCGAAACGCTTTTCAAACGCGGTTACATGGAACGTTGCAAGAAGTCGCTTGTACCCACCGAAAAAGGGCTTGCCCTCTACTCGGTCGTGAAGACGATGCTCATCGCCGACGTCGCCATGACGGGTGAATGGGAGAAGGAACTGGCACGCATCGAGCGCGGGGAACTGCTCGCCGATACCTTCCGCAAGGAGATAGAGGCGTACACAAAGGAGATTACCTCCGAACTGCTCTCGTGCGACAAACTGTTCGCCCGCAGGGATTCCGGCTGCAAGTGTCCCAAGTGCGGGACGGGCAGTATGCAGTTCTACGGCAAGGTCGTCCGCTGCGACAACGCGGAGTGCGGGCTGCCCGTGTTCCGCCTGAAGGCAAACCGTACCCTCACCGATGACGAAATCAAAGACCTGCTCACCGACGGACACACGAAACTGCTCAAAGGTTTCAAGAGCAAGCAGGGCAAGAGTTTCGATGCCGTGGTTGCCTTTGACGGGGACTACAACACGACTTTCGTGTTCCCCGAAAGGAAAAGTAAGGCAACCTCTGCGAGAAGAAGAAAATAATGAGTAACTTTGCCACTGATTCAGAGTAATGAACTGTTCTTCGATACCGGATTACACTCATGCTTTGGATTTAGTGGTGGCACTCGGAGGGATACCGAGTGCCTTTTCTTTCTCCTTTCAGACAATTATCCCGGTCATGATTTACCAATCCACTAAATTCCAAAGTAATGAACAACAAGAAGAAAAACGAGGGGCAGACCGACTTTTCCTACTACGGTCTGTACCTGCTAGACTATCTCCGAACAAACAGATTTGAACAGGCGACCGACGAAGCCTTCATCCGTGAACGCGCCGACCGTGCCGCCGGAACGTATGAACGGGCAATGCTCGAAGGCTATCCCGCCGCAGGTGCGCAGGAATTGGCTATGCGCACGCTGACGGAGGGGCTTCGCTACTCCAAGTACGCCATCCTGCGCGAAGTCGTAGAGAACGAGTTTGCCGACGACGTGCCGGAAGCGGAGCGTGAATCCTTTACCCGAAAACTGCTGCCGCTTGTCGGAAACGTATTCTCCATTTATGACCTTTCGGATGACAATTTCGCCCTGTCGCCCGATTATGACCTGCTCTACACGGAGCTGACGGGGGCTGTCGTCCTTTATATAGAGGAATATGGCGTTTAACCGCAAACAAAGGTTGCGGGACAACATCGAGGCGATACGGACGGCATTCGTCCTTGACAGGGAACAACGCACCCCCACCGCACGCGAAAGGCTCTTGTTGGAGCGTTATTGCGGTTTCGGTGGACTGAAGTGCATACTGAACCCAGCAAAGGAACTGACGGATGCCGTCCATTGGGCGAAATCCGACCTCGAACTGTTTGCCCCTACCGTGGAACTGCACAAGTTACTACGGGAGAATACAAAAGACGATACGGAGTATAAGCGGTACATGGATGCTATGAAGCAATCCGTTCTGACCGCTTTCTATACTCCGCCGGAGATAACAGGCACTATTGCGGACGTGCTGCATGAACACGGCATACGCCCCGACCGGGTACTGGAACCATCGGCAGGCGTTGGCGCATTTGTGGATGCCGTATTAGAGAACAAGCCGGACGCGGACATCATGGCTTTTGAGAAAGACCTGATGACGGGCAAGATATTGAAACACCTGCATCCCGACCAGAAAGTAAGGATACAGGGGTACGAGAAAATTGAAAAGCCGTTCATGAACCATTTTGATCTGGCTATATCCAATATCCCCTTTGGTGATGTGGCGGTGTTCGACCCGGAATTTACCAACAGTCATGACATGGCAAGACGGTCGGCATCCAAGACGATACACAACTATTTCTTTCTGAAAAGCCTTGATGCGGTGCGTGAAGGCGGAATCGTGGCGTTCATTACCTCGCAGGGGGTGTTGGATGCCCCGACCAATGCGCCCATACGCGAGTATATGATGAACCACGCCAATCTGGTGGGTGTTGCCCGTCTGCCGAACAACCTCTTTACGGAAAATGCGGGTACGGAGGTGGGCAGTGATTTGATTATTCTGCAAAAGAACAGCGGAAAGAACGGGAAACTGTATTATAATGAGAAACTTTTTGTGCAAACAGAACAGACCCCTATCGGCACTTCCGTAAATGGGTATGTATGGAGCATCGGTTCGCTTTCCCACACGGATTTAACCAAAAGTACCGACCCTTACGGAAAGCCTGCCTATAAGCTCATGCACAGAGGCGATACCGTACAATTGGCGGAAGACTTACGGGAACATCTGAAAATAGAACTGCACCAACTCAACAGGGAACTCTACGAAAGACATAGCCTGCATCCGACGCAAACGGAAAGTACGGATAAAAGTATGAATGTGGAAGTACAGCCGTCTCCGAAAGTAGAAGCGGTGACTTCTACCGCTAATGTTTTTATCACAGAAGCGGAGAAACCGAAAGTTCAACCCATAGACGAGAAGCCGGAGATTGAGCCACGCCAGACGAATCATTCAAATGCCGTTCAGCTCACTCTGCTTGACCTTTGGGGTATGCCCATAGAAGAACCTGCCAAAAAGAAAAAGGCAACCAAAAAGGAAAACAAGGCAAAGCGTGCTATTCCTAAACCGAAACCGCCGATTATGGCAGTTCCTCCTGTTGAATCCGTCAAGCCTGCAACCGAAAGCAAGAAGGCAAAGCCGGAAAGTGCAGGGAAGCAAAGCGACCCTGAAGATATTTATGCCACTTTGGACTGGGACACCAATCCACCCATCAACGGCTTCTATGAAACGATGATGAGCCTGACACCGGAACGGCGCAAGGCTCTACGGCTTGAAGCGGAACGGCACAGACAGGAACAACTGAAAAAGTCGGGTATCAAGGACACGATGAATCCTGCCTTTGTGCCTTCGTCGGATAACAAACCGGAGCAAAAGGAAGCAGCAAAACAACCCGAAGCACAGCCGGAGGCAACTCCCGTTCCTATTACGGACAATAGCCCAAGTGAGAAAGCAACCGCTTCACTATTCCCGGAATTTGAAACGGAAAAGCCGAAGGAGGAAGCCCCCGACCTTACGCCGCGTCCCTATCACCGCACGCCGGAAATGCACCTGCGTGAAGGGTCGCTGGTGGCAAACAGGGCACGCGACATCGGTTATCTGAAGGACATTACTCCCTACGGTGCAACCTTCCAGCCGCTTGGACTAACCGGTTATCAGAAAGAGAAAGCGTTGCTGTATGTATCGCTCCGTGACGCATACGAGCGGTTGTACCGCTATGAATCGAACAGACGTGAGGAAAATGTACCTTGGCGTGAACACCTGAACACCTGTTACGACGAGTTTGTCATGCGTTATGGCAACCTCAATGCCAAACAGAACGTGAAGTTAGTAATGATGGATGCCGGAGGGCGCGACATCCTTTCGCTGGAACGTGCGGAGGACGGCAAGTTCGTCAAGGCGGACATCTTCGACCGTCCCGTTTCCTTCTCGGTGGAGAACCATGCCAACGTCGGCTCTCCCGAAGAAGCCTTGTCCGCATCGCTCAACAAGTACGGTACGGTCAATCTCGGCTATATGCGGGGGATAACAGACAGTACGGAAGAGGAGCTTCTCAATGCCCTCAAAGGTCGTATCTTCTACAATCCGCTCGTAACCGGTTACGAGATTAAAGACCGCTTCATCGCGGGGAACGTGATAGAGAAGGCGGAGCGCATAGAGGCATGGATAGGCGGTAATCCCGAAAACGAAAGATTGCCGGAAGTGAAACAGGCTTTGGAGGCTTTGAAGGAAGCCGAACCGCAGCGTATCGCCTTTGAAGACCTCGACTTCAACTTCGGTGAACGCTGGATTCCCACGGGCGTGTATGCCGCCTACATGAGCCATCTTTTCGACACGGACGTGAAAATCGCCTATTCCGCCAGCATGGACGAGTTTTCCGTGGCGTGCGGCTACCGCACCATGAAGATCACGGACGAGTTCTTAGTGAAGGGCTATTACCGGAACTATGACGGTATGCACCTGTTGAAACACGCCCTGCACAACACCTGCCCTGACATGATGAAGTCTATCGGTAAGGACGAGAATGGCAATGACATTAAGGTGCGTGACAGTGAGGGCATACAGCTTGCCAACGCCAAGATAGACGAGATACGCAACGGGTTCTCGGAATGGCTGGAAGAGCAGTCGCCACAGTTCAAAGAACGGCTGACAACGATGTATAACCGCAAGTTCAACTGTTTCGTGCGCCCGAAGTATGACGGCTCGCACCAGACGTTTCCCGACCTCAATCTGAAAGGATTGGCAAGCCGTGGTATTCAAAGCGTTTATCCGTCGCAGAAGGATTGCGTCTGGATGATAAAACAGAACGGCGGCGGAATATGCGACCATGAAGTCGGAACAGGTAAGACGCTGATAATGTGCATTGCAGCGCATGAGATGAAGCGTCTGAACTTGGCGCATAAGCCGATGATTATCGGCTTGAAGGCGAACGTGGCGGAGATTGCCGCCACCTATCAGGCGGCATATCCGAATGCCCGTATCCTCTACGCTTCGGAAAAGGACTTTTCGACCGCCAACCGCGTGCGTTTCTTCAACAACATCAAGAACAACGACTACGATTGCGTCATCATGTCGCACGACCAGTTCGGCAAGATTCCGCAGTCACCGGAGTTGCAACAGCGCATCCTGCAAGCGGAGCTTGACACGGTGGAGGAAAACCTCGAAGTCTTGCGGCAGCAAGGCAAGAACGTGTCGCGGGCGATGCTGAAAGGATTGGAGAAGCGCAAGCACAACCTTGTGGCAAAGTTAGAGAAAGTGGAACACGCCATCAAGTCGCGCACGGATGACGTGGTGGACTTCAAGCAGATGGGCATCGACCACATTTTCATAGACGAGAGCCACCAATTTAAGAACTTGACTTTCAACACCCGACATGACCGTGTGGCGGGGTTGGGAAACTCGGAGGGAAGCCAGAAAGCCCTGAATATGCTCTTTGCCATACGCACCATACAGGAGCGCACGGGCAAGGACTTGGGGGCTACGTTCCTGTCCGGCACAACCATTTCCAACAGCCTGACGGAATTGTACCTGCTCTTCAAGTATCTGCGCCCGAAGGAACTGGAACGGCAGGATATTCGGTGCTTCGACGCATGGGCGGCGATTTTTGCAAAGAAGACGACCGACTTTGAGTTCAATGTAACGAACAATGTGGTGCAAAAAGAGCGTTTCCGCTACTTCATCAAAGTACCAGAGCTTGCCGCCTTCTACAACGAAATCACCGATTACCGCACGGCGGAGGATGTGGGTGTGGACCGTCCGAGCAAAAACGAGATACTGCACAATATACCGCCTACGCCCGACCAAGAGTATTTCATCAAACAACTGATGGAGTTTGCCAAGACTGGCGACGCCACCCTGCTGGGCAGGATGCCGCTCTCGGAAACGGAGGAAAAGGCGAAAATGCTCATCGCC
The DNA here is from genome assembly GCF_000157915.1 of Phocaeicola coprophilus DSM 18228 = JCM 13818. Taxonomy (GTDB): domain Bacteria; phylum Bacteroidota; class Bacteroidia; order Bacteroidales; family Bacteroidaceae; genus Phocaeicola; species Phocaeicola coprophilus. The sequence continues at coordinate 94,695 of NZ_EQ973635.1, read as the reverse complement.
ACTGACTACGCGCGGAAGATGGCTTTGGATATGCGTATGATAGACCCCAATTACGAAGACCATCCCGACAACAAGGCGAGCCACTGCGCCAAGATGATAACGGAGTATTACCATAAATACGACGCGCACAAGGGAACGCAGTTCGTATTCTCTGATTTGGGGACGTACCAGCCGGGCGACGGGTGGAACGTGTACAGCGAGATAAAGCGGAAGCTGACGGAGGACTACGGCATACCGGCAAGCGAAGTGCGCTTCATTCAGGAATGCAAGACTGACAAGGCTCGCAAGGCGGTGATAGACGCCATGAATGCCGGGACGGTGCGCGTGTTGTTTGGCTCTACCTCCATGCTTGGAACGGGCGTGAATGCACAGAAAAGGTGTGTCGCCATCCATCATTTGGATACGCCGTGGCGACCGTCCGACCTGCAACAGCGTGACGGACGCGGAGTTAGAGCCGGAAACGAGATAGCCAAGCACTTCGCCGGGAACAATGTGGATGTAATCATCTATGCGGTGGAAAAGTCGCTGGACAGCTACAAGTTCAACCTGCTGCACTGCAAGCAGACGTTCATCTCGCAGCTCAAAAGCGGGGCTATGGGCGCGCGTACCATCGACGAGGGGGCTATGGACGAGAAATCGGGCATGAACTTTTCGGAGTATATGGCATTGCTTTCCGGCAATACCGACCTGCTTGACAAAGCGAAGTTGGACAAGCGTATCGCCTCGCTCGAAGGGGAACGCAAGTCGTTCAACAAGGGTAAGCGCGATTCGGAGTTCAAGTTAGAGTCCAAAACGGGCGAACTGCGCAACAACACGGCGATTGTCGAAGCCATGACGAAGGACTGGGACAGGTTTGCCGCTGCCGCGAAGACGGACAAGGACGGGAACCGTTTGAATATGCTGAAAGTGGACGGGGTAGATTCTGCCGATGAAAAGGTAATAGGTAAGCATTTGCAGGAGATAGCCAAGAATGCCGCCACAGGCGGGCTTTACAAGCCTGTCGGTGAAATCTACGGTTTCCCCGTCAAGGTCATCAGCGAACGGATGATGAGGGACGGACTGGAGTTCACCGACAACCGCTTCGTGGTGGAGGGCAACTACAAGTACACCTACAACAACGGGCATCTGGCGATGGCTGACCCCGTGGTGGCGGCACGCAACTTCCTCAACGCCTTGGAGAAGATACCCTCCGCCATTGACCAGTACAAGGCGAAGAACGAGGTGCTGAAAAAGGAGATACCACAGCTGCAGGCGATAGCGGGCAAGGTCTGGAAGAAGGAGGACGAGCTGAGACAACTGAAATCCGAACTTGCCGCCCTCGACCGGAAGATACAACTGGAACTTGCACCGACGAAGCCCGAAGTCACTGAAAAAAAGAACGATGATGTTGAAAAAAACATCTCAGAGTTAAGAACAAATCAAGTATTTCCAAAATCCAGGTTACAATTATGATATATTTTGGAGGGGTGTCCAAATTGGATTCCCCTTCAATTTTATCAATAATCTAAAAGCTGGAAATATGGCAACAATTAAATTAAAATTTCGCCCCTCATCTATACCCGGAAAAGAAGGTGTATTGGTGTATCAGGTAACACAAGCCCGTGTAATCAAGCAGATAAAAACCGGTTGCAAATTGTTTGAGGCAGAATGGAACTCCGGTGACATTCATATAGTGACACCAAGCAGAGAGGAATACATCAAGGATTTGAAAATAGAACTTGCAGAGAAAGAGAAAAGGATACGCTATATAATAAAGGTATTGGAACAAACTCTTCAGACATATACAGCCGAAGACATCATCAAAGCATATATGTCACCCGAAAGACAATATGACACTCTCTTCACATTTACAAAAAATGTAATCGCATCATTGAATACAATAGGAAAAACACGGACAGCTGAAACGTATAATAATACGCTAAACAGCTTCATGCGTTTTAGAAACGGGCGAGATTTATTTATCGGAGAATTAGACTCCGAAATAGTAGAAGCCTATGAAACGTATATTATAAAGACGCTTGGATTGAAAAAAAAACACATCTTCATTCTATATGGGCATTTTACGAGCCATTTATAACCGCGCTGTTGATAAAGGGCTTGTTATGAATACCAATCCTTTCAAGAATGTGTTCACAGGGATGGATAAGACTATCAAAAGGGCTATTGATGTCAATAGCATACACCGAATCATGATGCTGGATTTTTCTGATATTCGGCGTTATGATTTTGCACGCGATATGTTTTTATTCTCCTTCTATACACGAGGTATGTCGTTTGTGGACATGGCCTTTCTTAAAAAGAAAGATCTCAAGAATGGAATATTGTCATACAAACGACAAAAAAGCGGACAACAACTTTTCATTCATTGGGAAAATTGTATGCAACATATCGTTGACAAGTATGACACAGACAACTCCCCCTATTTACTACCGATAATTACAGGAATCGGTACAAACGAACGAAAACAGTACCTTTCAAAAATACATAATGTCAATCGGAATCTTCAAGAAATAGGGCAACTTTTAGGGCTTGAATTACCATTGACCTTGTATGTTGCACGCCATTCATGGGCAAATATTGCTTATAACAACAATATCCCCATTTCAGTCATAAGTGAAGGATTAGGACACGATTCCGAAAAAACAACAAGAATATACCTTTCGTCATTGAACGCCAATAAAATAGATGACGCCAATAGAATGATACTGGAGTTTGTCCGGAAAGGCAAATAGTAACATTCCTCACATGTCAATCTCCTATAAGCAGATGTTTTTTTCGGGCGCAAAATTAGCAAAATACCCTCAAATAACAAAGATTTTTCGCTGAAAAAAATCAAGATAACACCCTAACTGTGATTAAAATAGTACACAATATCCATTCCTTAAGTGGTCATTAATTGTGCAATTGCGCTTGAAATCAACAAATTATTTTAAGGATACATCTGCTTATAGGAGATGTACATGGTTTGAACTGAAAATCAAATGATTGAGGACGAATTATAATACC
>NZ_EQ973635.1:69126-90097 GCF_000157915.1 Phocaeicola coprophilus DSM 18228 = JCM 13818 | reverse complement strand
TAATATAAAAAGGTAACAGAATTATAAGACGTATGAGATTAAGTCGAATTGCGATTGTATTGATAATATTCCTGTCAGGAATAACTAAGATAGCTGCACAAGATGTCGCCATAAAAACCAATGGGCTTTACTGGCTTGCCGGTGGAACTGTAAATGGTGGAGTTGAAGTTGCGACAAGTAACCGCGTGACGCTTCAACTTAGTGGTTCGTACAACCCGTGGACATATAAAAATGATAAAAAAATGCGCTTTTGGCTTGTCGAGCCGGAAGTGAAGTATTGGGTGTGTGAAAAGTTTGAAGGTCATTTCTTCGGCCTGCACGGACACGGGGCGCAGTTCTTCGGTGGATTCCGCGACAAACGCTACGACGGTTACATGACAGGAGGTGGCATCACCTATGGATATAACTGGATTCTCTCACCGCACTGGAATCTTGAAGCTGAAATCGGATTGGGTTATGAGAGGCTTTGGTACAAAGAAAGCGACCGCATACCATGTATCAAATGCTACGAAAGGAAACATAAGAATTATGTCGGACCGACCAAAGCCGCCATTTCATTAGTCTATATATTCTAAATGCAGATTCGTATGAAAAGAAATATCATTTATCCGGTATTGTTGGCTACTTCGGTCGGCATATTTGCAGGATGTGTCACACAAAAGAATGTAAAATCGGTGACAGTGGATCCTGCATTAAGCACACTCACACCGGATAGCGCAAATATGGCTCAAATGCAGGTTACATTCAATGTACCCGGCAAATATTTTTCAAAAAGAAGTCGTTTGGTCATTTCTCCTCAATTGATTGTGGAGGACAGTGTGCTTGACGAATATGAACCGCTTGTGCTTGACGCTCCCATCTATAGTAAGAAAAAGCATCGTAAAGAGGTACTTCACGGATACGAAGATCCGTATGCCCGACAAGCGGTTAAAATAGAAAAACTTTCAGAAACGATAGCCATACCGTTCAATGAGAGCATAGAGATTCCCGATGGAGTGGATAATGCCCGGATTGTCGGTGTGGTATCCAATGACGGTTGCGGTCAATGCACTGGCATTGATACAATTGACATTGCAAACGTCAGTGTCCCTGTTTCATTGATAGACGTCCGTAAGGAATATAACCTGTCATGGATTGAGCCGGAGTTCAAGATACGTCCGAAAGTACATCAGGGCAAAGGTGAAGCACGTTTGCAGTTTATAGTTGACAAGTGGAGTATTGTCATGGACTTGGCCAATAATCGCAGCGAATTGACCGGTATGCTGGAAACCCTCCGCCCGATATTGCAGGATTCGCTTGCTACCCTTACAAGTCTTAATATTTTTGGATCGGCATCTGCTGAGGCAAGCTATCAGCATAATATAATGCTTGCCAACAATCGTGCAACTTCAGCAAAAAACTGGCTTATATCGCAGTTGGGGCTGTCAAAGGAAATCCAGCGTATTATCAAGACAGGTGCAGCACCCGAAGGCTGGGAGCCTGTGGTGCAAGCGATGATTGCGGCAAACGATCCAGACAGTGTCAAGGTGCGTGAGTTGATGCTCAAATATCCCGGTCCCACTGATGATGCGGCAGAGAAATATATACGTCGCCTTGCTTGCTGGACGCGCATTAAAAACAATTATCTGGCAAAAGACCGCAAAGTTCTCTATGATTACTCTTGGACAATCAAGAGTTTCACTGACGATGCGGAATTGCTTGAAATGTACAAGAAGCGTCCCGATGCGTTCAACGAAGAAGAGATGCTGCGTGTATCAACGCTTGCTGCTGATGACAGGTCTCGCATTCAGGTCTATGAGACAATTCTCAAATACTTCCCTGAATCCGATGTGGCTGCCAACAATCTTGCCATATTATATCTCAATGAGAATCGTACAGATGATGCGCGTCAAGTCCTTGAAGCCCGGAAAGAATATACACCGGAAATGCTGAACACACTTGCTGCAAGTTATGTGTTTGCTGAAAACTATGAACGTGCCATCGAACTATTACAGAATGTTGAATTACCGGAAGCCAGATATAACCTCGGACTACTGAATGCGAAACAACGCAAACTCTCAGAAGCCTACACACTTCTGCGACCGTATGCTGACGTAAACAGTGCGATTGCAGCGTTGAGTGTTAACAAGAATGAAGAGGCGAAACAAATTATGGAAGGCGTACAAGCTACATCTCCTGTTGCGGAATATGTCCGTTCAATGATTTCCGCAAGATTTGGCGACACGGCAAAATTCTACAAACATATCGTAGATGCTGTTATAGATAGCAAATTACACAACCGAGCCAAAACAGAGGTGGATTTCCTGCCTTACCACAACGAGCAACGGTTTATCAACATCATAACTAATGGTAAGGAGGATTGAGCATGAAAGGAACAATCAGAAATATAGCGTACATTCTATTGCTACCTGCCATGACATTCACGTCTTGCATCCGTGACGAGATTGAAGATTGCCCACCGCTTCAAATCAACATTGCAGTAAAAGACAAAAACTATTTCAATGTCGATAATGTCGAAGCAGAGCAGCGTAAAGGCGATAATCTTGCCTTCCGTGAATATGTGCCGACTCTCTACTATGTATTGCGTGATTTGAATACGGGCGACGTTGTTGAAGAGTCGGGTGTGTTTGAGGTCAAGGGCGACAAGCAAATTCTTCCGGTAGATCTTTGTCCCTGCATTCCTCATGGCAGGTATGTCCTGACAGTATGGGGTGGCATGAGCAACCTTGATGCGATAAGTGAAGATGGTCTCTCGCTTGACCTTAATCCCAATAGTATGGAGGGAGAAGACATCTATATGACCAACGACACCATACTCTATGATGCATGGCATAACAACCAAACAGTGGAAATGGAGCGGACAAAAGGCAAGCTCATTATTGAAAAAAAATGGGAATGTTTGCTCGAAGGAATCAACGGTTCACGGAAAGAAATAAATGGCATTTATGACAATGTGAATAACGCCTTCAAATATACAGGTATTACAGATGTCTTGGCAACTCATCTATGGGAACCGGAGCAGAACATAATAACTAAAACGGTGCTTTCACCCTCTTTGAAAGAGAATGGAACGAAGCTGCATCTTGATTTTATCAATGCGTCAGACCCTTCGAGTCCGTTGCTTACTCCCAAAGATGTGAAAATAACCATGAAAAGGAACGAATTGACTGTCCTGCGTTATGTGTGGGATTGCGAAAAGCAAGATTTTATCATCTATGCTTTGCTGAACAATTCATGGACGATTATCAGTCAGATGGATATTGAAGAAGAATAAAAGAGAACTTTATAATTAACTAATTTTTTTAACAAAATCATTTATCACATGAAGAAAAATCTTCTGTTCGCGGCAGCAGCAGGCATAATGCTGTTCTCCGCATGTTCCAATGATGAAGATGTCATCAATGGAGGTGGTGCAAACGACGTAAACGTCTCAGGTGAAATCACATTGGCTCTCAATGCCGGTGGTAGCGGCGCCGAAACCCGTGCCGCACGTCCGGTATACAGTTCTGAGGCGTACAGTGAAGTAACGGATGTTGAGCTCAAGCTCTTCAAGAAAAATGGTAACAACTGGGTTGCTGCAACCGATGTTACCACAGACCTTGCCAACGGGGGGTGGGCAATCAGCAATTGGGAAACCCAAAGTGCCGTTTCTCCCGGTACAACCGACAACAAGACAACCAAGACTGTCAAGTTGAAGAACCTTGACAAGTCAGCAGAGTACAAACTGGTTGCCTATGGTTACAAAAAAGAGTTGAAAACAACTCTTGATTGGACTGCCGCACTTGCTGTTGCAACTCCTAACGCTGGAGAAGATGTTGAGGAAATCTTTGCCGGAGATAAAGTATTCTCCACTAATGACAAAGGCAAAATCAGCACAACTCCTGTTCAGGTAGAAATGCGCCGTGAAGTTGCCGGTGTTCTTGGTTATTTCAAGAATATCCCGGAAAAAGTAGGTGAAACAACGGTTAAATCTGTTCGTGTATATGCTTCTTCAAGCAATACTGCCTACAACATTCCCTCACTTTCGTTGCAGAACCAGTGTGGTACTGCCGGTACTGAAAGAGTTACAGTTCTGAATCTTGCAATTCCTACTGAAGGTGTAACAGTTGTTGAAGGTATCTACAACTGGGCAGGCAAGGATGAAACTAACCTTAAAACTGAGGCTAATTCACTCCTTGGTGGTTGCTTCCTCGTTCCATTTGCAAAGGTGGAAGGCAAGGCTACATTTACTATCGCCCTGTGTGATGAAAACGGCAAAGACCTGAAAACTTGGACCGGTGTTCTTGATCAGACTCAGACAGGTGAAGATGATACTAAAATCTTCAACGTGAACCGCAACTATTTCTATTCGTTTGGTAAGAAACTTAAGGCAGATACAACCGATGGACCTGACCCCGAAAATCCCGATCCGGACGAACCCATTGACTTGAGCGTTAACAATGAAATCACAATTATCCTGAACAACGCTTGGGGTGTTATCCACAACATGGGTATTGAAGAAAACTAATCAATGAATCAGGTATATTCACCCGATTAAATCCTAACAGCACCCGGAGGCGGCAGACACCGCTTCGGGGTGCTGTTCATAACCAATATGACCGATGATTATTGTATCATCGTTGCAAGAAGCAGCCCGAATGGTCTGCAAAGCTCACGCAGAAAAGTTGTGAGTAGAAAACAGAGAGAATTATACATAGATAAAAATAACATAATTAACCAAGATTGGGCAAAATCAATTGAATGCCCTGACTTGAAGTCGCCCTTGTGCGGCTTACTTAGACCGCATATAACGGTCGTTACTGAGTCTGACTATGGCTCCTCGTGGAAACGTGAATAACCTTTCCCTAATGTCATTGCAAAAGGCTCCACCAAAGAAGATTATAATTTGAAAACAATATACATATATGAACAGAGTATTAACAACGGTGATGCTTGCTGCCGTCATTCTCAGTTCGTGTACTGATAACGAACTTGACTACGGACCACAACCAGAACGACTGAATAGCCGCGCTGCAATTGAGGTGACTGTTCCCGGTGGTCTAATACAGCAAGCCGATGGGACATGGAAGAGTGATAACTGCCGCGTGCCTATTGTTGGACCGGGACGTGTAATCAACGAAATCAATTCCTCTACCGTCAATGTAATCGGCGTTAGCAACGGGGCGTTGGATAACATTGTGGATACCGATATAACCAATGCTTGCAATATTCCTGCGGCTATCAGCGCGGGCGTTGCATACACGCCCATTGTGTCGGTCAAGGACCTTTATCATGTATATGCTTCCGGTCAGAAAGTAGGATTTGTGTATAAGGATACTGAAGCAGGCGGTGCTAAATTGCTTGATCTCAGCCTTCTTAAAGGACTGACATTAGAAACCTATCTTAACGGGCAAAAGCAAGAATCCGTATATACTGCCGATGAAACAACGACACTCAAACTTGATCTGCTGTCGTTCAATGTAGGTAATTCCGTAGCAGACCGTGTACTTTCCTTCAATGCAAGCAAACCATTCAATGAGGTGCGCATGAGTTTCACCGGAGTTGATGCTACCGTTGCATCCAATATAGCTTTGGCTGTGAAATATGCCTTTGTGGGCGAGAACCCAGAAATCCGCGCTACATCCGAGACGCAGTTCAACAGTTATTGGACAGGGGGAACACCGACTATTAGTAAACACAATATCACATCGGCAGACAAGCTCATCGACAACGATTTGACCAATTCCGCACCGTTCACGTCAGAATTATTCATTAGATCCTATGCCCGAATAAATTTGAAGCGTTCGATTTCCGCCGGAACAGAGGTGGGATTTTATTATAGCACCAACAAAGTTCTCGGTCTTGACTTATTCGGCCAAGCCGCCCCCACATTGACCTCTTATGATGCCAACAATAAAGAGGTTGAAGAATCTACACCTGCAACATCTTTATTAAGCCTGAGCTTGATAGGTTTTTCCGGACAGACACTCACCAACATGGTTACAACGCAGGAGTGTTCGCAAATAGAGTTCACACATCCTGCCGGTTTGCTGAATTTAGGTGGTATGAATGTTTATTATGCCTATGTTCGGGAAGGTGTTAGACTTGATCCCTCCAATTATTTCACATTTGGCGATGATGTTACATACAACTATTCATATCGGTTGCCGGAAACAACAGAAGGAAATGTGACCTATACTATATTGTCGGAACCATACGGTTCAAATCCTTCCGTGCAGAATGGGAACATTCTCACTGGCATGAGCCATGATGGTGCTTACCGAGTACAAGCATTTTATACCGCTCCTGATGGTCGGCAACTTAGCCATACGGCTACAATCATGCACAAATCTGTTGGTGAAAATGCCGGATGCAACAAAGCTATTACTGCCGCTTCACATGGCGCATACGCAGTGGAAGCACTCGGATGGAAGGGCTGTCTGCTTTGTCTGTTTAATGGCAGCAACAACATGAACAATGTTGTAGATCAGAACCCGGACAATTATGCGACATCCAATCAACTGGCATCGGTTCTGGAATGGAGTCCTGTGGCTGCATTCAAAATGAACACACCGGTATCTGCGGCAGGAAAAATTCGTACCGGGTTTGTGGTACAGGCAAATACAATGCTGCTCGATTTGAGTGCGCTGAGTTTCTTCAAAATAAAACTTTATGACGGCGATAACCTTATCAACAATGATGTGACAACAGGAAATTCAAGCGTACATCTGAGCTTGATAGGCTCTGCCAATGACAAAGTGCGTCTTAGCGTTGAAACAGACCAATCGTTTGACCGGATTGAACTATGGCGCAAAGGTGTAGCTGATGTTCTCACATCCATGAGGATTTACAGCATTTTCTATGAAGATCCGTCATGTGATGAATCCTCCGGCATGGGTGGTTGCATGGAGCTAATGACAAATTTGAAAGATGACTTGCAAATAGATTATAACAAGACACTGATTGGCGCAGGACTCCTGTCTGTCGGAAATACATTCAAAAACTTGGATTATCTACTTGATGGCAGTATGGAAACGGGAGCTTTGCTCAACGACGGAGTTTCTTTAGGCGGATCCACAATAGCGTTAAAATTCCGGAAGCAAAAAGCCAACCAGTCTATCGGGCTGGTGTTTGGCAATATGGGAGATTTGCTTTCAGTAAACTTGTCCAAAGTTGGAGAATTGAAAGTTTATAATGGAGATACCAAAGTTGCAAGCACTGCTGATTTTGACATTTTGGGAGCCAGCCTAATTTCACATGGCGGATATACATATATTGAAGTAACTCCCGAACAGGAGTTTGACCGCATTGAGTTCACTGTCGGCGGATTACAACTGCTGAATACCTCAAAAATATGCGGAGTATTTATCCGCCCTGATTCCGATGGCGACGGCATTCCCGACTGCGCTGATACCGATGATGATGGTGACAAACTGGAAATAGAGGACGCAACATTTCATACATGCTACGGCAATGTCTTGAATATTCCGGTCAGTGGAACTCCGGCAGATTCCGAATTAAGTATTTGGTGTTATAATGATGAAAACAAAAAAGATATAACCATCAATGCCACCATTTCCGGTGGACAGATTGTTATTCCTGCACGAGCGTTACCGGTCGGTCGTTATACGCTCTATATTTATTCGGCAGACAGCAGTCAACTATTGGCTTATGATGTCAACGCTATCATTCACCCACAGGTGACGACTTGGAAAACCAATGCAGCATCAACAGGTTGGAACGAATGGGAGAATTGGACAGACGGCAGTCCGTGGTCGTGTACCAATGTCATTATTCCGGCAAATGCCAAACAATATCCGGAACTTGCAAGTAATGAAAAGAACTATTGCAGGAACATCCATTTTGAAAGTGGTGCAGAAGTAGTCGGTACACATCATCTCACAATGGGAGGCAAAGTGTTTGTGGATAAAACACTGCAAGGCGGACACTATTATCTACTTTCCGCCCCGTTGCAGGAAATGTACACCGGTGACATGTTCATATCTCCAAATGCAAATTGGGGAAAAGACAAGTATTTTACAGTTTTGTCTGCCGACAACTATAAAGAAATCCGTAACCAACCAATCGTATATCAACATTTCTGGAATGGCGTGGCAATAGAAAAAGATGAGGAGTTAAACGGAACCGATGTCGGAACAGCACGTTGGTCCACGGATTTCAACGCTGTAAACACGAAGTATGCCGTAGGACAAGGTTTTTTGTTCAAAGCGGGTTCGTCCAATGATAGGAATAATTATACATTCCGTTTTCCTAAGGAACATACTCGGTATTCCTATTTCCGTTCCAATGGCACTTCCACCGGGAAATCAGAGTCAATAGATAGAACGGTTGCGGATATCGGGCGTTTTGCTATGAGTATTCCTCGGAAAATTACACTCAATAACCGAGAAAAAGGCAAGACATTCCTTATGGGCAATCCGTTTATGACACATATCAATGTGGCAAAACTGATGGAGGCAAACTCTGAAATTGAAGAAATACGAGTGTGTAGCGGCAATTCATACAATAAAGATGCGACTATTGAAAGTCAGACAGTTTCAAGCAAGGACAACTCCAATCTACTGGTTGCTCCGATGGAAGCGTTCTTTGTTGTAACCAAGGATGAAACCACATCACTTGAAATCACATTGAACGAGAATATGCTTATGCAGAAACATAAGGTAACGAAAAAATCAAGGAGATAAATATGAAAAATATTATAAAAATAAGACATCTGATTTACGGTCTGGCGGCAATGCTGGTATATGGATGTTCGGAGAATGACACACCTCCTTTGGAAGAACCCTCTGACAGTAGATATTCCATTGCCATTACTGTAAAAAACAATTCACTTGCGTCAACGCGCACCGCTGTTGTTGATCCCGGAGAAGATATATATGGCAAACAACACGCAACACGTGTCCAATTGTATATCTATAAGCAGGAAAACGAGGACTATACCTGTGTGGCAAGTGAAGATATAAGTTGGAAACACCTTGACGGGGCAATGACCGGACTAGATACTCGCCAACAGGGATATCGGACTAAGTATCAGGATTACGAGGATGGTACACAATATATGTTTCTTGCAGTGGGTTTTGACGACACGTTTACAGGAACATCAGACAGCCCTACGTTCCAGAATGCAAATTCGGTGGCAGCCTATGGGAATCCCGGAAGCGTTGCAACCATAGACAAGAAATTGTCAGAAGAGCATTTCAAGTTACAAGATGGTATATCCATAAACTTGATTGCCCAATCGGAATTGTTTGCCGGAAGCGAAACATTTACCAAGCAACAGCTGAAAGATGGGACAGCATTGTCCCACCCGATAATCCTATACCGTCGTGTGGCGGGAGTAATGGGCTATTTCAAGAAACTGCCTGCTGAAATAGAAGGGACTGAAGTCGCTCATGTAAAACTCAGACTTTACACACCCCAAAACAGGGAAATATGGTTTTTACCACAAATGCCAATTGGATATGATTCCCCGGATATGGTTCCAGACAAGGAATATACGGACTACATCACATCCGGCAGCGATAATGATGCGGAGCGTGTCATCGCAAGTTATGAAGTCAAACCGGAGGATAACGGAGTTTTCTCTCTTTCGGCCTATTTGCTACCTATTGCAGCGAGCATGGGAATAGGACAAAGCACACTGGAATTGGTAATGACCGATTCTAATGGAAATGAACTTGCGCGGCGCAGGATATTTTATCAGCCTGATAATAAAACATCAACACGCAGTGGTACAGGCATTATTGACACTCCGGAAAACGAAGATGATAGCCAAGCGATGCACTATCCCATACGTGCCAACCATTTTTACCGAATGGGAAAACATAATAAACCGATAGACCTGAGCGGACAGACAAGCGATATATACATCGAAATAGATACCGTGTGGGATGAATATTATGGAGGCGCAATGGATAATGGTAATGTACCTCCCGGTTTGGGCATTGACAAGGAATGGGGTGAACATGACGGAGGAACACTTGGCGGAGATAAAAAATAACCAATTACAACCAGAAAATAAAAACAAGATTATATGAGCAGATTCTCTTTATTATCAAGCATGGCGATAGCATTGGCAGGAGCTTTGTCGTCATGTTCTTCGGAGTCCGATCTGTTACCGGAATCCGAGAAAACATCAACCACTTTTCACATCGGACTCAACACCCTGTCTCGTGCCGCCCAAAGTCTCAATCTTGCCAATTATGACGCAAAAATGTATCTATATGAAGGTCATGACAATGGCGACGGCACAGTCGGCTATTCGCAGGTGCGCGAATTGGAATTGACAGATAATCACCTTACGGTTGAAGATCTCAATACGGAAACAAGCTACAAAGCTGTTTTTCTCGCAGTTCCAAAAGGTCAAACCCCGAAGCTTCCGGACTTATATAGTGCGGATATAGTTCCATCATACAAAGAAGCTACTGCTGGATATATAAATGGCAATGATGATGAAACAGACAAACATATTTTTAGAAGCATTCTAAGTTTTGTCGCATCTGCAAATACCGGAACGCAATCCACCGTACTTACAAGGCAGAACGGAGCTTTGGAAGTTAGGATAAAGAACATACCTGATATGCAGTCGGTAAAGCTCCAAGTGAAAGGGCATACGACCATGTATATTCACGATGGCACAGGTGGACAAGTGATTACAGACGGTGAACCCATAGCATTGTCAAAGACGATAACCGATGGACTTGGAGCTTCAGAGGTTAGAGTTAAGATAAATCTTCTACCACAAGAGAATATCGCCGATGCCGCCGGGACAAACAATTATCTTGAGATTACTACCTCAACCGGGACAACAAAATATCCGATAAAGTCCGACCACCCCACGATACCAATATATCCTAACCAGATAACTTGGCTGACACTCGGAAACGGAAGCGGAAACTTTGATGTCAGCTTCAGCGGTAACATCAATATTGAAGATGAAGAATGGGACGGATGGATTGATAATTTTTAAGCAACAGGAGGACAGTTTATGAAAACATCATATATAGGATTATTATTGTGCGCAGCCATTGCGTTTACATCATGCGACAATGATACGGATTCATTGTTGGATAAACCTACAAGCGGTAATGTGGAAGGAAACGTCCCGGAGGGGTATTTCCATGCGACATTCTTTCCTCAACCGGCAGGTTTAGTCGCAAACACCCGTGCTGCGGTTAACGGAAATTCCGAGCAGATACAATCTTTAGTGTGCCTGATCTACCAAAAACAGGCAGACGGAATGTACAAATATCATACAGAAAAAACTGTATTGAAGTATGAAGGAACTGTAGGAAATATCACACCCCAGACATACGAGTGGCCTCTAACGCAGGAAATAAATTTTGAACTTCCTAATGGGGATTACAAGGCTGTATTTGTTGGTAATGCCGACAAAAATCTTTTCATAGATCAAAGGGACAATGAAATTCTGACCGGATACAATGGGGACTTCGCGTCTGCACGTATCAATATGCCTGAAATGGGACCAAAAGGTTTCAACCAATACAATATGTTCTATCTATGTACCGTTGATTTCAGCCCGGCTAATCCATCCCCCAACGTATTGATGCAACGTGTGGTTGCCGGAAATGTTTACGGTCGTGACATGATTGATGACAACAAGGCTGTATCCATGTTGGTAGACAATCTTGTCAAGCAAATCCGCGAAAATAATCTCACGACTGATATTGTAAAAGGTTTGCTAAGATCTTCTATACTGGATGCCTTGAGCAAGGCAACCGGGCTTGATGTGATTGCTGGAAGCCTCACAACAATCGTTGACCGTTTGGTAAATATGATATTGGGAGATGTGGTAGAAGCATTAAATGAGCAGTTGCTTAAAGAGGTTACCAAACGTCTTGAAGCCGCGTTGAAGGGTGAAGGAGGTGCAGGTAACAATTTGCTTGGCTTGAACTATATTCTCAACCCGTGGACTACTGTAAATGCTGTTGACGTGACTTATTCGTCCTTACCTAAAAGCATAGACTTTAACCGCACATGCCGTTCTTATTATCCTGAAATAACATGGAAAAACATTCCTGTAACCAAAATTAATAATCTTGGTAAATTGAATGTGCTTAGCCTTTGCGGAGAAGGGAAACTTACGAGAATAGACGTAAATCGTGATAGCGAAGAGTATAAATTATTACTTGCCTCGCTGTTGGAGAAACTGGATGAGCAGGCTCTTAATGGTTTGCTTGTGGATATTCACAAACCTTTGAGTTATCAGATGCAATCCAATTTGCAGTATAGCACTACATTTGAACTTCTGAATCTGACGTTGAGTGACTTCAGCGAAGAATCAACCGGCGAACCGCTGGAGCTGAATATCAAACTAAATGATATAGTTAATCTGGAAGAAGTAGTCAAGCAATTATTGGGCGATAATATTCTTTCCGGCATTGTGGGTGGCTTGACCAACCAACTGTTGCAACCACTGCTTGAGGCTCTGAACAATGTCGTGATAAAACCGCTGAACATTCGTTTACCGGGATTAAATCTCAATAATATTCAATTGGAAGGTTCTTGGGATGCGACCTATGTTTCAGATGGTACGATAGCACCGTCAGTTACGCAATGAATATTATCAAACATAAATTAAAATGAAACATACGCCTGCTGTTATATGCGGGCGTATGCCATTTATAAATGAATATGATGAGAGTCGTCTACTTGAAACCGGTCAGCATCCCGATACCTTCCGTAACTACCTCAAAAAACATGAGCCGGAAATGACGGAACAGCATCGGAAACAAACATAACTGGAGTCTGATAAATAACGGATTTTTGTATTTAATAAAAAGGCAAAATCTATGAAGATACTTTTACAACATAAAATATTCATAGGATATTTCCTTTTGATGGTGATTATTGGCAGCATGGTCGCCATTATTCTCCATGAGCGTAACCGGGTACAGAAGATAGAAGTTGAATCAATCTCTATATTCCAGACCCAGCATAACATCAACACCGCCCATCGTTATGTGACCGCACTGGTAACATACGGCGAATCCGTCTTGGTATGGGATAATGAGGATACTTTGGCTTACCGGAAACGCCGTGTGCAGACCGATTCCATGCTGCAAGCCTTACGCGTACAATGCGAGGAATTCATACTACCCATTCAGATAGATTCGCTCCGTACATTGTTAGCCGCCAAAGAAGCGCATCTGTTTCAAATCATGGAAGCCTCACGGGAACAAAGGCAGACCGACAGCCTTCTGTTAAATCAGAAACCGATCGTTACTACGCACACGACAACTAAGACTGTTACCCGCAAGAAGAAAGGCATAGCCGGACTTTTGGGCGGAAAGGAAACCGTGCAGCTGCCAGTCACGACCCGGCAGACCACATTAGACAAAAAACTGATTTCACAGATAAACAGGCAGCAACGTGATATAGAAACCTATACAGACAGTTTGCGTCTATGTAACAAGGATCTCAATCGGAAACTGCGAATGTTGATTACAAGTCTGGACGAACAGGCATGGATTGCCTTCCGAAACAAGGAGGCGCGTCTGAAAGCATCCTACGAGCGGTCAACCGTTATTATTACCGGCTTGATTATATTCTCTATCGTCATGCTGGTTGTCTTTTATCTCATCATACAACGGGATATAAAAAAGAAGGTGCAGGCAAGGAAAGAGAGGGAACGGTTGATAAAAGAACTGAACCTGAGCGTTGAACAAAACAATACTTTGATAGCCTCCCGGAAGAAAGCGGTGCATACCATTACCCATGAACTGCGCACACCGTTGACGGCAATAACAGGCTATACCGAACTATTACAAAAAGAATGTAATAGCGGTAATAATGGACATTTTCTTCAAAGCATACAGCAATCCTCCGGGCGTATGCGGGATATGCTCAACACCCTACTTGACTTCTTCCGTTTGGACAATGGCAAGGAGCAACCTAAAATGCACCCTTGCCGAATTTCAGTAATCACACACACGCTTGAAACAGAGTTCATACCCATAGCCATGAACAAAGGGCTTTCTTTGACTGTGAGTAACAAAAGCGATGCCGTTATACTGACCGACAAAGAACGGATAATCCAAATCGGAAACAACCTATTGTCAAACGCTATCAAATTCACAGAAGAAGGCGGTGTATCGTTGACTACCGACTATACAAACGGAGTGCTGACACTGATTGTCGAGGACACGGGTACAGGTATGACCAAAGATGAACAAAAACGTGTATTTGATGCGTTTGAACGCCTTTCAAATGCTGCCGCGAAGGATGGCTTCGGTCTGGGGCTTGCCATCGTGCATAATATTGTGACGATGCTTAGCGGTAAAATCCATTTGAATAGCGAAAAAGGGAAAGGAAGCCGTTTCACGGTGGAGATACCGATGCAGAAAGCCGATGAAGTACCGGAACAAGTGATGCGAACTTATATCAGTCGAAAGGAAAGAAATCTCAATGTTGTAGCCATTGATAATGACGAGGTATTGCTCCTGATGCTGAAAGAAATGTATGCCCAAGAAGGAATACACTGCGATACCTGCACCGATGCGGCGGAACTGATGGAAATGATACGCCGAAAGACATACAATCTGCTGCTGACAGACCTAAATATGCCCGGTATAAACGGCTTTGAACTATTGGAACTTCTGCGCTCGTCCAACGTGGGCAATTCACAGACAATCCCCGTAGTTGTGGCAACCGCTTCGGGCAGTTGCGATGCGGAGGAACTTTTGGAACGAGGCTTTGCCGGATGCCTGTTCAAGCCGTTCTCCATATCGGAGCTTATGGAAGTTTCCGACAAGTGCGCAATAAAAACAACTTCCAATGAAAAGATTGATTTTTCAGCTTTATTATCTTACGGCAATGAAGTCGTCATGCTGGAGAAGCTGATAACAGAAACCGAGAAGGAAATGCAGGCTATACGGGATTCGGCAACGCGAAAAGACCTGCAAGAACTGGATGCCTTGACACACCACTTGCGCAGTTCGTGGGAGATACTCCGTGCCGACCAACCATTAAAGGAGCTTCATAAACTGCTTCATTGCGAAGGTACATCAAATAACGAGGCTATCCATAATGCTGTAAAAGCTGTGCTGGATAAGGGTTCGGAAATCATCCGGCTGGCAAAAGAAGAAAGGAGAAAATACGAAAATGGATAAGACAAAAATCATCGTGGTGGAGGACAACATCGTGTATTGCGAGTTTGTCTGCAACCTGCTGGCACGCGAGGGATTCCACACCGTGCAGGCTTTCCACCTCTCGACCGCGAAGAAATATCTGCAACAGGCCGCAGACGGGGATATTGTGGTTTCCGACCTGCGCCTGCCCGACGGCAACGGTATCGACCTTTTGCGCTGGATGCGCAAGGAGGGCAGGATGCATCCCTTTGTCATCATGACCGACTATGCCGAAGTGCATACGGCGGTTGAAAGCATGAAACTCGGCTCACTGGACTACATACCCAAGCAGCTTGTGGAGGACAAACTCGTTCCTCTGCTCCGTACCATGTTAAAAGAACGGCACACCGGACGGAGCCGTATGCCCCTGTTCTCGCGTGACGGCTCGGCGTTCCAAGCCATCATGAAGCGGATAAGGCTGGTAGCCCCCACCGACATGAGCGTGCTGATATTCGGGGAGAACGGCACGGGCAAGGAGCATATCGCCCACCTGCTGCACGACAAAAGCAAACGGGCAGGAAAACCGTTCGTTGCGGTGGACTGTGGTTCTCTCTCCAAAGAGCTTGCGCCGTCGGCATTCTTCGGACACGTCAAAGGAGCGTTTACGGGTGCGGACAATAGCAAGAAAGGTTATTTTCACGAGGTGGAAGGCGGTACGCTGTTCTTGGATGAGGTTGGCAATCTCGCAATGGAAACCCAGCAGATGTTACTCCGAGCCATACAGGAGCGGAGATACCGCCCGATAGGTGATAAGACGGATAAAAGTTTCAATGTCCGTATCATCGCCGCCACCAACGAAGATCTGGAGACAGCTGTGAATGAAAAGCGATTCCGGCAAGACCTGTTATATCGTCTGCATGACTTCGAGATAACCGTCCCGCCATTGCGTGACTGTCAGGAGGACATCATGCCGTTGGCTGAGTTCTTCCGTGAGGCAGCAAACAAAGAACTGGAATGCGATGTTATCGGATTTGACGGGGAAGCCCGTAAGACATTGCTGACCCATGTTTGGCCGGGCAATGTCCGTGAACTTCGGCAGAAAATCATGGGTGCGGTGTTGCAGGCGCAGACCGGATTTGTCACGAAAGAGCATCTGGAACTTGCCGTGACGAAACCAACCTCACCTGTCAGTTTCGCCCTGCGAAACGACGCGGAAGACAAGGAGCGGATTTTGCGTGCGTTGAAACAGGCGAACGGAAACCGAAAGGTTGCCGCCGAACTGCTCGGAATAGGACGTACTACGCTGTACAGCAAGCTGGAAGAGTATGGGTTGAAATACAAATTCAGGCAATCATAGCCGGTAATTCACTGAATTTAGCTATCTTTGCATGAACATTTGAAGGTAAACGGCGATTGGGGAGCCTTTCGCCGCCGATATATAACATAAGACCGCAAGGTGTTTCTAATGGAAATCTGGAAAATTGACATTAACAGGAACTATTGCGTGATTGCTTATGCTATGCCTACGCATAGCGTGCATTCACCTATTCCTGTTAGGGCATTCCAGAGCCTCCATTAGAAGTAGTGTGGATTGCACGCTACTTTTTTGCACCTTGCCCAACGAAAGGAAAAGACTATGGGTAAAGTTCAGATTCTTGCCGTCCTCACGATGGACGGATGTCATTCTTCAGAATTATATGGCAAAGCGTATGAGGATTTACGCCTTGACCGCTGCGATATTGACAAAATAGGGGAAAACGCGCTTTACCATGTCACACCGGACTACTCCATCTCCATGTTGGACGAATGGCGGAAAGACAATACAAACATCTGCTATCTCGCAGAAGCCACTCCCGACAATTCAGACTATATTAACGGGCTACTGCGTATGCGGGTGGTGGATGAGATTATCCTATATACCGTGCCTTTCATATCGGGAACGGGACGGCATTTCTTCAAATCGGCACTGCCCGAAGCACGCTGGACACTCTCCTCACAAAAGAGTTATTCCAACGGAGTGTACCGGAGCATCTACACACGTAAGGAAACCATGAAATAGCCGGGATGTTTCATAGAAGAACACTTTTATAATCCGTTTAGTAAAGCAATGTTCTGAAATAGAACATTTTAAGATGACCATAATTCATACAGGACAAAAAATATCAATTTTTATTGCGTTGAAATCCAGTACGTTGTAAAGACCGTGCCGGATTTTTTGCTTTTGGGTCGCGATTTTTGCCAATATTATTCATGTGCGCATACCGAAAACAGAGTGTAAAATTTCAAAATTGACAGGACATGAATTATTTTTTATTGGCGGAAACCGATTTCTTCCGCCAGATAAACGAAGCCGGGGACTGCAATATGGAAAAAGCATACACGGCTTTCGCCACCCAAGTGATCGAACTGTGTATCGGCAGCCCGGACACGAACCGGACCATCATCGCGTTGGCTTACATCGAAATCGAATTACAGCATCATCCCGTGCGTAACCTTCCCGAAGAAAAGAAGGAAATAGCCAACTATGTCAGCAAGGCTCTCTCTTTCGTAAGGAAGATGCAGAAGTTTCTTGCCGCTCCCCAAGTGCCGCCACTAATCCCCATCCAAACATCCACCGACAACACAAACGAAAATACCGCCTCACCCTTGCAATGGACGGGCAACGCCATCGATCTCGTGGAACTGATCTACGGCATCAACGAGATGGGCTGTATCAACAACGGCAATATGCCGCTCAAACAGCTCGCCCCACTCCTGTACAAGATATTCGGTGTGGAATCAAAAGACTGTTACCGTTTCTACATCGACATCAAACGCCGGAAGAACGAGAGCCGCACCTACTTCCTTGACAAAATGCAGGAAAAACTGAACGAGAAGATGCTCCGTGATGAAGAGATGGAGCGTATGAGAAGATAAACCGTGTCATATATGAATCAAGGGATGGTGATATGCTATCCTTTGATTTGTATAATACCAACACTTTATCGGAGTTATAGCCCCGAATGTCAGGCAAAAACGTTACCTTTGCATATTGTTATTGATATGAATATGGGCATTGACAATCTAAATATAGTAGAGGTACTTATAGCCGAGAAGGAAAGCGGACGGGTGGAGTTCAAGGAAACCACCGGTCAGTTGGAGCGTGGCATGGAAACGCTTTGCGCCTTTCTGAACGGAGAAGGCGGAACGGTATTGTTCGGCGTGAATGACAAGGGAAAAATCATCGGTCAGGAAGTGAGCGACAAAACAAAGCGGGACATAGCCGATGCCATCAATCGTCTGGAACCGGTGGCTGCGGTACAAATATCCTATGCTCCGATACCAAACAGTGAGAAGAAGGTAATTGCTTTTCGCGTTGAAAATTCAAAGAACAATCGTCCGTTCTCTTATAAAGGAAGACCATATATGCGGGTGGAAAGTGCAACCACGACGATGCCGCAGGCTACATATAATGACTTGCTGTTGCAACGTGACGGCAACCAATACCGCTGGGAACTTTTAGAAAACAGAGACCTGACTTTGCAGGACTTGGATGTCAATGAGGTGTTGAAGACCGTAAGGTTAGGTATAGAATGCGGTCGTCTGCCGGAGGATACAGGTACTGATGTCCCTGTCATATTGGAAAAGTTCGGATTACAGAAAAACGGGGTGTTGAACAATGCGGCAGCCGTGCTGTTTGGAAAACACGAGCGTATGGAATATCCCCAATGCCTGCTTCGGTTAGCGCGCTTCAAAGGCACGGACAAGACTGTTTTCATGGACAGCCAGCGCATTCATGGCAATTTTTTCCAATTGCTCAACGTAGCGATGGCATTTATATTCAAGCACCTTTCCTTATCCGGTACAACAGACACTTTGGAACGGGAGGAACATTTGACCATTCCGTATAAGGCAATAAGAGAAGGGGTCGTGAACAGTCTTACACACAGGTCGTACAAAGAAGCCGGTGGTTCAGTGGGCATTGCCATTTATGATGACCGCGTAGAAATTGAAAACTCCGGAACATTTCCACCCAACTGGGATGCAGAGAAAATGAAGTCAGAGCATGAATCGAAACCACAAAATCCATTATTGGCAAATGTCCTGTACAAACGAAAGGTTTTGGAAAGCTGGGGACGCGGCATCGGACTGATGATGTCCGAATGCCGCAAAGCCGGATTACCTGAACCGGAATACAAGATATGGGCAGACAGTGTAACGCTGATATTCAGATGTGAGGTGTCGAACCGACCAAGTACCGACCAAGCACCGACCAAGCACCGACCAAGCACCGACCAAGTATTTGCATTGGTGAAAGTATTGAATGAACGTGAGTTGTCCGTAAAAGAAATAATGGAGGCATTGGAGTTGAACCATCGTCCGACATTCAGAACAAACTACCTGCATCCGGCATTGAATGAAGGGTATATTATTCCATTGTATCCGGAACAACCGAGCCATCCGAAACAGAAATACCGCCTTACGGAAAAAGGCTTGGAATTGTTGAAACAGCAATAGGCATGGCAAAAAAGAAGAAACAGCAGGGGCATTACTGCCGGATTTGCGGCGAGTACAAAGCCAACGAGAAGTTCAGCGGCAAGGGACACGCACGGCATATCTGCAAGAAATGCCAGTCGCTCCCCGAAGAGGTGAAAACGGACATGATACGCTGCAATGAAGTGGAACGTGCCGCTTTCAAATACCCTATGACCCGTCATGACTGGGAACTGCTGGAAAAATATGCCTCGAAGTACAAGGACAAAGAATCCGGGCGGTTCGCGCAGGATATGCTGGACATGAAACGGGACAATCACGCACCGGATGAAGATTTTGAAGAGAACGCTCCATTTGCTGGAACTTGCGAAGAGGCAACCGTTCCTTTCGCCGAATTGGAGGATGACATCCGCTATCAACTGGAGGAACTGCTGGCGGACAACATCAATGAGTTCATGATACACAAGGATTACATTCCCGAAGGTAAGGAACTGAAAAACATCAACGAATGGGTCCTTAAAGAAACTCGTGACACCTTTTTCATAAAGGTCATTCCCGATGTCGCTTATGACAGTCTGGTGGAAGAAACAATAAACAGCCTTGTGAAGGAATGGGAAGAGGAGGGTTTCGAGATAAAGACCTATTCCGCATCGCTGGTCGTCATGGAAACGGAACGACTGCTTATCCGCAAGATAACCCGGAAAGATATAGATGCGCTCCTTGCCATAATGGGAAAGCCGGAAGTCATGTACGCTTGGGAACACGGCTTTACCAAAAAGGATGTGCGCAAGTGGATAAACAGGCAACTCACCCGATACCGCAAGGACGGATTTGGATATTTTGCCGTCATACTGAAAGAAAACGGTACGTTGATAGGGCAAGCCGGCCTGATGAAAAGTACCATAAACGGAAATGAGGCTGTCGAGCTTGGATATATACTTGATAACGCATATTGGCATAACGGTTACGGTACAGAAGCCGCCCGTGCTTGTCTGGAATACGCCTTTGGGGAGCTGGCACAGAAAACCGTTTGTTGCAGCATCCGACCGGAAAACGGGGCATCCATCCGGGTGGCGGAACGGCTGGGAATGACCCTGTGCGGCAGTCATACCGTCATATACAACGAAAAAGAAATGCCACACCTTATATATGAATTGAAAACTGGAAACTGATAAAGAAAAATCCGTAACCCACATTGCTGTTGAGTTACGGATTTTTCATCCGGCTATTTCTGCTGCAACAGGTGTTTCAGGTTTTCATCGTTGGCAATCCGCTCCAGTTCCTCCTGAACAATCTGCTTGACTTCCTCCTTGATGCGCCTGTAATTCGCCTGCACCGTTTCCTTCATGCGGTCGTTGCCGTCCTCGTCAGTGAAGTCGGTAATGACGGGTATCTTCTTGTAGGCTTTT
>NZ_EQ973635.1:60255-68126 GCF_000157915.1 Phocaeicola coprophilus DSM 18228 = JCM 13818 | reverse complement strand
GCCTCTTCGCGGTCAGATCTCCCGGAAATAACCTGTTAATGTAAGGTGACAGGGGATCATACTGTCAAATAAATGGATTTATATTTGATAAAATGTAAAGTTCTTTGAGAAATCCTTGTATTGATCTTTTAGACTTCTGTGAAAAATGGATGAGATGTAATATCGGTTGCGAAGTTGTTGCCTTTTTCTGAATACTCATTTAAAAAATATCTAATAAGATAGTTTTGTTTCCTTTTATTTCTTATATTTGGGGCATTGAAATTCCTAAATTTTTAAAAGACTTTCGATTGTAATTAATATTATAAAATACTTTTATCATGGAAAATAAAATTCAGGAGTTAACTGATAAGATTTATCGTGAAGGTGTAGAAAAAGGAAACGAAGAAGCCCAGCGACTTATTGGTGAAGCCCAGAAAGAAGCTCAGAAGCTGCTTGAAGAAGCACGTAAACAGGCTGATTCTATTGTAGCTGATGCACAAAAGAAGGCTGATGAACTGACAGACAATACGAAATCTGAATTGAAACTGTTCGGAGGTCAGGCTGTTAATGCCTTGAAGACAGAAATTGTGAATTTGTTAACCAATCAGACAGTATCTGATGCTGTGAAAGGAGTGACATCCGATAAAGAATTCCTTAATAAATTTATTCTTGCTTTAGCAACCCAGTGGTCTTCCAATGAGCCGATTGTCATATCCGTTAAGGATGGAGAGGCGTTACAGAAATTCTTTGCTGCAAAGGCTAAAGGTCTGTTGGATAAAGGAGTGAAGATTGAAGAAGTAAATGGAATGAAAGCCTTGTTCTCAATTTCCCCGGCAGATGGTTCTTATAAGGTGAATTTTGGAGAAGAAGAGTTTGAAAACTACTTCAAAGAATTTTTGCGTCCGCAATTAGTGAAGATGTTGTTTTAAGGTAGGCTTATGAGTGCTTATTACTATCTGGTAGCCGGTTTGCCGGATATCTCACTTGAGGACGGTAAGCTTAGTTATACGATATCTGACTTTAGAGCAGAATCTTATGGAGATTTGTCAGCTAAAGATCAGGCTCTGATAGATCTGTTTTATTTGAAATATGATCATGCTGATTTATTAAGCCTGCTGAAAGACAAAGATGCAGTGACTCAGGGAAAGGGTAATTTTTCTTCGGAAGATTTGCTTCAGCTGATAGCTTCAGTGAAAGAAGGAGAAAAGCCGGATGCAAAATTCCCGTCTTATCTGTATGATTTCATTGCACAATATTTGGCTTTACCTGCTGATGAGTTGTATAAGGCTGAAAATCTGTTAGCTTCGGCATATTATGCATATGCCATGAAGTCTAAAAATCCGTTTATTGCTTCCTGGTTTGAATTTAATCTGAATATCAACAATATACTGGCTGCTTTTGCTGCACGCAAGTATAAGATGAATGTAGCTGAGGTGATTGTCGGGGATACTGAAGTTTGTGAGATGCTCCGGACTTCCAATGCCCGTGATTTCGGATTAAGTGAAACCTTGGATTATTTTGAACCCTTACAGCGTCTGGTAGAAACAGACGATCTGGTAGAGCGTGAGAAAAAGGTTGATCAGCTGAAATGGAAATGGTTGGAAGATGCATCTTTTTTCCATTATTTTACGGTAGAGCGTTTGTTTGTTTTCCTGCTGCAGCTGGAAATGATCGAACGTTGGGTTTTGTTGGATAAAGAAAAGGGAAGTGAATTGTTCCGTCAGATGATTCAGAATCTGAAGGATGAAGTTCAGATACCGGAAGAATTTAGAAAATAGTAAAATACAATAGAATGGCAACAAAAGGAACTGTTTTAGGCGTTATTGCCAACATGGTTACATTGACTGTCGACGGGCCGGTAGCACAGAATGAAATCTGTTATATCATGACCGGCGGTGACCGTCTGATGGCCGAGGTTATTAAGGTGGTCGGACAGAATGTATATGTACAGGTGTTTGAAAGTACCCGTGGTTTGAAAGTCGGTGCTGAAGCCGAATTTACAGGTCACATGCTGGAAGTAACTTTGGGTCCGGGTATGCTGTCAAAGAACTATGACGGTTTGCAGAATGATCTGGACAAAATGGAAGGTGTCTTCCTGAAACGTGGACAATATACCTATCCGCTGGATAAAGAAAAGAAATGGCTGTTCAAGCCGATTGTAAAGGCCGGAGACGAAGTCGGTCCTTCAGCATGGCTGGGCGAGGTGGAAGAAAATCACCAGCCCCTGAAGATTATGGTACCTTTCCAGCTGACCGGAACCTATAAAGTGAAGTCAATTGTAGAAGAAGGTGAATATACCATTGAAGATACAGTTGCTGTCCTGACCGACAAGGAAGGTAATGATATTCCTGTGAATATGATTCAGAAGTGGCCGGTTAAGAAAGCAATGGTGAACTATGCTGAGAAACCGCGTCCCTATAAACTGCTTGAGACGGGTGTGCGTGTGATTGATACACTGAATCCGATTGTAGAGGGCGGTACCGGATTTATTCCTGGTCCGTTCGGAACCGGAAAGACTGTGTTGCAGCATGCTATATCCAAACAGGCCGAAGCTGATATCGTGATCATTGCAGCCTGTGGTGAGCGTGCCAATGAGGTTGTGGAAATCTTCACGGAATTCCCGGAACTGGTAGACCCGCATACAGGTCGTAAGCTGATGGAACGTACAATTATTGTCGCCAATACTTCCAATATGCCGGTAGCAGCACGTGAAGCTTCTGTCTACACTGCCATGACGATGGCTGAATATTATCGTGCAATGGGATTGAAAGTCTTGTTGATGGCTGACTCTACTTCCCGCTGGGCGCAGGCTTTGCGTGAAATGTCAAACCGTATGGAAGAATTGCCGGGACCGGATGCCTTCCCGATGGATATCTCAGCGATTATTTCCAATTTCTACGGCCGTGCCGGTTATGTACATCTTTACAATGGAGAAACAGGCTCCATTACTTTCATCGGAACAGTATCTCCGGCCGGTGGTAACCTGAAGGAACCGGTAACGGAAAATACCAAGAAAGTGGCCCGCTGTTTCTATGCACTTGAGCAGGAACGTGCCGACCGCAAGCGTTATCCGGCTGTAAACCCGATTGATTCTTATTCCAAATATCTTGAATATCCTGAGTTCGACAATTACATCACTCAGCGTATCAACAGTGAATGGATCGGTAAGGTGAATGAGCTGAAGACCCGTCTGTTGAGAGGTAAGGAAATTGCTGAGCAGATCAACATTCTGGGTGATGACGGTGTGCCTGTAGAATACCATGTGATTTTCTGGAAGTCGGAACTGATTGACTTTGTGATCCTTCAGCAGGATGCATTTGATGAAGTAGACTCGGTAACTCCGATGGAACGTCAGGAGGAAATGGTGAACCAGATTATCGATATTTGTCATACCGACTTTGAGTTCGACAACTTCGTAGAGGTAATGGACTATTTCAAGAAGATGATCAATATCTGCAAGCAGATGAACTATGCCCGTTTCCGTTCCGAACAGTACGACGAATTCCGCAAGCAGTTGCAGGAACTGGTGGCTGAACGCAAAGTGAAATAAGAGAAATAAATTGAGAATAAAATGGCAACGAAAGCTTTTCAGAAAATATATACAAAGATTAGTCAGATAACGAAAGCTACCTGTTCGCTGAAAGCAACGGGAGTAGGTTATGACGAACTGGCTATGGTAAACGGCAAGCTGGCCCAGGTGGTGAAGATTGCCGGTGATGAAGTGACTTTGCAGGTGTTTGAGGGTACGGAAGGTATTCCGACAAATGCCGAAGTTGTATTCCTGGGCAAGTCTCCTACATTGAAAGTGAGCGAGCAACTGGCCGGACGTTTCTTCAACGCTTTTGGTGATCCGATTGACGGAGGACCGGAGATTGAAGGAGTGGAAGTTGAGATTGGAGGACCGTCTGTGAATCCGGTACGCCGTAAGCAGCCGTCCGAACTGATCGCTACGGGTATTGCTGGTATCGACTTGAACAACACCCTGGTATCCGGACAGAAGATCCCCTTCTTTGCCGATCCGGACCAGCCTTTCAACCAGGTGATGGCCAATGTGGCCTTACGTGCCGAAACCGACAAGATTATTCTGGGCGGTATGGGTATGACCAATGATGATTATTTGTATTTCAAGAATGTGTTCTCGAATGCAGGTGCCCTTGACCGTATCATCAGTTTCGTGAATACGACAGAGAATCCTCCGGTAGAACGTCTGCTGATTCCGGACATGGCTCTGACAGCTGCTGAATACTTTGCGGTAGAACACAATCAGAAGGTACTGGTCTTGCTGACCGATATGACTTCTTACGCTGATGCGCTGGCTATCGTATCCAACCGTATGGACCAGATCCCTTCGAAGGACTCTATGCCGGGTTCTCTTTATTCCGATCTGGCAAAGATCTACGAGAAAGCCGTACAGTTCCCTTCAGGAGGTTCCATTACCATTATTGCCGTTACCACATTGTCAGGAGGCGATATTACGCATGCTGTTCCTGATAATACCGGTTATATCACCGAAGGTCAGCTTTTCCTGCGTCGTGACAGTGATATCGGTAAGGTAATTGTCGATCCGTTCCGTTCTCTGTCTCGTCTGAAACAGCTGGTAAGTGGAAAGAAGACCCGTAAGGATCATCCGCAGGTGATGAATGCTGCGGTTCGTCTGTATGCTGATGCTGCCAATGCAAAGACAAAGATGGAAAACGGTTTCGACCTGACCAACTATGATGAGCGTGCGTTGGCTTTTGCAAAGGATTATGCCAATCAGTTGCTGGCCATCGATGTCAATCTGAATACCACTGAAATGCTTGATGTGACCTGGGGACTGTTCAGCAAATATTTCAAGCCCGAGGAAGTCAACATCAAGAAAGAATTTGTGGATCAGTACTGGAAAAAGTGATTTAGTTAAAACTTACAGAGAATGGCTATAAAATTTCAATATAACAAAACTTCGTTGCAGCAGCTTGAGAAACAGCTCAAGATCCGTTTGCGTACGCTGCCTATCATCAAGAACAAGGAGAGTGCGCTACGTCTGGAGGTGAAGCGTTGCAAGACTGAAGCAGTGGAGTTGGAGGAACGCCTGGAACAGCAGATCCAGGCATACGAAGCCATGTTCGCTCTCTGGAATGAATTTGATGCTTCACTGGTGAAAGTGAAGGATGTTCATCTGGGCGTACGCAAGATTGCAGGCGTCCGAGTTCCCTTGCTGGAAGAGGTGGACTTTGAGATCCGTCCGTTCAGCTTTTTCTGTAGTCCCAAATGGTATGCCGACGGCATTCACTTGTTGAAAGGCCTGGCACAGACTGCCATTGAGCGGGAATTTACGCTGGCCAAGCTGGGGTTGCTGGAACATGCCCGAAAGAAAACCACTCAGAAGGTTAATCTTTTTGAGAAGGTACAGATTCCGGGTTATCAGGATGCCTTGAGAAAGATTAAGCGTTTCATGGAAGACGAAGAGAATTTGTCCAAGTCTTCTCAGAAGATCCTGAAATCCATCCAGGAGAAAAGAAAGGAGGCTGAGGTATGATTGCTAAAATGAAGAAACTGACCTTTTTGGTCTATCACAAGGAATATGAAGATTTCCTGAAAGAAATCCGTGAAGTCGGAGTCGTTCATGTGGTTGAGAAAGCTCAGGGTGGTGCCGGAAATGCCGAACTGCAGGACAGCATCCGTTTGTCGTCACGTTATGCGGCAGCGGTGAAAACTCTTCGCGGCATGGGTGTTCTGGCTGGCGCTTCCCATGCAGGCGATGTCCGTAAAGGAGAAGAAGCCCTGAAGGAAATCGAAGCCTTGCAGCAGGAGATGCAGCGCTTGAGTCATCAGGCTCAGCTGACAGACAAGGACATTGCTGTGCTGGAACCGTGGGGAAACTTTGAGCCGCGTGATCTGGCCCGTCTGGCAGAAGCCGGCTATCGCATTGATTTCTATGTCTGTCCGGAAAAGCTCTTCAAGGAAGAATGGATGACGGAATATCATGCGATGATCATCAGCCAGTCTGGTTCGCGGCTTTATTTTATCACGGTAACTCCGGTAAATTCACCGGTGGAACTGGAGGTGGAAGCAGTCCGGCTTCCGGACAAGTCGCTTGCATCACTGAAGGAGAACAAGGCTGCGATTGTGACGAAAGAAGCTGATATACACAAGCGGATGGAAGAACTGGCCGCAACGGCAGTGCCCGATCTGGAAGCAGCTCAGGCCTCTGTACATGCGCAGATAGAGTTCTCCAAAGTGGAACTGAGTGCTGACTCACTGGCAGACAACAAACTGTTGCTGCTGGAAGGATGGGCACCTGCGGCTTCTGTCGGCCAGATACAGGAGTATCTGAACACCAGCAATGCTTATTATGAGATTGCAGATCCGACACCGGACGATGATGTTCCTATCTTGTTGGCGAACAATAAGTTTGCCCGTCTGTTTGAACCGATCATGCGACTTTATATGTTGCCCAAATACAGAGAACTGGATCTGACTCCGTATTTTGCTCCGTTCTTTATGCTGTTCTTCGGCCTGTGTCTGGGAGATTCCGGTTACGGACTGTTCATGGTGCTGGCTGTCACGATTTATCGCCTGGCAGCTAAGCAGGTGAGTGATTCGATGAAACCGGTGCTTACACTGGTACAGTTGCTCGGAGCTTCCACAATGGTTTGTGGTCTGCTCACAGGAACCTGCTTCGGATTTAATCTGTACGACATTCAGTTGCCTCTTTTCCAGAGTCTGAAGGAATCCATTTCACTGGATAACCAGCAGATGTTTAACCTTTCTCTGATTCTGGGAGGTATTCAGATTATCTTCGGTATGATTCTGAAGGCCGTGAATCAGACCATTCAGCTGGGCTTCAAATATGCGGTAGCAACGATCGGATGGATTCTGGTACTTGTCAGCACGGCTTTTGCCTTTGCTTTCCCTTCCTGTATGGCTATGGGAGGTACGGTACATCTGGTGCTCCTGGGTATCGGCTTGCTGATGGCCTACCTGTACAACAGTCCGGACAAAAATATTTTTGTCAACATCGGACTGGGACTGTGGGACAGCTACAATATGGCTACCGGTCTGCTGGGTGATGTGCTCTCGTATGTACGTCTGTTTGCCCTCGGTTTGTCCGGAGGTATCCTGGCCAGTGTGTTCAACAGTCTGGCAGCAGGTATGAGTCCCGATAATATCATTGCAGGTCCGATTGTCATGGCTCTGATCTTCCTGATCGGTCACAGCATCAATATCTTTATGAATGTACTGGGTGCAATGGTTCACCCCATGCGTCTGACATTCGTGGAATTCTTCAAGAATTCCGGTTATGAGGGTGGTGGAAAAGAATACAAACCCTTTAAGAAAGAAGTAATTAGTGAATAAAAGTAATACGAATTAAAAATTTAAAAAATAATTGAATTATGGAAATGAATCTTTTGATTGCCTACATTGGCATTGCG
The DNA here is from genome assembly GCF_000157915.1 of Phocaeicola coprophilus DSM 18228 = JCM 13818. Lineage (GTDB taxonomy): Bacteria > Bacteroidota > Bacteroidia > Bacteroidales > Bacteroidaceae > Phocaeicola > Phocaeicola coprophilus. Next base: position 60,732 of record NZ_EQ973635.1, on the reverse strand, counting down.
ATTATGGTTGGTTTGTCAGGTATTGGTAGTGCCTATGGTGTGACTATTGCCGGTAACGCTTCAATCGGTGCGTTGAAGAAAAATGACAGTGCATTCGGTAATTTCCTGGTGCTGACAGCGCTTCCGGGTACTCAGGGTCTGTATGGTTTTGCCGGTTACTTCATGTTCCAGAATATTTTTGGTGTGCTGACACCGGAAATGACAGCAATTCAGGCTTGTGCCGTGCTGGGTGCCGGTATTGGTCTGGGACTGGTAGCCTTGTTCTCTGCCATCCGTCAGGGACAGGTTTGTGCCAACGGTATTGCTGCCATCGGACAGGGTCACAATGTATTCGGTAATACATTGATTCTGGCTGTATTCCCTGAATTGTATGCAATTGTAGCTTTGGCTGCTACTTTCTTGATGGGTTCTGCTCTGGCTTAACTTGCTTGGCCTGATGAAATAGATAGCCGGACACGGATTGCCGTGTCCGGCTTA
>NZ_EQ973635.1:36986-58852 GCF_000157915.1 Phocaeicola coprophilus DSM 18228 = JCM 13818 | reverse complement strand
GCTTTTTCATCGTGCGGTCACTGAGGCAGAATCATGCAGTCGTTGCGGGCAAATTATGCGGTCGTTGGGGCAGAATCATGCAGTCGTTGCGGGCAAATTATGCGGTCGTTGGGGCAGAATCGTGCGGTCGTTGCGGGCGAATCGTGCAGACGATGCTGACGAGGCATTTTGAGTTTCTTTCTGACAGCATACAAATGGCCGGACGGACATTCCAGTGTAAAAAGAATGACATCTTGGTCGATATTCTTGAATAAAATGAATATGAATAGTCGAATTAGGTCTATAAAAACTTTAAAAATCCATACTTTTTTTATACCTTCGCGACTGATTTAGAAAATATTAAAGATGATGATGATAGAGCTTTTGAAGCCCGATTACATTTTCGAATCCAGTTGGGAAGTGTGTAATAAGGTGGGAGGTATTTACACGGTTCTCTCAACAAGGGCAAAGACATTGCAGGATGCATTTCCTGATAAGATCTTTTTCATTGGTCCGGATGTATGGTCGGGTAAGGAAAATCCTTTATTCTCTGAGGATGAAAATTGTTTGAAAGACTGGTGTGCATATGCACGGGAGAGTGATGGATTGAAGATACGCGTCGGTCGTTGGAATATACCGGGATCTCCCATTACAATCCTGGTTGATTTCACTCCTTTCTATGCTCAGAAGAATGATATTTACGGGCAGGCCTGGTGCGATTTTCAGGTAGATTCACTTCATGCTTACGGTGATTACGACGAGGCCTCCATGTTTGCATATGCTGCAGGAAAAGTTGTAGAAAGTTTTTATCGGCATTGCTTAAGCAAGAAGGATCGGGTAGTCTATCATGCTAATGAATGGATGACCGGTCTGGGAGCACTTTATCTGCGCAAGCATGTGCCGGAAATAGCAACAATTTTTACTACTCATGCGACTTCTATCGGACGCTCGATTGCCGGAAACAACAAACCTTTGTATGACTATTTGTTTGCATATAATGGCGACCAGATGGCTGGTGAATTGAATATGCAATCGAAGCATTCCATTGAAAAACAGACTGCACACCATGTTGATTGTTTTACAACAGTCAGTGAAATCACCAACAATGAATGTCGTGAACTGCTTGACAAGTCGGCAGATGTGGTTCTGATGAACGGCTTTGAGGATGACTTTGTGCCCAAAGGGAATACGTTTGTTGCACGTCGTAAGAAAGCCCGTCAGGCTATGCTGAATCTGGCGAACAAGCTTCTGGGTACAAAATTGACCGACGAAACACTGATTGTCGGAACCAGTGGCCGTTATGAATTCAAGAACAAGGGTATCAACGTTTATCTGGAATCCTTGAACCGGCTGACCCGCGACAAGAATCTGAAGCGTGATGTTCTGGCATTTATCAATGTGCCCGGATGGGTGGGCGATCCCCGTGAAGACCTGATAGCCCGTCTGAAGAGCAAGGAACAGTTTACGACTCCTCTGGAGGTTCCTTTCATTACCCACTGGCTGCATAACATGAATCATGACCAGGTACTTGACATGCTGAAGTATTTGAACATGTCGAATGCACCGGAATCAAAGGTCAAGGTTATCTTTGTACCTTGCTATCTGGATGGAAACGACGGTATCTGGAACATGCATTATTATGACCTGATTTTAGGATATGACCTGAGTGTATATCCGTCTTACTATGAACCTTGGGGATATACTCCGCTGGAAAGCATCGCTTTCCACGTACCGACAGTTACGACAGATCTGGCCGGGTTTGGCTTATGGGTTAACTCCTTGAAAGGACGTTTCAGCGAACTGGCTGACGGCGTAAAGGTGATCCATCGTACAGACTACAACTATTCTGAAGTGGCTGACGTCATAAAAGATACAGTTTCAGATTTCTCTGCCCTGAGTGCAGCTGAAATCAAGAAAATACGGAAGAACGCGGCAGCAATTGCCGAAAAGGCACTGTGGAAACATTTCATACAGTATTATTATGAGGCTTATGACATTGCTTTGCGCAATGCTGAGAAACGCCTTGCTTTGTAACAGTGAATCTGATTTTTAACTTAAAGCATTATTGAGAGATATGAAAATCAAGACAAATTATGCGAATGTTCCTTGCTGGAAGGAAGTAAATGTGAAATCCCACATTCCGGAATCCTTGAAGATGCTGGAAGAAATGGCTCGCAATATCTGGTGGGCCTGGAATGATGAGGCAACTGAAATGTTCAGTTCTCTGGATCCTGAATTGTGGAGCGTTGTCGGACAGAATCCGGTTGCTTTGTTGGAGCGTATAAGTTATGAAAAACTGGAAGATCTGTCTTCTGACGAAGCTGTTCTTGCCAAGATTAACAAGGTATATAAGAAATTCAAAGAATATATTGATGTGAAGCCCGATGCTTCACGTCCTTCTGTTGCATACTTCTGTATGGAGTATGGATTGACTCACGTACTGAAGATCTACTCCGGCGGTTTGGGTATCCTGGCCGGTGACTACCTGAAAGAAGCATCAGACAGCAATGTCGATATGTGTGGTGTAGGTTTCCTGTATCGTTACGGCTATTTCACTCAGAGCCTGTCTATGGACGGACAGCAGATTGCAAATTATGAAGCACAGAACTTCGGCAGCCTGCCTCTGGACCGCGTTAAAGATGAAAACGGACAGCCTCTGGTTCTTGATGTTCCTTATCTGGACTATTATGTTCATGCATATGTATGGAAAGTAAACGTAGGTCGTGTACCTTTGTATTTGCTGGATACAGATAACGAAATGAACAGCGAATTCGACCGTCCGATTACTTATCAGTTGTATGGTGGTGACTGGGAAAACCGTCTGAAGCAGGAAATTCTGCTGGGTATCGGTGGTGTGCTGTTGCTGAAACGTCTGGGCATCAAGAAAGATGTATATCACTGCAATGAAGGTCACGCTGCCCTGTGTAACGTACAGCGCTTGTGCGATTATGTAGAAAGCGGCATGTCATTCGACGAGGCTCTGGAAGTTGTACGTGCTTCTTCTCTGTACACTGTTCATACTCCGGTTCCGGCTGGTCATGACTACTTCGACGAAGGTCTGTTCGGCAAGTATATGGGAGGTTATCCGCAGCGTATGGGTATTACCTGGCAGGATCTGATGGATCTGGGCCGTATTAACCCGGGTGATCCTAACGAACGTTTCTGTATGTCTACATTCGCCTGCAACACTTGTCAGGAAGTGAACGGTGTAAGCTGGCTGCATGGTAAAGTTTCACAGGAAATGTTCTCAGGTATCTGGAAAGGTTATTTCCCTGAAGAAAATCATGTAGGTTATGTAACCAATGGTGTACACTTCCCGACCTGGTGTGCTTCTGAATGGAAGAAACTTTATGCAAAATACTTCGACAAGAACTTCCTGCACGACCAGTCAAATGAAAAGATCTGGGAAGCTATCTACAATGTACCCGATGAAGAAGTTTGGAAGACTCGTGTAGCTTTGAAGAACAAGCTGATCGGCTATATCCGTAACCAGTTCCGTGATACATGGCTGAAGAACCAGCGTGATCCGTCGCGTGTGGTTTCTCTGATGGACAAGATCAATCCTAACGCACTGTTGATCGGTTTCGCACGTCGTTTTGCTACTTACAAGCGTGCACATCTGTTGTTCACAGACCTGGATCGTCTGGCCAAGATCGTGAACAATCCTGATTACCCTGTACAGTTCCTGTTTGCAGGTAAGGCTCATCCCCACGATGGTGCCGGTCAGGGTCTGATCAAGAAGATTGTGGAAATCTCTAACCGTCCTGAATTCCTCGGTAAGATTATTTTCCTTGAAAACTACGATATGAAACTGGCTCGTCGTCTGGTTTCTGGTGTAGATATCTGGATGAACACTCCGACTCGTCCGTTGGAAGCTTCCGGTACTTCCGGTGAAAAAGCTTTGATGAACGGTGTTGTAAACTTGTCTGTACTTGACGGATGGTGGCTGGAAGGTTACCGTGAAGGAGCCGGATGGGCACTGACTGAAAAACGTACTTACCAGAATCAGGAACACCAGGATCAGCTGGATGCTGCTACAATCTACAGCTTGCTGGAAACTGAAATCCTGCCGCTTTACTATGCACGTAACAAGAAGGGATATTCTGAAGGCTGGGTGAAGACTATCAAGAACTCTATCGCACAGGTAGCTCCTCATTACACCATGAAGCGTCAGCTGGATGATTACTTCACTAAATTCTATGGCAAGGAAGCTGCTCGTTTCCATGAACTGGCAGCCAACGATTATGCTAAGGCTAAGGAAATCGCCAAATGGAAAGAAGAAGTGGCTGAAAAGTGGGATTCCATCGAAGTCGTTTCTATGGATAAGTGCGAAGACCTTCACAAAGGTAACATTGAAACCGGTAAGGAATATGTTATCACTTGTGTGGTTGACGAAAAAGGCCTGGATGATGCAGTGGGCATTGAACTGGTAACAACTTACACTACCGCTGAAGGCAAGGAATACGTTTATTCAGTAGAACCGATGGAAATGGTTCACAGAGACGGTAATCTGTTTACCTTCAAGGTAACTCACAGCCTGTCTAACTCCGGAAGCTTCAAGGTTGCATACCGTATGTTCCCGAAACATGAGGCACTGCCCCATCGTCAGGACTTCTGCTATGTACGCTGGTTCAACAAGGACTAAGTAAACCGGAAAGATATATAGAATGACGGCCTGTACAGCAGGTGTGGATTGAAAAAGTCTGCACCTGTATGTACAGGCCGTGTTTTTTGTTTGCGGAAAAAGCCCGGGGCTTTCGCTTTGCCGTGTCGTGGAATTGGCTATCTTTGCATTCAGACGGACTGGATGTCCGGATACAGATACTTTAAAACAAAAGCCAATGAAAATACTGATTGTAGAGGATGATGCCGACCTGAGGGAGATTACCACCCGTTCGCTGGAAAAGGAACGCTATGTCGTATCCCAGGCTCCTGACTATCGGACAGCCCTGTGTAAAATAGAAGATTACGATTATGATTGCATTCTGCTGGATATCATGCTGCCCGACGGAAGCGGACTTGATCTGCTGGAAGAACTGAAGGCGATGGGCAAGCGGACGAATGTCATTATTCTTTCAGCCAAGGATTCACTGGAAGACAAGGTGCAGGGACTGGATCTGGGTGCAGATGATTATCTGCCCAAACCTTTTCATCTGGCCGAACTTCATGCACGTATCAAGAGCCTGTTGCGGAGGAATCAGCGGGAAGGAGAGCAGAGCTTGCGCTTTGGAAACATTGAGGTATTTCCCGATCGTTTCCGGGTGATGGTTGAGGGAAAGGAAGTCGATCTGAACCGTAAGGAATACGATATCCTATATTATTTTATGTGCCGTCCCGGCAGACTGGTCAATAAGAATACACTGGCAGAGTCTGTATGGGGAGATCATATTGATCAGGTAGATAACTTTGATTTCATCTATACGCAGATCAAGAATCTCCGTAAGCGCCTGAAAGAAGCCGGTGCTACTCCGGAGCTTAAGTCTGTATATGGATTTGGCTATAAGTTTGTCGTAGAATGAAACTGTTTCATCTGATTCTGGGGCGTATGTCCGCCGCACTCATTGTGATACTTACCTTATGGGCCGGACTGTTTTATCTGGCCGTGATGGAAGAAGTCAATGACGAGGTGGATGATTCGCTGGAAGACTATTCGGAGGCATTGATCCTCAGATGGCTTTCCGGTGAGGAACTTCCTGCCCGTAGCAATGGCTCCAACAACCAGTATTTCCTTTATGAAGTAAGCGAGTCGTATGCCCGGATGTATCCCCGGATTTCTTATCACGATGAAATGGTTTATATCACAGAGAAGGACGAAGAGGAACCGGCTCGTGTACTGACTACCATCTTCGAGGCCGAAGGAAACCGCTTTATGGAGCTGGTCGTTTATACGCCTACCATCGAGAAAGCTGATTTGCAGAGAGCTATTCTGGGGTGGATTGTCTTTCTTTATGTACTGTTGCTGCTGGCCGTTATTTTGTTGAACGTATGGGTGTTCCGGAGAAATATGCATCCTTTGTACCGCTTGCTGGCCTGGCTGGATGCCTATCGGCTCGGCCGTTCGAATGCTCCATTGGAGAATAATACCCGCATTTATGAGTTCCGCAAGCTGAATGAAGCCGTGACTCTTTCGGCAGAGCGCAGTGAGAAACTGTATGAACAGCAGAAACTGTTTATCGGAAATGCATCCCACGAGATGCAGACACCTTTGGCTATCTGCCGGAACCGTCTGGAAATGCTGATGGAAGAAGGCAATCTCAGCGAAAAGCAGTTGGGAGAGTTGATAAAGACGCATGAAACGCTTGAACGTCTGACGCGTCTGAACCGTTCTTTGCTCTTGCTCTGCAAGATCGAGAACCGGCAGTTTTCCGATGTAAAGGATATATGTTATAATCATCTGCTGGAGCAATACCTGGAAGATTATAAGGAAGTGTATGCTTACCGGGGTGTTTCGGTGGAAGTGATTACGGAAGGTGAGTTTACGGTCATGATGAGTGAATCGCTGGCTTCAGTCCTGCTGACCAACCTGCTGAAAAATGCCTTTGTACATGTGACGGAAGGGGGCGTGATCCGTATTCTCTTTACGACGGAATCAATGGTTGTCGCCAATAGCGGTGAGCAGCCCCTTGACAGTGAGCGTATCTTTGAACGTTTTTATCAGGGCCATAAGAAAGAAGGTTCTACGGGACTGGGGCTGGCTTTGGCTGAGTCTGTCTGCAAGTCAAGCGGGCTGGATATCCGTTACGAATTCACTGAGGGCATGCATCGGTTTACGGTCAGCCGTTCCGGATCGGAAAGAGTTGGATAGGTGTTTATATTGCGGAACAGGCTTTCAGAAAAGAATTTTGCATTTTTCCTGAAAATTTCTTCTGATTCCAGATTCTTTTCAGATTCCTGTCGCACCTTTGTATTAGAAAATTAAATGAATGATTAATCTCTTAAAAACAAAGGTGTATGAAAAAGTTAGTTTTTTTATTGGTGTGTGTGTTTACAATGTCTTCAGTTGCTTTGGCTGATAATGACAAACCGATCCAGGTTGGACAGTTGCCGACAAAGGCCCAGACCTTCCTGACCACTTATTTCAAGAGCCACAAAGTGGCGTTGGCTAAGCAGGAGAGTGATTTGTTCTATAAAACCTATGATGTCATTTTCACAAATGGCGAAAAGGTGGAATTCGACAAGTCCGGAGAATGGACAGAAGTGAAGTGTTCACAAAGCGAAGTACCTTCAAAGATTGTTCCTGCTGCTATCCGTGATTATGTGAAAACCAACTATCCGGATGCCAAGATTCTTCGTATCGAACGTGACCGTAAGGGATATGAAGTGAAGCTGTCCAACCGTTGGGAAATCTCTTTCGACTCTCAGATGCGTGTGGTAGACATTGACGATTAAGCAGTGCCTGTCAGGTAATAAAGAAATGCACCCGTTTTCCGGATTGTCCGGGAAGCGGGTGCATTTGATTTTGCCGGATCAGAAGCAGTAAGCCAGTCCGACATTTATGATGAACTGGTCGAATCCGTCCACTAACTGATATTTGGGTTCAATGTTCAGTTTCCAGGCAGAACCCAGTTTAAAGTCAGCTCCTACTCCAAACTTGGCCTGAAACTTTCCGTCGGAAGCAGAATATTCGTCGAAATGAGCCTTTGCATTGGCATATCCCAATCCTACAGCCGGGTAGATAGCCACATCAGCCGCAACGGGGAAGAGGTAATGGAAGTTTACTCCCAGATCCCAGAAGGAAACATAATCGTGCTTGAAATAGTAATTGAATTCCGGCTCGATTCGTACATGGTTGGTCAGATTATACTGGAATTTTCCGCCCAGACCGAAGGAGGTTTCACTGGCATAATTCAAATTCAGACCGAGTGCCTTGTCACCCTGACTCTGTGCTGCTGCTGTTGCCATTCCGGCAATCAGACAGACAATAAGTAATGTCAACTTCTTCATATTCTTTCCTTTTTAAAATGGATAATATATCAATATAACACTTGAACGGGAAGAATGGTTTTGGTCTGTTTTTGCTTTTTTCAGGTACATTTTATATAAAAAGGAAGTGCATATCGAACTATACACCCAGGCTTCTATTTTTTATATTTTATAAGCATCACAACAGGATTTGATTCTTCATTCAATTTTTCTGCAATTTCCTTTAGCGGACTTTTCAGCTTATTATCGGCATATGCCTCTACAAGTCGGTCTGCTGCCAAATTCTGATAGGTAGCAACATCTCCATTGCCGACGTTTTCTGTCACATTCACTTCCTGTTTATTTATATAATCGGCATTGAATATCACTGGTTCGAAAAATGAATCTTCTTCTTTATCATACATCAGGTCTGTAGTCGGGAATCCATTACCTTTTGAAAAGTCAAACTTCTTTTCTATTTTCTTAAAAAAATAATATCTGTCTGTTACAGGCCCCATTGTGATAAGTACGTCCGGTTCACCAGACGACTGTCTGACGATGAAAGGACTCAACAGATTCTTGTCCGGTCTATAGCTATAAATAGTATCGGATGATGTCTCGACAAGAAGCCAGTTATCCTGACAAGGTATAAGGGCACGTACTGGGATTGCTGCTATGACATCTCCCTGACGTACAAACGGCGCCTTGACTGTTTTGAATGGAATTGAAATACCACGGGTAACACTGCCGTCCTGCTTCGATATAATGGAATGATAGAATTCCTTCTCCTTTTCTTCTCCGTCCCTATAATATACTGTCATATCATAACAGATGAGATTATTCTTGTCATAATTGAAGACATCCATATAATCCGCATCATCAGCAGTATTGAAACTACGCTTGAAATTGCCGGACAAATCATATACCAGTATTTTCTTTGTGGAATTGACAAAAATCTCTTCATTATCTTCATCCAGAGCGGCACTTACAATGAAAGCATATTCTTCTCCACCCTGTCCTTTTCTGTTTATCTTTCTTATTCCTTTACCGGTTTTCCTGTCAAAGACATATATATTTCCATCATTGACATAGTTTTTTATCAATATATATTTATCACCGATTGACAATACAGCTCCTTGCGTAATGAATTCATCTGTAGTTTCCAACGGAATATACTCAACGTCCATAAAGTCCTGAAGGACTAATTCCTTTTCGGGGTAATTCTCATTTACATTAACAGTAATATATTTACTGTCTTTGTCTGCCTGATTACAGCTTCCCAGGCCTATACCTGTAAAAAATAATAGGTTTAGAAACCAAATGTTTGTCTTTCTCATAAGATATTTGTTTTATCTATATTACATATTATTTACCGGGGAATTGATATTTTTTTATTTCGTAGGAACCAAAATCAGATATGGATTGTCCTCTTCATTCTGAATACTGGAATACAATGATTTCAACTTATCATCATCGGGTATGTCGTTATTGTCTTTATATTCCAACAGATTCATGGAAGACAAAGAATATATTATCTGATTATCTGTATAACCTACTGCTGCCACATTAATATCAGGCAAACCTTCCACCAGTCGTGTATATATTTCAGTCATACGGTTTTCATGCTTTACAAAATAAGTCTTATCATAGTTGAAAGCAAAGTATATACCCGACTTATATGGTGTGACATCCTTAATCCAACGGTAAGCTGTTTTATCTCTATTTATTTTCCCGAATTCATCATCTGACATATCTTTTTTCTCAGAAATCATCTCAAAGAAGTTTCTACCTTTGAAATGGACCACATACTCCGGATTAAGTTTATCAGCCTTGATTGAATAAATTGTATCGCAAACCGGTAAGGAAACAATACCGTTATTATAAAAGTTATAGTATACAAACGGTTTTCCTTTTATTGAATTGGGTTTACTGATACCATAAGTACTATCTGTTTCAGATTGATAATAGAGGAAATGATTGCTTTTTCCATTTATATTGGAATCAAACAGCCACAAACAATCATCATCTACTTGAGTAAAAGAAAAATACGGACTGTCAAGTTTGTATTTCTCTGCTATATAATTACCGTCAGAGTCATACTGTTTAATACTTCTGTAGTTGTCAAGAACATATAGGTTATTGTTTCTATACTCAAAATCACTGACAAAAAGAACTTCTCCCGGTCCATTGCCCCTTTTGAGGCTGTTTATGTATTTCCCATCCAATGAAAATATAAATATCCGCGGATCTATAAGAGACAAGACATAAATCCTTTCATTGCCTATCACTACTTTTGATACATCGCCTATTACAGATTCAGAGGTCATTTCTAGTTTTACATAATCGAATGTTTCAAAAGCCGGTTTGTCGATAGTGAGACTTTTGTCTTCCAGGGAAACAAATATATCTTCTATTCCATCAGGATGTTTCTCACCACTGCTACATGAATACATACAACCTAGAATAATAATGTAAAAGAGTTTCTTCATAGCAAAATAAATTTAAAATTCTATTTACTGAATGTTCCTATAATAATTACATGCTGTGTAAATATCAGAACAGGTGCAGAATTCATATGTGAAAGTGCAAGGTACGCATTTACAAATGCCATTGACCAGGAAAAGCATCAGTATATTTCACGGATCGGAATATATAAAGAAATAGCCCCAACCTTTGTTGGGTTGAGGCTATCTGAATATGCTTTAAATAGGGCTTGTTTTATTCCCATTCGATTGTGGCAGGTGGTTTTGACGAGATGTCATAGCATACGCGGTTGACACCTTTCACCTTGTTGATGATGTCGTTTGATACCTTGGCCATGAATTCATAAGGCAGATGAGCCCAGTCGGCAGTCATGGCATCGGTACTGGTCACGGCACGTAAGGCAACGGCACGTTCGTAAGTACGTTCGTCACCCATTACACCTACGCTCTGAACCGGAAGCAGGATTACTCCGGCCTGCCATACCTGATGATACAGGGAGGTTTCGTTGCCGTTTTCGTCTTTTACCTTCCAGTCACGCAATCCCTGAATGAAAATATCGTCGGCATCTTGCAGGATGCGTACTTTTTCCGGAGTGATGTCTCCAAGAATACGTACAGCCAGACCCGGACCCGGGAAAGGATGGCGGGTGATGAGATGTTCCGGCATACCCAGCTCACGTCCTACACGTCTTACTTCGTCCTTGAACAGCAGACGCAGAGGTTCACAGAGCTTCAGATTCATTTTCTCGGGAAGTCCGCCTACGTTGTGGTGACTCTTGATGACTGTTCCGGTGATGGACAGTGATTCGATGCAGTCGGGATAGATTGTTCCCTGTGCCAGCCACTTCACGTCTTTTATCTTGTGAGCTTCTTCATCGAATACATCAATGAAGCCTTTACCGATGATCTTGCGTTTCTTTTCCGGTTCGGTTACACCGGCCAGTTCTGAGAAGAATTTCTGACTGGCATCTACACCGATAACGTTCAGTCCCAGACATTCATAGTCATGCAATACGTTGCGGAACTCGTTCTTGCGCAGCATACCGTGGTCAACGAAGATACAGGTCAGGTTCTTTCCGATAGCCTTTGTTAAGCAATACGGCAGCTACTGAAGAATCAACACCGCCACTCAATCCCAGAACAACCTTGTCATTTCCGAGCTGGGCTTTCAGTTCGGCAACAGTTGTTTCGATAAATGAAGCGGCACTCCAGTCCTGTTTTCCGCCACAGATGTCCACTACGAAGTTCTTCAGCATCAGCGTACCATCTTCGCTATGGAATACTTCCGGATGGAACTGTACACCCCAAAGTTTCTCACCTTTTGCCTGATAAGCAGCAACGGCAACCTTGTCGGTCGAAGCGATGATCTCAAAGTTTTCCGGAATAGCTGTGATGGTGTCTCCGTGGCTCATCCACACCTGAGAGTTTTCACGGATACCTTTCAGCAACGGGTTTTCGTGGTTGAACTTGGCCAGATGAGCACGTCCGTATTCACGTGTACCTGCCGGTTCTACGTTTCCGCCGTTTGTGTAAGCCATGAACTGTGCGCCGTAGCAGATACCCAGAATAGGATATTTACCGCGGATTCCGCTCAGGTCTACCTTGAAAGCCTTTTCATCGTAAACAGAGAAGGGACTTCCTGAAAGGATGACGCCAATGACAGACGGGTCGTTGTGAGGAAACTTGTTGTAGGGAACAATCTCGCAATACATGTTCAGTTCGCGTACACGACGGCCGATAAGCTGCGTGGTCTGTGAACCGAAGTCGAGAATAATAATTTTTTCCTGCATAAAGTTTTTCGGGTTAAAATAACATTTCTGCAAAGATACGAAAATTTTGTGAATATCCTCGTATAAAGAACAGAATCGCGTTGCAGGATGAATTTATTGGAACTTCAATGCCTTGAATCGGGCACTAAAAACGTCTCGGGCTTTTCATTCAAACGCTTCGGGCTTTTAATGAATACGTCGAATCGTTTTTAAAAAAGCTCGGGGGCTTGTCTGACGGTCTTTCCCTGGGATTGATTTGTACAAAAATCGCCATAACTCCAGCAAAGAGCGATGGCGATTTTCTGATGGGAGAACGGATCAGTAAATCAAGGTTCCGGAAATGCACCAGTAGCTGTTGCTGCCTCCTTCGGGTGCTCCTTGAGGAATCTTGACCGTGATGGTATGTGTACCGGCATCCAGATCGCCCAGATAGATATATTCCGGATTGGTAACCGTGCCCGGGCACCAGTTGGAACGGCTCAGGTCGGAAGAACTAAGTCCGTTGGAGAAATTACCGGAGCAGGGATTCCAGTTTCTGTAAGTTCCGCAGTCGTCTCTCCACGGAATGAAGGTAATGACTTTTTCTCCGTCCAGATAGATGGTGTTGGGCTTTTGGTTGAACTCGTCGCCGTTTCCCCATCCTCCGTGTCCGGTTGTCACGTAATAAAGCTTGGCGTTTTTCACCGGTTCCTTCAGCGTGAAGGTTGCCTTCAGCGAGTCGTTCAGCATGAAAATCGGATAAGGCTGTCCTGCCTGTTCCATATAATTGACTGTGTTGAACAGCGGAATGGATTTGTAAACCCGGTGTTCTTCGTCCGGATAGTATTTCAGTTTCAGGGAAAGCCGGTGTCCCTTGGTATCCCAGTTGCCGATGTAGGCTCCGATCCAGGCTTCGCCGCTCAGCCGTTCAATCAGAGGAGTAACTTCACTTTTGTAGACAACTGAATCAACCCAGTTCTGTCCCGGTACTTTGTTGTGGTTAAAGCTTCTGACACCGAAGCCGGTGAAAAAGCGCATCAGTTCCATGGGAACATTATAGTTGTCCGTAGAAACCAGACCATGATAGTCTGTTTCGCCGGAGCGGAAAGCCGGAACACTGTTCAGGTCACGCAGGGCATCCAGGAAAGACTGTTTCTTGTCAGTCGGAATGAGGAAAATGGAACCGGTGCGGTCGTAGGCATCCCCGTCGGAGTATTGGGCCACTTCCACGAAGACAGTCCGGTTGGCTACATAGTCGGGCAGTTTGACTTTCTTTAGAATGATTGTACCTCCGGCAGCACTGTAACATTCCTGATCGTTCACCTCTTCGGGCAATTTGGCTCCGTTGAAGCAGATTCTTTGTCCGCTGAATACCGGAATGCTGATAACGACACTCTGGTTGATGGTGTACTGGAAGTCCGATGCATCCATTGTTTCGCCCCAGGATTCAGGAAAGAGGGGAGCATCAGCTTTCTTTTCCGGGCGGATTGCTGTAGCTTCCTGCACCATGTCTCCGTTTCTGACTACTTTCAGAACCAGTCCGTCGGGTACACCGACATTTGCCTGCGGAGTTCCGCGGAAAGGAATATCCGTTGTATACCAAATCTGGATGGTATTTGAATTGATGGAAGTCTGAAGAATCTTGCAGTTCAGTCCCATGATCTGTTCCGTTCCGACTTCCTTGAACCCTTTTCCGAATTCAAAGGGAGTGGCAGAAGAGATGATTTTTCCGTCGGGCAATTCAGCTCTTCTGTAGGATTTGCAGGCTTGATAATCAATGTAGTTGTCCACAATGGGAGCCTTGTCCTGTTTGCGTACTTCCTGGGGTTTTTCTTTCTCGGGACGGACTTGTTTCAAGGAAACTTCGTTGCCGACAACTTTCATCAGCAGTTCTCCGGGCATGACTTTTCCTTTATAGCTGCTCTGATAGGTAACTTCTATTCCGGCTGCATTTTTAGTCTTCTTGCGGATATTTTCAGCTCCAGCAGTGGAGAATGTCATGGCATAGCAGGCCAGCAGGCTGCATGTTACGATGTTGATATACTTCATATACGGTGTATTTTGATAACTTTAAACTTTACAAAAATAGCAAAAAACGGAAAGAGAACATGAGTTTTTCAAAAGATTTACCGGATGAAGCGGGGAAGGATATGGAAACAGGAAATTGTGAATTAGAAAGAAATCGTTAAATTTGCGGTGGAATCCCTGATGTCCGGGATTTTAAAAAGAAAGAAAATATGGGATATGGAAAATGGATAGGAGGTATCCTGGGGTTTATGGCTCAGGGACCTTTGGGAGCTTTGGCAGGTTTTGCCATCGGTTCCCTTTTTGATACGGCTGCCGGTTCGGTGGAACAAGGCGGAGAACGCACAGCCGGAGGTAATATGAATGATTATGAAGATGCCGGGTATGGAGGACGGAGAAACAGTTTCCTGTTTTCTATGCTGGTGATGGCTTCCTACATTATTCGTGCGGACGGGCGTATCATGCACAGTGAAATGGAATTCGTACGTCGTTTCCTGCGTATGAATTTTGGAGATGCTGCAGTGGAAGAGGGACAGCAGATTCTGCTGAATCTGTTTGAGCAGCGGAAGCGTATGGAACAGACCGATCCGCAGTCTTTCCGTCGTACCATTCATGATTGTGGCCGGCAGATTGCTGCAAATCTGGGATATGAAGAACGGCTTCAACTGCTGAATTTCCTGGTTCAGATAGCTCAGAGCGATGGAAATGTCTGCATGGAAGAAATAGATGCCCTGAAGGAAGTGGCAATAGCCATGGGTCTGTCCGTTCAGGAAGTGGAATCCATGTTGAACCTGAAAGGAGATTCTCTGGCTGAGGCTTACAAAGTGCTGGAAGTTGAACCTACAGCGACTGATGACGAAGTCCGTGCAGCCTATCGCCGTTTGGCCTTGAAGCATCATCCGGACCGTGTTGCTACGCTCGGTGAAGATATTCGTCGTGCAGCGGAAGAGAAACTTCAGCAAATCAATGCGGCTAAGGAACGTATCTGGAAAGCAAGAGGTCTGAAATAGTCCTATTATTAATAAGGTGTATGCTTCAGCCTGTCTCATCGTTGTGAAGTCATTGCAAATTGCTTTTGCATAAGGTCGTACATCAATAAATTTTTATTAAAATATTAGGGAAAGATACTTGCGTTTCAAAAAGAAATACGTATTTTTGCATCGTAAAAAACGGAACGGGTAATTCGATGAGTGAACCGCGAAGTTTAAATGAAGTGAGTGTTTTAATTATAGTATAAAACCTTTTAAAATTAAACAAAATGATTAAAGTAGGTATTAACGGTTTCGGTCGTATCGGCCGTTTTGTATTCCGTGCAGCTCAGAACAGAAACGATATCCAGATCGTAGGTATTAACGACTTGTGCCCGGTTGATTACTTGGCTTACATGTTGAAATATGATACTATGCACGGTAAATTCAACGGTACTATCGAAGCAGACGTTGAAAACAGCAAACTGATTGTTAACGGTAAAGAAATCCGTGTAACTGCTTGCAAAGATCCGAAAGAATTGGCATGGGATGCAGTAGGTGCTGAATACGTAGTAGAATCTACTGGTCTGTTCCTGACTAAAGAAAAAGCTCAGGCTCACATCGAAGCTGGTGCTAAATATGTTGTAATGTCTGCTCCTTCTAAGGACGACACTCCGATGTTCGTTTGCGGTGTTAACGAAAAGACTTACGTTAAGGGTACTCAGTTCGTTTCTAACGCTTCTTGTACTACTAACTGCTTGGCTCCGATCGCTAAGGTTTTGAACGACAAATGGGGTATCACTGATGGTTTGATGACTACAGTTCACTCTACTACTGCTACTCAGAAGACTGTTGACGGTCCTTCTATGAAAGACTGGAGAGGTGGTCGTGCTGCTTCTGGTAACATCATCCCGTCTTCTACTGGTGCTGCTAAGGCTGTAGGTAAAGTTATCCCGGCTTTGAACGGTAAACTGACTGGTATGTCTATGCGTGTTCCGACTCTGGATGTATCTGTAGTTGACTTGACTGTAAACTTGGCTAAACCGGCTACTTACGCTGAAATCTGCGCAGCTATGAAGGAAGCTTCTGAAGGCGAATTGAAGGGTATCCTGGGTTACACTGAAGATGCAGTTGTTTCTTCTGACTTCTTGGGTGACACTCACACTTCTATCTTCGATGCTAAAGCTGGTATCGCTTTGACTGATACTTTCGTTAAGGTTGTTTCTTGGTATGACAACGAAATCGGTTACTCTAACAAAGTATTGGATCTGATCGCTCACATGGCTTCAGTAAACTGCTAATCAGTTAAACAATCCTATATCAAAAGCCGTCCGGTATTCCGGGCGGCTTTTATTTTTTATACCTTTCTGAACTTTTTTGCGCAAACAGATGTGATGTGTGCAGAAAAAGGCTATCTTTGTTGTCCGAAACTTTTTTCAGCTACTGATATATGAATTATGATCTGATAACGATTCTTGGTCCTACTGCTTCCGGAAAGACTCCGCTTGCTGCTGCGCTCGCCGCACGCCTGCATACAGAGATTATCAGCGGAGACAGCCGGCAGATATACCGCAGAATGGATCTTGGAACGGGTAAAGACCTTGTGGACTATGTGGTGGACGGACAGCAGATACCTTATCATCTGATTGATATCGTTGAACCTGGCTATAAATATAATGTCTTTGAATATCAGCGTGACTTCCTGAAGGCTTATGAAGATATCAGGTCGCGCGGACTGATCCCTGTTTTGTGTGGAGGGACGGGCATGTATCTGGAGTCGGTTCTGAAAGGTTATCGTTTGTTGCCGGTACCGGAAAATCCTGAACTTCGTTCCAGACTGGCAGATAAGAGTCTGGATGAACTGACGGCTTTGCTGGCCACTTACAAGAAACTGCATAATTCTACGGATGTGGATACGGTGAAGCGGGCTATCCGGGCTATTGAAATAGAAGAGTATTATTTGCATCAGGAGACTGAAGCCCGTTCTTTCCCGGAACTCCGGAGCCTGATTGTGGGAGTGGATATTGATCGCGACTTGCGCCGTCAGAAGATTTCTTCCCGTCTGAAGCAACGTCTGGAGGAAGGGATGGTGGATGAAGTCCGTGCGTTGCTGGATGAAGGCATCGCACCGGAAGATTTGATCTATTATGGATTGGAATATAAATATCTGACGCTGTATGTAACAAGGCAGCTCACTTATGACGAAATGTTTCAGCAGCTGGAGATAGCCATTCATCAGTTTGCCAAGCGTCAGATGACCTGGTTCCGGGGCATGGAACGCAGAGGATTTACAATTCACTGGATAGATGCTACGTGGAGTATGCAGGATAAAGTAGACAAGATTATAGAATTAATGGATAAAACTCGATAGATTATGGCTGTAGGACCCAATAGATGGGGGGTGATTTATAACCCCAAAGCAGGAAGCCGGAAAGCGCAGAAACGCTGGAAGGAGATTCGTGACTATATGGAAAGCCAGCATGTACAGTTTGATTATGTTCAGTCTGAAGGTTTTGGCTCAGTTGAACGTCTGGCTTGTACGTTAGCCAATAACGGCTATCGGACCATTATTGTTGTTGGAGGTGACGGAGCTATCAATGATGCCGTAAATGGTATTCTGGAGTCAGAAGCAGAAAATAAGCATGAGATAGCTTTTGGAATCATTCCCAATGGTATCGGTAATGATTTTGCCAAATATTGGGGGCTTGATTCGGATGACTATAAAGGAGCCGTAGATACCTTGATAAACCGTCGTTTGCGCAAGGTGGATGTTGGAGTATTCAGTTGTTACGATGGCGACAAGCATGTGTCACGTTATTTTCTGAATGCTGTTTATATGGGGTTGGGAGCAACGATTGTGCGCATAACGAATGAAACCCGCCGTTTTTGGGGAATTCCTCTGATCTCGTATCTGTCTTCATTGTTTCTGGTTGCATTCCAGCGTAAACTGCATCGCATGCATCTGAAAGTAAATGACGAACATATTCGCGGGCGTATTATGGCTGTTGCCATTGGAAGCGGCCGTGGTTACGGGCTGACTCCCAGTGCCGTTCCTTATAATGGCTGGCTGGACGTATCGGTTATTTACCGTCCGGAACTTCGTCAGCTTATTTCCGGCCTGTGGATGCTTCAGCGGGGACGTTTGCTGAATCATAAGACTGTAAAGCCTTATCGTACCCGTTGTGTAAAGATATTGCGTGCACAGAATGCAGAGATCAGTCTGGATGGACGTCTGTGGTTTGACCGTCATTTCCCGATTGAAGTAACGATAGCTCCTGAAGCACTGACCTTGATAATACCGAATTAATTATGATAAAGAATATTACAGATTTGAAAAAAGCAGATAATTTCTTTCTGCTGGCAGGCCCTTGCGTCATAGAGGGCGAAGAAATGGCACTTCGTATAGCTGAACATATTGTAAAGGTAACAGACCGTCTGGGAATTCCTTATGTATTTAAGGGATCATACCGGAAAGCCAATCGTTCACGTCTTGATTCTTTTACAGGCATCGGTGATGAAAAAGCTCTGAAGGTGTTGGAAAAAGTGCGTCAGACATTCGATATTCCTGTGGTGACAGACATTCATGCAGCTCAGGAGGCTGAAATGGCGGCTGAATATGTGGATGTATTGCAGATCCCGGCCTTTCTTTGCCGGCAGACTGATTTGCTGGTGGCTGCTGCCCGTACGGGAAAGATTGTAAATATCAAGAAAGGACAGTTCCTTTCTCCCGAAGCCATGCGTTTTGCGGCTGAAAAGGTCGTTGAAGCGGGAAATGATCAGGTAATGCTGACGGAACGCGGAACGACATTTGGATATCAGGATCTGGTTGTAGATTATCGGGGTATTCCGGAGATGCAGTCGTTTGGTTATCCGGTTATTCTGGATGTAACGCATTCTCTGCAGAGACCTAATCAGACTTCAGGAGTGACAGGAGGAATGCCGCAGTTGATTGAAACTATTGCCAAGGCAGGAGTGGCCGTAGGAGTGGACGGATTGTTTATGGAAACTCATCAGGATCCGTCGGTAGCCAAGAGTGATGGTGCCAATATGCTGAAACTTGATCTGCTGGAAGGATTGCTGGAGAAACTGGTACGAATCCGCAAGAGCCTGTAATCCCGTATGAAAACCGGAGGATTACTGAAAGGAATTTTGATGTCTGTCCTTCTGGTCGGGGGGACAGCATCTGTATGTGCGCAGAATGAGGCTTTGGTTTCATCCGAGGAGAAGACGTTATTGGAGAAATTGAGTGGAAACAAGCGGAAGATCGACTGGGCTAATATGAATATACAGTTTGCTTCCTCGCTTAAGGCTTCTTTTATTAACCGGGAGTTTGATGAGGCTGCTTTTCGGGTAGATCGGATTCGTCTGGAGATTCTGGGGGCTTTTCATAATAAATTTTCCTATCATTTCCGTCAGTCGTTCAATCAGTATACCAATCCGAATATTCCCTTGGACAATCTTTCTGGCTCAGTGGAACTGGCGGTGGTTAACTGGAACGTTAGTGACCGTGTGACACTTTCTGCCGGTAAACAGGCTGTTCAGTTGAGTGGGTACGAATATTGGGTGAGTGCTATAAAGGTCCGTCAGTTTTCGGATTTTAATAATGCAATACCTTGCTATCAGGCAGGACTTAACGTCAGTTATGCACTCAATCCTGATCAGACGATGAATTTTCAGGTAACAAACCTGCGGAACGGTGCGCTTGAAGACCAGTTTATGTATGGTTTGCCTCAAGGGGTGGAACGTTCCAAAGTTCCGGTTCTGGCTACGGCAAATTGGGACGGATTCTTTGTGGATCGTGCCTTACAGCTCCGTTATTCATTGTCGTATGGTCAGCTGGCGAAGAAAAAGAACATCTTTTACTTTACTTGTGGAAACGTCTGGGACAAGAAACCTTTTCTGGGTTATATCGATCTGATGTTTTCTCGTGAGGGGTTGGATTCGAAGGGGCTGCTGAGCGGGATAACGGTAGATGAAGAAGGCAATGGAACGACAATCCAGAATGTAAATTACTTTACTACAATCGGAAATCTGGATTATCGGGTCAATCCGCATCTGAACTTATATATAAAAGGTGTATATGAGCAGGGTGGTGTCTATAAAGAGACTCCCGGATTTGAGGAAGGAACATACCGGCGTGTCTGGAATACGCAACTCTGTGCGGAATATTATCCTATGGAAAACAGTGAATTGCTGCTGTATCTTCATTTCCTGTACAAGAATATTCATTTTACGGAACGCGCGCGTTTGCTTGGAGGGGAAAACCGTAATGAACAGCGTATATCATTGGGCCTGGTTTATACTCTGCCGGTATTTTAGAAATCTCCTTAGAGTTTTGAGAGAATATCATTCTTTCTTGTTATACGTATTCCAATAAAAAGATATATCTTTGCACAAAATTATGCGTAAAGGTCATTCAAAAAGTAAATAAAGATATGCTTACTATTAAACAAATTACAGAGGATACCGACAAGGTGATCCGTGGGCTGGAGAAAAAGCATTTTGCCAATGCCAAAGAAACAATTGCGCAGGTGCTTGAACTGAATGAAAAAAGACGTAATGCTCAAAATCAATTAGATAAAAATCTGGCAGAAGTTAACTCGACTTCGAAAGTGATCGGTGCCTTGATGAAAGAAGGCAAGAAGGAGGAGGCGGAAGCTGCAAAGGCTCGTGTTGCTGAAATCAAGGAAGCAAGCAAGTCTCTTCAGACTGCCATGGATCAGGCTGCAGAAGATATGCAGAACCTGCTGTATACGATTCCGAATGTTCCTTACGAGGAAGTACCGGAAGGTGCAACAGCTGAGGACAATGTAGTAGAAAAAATGGGAGGTATGGAAACTGAACTTCCCAAGAATGCACTTCCTCACTGGGAACTGGCCAAGAAGTATGATCTGATTGACTTTGACCTGGGCGTGAAGATAACGGGAGCTGGTTTCCCGGTTTATAAAGGAAAAGGTGCCCGTCTGCAGCGTGCCTTGATAAATTTCTTCCTGGATGAAGCTCATGCAGCCGGTTATGAGGAAATTATGCCTCCTACAGTGGTTAATGCTGCATCCGGTTACGGAACAGGACAGCTGCCTGACAAGGAAGGACAGATGTATCATTGCAACCTGGATGATCTGTATCTGATTCCTACTGCAGAAGTTCCTGTAACTAACATTTACCGTGATGTGATTCTGGATGAAAAACAGTTGCCGATCAAGAATTGTGCCTATACTCAGTGTTTCCGTCGGGAAGCCGGTTCTTATGGAAAGGATGTAAGAGGTTTGAACCGTCTGCATGAATTCTCTAAGATTGAGCTGGTACGTATTGATAAGCCAGAGCATTCCAAACAGTCTCATCAGGAAATGCTGGATCATGTAGAAGGCTTGTTGAAGAAGCTGGAACTTCCGTATCGTATCCTGCGTCTTTGCGGTGGAGATATGAGCTTTACTGCTGCAATCTGTTTCGACTTTGAGGTTTACTCTGAAGCTCAGAAGCGTTGGCTGGAAGTAAGTTCTGTTTCTAACTTTGATACTTACCAGGCTAATCGTCTGAAATGTCGTTACCGCAAGGAATCTGACAAGAAGACAGAACTTTGTCACACTTTGAATGGTTCTGCTTTGGCCCTTCCACGTATCGTAGCTGCCTTGCTTGAGAATAATCAGACTCCGGAAGGAATCCGGATTCCGAAGGCTCTGGTTCCTTATTGTGGATTTGATATGATAGACTGATGTAATTATACAAAAAAAGAGAAAGCCGCCTGACAATGTTCAGGCGGC
>NZ_EQ973635.1:30597-35603 GCF_000157915.1 Phocaeicola coprophilus DSM 18228 = JCM 13818 | reverse complement strand
GTATATGTTGCGTAACAGAAATTTCACATATTTGTGTTTGAAAAATATGGTTCTTTGAAATATTGTTCTAGAAAAATGAAAAAAAATGCTTAATTGATTTTTGTTTTATTATTTAATTAGTAATTTTGAGGTGTATATAATAACATTTTTTTATAGAACTAAGATTATATTATAACCTTAAGATGAAAACTATGAGTTATTTACGATTTGACAAAACATTAATGACAAACCTGGAAGAATCTCTTCCGCGTGAGATTCTTCGGACTAACCGTTCAGGTGCGTATCATTGTTCTACCATTGTAGATTGTAATACTCGCAAATATCATGGTTTGCTTGTCATTCCGATACCGGAACTGGACGATGAAAACCATGTGTTGTTGTCTTCATTGGATGAAACTGTTATACAGCACGGTGCAGAGTTTAATTTAGGGCTTCACAAATATCACGGAGATAATTTCAGCCCTCGCGGTCACAAGTACATTCGTGAATTTGAATGTGAAAAAGTTCCTACGACATGGTATCGGGTAGGTGGAGTAATTCTCAAGAAAGAAAAAGTTTTCGTTCATTATGAAAACCGTATCCTGATTCGTTATACGTTGGTGGATGCCCATTCAGAGACTACTCTTCGATTTCGGCCTTTCCTGGCATTCCGGAGTGTACGCCAGTATACACATGAGAACGCACAGGCCAACCGTCACTACGATCTGGTGGAAAACGGAATCAAAACTAGTATGTATCCCGGCTATCCGGAGCTATATATGCAGTTGAACAAACCGAATGAATTTCATTTCCAGCCAGACTGGTATCGGGGAATTGAATATCCCAAGGAGCAGGAGAGAGGATATGATTTTAATGAAGACTTGTATGTTCCGGGGTATTTTGAAGTCAATATCAAAAAAGGGGAATCGGTTGTCTTTTCAGGGGGAATCACAGCGATGCAGGATACAGCGGGGCTGAATGATCTGTTTACTAAAGAAGTTGAAGAACGAACACCGCGTGCAGATTTCAAGAAGTGTCTGATCAATGCCGCTCATCAGTTTTTAAATAAACAGGGGGAAGATTCCTATATACTTGCCGGTTATCCTTGGTTTAAATGCCGTGCGCGTGACATGTTTATCTCGTTGCCGGGTTTGATGCTTTCTGTTGGGGAAGTAGAAAAATTCGAGCAGGTGATGAATACGGCCTCACATGCCATTTATGCCTTTATGAATGGAGAGGAAACGCATCTGAAAGTGTATGAGATGGAACATCCGGATGTCCTGTTGTGGGCTGTCTGGACAATTCAGCAGTATGCGAAGATGGTTTCCCGCGAAGTGGCAAAAGCTAAATACGGAACTTTGCTGAAAGACATTATGGCCTATCTGACCGCAGGAAAACATCCGAATATGCGGGTGGATGAAAATGGTCTGATTTATTCCGAAGGTATTCAGAAGGCTATTACCTGGATGAACTCAACAGTAAATGGTCGCCCGGTTACTCCGCGTACAGGATATATTGTCGAATTTAATAGCTTATGGTATAATGCTTTGAGATTCACAGGAGATTTGCTGACAGATTTCGGTTGCAATGAACTGATTGAAACCTGTACCTTGATTGCTGATAAGGCCGGACAAGCTTTCGTTGATACATTCCTGAATGAATATGGTTATCTGCTGGACTACGTTGACGGACAGATGATGGACTGGAGTGTGCGGCCTAACATGATCTTTGCTGCTGCGCTGGATTATTCACCATTGAATTCCCGTCAGAAGAAGGGAGTGGTTGATATTGTAACCAAAGAACTGCTGACTCCGAAAGGATTGCGTTCCCTGAGCCCGAAGAGTGGCGGATACAATCCGAACTATGTAGGTCCTCAGTTGCAGCGTGATTATGCTTACCACCAGGGAACAGCCTGGCCGTGGCTGGAAGGATTCTATCTGGAAGCTTACTTGCGTATTTACAAACGGAGTGCAATTTCATTTGTTGAACGTCAGCTGATCAGCTTCGAAGACGAATTGACCTGTCATTGTATCGGATCCATTCCTGAGCTGTTTGATGGTAATCCGCCTTTCCGTGGTCGTGGTGCCGTATCGTTCACCATGAATGTGGCTGAGATATTGCGAGTTTTGTATTTGTTGGATAAATATAATTATTAAAAGGAGGAGCCTGTATGAAAGTATTAATGTTTGGATGGGAATTTCCTCCCAAGATATACGGTGGTCTTGCTGTAGCTTCTTATGGAATCACGAAGGGGCTGAGCTTGCAGGGAGATGTGGAGACTACATTCTGTCTGCCCAAGCCTTCCGGTCAGGAAGAGAAATTCCTGAATATTATCGGAATGAATCAAGTGCCTATCGTATGGCGTGATGTGAATTATGATTATCTGAAGTCACGTTTGCCGGAATATATGACACCGGAGCAGTATTATGCTTTCCGTGATCATATCTATGCTGACTTTTCTTATATGCACGTCAACGATCTGGGGTGTATGGAATTTGCCGGCGGTTATCCGCAGAACCTGCATGAAGAGATCAATAACTTTTCTATTATTGCTGGTGTGGTTGCCCGTCAGCAGGAGTTTGATATTATCCATGCTCACGACTGGCTGACTTATCCGGCTGGTGTACATGCCAAGATGGTCAGCGGAAAACCACTGTGTATTCATGTGCATGCTACCGATTTCGATCGTTCCCGTGGAAAAGTTAACCCTACGGTTTATGCAATGGAAAAGAACGGAATGGACCATGCTGATTGTATTATGTGTGTGTCCGAACTGACTCGCCGTACAGTAATCAACGAGTATCATCAGAATCCGAACAAGGTTTTTGCTGTGCATAATGCCGTATATCCGCTTTCACAGGATTTGCAGGATATTCCTCGTGTGGAACATCCGAAGGAAAAGATCGTGACTTTCCTCGGACGTATCACTATGCAGAAAGGACCTGAGTACTTTGTAGAAGCAGCCGCACTGGTACTTAAACGTACGCGTAATATCCGTTTTGTGATGGCCGGTTCCGGAGATATGCTGAATGCCATGATTAATCTGGCAGCAGAAAGAGGTATTGCGGACCGCTTCCACTTCCCGGGATTCCAACGTGGACGTCAGGTGTATGAAGCATATAAGAACAGTGATGTGTTTGTTATGCCGTCGGTTTCTGAACCTTTCGGTATCGCACCGCTGGAAGCTATGCAGTGTGGAACTCCTTCCATCATTTCCAAACAGTCAGGTTGCGGGGAAATTCTGGAAAATGTAATCAAGACGGACTACTGGGATATCAATGCCATGGCTGATGCCATCTATGCTATCTGTACTTATCCTTCACTGTTCAAATATCTGCAGGAAGAAGGACGTAAGGAAGTAGATGGAATTACGTGGGAAAAAGTGGGCTGGAAGATTCGTGGCCTGTACGAGGACGTATTAAGAAATTACGCTAAATAATAAAATGTGATTGCGATATGAAAACAATTTGCCTTTACTTTGAGATACATCAAATCATACATCTGAAACGTTACCGTTGCTTCGACATTGGTCGTGACCATTATTACTACGATGATTATGAAAATGAACGTTGCATTACGGAAATTGCAGAAAAGAGTTATATTCCGGCTTTGGTTACATTGATTGAGATGGCGAAAGCTAATGCCGGTGCGTTCAAGGTTGCCCTTTCACTTTCCGGTGTGGGACTGGAGCAGCTTGAAATACATGCTCCCCGCGTTATTGAACTTTTGCAGGAACTGAATGAAACGGGATGCGTGGAATTCCTGGCTGAACCTTATTCTCATGGTTTGTCTTCTTTAGCCAACGAAGACTGCTTCCGTGAAGAAGTTATGCGGATGAGCAATAAGGTGAAAGAAGTTTTCGGACAGACTCCGAAAGTATTCCGTAATTCCAGCTTGATTTATTCTGATGCGATCGGTGGTATCATTGCAGAAATGGGCTTCAAGGGAATGCTTACCGAAGGTGCAAAGCATGTGCTGGGATGGAAGAGTCCGCACTATCTGTATCACTGTGCCGAAAACCCGAACCTGAAGCTTTTGTTGCGTGATTACAAGTTGTCAGATGATATTAGTCTGCGCTTCTCTAATTCAGAGTGGAATGAATACCCGTTGTTTGCTGACAAATATATGGATTGGATTGCAGCTTTGCCGGAAGGGGAACAGGTAATCAATATCTTTATGGAATTGCAGGCACTGGGTATGGTTCAGCCGTTATCCTCAAATATTCTGGAATTCCTGAAAGCTCTGCCGGCTTGTGCGAAGGAAAGAGGTATTACATTCTCTACTCCGACAGAAGTGGTTACCAAACTGAAATCTGTTGATAAGGTGGATGTACCTTATCCGTTGTCATGGTCGGATGAAGAAAGAGATGTCAGCTGTTGGTTGGGAAATGCCATGCAGCGTGAGGCTTTCAACAAGTTGTATAGTGTGGCAGAACGTGTACACTTGTGTGATGACCGCCGAATCAAGCAAGACTGGGATTATCTGCAGGCCAGCAATAACTTCCGTTTCATGACTACCAAGAATACGGGTATTTATCTGCCGCGTGGTATTTATGATTCTCCTTTTGATGCTTTCACTAACTATATGAACATTTTGGGAGACTTTATTGCTCGTGTGAATTCTTTGTATCCGGTTGATATGGATAATGAGGAACTGAACTCTCTGTTGACTACAATCAAGAATCAGGGTGAGGAACTGGTTCAGCTGAATGAAGAGGTTGCCAGACTGCAGGAGGCATTGAAGAAAGCTGAAGAAAAGGTTGCAGCTCCTGCTGCTAAAAAGCCTGCCGCAAAGAAACCTGCAGCTAAGAAAACTACAAAAAAAAGTGAATAACAGTTTTCATAATAGATAAATCTGGAAGTCTGTTTTAAATAATAACAGTCTGAAATACGGAGCCTGTCGTGAGATGGACTCCGTATTTTTATTCTGTGGAGAAAGGTTAGGGTGTGGAGATTTTGAGTGCTGACTCCTGAAAGAGATAGGGCTGGCAGGTATGTTGTGGAAGGTTATAAAAAAAGCAGGAAAAA
>NZ_EQ973635.1:26622-30432 GCF_000157915.1 Phocaeicola coprophilus DSM 18228 = JCM 13818 | reverse complement strand
TTTACTCTGCTTTTTTATATGTAATATTTTCAGAATGAAATATCTGATTTATTTAGGGTTCTTAGGTTGTGTATAGATGACATTCATCTGGATTTTTTCTCCTTCTTCTCCTCCGATCAGTCGGGCTGAGTTGACTTCCATGTCGTTTGAAACTCCGATAACCTTAGCCTCAGTACTGTTAGAGCCATCCAACTCTTTTTTGACCGGAATCAGCAAGATTTTGTTCCAGTCCGGATCCTGATTATAGGTATCCGGGCTATTTTCTATTTCAGTAAATATGTGACTGATGAGGCGGTTCAGTTTAGAGAACGTATAAGAGTTGCTTGTATAATCCGCGCAGAAAGTAGTCTGGTTGTCATACAGTTTTCCTCCCTCAAAGAAATCTTTCACTTCACTTTTTCTGATGAGAAGCAGTGTTCCCGGGATACCCATGGGATAAGTTCTTTCGGTTGTTTCTCTCAATCGGGTGAACGTTAGGGATACAGAATTCAGTGTATCCGTTTTATGGTCATTGTACAGTTCTTCCAACGGAAGTGTAATTTCTGTGCAAAGGCCAGCCGGAGTTTTCAGATAGGTATGTTCCTTTTCTGCTGCCAGTTGTTTCAGAACAGATTTATCATTGTCAAAGCGTGTAGACATAAACACTTCCTTGGTAGCCGGGAAGGGGATATATCCTCTGACGATGGAGTCTGCCGTACCTGCTGAGTTTTTCGTGGTATAGCGGATCTTCATCAGCAACTTGATGTCTGAGATATAAAGGATAGATCCTTCTCCCTGGTTGGTGTGGATATAGAATCCTTTGAGTACATTGTTGATGAAGGCCTGGGCATCCTTGAAGTTTTGATGGTTATTCTCCATGTATTTCTCATACAGATGGTTGCTGAATCCTTCACCCAAATCCAGGGTAATGGAGGAATATCCTACGGCATTACGCAGAGAGTCGCTCATTGTATGATTATGGGCGGCATAATATTTCTGTGCAAGTGCCGGTTTGTTCTTGTCATAATAAGCAGTCGGATCAAGTGATGTGTAATACAAGCGTTTGTCTGATCCGTCATCATTGATGACCTGATTGAGTGTATCCACCTGTACGCGCATCGTTGCCAGAGAATCTCCGTAATAGCTGTTGTAATACATGACCAGAGTTGCTTCTTCAATGGCCTGAAGGGTTGATGGGAATTCATATCCTTCGGGGCAGTTGATTTGTGTCAGAAACTCGGCACTGAAGGTTCCGTATTCCGGATCAGTGAACCTACCCAGATAAGCACTGCTGGTTCTTGAGAAGATAGAATCCAGCAAAATAGTGCGGGTTGATATGTCATAAGAGTCGGAAAACGCTTCGATACCGTCGTTTTCAGCAACAAAGTCGCCTATTCCTGTTGTTGTATCGTCGCAGCTGTAGAGGATAGCGGCAAATCCGATTGCTGCCAAGAACTTTAATTTCATTGTTTTATTGTTTTGTATGTTTACAAATTTTCAGCCTCTGCCCATACTTTATCGTAGAATGCGTCGCATGCATCTGCGTAGGCTTCGGGTGAGGACTGATAGTCAAGAACCGGTTTGTTCAGGCTTCGTGCATAGTCCATGATTCCGGGAATAACGTTTTCACTGTTTTGGATTACTCCGTCAGAATAAGCAATAGCCAGTTTGCATAATTCTTCATAGTTGACCAGTGTCTGAATCATGCTGAGATCCTCGGGAGTGATGCTTTTCAGTAATGCCTGATTGATGAAATTGGGATCCAGATTGGATTTGAATCCATCACCATATACTGAGAACACGACTTTTGAGTCTCTGAAAGATGGTTCATCACAATAAGCTTTCTTAATGTAGAGCGGAACCATAGCACTCATCCATCCGTGGCAGTGAATGACATCCGGACACCAGCGCAATTTCTTTACGGTTTCCAGTACCCCTCTGGCATAGAAGATAGCGCGTTCCCCATTGTCTTCGTATTCCTTGCCGTTTTCGTCGGTCGTGATCAGACGGTGCTGGAAATAATCATCATTGTCGATGAAGTAAACTTGCCTACGGGCAGCTTGAATGGATGCTACTTTAATGATGAGCGGATGGTCCGTATCATCAATGATCAAGTTCATTCCTGACAGGCGGATTACTTCGTGCAGCTGGTTTCTGCGTTCGTTCACATTGCCCCACTTAGGCATAAATGTTCTGATTTCGCGACCCTTGTCTTGAATGGCCTGCGGTAAATTCTGGCCAATGATGGCTAGTTCACTTTCAGGTACGTAAGGAGTAATTTCTTGTGTAATGAATAAAACTTTTTTAGCGCTCATGTTATTATTGTTGCTCATAAACATTGGGCAAAGATACAAAAAAAATCATCGTGAAGGCGAATTTTCTGCCTTTTATTATTCCTTATAGTATGTTAATGTGACAAGATGTAGTATAGGTAAGTGTTGCTTCTTTAAGTGAATGCATGCCTTTTTGCGGATAGATGTGTACATTTTTTAGATTTTCTTCTTCATTATGTGATAAATAATGGCTTACTTTGCAACCGTTTTCAGATTATGGTATAAAACTGAGATAAAGAAAATGAAATTAATTCAAACAATCAATGAGCTTCGTGCTGAACTGGATGTACTTCGCCGGGAGGGCAAGACCATCGGTTTGGTGCCTACAATGGGAGCGTTGCATGCCGGACATGCATCGCTTGTGAAACGGGCTGTTGCCGAAAATGATGTCGTAGTGGTCAGTGATTTTGTGAACCCTACTCAATTCAATGACAAGAATGATTTATTGAAATATCCCCGTACGCTGGATGCTGACTGCAAGTTGCTTGAGGCTTGTGGTGCAGCATTTGTTTTTGCTCCTTCCGTTGAAGAAATTTATCCTGAACCCGACACTCGTCAGTTCAGTTATGCTCCGCTGGATACGGTAATGGAAGGAAAATACCGTCCGGGTCATTTCAATGGCGTATGTCAGATTGTGAGCAAGCTGTTCCTGATTGTAGAGCCTACTCGTGCTTACTTCGGTGAAAAAGATTTCCAGCAGCTGGCCATTATCCGTGAGATGGTCCGCAAGTATCCGTTTAACCTGGAGATCGTGGGATGTCCTATCGTACGTGAATCTGACGGACTGGCTCTGAGCAGCCGTAATGCACGCCTCAGTGCTGAACAGCGTGTGCAGGCTCTTCAGATTTCAAAAGCTCTTTTTGCAAGCTGTGAATATGCCAAGACTCATTCTCTGGCTGAAACAAAATTGTATGTAGAAGAGTGTATCGCGAAGGCAGAAGGTTTGCGTCTGGAATACTTTGAAATCGTAGATGGTACAACTTTGCAGACTGTAACCGACTGGAACGACAGTACCTATATCGTAGGATGTATCACTGCATTCTGTGGAGAGGTTCGTCTGATTGATAACATTAAATATAAGGAGTAAGAGACGATGTTGATTGAAGTTCTGAAGTCAAAACTTCATTGTGTTACCGTGACTGAAGCAAACCTGAATTATGTAGGAAGCATTACCATTGATGAAGACCTGATGGATGCTGCCAATATGATTGCAGGTGAGCGTGTGCAGATTGTGAACAACAATAACGGCGAACGTTTCGATACGTATATTATTAAAGGTGAACGTGGCTCGGGATGTATCTGTCTGAACGGAGCTGCTGCCCGTAAGGTGCAGGTTGGTGATGTAGTCATCATTATGTCGTATGCACAGATGGATTTTGAAGAAGCCAAGACTTTCAAGCCTACCGTTGTTTTCCCTGATAAGACAACCAATAAGCTGGTGTAATTTGCCGGCCTGATGATAAACAACAAAAACGGAGAAACCCGACAGGTTTCTCCG
>NZ_EQ973635.1:6192-26346 GCF_000157915.1 Phocaeicola coprophilus DSM 18228 = JCM 13818 | reverse complement strand
CTTGTAGGCTTTTTCCTCGCGCTTCACCTTCTCGGCATCCACGACAATCTCGCAGTGAAAAATCTTCTGTTCGATGCGCTCGTTGAAGTTGTCGGACACCGAACCGACAAACATTCCCTGCGTCAATCCGGAAATCTTGCTCGGCGGGATAAGCGCGTCCATCTGCGTATTGATAGAGGTGGAAACGTCCTGCCTATTGATGGATATGGACTGCCGTTTCTGCAACACCTTTCCAAACCGTTCGGATAGCGTCTTGGCGGTTTCACCCACCACCTGCCCGGAGAAGATATTGCCGACGGTGTTCATCACGACTTTGGCTTCCTTATCGCCATAGTCGCGCACCAACTGGCTGAAATCCTGAAAGCCCAGACACACGGCAACCTTATTGCTTCGTGCGGTGGCGATAAGGTTGTCCAACCCCTTGAAATATATCGTCGGTAGTTCATCTATAATGACCGACGACTTCAGCATCCCCTTCTTGTTGATGAGCTTCACGATACGGGAATTATACAGACCGAGTGCCGCCCCATAGATGTTCTGACGATCGGGATTGTTGCCAACGCACAGGATTTTCGGCTCTTCGGGATTGTTGATGTCCAGCGTAAACTCGCTGTCCGACATTACCCAATAGAGTTGCGGGGAAATCATGCGCGAGAGCGGAATCTTAGCTGACGCAATCTGTCCCATCAACTGCTCCGCAGCACCTCCGAGCCATGCGTCCATGAACGGAGAAAGGTAGTTTTCCAGTTCCGGGTAAGAGGTCAGAATCGGAAAAATATCCTCGTAACGGCGGTTCAGAAACTCAATGGCATGGGGGAACGTGCAATACTTACCACCCTTATAGATTTTGAGATACCAGATAATGCTGGCAAGCAGTATAATAGGTGATTCCACGAAGAAGTCGCCCTGCTTCTGCACATCGGGTAAGTCAAGGGCATTGCTGCCCCCTTCTCCCCTAAGAACCGTACATGAGAGTTTCCCCTCATACGGCTCAAGCAACTCAATATTTCTATTTGTTGTTAGAAATCGGCTCATACTTTCAACATTTTCGTTTATTTCGCTTGTAGCAGTTGTTGTGGACAAGTTGCCGTACAATCGAACCACCAACAGATATTTCGTTGACGTTCCATGCTTTTGTACAATCTATTTCCTTGCCACATAACGGACAAATCCGGTTCTGCTTGTTCCATAAATATAAGAGAGACTTACGTCCCTTGAGAGATTCCAGCATTTGTTGCTCCTTTCGCTGAAAGAAATAATCATCGTATTCCGGGTCGAAAGGGTTTGCCTCACCTTTGATTTGCTTGTACGGAGTATAATGTATATCCGACAACCTTTTAAGGGTCAGGTAGTTCACTTTCTTGCTCTTGGTTTCATATTTCCATGCAAACGTCCATTTACGCCCCCGAATTTCATGCCAATATTTGTCTGCAACCCAAGACTTGCGTTTCTTTGGATGGCGACGTAAAGCCCATTTCTTCGTGAGATTGTAAATGTGATTGTCACAACCATGAAAAGCATCGGTTGATGCACCATATCGGTAATAGTTGCCCCAACCTGTGATTACAGGATTAAGCATTCGTATCAGCGATTCCTGCTTACACATTTTATGTCCTTTAACGATGTCACCGATTTTTGCCCTGAAGCGTTTCTGTGCATCTTTGGACGGGGATGTGTATAGCCTTTTGCCAAACTTCCTCACATTGAAACCTAAGAAATCAAAACCGTCGTATATGTTCGTAATGGTAGTTTTCTCTTCGGATAAGGTTAGCCCTCTTTCTTTGAGAAATTCTATCACGATAGGTTTGACTTCGTTTTCCAATAGCTCCTTTTCTCGACCTGTGATTATAAAGTCATCCGCATAACGAATAAGGTTTACCTTGTAGTGGAATGTCTTATTGTTGCGCCATAATCTTTTGAATCTTTCAGCCAAGAGTGGTTGAAGTCCGTCAAGTGCTATATTTGCAAGTGTCGGTGATATGATACCTCCTTGTGGTGTACCCTCTTCTGTCGGGAATAGTTTGCCATTGAATACAGCTCCACATTTCAGCCATTTTCTGAGTATCGTCTTATCCATAGGGATATGATTAAGAAGCCAGTCGTGGCTGATATGGTCGAAGCAGCCTTTAATGTCTCCCTCCAAAATCCATTCGGGAGAATGCTGGCGGTTTAGAACCGTATCAATCTGACGGATAGCGTCCATTGTCCTGCGTCTCTTGCGGAAACCATAAGAAAAGCGGTCGCCTGTCGTTTCGGCTATCGGTTCCAATGCCATGAGATATAATGCCTGCATCGCCCTGTCTTTCATTGTCGGTATTCCCAGCGGTCGGAGTTTACCGTTCTTTTTCTTGATGTGAACCCTACGAAGCGGCTGCGGATTGTAACCACGACGTTTCAGTTCACCGATTGCTTTGTACTTGCGCTTGGGAGAATCCCAAAGCTGTTTATCTACTCCAGACGTTTTCTTCCCTTTGTTGGAAGTAACCCTCTTTACCGCCAATGCCTTGGCGTAAAAAGAGTGGGTCAGCATCCACTGCAAGGCTTTCACCTTGTTATGTCTGCCTTCCTTTTGAGCCTTTACAATACGCGCTTGTAGCTTTCGGACATAGGCTTCACACTTGGACCAGTCCATTCCGTCCCAAGTTAGATTCCTACTATCAGCAGGCGCACACGATGTTTTAGTTTCGTTCATTTGCTTTCCTCCTTTTGAAAGTTCTAAAAGTTATCTTGTAAAGAGTTACCATATACGGAAGTCTGCCCACTTTCGTGTCGGATGATGTCACCAATAACAACCCGTGATGTTGATTCAATCCGTATCCACCCCATTACAGGGTGGCATTCGCTTTTTCCGTTATCTCATACCTGCACCCCATTCGGCTTGCCTTGCGGTTCGCTTACTCGCATTCTTACGAGAGAGATACAGGCTTGCCCTGTTCCACGTAATTGACAAACGGATAGTTTAGGTTCTGCCAAGTCCGCCGGCAGTGCTGTGTCCGTGTAACCCCAACATGGGCAAGGGTTATCCGACTGCTTACCTTTTGGTGAGAGCTAAAGTATCTTGCGCTCCTTCAAACCTTACGACGGCTAAAGTCAGTTCACTTACGTTAACCATGCTATCCAGCCTCGCCACTCAACGGTATGATACTAACCGCCCTTGACATTCCCTCACGGTTCAGTCTTGTCCTTTCGGAAAGTGTACTTTGTCCTATAAGCTTGGCACAACCCATCACTGGAGATGCACCTTATAGTAGGCTACCGCTGACGGAACAGCGGGTTAAATCATGCAATTAATATTACTGTCTAACAATCAATTACGTGACTTTACAGGTCACACCCATGTTTTATTGAGGTTGAGCATAATGGTATACGCACTCTCGTAAGCGTCCGTAATATCCTCCATGAAGTCCGGGTGAATGGGATTACAACGGTGTGAGCGTCGCGGGTCGTCGAAGTTTATCACATAGAACTTCGGCTTCACCTTGTAGCCCTCCGGGTGGTTCAGCAGATGGTTGTAGGCTATCGTGGACAAGTCACTGAATTTGAAGTCGTACACATACATCGAGAAGCCCTTTTCAATCTGCTGCTTGATGAAATTATTTACCACTGCGTAGGATTTGCCGCTGCCCGGCGTACCCAATACAATGGAAGCCCTAAAGGGATTCACGACATTGATCCAGCCGTTGTTCCAACGCTTCTTGTAGTAGAACCGTGTCGGCAGATTGACCGAATACTCACTTTCTATGAGCCGTGTTTCCTGCATGAAGCTCTCGTTCTCGTTATTGAACACGTCATCCATGAGGTTGTGTTTCAACAGGCGGCTCATCCACAGACCGCCCATCAGCAGACAGACATAACCCGCGCTGACGGTCATGATATACAGTCCCGTCACCGCCTCTATCGGCAGCGGCAAAGCCAGTATCCACCAGTTGAGGAAGAACAGCACAAAGCCAACGCCAAGGGCTGTCCAGATTCGTCCCCAAGTGATTTTCTCACCTTTCACGCCCTTTGTCCCCAGACAGGACAGGGCAAGCAGTAGGGCAGCAAACAGTTTCGTGTACAGGATGGAACGGAACAGTCCCGCCGTGCGGTTGAAGTTCATCAGGATTCTGTCCACCACGCCGATGTCCACTCCCCAAAGCCGGATGGCTTCATAGCAGAACCAGTACACGTTCATGACCACTAAAATAATACTCACGGCACGCAGAAAATCCATGATTTTCGCTAATGCCCTCAAATCGTCTTCTTGTTGTGACATACATTGATTTTTTTGATTGTTGATACTTTCGGTTACATTCCCAAGCCCTTGCGCTTCTTCTTTTTCTTCTTGCGCTGCATCGCCCGGATGAAGGCTTCTTCTTCGGCATCCACTGCCGGACCTTCGGGGGCAAACAGGTTCATGCCACCGGAATGGCTCTCGTATTCCCCTCCGGAATATCCTTGCCTGTTTTCCGGTTCCTCCACCGGAACGGAAAGCGGAATCGGCGGCTGTCCGGCGTAAGGCAGCGTGAAGTGTTCCTGCAAGGCGTTGGCGGAAAGTTCCTTGCCCATGCGCGAGCCGTTCAGCACGCAGCCCGTGCGGTGGTCGATGAACGTGGCTCCGTAAATGCGCCCTTCCTCCGTGTAGCGCAGTACGGTGTCGATGCCCTTTCCTTTGAGCGTGGCAACGAACTTCTCCTTGTCATACGTGCCTTCCAGCACGGAAAGGACGGTGCGTTTCGTCATTCCGGCGAGTTTCCTGTCCTTAATCTCCTGCTTGGAACGGGCAAACTTCTTCTGCACGGCTTCATAGCCGACGGACTTTCCGAAAAGCGAGGACTTGAACGGATTACCAACCTTGTTGCCCTTATCGTCCGTGGCGGAATAGACCAGCCCGTGATATTCACGTCCGCGCACATTGCCATGTGCTTCCTCCACCGTCATATTATATAAGGAAAGAAGTGCGCGGTATTCTCCCATCGTCTGGAAGCGGTACTGCCCGCTGATAGCCTTGACGATATTTCCCGCCTGCTTCTTCACGTCGCCCGCAGAGGCGTCCACCTTGCGCAGCGGCGTGTCAAGACGGCAATTCTTGCGTTCTGCCGGATGCAAGCCGTATTTCTGTTCCAATTCCCTGCGGATACGGTCACTGCGACGATAGAGGAAATCCCGGTTGAGCCGTTTTCCGTTCTCGTCCACATTGACCGTCACGATGTGCAGGTGGTGTCGGTCGATGTCCTCATGCTTGAAAACAAGGTAAGGCTGGTTCCCGAAACCGAGCTTTTCCAGATACTCGCGGGCTATATCCTGCAATTCCGTATCTGTCAGCACATCCTCCGGATGCGGATTGAGCGAGATATGCACCACCGGTTTCTCCACTTTCATCTGCGGTGGCATGAAGGTGATAAAGTCCTCCATCGCCCTATGGATGTCCATCGTTCCCGAACCGTCATTGTAGATGCGGTTGGTGGTGAGCAACCGCCCCCGCGCCTCGTTGATTTTCTCCCCGTTGTAGGCAATCGCGCCGTACAACGAGTTTCCTACACTGATTTTTGCGACCATTTCGCCTCCATTTCTCTCGACAATTCCACAATCTTGCGGCTCAATTTCACGAGTTCTACGGTATGTTGCTCCAGCTTGTAGAGCAATGCCATTGCCTTTTTCTCGGAAAAATGCAGCCTCAGTTCCTTCACGACTTGGTTGTAGTTCGTGCCTATCGCGCGGAACTGCGCGTGAAAATCGGACAGTTTGGTGTAGTAATCCACCAGCGTCTTGTCCACTTTCAGCACCTTGAACGGCTGTCCGAAGAAGTGCGCCTTCAGGAAAACTGATTTGGCGTAAACGCCCGACTTCTCGAACATGGAGAGGAAACGGTTGTGCTCCTCCTCGCTGAAACGGACGGTGTAACGGAACACCGCCGGATCAAGTTTGGGATTTCTCCCGGTCTTGTTCTTTCTTTTTTCACTCATATTACTTTGGATTTAGCGGATTGACGGCATAAGCCGCCGCTTCAAGGCACAGACACCGTAGGTTTGAAAGGATTTCCGACTTCGGAGGGAATCCCGCCCCCTGCAAGGGCAAGTGCTTTTCGTGGCTGCTCAAAATATTTTGAGCGGCTGAAAAGACATCTTGCTATGTTCAGGTGAACATAAAAATCCGTCGGGGACGGATTGGGGGAATGCCTTTCAAACTCCGGGCTGCGCCACCTGCGGCGAACCCTGCCGTTCGGGTGCAAAGTTACGCCCTTAACGCGGTATCGGACAGAGGCTTGACCCGGACAATCAATGCCAACCGGCGCAACGTGCTACCACTTGCCGGAGAAGTTATACAAGTTCCAAAATATCCTTGTTTATTTGCAGTGTGATTCGGATGTGGGACTGAAAATACACTCCTTCCGCCGGATGTTCGGACAGTAATCCGGACATCAATCCAAACGGTTGAAAACAGGTGTATGTATTCAGATAGTTTTCCAAGCACACGTCCATGCGGACGGATAAAAGCATGGGCGGTTGGACAAACCGATGATTACCCATAGGCACAGCCGGATTAAGGAGTGAATAAATAAATGAATGGGAGCGCGTGCGTACGTACTAATGGCAATACGCTACCGCCACCGGACAGATGTATAACCAAATAAATTATCAGACAAATGAAAGAAGCAACTTATGTGGCAATCTCCACGCAGAAAGGTGGAGCGGGTAAGACAACCCTGACGGTGCTTGTGGCAAGCTACCTGCACTATGTGAAAGGCTACAACGTAGCCGTGGTGGACTGCGATTTTCCGCAGTACAGTATCCATGACATGCGCAAGCGCGACATGAAAGCCGTCATGGAGGACGGGCATTACAAGGTGATGGCGTATGAGCAGCTCAAACGGCTGAAGAAGAACCCGTACACCATCAGATGCAGCCGTGCGGAAGATGCGGTAAAGACCGCCGAAAATCTGGTGGCAGCGCAGCCCGACCTTGATTTCGTGTTCTTCGACCTGCCGGGAACCATCAACAATGCCGATGTGGTGCAGACCATTTCCAAGATGGACTACATCTTCACGCCCATCATCGCCGACCGTGTGGTGATGGAGAGTTCCATCAAGTTCGCCACCGTTATCAACGAACAGATGATAAGCACGGGCAAGTCCGGCATCAAAGGGATTTACCTCGTGTGGAACATGGTGGACGGGCGCGAAAAGACGGAGCTTTACAAGGCATACGACAAGGTCTGTGCCGAGTTCGCCCTGCCCATTCTGGAAACACATCTGCCGGACAGCAAGCGTTTCCGCAAGGAGACGGCGGCAGAACGCAAGGCGGTATTCCGCTCCACGGCGTTTCCGGCGGACAAAATACTGGTACGCGGCAGCAACCTCGACAAACTCGTCGAT
This sequence comes from Phocaeicola coprophilus DSM 18228 = JCM 13818, assembly GCF_000157915.1. Taxonomy (GTDB): domain Bacteria; phylum Bacteroidota; class Bacteroidia; order Bacteroidales; family Bacteroidaceae; genus Phocaeicola; species Phocaeicola coprophilus. The sequence goes on along the minus strand of NZ_EQ973635.1, from coordinate 18,992 downwards.
GAGATTCTCGGCATCATCAAAAACTGAACGGCATGGCAAAGAAAACAAGAATCGAGGACATCGACAGCGAAGCCGTAATCAACTCGTTCCGGCTGGACGATACAAGCATTCCGCCGGAAGCGAGAAGCACGGACGGGAACGCGCCTTCCCCACCTCCGAAAAAAACGGTGCAGGAAACCGTCCCCTTGCCTGTCCCGCACCCCAGAGAGGAACCGGAACGCAGGCGCAGGAACGGCAAGCCGGAAAAGCCGGATTATGATACCGTGTTCATGTGCGGGTCCAATGTCACGGCAAGGCTCGGCAAACAGGTATATATCCGCAAGGAGTACCACGACCGCATACAGAAGATGCTTCATGTAATCGGAGGCAACGAGGTGACTATCGCGGCTTTTCTTGACAACGTGCTGACACACCATTTCACGCTGTTCCAAAACGAGATAGCCGAATCGTTCAAACGGCACATGGAATCCTATAACCTATAAACACCCAATAAACAAAAAAGAAGTATGAAAAAAACAAAGAAGAACCGTCAGGCTGAGTGCCTGCAAACAGGGAAGAGTGAAAGAACCGCTGCCAATGCAGCAAAGTGTGCAAACGGATACGGTCAGGAAAAGACCGGCAGAGACTTCCGCAAAGATGAAGGCAGGGGCAAGCCGCTCTCTGTTTTCTTGGAAGCATCGGAGATCAACACACGGCAATGTATATACATCAGCCGCGAGGTCCATGAGAAAGTTGCCGTCGTTGCCAGCCGTATGGGGAAAAAACTGAGCATCGGCAAGTTCGTGGACAACATCCTCCGTGACCATTTCCGGGAGTACGGGGCGCAGTACATGGAACAGATTGAAAACGCCCAAAAAGTAAGACTATGACAAAGGTGTTTCTAATCGTATCGGTAGCCTGCAACGTGTGGTTCCTGATCCTGCTGTTCTATGACCGTATCATGGAAACGAAACTTGTCCGTTTCTTCCGACACATTGCCGGTCTGTGGAGGTCATTGGACAGTACGGCGGCAAAGCCGGAGGCAAAGGAAGCACCGCCCGCAGACACACCGGACATCATCGGCAAAAGCCGTTTCAAAATGGCTCCGACCCGGACAACCGCTGCCATACCGACGCAAGAAGCCGCCACTTCGGAAAAAGGCATTGAGCTGTCGGAGGAAGAGGCTACTTTTGACGACGGAAACACGGAAACCGTGTCCCATCCGGCACAAGTCCCGGAGGAAAAACTCGATGAAACCTTCACGAGCATCCCGCCTTCGGAACTGGAGTACGGAGAGGATGAGCCGGAGGACGAAGAACCGGATAAAAAGCAGGCTTCGGGAAGCAGTTTCGAGGATATTGACATGGCAGTACGCGCCATTCGGAAAGATTCACCGTCCGATGAGGAAATGCGACACGCCGGAAAGGTCATGACGGAACTGGACGGGACAGAACTTTTCACAAGGATAACAGAACGCCTGACCGATGAGGCAATGAGCGATAGGCTTGCAAAGGCGATGGCTGTTTTCGTGGACGCGGTGAACATGACCGTGACACAACAAAAGGAAAAGGTGTTCGTGATTCCCGACAACATCGAGGAGTTCGACTTCCGAAACTATGTATAACGGCTAAAAAAGAATGGAAATGAAAACGTAAGACGGTATCACACCATGCGCACGGTAGTACAAGGTACAGCCAATCCGCAACGGACACACCCAAGTCCGTGGAAACAAACGGGCTACCACTAAAACCAAAGTAAAGGAATCAAGTATCAACCGCTCGAAAAAGGACTATCCACCCTTTCAACGGCACAAAACAAGAACAGTTTATGAATAAGAACATCAGACAAAAGTTCATCATCTCTGCGGCACTTATGATTGCCGCAACCGCCTCCGCATTTGCGCAGGGAAACGGTCTGGCAGGCATCAACGAAGCCACCTCTATGGTGAGTTCGTATTTTGACCCCGGCACGAAATTAATTTACGCCATCGGCGCGGTAGTCGGTCTTATCGGCGGCGTGAAAGTCTATGGCAAGTTTTCGTCCGGCGACCCGGACACCTCGAAGACTGCCGCCTCATGGTTCGGGGCTTGTATCTTCCTGATTGTCGCCGCCACTATCCTGCGTTCATTCTTCCTTTAATAAACAATGTATGGCTGAATACCCGATAAACAAGGGTATCGGCCGTCCGGTCGAGTTCAAGGGCCTGAAGGATCAGTACCTCTTCATCTTCTGCGGAGGCCTGCTGGCTCTCTTCGTCCTGTTCGTCATCCTCTACATGGTCGGCATCGACCAGTGGGTATGTATCGGCTTCGGCGCGGCATCGTCTTCCGTCCTCGTATGGCAGACCTTCGCGCTGAACGCCCGGTACGGCGAACACGGGCTGATGAAGCTGGGAGCGGCACGGAGCCATCCCCGATACCTTATCAACCGGCGGCGGATCACCCGATTATTCAAACGGCAACGAAAGGAAGAAACGACATGAGAAATACATCCAAAATGACAACACTGGAAAACAAGTTCCCCCTGCTGGCGGTGGAGCATGGCTGCATCATTTCCAAAGACGCCGACATCACGGTGGCTTTTGAGGTGGAACTGCCGGAGCTTTACACCGTGACGGGCGCGGAGTATGAGGCGATACACGGCTGCTGGTGCAAGGCAATCAAGGTGCTGCCTGACTTCTGCGTCGTACATAAGCAGGACTGGTTCATCAAGGAACGCTACAAGCCGGAATTACAGAAGGACGACATGAGTTTTCTGAGCCGCTCCTTTGAACGCCACTTCAATGAGCGTCCGTACCTGAAACATTCCTGCTATCTCTACCTGACCAAGACGACGAAGGAGCGTAACCGGATGCAGAGCAACTTCAGCACGCTGTGCCGTGGGCATATCATCCCGAAGGAGCTGGACAAGGAAACCGCCGGGAAGTTCATGGAAGCTGCTGAACAGTTCGAGCGCATCATGAACGACAGCGGCTTTGTCAGGCTGCGCCGCCTCTCCACCGACGAGCTTGTCGGGACGGAGAAGTCCGCCGGACTGATAGAGCGTTACTTCTCGCTCATGCCCGAAGGCGACACGACCTTGCAGGACATCGACCTCTCGGCAAAGGAAATGCGCATCGGCGACAACCGCCTGTGCCTGCACACCCTCTCTGACGCGGAGGATATGCCCGGAAAGGTGGCGACTGACATCCGCTACGAGAAACTCTCCACGGATCGAAGCGACTGCCGCCTCTCCTTTGCCTCTCCCGTGGGGCTGTTGCTCTCTTGCAAACACATCTACAACCAGTATGTGATTATCGACAACAGCGAGGAAAATTTGCAGAAGTTCGAGAAGTCCGCAAGGAATATGCAGTCGCTATCCCGCTATTCAAGGAGCAACAGCATCAACCGCGAGTGGATCGACCAGTACCTGAACGAAGCCCATACCTACGGGCTGACCTCGGTACGGGCGCACTTCAACGTCATGGCGTGGAGCGACGACGCGGAAGAACTGAAGCATATCAAGAACGATGTGGGCAGTCAGCTCGCCAGCATGGAGTGTGTACCGCGCCACAACACCATCGACTGCCCGACGCTCTACTGGGCGGCGATGCCCGGCAACGCGGCGGACTTCCCAGCGGAAGAGAGTTTCCATACCTTCATCGAGCAGGCGGTGTGCCTTTTCACGGAGGAAACCAACTACCGCAGTTCGCTCTCGCCCTTCGGCATCAAGATGGTGGACAGGCTTACGGGAAAACCGCTGCACCTCGACATCAGCGACCTGCCGATGAAGCGGGGTATCACGACCAACCGCAACAAGTTCGTGTTGGGTCCTTCGGGCAGCGGCAAGTCTTTTTTCATGAACCACCTCGTGAGGCAGTATTACGAGCAGGGTACGCACGTGGTATTGGTGGACACGGGAAACTCCTATCAAGGCTTGTGCGAGATGATCCGGCGCAAGACAAACGGGGCGGACGGCGTGTACTTCACCTACACGGAGGAGAAACCGATCTCGTTCAACCCGTTCTACACCGATGATTACGTGTTCGACGTGGAGAAGAAGGACAGCATTAAGACGCTGCTGCTGACGCTTTGGAAGTCGGAGGACGACAAAGTGACGAAAACGGAGAGCGGCGAACTGGGCAGTGCGGTGAACGCATACATCGAGCGTATCAGGGCTGACCGGAGCATCGTCCCCTCGTTCAACACCTTCTATGAGTATATGCGCGATGACTACCGCCACGAACTGGCGGAACGTGAGATAAAGGTGGAGAAGTCAGACTTCAACATCGACAATATGCTCACCACCATGCGGCAGTATTACCGGGGCGGACGCTACGACTTCCTGCTCAACTCCACGGAGAACATCGACCTGCTCGGCAAGCGGTTCATCGTCTTCGAGATTGACAGTATTAAGGAAAATCGCGAACTTTTCCCTGTCGTGACCATCATCATCATGGAAGCCTTCATCAACAAGATGCGCCGTCTGAAAGGCGTACGCAAACAGCTGATAGTGGAAGAGGCTTGGAAGGCACTCTCTTCGGCGAATATGGCTGAGTACCTGCGCTATATGTACAAGACCGTGCGCAAGTATTACGGGGAGGCAATCGTGGTGACGCAGGAGGTGGACGACATCATTTCCTCGCCCGTCGTCAAGGAGAGCATCATCAACAACTCCGACTGCAAGATACTTCTCGACCAGCGGAAATACATGAATAAGTTTGATGCCATACAGTCCCTGTTGGGTCTTACGGAGAAGGAGAAGTCACAGATACTCTCCATCAACATGGCGAACAACCCGTCAAGGCTCTACAAGGAAGTTTGGATCGGGCTGGGTGGCACACAGTCGGCGGTCTATGCCACCGAAGTTAGTGCTGAAGAGTATCTGGCGTACACCACCGAAGAAACGGAAAAAGTAGAGGTGTACCGTCTGGCGGAGCAGCTGGGCGGCGACATCGAAGCCGCCATCCGGCAGCTTGCCGAAAGGCGGAGAAACAAGGAATAAGTAAAAACGATTCATCAACCAAAAAAGAAAATGCGTATGAGTATATCAAGAACGAAAATGCTGCAAGTCAGCAAGTGTTTAATCGGGCTGGCGGTCATGGTGCTGCAATCCTGCGAGGTAGCGGACAACCGCCGCAACCTGCTTTGCGGGAACTGGGAGAGCGTGGAGGGGAAGCCCGACGTGCTTATCTACAAGGAGGGCGAAGCCTACAAGGTGACGGTATTCAAGCGTAGCGGACTACGCCGCAAGCTGAAACCGGAAACCTATCTCTTGCAGGAGGAGAACGGCAACCTGTTCATGAATACCGGCTTCCGCATCGACGTGTCCTACAACGAAGCAACGGACATCCTGACCTTCTCGCCCAACGGTGACTATATCCGGGTGAGGCCACAACCGGAACATCCGATAAACGAACAGTAATATCAACCACTAAATCCAAAAAGACATGAGAACAAGAATGACAATGATTATCTGCCTCTGCCTGCTTGCAGTCGGCAAGGCAAATGCACAGTGGGCGGTCATAGACCCGTCCAACATCGCGCAGAGCATCGTGAACACCTCCAAGAATGTGGTGCATACTTCCACGACCGCCCAAAATATGGTGAAAAATTTTCAAGAGACCGTGAAAATTTACGAGCAAGGCAAGAAGTATTACGATGCACTCAAATCCGTGAACAATCTGGTCAAGGATGCCCGCAAGGTGCAGCAGACCATCCTGATGGTGGGCGACATCACCGACATCTATGTGACCAGCTTCCAGAAGATGATGCGTGACGACAACTTCACGGTGGAGGAACTCGGAGCTATCGCCTTCGGCTACACCAAGCTGTTGGAGGAATCCAACGACGTGCTGACAGAACTGAAGAACGTGGTGAACATCACCACGCTCTCCATGACGGACAAGGAACGCATGGATGTGGTGGAACGCTGCTACTCCAAGATGAAGCGTTACCGCAACCTCGTAAGCTACTACACCAATAAGAACATCAGCGTGAGCTACCTGCGGGCAAAGAAAAAGAACGATCTCGACCGCATCATGGGGCTGTACGGGAATGCCAACGAAAGATACTGGTAGCCTATGGATTTCGACAACCTTCACCAGATTCTGCGCTCGCTCTACGAACAGATGATGCCGCTATGCGGGGACATGGCGGGCGTGGCGAAAGGCATCGCCGGACTGGGTGCGCTGTTCTACGTCGCCTATCGGGTGTGGCAGTCGCTGGCGAGAGCCGAACCTATAGACGTGTTCCCCATGCTCCGCCCGTTTGCGATAGGCTTGTGCATCATGTTCTTCCCGACGGTGGTATTAGGCACGATAAACAGTGTCATGTCGCCCGTCGTGCAGGGGACGGCAAAGATGCTGGAGGCGGAAACGCTTGACATGAACCAGTACCGCCAACAGAAAGACAAACTGGAATACGAGGCGATGATGCGCAACCCCGAAACCGCCTACCTCGTGTCGAACGAGGAGTTTGACAAACAGCTGGAGGAACTGGGCTGGTCGCCTTCCGACATGGTGACGATGGCGGGGATGTATATCGAGCGCGGGATGTACAACATGAAGAAGGGCATCCGCGATTTCTTCCGCGAGATACTGGAACTGATGTTCCAAGCCGCCGCCCTCGTGATAGACACCATCCGCACGTTCTTTCTCGTGGTGCTGGCGATACTCGGTCCGATAGCCTTCGCCATATCGGTGTGGGATGGCTTCCAAAGCACGCTCACGCAGTGGATATGCCGCTACATACAGGTCTATCTGTGGCTGCCCGTGTCGGATATGTTCAGCACCATACTGGCTAAGATACAGGTGCTGATGCTGCAAAGCGACATCGAACGGATGCAGGCTGACCCGAACTTCTCGCTGGATTCAAACGACGGTGTGTATATCGTCTTCATGATAATCGGCATCATCGGCTACTTCACCATTCCGACCGTGGCAGGCTGGATTATTCAAGCCGGAGGTATGGGAAGCTACGGTCGCAACGTGAACCAGACGGCAGGACGAGCCGGAAGCATGGCGGGCAGCGTGGCAGGCGCAGCCGCAGGAAACATGGTCGGACGTGCCGGAAAACTGCTGAAATAACAAATCGGGATGAGATTGTCAAGGTAGCTACAAAGACAGGCTAAAGGTAGCTACCTTGACAGAACATCCGTAAGACAACGTATTTGACAATTAAAAACGAATAAACAACAATGGAATTTAAGTCACTCAAAAACATCGAATCATCGTTCAGGCAGATACGCCTGTTCGGTATCGTCTTCCTTTCGTTGTGCGCCGTGATAACGGTATGGAGCGTGTGGAGTTCCTACCGCTTTGCGGAACGGCAACGGGAAAAGATTTACGTGCTGGACAACGGCAAGTCGCTGATGCTGGCACTCTCGCAGGACTTGTCGCAGAACCGTCCGGCGGAGGCAAGGGAACACGTGCGCCGCTTCCACGAGCTTTTCTTCACGCTCTCGCCCGAAAAGAGCGCGATAGAGCATAACGTGAAACGCGCCCTGCTATTAGCGGACAAAAGCGTGTACAACTACTATTCGGACTTCGCCGAGAAGGGGTACTACAACCGCATCATCGCCGGGAACATCAACCAAGTGCTGAAGGTGGACAGCGTGGTATGCGACTTCAACGGCTATCCCTACCGTGCCGTGACCTACGCCACGCAGAAGATCATCAGGCAAAGCAACGTCACCGAGCGCAGCCTCGTGACCACGTGCCGCCTCTTGAACTCGTCCCGTTCGGACGACAATCCCAACGGTTTCACCATCGAGGGATTCACCATCATCGAGAACAAGGATTTACAAACCATCAAAAGGTAACGGACATGAAGAAAATCAGGAAATCATTTTGGCGTGCGTACTGGAAGCTCCACGACAAAAAGAAAATGCTGGTGGCAAGGCTCAAAGGCTATCTGGACGGTTTGCCCCCGAAGACACGCAGGCGCATCGTGCTGGCGATGCTCGCCGCCTTCGCGGTGCTTGCCCTCTACACCTTCGGAAAAGCCGTCTATGACATCGGCAGGAATGACGGCAGCCGGATAGTTACAGACCATGCCGGACAGGTGGAACTGTCCGTAAATCCGGACAACAATCACAACGTAATACCTTATTTATATGGAACAGACGAAGAATGAACCTAAAAAAGAGAACAAGGCGGCTCCCGACAACGGGAAACCGAAGAAGGAGCGCAAGCCGCTGACCGAAGCCCAAAGGCTGAAACGTCAGAAAATGATAGTGCTGCCCGCTATAGTGCTGGTATTCATCGGGGCTATGTGGCTGATATTCGCCCCGTCCTCCGACAAGGAGCAGCAACCGGGGACGGGAGGTTACAACATCGAGATGCCCGACGCTGACAAGGCGAACCGCCAGATCATCGGCGACAAGGCGAAAGCCTACGAGCAGGGGGCGATGGAGGAACGGCAGGAGAACCGCAGCCGCGCCATGCAGGAACTGGGCGATATGTTCGACCGAGAGGTGGCGGAAACGGACGGCGGCAGGGACTTCGACCTTGCCAATCCCGGAGACACGGAAGAAACGGTGAAGTCCGCCCCGAAAACCATCCAGTCCTCCGCAGCCGCCTACCGCGACCTCAATGCCACGCTCGGCAACTTCTATGAGCAGCCGAAAAACGACAACGCGGAAATGGACGAACTGTTGGAGCGCATCGCCTCGCTGGAAACCGAACTTGAAAGCGAGAAGGGGAAGGCGTCCTCTATGGATGACCAAGTGGCACTCATGGAGAAATCCTACGAGCTGGCGGCGAAGTACATGGGCGGTCAGAGTGGCGGCAAGCCGGAACCGGTGCAGGTGGCAGAGCCTTATCCCGTGCAGAAAGCCGGGAAGAACACGGCAGCACCTGTCAGGCAAGTAGCGCATCAGGTAGTGTCTTCGCTCAGTCAGCCGATGAGCAACGCCGAATTTGTCGCCTCCTTTTCGCAGGAGCGCAACCGCAGTTTCAACACGGCGGTGGGTGTCACGACCGTATCGGACAAGAACACCATATCAGCGTGCGTCTATGGGGCGCAGAGCGTAACTGACGGGCAGGCTGTCAAGCTCCGCCTGTTGGAGCCGATGGCTGTGGCGGACAAAATCATTCCCCGCAACGCGGTGGTGGTCGGCACGGCAAAGATTCAGGGCGAACGGCTTGATATTGAAATCACGTCACTGGAATATGCGGGTACGATTATCCCGGTAGAGCTGGCGGTGTATGACACGGACGGGCAGCCCGGCATCTTCATCCCCAATTCGATGGAAATGAATGCCGTCAGGGAGGTTGCCGCCAACATTGGTGGCTCGCTGGGCAGCAGTATCAATATCTCCACCAATGCCGGGGCGCAGCTCGCCTCCGATTTGGGCAAGGGGCTGATACAAGGCACGAGCCAGTACATCGCCAAAAAGATGCGCACGGTGAAAGTGCATCTGAAAGCCGGGTACAAGGTCATGCTCTATCAGGACAGGAATTGAAAACAGAAAAAGTAACAACAATCCAATTTTTATTTACCACTAAAATCCAAAGTAAAATGAGAAAAGTAATCATCATGTTTGCCCTCGCTATGGGCATCGCAACTGCCAATGCGCAGGAGAACGTAACCGTTGGAACGGACAACGGAAGTGAACAACCGACCTTGACAAAGGAAGTCTATCCGCAGAAGGAGGCGGACGGTGACCTGTATCACGGGCTGACAAAGAAGCTGACCTTCGACCGCATGGTTCCCCCGCACGGTTTGGAAGTGACCTACGACAAGACCGTCCACGTCATTTTCCCGGCGGAAGTGCGCTATGTCGATTTAGGCTCGCCCGACCTGATTGCGGGCAAAGCCGACGGAGCGGAGAACGTCATCCGAGTAAAAGCTACCGTGAGGAACTTCCCGAACGAAACCAATATGTCGGTAATCACGGAGGACGGGAGTTTCTATACCTTCAACGTGAAATATGCCGCTGAACCGCTGCTGCTCAACGTGGAGATGTGCGACTTCATCCATGACGGCGAGAAAGTGAACCGTCCGAACAACGCGCAGGAAATCTACCTGAAGGAACTGGGCAGCGAAAGCCCGATGCTGGTGCGCCTTATCATGAAGTCCATCCACAAGCAGAACAAGCGCGAGGTGAAGCACATCGGCTGCAAGCGATTCGGCATCCAGTACCTGCTGAAAGGCATCTACACGCATAACGGTTTACTCTATTTCCACACGGAGATAAAGAACCAGAGCAATGTGCCTTTCGATGTGGACTACATCACATGGAAAATCGTGGACAAGAAGGTGGCGAAGCGTACCGCCGTGCAGGAGCAGATCATTCTGCCGCTCCGTGCGCAGAACTACGCCACCTGCGTGCCGGGCAAGAAGAGCGAGCACACGGTGTTCACGATGACGAAATTCACCATCCCCGACGACAAATGCCTTGTGGTGGAACTCAACGAGAAGAACGGAGGTCGCCACCAGTCTTTCGTGATTGAGAACGAGGACTTGGTACGTGCCAATACCATCAACGAACTTCAAGTACGCTGACCATGAAGAAGTGCCTATTTATGATTATCGCGTCGCTTGCCCTGTGTACGGGGCAGGCGCACGCCCAGCGATGCCTGCCGAAGATGCAGGGCATCGAGGTCAGGGCGAACATGGCGGACGGCTTCAATCCCGGCGGCAACGACGGCGGGTACAGCTTCGGGGCGGCTCTCTCCACCTACACGAAAAAGGGGAACAAATGGGTGTTCGGCGGCGAATACCTGTTGAAGAACAACCCTTACAAGGACGGAAAGATACCCGTGGCACAGTTCACGGCGGAGGGCGGATACTACTTCAAGATACTCTCCGATGCCCGAAAAATCGTGTTCGTCTATGCGGGTGCTTCGGCTCTCGCCGGATATGAATCGGTGAACTGGGGCGAAAAAGTGCTGCATGACGGCTCCACGCTCCATGACCGGGACGCCTTCATCTACGGCGGTGCGCTGACGCTCGATGCGGAGTTTTACGTGGCTGACCGTATCGCTCTGCTCGCCAACCTCCGGGAACGTTGCCTGTGGGGTGGCGACACGAGAAAGTTTCATACGCAGTGGGGCGTGGGCATCAAGTTCATCATTAACTGACGCACCGCATGGAACGGACGGAAATCGATGCCATGCGGCAGATACCCCTTGCGGACTTCCTTGCACGGTTGGGACATGAGCCTATCCGAAGAAGCGGCAACGAGTTGTGGTATCGTGCACCATACCGCAATGAGCGCACGCCTTCTTTCCGTGTGAACGTGAAGAAACAGCTTTGGTACGACTTCGGTACGGGCAGGGGCGGCGACATCTTCACGCTTGCCGGGGAGTTTATCGGAAGCGGTGACTTCATGGAACAAGTGAAATTCATAGCGGAAACCGCCAATATACCTATGCCTGTTCCCGAAGTGAGCAAACTGACTTTCCAGCCTAAACCGTCAGAACCTGCCTTTGAAGGAGTGGAAGCCGTACCGCTGTTTCGTTCTCCACTGACGGACTATCTGGCGGAACGGGGCATTCCTTACGCTGTTGCATCACGTTACTGCTGCCGACTGAATTACGGAGTGCGTGGCAAACGATATTTTGCCGTCGGTTTTCCGAACGTGGCAGGCGGATATGAAATCCGCAGCCGTTTCTTCAAGGGATGCGTACCGCCGAAGGATGTGTCGCTGGTCAAGGCGAAAGGCTCTCCGGCTGACGTGTGCAGCATCTTTGAAGGATTCATGGACTTTCTTTCCGCTGCCACGCTCGGATTGGAAACGGGCGACTGCCTTGTGCTGAACTCTGTCGCCAACGTGGAAAAGGCTATGAGGTATCTGAACGGTTACGGGCGCATAGACTGTTATCTCGACCGTGACGAAGCCGGACGGCGCACATTGGCAATACTGCAAGAATACTATGGCAGACGTGTCTGCGACCGTTCCGCCCTCTATGACGGTTGCAAGGACTTGAACGAGCATCTGCAACTGACAACGAAAAAAGAACAATAACTTAAAAATCAAAGAACAATGAACATACTGAACAACAAGAACAAGAGAAAATCAATCTTCAAGGCGTTGGCACTCTGCCTGTTCGCCGCCGTTTCGTTCACGCTCGTGTCGTGTGACGACGACATGGACATCCAGCAATCCTATCCCTTCACGGTGGGAACCATGCCCGTGCCAAACAAGGTGACAAAGGGGCAGACGGTGGAAATTCGCTGTGAGTTGAAAAAGACGGGAGATTACGCCAATACCCTCTATACCATCCGATATTTCCAATTCGAGGGGGAAGGCACGCTGAAAATGGACAACGGAATCACGTTCCTGCCCAATGACCGCTACCTGCTCGAAAACGAGAAGTTCCGGCTGTACTATACGGCGGAGGGTGACGAGGCGCACAACTTCATCGTGGTGGTGGAGGACAATTTCGGCAACTCCTATGAGTTGGAATTTGACTTCAACAACCGCAACGTGAAGGATGACGGGGTTATTTCTGTTGTCCCCATCGGCAACTTCAAGCCCTTGTTAAGATGATACGTGTATTCATGGCTATCCTCTGTTCGCTTCTGGCGGTCTGTTCCGTGTTCGCACGGGACAGACACCATGAAGGAACGGACAGGCAGGCGGCTATCTATCGACTGCCGCCATTTGAGAGGGCGGTGCGATGCACGAAGTATTTTGAAGGCTGGCACTCGGAAAAACATCACCCGTATGTGGGATATGGGCATAAGTTGTTACCGGGTGAAAGGTTTTCGGCACGCACCATGACGAAGCGGCAGGCGGACGCGCTTCTGCGGAAAGACCTACGGAAATTCTGTGCGATGTTCCGGCAGTTCGGGAAGGATAGCTTGCTCCTTGCCACGCTTGCCTACAATGTC
>NZ_EQ973635.1:0-5879 GCF_000157915.1 Phocaeicola coprophilus DSM 18228 = JCM 13818 | reverse complement strand
GTTTTGTTGTTTATGCATTTTGCTTAGAGTGATTTCTCTTTGATCAATCCGGTCCGGTAAGCTACCAGCAGTTTTTTTAAGTCTTCGATCTGAATCATCAGTTCCCGTCCTTTGTCGGTATCCTTTACCATCATGCGCTGGCTGCTCAGTTCTACCAGTTGGGTAGTCGATTTGATGTCCTGCCCTTCCTCTATGGCTTTCTGGGTAGAGGTGAAAGGTTCGTGCTGTACCAACTGGAAGCCTCGTGAGTGATATACCAATGTATAACCGGCAATACCGGTTTCCGGTTGATAGGCCTTGGAGAATCCTCCGTCTATGACCATCAGTTTACCATTGGCTTTGATCGGTTTTTCTCCCTTTACGGCTTTCACCGGAACATGGCCGTTGATAATATGACGGTGTTCTCCTTCTACACCAAACTCGTCCATAATCATGTCGCAGACGTCTTCCCGGTCACGCAGGGTGTAATACCAGCCTTTGATTTCTTTATGAGTTTCCTTGTCTTCCAGGAAATAACGCTCAAAAGTAGCCATTTTGCTTTTATCGAATGCGGGAGAGTTCTTACCGCACCACAGATACCAGATGTAGTCCATGGCGAAAGGTTTCTCTTCGTTGTCGTTGTCTGCGAAATAGGCCGTACGGATCAGTTGTCCTACCCGGTTCAGCAGGTCTTTTCCTTTGTATTTCTTTCCCAGTATTTCAATTTCTTTCAAGGTACCATCTTCGTTGAGAGGCATGGACGCATGGAAAAGCAGATTGGAGTTGCAGACATTGTACATACATCCGTACCGGAAAAGGCACTTCATATGTTTGCGCAGCTTCTCGCTTCGGGTGAACGAGTGATGGAGTTTGGTAACGATTTCCTGTTCTTCCTCCGTAAGTTTATAAGGATCGGCCGGATCAATGGTTGGGAAACTGCAATCTTTCATCACATAATCTTTTCCATCGAGGGTAAACACCTTGCGGTCGAAGTCAATGTGATGGAGCAGCATCCGGTCTTCCATTTCAAATTCCGGATGACGCCGGATGATTTCGGCTTCCAGTTTAAATTGGATCACACTGATCGCCTTGTGCATTTGTGCGATCAGGCGTAAGGTCTTGTCACTGTAAGAGTTGTTGGCTTTGTCAATGCGCGGGCCGAACTGGGAACATGGATCGTTGGCATAGATTTCCATGGCAAATGTTGCCAGAGGAAGCAAATTGATACCGTAGCCGTCTTCCAGAGCAGAAAGGTTTCCGTAGCGCATAGCCAGACGCAGCAGGTTGGCTATGCAGCAGTCATTGCCGGCAGCGGCTCCCATCCACAGGATGTCGTGGTTTCCCCACTGGATATCGAAGTTGTGATAGTGGCACAAGGTATCCATGATAATGTGTGGGCCGGGACCTCGGTCAAAGATATCTCCCAGAATGTGAAGCATGTCAATGGTCAGCCGCTGTATCAGGTTGCAGAGAGCGATGATGAAGTCATCGGCCCGGTTGGTATCGATGATGGTGCTGATAATGACATTGATGTAGGCCTGCTTGTTGGGGTCCATGCTGCTTTCATGCAGCAACTCCTGAATGATGTAGGAGAACTCTTCAGGCAAAGCCTTGCGTACTTTTGAGCGGGTATATTTGGAAGATACGTTCTGGCAGACTCTGACCAGCTGGTTCAGGGTAATGACATACCAGTCTACCAGATCTTTTTCTGTTTCCTTGATGAGTTGCAGCTTTTCTGCCGGATAGTAGATGAGGGTGCAGAGTTCTTTCTTTTCTGCTTCACGCAGGGTGTTGCCGAAAATTTCGTTCACTTTGCGTTTGATGGCTCCTGAAGCATTTCTCAGTACATGCTGGAAAGCTTCATACTCTCCGTGCAGGTCGGCCAGATAGTGTTCTGTTCCTTTGGGCAGGTTCAGGATGGCTTCCAGATTAATGATTTCCGTGCTGGCTGCTGCAACGGTCGGAAAACTATGTGAAAGCAGTTCCAGATAACGGAGATCCTGCGTGATAATTTCGGGTGTGATCTGTTTATAGATTTTCATTGTTTTATATAATTAAAGGAACAACATCAGGATTAATTGGGCAATGATGACGCGGGTGAACATGCCTAAAGGATAGACGGTGGCATAGCTTACGGCCGGGTTATCATTGGGGATGATATCATTGGCATAGTTGAGCGCCATGGGGTTTGCCATACTTCCGCAAAGCATACCGCAGGTACTTCCGAAATCCATGCGGCACAGGCGCAAGGCTACCAGTGCCATGATTACCACAGGTACAAAGGTAATAAGGAATCCCAGCCCGATCCATAAAGCTCCTTCCGGGCGCATGACCGTTTCAAAGAAATGGCTTCCTGCATCCAGTCCGAGGCATGCCAGATATAGAGAGAGACCGATACCGCGCAACATCAGGTTGGCACTTCTTGTTGTGTAAGTGACCAGGTGCAGGCGTGGTCCGTATGATCCGATCAGGATACCGATGATGATAGGGCCTCCGGCCAGTCCCAGTTTGACAGGACTGCTGATACCGGGAACTGCGATAGGAATGGAACCGACAATAAGTCCGACAACGATACCGATGAAGATAGATGCCAGGTTAGGATCTTTCAGAGTCTTGACGGTGTTTCCCAGAACCTTTTCCACATTGTGAATGGCAGCAGCTTCTCCGACAATGGTAAGCCGGTCTCCCAGTTGCAGTACCAGTCCCGGAGTAGCCAGCAACTGTACACCGCTACGCAATACACGGCTGATGTTGATACCGTATGTATTTCTGAGACGCAGGGATCCCAGTTTCTTTCCGTTGATTTCCGGGCGGGAAATAACGATATGTTTCGATATCAGTTTGCTGTCAATGGCATTCCAGTCGATATCTTCCTTGTTCCAGTCCCGGTTTTCTTGTTCTCCAAACAGAATGGTGAGTGCCGGAACGTCTTTCTCGGTAGTGATTACCAGCAGACGGTCATTTTCCTTCAGGATCTTGTCAGAGGTCGGGATACTTACTGCTCCGTCTCTCCATACACGTGAGATGACGAACTTGGGATAACCTGATTTTCCGATATCCTGGATACTCTTGTCGAAAATAGCCGGATTGTGTACCTGGAAAGTGGCAATGTATGTATGATTGGGATCATCGTGTTCATGGTCTTCCATGTCCGAAGGCCGTACAAAAAGTTTCTTTACTACCAGAATAGCCAGAATAACTCCGACAACTCCCAGCGGATAAGTTACGGCACAACTGAGGGCTGCTCCGCTTGTGGGTTCTCCCAGCTGCTTCAGGGTTTGCTGGGCTGCTCCCAGTGCCGGAGTATTGGTTGTCGCTCCACAAAGGATACCGACCATATCGGGCAGGTCTACAGTTGTTACTCTGCTTAGCAGTACAGCCATGACGGTTCCCAGTACGATAACTCCCAGGCTGAGCAGGTTCAGCCGGTATCCGCCACGTTGGAATGAACTGAAAAATCCGGGGCCTACCTGAAGTCCCAGTGCATAGACGAACAGCACAAGACCGAAACTTTCTGCATAGGTCAACATTTGAGGGTCTATACTGAATCCGAGGTGTCCGGCAAGGATACCCATGAAAAATACGAAAGTAACGCCTAAGGAAATTCCGAATATATGGATCTTCCCCAATCCAAGTCCCACAGCTGTGATAAGGGACAGGATAACGACTGCCTGCAAGGCAGATTGCTCAAAAAACAAATTGTATAACCATTCCATGCCGCAAAGATACGTACTTTTTTATTTCTAAGGGCCGTGAATTTATACGAATTTTATGTGAAGGCATGACTTTCCTTGCAGGCAGGCACGGGCAGGAGAATAAAAGAAGCGCAGGCTTCATGAACCGGTTGCGGCATTGGACGCAAGGAGTTCATGAATTCTGCGCTTGAATAAACAGGCTTATTGCGTTGTTTAACGGATAAACAGCAGTTCGCGATATTTGGGAAGTGTCCACATCTGGTCGTCCACGATCAGTTCCAGCTGGTCAATGTGTTTGCGGATGTGTTCCAGCATCGGAGCAATGTTGTCGTGGTAAGCGATAGCCTTGGCACGTTCTTCCGTGATGCGGTTGGCTACCTTCCGGGCTTCGACCATAGCATCCACCTGTTCCTTGATGTAAGCCGTGTGACTGGCAATTTCACGGATGATTGCTATATTTTCAGCCGACAACTTCGCAGCTTCTTCTTCCGGGAAGAGTGCTTTGGTCTTATAGGCATTGTCGATCAGTTTGGTCTGATATTCGATAGCTACCGGAACGATGTGGTTCATAACCAGGTCACCCAGTACACGGGCTTCAATCTGTACCTTTTTAGTATACATTTCCCATTTTACCTCATTACGTGCAGCAAGTTCCTTGCGTGTCATGACTCCGGTAGATTCAAACATCCGGATGCTTTCGGGCTTCAGGTAGTTGTCGAAGATCAGCGGGCAGCTGGTTTCGCAGTCAAGGCCGCGGCGTGCAGCTTCTTCTTTCCATTCATCGCTATAACCGTTTCCGTCGAAGCGGATAGGCTTGCATTCCTTGATGTAGCGGCGGATAACCTGGATGATCGCTGAAATTTTCGGTTCGCCTTTCTCGATCAGTTCATCTACGTCGTGTTTGAAGATGATGAGCTGCTCAGCCATGGCCGAGTTCAGAGCAATCATGGCGCTTGCACAGTTTGCTTCAGATCCCGGAGCACGGAATTCAAAGCGGTTTCCGGTAAATGCAAAAGGAGAAGTACGGTTGCGGTCGGTATTGTCGATCAGCAGTTCCGGGATTTGCGGAATGTCCAGTTTGAGTCCTTGTTTTACGTCGAGTGAAACGAGATCATCATTCGTACTTTCTTCCAGATGGTCCAGAACTTTGCTGAGCTGGGTTCCCAGGAAAGAAGAAATGATGGCGGGCGGTGCTTCGTGACCTCCCAGACGATGAGTGTTTGTTGCGCTCATGATGGAAGCCTTCAGCAGTCCGTTATGGTGATAAACGGCCATCAGTGTGTTGACAACGAAAGTGATGAATCTCAGGTTTTCTTCAGAAGTTTTTCCCGGAGCCATCAGCAGGACACCCGTATCGGTACCCAGTGACCAGTTGTTGTGTTTTCCTGATCCGTTGACGCCCTTGAACGGTTTTTCGTGCAGCAACACGCGGAATCCGTGTGAACGTGCAATCTTGCGCATGAGCGACATGATCAGCATGTTGTGGTCAACGGCCAGATTACATTCTTCGTAGATCGGTGCCAGCTCAAACTGATTCGGGGCAACCTCGTTGTGACGGGTTTTGACGGGAATACCCAGTTCGAGTGCCTGGATTTCCAGATCTTTCATGAAAGCAGCTACACGGGAGGGGATTGCTCCGAAATAGTGGTCTTCAAGCTGCTGGTTCTTTGAAGCTTCGTGTCCCATCAGGGTACGTCCGGTCAGCAGCAGGTCCGGGCGGGCTGCGTACAGACCTTCGTCAACCAGGAAGTATTCCTGTTCCCAACCGAGGTAAGAAACGATTTTACGTACGGAAGGATCGAAATAATGCATTACGTCAAGGGCTGATTTGGTTACGGCCCGGATAGATTTCAGCAGAGGAGCCTTGTAGTCAAGAGCTTCACCGGTATAAGCGATAAAGACAGTCGGGATGCAAAGCGTATCGTCCACAACGAAAACAGGAGATGAAGGATCCCATGCGCTGTATCCGCGTGCTTCGAAAGTGTTTCTCACTCCTCCGTTGGGGAAAGAAGAACCGTCAGCTTCCTGTTGTACGAGCAGTTTTCCGGAGAATTCCTCGAGCATACCTCCCTTGCCGTCGTGTTCCACGAAAGCATCATGCTTTTCTGCCGTACCTTCCGTCAGCGGCTGAAACCAGTGTGTGTAATGAGTTACTCCCAGTTCGGTTGCCCATTTCTTCATTCCGGCAGCGACTTCATTGGCAAT
>NZ_EQ973636.1:58661-68520 GCF_000157915.1 Phocaeicola coprophilus DSM 18228 = JCM 13818 | reverse complement strand
AAAACTGTTTTATACCGGCAGGAAGCCCCAGACAAAGTAGTAAGCCCTATATTAATTGAGAAATCACATACAGATTTTTACATCTGCCAAGGGATTTCATTCGAGCAATTCCATATAACTAGGAATACTTTATACCTACTAAAAGACTATACAAACAGAGCAACTTGATACAAATTAAAAATCCCAGACTTAAGTACATGACAAAAATTTGAATACATCGAATTTGGGTGTGTATGTCGGTCGAAAAAGCACGTTTGAGATTTCCTCAAGACCATACTTGACCAATGACTTAGCCCTTCGCCCATGCTTCAGAATTTTTATCGGTTTAACGTATATATCTTTATGTTCACCAACGAGATACGCCCATACAAGAGCCATGCAGACCATCGCAAACAGACGTGCGATACGCACTCTGTCACGCAGGTGGGTGTCCTCGATGTTGAAGCCCGAAGATTTCATGGCACGGAATGCCGTTTCAATCTCCCAGCGTTTTTTATAGGTCGCTACTCCATCTTCAGGTCGATTGAAACAGATCAGGATCTGAAGTTCGGGTATCCCGTCAGAGTTTTTGATTCGACTTCCTGCAAGATAGACATACTGCCCTTTATGCAAAAAGAGCTTGTAGTAGAATTTCTCCTGTCCGACTTTAAGGGAATTGAAGAGCCACCACGCTCTGATTCTTTCTCCTGTGGAGGGCTTGACAACCCCAATATCCTGCCGAATACGGATATAGTATCGAATCCTGTTGTCGTTAAGCCATCCAATCCACTCCTTGCCGATGACTCGCGGTCGGCCACAAGGCAGTCGATGCAGTCATGTCCAAAAAGTCGGATGAACCGCTCCATGATATCCTTGCGTTCTTCCCAATTGGAATTGCCCCGTTTGTTCAAAAGACTGAACAGTAATGGAAAGGCAACACCTTTGTAGGTAATGCCGAGGGTGAGTATATTGATGTTGAACTCTCCAAACTTCCAGTTGGTGCGGTCCATACTCAAAACCAAACCATTCTTAACAGGAAGCAACGAGAAGATCATCATTGCCACCAGGTCGAGGTTCAAGGCATAGTTGGCGATGAATCGCTGAATGCGGCGCAGATTGGAATCACGCTCAACCGACGTAGGCATTGCCGAAGCCAGTTTGTGAAGGCTCACAGTCTGCACCACACAAAGTGCATGCAGCATATAAGCCATAAGCTTAATGCGGGCCAGATTCATCGATTTTCCAAAATACTCTTGCATAATCGGGAGGATTTGGTTAACTTTGGCCAAGTCCTTGGAATCAGTAGTCTTCATAGAGAAAGCGGCTAACTTTTCTTTAAAGTTACTGATTTTCAGGGATTTTTGCAAATATAATCTATTGATAATTAAATGCTTAACAATAGAATTTTATTTTTTGTCATCTACTAAAATCCCAGACAACCTTAATATTTACTGGAAATCTCATAAAGCCAGCAAACATTATAGCACAAAAGATCTCATGTAAGCCGGAAAGCTTTGCACTACATTATTTTTTCTACATTTAAGATTTTACTGTGCAGGGAGAGGATAGTTTGAAACTTACAGCTCCGTCCTTGTTTGGCTGATCCGCCAGCAGAGTCCCCTCAACAAGGAATAATGAGAATGGGCAGAAACAAATTCTAAATACTTGTCAACATCAGGCATTTATTGATTTGTTTCCCCATAAGCCATTTGCTTTTTCCAATAAAAGAACTAACTTTGTTGTTTATAAACAATTACAAAACGATAAAACGATGAAAGAATTCTTCAAATTTACCCTGGCTACAATTCTGGGCTTATTAGTTACAGGATTTATCTTTATGATAATAGGTATTGCCAGTGTTGCAGGCCTCCTAGCCTCCTCTGAAACAGAAACTACTGTGCACAACAATTCAGTATTCGTTCTAGATCTGCAGGGAAGCATTGCAGAACGTTATCAGCCAACTCCTATCGATCAACTATTAGATGAGGAGCAATCTGTTTATGGACTTAACGACATCTCTGCCTCTATTGCAAAGGCAAAAGAAAATGATCAAATAAAAGGCATCTATCTTAACGTTGGAAATTTCAGCTGCGGATCTGCTTCTTTGCAGGAAATACGACAAGCACTTGCTGATTTTAAAGAAAGTGGCAAATTTATTATCGCTTATGGAGGAGGATATTCTCAAAGCGGATACTATCTGGCAAGTATAGCCGATAAAATAATCCTCAACCCATCAGGAAGCATTTCATGGCATGGCCTTAGTGCACAAACTTTATTCGTAAAAGATTTGTTGAAAAAGGTTGGGATTAACGTACAAATATTCAGAGTTGGAACTTATAAATCCGCCGTTGAGCCACTGATCGGAACAGAAATGAGTCCGGCCAACAAAGAACAGACACAGGCGTTTGTACAGTCCATCTGGAACCAAATGACTGATGACATCGCCCAGTCACGCCAGCTTACTCAAGAACAATTAAATATCCTGGCAGATCAATATATGGATTTCCAACTGGCTGATTCATGTATAGCCAATGGGCTGGCAGATACTTTAATGTATAAAGACGAGGTACTCGCCTACTTAAAATCACAAATTGGACTTAAAGAAAAAGACAAGCTCCATACATTGACATTATCTGATATGATCAATGTCAAACGCAATACACCGCGAGATAAGAGCAGCAACATTATTGCTGTTTATTATGCATACGGAGAAATCGACAATTCTTCATCCTACAATTATAACGAAGAAGGCA
The DNA here is from genome assembly GCF_000157915.1 of Phocaeicola coprophilus DSM 18228 = JCM 13818. GTDB lineage: Bacteria > Bacteroidota > Bacteroidia > Bacteroidales > Bacteroidaceae > Phocaeicola > Phocaeicola coprophilus. The sequence goes on along the minus strand of NZ_EQ973636.1, from coordinate 65,788 downwards.
TTAACTCTGAAAAAGTCATCACAGACCTCCGCAAATTACGGGAAGACAAAAACATCAAAGCCGTAGTGTTACGTGTCAATTCTCCGGGAGGAAGCGCATACGGTTCTGAACAGATCTGGAGAGAAGTCAAGTTACTTAAAGAAGAAAAGCCTGTCATCGTATCCATGGGAGACTATGCAGCATCCGGAGGTTATTATATCTCGTGTGCCGCTGACTGGATTGTAGCAGAGCCAACAACCTTAACCGGCTCGATCGGCATATTCGGTATGGTTCCAGATTTTTCAGAACTCGTCACCCAAAAACTGGATTTGCACATTGACGGAGTAAAAACAAACAAACTGGCTGATCTGGGCAATATTGCACGCCCGCTCAATGCTGAAGAAAAAGCCTTAATACAGCAATCGGTCAACAACGGCTACGAACTTTTCACCAGACGATGCGCAGAAGGACGCAACATGCCTATTGAAGATCTGAAAAAGATCGCAGAGGGAAGAGTCTGGACAGGAGCAATGGCGAAAGAACTGAAACTTGTCGACGAGCTGGGCAATCTCCAGACAGCACTGAAGGCAGCCAGCCAACATGCCAAAATAGAGAATTATAATGTTGTAGCTTATCCTAAACCGGAAGACTTCTTGACCACTCTAATGAAAACCCGCAAGGACAGTTATATCCAAAGCCAGGTTGAAGCAACATTCGGTGATTTCAGCAAGGGTTTCACCTTATTGAAAAATCTGAATAAGGCAGATCGTCTGCAAACACGAATCCCCTTTGAGCTCAGTATCCAGTAATTATGAGAAGACCGTCAGCTGTCAAAATCTATCAGAGCCTGAGGCCCCTTTCCTTCTTATATGGGATCGGGGTCCGGCTACGTAATTTTCTATTTGATGCCGGCATACTGAAATCCCAGCGTTTCCCCCTGCCCATCATCAACATAGGCAACATTACAGTCGGAGGAACCGGGAAGACCCCTCACACAGAATATATGATCCGGCTATTGCAACAGGACTATAACATAGCCGTTCTGAGCCGGGGATATAAACGGCAATCAAAAGGTTTTGTGCTGGCAACTCCCCAATCATCGGCAAACGAGATTGGAGATGAGCCTTATCAGATGGCTCACAAGTATCCGGAGATCCGAGTGGCAGTAGACCGAGACCGCTGCCACGGTATTCAACAACTGATGAGCAACCATGTGCTTCCCCCTACCGAAGCAATCATTCTGGACGATGCCTTTCAGCACCGGTATGTGAAACCAGGACTAAACATCCTTCTGATCGACTACAACCGACCCGTCTGGAATGACCTTCTGCTCCCGGCCGGGCGTTTGAGAGAACCTCTTTGCGGCAAACAACGGGCAGACATGTTCATCATCACCAAATGTCCCGAGCAGCTTAACAGTAAAGAAGAAAAGCATATATGCGAACAACTACATCCACAAGCCGGACAAGAAATCTTTTTCACCCGTATGGCATACGGAAAGCTTCAACCGCTTTTTGCCTGTCGCCCTGAACGGGAACTTAACGATATACAGGCAGATGAACATTTGTTATTGGTGACAGGTATCGCCTCCCCCGGTCCTTTGCATCATGAGCTTTTAAAACATACCCAATATGTTCACCCGCTCTGCTTCGGAGACCATCACCAGTTCAGTGCCGCAGATCTGACACGAATAAATAATGCTTTCCGGGAACTGCCTTCCGGGAAACGAAGTATTATTACAACAGAAAAAGATGCTGCACGCCTGATCTGTCACCCTTTACTGGAAGATGCTTTGAAGCCCTATATAGAAGTACTTCCCATTGAAGTAAAGTTTTTAGGAAAAGAAGAATTATTCAACCTCAAAATCAAGGAATATGTTAGAAAAGATTCAAGAAACAGCAGCCTTTCTTAAGGCCAGAATGCACACCCATCCGGAAACAGCCATTATTTTAGGAACCGGACTTGGAAGTCTGGTACATGAGATTACCGAGAAATACGAAATAAACTATGCCGAGATCCCCAACTTTCCCGTTTCAACCGTAGAAGGCCATAGCGGAAAACTTATTTTCGGCAAACTGGGAAATAAAGACATTATGGCCATGCAGGGACGTTTCCACTTCTATGAAGGCTATTCCATGAAAGAAGTTACCTTCCCGGTACGTGTCATGCGAGAACTCGGCATTAAGACTTTGTTCGTATCCAATGCTTCTGGAGGAACCAATCCTGACTTTGAAATTGGAGATCTGATGATCATAACCGACCATATCAACTTCTTCCCCGAACATCCGTTACGCGGCAAGAACATTGATTACGGACCGCGCTTCCCGGACATGAGCGAGGCTTATTCCAAGGAACTCATTGACAAAGCTACCGAAATAGCAAAGGAAAAAGGAATTAAGGTACAGAAAGGGGTTTACATTGGTACTCAAGGACCGACATTTGAAACACCTTCTGAATACAAAATGTTCCGGATTCTGGGAGCTGATGCCGTGGGCATGTCTACCGTGCCCGAAGTCATTGTTGCCAATCACTGTGGCATCAAGGTATTCGGCATGTCAGTCATTACCGACCTGGGCGTAGAAGGAAAAATCGTTGAAGTATCCCACGAAGAGGTACAAAAGGCTGCCGATGAAGCTCAGCCGCGCATGACTACCATCATGAAAGAACTAATCAACAGATCATAACAAAAACTATGCACGAAAATAATCGAACTGAAATTGCAACCTTGGGCGAATTCGGACTGATCAAACACCTCACCCAAGACATCAAACTGGAAAACCCGGAAAGTAAATATGGCATCGGCGACGATGCGGCCGTATTGGAATTTCCGGAAAAGCAAGTGCTGGTAACGACCGACCTGCTTATGGAAGGAGTGCACTTCGACCTGGTCTACACTCCGCTGAAACATTTGGGATACAAATCAGCCATGGTCAACTTTTCGGATATCTATGCCATGAACGGAACGCCGAAACAGATCACGGTTTCTCTAGCCGTTTCCAAACGTTTCTGCATCGAAGATCTGGAAGACTTTTACGAAGGACTGAAACTTGCCTGCCAGCTTCATCATGTAGATATCGTAGGAGGTGACACCACCTCATCTGTTACAGGTCTCGCCATCTCGATTACTTGCATCGGCGAAGCACCCAAGGATCAGGTGGTCTATCGGAACGGAGCCAAGGATACAGACCTGATCTGTGTTTCAGGGGATCTGGGTGCTGCTTACATGGGACTCCAGCTCATGGAACGCGAAAAAGCCGTTTTCCAGGGAGAAAAAGATGTTCAGCCGGACTTTGCCGGAAAAGAATATCTGCTGGAACGCATTCTAAAACCGGAAGCGCGCAAGGACATCATCGAGGCACTGGCCAAGGCAGGTATTAAGCCAACAGCCATGATGGACATTTCCGACGGGCTTTCGTCTGAACTTATGCACATCTGTTCACAGAGCGGAACCGGTTGCCGGGTTTATGAAGAAAGAATCCCGATTGATTATCAAACCGCGGTCATGGCTGAAGAATTCAACATGAATCTGACCACGTGCGCATTGAATGGTGGAGAAGACTATGAACTTCTGTTCACAGTTCCACTGACGGCTCACGAAGCTGTTTCACAAATCAAGGATGTCAAAGTCATCGGACACATCACCAAAGCAGAACTAGGCTGCGCATTAGTTACCCGTGACGGAAACGAACTGGAACTCAAAGCGCAAGGCTGGAACCCGCTTAAACAATAACAGCTGTCAAAAAGGTGAACGATTGGAATCTTATTTTTCATCGTTCACCTTTTTTTCTTGTTCATCTTTCATCGCATATTCCACTCTCCCATTTACATTAAACATCCAAAAACCAACTTTCAGCACCTTAAACTGCGTTTTTTCCTCCCAAAAGTTTGCACAATCAAAAATATTGCATACCTTTGCAACCGCAAACCAAAAGAGATTGGTGCCATAGCTCAGTTGGTAGAGCAAAGGACTGAAAATCCTTGTGTCCCCGGTTCGATTCCTGGTGGCACCACTTTGAAGAAAAGCAAAAGACAGTAAAATCCTGATTTCCAAGCGAAATCGGGATTTTTTGTTTTCCCCAAGCACGCAAAAAACGGCAAAATATTACCGTTCGAGGTGGAGCAAAAGGTGGAGATAAAAGGTGGAGCAAAAATCTCCACCGAATTAGAGCCTTTCTCACTGATTTACAATATTTTGCGTATCAAGAAAACGTGGTCGGTTTCCTACTTTTGTCCAAACTAAAAACTGTAGGAAAATGAAAAGAAGTTCATTCAATGTGCTTTTCTTCTTGAAGAAGACCAAGCTGCTGAAAAACGGAGAAGCATCCGTTTGTATGCGTATCACTGTAGATGGTACGCGAGTTGAAAACAACATCCGCAAAAGCATTGACCCGTCTCTCTGGAGTCAGGCTAAGGAATCCGCCAGAGGCAAAAGCCGCAAATCATGTGATCTGAATGCCTATATCGAAAATGCGAGAATCAAGTTACATCAGATTTTTTGTGAGCTGGAAGAACAGAACCAGCCTATAACGGCACGTCTGTTACAGGAAATATTTTTCGGACAGGACAAAGAACCGGAAGCGGTACGCACCCTTATCGGTACCATGCAAGAGCACAATGACCAATGCCGTGCCCTGGTCGGGAAAGACTACGCCCTGATTACCGTTCGCCGTTATGAAAGCTGCAAGCGCTATCTTGCCGAACTTATCAGACAGAAATTCGGAAAGGATGATCTGCCGCTGGTGGAAGTCAACGGTGAGCTGGTACGTGCCTTTGAATTTTATTTGAAGACTGAAAAGGAATGTCAGCAGAATACCGTTATCCGTTATATGAAATGTCTGAAGAAAATTACCAATCTGGCACTGGCCAATGAATGGATAGCCAAAGACCCGTTTATCGGTATCAAGTTCCACGAAAAAGAAGTAATCCGTGAATTTCTTACCATGGACGAACTGCTGACTATCTACCACAAGGAGTTTCCTTTGGAGCGAATCGCCGTAGTCCGTGATGTTTTTATTTTCGCCGCCTTTACCGGATTAGCTTTCATCGACGTGCAACAACTTTCCCCTGAGCATATCGTAAAAGACAATAACGGAAACCTGTGGATCAGGAAGCCACGTCAGAAAACAAAGAACATGTGCAATATTCCGCTGCTGGATATTCCTTTGGAAATCCTGAGAAAATATGCAGATTATCCTGCCTGCAAAAAGAAAGGAGTATTGCTGCCTGTTCCCTGCAATCAGAAGATGAACAGCTACCTGAAAGAGATTGCCGACCTGTGTCTGATAAAGAAGAACCTGACTACACACACCGCCCGCCACTCGTACGCCACATCTGTCTGTCTGGCCAATGGAGTAAGCATTGAGAATGTAGCCAAAATGCTCGGTCACTCCAATATCAAGATGACGCAGCACTATGCAAGGGTACTCGACAGTTCCATTCTGAAAGATATGAATAATGTAAGGGATGTACTTTCAAATTGCCTATAGCTTATGAAAAGAGAAATTATCCATATAACGGAGGACGGCAGGATTGTTATTCCTGCTGTCCATTCTGATAAGATTCGTATGGACGAAGCCGAACTTGTCGGCTTGTTCAATGTAGTTGCACCGACTTTAAGGGCTGCGAAAAGAAGAATATATAAACTTGGGATATTGCAACCATTCACCGCAGAACAACGTATTCCGTTAAAAGAGGGGTATCAGGTAGTCTATAACCTGGAAATGATATTTGCGCTTGCCTTTCAGATTAATACTTATCCGGCCCAACAATTACGTGAGTATATAATAAGCAGACTGTTCCAATCTGAAAAGTCAATGGTTATCTGCATGATGAATGGTAATCATAAATCATATCTAAAATGCTGATAAATATTGATTTCAGTGTTTCATGCGGATAATAAGACGCAAATTATGCGGTTAATAAACCGCTTGCCTGAAGATGTCTAATTGTTCATCATACAAGCATAAAGGCTGTGTGACATCGGTTCATCCAAACCGGCACACAGCCTTTATGCTTATCTTTTATTTACTACTCATATATGCTTCCCGATAATTCTCCTGAAGCATTTTCTCAATATCACTCTCCCGGTAAAGGATTTTACCGCCTAACTGGTAATAGGATATTCTCCCTTCATTACGATAATCCTGAAGCGTACGTCTGCTCAGTTTCAACTGTGCCGACACTTCCTTGTCGGTCAGATAGCGTTCGCCGCCCAGCACGGGACGGTTTCCGACCGCCAGATTCTCAATCCCGACCAGCATACGGTCAAGACTTCCCATGATACGGTGTACCCATTCTCTGCTGTCTGTTCTCAGTTCACTCATGTTATTATGGATTTAATGGTTATTGTTTAACTGTTATATGTTACGACCTCTGTAAAGAGCCTCTTTTCTTCTGTCCTCAACTTTCTTGACGATACCCTGCACATCTTCCGGCTTATAGAATATCTTGTGATTGATTTGAGAAAAAGGCAGGGTACCGTTATCACGGAGTGTCTGCAAGGTGCGGGGCGAGATGTTCAGATACCGGCACACGTCCTGATTGTCCATCCACTTGTGCAGCGTCCTGTCGTTCTCCCGGTTGCAAATTTCCATGACCCGATGCTCAAAGTATTCAAACTTACGCATCAATTCCTCAAACAGTTGTTTTTCTATTCCTACAAATTCCATATCGTTTCCTTTTTTGTTGATTGATGTTTATTCTTTTTTCGTTGTTTGCGACAAAGAAAAGCCATATATTCTGAAAGGCAATGGTTTCCGCCTAACTGGCAGCATGTGGCGCTGATTATCCTAGTTATGAGGCCACTTTCATATCCTTTTCTGCAAATATTCCTATATTCAGGGACTCCATCCAACAATGAATTACAGAATAAAAGATCTATGAACCTGATTCAATAAATGTCCATAGCAATGGATAAGGAATGGTTTATTTCCATGTAACCTTACTTCATCACTTTTCCAAGCCATTGATTAGATAAGGAAGCAAAGAAGTGTTCCTTCAATAATTCACCGACATGAATATTTACTACAGTACGACAATACGACATTAAGTCAGTAAATATTCAAGTCAATAAATCAGTAACTGTTTGAATCCCCGGTTCATTGTTTCATCAAACAGGAAAAATACCGCATTCCACACCGATTGCCCTG
>NZ_EQ973636.1:53423-58446 GCF_000157915.1 Phocaeicola coprophilus DSM 18228 = JCM 13818 | reverse complement strand
ATGCAAACTGCAACAGGGTACATTGTTGCCACATCCCGACCAACTGTTTGACTATTGGAAACTTATATTCTTTTTTTGCCAGACAATTCATTCCGAGATATATCGGAACATGGCAAACAAAATGAGAAAATACATGATGAACAGAAACGGAAAAACAGGTCTGTCCCCTCCATAAGATGATACAGACAACGGTATTATTTCTCCCGGATTTATAAGGAGGATATTCAGAGATGCTCAAAATAGCGGGAATCTGGTTTTTAGTGGAGCAAGTTTGTGTTTCGGGCAGACCGAAACCGCTTGCTCCCACTACTGGACGCAGTGAGAGGTTCATCCCGCTGGTCTAATCAGTACATTCATTTTATAAAATAGTCAACAGATGGAAAAGAAACAGAATACAGAAAGAAACAACAAGGGCGGCCGTCCTCCCAAGAGTACGACCGACAAACTGAAATACCGTGTTACCGTGAAACTGGCGACACCGGATTACTATACACTGAAAAGCAGGGCAAGAAGCGCAGGCATATCGGCAAGCGAATACCTGAGAGAATGTTTCCGTAAGGGATATGTCCGTCAAAGACTTACAGCGGAACATTCCGACTATATCCGTAAGCTATGCGGTATGGCGAACAATCTGAACCAGCTGGCTCATAAGGCAAATGCCGGAGGGTTCGATACGGAAAAGCTGGAATGCCGTGTACAGGTGGCAAGAATCGAAAAACTGCTGAACCATATCCTGCTATGATTGCCAAGATTGTAAAGGGAAGCGGATTCCGTGAGGTTACCGGTTATATCATTGACAGTAAAAAGGATGCCAGAATTATCGCACATGCCGGTTTGTTCATTGAGGATGTTAACACAATAACAAAGGCTTTCGAAGCACAGGCCGGCATGAATCCGAAAGTATCCAGACCGGTCGGACACATTGCACTGGGATTCTCCAAAGAGGATGAAAACAGGCTGACCAGCCGGATTATGGCAGAAATTGCTCTGGAATACATGGGACGGATGGGCATAAGGAACACACAGTTTTTTATAGCCAGACATTTCGACAAGGAGCATCCCCATATACATATTGCCTACAACCGGATAGACAATGATGGCAGGACCATATCCGACAAAAACGAGCGGTTACGGAGTGCACGCATCTGCAAGGAACTGACCTTGAAATATGGTCTTCATATGGCCAAAGGCAAGGATCATGTCAAGACTGAACTCTTAAGGGAACCGGACAAGACAAAATATGAACTTTACAATCTGCTTAAAACGGAAGTCAGAAAAGCCGGAAACTGGAAGGAGTTGATTGCCGGATTAAACGAAAAGGGAGTGGATGTACGGTTCAAATACAAGGGAAAATCCGATGAAGTACAGGGTGTCGTGTTCATCATGAACGGTTATTCCTTCAGCGGTTCCAAGATTGACAAACAGTTCAGCTATTCCAAGATAGATGCCGCGTTAAAGACACCGTCATATTCGGAAACCCAAAGACAGTTAGTTGTTCAAAGTGAACCGATATGGCAACAAGAATCGCATGGCAATGAATTGTACAGCGGTTCTTTAGGCCTGTTCACACCGAACCCGCAACCGGAACAACCTGAAGGCTATCCGGACGATTATTTGAGAAAGAAGAAAAAGAAAAAACAACGTAAAATAAGATGGTAAAAATAAGAATCCTATGATTTTTATCTTCATTTCTATTTTTTATCATTATATTTGCAAATAAAGTCAATATTTTAGCTCAAATTGTAATAGATTCAATATGAGAACCGAAAAAATAAATAGGATTAAAGTCGTATTAGTAGAACAAGGAAAGACCGGTAAATGGTTAGCCGAGCAGTTAGGAAAGAATGAGGCAACCATATCACGTTGGTGTTCCAATACCAGCCAGCCTTCATTAGAAATGCTGGTACAAATAGCAAATGTATTAAAAGTAAATACTAAAGACCTTATAAACGATATAGAAGAAAAATAATATGACAAAGAAAAATATACAATCAGTAGAACCTAACATTGCTGATTTAGCAAATGGATGGCTTAAATCATATAAATTAGATTATAAATTAGAGCAAGAGTCTCTTAATTCTGAGATAGATAAAGCACTTACTGATTATTTTACTAAAAACGGTGGTAGTGGTGCTAATCGCCCCGATGCAAAATTATTATTACAGGATAAAAAGTTAAATTATTATCCAATCTTGATTGAATACAAAGGCTACAAGGACAGATTGGTAAAACTTGATGCATCTGGTCATGTTGAAAATAAAACAGCTAAGAATGAGCCAAATTTTAAAAACATAAATTCTTATGCTGTAAATGGTGCTGTACATTATGCTAATGCCATTTTACATCTTACAAGTTATACTGACATTATAGCTATTGGTGTAACAGGATATAAAGATGAATACGGTAAATTACAACATCAAATAGGTGTGTATTATGTATCCAAAAGTAATTTTGGAATGGGACAGAAAGTTGGAGATTATTCTGACTTGTCATTTTTAGCTTCTAAAAATTTTGATGCATTTATTGAAACAATTGAATCATTGAATCTTACTCAAGATGAAATTGAAAAGATAAAAGAACAGCGTGAAAGAGAAATATCAATAAGTCTAACCAGACTAAATAATGATATTTATCAAAATGAAAAGGGGTTAGGAGAAAATGACCGTATTTATTTGGTAGCCGCTTCGATTATAGCAACTCTTGGAATCCCTGGAAAAGTTGCTCCACTTGAAAAATCTGATCTTAAATCCTCATTAGAAAAAGGTAATACAGATGGAGAAATTATTGTAAGAAAGATAAAGGCATTTTTGAATGAGAGGAATCTGCCTGAAGGGAAGAAACAACTTATTATCAGAACATTAGAGAATACTCTTACAACAGAAAATATTAATAAAGTTGAAAAGGGTGAGAGTCAGTTAAAACGAGTCTTTACTAAAATTATTGATGACTTAGGTATATATTATAAAATTGGATTAACAACTGATTTTACTGGAAAACTTTTCAATGAAATGTATGGATGGCTTGGATTTTCACAAGACAAGCTAAATGATGTTGTGCTTACTCCTGCTTATGTTGCTAAATTATTAGTAAAACTTGCTCGTGTTAATAAAGACTCTTACGTTTGGGATTTTGCAACAGGTTCAGCAGGATTGCTGGTTGCAGCCATGAATGAAATGCTCATTGATGCAAAAAACAATATAAAATCGCCTGAGGAATTGGCTAAAAAGGAATTAGAGATTAAATCCAAACAGTTATTAGGAATAGAATTGCTTCCCAGCGTTTATATGTTGGCAATCTTGAATATGATTTTAATGGGGGACGGCAGTTCCAACATATTAAATGAAGATTCTCTTAAGGATTTTGACGGGAATTACGGATACAGCGACAAACAAGACAAATTTCCTGCTGATGCATTTGTTCTTAATCCGCCTTATTCAGCCAACGGAAATGGCATGAACTTCGTAGAAAAAGCTCTCGGCATGATGAACAGAGGTTATGCTGCAATAATCATACAAGGCTCTGCTGGAACAGGTAAAGCAACTGAATACAATAAAAGAATATTAAAACGAAACACTCTTTTGGCAAGTATAAAAATGCCAATAGATTTGTTTATCGGTAAATCAAACGTGCAAACTTATATTTATGTATTCCGTGTAAACGAAGCACATAAAAAAGATGAAATCGTAAAATTTATCGACTTTTCGAATGATGGTTATACACGTACAAATAGGAAAAAAGCAAGTTGCAATCTGCGTGATACAGATCACGCTAAAGAACGTTATGAAGAAGTTGTAAACTTAGTTCGATTTGGAAAAAGCAAATTACATTATCTTACAGATAAAGAATATTATGAGGATACAATAGATCCAGAAAGCGGAAAAGACTGGAATCAGACTGCACCTATTGATACCAAACCTACTTTACAAGACTTTAAGAAGACAGTAAGCGATTATCTTGCATGGGAAGTGTCAAATTTGCTTAAACGCAAAAACTCACAGGAGGACAGCTTGGGAAAATAGATTCCCCACTCAACAAGATGTTGCAAGAAGTTGAGTGGGGTGAGTTTAAAGTAAGTGATTTGTTTGATATACAAAACACAAATAGCTTTAATACCGATGTTCTTGTCCCCGGAAATGAATATGATTATGTTACACGTACATCCCTTAATCAAGGCGTTTTGCAAGAAACAGGTTTTGTAAACTTAGAAAACATTAATTCTGCCGGGACTTGGAGTTTAGGACTTTTACAAATGGATTTCTTTTACCGTCAGAAACCTTGGTATGCCGGACAATTTGTTAGAAAAATCATTCCAAAGATTGAATTGACAGAGAAGTCTATTTTATTTTTCACAGCATTACTAAATAAGTTGAAGAAAAGACTATTATCAGTTCTAGTAAGAGATGTAGATAATATATTCTTAACATCTGCCATAAGTTTACCTATTAAGAATAATGATATTGATTTTTCTTTTATAGATAAGTTCATAGCGGAGCTGGAAGCGGAGCGTTTGGCGGAGCTGGAAGCTTATTTATCAATAACAGGATTGAAAGACTATGAACTGACCGAAGAAGAACAGAAAGCATTGGAAGATTATGACAAGATAGAATGGACTGAATACAATCTTGAAAAACTGTTTGGAAAATCCACACGTGGTAAACGTTTAAAAAGCGAAGATAGGTTACCTGGTCACTTGCCATTTGTTACAGCAGGCGAAGCTGAAGAAGGCGTATCAGCATTTATTGGTAATGATGTAACCGTCTTTAGTGAGAATACAACAACCATCGATATGTTTGGTTCTGCTAAGTATAGAAATTATAAATATGGTGGTGATGACCATGTAGCCATTGTACACACAGAAAATGTACCCAAGTATGCAGCTATCTTTATTACGTCTGCCATACACAAGGTATCGCATTGTGGCAAATTTGATTATTCAAAAAACTTTTATGCAAAGGATGCAGATGAACTATATATTAGTTTACCATCTGTCAAAGGTAGTATTAACTTTAAAATAATGGAGATC
>NZ_EQ973636.1:0-52099 GCF_000157915.1 Phocaeicola coprophilus DSM 18228 = JCM 13818 | reverse complement strand
GGAGATAATAAGTTCTGCCATCCATAAATTAGTAATAAAAGATGTGGTTCTACATGCGGACAAAAAAATTGAAGCAACAAAAGAAATAATAAATAATAAATAAGAAATAACATTATGGATAATTCTATTAAACAAAATATAGCAGAATGCCATAATATAGTGAATCATATTCGTGGTTCTATATATAATGGAAATTGTAATCGTTGCTTTCAATGTGGAGAATTAAGTAAATTATATAGTGCACTTAGCAATTTATCAACAAGCATTAAGTCGAATTTACCTATTGAAGAAGTATTTATACAGAAATACTTACCCGCATTGATTGGAACGCCTAAAATCAAAATTGATAGTTTAATAGCTATTGAAGTTATCATCAATATCATAATGGCAAAGTATGATTTAAAAAATGTAAATCAAAAGAAAATATTCATTAGTCACTCTTCTAAAGATAAAGCTATCGTTCAATTATTTGTTGATGACATTCTGCAATTAGGAATAGGATTAAAACCAGAGCAAATATTTTGCACCTCTATTGAAGATATGGGTATTAAAAATGGAGAAGATATTAGGAAGCACATTCATAATAACATAAAGAATGCTGACTATTCTTTCTTGCTTATATCCAAAAACTATAAAGAGAGTGAGATTTGTTTGAATGAAATGGGAGCTGTTTGGGCTTATGATAACAATGTTAAGTTATATTTATTGCCTGATGCAAATTTTAAAAATATTGGTTGGTTGTGTGATACAAGAATTGCTGAAAGAATAGATAGTTCTATTTCTTTAGATGCATTACATGAACAGCTACAACGATATTATTCTTTGCAAAATACATCCATTACAAGTTGGAGTAGACATAGAGAAAAATTCCTTCAGGACATTAAACAGATTTAATTATAATACTGTATGTTTCAAGCAAATGTATATAAAATAATGATAGGTGCTCCTTCCGATATTAAAGAAGAAGTTAACATTGCAATAGATGCAATTTACCATTGGAATAATATTAATGCCGAAAAACAAAAAACTGTACTATTGCCATTGCATTGGTCTATTAGTGCATATCCTATAATAGGTATGCACCCACAAAAAGCAATTAATCAGCAAGTAGTAAATAAAAGTGATTTACTAATTTGCATATTTGGAGCCAAATTAGGCACTCCAACGCAAGATTACGCAAGTGGAAGTGTTGAAGAGATAGAAGAGCATCTAAAAGCTGGAAAGCCTGTAATGATATTTTTTAAGCAAGCTCTAAATATCAATGAAATCAATATTGAGCAAATTTCCCGTTTACAAAATTTCAAGAAGGAAATTGGACAAAAAGCTCTATATGAAGATTATAATAATGTTGATGAATTTAAACGAATCTTAGAAGATAAACTTTCTTTATGTATAAATGATAATTTTATAAAGGATAAAATCATTGTAAATGAATTAGAAGTTAATAATGAGATTTCTCACGAAGAGCTATCTGACTATGATAAAGCACGATTAAAATCGTGGACTTCTGTAGATAATCCTGATTTTTTTCAAGCCCATTTTATAGGAGGATGCATATACGGTTTAGGAGCTTCAAACCAGTATGAAATTAGAAGTGGGCGAGAAAAAATAGAATGGGATTCTTTTTTTGATAAACTATTAAAACTTGACCTTATTAAGATTAAAGGTTACGACAAGTACAATCACCCTATTTATCAATTAAAAGAATCAGCATATAAATATGTAGAAACACATAATTTATAAAATTACTTTATGCCAACCGAATCTCAAAACATAGAATTCAAAGAATCTTGGCGTGACGAATTTCTAAAATGGATATGCGGTTTTGCTAACGCACAAGGCGGTGTACTTTACATCGGCATAAAAGACAAAGGTGAAATATGCGGTGTGCAAGATACCAAAAAGCTGATGGAAGATATTCCTAACAAGGTACGTGAGCTACATAGAGTTTATTTTCCCTAACGACAAGCAAAGTTGGTTGCAAAAATATCGCCTTACGGCAAAAGGGTTAGCGTTGAAAGAGTGTTTGAGGAATAGCAAATAGCAATTTAGATAATAAACATGAACGAAGAAAATAAAATAATTCTATATCAGGACGATAACGAAATAACTCGTGTATCGGTACGTTTTGCTGACGAAGATTTATGGCTGACTCAGAGTCAGTTAGCAGAGATATATGACACATCACAACAGAATATTAGTCAGCATATAGACAATATCTATAAGGATGGAGAACTTATAGCAGAAGCAACTAACAAGAAATTCTTGTTAGTTCGTCAGGAAGGCAATCGTCAGGTAAGGCGTAATATAGACCATTACAACCTCGATATGGTTATAGCTTTGGGATATCGTGTCCAGTCTCAAATAGCAACACGCTTCCGGCGTTGGGCGACACAACGTTTGCATGAATATATTCAGAAAGGTTTTGCGATGGACGATGAACGGCTGAAACAGGGAGGAAACCGCTATTTCCGAGAGTTATTGCAGCGTATCAGGGATATTCGCAGTAGCGAACGAAATTTTTACCAGCAGGTTACGGACATATATGCTACAGCTACGGACTATGATCCTCGTAGTGAAATGACTAAAACTTTTTTCGCCACCGTGCAAAACAAACTGCATTATGCGGTTCATGAGAATACAGCTGCTGAGGTAATATATAACCGTGTGGACAATGAAAAACCGTTCGTCGGAATGACCAATTTCAAAGGTAATTACGTAACCAAAGATGATGTAAAAATTGCGAAAAATTATTTGTCAGAAATAGAGCTGCAACGGCTGAATCTGTTAGTTTCAGGATTTCTCGATTTTGCAGAATTCCAGGCATTGGAGATGAATCCTATGTCTATGAAGGACTGGATAGAAGCTCTTGACAATCAGATTATAGCTCACAAACGAAAAATCCTGATTGGTAAAGGTAATATTTCACATAAACAAGCCATAGAAAAAGCTGAAAAGGAATTTGAGATATACCGCAAGCGAGAAATGGATATGCTTGAAAGTGATTTCGACAAAGAGGTTAAAAGATTAAACAAGAAATAAAGTGATATTATAATATGAATAATGCAATTGATTTAGCCTTTCTTACGGCAAAAGTAGCTACATTAAAAGATGAGAAAGCAAAAATGATTGTTGAAGGTGCTTCTTTAGCATATAACATAGCTCAAGTTGCCCGTTTCCGTTCTATGATTGTGGAATTATTACAAATATGCAACTATATTGTGTACAAAGCTAGAATCACAGGAGGATGCACACAAGGAGAATATGATTTAGCTTTGGAATGCCAACGGCAAATTGAAGAATGCAACCAACAAATTGCCAAACACGGGACAATGACTGTGGTAGATGGTATATCTTTGCTTATGGATATGTTTGGTAATTTGAATAAAAAATGAATCGGTTGGAATCCCACACCGAGCTGAAGCAAAAACACAAGTCATCTGCTTGTATTTCAAAATAAAGCGTTACCTTTGTAGAGTAATAGGAAATCGACTCCGCAAGACACTGCAAAATATTGCAAGAATTTGGTGGAGCAATAGCGGGAGATTACTTCTTTAGCTAAAAGATACATCAAAGATATTCAGCCACTTATCGTTAGATTACGATTCCTGGTGGCACCACTTTGAAGAAAATAAAAGACAATGAAATCCTGATTTCCAAGCGAAATCGGGATTTTTTGTTTTCCAGCAGCATGTAAAAAACAAAAATATCACCGTTCGAGGTGGAGCAAAAGCAGGAATGGCGGCAATCATCAGCCGCATCTAAAATACGGACAATGCATGTAGTTCCATACGAATAATAAGCCGCAAATTCTGCGGTTAACTATCCGCAAAATATTTATTTACAGAAAAGCTGTGGCGCCTCATGTATATACGAACATAAAGAATGTACTTTCCTTTCGTGAAGCAAGAAACCTGGGAGTGAAAATACTGACCGCTCGACACTCCGACATCGAGTAGTACAATCCGCCAAATCGAGTAGTACGATTCGGCCTCAACGTACTACTCGATGAGACGGAAACGTGCGGTCGATTCGGTCTCAACGACCGCACGATTCCGGCCCATCTTCCAGACACCTTCAGAGGGTCTTCAGAAAGCCTTCGGGCTTTTAAAAAAACGTTTCGATGTTTCAGACAAAACGCTTCGGCGTTCTACTTAAAACGTTTCAGCGTTTTTTCAAACGAAAACTGCCCTGCACCAACCTTTCTTTTCAGGCTGTTACAGGGCAGACTTATTACAAGTAAATCCAGATATCTTTATTTTTTTGACACAACCGAGCAGGCTCCGGAAGTAATTTGCAAAGCTTCCGGATGTTCCTTGATATAGGACTCAATGTGACGGACACGCTTTTCTTCCAGAATTTCATCAACCGCAATCAGAATACCGGTTTCTTCCACATCTCCGAAGCCGTCATTGATAGCCGTACCAAACATACGCATCGTCGGCGACAGGCTCATGTAGGCATTTACCAGCGGCGGAATATTGTAGCCCAGTTTGCGGACTTCCGTATTCAGCACCTTGTAGTCTTCCTTGAACGTATCATAACAGAAAAGCTTTTCCAGTTCCGAGGTTTCCGTTTCTATCTGAAGAGGTTCCATCGGAGTTATCAGGTTGTCTTTGTCCGAGAAATGCTTCTTGAGGAAATACAGGATCATGTCGCGTCCGCGGTGACTGTAGCTGGGATACATGGTCATCTTTCCATAGAAATACTTCACATTCGGCTTAATGACCGTCAGGGCTCCCAGTCCATCCCACAAGTTGTCGAGTGCAAACAAACCTTTTGAACCGGCACGAGTGGACTGATATTCCAGTGTCACAAAAGAGCGTCCGAGCTCAATCGTCGTAGGAAGATACTCTTTCAGAAACTTTTCTGAGAAATTAAACATGTGTGCCGTAGCCAGTACAGGCTTACCCTGTGCATCAAATTCAACTTCATCTCCCAGTATATACCGATATCCCCCTAAAATTTCTTCCGCATCCGGATTCCAGACAATCAGCTGATGATATGGATTTTCCATCAAATCATATTCATCCAAGTCCAGTGCTTTTCCCGTACCGCCACCGGCTGCACGGAATGCAATCTCACGCAAACGTCCGATCTCCTTCAATACATTCGGAGCATTTTTCCACGTAACGATATAGATCTCGTTATGGCTCTTGTTCGTGAACCGCAGGCGTTTGTCTTCCGTAAGTTCCGACTTCAACACTTCCTTGTTAATCGGTGCAATAATATCTTCCATATATTTCTGTTAATAGCTTTTTCTCAAAGTTTATATACCAGTTCGCGCACATAGTCGGCCCATTCGGCAGCATTCCTTGACTTGTTGAAGGTTTGCCAGGGAATAGGCTTCCCGAAAGTCACCTTAAAGGTCTTGTGACGGTTCTTGTACATCTCATCGACCAGAAACAGCATTGCTACATTGAATTTCACTCCCAAAAACTTGCAGAGGTTCGCCAGATTGTAGAAGAAGTTAGAGTTTCTTCCTTCGAAATGAATAGGAACTACCATTCGCTCGGTCTCTACGCTCTTTACGATAAATGTCTTCTTCCAGGGCAAATCTTTGATAACTCCATGCTGACGGCGCGAACACAAACCGGCCGGAAACATAATGATATGATCATCCGAACGGAAACCGGCTTCCACCATTCTGGGGAAATCCCGCGACTGGGAACCCGTCTTGTTGATCGGAATGCAAAGAGGCGCAAGCCCATGCAAGTTCATCAACAGATCGTTGACCAGATACTTGATGCGGCCTCCATAGTGTTTCCCCAACACATAGCCTAGCGCAACTCCGTCCTGACCTCCCAGCGGATGATTGGAAACGAATGTACACAAGCCTTCAGACGGCAGGTTTTCAATGCCTTCCACTTCCAGCTTGATGTCCAGATATTCCATGCAAGCTTCCAGAAAGTCTACCCCCGACTTGTCAGCCGTACGGGTCAGAAAGGCATTTACCTCATCCTGATGGACAATGCGCTTGAGAAAGGACACGACAAAACGGGGAATCTTTTTGGCCTTTTCCCCTGCCTTATCCTTCAGGACCTTATCTATGTCAATTAAAAAAATAGAATTTTCAGCCATCTTCGCACATTTTTACTGTGCAAAAGTAACGTATCTTTTGAAAAGTCACTCATTTATTCTAGAAAAATGTTACAATTCACCTTAAAAAAGATACAAAGCTTTCCTTCCGGATGAGAAATAATACACTTATGTAACACGGCAGAAACAGCCGTAAACAGGTCATTTATCGCTTTAACGACCTGTTGATAACTTCTTGAAAGTTTTTTATTTATTTATAGTTAGTATTTGTCGGGAAATATCTAATTTTACGCCTTGATTAATATAATAAGGTATTCCTAGCAAAAAACGGACTGATGAACGAGACTGAACAAACATATCACATTCCTGTATTACTGGAAGAAAGCATTGACGGAATGAACATCCAGCCGGGTGGTATCTATGTAGACATGACATTCGGCGGAGGAGGACACTCTAAAGAAATCCTGCGGCGCATGGACAAGGACAGCCGGCTGTTCAGCTTTGACCAGGACGAAGACGCCGAACGCAATATTGTGAATGACGAACGCTTCACATTCGTACGAAGCAACTTCCGATACCTCCACAACTTCCTGCGCTATTATGGTGTGGAAAAGGTGGATGCCATCCTGGCCGACCTGGGCGTTTCGTCGCATCACTTTGACGATTCGGAACGGGGATTCTCGTTCCGGTTCGACGGCAATCTGGACATGCGCATGAACAAACGGGCAGGTATCACTGCCGCAGACATCGTGAACACGTACGAAGAAGAGCGGCTGGCCGACTTATTCTACCTGTACGGCGAACTGAAGAACAGCCGGAAGCTGGCTGCAACCCTCGTAAAAGCACGCAGCAGCAAGAAGATCGTTACCATCGGAGACTTTCTGGATATCGTCAAACCGCTCTACGGACGCGAAAGAGAAAAGAAGGAACTGGCAAAGGTCTTTCAGGCACTGCGCATCGAAGTGAACCAGGAAATGGAAGCCTTGAAAGAAATGCTTTATGCGGCAACTGAGGCTCTGAAGCCGGGCGGCCGCCTGTCGGTCATCACTTATCATTCACTGGAGGACCGCATCGTGAAGAATGTCATGAAAACCGGCAACGCCGAAGGCAAATCCGTTCAGGACTTCTACGGCAACGTGCAGTCTCCTTTCAGACTGGTAAACAACAAGGTAATCGTTCCGACTGAGGAAGAAATCATACGCAACCCGCGTTCACGCAGTGCCAAACTAAGAATCGCTGAAAAGAAATAAAGACCGATGATTATGGAACAACAAGACGAGAAACGACAAGAAACTTCACATATCACCCTGCGAAGTATATTGGGTGGAGACATCCTGGCTCACGACTGGCTGAAGAGACAAGCCAAACTGCTTGTGCTCATCGTCATCCTGACGTTCCTGTATATCGACAACCGTTATGCCTGCCAGCAGGAGCTGATTGAGATCGACAAGCTGAAGAAAGAACTGACCGACATCAAATATGATGCCCTGACCATTTCTTCTGAACTGACAGAGAAGAGCAGACAGTCGCGCATTGAAGAATTTATATCCAAGGAGGGTACTCCGCTGGAAACCGCAGCCACCCCCCCCTATCTGATTAAAGAAAAGTAAGCATGATACCTGAACAGAAAAAAGTTATGTTGCGCTATACGACTCTCGTGCTGTTCTTTGCACTGATGTCCGTATGCATTATTGTGAAAGCGGGACTCATCATGTTTGCCGAAAGACAATACTGGAAAGATGTAGCCGACCGCTTCGTCAAGGAAAATGTGGCCATCCCGCCTACCCGGGGAAACATCATCTCTGCCGATGGCAAACTGATGGCCAGCAGCCTGCCCGAATATAAAATCTACATGGACTTCAAGGCCGGAGGCTATAAGAAGGATACCATGCTGATGAACCACCTGCAGGAAATCTGCGAAGGGCTTCACCAGATATTTCCGGATAAAAGCGCCCAGGAGTTCAGACGGCACATTCTCAAGGGAAGAAAACAAAAGAGCCGCAACTATCTGCTGTATCCCAAACGCATCTCTTACATCGAATACAAGGAAGTAAAGAAGCTTCCGGTATTCTGCCTCGGCAAGTATCAAAGCGGCTTCCATGAACTCAGCTTCAACCAGCGGAAGAAACCTTTCGGTTCGCTGGCCATGCGTACACTGGGAGACATGTATCCGGACATGGCACAAGGAGCCAAGAATGGTCTGGAGCTGGCGTATGACTCTTTGTTAAAAGGAGAAAACGGAATCACGCATCGCCAGAAGGTGATGAACAAATACCTGAATATCGTCGACAAGCCGGCAGTGGATGGCTATGACATCATTACGACAATCGATGTCAATATGCAGGATATTGCAGAAAAGGCTTTGGTGGATCAGCTGAAGAACCTTGAAGCACAATCCGGTGTGGCAGTCGTCATGGAAGTGGCAACCGGAGAAGTGAAAGCCAACGTGAACATGACCCGGGCCAGCGACGGAAATTATTACGAAATGAGAAACCTCGCCATCAGCAACCTGATGGAACCCGGTTCAACCTTCAAGACGGCATCCATCATGGTAGCCATGGAGGATAAATACATCACTCCTGATTATGTAGTCGATACCGGGAATGGTATTGTCAACATGCATGGCAGCAACATGAAAGACTGGAACTGGCATCATGGAGGCTACGGTCCGCTTGATGTAACTCACATTCTGGAATATTCTTCCAACGTGGGTGTTTCAACGATCATCGATAAATTTTACGGGAAAGATCCCCAGAAGTTTATTGACGGCTTGAGAAGAATGGACATTGATACTCCGCTCCACTTAGGCATTGCCGGTGAAGCCAGCCCGCGTATTCTGGGTCCCAAGGAACGTTCTTACTTTGCCCGGACCACTTTACCCTGGATGAGTATCGGATATGAAACGATGTTCCCGCCGATCTACATCCTGAACTTCTATAATGCCATTGCCAATAATGGTGTCATGGTAAAGCCTAAGTTCGTAAAAGCCATTGCACGCGACGGAGACATTGTCGAAGAGTTCGAAACAGAAGTGGTCAATCCCAAGATTTGTTCGGACACTACCCTGATGTATATCCGGGAAATTCTGAAGAAAGTGGTTTCTGAAGGTCTGGCCAAACAGGCCGGAAGCAAGCAGTTCTCCGTTTCAGGAAAAACCGGAACGGCACAGATTTCCCAAGGTAAGGCGGGATATAAAAGCGGTAAGACCAAATATCTGGTCAGCTTCTGCGGTTATTTCCCATCCGAAAATCCGAAATACAGCTGCATCGTTTCCATCGAAGGTCCTAACGGATATCCGTCCGGAGGTGTACAGGCCGGAAGCGTGTTCAGCCGCATTGCCGAACGGATCTATGCAAAGCATCTGTACAAGGATCTGGCCGAAGCCAAGGATTCTACTGCCATATTCATCCCCGACGTGAAAAACGGTGATCTGAAAGAGGCTGCCTTTATCCTGCAGCAACTGAATATCGCCAGCAACGGAAGCAGTATTCCGCAAGGAAAGAATCCGGTTTGGGGAAAGGCAACACATACTGCGAACGAGGCAGAACTGAAGAAGATGACAACAAACAAAAAGCTTGTCCCCAACGTAAAAGGCATGGGAGCTAAAGATGCCGTATACTTATTGGAGAGTTACGGGCTGAGAGTAAAACTTTCAGGTCTGGGAAAAGTCAGTGCACAAAGTATCCAGCCGGGAAGTTACATACATAAAGGACAAACCATATCATTAACACTAACAAACTGAGAATACAATGAAACTGGGAAATATACTGCAGGCCATTACTACAGGAATGGTCAAAGGCAATTTGGATAAAGAAATAAGCGGAATCCAGATGGACTCCCGTCAGATTAAAGAAGGTGACCTTTTTGTCGCCGTCAAGGGTACACAGACTGACGGACATGCTTACATCGGAAAAGCAATCGAAAAGGGTGCGACAGCCGTAGTATGTGAAACGCTGCCCGAAACCTTGTCAGAGACTGTAACCTATATACAGGTTAACGACTCGGAAGATGCGGTTGGCCGTCTGGCTACAACTTTTTATGGAGATCCGACCTCGAAGCTGGATCTGATCGGAGTAACCGGAACAAACGGAAAAACGACAATCGCCACCTTATTGTATAATATGTTCCGCAAATTCGGCTACAAAGCCGGACTGATCTCCACGGTTTGCAATTACATTGACGGCGAAGCAATCCCTACAGATCACACTACCCCCGACCCCATCACACTGAATCAGCTGCTGGGACGGATGGCGGATGAAGGTTGCAAGTATGCATTTATGGAGGTAAGCTCTCATGCTGTTGCCCAAAAGCGGATCGGAGGCCTGAAATTTGCAGGAGGTATCTTCACCAACCTGACACGCGACCACCTGGACTATCACAAGACTTTTGAGAATTATCTGAAAGCAAAGAAGGCATTCTTTGACGGTCTTCTCAAAACAGCTTTTGCCCTGACAAATGCCGACGACCGCAACGGACTGGTCATGACGCAGAATACAAAAGCTAAAGTGGCAACCTATTCGCTCCGCTCACTGGCAGATTTCAAGGGTAAGGTGCTGGAAGATGGTTTCGAAGGAATGTTGCTGGATATCAACAACCGGGAAGTAAACGTCCAGTTCATCGGACGCTTTAATGCTTCTAACCTGCTGGCTGTATATAGTGCTGCATGTCTGCTGGGAAAACAACCGGAAGATGTTCTGCTCTTGCTGAGCACACTGCGTCCTGTTTCCGGACGTTTTGACTCACTCCGTTCAACGAAGGGTTATACTGCGATCGTAGATTATGCACACACTCCCGATGCCTTGACGAATGTTCTGAATACAATTCATGAAGTTCTGAACGGCAGAGGAAAAGTCATCACCGTCGTAGGAGCCGGAGGAAACCGCGACAAGGGCAAACGCCCGATTATGGCTCAGGAAGCTGTTCGCCTCAGCGACAGAGTCATCATTACTTCCGACAATCCGCGCTTTGAAGAACCGCAGGATATCATTAATGACATGCTGGCCGGCCTCAAGAGCAATGATATGAATAAGGTGCTTTCCATTACAGACCGCAAAGAGGCTATCCGCACAGCCTGCATGCTGGCTCAAGCCGGAGACGTGATCCTGGTTGCAGGAAAAGGACACGAAAACTATCAGGACATCAAAGGTGTAAAACATCATTTTGATGACAAGGAAGTTTTGAGTGAAATTTTTAAGAATGAAAACAATCAAGAATAAATCAGACCAAGATGCTATACTATTTATTCAGATACCTTGAACAATATGACTTCCCGGGAGCACGTATGTTTGGCTACGTGTCTTTCCGCTCATTAATGGCAGTCATTCTTTCTCTGCTGATTTCTGCAATCTTTGGTGAATATTTCATCAAACTGTTGAAGCGGAAGCAGATTACGGAAACACAGCGGGATGCTTCTATCGATCCGTTTAATACGAACAAGATCGGGGTTCCGACCATGGGAGGAATCATTATCATTGTTGCGATCCTGATTCCCTGCCTTCTTTTGGGAAGACTTCACAACATTTATATGCTGCTGATGCTAATCACCACCGTCTGGCTGGGTACGCTTGGCTTCCTGGATGATTATATCAAGGTATTCAAGAAAGACAAGGAAGGGCTTCACGGCAAATTCAAAATCATTGGTCAGGTCGGACTGGGACTGATTGTCGGCCTAACGCTTTACCTCAGCCCGGATGTAGTGATTCGGGAAAATGTGGAAATCCAGCGAGACGGACATGTGGTGGATGTGATCCATAAATCACACGATGAGAAATCTACCAAGACAACGATTCCGTTCTTTAAAAACAACAATCTGGACTATGCTGATTTTGTCGGATTCATGGGAGAACATGCACAGACAGCCGGGTGGATTGTCTTTGTACTGATTACGATCTTTGTGGTAACAGCTGTTTCGAACGGCGCCAACCTGAACGATGGTATGGACGGCATGGCAGCTGGTAATTCAGCAATTATAGGAGTAACGCTCGGTATCCTGGCATATGTCTCGAGTCACATTGAATATGCAGGTTATCTGAATATCATGTATATCCCGGGAAGTGAAGAACTGGTAATCTTCATCTGTGCTTTCATCGGAGCCCTGATCGGTTTCCTGTGGTACAATGCTTTCCCGGCTCAAGTATTTATGGGTGACACCGGAAGTCTGACTATCGGCGGTATTATCGCTGTATTCGCCATTATCATCCACAAGGAACTCCTGATTCCTATTTTATGTGGTATATTTCTGGTGGAAAACCTGTCCGTCATCCTGCAGGTTAAATATTTCCAGCGGGGAAAACGGAAAGGACGTAAGCAACGCGTATTCAAACGTGCTCCGATTCACGACCATTTCCGTACGACTCTGGCCCAGTTGGATCCAAACTGCACTTACCTGATCAAGAATCCGGCAAGTGTATTCCATGAGTCAAAAATTACGGTCCGCTTTTGGATTGTAAGTATTGTGTTAGCAGCTATTACGATTATAACTTTAAAGATAAGATAAGATCATGGCAAAGAGAATTGTCATATTAGGAGCTGGTGAAAGCGGCGCGGGAGCTGCCGTACTGGCAAAGAAACAAGGCTTCGATACCTTTGTATCAGACATGTCCCAAATCAAGGACAAGTATAAGAAGATGTTGGATGAAAGAGACATTCCATGGGAAGAAGGCCATCACACGGAAAGTCTTATCCTGAATGCCGATGAAGTTATCAAGAGTCCCGGCATTCCCAATGATGCACCTCTGATTCTGAAACTGAAAGAACAAGGTACACCCATTATCTCAGAAATTGAATTTGCCGGCCGATATACGCAGGCAAAGATGATTTGTATCACAGGCAGTAATGGCAAGACGACGACAACCTCACTGATTTATCACATCTTTAAAAAGGCAGGACTGAACGTCGGACTGGCCGGCAATATCGGACAGAGCCTTGCTTTTCAGGTGGCAAAATGCAATTATGACTATTATGTCATTGAATTAAGCAGTTTCCAACTGGATAACATGTACAAATTCCATGCTAATATCGCCGTGCTGATGAACATTACGCCCGATCATCTGGACCGTTACGGATATCAGATGCAAAACTATGTAGATGCCAAGTTCCGCATTATCCAGAACCAGACCGATGCTGATGCATTTATCTTCTGGAATGACGACCCGGTTATCCAACGGGAATTGCACAAATACGGCATACACGGCCATTATTATCCATTCGCAGAAAAAAGAGAAGAAGGACTGGCTGCTTTCGTGGAAGAAAACAAGGTCTATTTCACGGAACCGATAGCTTTCAATATGGAACAGGAAGAATTGGCTCTTACGGGTACACATAACCTGTTCAATTCCATGGCTGCTGGAATCTCTGCCAATATCGCAGGTATACGGAAAGAATGTATCCGTGAAGCGTTGAACGACTTCAAGGGAGTGGAGCACCGCCTGGAAAAAGTTTGCCGCGTACGAGGAGTAGAATACATCAACGACTCCAAAGCAACAAATGTCAACTCTTGCTGGTATGCCCTGCAAAGCATGAAGACCAAAACGGTTCTCATTCTGGGAGGAAAGGACAAGGGTAACGACTATAATGAAATAGCTGATCTGGTTCGGGAAAAATGTTCCGGTCTGATCTTCATGGGACTGCATAATGAGAAACTGCACGACTTCTTCGACGGTTTCGGATTGCCGATTGTTGACGTACAAAGCATGAAAGATGCAGTCGATGCAGCCTACCAGATGGCTAAGAAAGGTGAAACCGTCCTGCTTAGCCCCTGCTGCGCAAGTTTCGACCTGTTCAAAAGTTATGAGGACAGAGGCGACCAGTTTAAAAAATACGTAAGAGAACTCTAATAAACCAGAGATGGACCTGTTAAAGAATTTATTCAAGGGAGATAAGGTTATTTGGATCATATTCCTTTTTCTCTGCCTGATATCCATTGTAGAAGTATTCAGTGCATCAAGTACACTGACCTACAAGAGTGGTGATCATTGGGGACCTATACGTTCCCATATGATTCTGCTCTTTATTGGGGCAATCGGTGTTTGGATTATTCATAATATCCCTTGCCGCTGGTTCAAGACATTCATTGTTGCGCTTCCGCTTTCATGGTTACTTCTCCTGGGGGTTTTATTGCTAGGAGCTTTGACCAATGGAGCCAGACGATGGATCGACCTGGGCTTTTTCCAGTTTCAGCCTTCTGAAGTTGCAAAGATGGCAACAATCATTTCCGTTGCTTTCATATTGTCCAAAACCCAGGAGGAAAACGGAATAAACAAAAAAGCCTTTAAGCTGATTTTAGGAATTACAGGCGCAACGTGTCTGCTTATCGTCACCGAGAACCTTTCAACAGCAGTACTGCTGGCAGGAAGCGTTTATCTGATGATGTTCATAGCCCGGGTTCCATTTAAACAGATGGCAATGCTGACCGGATGTGGCCTGGCTGCGATTCTTTTGGCTTTCAGTACAATCAAATATGTTCCGGCTTCTGCATGGGACACCATCAAACTTCACCGAATGGTTACCTGGCAAAGCCGACTGAACAACCATTTTGATCCTGCTGAAATCCCTGCTGCCAAGTTTGATATTGACGGAGATGCTCAGGTTGCTCATGCCAATATTGCCATCGCCACCAGTCACATTCTTGGGAAAGGACCGGGAAACAGTGTGCAGCGTGACTTCCTCTCACAGGCCTTCTCTGATTTCATCTACGCAATCATTATTGAAGAACTCGGACTTGTTGGAGGAGCTTTTACGGCCCTGCTCTACATCGTTCTGCTGATGCGAATAGGTAAAATTGCAAGGAACTGTGACAAGCCCTATTATGCTTACCTCGTCATGGGCTTCGGCATTATCATTGCCCTTCAGGCAATGTTCAATATGATGGTAGCGGTAGGTCTGATGCCGGTAACCGGACAGCCTCTTCCTCTGATCAGTAAAGGAGGATCCTCCACTTTGGTCACATGTGTTTACATCGGCATGATTTTAAGCATCAGCCGTCATGTCTATGAGCTCAAGAAACAAAAAGAAGAAGAGGAGGCCCAAAAGCAAGAAGAAGTTCAACAAGCAGCTCTTTCTCTGCTACAAAGTGCAACCTCTCTGGCAAAGCAGAATCTAAAAGAGTCAGACAGCGAAGTTTCTGAAGAAAAAATCAGTGAACGAGAAATAAAGAATGACAATAGGCTTGAAATTTAAATGAACTCTAATTCCTATTTTTCAAGTTTATTCCTAACTTTGCAGGAAATAGTTTATTTATGAAAAAAAATATACGCATAATCATCAGTGGAGGCGGAACCGGAGGTCATATATTCCCGGCAGTCTCCATAGCCAACGCCATTAAAGAACAGCATCCCGAAGCAGAAATCCTTTTCGTGGGCGCAGAAGGCCGTATGGAGATGCAACGCGTACCGGCTGCCGGTTATCAGATCATCGGATTACCTGTAGCTGGTTTCGACCGGAAACACCTGCTCAAAAATATCAGTGTACTCATTAAACTCATGAAAAGCCAGATAAAGGCCAGACGAATCATCAAAGAGTTTAAGCCGGATGCTGCAGTCGGTGTAGGCGGATATGCCAGCGGACCGACACTAAAAGTTGCAGGAAGCATGGGTATTCCAACCTTGATTCAGGAACAGAATTCCTATGCAGGAGTTACCAATAAACTATTGGCCAAAAAAGCATGCAAGATCTGTGTTGCTTACGAAGGCATGGAACGTTTCTTTGACAAGGAAAAAATTATTCTGACCGGTAATCCTGTACGACAAAACTTGCTTAACCAACAAATGTCACGGGAAGATGCCATCCGTTCTTTTAACCTCGACCCGACAAAGAAAACAGTCTTGATTGTAGGAGGAAGTTTAGGAGCACGCACCATCAACAATTGCGTACTAAACGGATTGGATCAGATCAGACAGTCTGGTGTACAGTTTATTTGGCAAACAGGAAAGTTCTATATCAATGAGGCCAAGGAAAAAGTAGGCCAGGCAGAGAACTATCCGATGCTGCACACAACAGACTTCATTACAGACATGGCTGCCGCATACAGCGCCGCAGATTTGGTCATCAGCCGGGCCGGTGCCGGATCTATTTCCGAATTCTGTCTGTTAGGAAAGCCTGTTATCTTAGTTCCATCGCCCAATGTTGCAGAAGATCATCAGACAAAGAATGCGTTGGCACTGGTCGCTAAAGATGCTGCATTATATATCAAAGATGCTGAAGCATCGGAGAAACTGCTGAAAACAGCCATTGAAACGGTGCAGCAACCGGAAACTTTAAAGAAATTAAGTACAAATATAGCTAAGCTGGCTTTCAAAGACTCAGCAAATACCATTGCTGAGGAGGTATGGAAACTGGCACTTAAATATAGAGAAAATCATGAACATTAATATATTGAAAGCAGTATACTTCATCGGTGCCGGAGGTATCGGCATGAGTGCATTGGTTCGCTATTTCTTGTCTAAAGGCAAGAAAGTAGGCGGTTACGACCGTACGCCAAGCGAACTGACCGAAAAACTGATTGCTGAAGGAGCTGCCATTCATTATGAGGAAAATGTATCTGCCATTCCAGAAGACTTTCTGGATCCGGAAACAACCTTGATCGTTTATACACCTGCTATTCCTGCTACACATAAAGAATTTGTTTATTTTCAGGAAAAAGGTTTCAATATACAAAAGCGGGCACAAGTTCTCGGAATGTTGACCCGTACAGAAAGAGGATTATGCGTTGCCGGTACACATGGCAAGACCACAACTTCTACCATGGCTGCTCACCTGTTGCATCAGTCTCACATTGGATGTAATGCTTTCTTAGGAGGTATTTCCAAAAATTATGGAACGAACCTGCTCCTTTCAGACAAAAGTGACTTTGTTGTCATCGAAGCTGATGAGTTCGACCGTTCCTTTCATTGGCTCACTCCATATGCAACAGTAATTACTGCAACAGACCCCGATCATCTGGATATTTACGGTACTGAAGAAGCCTATCTGGAAAGTTTCCGCAAATATACGTCTCTGATACGCCCGGACGGTTTCCTGATCATACATAAAGGATTAGCAATGCAGCCTGACGTACAGCCCGGAGTAACAACTTACACATACTCCATAGAAGAAGGGGATTTCCATGCAACTAACATCCGTATCGGAGGGGGTGAAATCCAGTTTGATTACATTTCTCCGCTGGGAAACATCTGCGATATACGGTTGGGAGTTCCTGTGTATGTCAATATTGAGAATGGAATCGCCGCTATGGCTTTGGCACAAATAGCCGGAGCAACCGCTGAAGAGATAAAGACTGCCATGGCAAGTTTTGGAGGAGTAGACCGTCGTTTTGATTTCAAGATCAAGAACGATCATCTGGCTTTCCTGAGTGATTACGCTCATCATCCGGAAGAAATCCGGAAAAGCATTACTTCCCTCAAAGCACTTTATCCGGACCGGAAAATCACAGCAGTCTTCCAGCCTCATCTGTATACACGAACACGCGACTTCTACAAAGAGTTCGCCGAAAGTCTGTCCCTGCTCGACGAAGTGATCCTACTGGACATCTATCCGGCACGAGAACTTCCCATACCGGGAGTTACCAGCCGGTTAATATATGACAACCTGCGTCCCGACATGGAAAAAACATTATGTACCAAAGAAGAGCTTCTTGACCTGTTGAAAAAGAAACATCTTGAAGTACTGGTTACCCTGGGAGCCGGAGATATTGACAATTTTGTACCACAAATTTATGAAATGCTGAAAGACCGATGATCAAACGAATTCTCATACTCTGTACACTGCTGCTGATTTCGGCTTACCTCGTGTTGGCCGTTACCGCTTTTAATGGCAAACCCGACAATCGGATTTGCAAGGGTATGGAATTGGTTGTCAAAGACAGTGTCAATTTCGGATTTGTAACTCCAGCTGAAGTAAAAGCTCTGTTAAAAGCCAAGAAGCTGTCTCCGGAAGGAAAACCTTTGAACAGCATCAATGTTCGCAGACTGGAAGAAACACTTGACAAGCATCCGTTTATCAGCGATGCAGAGTGTTACCTGACCTCCGGAGGTAAAGTCGGCATTGAAATCTATCAGCGCATTCCTCTGATGAGAATCATGAGTGACAATGGCGACAATTATTACATCGATCAGGAAGGTAATATTATGTCAGCCCCCGGAAAGCCGGTTCATGTCGCTGTAGCTACAGGATACATAGACCGCAAGTTCGCTCAGGAAGAGCTTCACAAGCTGGGAAACTACCTTCAGGCTGATCCCTTCTGGAGTGCACAGATTGAACAGATTCATGTCACTCCCAAACTGGAACTGGAACTTGTTCCCCGTGTGGGAGACCATATACTGTTTTTAGGAAAAGCAGGAAACTATGATGAGAAGTTTAGAAAACTGCGTACATTCTACGAAGAGGCGCTGAGCCATGTAGGATGGAACAAGTACAAGCGAATCAGCATAGAATTTAATAATCAGATTATTTGTACCAAAAAAGAGAAGTAAGATATGGCAGCAACGGATTTTATAGTAGCAATCGAACTGGGATCTACAGAGATAACAGGCATTGCAGGCAAGAAGAACGCGGACGGAAGTATCCGAATCCTGGCATACGCCTCCGAACGTTCATCAGATTGCATCAAGAAAGGCGCAATCTACAATTTGGATAAAACAACACAATGCTTGACTTCAGTCATCAAGGAACTGGAGGAGACGCTGCATGCCCCCATCCGGAAAGTATACGTAGGTATCGGAGGGTTGTCTGTCAGAAGCATACGCAATACAGAATCCAAGCAACTGGGAGAAGACACGAAAATCTCACAGGCACTGATTGATTCCATCATGCAAAGCAACCGGGAAATCCCTTTGATCGACCGGGAAATTCTGGCCGTAGAGCCACAGGAATATAAAGTAGGAAACAATTTGCTCACCGAACCGGTAGGTGTTCCCGCTGATTATATCGAAGGACATTTCCTGAACATCATTGCCCGCCATTCCCTCAAAAGCAATATCAAGCAATGCTTCAAACAGACCGGTTATGAAGTCGCCGATTACTTCCTTTCTCCTTTGGTTACAGCCAACGTGGTTCTAAGCGACAGTGAACGCCGTTCCGGATGTGCACTCATTGACTTCGGAGCCAATACAACAACGGTTTCTGTTTATAAGAACAACATACTGCGTCATCTGGCGGTAATCCCGTTGGGTAGCGAAAATATCACTCAGGACATCTGCAGCATGCATTTCGAAGAAGAAGAAGGCGAACAGCTGAAACTGCGCTTCGGAAGTGCTTACACAGAACTTTCCGACAACGACGAGGAAACAAACCGCAGTTATAACCTGGACGGTCGTTGCACCATCCCGGCACGCCAGCTGGAAGATATCGTGGAAGCCCGCGTTA
This sequence comes from Phocaeicola coprophilus DSM 18228 = JCM 13818, assembly GCF_000157915.1. Lineage (GTDB taxonomy): Bacteria > Bacteroidota > Bacteroidia > Bacteroidales > Bacteroidaceae > Phocaeicola > Phocaeicola coprophilus. Next base: position 32,701 of record NZ_EQ973636.1, on the reverse strand, counting down.
ATGAAATTATCACCAACGTATGGAATCAGATCATGGTTTCCGGCTATGGAGATAAACTGTTGGGCGGAGTTGTCTTCACCGGAGGTATGACTAACCTGCCGAATCTGGACAAGGCTTTCACTCACATTACAAAGATCGAAAAGATCCGTATTGCAAAATCTTCCGAAATCAGCCTCGAAGGAGATATCGAACTGCCACAGGATGGTACTCAGAACACACTGATCGGAATCCTGGCATCTGGAAAAGAAAACTGCTGCCGCATTGATCCGAGAAAGGGTGTTCAGCTGAGCTTCACCGAAGATCTCCAGCAAAAGGAAGCAGAAGCCAAGCGGAAAGAAGAAGAACGCAAGCTCAAGGAAGAAGAAGAAAGACGTCAGGCGGAAGAAGCTGAACGCAGACACCGTATTGAAGAAGAAAAGAAACGTCAGGAAGAAGAACGGGCCATGAAGCGTCAGAAGGAATATGAATCCTATATGGAACGGGCCCAAAGCCTGCTGGGAAAAAAGAACTATAAGGCAGCTCTTCAGGAAATTGAACATGCAAGAGCCATGAATCTCCCTGAAAAGGCTGAAGAAATCAATGTGCTGGAAGACGAAATCAAGGCACAAAAGAAAAAGAACAGCTGGTTTAGCAACCTGACTGAAAAAATAACCAAGATGTCAGACGACATCATGAAAGATTGAGAAAAGAAAACAGAGTATTCACCGTATAAATAAAGAGGAAGAATTATGTCTGATGAACTTATGCCCTTCACTTTCCCGGAAAGTGGCACATCGAGCATCATTAAAGTGATCGGTGTAGGCGGTGGCGGCGGTAATGCTGTCAACCACATGTATAGAGAAGGTATCCACGACGTTACGTTCGTGGTCTGCAATACAGACAATCAGGCGCTCGAAGAGTCGCCTGTCCCCCAGAAAATCCAGCTCGGAAGCGAAGGCCTCGGTGCCGGTAACCGTCCGGAACGTGCGCGTGCTGCTGCCGAAGAGAGCCTGGAAGATGTAAAGGAAATGCTGAACGACGGCTGCCGGATGGCCTTTATCACAGCCGGAATGGGTGGAGGTACCGGAACCGGTGCTGCACCGATTATTGCCAAGACTGCCAAGGAAATGAACATCCTGACAGTAGGTATTGTTACAATCCCCTTCGTATTCGAAGGCAACAAAAAGATCGACCAGGCCCTGGACGGCGTGGAAGAGATGAGCAAACATGTTGATGCCTTGCTGGTGATCAACAACGAACGCCTGCGCGACGTTTATTCCGATATCAGCGTAATGAATGCATTCGGTAAAGCCGATGACACACTCTCCATCGCAGCCAAGAGCATTGCTGAAATCATTACCTTGCGCGGTACGATCAACCTTGACTTCAACGACGTCAAGACCGTTCTGAAAGACGGAGGCGTCGCCATTATGAGTACAGGCTTCGGAGAAGGAGAAGGCCGTGTTACACAGGCCATCACAGATGCTCTTCACTCTCCGCTGCTGAACAACAACGATATTTTCAATTCGAAGAAAGTGCTGTTCGTCATCACCTATAGCCCCAGCAGCGAACTGATGATGGGTGAAATGGATGAAATCCACGAATTCATGAGCCGCTTCGGTAAAGACGTGGAAACCAAATGGGGTCTTTACATTGACGACACGCTGAACGACAAAGTGAAGTTCACGATTCTGGCCACCGGTTTCGGCATCAAAGACGTACCGGGAATGGACAGCGTATTGGAAAAGCACTCTCAGGAAGAACAGAAACGCCTGGAAGAGCTGGAAGAAGAAGAACAGAAAAAAGAAGAACGCCGCGGTGACTATTACGGAAAGAGCATTCTGAAGAACAGCAACCGGAAACGCCGTCACAATCTGTATGTCTTCACACAGGAAGACCTGGACAATGACGATATCATCAGTATGGTAGAAACCACACCGACATACAAGCGTACAAAGGCTGTTCTGGAAGCCATCCAGTCAAAAGCTACGGCAGAAGACAAGATGACTCAGAAACTGGAAAGCAATGAGTCAGGAAGTATGACCATTACTTTCTAAACCACTCGGATTCAACAACTAATGTAATTATAAGAACTATGGATTTATTTGATCAGATCAGCAACGATATCAAAGAGGCCATGAAGGCCAAAGACAAAGTAAAACTGGAAACCCTGCGCAATGTCAAGAAGTTCTTTCTGGAAGCAAAGACAGCACCGGGAGCCAACGATACTCTGACCGATGACGCTGCATTGAAAATCATGCAGAAACTTGTCAAACAAGGAAAAGATTCTGCTGCCGTATACGAACAGCAGGGACGTGCAGACCTGGCTGAAGCCGAACTGGCTCAGGTAAAAGTAATCGAAGCTTACCTGCCCAAACAGCTTTCGGCTGAGGAACTGGAAGTCCGTCTGAAAGAAATCATTGCCCGCACCGGAGCAACTTCCGGCAAGGACATGGGTAAAGTCATGGGCGTAGCTTCCAAAGAACTCGCCGGACTGGCTGAAGGACGCGCAATCTCTGCCAAAGTAAAAGAACTGCTGGGATAAGGATTCCTGAAAGATATTTTTATTAACCCTTCAGGGAAAGCCTGTTTGTAGTGCTCTTGTCAAAAGAGACAACTATAAACAGGCTTTTTTGATATTTTCCTGTTCTCATACTTGTCAATCCGCAAGGATTCATTACATTTGTCTGCAAAACTCCGGATTCCAGACGAAATATGTTAACCCGATGAGATCCGGAAAACCGAAAAACTCAATTAATAAATCTTTTTATGGTCAAACCTTTTTTAGAAACACGTCAAGTGGTAAAGCGATACGCCAGCCACACTGCACTGAACGGAGTCAGCATTCAGGTACCTGAAGGTAAGGTGTTCGGACTACTGGGCCCCAACGGAGCAGGCAAAACTACCTTGATCCGCATCATTAACCGTATCACGGCTCCCGATTCCGGAGAAGTATACTTCAACGGTCACCTTTCACGGCCGGAAGATATCTTCCACATCGGATACCTGCCCGAAGAACGGGGACTGTACAAGAAAATGAAAGTAGGCGATCAGGCCATTTACCTGGCCCAGCTGAAAGGACTGAGCCGCAGTGAAGCGACTGCCCGCCTGAAGAAATGGTTCGAAAAGTTTGAAATCACCCCATGGTGGAACAAAAAACTGGAAGAACTGTCCAAAGGTATGCAACAGAAAGTGCAGTTTATCATTACCGTGCTCCACAAACCCCAGCTGCTGATCTTCGACGAACCTTTCTCCGGATTCGATCCGGTCAATGCTGAATTGCTGAAACGGGAAATTCTGGAACTGAAAAATCAGGGACACACCATCATTTTCTCTACCCACAACATGGCTTCCGTGGAAGAAATCTGTGACAACATTGCACTGATCAACCATTCGGAAGTTGTGCTTCAAGGTAACGTCAACGAAGTACGAAGCCGCTTCAAGTCGGATACATACACCCTGTCTGTACGTGCAGACCATCCCCTGAAAGACACCGCGCTCTTCCAGGCTACTCTGACACAAGCATCCGGTAACGAAAGCCATTACACGCTGCGTAAGTTACAGGAAGTTTCCAACTCCGATCTCCTGTCGGAAGTGGGACAGCAGGCCGAAATCCTCTCCTTCTCCGAATGCCTGCCTTCCATGAACGAAATCTTCATCCGTACGGTAGAAGGTAAAAAATAACTTAAACCATCAGCAAACATGAACAAGACATTTATCATCATACAGCGCGAGTTCATGAACCGCGCCAGTAAAAAGTCATTCATCCTACTGACCATCCTCATGCCCTTCATCTTTGCAGCTACCGTTCTGCTTCCGGTCATGCTGGCCATGGTGAAAAGCGACGAAGCCAAGGAAGTGGTAGTCGTTGATCAGACAGGAAAATATCTTTCCCAGTTCCAGGACAACGAATCCTATCATTTTGTACCGGGCAGTGAAATGAAAGAAGAATACCGCACCGACACATCCGGCGTCAGTGCCGTTGTGATGATTACCGACGATCTGATCAAAGATCCGTCAGCAGCCGTCATCTATTCACGCAAGGAAATCCCCAACAGTCTGTCGCGCATCGTAAACGAAGCTTTGAATACCCAGATCCGCCACGACAAACTGATCCACTACAACATTCCACAATTGCAGGACATTATGAAGGATTTCGACCAGACCTATTCCATCCGTACCGTCAAATGGAGTGAGGACGGAAGCGTACAGGAATCCAACTCCGGCCTGGCAACCGCATCGGGCATGATTCTGACCATCCTGATCTACATCTTTGTACTCAGCTACGGAGGAATGGTCATGCAGAGTGTCATGGAAGAAAAGACCAACCGCATCGTAGAGCTGATGGTTTCATCCGTCAAGCCCTTCCAGCTGATGATCGGTAAGATTATCGGTATCGGTCTGGTAGGAATCGTCCAGCTTTGTATCTGGGGAATCATGCTGACGGCCATACTGGCTGTTGCCGGAAGTATGCTCGGCATAGCCGCCCTTCAGTCGCCCGACACCGCACAGATGATGGCCATGGAAGCCCCCACAAGCGATGCCGCTTCACTGGTAGCTGCCCTTCACAACCTGAATCTGGCAAAGATGGGAACGCTCTTTGTACTCAACTTTGTGGGAGGCTATCTGATCTATGCCTCCATCTTTGCTGCCATCGGTGCCTCCATCAATGAGCAGGAAGACTCACAGCAGTTCATCATGCCCATCACGCTGCTGATGATATTTGCACTCTATGCTGCCATTGCCAGCGGTGACAATCCCGACGGCCCCCTGGCACAATGGTGTTCCATGATTCCCTTCACCTCGCCCATCGTCATGATGGTACGCGTCCCCTTCGACGCACCGATGTGGGAAATCCTTCTTTCACTCGTCATCCTTTACGGTACAGCACTCGGCATGATCTGGATTGCCGGAAAAATCTACCGCATCGGCATCCTGATGTACGGCAAGAAACCGTCACTGAAAGAAATGATGAAATGGATCACCTATAAATAAAACGGTTATACGAAAAGCTCCTGAAGAACAGGAAGAGACTTCAATTCGGGAAAATCCGGCAGATGAAGCCGGTAATATTCATTGATGATCTCCAGGCAACGGTTACGTTCTCTCCGGCTCATGGCAAACAAATGCATGGTTTCATAATTCATACGCATCAGCAGACTGATATGTGAAGCCTCCTGCGGACCGACATACATGCCATGCCGGGGAGACTCCGCTACAAAACAAGCATTCAGCAGGTCAAAGCAGTCCCCTTCGGCATATCCTTCCACATTGGGATACAGTCCGAGGAAACGGGAGAGACGCATCAGAAAGACCAGATGGAAATTGGCAAAGTTCGTATCACAGGCATCCAGCCAAAGAACAGAATGAACCAGATAAGCAAAAAGCGGAGCATTTTCGGCCTCTTCCTTCAGGGCACGATACAGAAACTCTGCCAGGAAAAGGGCAATCGCCGACTTATAAGGATCATAAGGCAATGACTGAAAGGGCTGCCAGGATTTCGCTTCCCGTATGGGGTGAAGCCCGGAACGCGGACGGATATCCGCTTCGAACTCTACAAGCGACAGGGGTTGAAACAGCAACCCGTTGACAGCCGACTTCCGCGAACGCGATGCCGGGATGAGGAAAGACATCCGTCCTCCCTGCTCCGTATAAATATGGACAATATTCGACTTGTCACTATATTTCACGGTATGCAAAACGATTCCTTTTGACTTGCGCAACATACTGCCTGCAAAGATAACCGAATAAAAAGGCATTCCGGATGCATTTAAGCAGAAAAATGCGAAAAAAAACAGCAAATGTTTTGGTAGAATGAAAAATCTTCCTACCTTTGCATCCGCAAACGAGAGATACAGTCCTCGAAAGCCAGTCAGGAAAATCGCCTGAAATCAAGGAAGGCCCGTTCGTCTATCGGTTAGGACGCAAGATTTTCATTCTTGAAAGGGGGGTTCGATTCCCCCACGGGCTACATAATAAACAAAATCACGAACAATATTAAAGATTAGTCGAGATGGCAAATCACAAATCATCTATCAAAAGAATCAGACAGGAAGAAAAAAGAAGACTTCACAACAGATATTATGCCAAGACAATGCGTAACGCTGTGAAGAAGCTTCGTACAACTACTGACAAAGCAGAAGCTGTAGCTTTGTTGCCGAACGTACAGAAAATGCTGGATAAGTTGGCAAAACGCAACATCATCCACAAGAACAAAGCTGCAAACCTGAAGTCTAAACTGGCTGCACACATCAGCAAACTGGCTTAAGGAATTGCTTAGCGTAAAAGAGATAAGAAGGCTGGATTTATAAATCCAGCCTTTTGTCGTTTTATCCCCTCCCATCGCCATTATCCCCCGTTTCCACCCTCACACAGGCATCACATAAAAATAGTTTAAATCGTTGAAATCTCGTAGTTTTTTAGTAACTTTGAGCACTTTATAACAACTAGAAGAGTTAATAGAAAAATGAGTGAAGAACTGACACCTAACAGCGGCAGCAACTACTCGGCCAGCAACATCCAGGTACTCGAAGGCCTGGAAGCCGTACGTAAGCGTCCCGCCATGTACATCGGCGATATCAGCGAAAAAGGCTTGCACCACCTGGTTTATGAAGTCGTGGACAACTCCATCGATGAAGCACTCGCCGGATATTGCACACATATAGAAGTAACAATCAACGAAGACAACTCCATCACAGTACAGGACAACGGTCGAGGAATCCCCGTGGACTTTCACGAGAAAGAAAAGAAGTCCGCCCTGGAAGTCGTAATGACCGTACTCCATGCCGGAGGAAAGTTCGACAAAGGTTCCTACAAGGTGTCCGGCGGTCTGCACGGAGTCGGTGTTTCCTGTGTGAACGCCCTGTCCACTCACATGACGACCAATGTCTTCCGCGGAGGTAAAGTCTACCAGCAGGAATATGAATGCGGAAAGCCGCTTTATCCGGTAAAGGAAGTCGGAACCTGCGCTCCCGGCATGACCGGTACACGCCAGACTTTCTGGCCCGACGGCAACATCTTCACCGTAACCGAATATAAATACAGCATCCTGCAGGCCCGCATGCGTGAACTGGCATACCTGAACAAAGGTATCACCATCACCCTGACCGACAAGCGCGTGAAGGAAGAAGACGGCAGCTTCAAGCAAGAAGTATTCCACTCAGAAGAAGGAGTGAAAGAATTCGTACGCTTCCTGAACTCTACCAACACACCGCTTATTGACGATGTCATCTATCTGAACACCGAGAAACAGGGCATTCCTATCGAATGCGCCATTATGTATAACACCGGATTCCGCGAAAACCTTCACTCGTATGTCAACAACATCAACACCATTGAAGGCGGTACACACGAAGCCGGATTCCGTACGGCACTGACCCGCGTACTGAAGAAATACGCCGAAGAAAGCAAGGCTCTGGAAAAAGCGAAAGTGGAAATTTCGGGTGAAGACTTCCGTGAAGGTCTGATCGCCGTTATCTCCGTAAAAGTAGCTGAGCCGCAGTTTGAAGGTCAGACTAAAACCAAGTTGGGTAACAACGAAGTAAGCGGAGCCGTAAACCAGGCCGTAGGCGAAGCCCTGACTTACTATCTGGAAGAACATCCGAAAGAAGCGAAGGTTATTGTTGACAAGGTAGTACTTGCCGCAACAGCACGTATCGCGGCACGCAAGGCCCGCGAATCCGTACAGCGCAAGAGCCCGATGGGCGGAGGCGGACTTCCCGGAAAACTGGCAGACTGCTCAAGCCGCAATCCGGAAGAATGCGAACTCTTCCTTGTCGAGGGAGACTCTGCAGGCGGATCAGCCAAACAAGGACGCAGCCGTCAGTTCCAGGCCATCCTGCCCCTGCGCGGTAAAATCCTGAATGTAGAAAAAGCAATGTGGCACAAAGCTTTCGAGAGTGACGAGGTGAACAACATCATCCAGGCACTGGGCATCCGTTTCGGAGTAGACGGAGATGAAGACAGCAAGAAAGCCAATATCGATAAGCTGCGCTACTATAAGATCATCATCATGACCGATGCCGACGTCGATGGATCTCACATCGATACCTTGATCATGACCCTGTTCTATCGCTATATGCCCGAAGTCATTCAGGGAGGACACCTCTACATTGCCACTCCCCCGCTCTACAAATGTTCAAAAGGCAAAATCAGCGAATACTGTTATACCGATGAAGAACGCCAGGCCTTCATGCAGAAGTACGGCGACGGCTCCGAAAATGGTATCCACACCCAGCGATACAAAGGTTTGGGTGAAATGAATCCGGAGCAGCTGTGGGAAACCACCATGAATCCGGAAACCCGCATGCTGAAGCAGGTACACATTGAAAACGCCGCTGAAGCCGACTACATCTTCTCCATGCTGATGGGCGACGATGTAGCTCCGCGCCGCGAATTCATCGAGAAAAATGCAACTTATGCCAATATTGATGCATAAGGTGTTTTCTTTTCATAATTTTAATTTTTAAAATCCATCCTCGCATCTTACAGTTGAGGATATCCCCGGGGATCCACATCTCCGGGGATTTTTATTTTTACCCTCACCATCCCCCTCCAGAAACGACCTCCCGGAATCGACCGTATAATGCGGCTGAATCGACCGCACGATTCGCCCCCAACGACCGCATAATCTGGCCTCAACGACCGCACGATTCCTGGGCAATGACCGCACGTTGTCAGGGCATCCTGCAGATACCTTCACCAGAGCGAAAATAGCCCGCGGGCTTTTTAAAAAATGTTTCGGCGTTTTAAAAAAAGACTTCGGGATTTGATATAAAACGTTTCGGCATCTTCTCTCCCGGTCAAATTCATCGAGAAATTGATTAGGATAAACCCTAAATATCCCGAATTTTACAATTTTTTCATTTCAATCTTTTTGCAACAATTCAGCTTCTTTAGAGCCAGAAAACACCGCCCATCCGGCATTTTTTCCCGAAAAACAGCCCGATTTGTCTATTTGTACGTGCATTTATACGCTTTGACAAGCGTCTAAACACACAATTGCGTACGTTTGCAACAGGTAAAACGAAAAACCAATTTATAAACCTTAAAATAATGAAAGGAGAAACGAAGACCCGGACATGAAACTTGAACACTTGGATTAATGCCTGTCTAAGATAGGCAAACCGTAGCACATTTGCAAGAGAAATTCAAACAAACATTATTATTAATAATACTAACTTATTTAATTATTATGAGAAAGAAATTTATTGCAGTGTATGCCTTAATGGCCGTACTTGCACTCGGTTCCACTACTTTGACTTCTTGTGTTGATGACACTGAATCAGCATCAGTAACTGCTATGCGTGATGCCAGACTCAGACAATTACAAGCTCTGGCAGATCAAGAAGAATCACAAGCTAAAATTGATGCTATTACAGCTCAGATGAAAGAAGCTACAAGTGAGGCAGAATTAGCTATGCTTAAGGCACAATATGAACAGCAACTTGCCAATTATCAACAATTGAAAGCCATGGCAGAGCAGCAAATGGCAACCGGACTGAATCAATATCAATCTAAGTTGTATAATGATTACAAGAATGCTATTGACCAAGTAAATGACCTTGCTGGTGAAATTGCTGAACAAAGCCTTGATCTGATTGAACTGAAAGCAGACTCTTCATCAGCTGCTGCCTATGCACAGGAAGAGATCATTAAAGCTAACCGAAACATCGCTTATCAGGAAGCTTTGAAGAATAATTATGAAGCACTTGCTGCCACTGATATTGAAGAACTGAAAGCTAAAGAAGCAGAAGCAGAAGCTGCCAAAACAGAAAAAGATAAGGCTTTATCCTTAGCTGATAATTCCAAGACAGAAGCAAATAATGCCTTCACAAATGCAAAGGCAGATATTATTCGTCGCTATGTTTATCAACAAACAATTAATAACGAAACCGTAACTAAGATATCTGAAACTAAGCCATCAAGTAGTACGGATTATGAAACTTTGGAACCGACCAATGAGGTAGCTTTAGCAGCCTACACATTAAATGATTTGGGCAATAGCGGTGACATTACGAATTGGAATACAAATATTGCTACTACAAAAGAAGTGAAGGTTTCTGAAGAAAGCACAACATCAATTAATCAGTTTGAAATTCTGGCAAGTACTTTATCTCAAGTTACTCGTAAGGTAGAAAGCATGGTAAAGGGTGCTACTGATGATTTGGGAACTGAAGGAGATAAATCTGACAAAAATACAGCATGGGGTAGACATCAGCAATTGGTAGAAGCACTTGAAGCTGCTCAGAAAACATACAATGATGCGGTTAAAGCAGACCCCAAGGGAGACCACTCCAGTCTTTTAAATTCTGTAAAGGATGCACAGGAAGCAGTTGATACTGACCTGGAAAAAGAAGTGAACAAGCAGGGAAATAATACTTTATTATATTACCAAAAGGAAGCTGAAAAAGCAGAAGCTACACAAACTAAATTCAATGAAGCTGTTGCTGTCTTTAACGATGCTACCAAGTACAAAGCTTATACAGACCGTGTTGCTGCTATTTTGGCCAAGGAAGGAAAGGCTGTAGATGCTGCCAAGGATGCTTATTGGGATGCAATGCAGGAACTTGCTATAGCAGAAGCTAATGTTGAAAGCATAAACAATCTTATCGCAGACACAATGGATCCTGAAACATTAATTGCAGATTGTGATACTCAGATTGCTCTGGAAAAAGAAACTCTGGCAATAGCAGAAGCATTGATTTACAATGTTAATGCTGGAGGAGCATCAGCTACTGAAAGAGAAGCAGCTTATGCAGATCTAATTGAAAATGCAGAAAAGAAGATTGAGTATTGGGAATCTAAGAAAGAGTTGCTGCAGAAGATGGCTGAACAATACAAATCTCAATTGGAAGCCTCTCTTAACAGTGGTTCTGCAGAATAATAGCTTATGCTAGCAACGCTAATAGATTAAAGTTTAAAAGTTCGGGGAATGTTTTCCCCGAACTAACATAAAAAAATAAGAATATGAAAATTAAGAAACTTTTAATATTAGCCGCTCTCCCAATGATTGGACTTGCTGCCAACGCACAGGAAAAAGGACCTCAGAAGAATGATTTCACAGTTGCTGCTACATTGAGCTATAACAATAGCGTAATGGGAGAAGCTGCTGGCAGATCTTCTTCTTATAAACTCGAAGCCGCCTCAACTAATTGGAATGACAAGAATTTGTCTGTGGGTATCGAAGGTGGTTGGTTTTTCCTGGATGAATGGAAACTGGTTTTAGGAGGCGGAATGAACATCAGCAAACGCCCGGGTTGCGTAGGACTTCCGGGAAGTGGTTATGAATATGGTGATGTTCCCGAATATCAAGCTGTAGACGATGAAACTTTTGTACAATTTAATGTATACACAGGTGTAGATCGTTACTTCAAAACGAAAGTCGATGGTTTATATCTCTATGCTGGTGCAAGAATTGGTTATGCTTACGGGCGTAACTCTTCTTACACGGATGATGAGTATAGCATGGGCAAATCAATTGGTGAAGCTTTCAACATCCGCGGTGCATTGACCGGCGGTGTAGAATATTACATCACTGACGGACTGTTTGTAGGTGCACAGGTTGATCCGTTCGCTTACACTTATAACAGTACATTGATTAAGCCTCAGGCAGGATTAAGCAATTTACAGGCAAAGAATCATAATTTTGGAATCTTAGCCGCTCCGACCATCAAGATTGGCTTCAAGTTTTAAGAAGCACATAAATAAATTCAAGTTAAATTCAAGTTTTAATAAGTAGAAAGGCCCGGCTTCGCTGCGACAGCGAGGCCGGGCTCTTTTTATCCCGTCAGGAAGAAAACAGTCTTTCTCCCCCAATCATTTATCCGAGTGTTGTCTCTCCTTCGATGTATTGCTCCAGGAAAAAGTTTTCTCCGTCAAAAACGGCATACGAGAAGTCATTGATCCAGTCGCCCAGAATGGTGAGACGCGTATTCCGCGTCAGCATCAGATCGAGCATGATGTGACGATGGCCGTAGATGAAATAGTTGATATCCGGATGATTCTTCAGGTATTCTTTGGTATAAAGCACCAGAGGTTCCTTGTCCTCACCCATGTAGTCCGGCTCGCGGCCGTTCTCACGCTTCATGCGGCTGTGCTTTGCCCACTCCAGTCCGAAGTCGATGCTCCAGCGCGGATGAAGTGCAGAAAACATCCGCTGCAGCAGTTTGCTGTGGAACATGGCACGCAGGAACTTGAATTTGCGGTCATGATCTCCCAGTCCGTCACCATGGGCCAGATAAAATTCCTTGCCGTAAATCTCGCAGGTGAGCGGTTCGCGATGGATCGTCACGCCACATTCCTTTTCCAGATAATCACCACACCAGATGTCGTGGTTGCCAATAAAAAAGTGTACTTCCACTCCTTTGTCTGTCAGTTCAGACAATTTTCCCAGGAATCGTGTATAACCTTTGGGGACGACCAGCCTGAATTCATACCAGAAATCGAACATATCACCAAGCAGGTAAACAGCCGATGCGCGGTCTTTAATGCTATCCAGAAAATTCACCAGTCTCCGCTCCTGGGTACGTCCGTGCGGAATTGCCCGTGAGCCCAGATGGGCATCCGAGAGAAAATAAACATTCTTCATCGCTTGTTCCATAGTCGTCTCTTTTTTATTGATAGCTTGCTGCAACAGGCCCCATCTTACAGGAAGCCCAGTTCCAGTTTTGCTTCTTCGGTCATCATATCCTTGTCCCATTCCGGTTCGAACACCAGATTGACTTGCGCAGCTTTCACTCCGTCTACGGATTCTACTTTCTGACGCACGTCTTCCATGATAAACTCTGCTGCCGGACAGTTGGGAGCCGTCAGAGTCATATCGATCGTCAGTTCACCGTCATCCTGCAGGTCTATCTTGTAAATCAGTCCCAGGTCATATACGTTGACCGGAATTTCCGGGTCGTACACGGTTTTCAGCATATCGATAATCCGTTCCTCTATCTTCAGTTTTGCTTCGTTGTCCATATAATCAAGCTTTTATATTACGAGAGCACAAAAATAACAATTTTATTTTCCATACACAACATTCAGAGCCTGCCTTCGTCAGCATAGCTGTAATAACCGCCGTCGGAAACGATCAGATGATCGAGCATCCGGATATTCATCACTTTGGCTGCCTGACTGAGCGCCTGGGTCAGACGGTCATCGTCCGTGCTGGGACGGGTGTTTCCCGAAGGATGATTGTGACAAAGCACCAGTGCCGTGGCCCGTTTCAGAAGGGCTTCCCTCAAAATGCAGCGGACATCTACCTGCGTGGAAGCCAGTCCGCCCTGACTGATACGCAGGGCATCTATCAGACGGGAGGCCTGATTGAGCAGCATCACCCAGCATTCTTCGACAGGAAGATCGCACATCAGGGGATGAAAATAAAGGAAAATGTCTTGTGAACAGCGCACCCGGAGACGTTCTGACGGACCTTCGTCTTTACGGCGTTTGCCCAGTTCCGAAGCGGCAAGAATAGTAATGGCCTTGGCCGGCCCGATTCCTTTATAGGCACAAAGATCGTCCACGCTGCGCTTGCCGAGTTCGCTCAGGCTGTTCCTGCAGTCATCAAGAACCTTACGCATCAGTTCCACAGCCGAATCTTCCGTATTGCCCGAACCGATCAGAATGGCAAGCAGTTCGGCATTGCTCAAGGCTCCCGGGCCATGAAGCATCATTTTTTCACGCGGACGGTCTTCTTTCGCCCATTGATTGATGTTGAGCTTTTCATTACTCATTATTGGTAAAAGTTTTTCTCGAAAGCGGAGAAAGAATCCTTGCCCAGCACACAACGTTTCCACCAGGCCCGCAGGAATCCGCTTCCATATCCTGTTAACTGTATGAACGCTGCAACCACGGAAAGCATACCTATTTTCAGACTTTTATTTTGCAAAGAAGAGTCCACGCAGATAATCAGGGCAAACAAGGCCAGCAGCAACAGGCTCCAGGGGCACACCAGTGCTGCAAGCAGAACCAGCACGACACCGACGGTAAAGGCAGCCGGAAGCAGATGAACCAGCTTCAGTGACTCGGGATATTTCTTATAAAGATTGATACGTGCGATGCCGGAGTTATGCACCTGCTTGAAGAATTTCTTCAGATCGGTACGCCGTTTGTGCCATACCCAGGCTTCAGGAAACAGGCGGCAGCGATAGCCTCCCTTGAAAATCCGGATACTGAAATCAATATCTTCGCCGAAACGCATGTGGGAAAATCCGCCTAATGCCCGATAAACTTCCGTCCGCACTCCCATGTTAAAACTGCGGGGATAGAACTTATCCATTTTCTTCTTACCGCCACGGATGCCTCCGGTCGTAAAAAATGAAGTCATGGCATAGTTGATGGCTTTCTGTACGTCTGTAAAAGAATCATGTGCCCGGTCGGGTCCTCCGAAGGCATCTGCCGGTTCACGGCCCAGCTCTGCTTCAATAGCTTCCAGATAACCGGGCGGCAAGACACAGTCTGAATCCAGAATCAGCACGTAAGTACCCTGACTACGTTCCACTCCGTAGTTGCGGGTCTGCCCGGGACCGGAATTGGGCTTATTATAATAATGTATATCCAGACAGGCGGTATACTTCTCCACCACATCCTTGCAAGGAACGGCAGAACCGTCTTCCACTACGATCACTTCAAAGTCCTTGAAACGCTGTTCCGTCAGACTCTGCAACAGTTCGTCCACTTCATCAGGACGATTATATACAGGAATAATCAGAGAATATTTCATAAGTGCTGTTTCTGTTAACCGTACAAATATACACTTTTCTTATTCCATCGAATCATGCCACAATTCATTTTTTCTCCTTTTTTTCTGTTACAAAAACCGTAACTTTACGTTTAGCTTTATGAAAACAAACAAGAACGGCCATAACAAAACATGAGCAAAGAAACACTGACATCCACTTTCACCGAACTGAGGAAGGGTTTTCTCAGGCTTGCCATGCGCTTTCTTCCCAGCCAGGAAGACGCTGACGATGCCCTGCAGGAAGCTTTCTTCCGCCTGTGGAAACAGGCAGACCGGATCAGTTCGCGTGAAGAGGCGGAAGCGCTGACGGTGGTAACGGTCAAGAATCTGTGCATTGATATCCTGCGCCGCAAAAGTCACCTGCAGACTGTGGAACTGGACGAAAACAGAGACAATGCGGTGGGCGATCCGGAATCGGAAGCCCAGGAAAGGGAGGAGCGTTTCCGGATCATCGAAAGAATCATTGAACTTCACCTGACCCCGCTCCAGAGACAAATCCTGCACATGAAAGAGTATGAAAATAAAGATTATGAAGAAATTGCGGAAATATTGGGCATGCAGCCCCCGGCTGTCCGCATGCAAATGTCGAGAGCCAGAAAAGAAATCAGAGCATGTTACTTAAAACAAATGGAACGATGAAACGAAACGAACGTACATATCAACAGTGGAAAGACCTGGCAGAGCGCTACTTCGAAGCCGAAACAACTCCCGAAGAGGAAAAGGAGCTGGCTTGTTTCCTGGCTACTCCCCTATCACAGAGCAAAGATTTCGAAGAGCTCCGTGCCGTTATGGGCTTTATGGCAATGGGACGCGCAACACATCGTAAACGACAAGTTCACACATTCCGCTATGCCGCTGCAGCAGCTGTAACAGGCATCTTGCTGACGGCTACGGTCTGGCAACTGGCCGGAACAAAGGATGTCTGCGTTGCCTACATCAATGGCGAACGCATTACCGATACAGAAACCGTACTGAACGAAGCAATGAAATCTGTCGGGAAGGTACGTCACAATCCGGAAGAAGCAAACAGTCTGGAGAAACAACTTACCGATATTTTCCAGACGCTGGAAGAAAAGGATACTTTGTCTGTCAACTGATAATACAATGCTTATGATACAACGATGGATAGGAATAGGAATACTTTCACTGCTGGCTCTGCCTCTAATGGCCCAGAAGGGACTGCAGGTGAATACCTTGTTCGACGGACGTTTTAAAAAAGATCACAGAGCCGTAGAAGTGCTTATCAAAGGAAAGGAGTTGAAGAAATATCACCTGAGCCTGTTCAGAAGCCTTACGGTGACCAATGCTCCGGCCGTTTTCCGGGAAATGGAAACGCTGGTCTGTCAGGATGCAAAAAGTGCCGTGGACAAGGAAGTAGGTACAATCGGGAACCGTCTGTACTATGGCTTCTACTGTTTTTCGGAAGAAGAAGGAACTTTCAGATACCTCTTCTACCGCAACACTTCCGTAAAGCCCGAAAGAGAAAAGCTGCCGGAGGCTACAGTCGTCTACATGGAGGGGCAAGTCACCCTGGAAGAACTCAAACAATTATTTCAATAAGAATAACAATTAACACAGATAGCATATGAAAAAAATAATCTTACTGGCAACAAGTTTACTCTTTATGGCAGATATGTATGCCCAAACAAGAGATTCACTGGAAGTAACTCATACAGTCAGCATAGAAAACCCAGACCGGGTAACATTGCGACAATCAGACAAACAACTGACAGTTGAAATAGAAGGAGAAAATGGAAATCCGGATTTTCATTATGTACGCGAAGTCAACCTTTCCGGATCTGAGTCCTCCGTAACCAAAGAACGGAATGGTAACTGGGACTTCAACATACCTTTCCGCAAACAGACTGCACAAGGCAAGCGCAAACGTAATGCTGTAATTCTGAAAGATCTCAAACTGGGATTATCAACCGCCCTCAATACTCCGGCCGGCATGGATGTCAATATGGCTTCTTCCTGGGAAATTACGACTCCAACTTTAGGCTGGGCTTACTATCCCTGGCGGACAAACACTTATTTCTCTATCGGAATAGCAGGAAGCTGGCGAAATTACCGAATGACCGGCAAACAACGTTTCATTAAGGAAGGCAGTAATCTGGTGCTGGGAAGTTATCCGGAAGGAGCAGATATCCAGTTCTCACGCATCAAGATTTTCAGCTGGTCGGTTCCGATGATGATCAGTCACAAATTCAAAAACGGACTGGGATTTGATCTGGGAGCCATTATCAACTTCAATACGCATGCCAGCCTGAAAACCCGCTACAAGCTGGACGGGGAATCCTATAAAATAACCGACAACAATATCCACCAGACTCCCGTCACGGTTGATCTTCAGGCTTCTTTCCAATGCAAGATTGTCGGTATCTACGTGAAATACAGTCCGTGCCAGATTTTGGATGCGGCCTATGGACCTAAGTTCTCAGCCTTATCCGCAGGTATTGTTCTGTTCTGATGCGATTACACCAACAGTATAAAAACAACAGCAGCCATTCTTCCGAAGAAGGATGGCTGCCGTCTTATAAGGATAAATCAATTATGCTTTTACGCGACCAACATAAGAACCGTCACGAGTGTCAACTTCGATGATTTCATCCTGGTTGATGAACAAAGGCACACGTACAGTAGCACCAGTTTCAACAGTTGCAGGTTTTGTTGCATTGGTAGCTGTATCGCCCTTCAGACCCGGTTCAGTGTAAGTAACCTTCAGCTGAACTTTCACCGGCAACTCAGCAAACAAGATAGTTTCTGTAGAAGCGTCAGATACAACATCGATCACCATTTCTTCTTTCAGGAAGTCTACACCTTCAATCAGGTCGTGAGCGATAGGAACCTGTTCGTAAGTTTCCTGATTCATGAAGATATAGTCTTCACCTTCTTTATAAAGGAACTGATAAGGACGACGTTCTACACGTACATCTTCCAGCTTTTCACCGATATTGAAACGACGTTCCAACACGTAACCGTCTACAACATCTTTCAGTTTAGTACGCATGAAAGTGTTACCCTTACCCGGTTTTACATGCAGGAAATCAATACAGAAATACAGCTTACCGTCCATACGGATCGCAGTTCCGATTTTAATGTCTTGAGCGTTAATCATAACTAGTATTCTTTTATTAATGTGATTATAAATTATTCTATAACTGAATTCGGCTGCAAAATTAATCTAAATCACGAAAAAACACAAAAAGTTTTGTCTAAAAATGACTTAGCCCTTTGTATATTAAAAAAAAGTCACTAATTTTGCAGCCCGAACGCATAGAATAATAACATAAATAGTATATACGAAAATGAAAAGAACATTCCAACCCTCTAACAGAAAGAGAAGAAACAAACACGGTTTCCGTGAAAGAATGGCTACCGCAAACGGTCGCCGAGTATTGGCTGCACGTCGCGCTAAAGGCCGCAAGAAATTAACTGTATCTGACGAATACAACGGAGTTAAAGCATAACCGTGTGCGTTGGAAATAGAATTTAAGAAGGTCTCGTCTCCGGACGATGTTTCTTCTTTACAGGCGCGGATTACGCGGATTACACGGATTCTTAGTTGTCCGCGTAATCAAACGTAATCCGCGCCTGATTTATTTTAAAAGTATTATATGGTTACACTGAAAGATTTCTTTTCATTCCAAAAGAACCGTTTCTTCTGGATTAATCTGATAGCCATGATCGTGGTTATCATTGCAGTGTGCTGGGGCACATTATACGGACTGGATATTTATACCCATCACGGTGAATCTTACGTTGTTCCCAACGTGAAGAACAAGAGCATGCTGGAAGCAGAGAAATCACTGAATGCCCAGCAACTGAAAGCAATTATCGTTGACTCCAGCTATGTCAAAGGTATGCCGGCCGGCATGGTACTGGAACAGACTCCCGTGGGCGGTTCGCGGGTAAAGGAAGGACGGGCTGTCTATCTGACCGTTACAACCAGCGATGTTCCATTGGTCAAACTGCCGGACCTGATCGACAACAGTTCGCTTCGCCAGGCTGCTGCCAAGCTGAAATCCATCGGCTTCAGACTGACAGAACCGGAATACATTGCTGGTGAGCAGGACTGGGTATACGGAATCAAGTACCGGGGACGGGCACTTCAGACAGGAGACAAAGTTCCTCATGAAGCCTTGCTTACCTTATGTGTCGGAAATAAGAAGCTTCAGGATTCACTGGCTGTAGATTCATTCTCCATTCAGACGGAAATGAATACAGAAGAAGACCAACCGCAAGTAGATGATTCGTGGTTTTAATAACCTATAAAACAAACTGTAACGAATGGCAGAAGACTATATAGATGAACTGGACGAAACGCTGGATGATTTGGAACCGGTCAGCGGAACACCCGAACTTTATGAGCATTTCCGGGTGGTGGTCGACAAAGGACAAAGTCCCGTACGAATAGATAAATATCTTTTTGAACGTATTGTCAATGCTTCACGCAACCGTATACAGACAGCAGCCGATGCCGGATTCGTTATGGCTAACGGAAAGCCTGTCAAAAGCAGCTACAAAGTCAAGCCGCAGGACGTACTGACCGTCATGATGGACAGACCTCGCTACGAGAACGACATCATTCCGGAAGATATTCCGCTGGATGTTGTGTATGAAGACGAGGATCTGATGGTTATTAACAAACCGGCCGGACTGGTGGTTCATCCGGGATGCGGCAATTACCACGGAACACTGGTCAATGCAATTGCATGGCATCTGCGTGACGTTCCAACATATAATCCCAACGATCCGCAAGTGGGACTGGTACACCGTATCGATAAAGATACTTCCGGGCTGCTGGTTATAGCCAAGACACCTGATGCGAAAACAAACCTGGGATTACAGTTCTACAATAAAACAACCAAGCGCGAATATAATGCCCTTGTCTGGGGAATCGTGGAAGAGGACGAAGGTACCATCACCGGAAACATCGGCCGGAATCCGCGGGACCGCATGCAAATGGCAGTAATATCTGACCCGACTCAGGGAAAACATGCCGTTACTCATTATCAGGTATTGGAACGGCTGGGATATGTCACACTGGTAAAATGTGTACTCGAAACCGGACGTACGCATCAAATCCGTGTGCACATGAAACACATCGGACATGTACTTTTCAATGACGAACGGTATGGAGGCCATGAAATTTTAAAAGGAACTCATTTCAGTAAATACAAACAATTCGTTAATAACTGCTTCGATATTTGCCCCCGACAGGCTCTTCATGCCAAGACGTTAGGCTTCGTGCATCCCCGTACGAAAGAAGAGATGTTCTTTACTTCAGAACTGCCTGAAGACATGACCCGTCTGCTGGAGCGATGGAGAACCTATATCAGCAACAGAGAATAATTATGAAACGTACAATTGCTATTGTAGCAGGAGGAGACTCTTCCGAACACGGAGTTTCCATGAAAAGTGCAGAAGGTATCTATTCCTTCATCGATCAACAAAAATACAACCTCTACATTGTAGAGCTCACACACAAAAGCTGGGAAGCAATCTTGCCGGACGGAACACGCGCCGCAATCGACAAGAATGATTTCAGTTTCGAAGAAAACGGGAAAAGAATCAAGCCGGACTTCGCTTATATCACCATTCATGGAACTCCGGGAGAGAACGGAATCCTGCAAGGTTACTTTGAACTGATAGGCATGCCCTATTCCACCTGTGACGTACTAGTATCAGCCTTGACCTTCAGTAAATTCCTGCTTAACCAATACCTGAAAGGGTTTGGTATCCGCGTAGCCGAATCCTTACTGGTGAAGAAAAAGAACGGTATCACCGACGAACAGGTCATAGAAACCATCGGACTTCCCTGCTTCATCAAGCCGAATGCCAGCGGTTCCAGTTTCGGAGTTACCAAAGTAAAGACCAAAGAACAGATTCAGCCTGCCCTGGAAGCAGCGTTCAAGGAATCAGACGATGTGATGATTGAAGCCTTTATGGACGGAATTGAATTGGCTAACGGTTGCTACAAGACCCACGACAAATCAGTAGTATTTCCGATCACTGAAGTCGTAAGCAAAAATGAATTCTTTGACTTTAATGCCAAATACAAAGGTGAGGTAACTGAAATCACACCGGCACGCCTCAGCCCGGAACTGACTCAGCGGGTACAGCAACTGACTTCTGCCATCTATGATATTCTGGATTGCAAAGGAATTGTACGCGTAGATTACATTATTACGGAAGGCGACAAGATCAATATGCTCGAGATTAACACCACGCCAGGTATGACAGCTACCAGCTTTATCCCACAGCAGGTACGCGCTGCCGGACTGGATATTAAGGACGTCATGACAGACATTATTGAAGATCATTTCCGTCAATAAAAACCGGATACAGAACTTTAGGAAAGTGTGTGAAAACGGGAAACAGCATACCATCAAACCTGCCCGTTTCACACACTTTCTTTGTATGAAAAATATCCTGTGCGCATTTTATTTGTCAGAATATTTATTAACTTTGCCTTACATTAAACTATTAATTGTAAGTTGAGATGAACATTCCTGCCGAGTTTGACGAAATACGGCCCTATTTGCCTGAAGAACTTCCTCAGATTTTCGAGGAATTGATAGCTGATCCTACTTTCCAGGACATTATGACTCGCATAATTCCTGATGTGCCTGTTGAAATCCTCTGTGCAAAACTTCGCCAGTGCAAAACCAATCTGGAAGTACAGAAAACTTTTTTCCACAAGCTGCTTCATGACATCATGGATCAGCATAGTGACGGATTCGACATGGACACCTCATCTCTGAATGATAAAACAAGAAACTATACTTTCGTTTCTAATCACAGAGACATCGTACTCGACCCAGGATTCCTTTCCGTCGGTCTGCTGGACAACGGATTTCCGAACACGGTAGAAATCGCAATCGGTGACAATCTGTTGATTTTCCCCTGGATAAAGAAACTGGTACGCGTCAACAAGGCATTCATCGTACAGCGTACAATCAACCGCAAGCAGATTCTGGAATCTTCCATGCGCATGTCCCGCTACATCCACTTTGCCCTGACTCAAAAGAAAGAAAATATCTGGATAGCCCAACGGGAAGGACGGGCTAAGGATTCTAATGACCGGACACAGGAGAGCGTACTGAAAATGCTGGCAATGGGAGGAGAAGGTGATTATGTTGACCGTCTGAAGGAACTCAACATCGTTCCGACTTCCCTGTCATACGAATATGACCCATGCGACTATCTGAAGGCTATGGAAATGCAGCAGAAACGGGATATCGAAGGATTCAAGAAAAGCCAGGAGGACGATTTGCAAAACATGCAGACCGGTATCTTCGGCTACAAAGGACATGTACATTTCCAGACAGCTCCCTGTATCAACGAAGAGTTGGAAGCTTTCCGCGGACTTCCCAAAACAGAAGTGTTTGCACGGACAGCCAGTCTGATCGATCACTACATCCATCTCAACTACCGCTTATATCCGGGAAATTACATTGCATGTGATCTGTTGGAAGGAAACCAGCACTTTGCTTCCCGATATACAACGGAAGACGTAGCCCGATTCAATACTTATCTCCAGAAAAAACTGGATATGATTTCGCTTCCCGACAAAGACGAACAATTCCTGCGGAAATGCATGCTGACCATGTATGCCAATCCGGTCATCAATCATCAGAAAGCTCTGGAAGAATGAGATATCTGCTGATTCTGCTTCTTTGTACAGTCGTTCTGGTCTCTTGCCAGGAAGAATATGTATACCCCAGCGTTGTGACTGAATTCATAGATGCCAGGACTAACGGAGAAGGAAAACTTACCTGGCTTATTACGGACCAGGGTGATACGCTTGATATTCAGGAACGCTCCGGACTGGACGGGCTTTGTGCCGACAGTACTTATCGTACAATTACAATTTACGAACACTTGGAAGAAGAAGCTTCACAGACATATCCAATGGTAAAGGTATATTCTGTCCAGCAAATCTTATCTATTTCTCCGGTTGACAAAAATAATTTTTCACCCGGAGAAATAAGTACGGATCCACTCGACATTCAAAGCATCTGGAGATCCGGGAATTATCTGAATCTGATTCTCCTGCCCTTAGTCAAAGAAGGCAAACATATTTATATGGCAGTAGAAACAGAACTCACCCGCCACTCCGACGGACATCAGACGCTGAGTCTCATCCTCCACCATGACCGCAATGGAGATGAAGAAGCTTTCACCCGCAAAACATATCTTTCCATTCCTCTAAGCACTTATAAAGGGAAATTACAGGAAGGAGACAGTATCACCCTTACACTGAATACCTATCAGGAAGGAATGACTAGCCGTAGTTTTGCCTATTAATAGAAATCAATACAAATAAACGATATGATAAAAAGTCTCTATTTCATGTTTTTCGTATGCATTGCCCTATGGGGACTGATTGCATGCGGAAGCAGTTCAAAAAATGATTTTCCCAATCTATCCCCTGATGAATTTGAACGTCTCATCCAGGATGAAAATGTACAACGGGTAGATGTGCGTACCGTAGCAGAATACAGCGAAGGTCATATTCCGGGAAGTATTAACATCAATGTACTGGATGAACAGTTTGCGGCTTATGCTGATGAGCTTCTGGACAAGAATGAACCTGTTGCTGTCTATTGCAAAAGCGGAAGAAGAAGCCGAAATGCTGCCCGCCTGCTGAGCCAGAAAGGCTTCAAGGTCTATAATCTGGACAAAGGATTTGAAAGCTGGAAAGAAAACGGAAAAGAAATTGAAAAATAACAGATAAGCTGTTTCAAGAACGGGGATTTACTTTTTTATCCAAAAGGTCTGAAGAAAAAGTAAATCCCCGCTTTCTATTATAAAGCCTCCAACATTCGTTTCAGAACGACAGTTGCTGATATCTCACGGTTGGCAGCTTCAGGAATAACCAGTGATGTAGGCGATTCAATTACATCGTCTGTCACAATCATGTTCCGGCGAACCGGCAGACAATGCATAAAGAAGGCATTATTGGTCAGTGCCATGTGAGCCGTATCAACAGTCCAGCTCATATCTTTACTCAGGATTTTTCCATAGTCATCCGGATTGGTAACTCCCGGACAAGCCCAGTTCTTCGCATAGATGAAATCTGCTCCTTCAAAAGCTTTCAACTGATCATATTCCACTTTCGCACCACGCACAAACTTCGGATCAAGTTCATATCCGTGAGGATGAGTTATGACAAAGTCCACGTCTGCTTCATTCATAAAATCAGCAAAAGAATTCGGTACAGCCTGCGGCAAAGCACGGGGATGAGGAGCCCATGTCAGAACAACTTTCGGACGTTCCTTCCGTTTATACTCCTCAATAGTTATCAAATCAGCAAAAGCCTGCAAGGGATGTCCGGTAGCAGCTTCCATGGAGAATACAGGTTTCCCGGAATACTGAATAAACTGATTCAGAATTTTTTCCGTATAATCATCTTCCCGGTTCTCGAAACGGGCAAACGAACGAACTCCGATAATATCACAATAGGAAGCCATCACCGGAATAGCTTCCAGCAGATGTTCACTCTTGTCACCATCCATCACAACACCACGTTCTGTTTCCAGTTTCCAGGCTCCCTGGTTAACATCAAGTACAATGACATCCATTCCCAGATTACGGGCAGCCTTTTGTGTGCTAAGACGAGTACGCAAACTGTTGTTGAAGAAAATCAGCAAACAAGTCTTATGCTTGCCAAGTGATTCGTATTTATAACGATCTTTCTTGATTTCAAATGCTTCCGAGAGGGCTGTTTTCAGATCTCCCAAATCAAATACATTGGTATAAGTTCTCATATTCTCAACAGACTTAAAAAATAATTCTATGCAGCAAATGTACAATTTTAAGTATGATTTACGCAAAAATATCATTAAAAAACAAGATATCTGACAATATTTGACAAAACTTTCTTATCTTTGGATAAAGAATAGAGAGATTATAAATCCTGTTTTATTAACCCTTAAAAACTTAAGATTATGGGAGCCAAGACGTACGGATCATTAGTAGAAGTTTTCAGAGGCAGCCTCTGGGAAGCTGAATTAGTTAAAGGCTTGCTGACCTCAGCCGGTGTAGAAGCCATGATAAAGGATGAAACATTGTCTGCTATCGCCTCTCCTTATAGCAATACCGAAGGAGGTGTCTTAGTTATGGTTAATAAGGAGGAAGAAGTTTATGCCAAAAAAGTTGTAGCAGAAAGAAAAGCATGAAGAATAAAATTTCCGCAGCCTTTGCTGCACTTTGCCTGACTGTGTCTCCGCTGGAAGCACAGGATTTAAAAACCACAACATGGTCTTCATTCGGTGTATCGTTTAAAGCACCAAGTGACATCACGATAGAAGATGATTCAGAAGAGGGGTACATTGTCAGTACCCCTACCTATTATATTACAGTTCAATTACTGGAAGGAGAAGGACTGAAACGAAGCGAACTGGCCTCAGAGCTCAAGAATATCGCAACTGACGATGAAATAACAGAGCAGTCCTCCGTAACAGAGTTTGAACTTCCACAATTTTACGGAGTACGCCTTCAAGGGATTTGTGACACGGAACAGTGCCTTTACAGCTATTTGCTTGCAAAAGATGAAAGCTGCGGTTTCTATGTATCCATTACTTACCGTGAGAAAAATGACAAAAAACCGGAAGACATACTGAACAGTTTCAAACTGGAAGAATAACAGATCTATACCTATGAAAAAGACTTATCAATTATATGCACCATGGATTACGGCACTTTTGATTGCTCTCACTCCTTTCTTGCTCAGTTCTGATATATTCCATAACAAGAAAGAAGAAAAGGAAGAGATCATGGAATACAGTTGTATTCCAGTTCCTGACAGCATCGAATTCTGCGGAACAAAAATTGACCTGACCCGCTATGACCGGCGCGAACGAATGGATCGGGAACTGATGGCATTTACCTACATGCACAGCACTTCGCTGCAGATCATCAAACGTGCTAACCGGTACTTTCCTATTGTAGAGCCTATTCTGAAAAAGAACGGTATACCCGATGATTTCAAATATCTCATGGTTATTGAAAGCAACCTCAACCCTCAGGCTCGCTCACATGCCGGAGCGGCCGGGCTCTGGCAGTTCATGCCGGGAACAGCCCGTGAGTTTAATCTGGAGGTAAATAATCATGTAGATGAACGCTATCATGTTGAAAAGTCTACACAGGCTGCCTGCAAATACCTCAAACAGGCATATGCACGCTTCGGCAACTGGGAAAGTGTTGCAGCTTCCTATAATGCGGGACAAGGACGTATCTCCAAACAAATGGACAGCCAATATGCGGACAATGCACTCGACTTACAGCTTGTAGAAGAAACAGCCCGCTATGTATATCGCATTCTGGCAGCTAAAATGATGCTGACCAATCCCAAACAATTCGGATTCCGGTTAAAATCCAGCGACCTTTATCCGATTATTCCTTATCGGAACATTACAGTCGAAGAAAGTATCGATGACTTGGCCCGCTTTGCAAAGGGACAGGGCATTAATTATGCGCTGTTACGCAACATGAACCCCTGGCTAAGAAGTTCTTCACTTCCGAATCACGGAAAAAAGAAATACATTCTGGCCATTCCGGATAAGGAAAAAATGCATTATAACCCTAAAGTAACAATCCCCTATAATCGAAACTGGGTAACAGAATAGATTTATCTTTTAAACTATAATACCTATACACATGAAAAAACAACTTTTATTAGGCATCCTAGGCTCCTGCATATTTACCGGTCAGGCTCAGACCTTCAAAGAATGGCAGGATGCCGAAATCAATGCGATCAACAGAGCACCGATGCATGCCAACTTTTTCGCTTACGAAAACACAGACGCTGCTACCAAGGCCGTTAAAGAAAAATCTGCCAATTACATGAGCCTCAATGGTACCTGGAAATTTTTCTGGGTCAAAGATGCAGATGCACGTCCTACCGATTTCTGGAAAACAAGCTTCAATGACAAAGGTTGGGACAACATGCAGGTTCCTGCCGTATGGGAATTGAACGGCTACGGAGACCCTATCTATGTCAATGTCGGATATCCCTGGAGAAATCAGTTCAAGAACAACCCGCCTTACGTGCCCACTGAAGGTAATCATGTCGGATCCTATCGCCGGGAAATTACGATTCCGGCAGACTGGAACGGAAAAGAAATCTACGCTCACTTCGGAGCTGTTTCTTCCAACATGTATCTATGGGTTAATGGACGTTTTATCGGTTACAGTGAAGACAGCAAACTGGAAGCAGAATTTAACCTGACCCCGTATCTGAAAGCAGGACAGAAGAATCTGATCGCTTTCCAGGTATTCCGCTGGTGTGATGGAACCTATCTGGAAGATCAGGATTTCTTCCGCTATACCGGCGTTGCCCGCGACTGTTATCTGTATGCCCGCAACAAAAAACGAATTGATGATATCCGTGTTACTCCAGACCTGGATCAGGAATACAAGAATGGTTCACTGGACATCAACCTTAACCTGAAAGGAAGTGCTAACGTAGCTCTTGAACTGTTGGATGCACGCAATCAGGTAGTTGCTTCTACTGAAGTTAAAGGTTCCGGAAAGGTCAGCACAACTCTGAATCTGGAAAACCCGAAGAAATGGACAGCTGAAACCCCGTATCTGTATACGCTGCGGGCTACACTGAAAGAAGGAAACAAAACCACCGAAGTGGTTCCTGTCAAAGTAGGTTTCCGCAAGATAGAACTGAAAAATGCACAGATTCTGGTGAACGGACAACCCGTTCTCTTCAAAGGAGCTGACCGTCATGAAATGGATCCCGACGGAGGATATGTTGTATCACGCGAACGCATGATCCAGGATATCCAGCTGATGAAACAGTTCAACCTGAATGCAGTCCGTACCTGCCACTATCCGGATGACAGTTTCTGGTATGAATTATGTGACAAATATGGTATTTATGTCGTAGCAGAAGCCAATGTTGAATCTCACGGAATGGGATACGGAGAAGAAACTCTGGCAAAAAATCCTTCATTCAAGAAAGCGCACATGGAACGCAACCAGCGTAACGTACAGCGCAACTTCAATCACCCGAGTATCATTTTCTGGTCATTAGGCAACGAAGCCGGATATGGTCCGAACTTCGAAGCTGCTTACGATTGGATTAAAGCAGAAGATCCCAGTCGCGCCGTTCAGTTTGAACAGGCTGGTTACAGTGGAAAGACCGATATCTTCTGTCCGATGTACTATGATTATCAAGGCTGTATAAACTACTGCGAAGATGACTCCAAACAAAAACCATTGATCCAGTGTGAATATGCACACGCCATGGGTAATTCACAGGGTGGTTTCAAGGAATACTGGGACATCATCCGCAAATACCCGAAATATCAGGGAGGATTCATCTGGGACTTCGTAGATCAGGGTATCCGCTGGAATGGTAAAGACAACAAGATGATTTATGCATACGGAGGCGATTTCAATAATTTTGATGCCAGCGACAACAATTTCTGCTGCAACGGACTGGTTAATCCAGATCGTCAGCCGAACCCGCACATGCATGAAGTGGGCTATTTCTATCAGAACATCTGGACAACAGGCAGCGATTTGAAAAACGGAGAGATCAATGTTTATAATGAAAACTTCTTCCGCGATCTGTCTGCCTACACCATGGAATGGGATTTGCTCAAGAATGGAAAGATCGTTCGCAGCGGCCTCATCGAGAACCTGAACGTAGCTCCTCAGCAGACAGCGAAACTGAAACTGGATCTGGGAAAGACCTGCACCTGTGCAGAATGGCTGTTAAATGTCAGATATATCCAGAAAAATCGTGAAGGAATGATCCCGGCAGGACATGTGGTCGCTAAAGATCAGCTGGTGATCAACGGCTACAAGGCACCTGAAATGAAATTCGAGAATATTACCGAAAGTAATCAACCTGTTATTGTTCCTCAAGCAGACGACAAGAACCGTAACCGACTGGTTATTACCGGAGAAAATTTCAACATCCAGTTTGACAAAGCCAATGGTTATTTAAGCGCCTATACAGTCAACGGACTTGACATGATCAAAGAAGGTGAAGCTTTGACTCCTAATTTCTGGCGTGCCCCGACAGACAACGACTTTGGTGCCGGACTTCAGAGACGATATGCAGCATGGAAGAATCCGGGTATCAAGTTACTGTCAATGAAACATGAAACTGTTGACGGAAAGGTTGTCGTTTCTGCCAACTACGAAATGAAAGAAGTTTCAGCCAAACTTGCTCTCACCTACACCATCAACAACCAGGGAGCTATTAAAGTTACCCAGAAAATGACTGCAGACAAAGCAGCAAAAGTTTCCAATATGTTCCGCTTTGGTATGCAGCTTGTCATGCCGAAATCTTTTGAACAGATTTCCTATTATGGACGTGGCCCTGTTGAAAACTATAGTGACCGTAATCACTCTACCGATCTGGGCATTTATAATCAGACCGTAAGTGAACAGTTCTACGCTTATGTACGTCCGCAGGAAAACGGTAACAAGACAGACATTCGCTGGTGGAAACAACTGAATGCGGCAGGCGACGGACTTCAGTTCATTGCCGAGGCACCGTTCTCAGCTTCTGCCCTGCATTATACAATTGCCTCACTTGACGACGGAGCACAGAAGAATCAAAGCCACTCCAATGAAGTGAAAGAAGCCGATCTGACCAATGTACTGATCGATAAAGCACAAATGGGACTCGCATGTGTCAACAGCTGGGGTGCTATTCCCGAGCCACAATACCTGCTCCCGTATGGAGACTATGAATTTACATTCATCATGATGCCGGTACAGCATAGCATGACAATCGAATAAAAAAGTCAATTCGCTCTTTATAGAATGTATGGGTCTTTTGATAAAAGACAACACTTATCAACAAGGCTCATACATTCTTTTTTATCACAGAAATAATATTGTCAGGAAGATCCGACAATGATTTTAACAGGTTATATGAATTTAACCGGACTGTTCATGCAGTAAAGTGACAAGTCACTCATTTTTAGAATAGAAACCTCTTAAAATATAATGTTATGAAGCAAAGTTCAAAATGGCTGAGAGCCTTTAATGTTTTTCTGTCTTCCATATTGGCTCTGTTAGGGTATACGTCCTGTGGTGAATCTTCAGTAGAATACGGAACCCCCTATGCAAAGTATGAGATCAAAGGAAAAGTCACAGACAAAGAAAACAAGAATGCAGTGTCAGGAGCACGTGTCATCGTAAAAGCCCTGAATCGGGATTTACGACCTCTATCCTCCTATTTTACGGACACGGTTTACACGGACAAAGAAGGGAATTATATCTATCAGAACGAAGATGCAATGAGTGAAAACTACCAGGTAGTCTGCGAAGATCCGTCAAACACCTACCAGTCTGATTCCACCCGGATAAAAATGGAACCAGAAGGCGGAGAAGGCTGGTATCAGGGTAGTGACAGCCGTACTGTTGACTTTGAGGAAGATAAAAAGAAACCATGAAGACACCGGTAGAACGAATTTCCTTACGCAAGCGGCTTGCTTTGGAAGTATCTCGCCAGGTACGTGAGAACAACAAGAAATTACACCCGTTACGCCAGCTATTCTGGGAGTGCACACAGCGATGCAATATCCATTGCAAGCATTGTGGCAGCGACTGCAAAAGTACAGCAGAAATCCCCGACATGCCTGCGGCTGATTTTCTACGGGTTATTGACAGTCTTACTCCCCATGTCAATCCCCATGAAGTAAACATCATTTTTACAGGAGGCGAGCCATTGGTCCGCAAAGATCTGGAGGAAGTCGGACAGGCCTTATACCATCGTGGCTATCCGTGGAGCATGGTTACCAACGGGCTTTATCTGACCGATTCCCGTCTGCAGCATTTATTGAAAGCCGGACTCCATTCAATAACCATCAGTCTGGACGGATTTGCAGATGATCACAACTGGCTGCGCGGACATCCCCAAAGCTATCAGCAGGCAATGCATGCCATCCGTATGCTGGCACGTGAACAACAATTGACATGGGATGTTGTAACTTGCGTCAACCGCCGGAACTATTCCTACCTGGAGCAACTGAAAGACTCTCTCTATGAAGCCGGTGTCCGCCATTGGCGGTTATTCACCATCTTTCCGGTGGGACGTGCCGCCCATTATCCGGACTTCCAGCTAGAAGATAAAGACTTCAACGGACTCATGGAGTTTATCAGACAGACACGTCAGGAAGGAAAAATCATGGCCAGCTATGGATGCGAAGGCTTCCTGGGAAGTTATGAGGCAGAAGTACGCGACGGCTTTTATACCTGCAATGCAGGAATCAGCGTGGCCTCTGTTCTGGCAGACGGCTCCATCTCAGCCTGTCCAAGCATTCGTTCCAACTATTCTCAGGGAAGTATTTACAAAGATGACTTCATGGAGGTATGGGAAAACCGTTTTCAGCCTTTCCGGGATCGCTCCTGGATGAAAAAGGGAGCCTGTGCTTCTTGCTCCTTCTTCCGTTATTGCGAAGGAAACGGCATGCATCTGCATGACAACAACGGAGAACTGCTGTTCTGTCATCTGGAACGTTTGAAACGGGCCCAGCAGAAGCTATAAAGAAAACGAGGCTGTCTCAAATGACTTTAAGATAGCCTCGTTTATTTGTATTATTCTAATCTAAAAGATATTATTGCTGATGTGTTGCGTAAGCGCCTTCTTTTGCTATTTTTATGTAGATAGGCATATTATTATTGGAGATGTCTTCTTCAAGTCTTATGGTATAAAACACATAACCGTCTATGCCATATTTTTCATACCATTTTCGTGGCTCAATGCCCGAATCACGCAATCCGCAAAACCAAGTTCCACCTTCAAATGGAATGCCAGATGAATAAGCGATGATAGGTATATCTGGACTATCACCTGAAGTAAATGTTTCTAGCAAAATTTTCATATCATCTATACGCACCGTATCATTGAAAATAACATGATTGTAACTGGAAGGATAGAAACAAGAAATACGGAGACTATCTTTTCCGTAAGGGATTGCCATAAAATCTAGAGTTTCAATACTATCAACAAATATAAAATGAACATAATCCGCAAGTAATTCACGTTCTATAAAAGTCCCCTTATCACAAATCACTTTTTTTATCTTTGCTCGCTTCCCATTGAACTCCCCTTTTATTGTTAAACGAGAATGTTGTACCTTTTGCATTTCAAAATATTGTTGCATAAGTTCGGGCAACGAGTCAATTTTATTTTCATATTCAAGTTTTATTTGTTGAGCTTGCACTTGCATTACAGTAAACATAGCCAAAAGTGAAATAATAACCATTCTTTTCATATCTGTAAAAATTATTTTTGCTAAGTTAGTAATTTATTTAACTCTTCTCTATTATTAAATTGATAAATTTTTCCTTTAACCTTTATATATCCTTCTACCTCGGCATTATCAATAGGCTCGAATAGGCTTTTAATAGATACATCCAAAACGGTGGCCATTTTTTCAATGGCATCAAGTTAGGCATTTCCGTATATGGTACGATTTAATGAAGCAAGGATCAACGCCCATTTCAGAAGCAAGGTCTTTTAGTCGCTTCTTTTACTCCTTGCATAGTCGTTTTACGTTTTCAGCTAATACTTTCTCCATATTCAATCTTTGACACAAACCTAATGAATTTGTTTTAAGCATCAAATAATTAATCAATATTTTAAATTTTAATCAATCCTAATTTGCGGGGTAATTACGTTTATGTATTTGTCGTGATATAAATGATGTGTATAACAATTATGGTGAAGACAGTAATTTTTACAAGGGTTTCGACAAATGTCCAAAAGTACGATAGGCAAGTAAATAAGTTAACGGTTCTAACAAAATCAAATGCTTGGAGTGTTGAGGATTTCGGGAACAAAGGCAAATACTGAACGTACAAAACTTATGAATATGATAACCTTTGTTGAAGCTAAACATATTAATTAAGGTATTGGCTACGGAACTATCTCAGTTGAGACATGACACCTTACAGGTACTGGAGGTTATCGATGAGAATCCCTCAGATTTTTACGTTGATCCGTAA
>NZ_EQ973637.1:246449-247317 GCF_000157915.1 Phocaeicola coprophilus DSM 18228 = JCM 13818 | reverse complement strand
GGGGGAAAAATACCGGAGATAAAAATATGCTTATGATAAAATATTGTATTCCTGTCCGTAATCTCATCATCCGGGAGCAAATTATACAAATCCTCCTTCCCCATTGAAAAAGGCTCCAAGCCATCACACAATTCATCTGAAGGCAGCCTATGAGTCTGCCCAACTTTCATATACAATCCGGCACAAGCACGTGTCTTATCGAGCAAGCAACAATCAGCTTTCAGCTTAATCCCGTAACACTCACATGATTCCTCCAACTCCTCTCCCGGCATACGGCAAATATCCAAAAACTCATTAGTCAAAAGATTGCTACTCTCCACACCAAAGAATCTACAGTTCCTACGCACCCGTACAATTTCCTTCTCATCGTAAACCACAATCTTACAACTACCTGCAAATGCTTCCATCAAACGCAACACTTCCGGAAACTCCGGGGCATTGGCATACTTATTACCACCGAATACAGAAAGAAACGTATCCAGCATGTTTCCTTTACCGGCAACCGGTCTGACAAGCGAATGGAACTCCTGCACTACTACAGAATTGACCACTTTCACCATAGCAACAGAACATATTGCGGCATGATTGGAAGTAAAAGACTCTGTACATAGAGCCACGAATGTCTTGTTCTCTTTCATATATTTCCCAAATTTCAGACTATGACATTTGCAAATCTATTGTTTTTTACTTAAACTACAAATTATCCGTTATAGTTTTGCCTGAGAAACAATAATGCTCAAGGAAAAAGAGCAAAAACATAATACTACAACAAGATAAATCCATATAATATAAGGTTACAAAAAACTTTTTCCTAAAAAAACGAGGAAATATTTGGATATATGATTTTATTTCCCTATAATTGCGATTG
>NZ_EQ973637.1:243332-245781 GCF_000157915.1 Phocaeicola coprophilus DSM 18228 = JCM 13818 | reverse complement strand
AAACGCTCCGGGGCAATGCCCCTAAGCGGAATGTAAGATATTGCCGCTTGAAAGGGCTCAATCCGTCAAGCGGCAATTTTATTTATCCACCTCAAATAATATTGCCGTTATGCTTGAGCAGAAAAAGACAACCGTCAGCATTGATGGAATTCCTCTTCCTTCCTTTTTTCAGGTTGTGTTGAAACAGTCCATCAATGACCATCATTATTTTGAAGTTCACATGGATATAGAGTCCGGTGAATTCTACAAGACTCATACGCTTGACAACAGCATGAACTGGATAGGCAAGCAAGCGGAAATCCTTTTGGGCGGCGGCAACAGCTTCAAAGGGATAGTGACACATGTGGGACTGCACCGCTCGAAAGGCAATCACGGCTATCTGCTCATCCAGGGGTATTCATTGACCTTCCTTCTCGAAACAGAGCTAAACTGTGCTTCGTGGACCAACACCACGCTATTCAGCATAGTGAAAGAAATATGCGACAGGGCCGGTATGCCTTGCGCCATCAAACCGGAATATACAGCTGAGATAGAATACGAATGCCAGTATATGGAAAGCGACTTCGACTTTATCCGCAGGCTGGCCAGACAATACCACGAGTGGCTGTACTACGACGGGAAACAACTTGTATTCGGCAAGCCTGACAAACTGCCATCAGCCATACAGCTGAGCTACGGACGCGAAATATCCGACCTGAACATAGGCATACAAACACTTGCCCGCCCGGTAGAGGGAAACTCATACGACTCCGCCAATGCAAAATTCTGCAAAGGTGCCGCTTCCAATGTTCCCACCGGCATGAACATGCTGGGGCAAACGGCCTTTGACGCTTCTGTCAAGCTCTTCAAATCGAAGGCATTCCAACATACAGAAATCAGGGTTGCCAACGACAGCCAAGCAGAAAACCATTTCCAAAAGAAACAACAGAGCGATGCTTCGCCTTCACATTATATATCCTGTGAAACGGACTGCAACCGGATAACACTCGGCAGCGTAGTGGAAATACAAACCGCAATACAGAACTTCCAATTTGATTTTATAGAAAAGACTTTAGGTGAATATTTCATCACCGAAATTACCCATGTAGCCGGAACCGGAGAAAGCTACAACAATAACTTTACCGCACTCTACTCGCTGACAACAAGTCTTCCGACCCCGGAAGTCCCCCTACCAGTGGCACAGACGCAGCAGGCGGTAGTGGTAAGCAATGATGACCCCAAGAAACAAGGACGTGTACAGGTAAAGATGAACTGGCAGGGCGATGGCATGACAACCTCATGGATACGTGTCATGACTCCCGATGCCGGAATGAGCAATAAAGTATCAACCAACAGAGGTTTTGTCTTCATCCCGGAAAAGGACGACATCGTACTAGTAGGCTTCCGGTATGATGACCCGAAACGTCCGTTCGTAATGGGCAGCCTGTTTAACGGGAAAACAGCTACAGGAGGCGACAACGGCAACAAGAAAAAAAGCCTGACCACACGGAGCGGATGTACCATCACCATAGATGACGACGAAGGAAGCATCAAAATGACAGATCAGGCCGGCAACAGCTATGCCGCCGACGGGAAAGGCAATATCAGCATTTCCGCATCCAAATCCATAAAACTGTGCGTAGGCGAAACCAGCATTGAACTGGACAGCGAAGGAAACATCAAAACCACCGCCGAAGCCCAAATTACGGAAACAGCCGCCAACGAAATCACACAGGCCGCAAAAACAATAAACAGCAGTGCCGAAGAAGCATATAACATAAGCGGAAGCGACGTAACCGCCATGGGAAGCAAAACCGCAACCCTGTCGGGCAACACACAGGCCACCGTGGACTCCAGCGGAACAACCGCCATAGCAGGTACAATCGTAAAACTGAATTGACCTATGAGCAATGCCATACAACAAATAGCGGACAATATGCTCCTCCTTTGGGAGGATGCCGTAGCACAACCGGTAAAGATGATACGCATTGTCATCAATCCGGGGGACGAAACCATGCTCAAGGCTTTCTATGACTACATGCTGGCCATCGACAGCGAAGAAGAAGACATGGTCTTCATCATCGCCCTTCCATTTACATCAGCAATGGAGTTCAGTAAAGATGTACTGCAATATATCAGCAAGCAAATAGAGTACTGGAACAACTCGAAAAAGCCTGAAGACATCGTTTTTGAAAAAGTGGAATGGCAGGCAGATGACAGCACCATAAATAGCAGCAATGCAGCCCAGACAGTAGTGGAAAATTTCAACCGGCTGACCCACGAGCTTGTCAGCGGTACAGACATGAAATGCAGCTTCATTTTCAATCTGGAAGGCACAAAGGACTATGAAGGATGCCGACAGTGGTTCAGTCAGGCACTCTCCCAACCATTCGACAAACAGATGGTATGGGGAACCGGCGATATCATCGGCCAAGAACAGTTCGGCAAGCTCATGACGACCTACCAGAAA
>NZ_EQ973637.1:218942-243035 GCF_000157915.1 Phocaeicola coprophilus DSM 18228 = JCM 13818 | reverse complement strand
TACCAGAAAGAAACAGTCTCCATCTATCCCCCGATAGACATGGACGGAGCAACCGAACAACTGGCAGAACAGGCGGCCAACGAAGACCGGAGCGACCCTGCCGCCTCCGACTTCAGGCTGGCACTGACCAGACTCATGAACAGCGTAAAGAAAGAAGATGCCGCCCAAACCGACCTGCACGCACGCAAATGCCTCGATATGGCACTTGTCAATGTAAAAAAAGACCTGAATTGGCTGAGTCAGTTCGTAACAGTATATACCATTCTATATACAGACCGTATCAACCATAAGGATCTTGACACGGCTCTGTACTTTGCCAACAAAGCGGTAGAAGCGGCACAGATGGGCGAAGGGAAACTTGACCCATCTCTATCGGGGCGTCTTCTCGGCAGCTCGCTTGTAGGAAAAGCATCCATACAGGTACGGAAATCCGACTGGAACGATGCCGCAGAAACCTACCGACTGGGCGCAGATGCCTACGCACACTGCAAGGATTACCTCATGCAAGCAGAAACACTGAGAATGTGCGGATGGTGTTGGGAGAAAGCATACGAAACGGAAAGAGCAACGGAGTGCTACATCGAGGGATTCCGACTGGCAGACAAGCTGTCGTCCGACCTGATAAGACATTCGTCTTATCCCCTGCTGCTGCTCAAGCTGCTGGAAAGCCGGGAACGCCAGTCAACGGTCAGTAATGAAGAAATCAACTCGGTACTGAGCCATACCATCGGCAAGGACTGGGAAGACTTTCTGTATGAATACAAACGAAATTTAGGGAAATATCATGGAATGGATCAACAAAATATGGACGACCCTTCAGCAAATATTCAGTGAGGGCCCAGGGTACATCAAGGAAAACCCGAAATCGGGCTATCTTGTAGTCATCCTGATTCTGCTGGTATGGCTGGCAGGACTGAGACTGGACTGGAAATGGACCTATACCCGCCCCGGAAGCTGGGGAGGGAACTTCTGGCTTGACTTGCTGGGCCCAAACGGATTTCGTTTCTGGCTCGGAGTCATAGTAGTGCTGGCCATTCTATTGTCAGCCTATCTGTTTTTCAAAACTTGAACCCACTCTAAAAACAACTATAAACTATGTCATCAGGAACAGGGTATTTCGACCAGGTAAGCGCACAGCTTGAAGCCACTGTAGGCACACAGATGTCGGGCGTAGTTTCGGGAGCTTCCGCCAATGCGAAGGCGGGCGTATCCCCGTCCGTCAACGCGCTTGACACCGGACTGAAGGCGACCATAGCCTTGGGCAGTCTGGCAGACAACGTGAGCGAGGCAGCCGTACTCCCCGTGCTCGGAGCACTGGGGATGAAAGGACAGGCCTGCCTACCCATCTCCAAACAGCTCGACCCTGTAATCGGAGTGGACATCCACCTGGTGAACATACCGCCGGCCACAAGCGTGCCGATGCCTCACCCGTATGTAGGGACGCTGCTCTGTCCGCAGGACTTCATGACAGCGGCAGTGGCATCGTACATCCCCTCTCCCCCAACAGCGGAAGAAACCGAGGATGCAGACTCGGCCAAGCTCGCAGAGATAGGCCACACGGCACTGACCATGGCAGTGGGCATGATGGGAGCCACCGTAAAAATCGGCGGGTTCATTCCACGTGCCGTGGCTTCTACCCCCACACGCAGCATACCGCATGTACCGATGGGAGCCGGATTTGCGGCAAACTCGATACCCATACCCAAAAACAACGGACATGCCTTCATGGGAAGCCTGACCGTGCTTGCAGACGGGCTTCCTCTGTCGGGAGGAGGAACGCACATGCATCTGGACTGCAACGACCTGGGTATGTCGAGCATACACAAAGTGCCGGGACTGTTCCTGCCGACAGGGGTAATCAACCCGATTCCTCCGGCCAGACAGATTCTGACCAGCCCCGTGCCCGTGCCGCTTAACCCGATGGCGGCACTCTCAAGAAAGTGTATGGGAGCCTTTGGAAGACTGTATAAGAAAAAGACCAAGAAACTGGCAGACAAGCTGCATGGAGCCGTAAATGACAAGATAAAGAGCGGAAAGCTGCAGGACATGCTGCACAAGACAATATGTACAGTAACCGGACACCCTGTGGACGTGGCAAGCGGCACATTCTTCACCGACGAAGAGGACTTCTGGATAGACGGTCCGCTCCCTCTCTCCTGGGAACGTACCTGGTACAGCAAAAGCGACTATCAGGGACCGTTGGGCAACGGATGGCATCATGCCTACGACATGGGTATCGTAGTGGAGGACGGCATCCTGACACTGCGCATGTCCGACGGAATACCCGTAGCCTTCCCGCTGCCGACTGAGAAGAAGCCCTCGTTCATACGTGCAGAGCGCAAGGAAGCACGAAAGGAAAAGGACGGCTACTGTATATGGGACATGGACGAAGACCTGTACTACCGATTCACACAGAAGGAATACGACTCCGTACATCTGCTGGAAAGCGTATCGGATGCGAACGGGTTCGCCATACGGATCGGGTACAACGGTAAGGGGCACCTGAAGGAGATTACCGACAGCGCAGGAAGAAGGCTCGCCGTGGAATGCGACGAGCGCAGCGGACGCATCCTGGAAATAAAAGGGCCACACCCCGAAAACAAGGGAGAAGAAACAATACTCGCATCATACGAATATGATGCGGAGGG
This sequence comes from Phocaeicola coprophilus DSM 18228 = JCM 13818, assembly GCF_000157915.1. Lineage (GTDB taxonomy): Bacteria > Bacteroidota > Bacteroidia > Bacteroidales > Bacteroidaceae > Phocaeicola > Phocaeicola coprophilus. The sequence continues at coordinate 240,387 of NZ_EQ973637.1, read as the reverse complement.
AAACATGACATGCCAGCGCAACGCCGTGGGCGATGCCATGCGGTATGAATACGAAGGAAGGCTGATTGTAAAGGAGACATGGAGAAACGGACTGAACTGGTTCTTTGAATACGACGGCAGCGAAATCGGATCCCGATGCATACATACATGGGGAGACGGAGGCATATATGACCACAAGTTGCAATTCCTAAATGGAATGACCAGAGTGCTTGACAGCCATGACAAGCCTACAAAATATTACCACAAGGACGGACTGGTGTATCTGAAAGTAGATGCCAACGAAGGCGAACACCGATGGAAATACGACTCGGACCGGAAACTCCTGCAGGAAACCGACCCGGCAGGCAACAGCAGCCTGTACAAATACGACCGCTGGGGAAACTGTACCGACAGTTCCGACCCGGGAGGCGGCAGCGTATCGGCTGTATTCTTCCGCAAGGGAGTATTGCGCAACAGGCCGCTGAGCGTGACCACAGCGGACGGAGGAACATGGAAGTTCGATTATGACGGCAAAGGAAATGTGACCAAAAGGACAAATCCAGAAGGAGCGGAAACGCAGATAGAGTACAGCGAAGGACTGGCCGAATGCATCACTGACCCGTATGGTGTAAAAACCGTACTGAGCTACGACAAGGACGGCAACCTGACGGAAGCATCAGACAGCCGGGGAAACACCTCGCACTATCGCTACGACGGACTGGGACGATGCACGCAGGTGACAAATCCGAAAGGAGCCGTGCAGACAAGGCGCTACGACGCCATAGGACGCGTAACGGAAGTGAGGACTTCGACGGCAACCACATACACCTGAGATATGACGGAATAGACAACCTGCTGGAATACCGAGACGACCTGCAGAAGGTGGAATACACCTACTCGGGCATGTGGAAGCTGACACACCGCAAGGACAGCCGAGGTGTCGTAGGTTTCCATTATGACAGGGAAGAACGGCTGCGCCACGTGATAAACGAGCGGATGCAATACTATGAGTTCGACCTTGACGACATAGGTAACGTAATCCGGGAAACAGGGTTTGACCGGGGAACGAGGATATACCAACGTGACATCGCCGGACGCGTAACAAGCGAAAGGCTGCCGAGCGGAATCGTGCGGGAATACGAATATGACAACGCATCGAGGGTAACAAGGGTGTCGTATGTGACGACGGATGAACCCGACCAGACCTATCAGTATGGAATATCTGGAAGGTTGGTGGAAGCCACACGAGGTGAAAGCCGCGTGGAGCTTGCCTACAACGCACTGGGACTACCGGTAACGGAAACGGCAGACGGTGAGACCATCACACGCACCTACGACAAGACCGGACAGATACTGTCCCTGCAGAGCACACTCGGGGCGAATCTGGAATACAAACGCAACGAGTTCGGAGAACTGACAGAGTTCCAGGCCGGAGACGGCTGTGGAAACGGTGAAAGACAGTGGCAGTCGCAGCACAGCTACGACACGCTGGGCTTTGAAACAGAGCGTATGCTGCCCGGAGGTGTGATGCGGAGCTTCGCATACGACAACATTGGTCGCCTTGTGGACGCACGCACGAGAAAGGACGCGCAGACACGCCACATGCGCCGCTACCACTGGAGCAAGGCTGACCGGCTGCTCGCAACGGAAGACAGCAGACGTGGAACGACACGGTACGGGTACACTCCGAACGGACAACTGGAATATGCCGAATACGGGGACGGAACGGCACAGTGGAGAAAGAGCGACGAAGTGGGAAACATCTACCCTAACCCGGACTGCACGGTAAGGCGCTTCCTGAAGGGAGGAGCCATGGAACAGGACGGAAAGTGGCACTGCGAGTATGACAAGGACGGAAACCTAACAGAACGATACATCGGTACGGGAAGATGGCTGGACGGAAAGAAGGAGCACTGGAAATACAGGTGGAGCGCTGACGGCTCGCTGGCAAAGGTGGTACGACCTGACGGAAAGGAAGTGACATTTGAATACGACGCTTTGGGAAGAAGGCTCTCGAAGAGTTTCGGGACGACCGTGACGCGGTGGGTGTGGAACGGAAACGTGCCACTGCACCAGTGGAAGCAGAGACGGAGCTACTCAAGGGAAGAGAATGCGTGGCTGGCCGAGGAAGAACGCAAAGAACGCACGCTCTGGCTCTTCGAGGAGGAATCCTTCGTGCCTGCCGCCATGATAAAGGAAGGCAGAGCTTATTCCATACTGACAGACCATCTGGGTACGCCCACCGAGGCATACGATGCGGATGGTAATGAGGTGTGGAGCAGGACGCTGGACATGAACGGTGAAGTCATCGAGGAGACCGGAAACGTAGGAATGATACCGTTCCTCTTCCAAGGGCAGTATTATGACAGGGAAACAGGACTGGCTTACAATCGCTTCAGGTATTATTCGCCACAAATGGGAATGTATATATCGCAAGACTTGATTGGTCTAGCGGGGAGAATACTTAACCTTTATGGCTATGTTGATAATACAAATGTGTGGATTGATGTGTTTGGTTATGCAGGTTATAAATTTACAAAAAAATCAAAACTGCATATCCATGAAAGACATATAAAAAAATCAGGTTATTCTCCTGAAAAGAGAAATTGGATAAATAAAAGTAAATTTAAAAATCCCAAAAGAGTAATAAAAGATGCAGGTAAAGTAATAGATAACCCAGACAAAGTTACACCACAAGGAAATCGTACATTGTATCAAAAAAATATGCCTCGTCAAGTAGGCCGAAATCCAGAGGAAACAGTTCAGAGAGTAGTCGTAGATAATAAGACAGGTGAAGTTATTACAACTTTTCCTGCATCATCAATAAAATAGCTATCATGATTTCATTTTATAATAATACAAATAATTTTGAGTTTTGCATCAACGATGTTGAAATAGAAATACTAATGCCTATTTTTATATCCTTTAATAAAAAAACTGGATTAAAAATAGATGAATTTGGAGATATTCGTTTAATGGTAGACAACCTATTGTTGATAAAAAATATTTCAACAGAATATCTCAAGCAAGAAAAGACTTCATCTAATAAGAATATTATTATGAAGTTTATAAATAATATAAATAAAATAGTAGCTGAAGGTCGTTTTATTTATGTTAGTGGCGAATAACTTTTCCTAACATTTAACATTCAACATTCAAAAAGCAAGAGGAATTGTTTGCTAGATGTAATATGAATAAAGGGAAAAAACATAATATGGATGAACTTAGTGAAAAAGAATAATACACAAAAGAAATATTTGATCATATGTGATATACTTATATAACTTAAATTTTGTAGGCAAGAAGAGGATGGAAAAAAGGTCACAGACGGTCTATTTTCCATCCATTCCTGTTTCTTTACACTTATTTATAAGATAGAAGTAAATATAATACTTTATTCATAGTCTATAAAAGGAAGCATTGTCCTTGCCGACGCAATCCCTTAAACGACTCCAGCCATCTTCACATTATTTATGGTTCATACTCGTTGAAAGTTTTATCTATTTATCCTTAAGAATCTCGTACTTCTATCCATCCTATGTTTGTTTTGCATCCATGAAAACCATTGCATTAGGTTTATTTGACATAAAGTGATACCCCTCATTTATAAAAATATCCCAAATTTAAGGTAAGAACATTCCTCTATAAATATCATCATAACTATCCAATTGTACTAATTCAAACCCAATATAGTCCAAATATAATCTCTTACCTTCTGAGCATTCACCTGCTTTACACACGAACCAACCTTTTTTCTTGCGCTCAGGATACCTCTTAAAATATTTTGCACGCTCAATCAACAACCATCTCAGAAACGTTTCATTTTCATCTAAAGCCAAACCAAATATACACAATGATTTATTAAAAATAATGTGTAACCATGTAGGATATCCTTTCCAGCGACTCTGATTCTTCAAATCAAAATCATCCAAACCATCTTCTTTATGAAGGAATGTTCGTACTCTGGATAATAAACTCATATACTCAGATAGCCCTAATCTAATACTTCTTTTATATTTAAGCATTCCGTTAATATGCCATACTCCAAATCCTTCAGTAGGACTGTTCAACTCTGTTCTGGAAAAATAAACATTCCATGGATAATAGTCTGCAAATTTCAAATTCTCAGACTCTAACTTATTAAGAGTCAATCCTTCATTTAGGTTCATATCAAAATTAGTAGTCAATAAAGGTACATCCCAGTCTGAAGATATTTTCTCCTGCAACCATTTATGGTATTCATCCGGCCGCCACTCACCTAGTAAATCAACAACTTTTTGCCTAACTTTATCAATAGAGCCTGCTTCCATCTCCATAATATCATAAAACTCTGTTAAAGAAATTCCAGAAGATATATCACTCATAGTTCTATAAGAAATCTGCTGCCACACTTCCAATAGAAGTCCATTCCAAGAAACATTTTGACGATCACCATATGCAAATCTATTAATGCCATTGCCTACGATAAAAGCTAAATCATTTCTATTATTGCGTAAAGCTTGTTGTATTTTTGTTAAATTATCACTCATATGCCTATAAAATATATAATTAAACTCATAACAATTATCAGCAAAAATCGCTGTTTGATTTTTTAACGTTTTGCAAAACGTTAATAATAATACAATACAAAATATCAAATTTCATTCTTAACAAAATTAAATTCCTGAAAATATTTTCAAGTATCAATAAGTTTTCTTATATTACGCACACCTTTATAAACATATAAATATAACCTTTAATCCCTTTGTAGTTTAAAATGAATAACAACCGGACATATTATGGCGAGTATTCACTAGCCTACTGGATACAGATGATACTGAAACGCAACATAGTGTTACCTGAATATCAACGTACATTTGTATGGAACAAAGATGACTATACCAACCTGATTGACTCATTCAAAGAAAAACAATTCATCCCACCTGTGATTATCGGAGCTTATAAAACGGCAAACGGACAAGATAACCTAATTATCGACGGCCAGCAGAGACTTACATCCGTACTCCTGGCATACATCGAACGTTTCCCCCAAAAAGAGGCCGGAGCTGGGAATATAGAAAGTCTTGTAAATGAAAACGATGATGACTCGGATGACGATGAACAGGAAAATATGATAGAATGGACTTTTAAAGAGCTATTGGCCAAAGGTAATAGCAAGGAAGAAATTATGGCTAAATGTCCTCAAGAAAAATATGAAAGCCTTGAACATTTGGACGATGATTTCTTTAACAAGAATTTCCTTGGTTTTGCCTATATCGTTCCATCAACTACTACGGAAGAAGAACAACAGAAGTTTTTCTCCACCTTGTTCAGAAACATCAACATACGCGGAAAGTCACTTTACGTACTGGAAAGCCGAGCTTCCCTCTACTTCCTGAACCATCAGCTCAAAGAATGGTTTGATCCCGGATTCTGCAAGGAAATATCAAGCAGTGTTGTTGATAAATCCCGAAAAAGCAGCATGGACTTTGTAAGATATGCGGCATTACTCTCGCAGTACAAGAAAAAGGGTTCGGAAAGAGGTATCGGGTATGGATATGCAAGCAAAATGGAAAGCTATTATGAAACATACATTTACTCTGTTGTAGGCGACAAAGATTCTCAAATATTTGGTAGATTTACCAACATTTTCCCCAATAAGGACTATAAACCATATCTGAATAATATTAACACCCTCATTACAGAATTGAACTATAAAAGACGCTTTCAGTCAATCATAGAACTGGATATTTATTTTTTCGGACTTATCTATTTCACTGCTTTTGAGAAGAGGACATTAGATACATCCAAAAAAGAAGCTTTAGAGGAAGAGTTAAAAAGCACAATCAGGGACATAAAAGTTAATAACTATCTGCATACTAAATCTCCTGCGTGCCTCAAATATCTGCGTGAAAGAATTTCCAAATCAATCGAAATATATCAAAAATATTTAAGTAGGCCATGAGTGTGCATTCCGACTTCATATTAGCACCGGTATCGGACATCTTGTGTGATACATCCACCATAACCCACTCAATGAGTTGGGGAATTGAAATGTACCCGTTGTGGGATAATATCATGCAATCCATCTTTATGAAAATGACAGGTGCGCAAGAACAAAAAATGAAATGTATATGCTGGGAAATCGCCACCATAGATTTTGATTTGCGACGTGATATATACTTCCCCTGGAATTTGAATGAATGTTCCCAAATAACTGATAAAAGAAAAGTTCTAAACTTTCTAAGAAAGGCAATTGTCAAACTGAAAAAGGACTTTGACTTCTCGACAATAGACACCAATGAAATATGGAGCAACACAAAAGGTGTTCTGGACGAGTTTCATGCAAATACAAGCAGTATGGGGTTTTGCGAAAGAGAGTATCAGGAATATGTGGAAATATTCAATAGTATAGGAGGAGGTTGTCTTGACATTTCTGCATTCTTCAAAAACTGCAGTAATTGTGCCCATAAAAATGACAGCAACAAACCATTTACATGCACCATAAAAAAAGGACTAAATGAGATGTATAGCTGCCTGTATTTTCACAGAAACAGGTGTGCCCATAATCTTACATCATACCAGCAGAACAGGCCTTCCTTGGAGATCCTTTCCGGCATAGACTCTGTTTATGAAAACTATTATATAAGATTTGCGTTACTGATCATTATTGACAAGATGATGATAAGTCTTTACCGAATCTTTCAACATGAAGCCGACCACTTGAAGCTATTTTAGAATAAATGTTTAACGAACTATATTAAATATTTCAAGTCTAAATGAATTATATTATTGGCATCTTAAAAAACATTATAGCCCCTGTCATCAGGAACAGGGTATTTCGACTTGGGAAGTACATAGGTGTCGGGCGCATCTGCCCATCTCCAAACAGCTCAACCCGGTCACCAAAACAGACATTTGTCTAATAATATATTGCATATTGATGCATAAATACAAGCATATTATTAGATAAATAAGTTGTATTTTGAATATACAAGATAAGAAAGAACTCATTATGAAAGAAAATATAGATTTTGACTATGAAATACCAGAAAAGCCATTGGCAGGTAGAAAACACATCTCTATCTTAATTGGAGCAGGCTTTTCTGCGCCCCAAGGGTATCCGATAGGAAATACTCTGAATGAGAATATATTGGACTTTGAAAAATATAATGCAGATTTTTCACCAAGTGGCGTACTATGCTGTTCAACAACTGGAGAAAAACCTGCTTTCCAAGAAGAAGGGGTACTAAATCTGCATCAGAAACATTTCGTATTTTGCAAGCGTCTAATAAAAAAGTATGCAGAGACACATAAGTTCGACTACGAAGAGTTTTATGACTTCATAAAAGGTGAAGAAGTATATAGCTCATGCTACGAAACATTGTGTGATGATTTATTAGACGAATATACGGACTATGGAAGTTTTGTCTTCAGTTTACCCGACATCTATAATCAGATGGTGAGATATTTGCTGAGAGACAAAGATGGTAATTCCTTCTATGAAAACCAACCATTCCACATAGGCTTTGTGGAACATTACGATGGCTTTCTGAAATACCTAAGTCACTTGAAAGAAGATTACATCATTGATGTGCATACACTGAACCATGATTTACTTTTTGAATCTTTTAATAAGACTGAATATATCAACGGTAGCATTTCCGACGGCTTTGATGAATATGGTTCGGAGTTTTACGGAATACTGAATAGAGACAATGCTACTTATCATTGCCGGTTAGAAAGATACACAGCCAGATACGACACCCCTATAAGGCTTTATAAATTACATGGCAGCTTAGATTATGTGCCTTATTACAAGACTGTTGAAAATAATTTCATGATACCTATCAAGTATGTGAAAATAAGGGAAGGTATTGGCGTAAGTGACTTATTAAGAGGAATACGAAGCAAAATGGGTTATGAAAGTTGCCCGATTGCTTACCATGCTGATTTTCTGACCGGCACAACCTCTAAAATAGAAAGATACAACAATCCTTTACTTTTCAAGAAACTCTTCAAAAGATTCAGAAAGAACCTGCGAAATGCAGAAAAACTGATAATCATAGGATATGGATGTAAAGACAAAGGAATTAACAAAATGATATTGGAGAACTTTGATTTCGCCCACAAAAGTACTTATATCTTTGACAAATATGCAGGTGATAAACTCCGCAACTTTGGCAAAAAACTCTCGGCCAAGGTAATAGATGGAGTTGAAATTGAAGATATAGTTCCTGAAATGTTTCAATGAGTAAATACAGCGCATTATGGGAAATAATCGTACAACATTTTTAATAGGTGCAGGAACACCTCTTGACCTGAATTTACCTCAAGGAATAATAAAAGCATCAATATCGAACATCACAGATGATGTTCGCAGACCCTACACAGATTATTTTACTCAAGGCAATCCAATAACTATTGTAGATGATATCTACAACCAACTTATGTGCACTTATCCACCAGACTGCTCTAATCCATATATAAGTGGAACGCCTACCCCCTATATTCATTTTGAACATTTGTTTCACGTATTAGAGATGTTAGATGCATACGGTTGGGTATGGAACAAAAAGTGTAATAATCCGGATAGATATCCGGTTTTTGCTCCTTTTACCAAACCTAATATGAGCTTTGGCCTTAACACACTTCGTTCTGTTATGGACCAATTTATCCTTAGAATAATGGATATTGTAAATGGGTATGATTCCAACATCATGAAAGAACAGACGAATGAATGGTATTGGAGATTTTATCAACGGTTTGCTGAAAACAGCGACTTCTTTGTATTGAACTATGACACCACGATAGAAAAAGCAATTGGTACTTACGAGGATGGATTTGAATCGAAAACAACATAATACACATTCATAAAATAATATAACAACATAAGAGCCTTTTTTAGCCGACATATTGGAAAATACGATTTTTTCCCTTATATTTGTTTCCAGTTATATCTTCATTCTTTTCCGAAAGCAGTTCTCTGCTTTAATCAAGTTTTTGAAACCTTGATTCATAATCATAAAAAATACTTATATGGGAGCACTCAGAGCAACCGTAAGCATACGCGGAAGAGAAATAGAAATTCTTTTTTCTCATATTGAATTCAGCCGGAAAACTGACAAAAAAGGTAGGCCTGTAACATCCGTTATCGGAGGAAAACTGACTTTCAGTATCGAAGCGACCAAGGATACTGAAATTCTGGAGTCTATGGTGAACAGCCAGTTCAAGCCTGTAAGCGGCAAGATAATCTTCTACAGAACCGATGACAATTCTGTATTCAGAATTATAGAGTTCAGATGTGCCTACATAGTCTATTACAAAGAGGTATTCAATGTAGATAAAAAGCGACCGCTTTTTACTACAATAACACTTTCTGCAGACAATCTGATTGTAGGGAACGCTTTTTTGACTAACAGTTGGTAAAAACCGGAGCCTATTTAACTTCTTATGATGCAAAATGAATGAAAGCAGGACCAGAATGAAATCCAGTCCTGCTTTCCAAGCCAATAACAATGAAAGTCCAACTCTTTCCTATATACCTTCCTCTAAAGAAGCAACAATATCCACCACATCAGGAGCAAGCAATTCAACCTTAGTGTTTCTATTGGCCTCCCGAGGAGAATAATCAGAAATCCCTCCCTTGCTGTCAACGACTATTTTTCCAGATGATACTCCACGCTGTAATAGCTGGTCAGATATATAGTTCGCCCTTTTCAGACTCAACGAATCATTAACAGCAGAAGTTCCCGTTTCCTCATCCGCTGCGCCAGTAACCCTTACAGATAAATTATACTTAACAGCAACCCGAGCCAACGCATCAATATTGATTGATTGAGATTCGTCAGTAAGCTGCGCAGAATTCAAATAGAAAAAGAAATATACAGGCGAACCAATTGTTCCATCAGCAAACAGACCGGTATTCTTTATCCCAGAAATAGAATCTTGAGCCAAACGGCAATGGTAAGCAGAATCCTCTAACAACTCCAAACCGTGAACACTGTCATTACATGAAAACAGGTTGTCTTTAGCACTGTCAACAGTATCCTGATTTGAACTTTCGTCAACCGATTTACCATTCCACTTCTTATTCTTCAATCTTGCCAAGAGCGAGTTCAAGCCACTATAATTGTTTACCGGGAAAGTACGACCAGCTTGTTCGTTACCATCGACAAAAAGATGGGAATACTTATCAAGCAGTCCTTCTATTTCCAGAACTTTCTTCAGTTCAGCCAATGCCCGGCTGTTTTTATCATTTAGTCCGGCATAGTAACGGTTTTCCGCAGAAAGAGAACCGATGCAGCTAACCAGCCGTTCATTCATTTGCATATAAGGACCGGCATCTACAACACGTTTCCAACCGCTTTTCCCAATAGAGAATGACAGGCCCGCAGTCAGCAGAAGCATATTGTCTCCGGGACGATTCGGACGGCCTATACCATCGAAATTCTTAAAAGTAGTCATGCCGGAAAGTTCCATAAGAAAACTAATCCGTTTGGAAAGTCTATACTGCCCCTGAATGCCATACGACAACGCAAACGGATTATTACCATTGGTAGCATGATGTATCATTCCGACACCTGCAAAAGGCGCAACAGTCCATCGCACCTGTTCCTGTCTAGCATACCTGCAACCCAATATATTCCACATCAAGTCCGCATGGACATAATGATACTTCTGATCGGACAACAAACCGTCTTTAAACGCCATCCCATTATAATTGATACGGCCACCTACAGCCGGAGTAAACCATTTGCCTACAGCGAAACTGTAGGCTGGTTTTATGCGACCAAACAAATCATCACACCCCAACGGTGTTCCAAGAAACGCATTCAATCCACCTGCAACCGTGACAAACCAGTTGCCACTTCCACCAGCCGGAACAAGCACACCATCAAGGTAGATCGGCTCCAAAGGCTGTAAAATATCCAGGCTACCCCCATGCGATTTACATTGTACAGTATCTGTATAAAGATATTGCTCACTTGCATACGTCTGTATCGTACATAACGCAGCAAAAAGAATAGTAATCATTTTTATCATATCAGAATTAATTATTGAATTAAAAAATTTACCAAACGCCAATTCTTTGCCAACTAACGCTTAGGTTTCTTGCCACTGGCAGGACGCATCATACGCGATGCCATCCTCATGCAGCGACGCGCCCAGGCACGGTTGTCCTCGTCGTCATCACGCCCCCATTTGAGGTCGCTTCCGCCACCTCCGCCGCCATGTGTTTCGGCAAATGTGGTGGCATCATCCACCATTCCGAAAAAAAGCATTGTAGCACACTGCATGACTTCCATGCCACGTTCAGCCACAGACCTGACAAGCGAGTCGTCAAAAATCTGCCGGTCCGGAAGAGACAACCTTGCCGATAGACCACGATGCTCGTTCACCATTTCTTCCAGCATAGCATCCTTGAGCAAGCTGTCCACTTTGGAATGCACCTCCCGTGAGTAACGGTATGCCTCTTCCTTCAGACCTTCCGTCCGCTCCCTGACACTGTTCATTTCGTCTTTTAGCCCAGCCAGCTGTCGGTCAGCCAACTGCAACTTGTCCTGCTTGTCTGCCAGTTTTGACTGGATAACAGAAAGCTCCTGTTCGAGTTTTTCCTTTTGACGAAGAATGGCAGCGGTATCTCCATTTTGGGACAGAAGCCGGTTCTCAATTGCCGATAGTCTAGCCTGCTTTTCCTCCATCTCCTGACGGATATTATCCACCATAGTGGTAAGCCCCTTTACCCTTCGCTCTGCCAGTCGGATGTCGGAGCGAAGCGATGAAAGCACCTCCTGATGTCGGACAATGCTTTCCTCTATGCTCGTACACTCTTCCGACAACATGCGGCGATATTCTTCCGTCGTCCTGTGTCTGGCACCAGTTTCCGCAATACTGGAACCACGTGCCATTCCCCACTTGCGGTTGACTTCAGCAAAGTCACTATGAAGCTTCTTCATGCGTTCGCTATACTCGAATTTGTCCTTACCGGCAAATATCTCCTTGTATGCAAAACGTCCGCCCTTAATCGGCAGAAGTGTGCAGTGTACATGCGGATTCAACTCGTCGAGATGTACAACAAAAGCCGCAATGTTCTGCTCACCATATTTGCCACTTACGAATGTATATACATCCTTGGCCCATTGTTCTATTTCCGATTTTCTTTCGACATGGGAATTGTCGGAATTGTTTTCAAAATCCACGGTCTGACTGCCAAAGGCAAGCTCCTGCATACGCTCTCTTGAACCTCCGAAAATGATATTCACCACCGTGCGGAATTTCGGTTCCTCCAACCCCTCGTTGGGATCCTTGATACCCCGGCTGCGCAATATTTCCGCCATACGGTCAGGTATGCTCCGGCTGGTATCAACAGACCGGATCTTTCCTCCTCGGACCACCTCAAAATTCAGGTGTTCGCGTGTGGGATCGTAATTCCCCTTGCTCATGGCATATTCCCTTGCCTTTTCGCTACGGCATCTGAGATGCTCGTTGCTTTGCGCACGGGTTATGCCTTTTGATACGTGTACGTCAAGTACCTGTTTTGCCTGTGCCATACTTTATTTCCAATTGTTTCGGATAATCCTCCGTGTCCCAGCTTGCTGCTTGCATGGACACCTCTCCCTGTGACGTCAGTCAGCAGGGGTATTAGGCTCCCCATTCCCTTTGTTCCATGGCAGACGGGCAAGCCCGGATACCTGATAAAACCGGCAGGACGTCCAGCCTACTAGACGGACGGATTATCCAGGGTTATACAATACTTGTAATGAGCTTTCGGCTCAGAAAGACTCCTGCGATTTCGCAACAAGCGCAAGGAACGGGTTTCTGAGCGATTTGAGACACTCTCTGCCTTCAGCGGTAGAGAAATCAGGGACAGATGATTTGTTGACAAGGACAAGCTCTGAAAGTTCCTTGGAGGCATCAACAAACGCATCCCACTCTCCACCAAGATTCTGATGGAAGAACTGTAAAACCGGAGTGGCATCATCGAATCTGAACTTACGCAGGACTTTCTGATGGGCGGCATAAGCTATACAGCCGAGAGCTTTTTCCTTCACAGCATCTTCCGCACTGACGATCATGGGCGGGTGGTTTTCTGCATCACCCTGAGTACATGACTGAGCAGCGGAACCGGCAAGCCGATCAAGCTCCGCACGAACAAGTCTGCCACATGATGCACCTACGGTTTCGGTATCGCTTCTGCCGATTATCCAATCAGACAATACATCCATAAGCTGCATGGCAAGGTCAGGAGTGTCGTGTACAACATCAGGAGATGAAGGCTGTCCAGTCAGTGAAGGCATCGTAATAATCACACTTTTTGCCCGTCGCTCCCTCTCAATCTGGCCGAACTGTTCAAGTCTGTCAAGGAAAGAACGTACCGTAGCACGGTGCCATCCCCAGTCAGACGCAAGGTCGGAAATGTTCACATGACACTGGCATGGCCCGAGGTCAGATTCCTTCTTTCTTAAAAAAGGGGAAACAAAACCATCGTTAGCCTTGTACATCAGATCAAGATAGGCTTCCATCTTGGTTTTCCGGTCCCCAACCTTTTCACTGAGATACTCAAGCACCTTGATATCTGCCGATATGGCTTTGTCCATTTTTTCTCTATTCTTCATTATTTTCTGTGATTTGATATTGGTTATCGCGCGGATTCATATCTTTGCCACTATCCGCACATTCGTGGCGTATTGCGTGATGAAAACAGTGGTAAGCCCTTATAATCTCTTCAGCCTGCTCCTTCCAGCATCCCTTCTTGCCATATTTCCAGCATTCTTGTATTATCCTTGATGATGGATAGAAAAGGGCTGCCGTCATAAAATACACTATCGTAGCCGCCAAGGTGTACAAATGGGGGATTGCCATAACTGCCATTGCAGACAGGGCCAATATGACAACCAGCTTAAGTCGTTCGTGTACCATACGAAACAGCTTGTCTGTCCTGCTATATGAAACCAGAATGAGACACGGTATTGTTGAAAGCAGGACACCGTAGTCTCCCGGCTGTACCTTGATATAGACATAATGGAAAACAAGCAGAATGATAAGCCAAACGCTTATATAAAACTTCCTTACCTTTTCGTCTGCTGCCATCACCATGTAGAACCTTATCATGAAACGATGTTTGCAACTGTACAATGCCATTGGCAGAACAGAAGGTATGAGAAGCATTAATGAAAGGAATAAATAATTAATCATAAAAGAATGTATTAAGGTTTGAATTTAATGGCATGGATATAAGATTCAAGCGGACAGCATCACCGGTAGCAAGCCTTATGATTTCCTCCGCATCAGCCGGCCTAATGTAATCAGGAGACTTTTTGATTTTATCCCTAAAGGCTCTGTTGATTTTACGATATTCAGCCAAAGCCCTGTCCAAAGCATATTCCGATACAATCCAGGTAGTACCATCGGCAATTCCATTATTGGATTTATAAGCCCGGAGCAGCAAAAAACGAGATGTGAAATGACATGTGTACCCCCTATAAAGGAATGCAAATACGCCATACATATCGGCATCAACCACGTCAATCCATGTACGCTGGTTACTTATCCAAAACACAATTTTCCTATAAACCGGTTCCCGCATAAGCCCGTTCCCTATTAAATGAAATCAACAAGGACACGCTCTTTGTCACGCTTGTATTTGAACATTCCAGTTCTGGCATGGAGATCAAGATCAAGACAAAGGTCTCCATACATAAATTCAAGAGAATCGTAGATTGTAACAAATATACGAGTGACACGCCCGGTGTCGTCGGTTTGGGCATTCATCTTATACATCTGGCCGAATGCCGGATTTGAATAGGCACAGGTGCTGTGCCCGCTTTTATCACCCAACCGGGGTGTATGGTGATACAGCGTAATAAGCTCCATATCATCTTCAAAAATATCCATCACCTCCTCAAGGTCGTATGGCTCACGCAGAGGAAATGTCAGCAGGGCATAATCGCCATAGATTTTGGGTTCTTCCATTGTAGTAACATCGATCAGCTGCGGTAGCTGAAGCGGTACAAAGGCGAGAAAATCATCCATAAAATGTTTCAGCATAATCATGTTATTATAAAATATCTAAATGGTTAATACTAGAATTTCAAGAAGCATAGCAGGCAGTTCAGACAGCCTGTGTCTTTCAGACTGAATAATTTCATGAAGACGCAGTAACGCCCCGGATGTGTCAGACGCAATTCCTGTCAAAGCATATCTTTCGTCCTGTGACATCAGAGCCATACAAAGACCATCCATGGAAACATACGGCTGAAGTATCATACAGGCGTATGCCCATGCCTGCTCTCTGCCATGTACCCTACCGCAACGTATATCTCCTAGGCAGGCAAGAACATTCTGAACAAGCCTTCGATTGCTTCTCAAAGCCATATATACTGTAGCATCCCGATAGCTGACACATCCCCTATTGGCTGCATCGAAAACCAGGCTGCAACACTTTTCTGTAGCTCGGGTAATATCCGAAAGGTCTGTATCACCATAATCGTGAAGATAGGCAAGAAAAGACCTGTACACGACATCCTCTTGCTTTATGAACTCCTGCAGTTCTTCAATATCCATAATACTGTCTTTCAGTGTTTCGGCCAGAAAAGTACGGTAACAGGATAACACTTTCTGTTTTCCACCGACAATCATTCCGTTTTCATCCAGGGAGTCAAAGAATGGCCGTATGATTCCTGCCGCTTCAACCAATTCTCCATCCCCTGTATATGGAGAAATTTTCTCCCTGACCAAAAGCACATCAGAAAATGAATAATTTCCCGATGCAGCAATGCGTGCAAGCTCTATCCTTACAGAATCATCTACAATACGACATTCAGCCTGAAGTGCTGAATGCGGATTTAGAGTATCCCTGCGTAATGCCATAAATACGGAATCCCTGATGTTTACCCATTCTGTGATATATGTCGCCAACGAATCGGCCGGGAGGACTTCCATCATCCTGATATGAGACAGCCATGTTCTGTATGAACAGACAACATCGGCAAAATTTTCAGACTCTGACACTCTTTTCCTATTGGTACAGGAACAGGCTACAAGAATGGAAAAAAGCATGACCATAACACAGGATTCAGTTCTCATATTTCTTAAGTATGACATAATATGTTTCATGTTATTTAATTTGATAGCAGACACAAAATTAGATATATTTGATATATTTTCATAGGTATAAAACCGCTAATTATTCATATTTATACATCATACTTTAAAGTATGATTTTCAATGATAAAAAAGGGATAGAAAGAGAAAAAACAGAGTATGATTTATGTAAAAAAAATCATTTGAGTATGATTGAATATAAAATTAAACTACTATCTTTGTACACAGATACTCTAAACAGGACAATAATATGGCTAAGGTAGGATACATATTCAAAAAAGAACCTTATGAAGATTTCAATGAAGACAAAAACTGGATGCTACAATTCGGTTGCGTAAATGTGGTAGAGGAGCAGAAGGAACATGAAAAGCTACGCCCCAAATGGAAACAGCTCCTGTCGAGTCTGGAAAGAGGCGATGAACTTGTGGTAACAAAATTCAGCAATGCCGTAAGAGGTTCGAGAGAACTCGCTTCACTGATTGAACTCTGCAGAATCAAGGTAGTGCGAATCATTTCAGTGCATGACAAGATAGATACGAAAAATATATTGTTTCCTGACACAAAAGTATCTGATGTTATCGAAATGTTCGGTTCATTACCGGAAGAATGCGCCGCACTACGTAACGCATCATCGCATATCGTACAACTGCAGCAAGATATAATAGTTTCCAAAAAGTGGAATATCACCAACGCAGAGGAACGGGCCAAGATGATAGTAGATATGTATAAAAATGGATACAGCATTTCAGAAATCCATGCCATCAGCGGTTTTAACAGCAGGAGTTCTGTATTCCGCATATTGAACAAATACGGGGTCAAATTAAATCGGGGACGTTTCAGCGGCCCTCTTGGGAAACGTAAAAACAAGAAAGATAATCAGGAGAATGAAGAAAACAGTTAGTGTCTTACGGCAGGTACCTGATATAACAGTAAGCATTGATTTACCTATACATAGCAACAATGCACGGTGCTTGGCCGTGCATTGTTATTTAAGATGAATAAAGATTGATAAGTCTTAGTCTATTTTCTCTTGCTTTCTTGAAAGTATAGTAGGTTCCCCCTTGTAACTTACCATCATAGTATGCCACAACTGTACTACATATCTTCAGCATATAATCGTTTCTTCGCAAAAAGCATCCGTGAAAATACTCTTCACTCAATACTATTACTTCATCCGCCTTGTCAAGAATGAGACTATGCCTCGCTCTCTGCATAGCATTCCACATTTCGGACTGCGCCCTGTATGGTAAGACGCAAATCAGGCGAATGTCAGGAAATCGCTTCTTTAGCGACAGGACAACCTCGGCACACAACAAATCAAACCCCAATGCCATACCACACAGGTATTCAGTCTTCCCACTGAGATAAAGATTCTCAACACAATCGGAAATTCTCTGTCTAAGGACATTGATTGTTGCAAACGGAATACTTCTGTGCCCCGTAAAGGCAACCTTTTCATTACTCATTACAGTTTTCATCATATCAGCTATATCTATAAAATGTTTTACTAAGAAAAAGACCTCCCAACACATTTGCCCCGAAGAACTCAAGACGGTTAGCCAGCTCTGCATAACTTGTTCCAGTGGTGACAACATCATCGTAAATCAGTACATCTTTTTCCTTGAAAAAATCTTCATCAAACTTTACAGACTGGTCGGAAAAATCGGCATGTGTCTTTTTCTTTCGGTTTTCGTGAACTGACGGACGGTCAGCCAAAAGCCTAATATGGGAAAATCCGTTCACAACTCCAGCCAAGCTGCAGACCTGTTCACAAAAGAATCTGTATCTATTTTCGTTCTGTTCATATGTACTTGCCGGAATACATACAAAAACAATGTTTTTTACCCTGTCGCCAAATTCATTCAAGAGATATGATGCGGTCATCCGTGCCACTTTAAGCGTAATTTCACGGTCTGCATCCTTGAATCCCCATACGAGTTTACGGTTTTCTATTGCGTCTTCCCCAACATTTCTAATGCGCACAGGGAAATACTTAACGAAGTGATACATCTTCTTTGCCAACTGCTTTTTCAAATTTTCATTGATTGCTGCCATAGTCTCATTTGTTTTACTTCCCTCTGCTTGCCGGATTTCAGCCAGCCCATCGGGATATTTTCTGCCCATAGGGCGGAACTGCTGCAACAAGGCAAATGAGGGCATGAACAAATACGCTCTGCATAGCAGAGGAAGATTTTTCGTGAACGGGCAATCTGCCAGTGTCCCGGTTTGACGGTTGACAAAAGCAGAACCGCAATTTTGCAGGGAATATCCGAGAGAGCTGGCCAAACACAAGCAACCATGCCGAATGGCAAGAAAAACAGGATACGGCTTTGTACACCTCTGGAGAAAGCCTTAAATTTGCATGACTTTTACATCAAAAACAATTATGGAGAATTATATATCAAAAGCTGCGGATGCCTTCCTGACAAGCCGTCCATACGGAATCAGACTTGATTTTAAGCATAAGGGATTTGTAATATTCAACCACCATATGAACTTACTGGGAAACGGTACTCCCTGTAACTTGGATTCACTACCACTGGAAATTTGCACTTTGGAAGATATACCGCAAACAGGTGAAAGAATTATAAAAAACGGAGATATAATGGATATTTTTTTCTATGATGAAACTAGCAATCCATATACAGGATATGGCGTAAATCTGGAAAAGCTCAAAACATATAACAAATATATCTATCCATTAGCTTTAGCACTGAATAGAACTTTATAACAGGAATTGAAATCAATCAGCACATCATAGCTTTGAAGACTCTATCTCGAAGTAATTTTTTAGAATCGGTAAAATAAGTTTTTAGGACTGGATTAAGAAAAACTACAGATCAAATTCACTGCATCAGTTAAGTATGATACACTAATATGCAATCTATTACCATTCATCAAATTTATTTTTTCTATATTTTCTAATAAAATATAGAATAGTATTAATAAAAGACGATACCAATAAGCCTATGCATCCCAATATTAAAGAGTGGCTAATTATGGATTCTCTATTTAATAGAATATTTTTTAAGGATAAGCACAATGATTCATCAAAAGGAGCTGTATCACCATAATCAATTAATTCATACAACAACGAGTATAAAATACCAGCTAAAAAACCAACAATAAATATAAATTTATACAGCTTATTCATTAATAAATAAATTTAGGTTTATATTCTTCAAGCAATATTTGTATTTTCTTTTTTTGTGGAAATGATAGTTCCAGTATTCTATTTGTTACTTTCTTCCATTCTTCATTACTCGTTACTTGAGCATAAAGATTCTTTTCTAATGCTTTCTTTGCTTTTTCTATAGTTCCATAAATATCATCATCAGGTATAAAACCAAAACATCCATATGAACCACCTAAATAATCAATACCAAAGATTTCATAAACCCCACTAACATGAATCATAACATCTGATGCAAAATTTTCATCATTCCGTGGAGAATCTATAGACTTACCTTCAAGTGTTTTTTGGGTTAGTAACGGTTTTGCTGGTAATTTTCTTTCACCGTATCTAGTTAAAATGAAAGCTCCCATTCCTGAGAATCTTGGATAACTAGGAATCCACATTGCACCATATAAGTTTTTACTCCAATCAGCTGGAATAAAAGCCCTATTTAAAATTTTATGTTTGCCATTTTCCACCCCTAGATTATACCATGCGTCTCTTGTCACATTAAAAGAAAATTCTAGTTTTTTTTCACATTTCTCATAATTAAATACATCAACCCTATATGTTGGAATAATAACCACATTTTTAGAAAACATGTCTGAATCACCTTTTAAACGCTGGATGGTATATCCTGTTACCTGATTAGTTATTATCAATCTAACTTGTGGTTCATACAACACCTCAGTTTTCACACTTGTTTTAGTAGTAGCCTGTTTTAAATAAGGCATTACAGTGATTTCTTTTCCCACCCATTCCTCTTTGATCTGCAAATGTAAAACTTCACCTTGTTCTTTCTGCTTTTCTTGCTTACCTTCAACTACAATATCCCATTTGACACGTTTACGATCTTTGTCCTTTACATTAGAAATATTATATCCAGTAACCTCGTATTTTACCTTTTCATTTGGTAATGCAGTTTCTTTGCCTTTGACAGAGGTAACCAAAACCATAGGTTCTGCATAAGACTTTGACATAGGAGACTTTTCTACTTCTTTTTCTTTAAATCTTACCCACCCAAAACCATAAGTGGTTTCAGGCCGTCTGTCCATACGAACGAACTTGTTAATATCAAGACGCAACGTAGAAATAGTAAGCAAAATACTCATAGGATAACCGTTTGCATCCATCTTTTCCTTATAACGGGTAATATAGGCTTCCTCAAATGCAAGTTCACGGAATACATGTACATCATCCTGCACAAACTGGATTCTACCAGAAACAGGGCAAGGCTCATATTCTTCCCATGGAACACAAGGAACCTTCCTTGTCTTATCCGACAACATAGTTTCCAGAATAGAATTGTCGTAACTTGAATCAAGGACGACATGGATATCACCGCCCTTTATTCCGGTAACAGATTTTCCCTTGAAATCCGGTACCTGGTAAAAATCATAAGAGAAGCCTGAAGCATTATACTTATGACCGTTTATTTCCAGTAGAATCTCTGCTGCCATATAATTCAATATTAGATTGGTTGGTAATAATGCAAATATAGTAAATAAGATGAAATATATTTGCTTAGAAATCAAAGAATATAAATGAATATGCTGAACGGCACATAAAAAAGGGATAAAGGAGATACCAGAGAACCTCAAAATTTACTGTATGACCCGATTTTACAAAACTGCAATATACATATAAAAAAGGTATGTATAAAACAGTAGACGATTCCGTCAAAAGTTTCCAGTCCCATAATTGGGACCGGAAAACAGATAGGAAAATCAAATACGTAGGAATTTACTAATTTCCGGATGGTCATCACAAAACCTCCTGTACTTATGAAAATTAACGCCACCTACGAAGTAGAATTCGGGATAAGAAGTGAGACCTGATGTTACAGAACGTTTCGTCTCTAAACCAAAGCCATTATCTACAAGCCAATCAATAATTGAAGAACCATTATTTTGGGTATCAACGAACTGGCAACAAAAGCCACGCGGTTTCTTAGGGAAATTAATAGTAACAGTAGTTTCCCTCACAAATTTGCCTTCCTTCAGATTCCAGGAGAAAAGGGCAAAGTAAATAGGACTATCCTTTCCCGACAAATAGTAAGAAATAAGAGGAAATACCCACTTATCACGCCATCTCAATAAGATGAATTTGCAACCACCTACTTTAATAACTTTTTTAGCCATAATCATTAAAAATTTAAGTTCAACTTTTCCCTATTATAGTTCATTGTTTATCTATAGGGAGTAA
>NZ_EQ973637.1:174505-217341 GCF_000157915.1 Phocaeicola coprophilus DSM 18228 = JCM 13818 | reverse complement strand
ATTAATTCAATTTTACTGCTTAATGTATTGATGCCAATATCTGCAAGGTTTATGGCTGAAATACTCTTTTTCAGGAAAAAGGAAGATTTCTGACATAACTGGAAGGAGGAAGGAAGCCTTGTAAAGATATGGCTGGCATCAATAGAACTTTGCAGTGAAATGAATGGCTACTCCCGATGTGAACAATGAATGTTGGAACAACAGATATAAGTGGAGGCATGGAAATATAAAATGGATATGCTGACTAAAAGAGGGAAACAGGATATAACCGCAAGGCATTAAGCAAAACTCAATGCCTGCGGGATTTGATTATGGCCAGTATATAGATTTATTCAGCAGAAGGTATCATCTGTCTGGCGTAATCCAGAATCTGGCTCATGGACAGCCATTGCGGTTTCTCATCTTCATCGAAACTGTTATAAAGCTGTTTCATGTATTCTATCTGCTTTTCTTCGTTGCCAGCCCATAGACGGGACTGATTCCTATTACCGAAGCCAAGATAGTACTCGCAATCTGACTGCATACGACCAAGCAACATATATTTGTATTTTGAATCACGCTGTAAAATTTCTTCTATTCCCATTGTATTATCCGATTAAATTGAACATTAAATTATTTATTTCCCTTTGGTCGTACATCTTTTTGCCAAAAGGTTGATTTTTTATGCCCGAAGATTGACAAGCAGTCCGGCCAAGGATGGTGCGAAAAATACGCTTTCGGCAGGGCGGAAAGGAAGATTTTTCAGCAACACGCTGAAAGCAGGCCTTGACAGGACTAAGAGAAGGCAATCGAACTTTGCAGAGAAAATAAACAGGTTTGGCATTGATGATACTAACCGGCAACGAGTATAATAGGGATATCCGGGACTACAATATATAAACGGGAAAAGACCCGCCGACAAGCAGCCGACAGGTCCAATAAGGAATATAGGATCAATCTGTACAGAAACCTGCTTGACAGCCTGAACCTGTACCATAAAAGAAGTCGAGCTGAAGCGGCAGCCTGGATATGGATGAAAGGCTCATCTTGTCCTTGAAGGTGTTGCCTTGAAGATCCTCCTGTATAGCTGACCACCACATGACGGGAGGACATGTATCGAAATTCTTGCGCAGTTGTGCCGGCGCTTTCCAAAAGCAGTTGAGACAGTTGGAATCTTCGGGAAAGTCAATTCCCTTGTCCTGCCAGTAACGCTTGATGTCATAGTGGGTGATACGGTCTTCTATGAGAGGGAACTCACCCACCCGCCAATGAATATCCTGCCAGCGGTTAATCCAGCGGCATGACCGCTCCTGCCATTCCGCCATATAAGCGAACTTGAAATTCTCGGTAAAACGCAACGCACGTTCCTGCTCGTCGTAACGATAGCCTATCCTCATACGAACGGGCAGCTCGTGGTATGAATAAAGAAATTCGAAGATGGGCTGCATCTTCAAGACTGTCGTACAAAAGCGTTTGGTCCGATTGGGAATAGCACGCTTACGGCGTATCATTTCCTCCCAACCCATACCGCGTAACCAAATTATCTCACGACCTATACGCTGTTCAAGATCGAAAATGACCTTGAGAACTTTCGGATCTTCGGAAGTGGCCACAAATTCGGGATAATGTGAACAATACTTCTGCAACCTGTCATTGACCATCTGCTTCATACGCTTGTCGATGGTGGCTCCGGCATTGTGACAATCAATGCAACAAAGCGCAAAGACTTCGATATCTGCCGGATAATGCACGGCGATGTAAGAGGAAGTTTTTCCTCCTGACAAACTATTAACTGTCTTCATAACTTAAATTCAATACTTACCGACTGTTGACTTCAGATAACTATAAAAGCGAGAGGAAGTGCAAAGGGAATTAGACTCCTGTCGCTGGTAACTCATGTCTCCATTACTGCAGACCATGCCTTTTGCATTGAGATAAACATCGCCGTGAACGACTCCATCCTCGTCCATGTAAATGGGATAAACCGGATTGTCAAAACCGACTGTGCATCTTCCTTCCTTGAAAAGGAACATGTGTTCCGACTGGCCACGCATACCGAAAAAAGGAAGCTCTGACAAACGGAATACGATCTTTTCACGACCTGTACTGTCGTGAAAACGGTC
Organism: Phocaeicola coprophilus DSM 18228 = JCM 13818; assembly: GCF_000157915.1. Lineage (GTDB taxonomy): Bacteria > Bacteroidota > Bacteroidia > Bacteroidales > Bacteroidaceae > Phocaeicola > Phocaeicola coprophilus. The sequence goes on along the minus strand of NZ_EQ973637.1, from coordinate 215,239 downwards.
ATCGCTCAATTCGAGCATACACCTGCCTGTATCTTCGACCTTCTCTGTCTGGTAATCATACAGAGCACAACAAGTTTCTATAAACTCATGAGAAATAGAGGACAAAGAGCCATTGGTGACAATATAGAAACGGTCAACATGGATTTCTCGATGTTTGAGGTGAGAAAGAAGGTATCGCATAGCCTTGACATTGAGAGACTGCTCACCACCTGTAATATTGATGTTGTGAACCGCACAAACACGGCTTAACATATTCCGAATATAGGCATGGCTGATGTCGAGTGTCATAGCATTGCCACGCATACAATGTGAACACGCCATATTGCAACGGCGTGTCACTTCGATGCTGAAATTCCTGATATAAACACTATCCATAAATATTAATCTCCTAAAGATGATTGGTTACTACCATAATCTGCAAACAGCGCAAGACCAGTATGCTCCTCACAATGATGACACCAGTTGTTACCTCTGTCATCTGTACCCAAAAAATCGACAAACGAATTGTCCTCGTTGGGATTAACCCATGCCAGAGTTTCCACCTCAGATGAACCGCACTCCTCGCATACCCACTCCGGTTCGTCAGTATCAGGCAGGAATGAATGGAAACGTAACCAATGCACTATATCCAACATACTTTCGAGTAAAAGAGTGTCGAATGGAATATCATACTCGCTGCTGTATTTGTCATCAAGAGTACACATCAGTATGTCGTCCGATGCAAGATAAATATCGTACAACATGGCACTCTCATACCCTCCGGCTGTACATACCATACCGCTCTGAAAGACTACTGCAGGAACATCCTCATACATATCTGCGGAACTATATTCCATATGGTGGATACCCACATTCTTATAACAAGTGCCAAGACATCCTCCAGCTCTGACAACGGCCTGACGAACCAATGCAACAAGATGCCACCGAATGGTTTCGCTCTGAAGCAGATAGGAATCTCTACGCATACGGGAACGCAACTCACAAATGACATCATCGTGTACAATGTCAAACAGTGAATGCCCATTATGGGCAAGGATATACTTGTCATTGTCGAAGCCATATCTTGCGGATATTACCTTACAAAACAACTTATATTCTTGTTGGGCTAATTCCTGGATATTATTTTCTTCATAAGGTACAGGGAAATACAACGGCTGCATAAGTTCTGTAATCTCCCGAAAAAGCTGTTGCTTACTAATATTCTCTAAATTCATAAAGCATCTGATTAATATATTATACAAAATATTTAACTACCAAAACTACCTGAGCAAACGAACCCAATAGCCAAGATCATCAAAGCACTCGTCGTTGATATAGGACAAAAACTCTTCAATGGTATATTTCCTTACCGGATCTTCATCATTGAAGTTATTCACGTAATCGGAAATAATATCCTCGTCAGACACATCACGGCTAAAACGGCTAACGGGATAAGCATATACTGAGTATTCGTCAAGACAACTTACAAAGTCAAACTCTGGCTCAACCAAGTACAGCAAGCGAAGCAAACTGTCAAGGCAAATATCGGAAAGGTTTCGCTGTTCCTCGTTGTAGCAAGGATATGTTACTAAACAAAGGCCGTTGGTGAAAATTTCGGTGAGTAAAACACGGGTAAGATTATTTTCCTTTTCTATACAACGCTCCATGGCAAACACCGGCTCGGACTGAAACCTGCGATTTTTACGGCACAATACCGACACGACAATAGAACGAATTTTTTCTGTTTGTTTCAAAACACTCATAACAATAATTATTTAAGAAATTAATAATCAAATTGTTTGTTCCCTTATATTCCAGCTTATTCTGCCCGGAGGGATTTGTCTATTTTTCTGCCTAAAAGATTGCAATAGAATGAAGACAAGTGTTTCTTGAAAAATACTCTCCAGAGGAGGAAGATTTTTCAAATGAAAAGCGAAGCATCACTTGGCCAAAATTCAGGTGCAAGCTAACTTTGCAGATAAAATGACATCACCCAACGGGCAATAATAGGGCAAAATGCAATAAAGACAAAAAGAAATTAAAAGGGTTCTGAAGGAAGTAGAAAGGGACTAAAACAAAAATATTACCCTATTGCGGTATAATCAACATGAAATTTATGCCAATATCCGTTTTCCGTGTCTCTGTCACTTAAAATCAGCAACGATGCCAGGAAATTACATTATTATATATTTATGCAAATGTATAATTATATTTTTAATGAATTATATATTTATATAATTATATCACTACATTACGTTGTTAAGATAAACAAAAAGTAACACGTATATAACATGTAACAAATTATATACATGTTGTTTATAAGCTAAATATATTATACAATTATATAATAAAATAAAAAGACAATTATATAATTATATAATAGAATATTTTGAATTTAAAGAGTTTTTACTATCTTTGCGGAAGATAGAAACTATATAAAAGGAGAAGTATGGAAAATAAAAATTGTAATCTTCAGCAATATAAAAGGAGGTGTAGGCAAAACCACACTCTGCGCACTTTTCGCAAGCTATCTTGCAGAAAACGGAGTGCCTGTAATCACGATAGACGCAGACCTCCAGGCCTCACTCTATCGTCATCGCCAAAGAGAGCAGGACGTGGCTGCAGATGCAAAGGCTCCATGGAACGTAGATTTGCTTGACACCGCAGACAGCAAGCATCTGAAAAAGGCGATGGAACAACTTAAAAAAGTTCCGGGCATCGTCCTTATCGACTGTCCAGGAAACCTGAACGACCGCAATCTTGAGTACATCTACAAGAATGCAGACGCAGCTATAATCCCGATTTCATTTGACCCAGATACTGTAGATGCAACCGGAATATTCATCAAAGCATTGAAGAGTGTATCAAAAGCCAATCTTGTATTTATTCCCAATCGTATCATTACATCGGAGCGCAAGTCAGAAGAATTGAGACAGAGAGCGCAAACCATCGAGTTGCTCGGACTGGTAGGTGCCGTAATGCCGATGGTAAAGCAGAGTGTAGCCGTGAAGCGATATACGACATTGTATCCTTTGGAAAAGACACAGCTTGACATTGTAGAACCTGCATTCAGAAAAATCATGGAAATAATTTAAATAAAACTCAAATGATATGAAAAAGAACGAAAGACCTGCGATAGATAACCCATTGGCAAGCATAGGGCTTGACCAAATAGTACGCGGAATAACCCAGCCGGAGGCGCCGAAAGACAAAAAAGAAAAGCCTAAAACGGAAGAAACAACAAAGGCAGAAAAGAAGCCTAAAACCAGAAAAAGCAGCAAAAAATTCTTCGAGGAGAATCTAGCAAAGTACACTGGTTTTGGCGAACAAGGAGTAGCAGTATGGCTGCCTAAAGAGGTAAAAAAGGAACTAGAGAAAATACGTATTAACTCTAACCGCAACATTCCTATCAGGACACTTGCTTCAGCTATAATCATGACATACATCGAAGAGAATAAGACAAAGTTTGAGAACCTATAATCTACTTATTAACAGCATATAAGACAATGAGAATATTTATGTAATTACATAGTTATATAAATATTTAATTATATAATAATATAAATGTATAATTAAATAATTAAACCATGGAAGTTATAATAGTAGTAGCAGCAGTATGGATATTTGCCAAGATAGTAAAAGCCCTGCTAAGAGGCTATGGGAAAAGCAACTTCAGGGACGACAGATGAAATAATATAAATGGAATAAGAGACTTCTAGGCACGATAAAAACCTGCGTTAAAACTGTACAACATTGAAAAATCAATGCTGCTAAACTATATTTGTCCTCTGCAGCATTGATAGAAAATGACGGTTGCACGTATGCAGCTGTCCAAAGCATTATGAACCTGTTCCCAACATCTCAGCCGCATAGCGTCGAATCTGTTCCATTGTCAGCCACTCCGGCTTTTCATCGGCTTTAAAACTCTCGTATAGCTTGGTCATAAACTCAATCTGAAGAGCTTCGTCGCCAGCCCACAACCCTTTGGGATGCCGCTCCCCATAATGAAGATAATAATCACAATCTGACTGCAGACGGGATAATAGCATATATCGGAATCGCTTGTCACGATTGACAACATCAGCAAGTGTCACCCGACCGTTTTCCTCTGTAGGTATTGTACACGTACTCATATTCTTGTAAATTAATCTGTTACTTCATAAAAATAGTCCAACGCCTCCCCTTTAAGGTTTTCAACAGCATATAAGTCTGCCTTTTCCCATAGGCTATTATACAGTGCTGCAAACTCAGGGTATGTATCATGATATTGCCATATCTTATGATTAAGTACCAATATCAACTCTGTTAGATACTTGTAATGCTCTTTCCACTCTTCAAAAGCACGGTTGAATGTGTCTTGGATAGCTGTCAAACCAAACCTATCAGCTATTGAAAAGTCTTCCCAAAATGTTGTCTGCAACTCATAACCGTTCTCTTGCATAAATTCTTTGAATGTCATAACTATATTTTTTAAGTTGTTTCATTTCCCTCTGGTCGGCTTCCTTGTAACGGAATCCGCTTCGGGTTTTATGGTGCTTTCCGGGGCTGACGATGAAGCCCTTTCCGACGTTTTTTCTTGTCAATTACACTTCGCAGAAGGAAGAATTTGCAAGAAATGCACTTCAAAACGACGGAATCAGGCGCGGCAGCCCATATTTGCACCGATAAAACCGATGCGATAACGGACAAGAAAGTCTGACGGAAAAGAATACTGATACCGGGGAACGATAAAAAAGGACGATGGAAGCTAAAAAGGGATTCATCTATATATGGTACTGTATGGTACGAAACGAGTAAAAGAGGGTAAGAAATGACATGAAGTCCCTATGTGATACTATAGGATAAAAATGTAGGAACGATCATTGCAAGTCGATAAGTACACTACAGCAAAGCCTGCTTCTACATCAATCTGCGGAGACTACGGCATCACTTCGTGAACCGGTAAGAGTGGTTTCTGAACAACGTGACTACCGGTATCTCGCCGATAAGTAACGGCTTCTCGGTGAGATACCGTCGTTTATCGCCAGCTCACTGCCAAAACATTTGGGAAATACTGCGTCAACAAGTGAAATGCAAACAAGATGTTATACATGGTGAAACAAGCCAACCAAAGGTACACGACATAAAGAGAGAGGACGGATTCTCCGCCCTCTTCCCGTTCATACGACACCTTTCTGAATCTGTTCCGAGTAATCATTGCTTGAGGTTGCAGAGTGGAACCCATACCGCATTCTCCCCAAAATCCTCGATACCGCTCTCATCTTGAATTGGCTCGTTCAAACTATAGAGATCATCGTTAGATTCGTCTTGAAAAAGGTATAGTTGTGATTCCGGCCAGCCAAGCGGTTTGAAATATCTGTTCGACTCCGGTTGTTTCTTAAAATGGGCAATATAATCGTATTCGGAAACATAACGTGCACCATTGTCACTGCTACCAAACGAAGGATAACCGATATATTCTTCTTCGAAGAAAGACGTGTCGTCAGGAAACTCAACCAGAACATACAAATGTTCATGCCACTCCTGCCCGCAACCTTCACAACGAAAAGTACCTTTCTGCCCATCGAGACAAACATGCCGGCTGGCGCAAACCGGACATTCGGGGTAACGCGGAAACTCCAACCCTTCGGCGATAATTTCCATGCTTGACCAAAAAAGCTGCTCGCAGTAATCATTTGCCATTTTTTGAGCCAATCTACGCATCTGAGCATCTGTAACGGAACGCGTATCGAAGCCGTAGGTCTGCAAATCCTCCCTGCTGACGGAGGTAATAGGAAAGAAATCATCTTTCAACCGCTGCAGGAGAGCCTGCTCTTCTGGTGTTATCGTGGTCTTTGCCTCGAAATACGTCCGCAAGTCATCTAAAATTTGTTGTACCATAGTTTACCAATCTTTACATTTTGCTTTTTCTGCCCTCTGGTCGCATTCTGGACCGAAGGCTGATTATTTTTCTGCCCAAAGATTGGCAAGCAGTCCGGTCAAGGATGATGCGAAAAATACACTTTCAGCGAAGTGGAAAGGAAGATTTTTCAGCAACACGCTAAAAGCAAACCTTGACAGGACGAAGAGAAGGCAATCGAACTTTGCAGAGAAAATAACCAGAGTTCGGAAAGGACACACATCGAGGAAGAGGAACTATAAATATCAAAACTGGTTGTTCTTGTACTATAGGAGTTATAAAAGGAGTACCACCAACATTTACTACGGATGCTACTGTTTAACATAAGCCAACACTTATATCAAAACAACATCTACTGTAAATGTTTATTGCCTCCTAAAAGAGATTTTATGCTCTTATGATATTAAAAATGGCTTGAAGTATTTTTTAACAGCCTTCCTTTTTGTATTTTTGTTGCAGAAAACAAAAGGATGGCCACAAATGAAAAAACCCGTTCTTGATGAACGGGTATATCCTTAACTTGGTTACGTGTTTTGACAACAGAGGCTTTACCAAGCATTACGATACAAAGATACGACTTTTATTTGAATATGCAAAATGAAATATAAAAAAGTAGTCAGATTATATTCCAATTCGAGGGTCGCCAAATATTATAGGGCGACCAACCGCAACAAAAACAAGGCAGTCATGCTCTATTTTGCCAACATGAAGATAGCACAAGCGTTTCATCCGTTACTGTCTTCATTTGAAGTTATATTACGTAACCAACTGCATTATGCGCTGGCACACCATTTTTCCGATGGTAACTGGATTATCAACCAGAAAACCGGATTCATGATTGCTCCGTCTCTGACATATACGAACAAGCGGACAAAGAAAAAAGTTACCAATGACTATATATTGAAAGAGGTTCTGAAAGCAGAAAAGAAAATTGCCGATAGGGGTGTCAGGGTTACGACTGGGAGAGTAATAGCTGAACAGACCCTGGGCTTCTGGAATAGCTTTTATGAAACACACCACTATGCGCTTTTGGCTGGTGTACCCTGCCGGATTTTCAAGAAACTGCCTCCCGGATTCGGTCGCAAGGAGATTAACGATATTATAGTACAAGTTCGTGAACTGCGTAACCGCATCAATCATAATGAGCCGATATGTTTTGTAAACAGAAAATGTGATTTTTCTTATGTGAAGGGTATGTATACGATAATCAGTGATTTTCTTACATGGATAGACCCTGAGATTATGCCTTCACTAAAAGAGGTAGATAAGGTATGCAAAATCATAGAAAAAGAAGAAAATAAACAAAAACAATGACTATGTAAAAGAACCATTTCTAAGGGATGTTGGCTAAAAAGGTACATACGGAGTTATCCGTAAAACCCAACGAACGCCGCAATATATATTCAAAATATAGTGGCGACGTTCATTCGTCTACTGTGATCAAACTTTCTTGCGCCCTCTTATCTTCCATCCGTACACTTTTGCCACATGTGGGTAAAGTGAACGTGTTCTGCGTCTGAAGCCTGCTTCGTCAATCTCGTTGTTATAAATCATTTCTGCAATCCGTTCTGCATCGTCTTCGTCCTTAGCGATGCGATAAAGAGTATAGTTCGTGCCATCATGGTGCGACATGCGTCCTCTGATATTATAACCGTCTCCGTACCATTCCGCAATCTCACACTGACTATACAGGATATTGGCGATATTATTTCCTAAAATCTGATAACCTTGTCGCCGTCCATACCAAAGTCCGAGGTCACCAAATACAACAATAACACCTTCAACTGATTTGTTGAGATTACAGCGTTCGTCTTCAAGCTCTCGCTGTAGTTCATCTGCTATATCCTCATCGGTAAGGACATAGGAATCATCGCCTAATAAATCACGTTTCCATTGCTGCATTTCTGTTTTAGCCTGCTCGTCAAATTCTCTTTCGCTTGACCAAATAAACATCTGTTTCATCTTACAATAATTTAAAAGTTTAAGATTGTTGTTCATTTCCCTGCTTTTGAGGTCTAATCTTGACCGGCAGGAGATTGAATTTACGTGCCAAGAGAAAGGAGAAAAAGAAGTGAACAAGCAAGGAGGAAGCGAAAAAGTATATTACTGTATCATTTGCGTTAAGAAATGTCAGCGAAAAAATAAGTTGATGTTTCTTAATACAAATGAAGAAGCGCCTTGACGGTTCACTTACTCCTTAAATTCGCACGTAGAAATTCAATGGGTGACGGTCTGACTTCTAGTAGGAACAACAGATAAAAAGGAAGAAACAAATCAAGTTAAAAAAAGCGACCCGAAGGCCGCTTCCCTGTGGGAGGCAGGATATTATTTCCTGCCTTTTTTCCCTTTTGGAGCTTCCGTAGGAGCTTCTTCTTCCTTGTCAACAGCTGGATAGAACTTAGTGGCCACCATTATAATGCGATTTCTCTTGACGCCATCCTTGTCTGTCCATTCCTCAGGCTTAAAATAGCCCTCAACTGTGAGCAGTGTTCCCTTGGTAAGATGCTCAAAAGAAGAGGTGTTCTCGTTCTTTCTCCAGGCCTCGATATTCATAAAGGCCGACACATAGCTGCTGTCATCGCCAGACTTTTCCTGACGGCTGACCGCTATGGAAAAGCGGGCGACACTTGCGGTGGTAAACTGACGGATTTCTGCATCCTTTCCTACATAACCTGTTACGATGAAGTTGTTCTCGATCTTTTTCATGATTAATTGCTTTTAGAAGTTAAACATCAATTTTACGTTGCATCAAAAAGTAGGTGCTGATTTAGGGACAGGCCAAGGATGGAGCGCAAATACTCTTTATTTTGGCTTTACGACAAACCTGGGCTTGATAAAGGAAGATTTGTGCAAACACGCCATTGGCAGAGGCCATAGGCCGCTCCCGGCTGCACACTATCTTTGCATCGGAAAATGATGACTACTTCGCCCAAAAGCAATAATGAAAAATCGAGTCTAGACAACGAAGACAGGTAAGGGAATGAATGGTACAAAATCCAAAACCACCTGCAAGAGACATAAGACCGATAAGCGGCAGACGGAAAGGATGGCATGGCAGCAAGCATACGGCCATATAGTATATGAGCACAAGAAACAAAGAAGAACACCCAAAGGATCAGACAAGCGGAAAATGCTACAGTGGATAGAAGCCCATAATTGGAATATGGACAGAAGGGCAGCGACGGAACGCAATTGGTGGACACAAAATCAACTGTGACATAAAGAAATGATCAGAGGGGAGAAAGGAAACAGGACATGCATACTCCTTACAAAGTCACAGCCTAACCACAACTACAAAATTGAAATAAAAAGGGGACACAACCAAAAGAAATAAGAGTACAAGAGGAATAGGATTGTTAAAACAGTCCAAAATGCAAAAGTGCAAAGTGCAACCACACTAAAAGTAGAAAAGGAATGGAAGTATTAAAAAAGGATTTGCCTGGATGTCTTCTTGGGAGAGTTGGTCTGGCAATTGGATTCATACTCCTCCAGACCAAACAAACCAATTCAGAACTGGGCCATCAGGACCCGATGCTCAAAGATCTTATTTCTATCACTTGGTTTACGCAAACATACCCAAATATGATGCTTGCCAAATCCATATATGAAATATTCGTCAAGTTTAGATGTATGCTTCAATTTTTCCATACTCGCACGAAGTTCCGCTTCATTGGAAGACATAAGTATCACATTAATAATCCTTAAATATAATGCCGTAGCTTCATCGCTATACTGGCAAAATATATGTTCTATTATCACATTCATTTAAACTATTGATTTATGTTCAAGATTTTGCTCCAAATCCGGAGCGTCATTTATAACTGCCAAGCCATCAACATTATATATCTCCATAGTGGGACAACCGCCATTCTCATTAGGAAATATACGTTCGGAAGTATCACGAAGAACTTCGTTTCTCTCCAAATGAAGGCGTGAATCTATTATATTGGTTACATCTTCACATTTCCAGGAACGTACGATAGCTACTGCTTCTTCATAGTTTTCCGCTTCAACAGTAAAGTAATCGCGCTCCCAGCACGTAACTTTACAATCTTGATAGAATCTAAAATTATCCATATCATAATATATTTAATCAGTCATCAATCGTAAATCGTTACTTCATCACGGTATTCAACAATCTCCTTACCGTTGTCAAGCTGGACAACGACTCTGAGCCCAAAATCGCCCACAATTGTTCCCTCTGTATAACCTTTGTACGCTTCGTGTAGAGTGCATCTTGCACCAATGATTTCAGTCTGTTCTTCGTATTCAAACATAATTTTCTAGTTATTGATTGTTATTGTTTCCCTTTTGTAGTATCAACTACTTCGGGGTTAATTAAAATTCGGGTGCTTGAAAGGTGTTTTGACTATTCATGCAAGTTTTCGTGAACAAATACTACCCCCAATGGAGTGTGGAGATTTGTTCACGAATCAAAAAGACCTGAACTTGCGATGCAATAATGTCACAACAAATACCTTTGCACCACAATTTTATTCATAAAGCCCGAATGTCGATTTACAAAAACTTAATGAAACGGTAATCATACTTGGTTTAGTATAAAGGCTCTGCTGGCCAAAAAAAAATCATTAAGTTTAGATTAGAACTTGATTAAATATACAAAAAACCAAACTAAACTATCCAAAGCATCTAAAATATGATTCACCAAATAGTTGTTAATAACATGAGGAAAGGTTACATAGAAGTAAAAAAATGAGGGACAAAACATCATAGATAAAAAACAAGGAATAAATTAGAACAATACCAATTAAATATCAAGCAATTAACTATTTATTTTTTGGACAGCAAAATATCATTTCTAAAAGAATTAATATTTCCCATTATAAATATAGAATACCTAAAATACATTATTATCTTTGTCCAACAAACAAGAAGATCAAAACAACAATTTTAATTGGCAATGCAATTTTTCAGCTCGCTTCTTCTTTTCTTACTATTTTTCTTGCCACATTTCCGTCCCCATTTTGTCCCCATCAAAAGAAATACAATATATAATATATTAATTATCAACTAAATACAAACATATTTATATTTTCTGCAGCGACAAACGCTTCTTCCCCGGTAACCGATCTGCCGGTAACCAGTGTGCCATAGGTTTGTGTTGCACGGCTTAAATCCAATTGTGAAAGCCGCAACTGGGCATCCACTTCAGCAACCAGCCCTAAAAAAGCAAGAATAGAATTTTCTTTTTTGTTCCCATTGGTAATAAATTTGATAAATGAATTGTCCTTATTTACAAATGAATACAAATGTATACATTTTCTCTAAATATATCACCATTTATAAAAGTAACTCAGAACTTCAGACGTTTTATTTTTCACAGCAAAAAACGAGCAGGGAGTTCTAAGGAGTAAAAATATGGGACACAAAATAAATGGCCCGAAAGCCACTCAGCTTTCAGACCATTCACATTTCCAATCAGCGTAAGTCTAAACGTTCCCAATCCATTCCAAGAGCTTTAGCCACGCCCTTACCATAATTTTCATCAGCCTTTGTACAATTCCGGATATGACGGATCTTGATTTCTTCCGGAATATCTCCCATCGCCCGTGCCGTATTTTCAAACAACACCTGCTGCTGGGCCGGCGTCATCAGACGGAACAGATCGCCCGGTTGAGAATAGTAATCAGAATCGTCTTCTCTGAAATCCCACTGATATGCAGCTCCGTCCAACTCCAAAGGAGGTTCTTTATATTCCAGCTGATGTTGCCATTCACCATAGCTGTTCGGCTCATAGCCCAAAGTAGAACCATGATTTCCGTCCACACGCATCTGGCCATCCCGATGATACATATTCAGGAAAGGACAACGGCTGCGGTTTACCGGAATCTGATAATGATTTACGCCCAGACGATAACGTTGTGCATCACCATAAGAGAAAAGGCGTCCCTGAAGCATACGGTCCGGAGAGAAACTGATACCCGGAACCACATTGGCCGGATTAAAGGCTGCCTGTTCTACATCGGCAAAATAGTTTTCCGGATTACGGTTCAGTTCCAATACGCCCACTTCAATAAGAGGATATTGCTTTTGTGACCAGACCTTAGTCAGATCAAACGGATTAAAAGGACATTCGGCAGCCTGTTCCTCCGTCATCAACTGTACATACATGGTCCACTGAGGGAAATTTCCCTGCTCAATATTCTCATACAAATCCCGCTGATGACTTTCACGGTCCTTGGCAATGATTGCTTCTGCCTCCTGATCCGTCAGATTCTTAATACCCTGCTTTGTATGCAGATGGAATTTCACCCAGGTGCGTTTGCCTTCCGCATTGATGAAAGAGAAAGTATGGCTTCCATATCCATGCATGTGCCGGTAGGACGCCGGAATTCCCCGGTCGCTCATGGTAATCGTTACCTGATGAAGAGCTTCAGGAAGCAAAGTCCAGAAATCCCAGTTGTTGCGCGGACTGCGCATATTGGTTCTCGGATCGCGCTTCACGGCATGATTCAAATCAGGAAATTTCAAGGGATCCCGCAAAAAGAAGACAGGAGTATTATTACCGACCAGATCCCAGTTTCCTTCCTCCGTATAGAATTTAATTGCAAAGCCACGGATATCACGTTCCGCATCTGCCGCACCACGTTCACCGGCCACTGTGGAAAAACGGACAAAAACCTCTGTCTCTTTTCCTATCTGAGAAAACAAGGCTGCCTTCGTATAAGAAGTAATATCGTGAGTTACCGTAAATTTTCCAAAAGCACCGGAACCCTTGGCATGCATCCGGCGTTCAGGAATTACCTCACGGTCAAAATGAGCTAACTTTTCAAGAAACCATACGTCCTGCAGAAGCATCGGACCTCTCCGGCCGGCAGTAGCAACATTGTGATTGTCTGCAACAGGAGCACCTGAAGCACTCGTTAATTTCTTACTTTCCATAAATGTTGTTTTTAAGGGTTATGAATAGATTATGAATGAATAAACTGATCCAGCAATTCTTTATTTTCCTTTGTCAGAAATCCTGTTTTGGAGCTCAGACATGGAACCCGGACAGAACGGGGAATATGCAAAGTCTTTTTCATCTGTCCAAAAAGAGAACCGGTACGAAACTTATATGTTGTGAAAAGAAGAGTCCGGTCGGCTGGTATTACTCCCGAAAGTTTTCGGCTGAACTCCTTCCAGCGACGATGTGGATGCTGCCCGATTACAAACCATCCACAAGTCCAGCATCCGGTAAACAGGAAATCTGTCCCTGACAGTTTCTCCGGATCATAGTCTGTCAAGAAGCTCAAACTGACATCCAGCCCCTTGGACCATAAATACATCGCTATTTCACGAGCATAACCGGCCGTCTTTCCTCGACGACTGTAATATAGTACTGTAGCTTTCATTAAACATTTAATTTTCATCTGGTTTGGAGCAAATATAGGCTGAAACAAAATATTCATCTATATTTGCAAAAATCATTTTTTCGATAAGAACAATAGAGAAAAACGATTAAAAATGGAATTAAGACAACTGAAATACTTCAAACAGGCTTGCGAATTGCAAAACTTTTCGGAAGCAGCCCGGGCGCTACATATATCTCAAAGCACACTGTCACAACAAATCAAGCAGCTGGAAAATGAATTGGATGTATTACTTTTTGACCGTGTCGGAAAACGAGTTATTCCCACGGAAGCAGGAGTCGCATTTTTACCTTATGCGCATAAGGCAATACAGGATGCCGAAAATGGCAAACAGATCATCCGCGATCTGAAGGGAATAGAAACGGGCAGTCTCCATATCGGAGTGACTTACAGCATGAGCCCATTGCTGATTGCAGCACTGAATCAGTTTACTAAAATATATCCTAAGATTAAAGTTGAAATCAGATTTGCGACTTCTGAAGAGCTTCTGAAAAGACTGGAGGAAAACGATCTGGACTTTGTACTTTCTTTCAAACCGGACAATCACGCTGCACAGTTTGAAACCTTGCCGCTATTTTCATCAAGGCTTTGTTTTATCGTGCATCAGTCACACGCCATGGCTAACTTATCGTCAATTACCTTAAAACGGCTGGCACAGACTCCTCTGATCTTGCCGGAAAAAGGATTTGCCACAAGAAAAAAAGTAGATGAACTGTTCCGGCAAAACCAGCTTAAACCTACTATCGGAATTGAAATGGATGATGTACACACCATTATTCATACATTATCGGGAGGACAATGGGCTACGATATTGACACAGGCCGCCGTCCGGGGTGAAGCCAATCTGAAACAAATTCCCATTCTTTGTGCTGACAGCCTCTCCTCACAAGGATGCCTGTTCTGGCCCCAAGGAAGCTATCGCAAGAAATCTGCGCTGGTCTTTTCCGAATATCTTTTAAAAATTACCCAGAGAAATCCTCTCTAAACTTCTTTTCGGCCACTCAGGCCGCTTACTCTTTGTAAAGGCAGCTGCCCGCATAACCTCCGAACGACATCGGAACGCGGACAGTCTGCCGAAACTACAAAGAAACTTATAATGAAACAAAATAATGCCATTATTCTTCACCAGCTTCACGGATATTGAAGCGATGAACTGTAACTCCTCCACTCTGAATCCGCATGCGGACTCCCATACCATCATTCGCCAACAAGGTATACTCTCCGGAATGTTGCTGGTCATTGATGGTATACCAGAAACCATTCTGCATATATTGAACCTCTACATAACTTCCATCCGTATCGTAGTCCCAGGATATTACATACTTATTGGTACTGCCCCGATAAATATGAAACGAACACGAGGACTCATTATAGGTAACATACGATAAATCGGTTATCTCTTCCGGGTAAAAATTCAGAACGATATAATCACCCGAACTTTCCGACTGCACATTGTTGTCCACATATTCCGTATAGGCCTCACCCAAATGTTTTTTCTCAATGGGATAATATTCCAACTCCTCATTCTGGCAAGCCAGCAAACTTGCAGTAATCATCCCGATTCCCATCCAAACTGTTTTTCCCATTCAGACTATTTTCAGATTGTTTATACTAAATCATTCTACTCACAGGAAAAGAAAACTGTTCCGGAATCCGGCAATCCATAGCCAGGACTCCGGGTACAGCTGCGTTCTTATTATACACAACAAACATTCATCTCTTTTCCGGAGGACAAATATAGAAGGGGCTGCTGATTTCATCAAATGAAATCAGCCAACTCCCGAAGAGGAGACAAGGGCCAAAATAGAAAAAGAAAAAATATTAAATAGTACAGGTTTGTCTGTAAAATCATTCCGTTCGCCGATTTTTATTGCAGCCACCTCATTATGAGCCTAAATTTGTAGCGAACAAAAATAGACTATAATGAAATATCTGCAAAAACAACAACTGCTGGAACAAGTTATCTATCTTTCCATGTGACTGCTCATTTTGTGCATTCCACCCATCAACCTGCTGTTAGACGACGATCATACGCTGCAAGCCGGAGAACTGAAAAACGTCATTCTTGAAACAGGAATGCTGGTATTGCCTTTCTTTGTACTGTTTCTTATCCATAACTTCCTGCTTATCCCGCAACTGTTTCTGAAAAAATACTATGTCAGATACATGCTTGCCGTGATCTTTACAATCGGCATCCTTTTCCTGTATATGCCAGGATGGCTGGAAGCCCTGCATCCACAACCACCCCTCCAAGGACAAAAAGAAAGAACTTTTGAACCTGCTGAATCGTGGCTGCCGCTCCCCCAGCTTCCGTTAATGCCGGATTCAGAGAACGGACGCCCTCCTATCCGTCCTCCGTTCCAGACCATTCACATTGCGATTGCGGTCCTGCTGGTTGGATTTAATCTTTCCATCCGGCTTTTTCTGAAATCTCTGCGCGATGATGAAATGCTGAAAGATCTGGAACGCCAGCGGCTGGAGTCAGAGCTGCAATACCTGAAGTATCAGCTCAACCCGCACTTCTTTATGAATACTCTCAACAATATATATGCTTTGGTGGATCTCAATACAGAACAGGCCAAGAAAACCATTATTGAACTTTCCAAGCTGATGAGATACGTTCTTTACGAGGCAAACAAGAACCAGATTTCACTGGAACACGAAATACAGTTCCTGGAGAATTACATAGCCTTGATGAAGCTCCGGTATATCGACAATCTGAACATACGCACAGAGTTTCCCGTCGTTGTTCCCTGCGTACAGATACCTCCCCTGCTTTTCATATCCCTGTTGGAAAACGCTTTCAAGCATGGCGTGAGCTATCAGGAGCCTTCGTTTATTGAAGTACGCATCGAACTGGCAGACGAGGGTGTCATCTTTAATTGCAAGAACAGCAAACATACACATGCCCACAAAGATGCCTATCATGGAATCGGTATAGACAATATCAAGAAAAGGCTTCATCTGTTGTATGGAAACAACTATACATTCACCACCAATGAGAGCGAAAATTGTTTTGAAGTTTTACTTATTATTCCTTTCCTGTCATGATGAACTGTCTGATTGTTGACGATGAGCCACTGGCTCTGGCCCAACTGGCCGGCTATATCTCACGCATCCCATTCCTGAAACTGATAGCTTCCTGCCAGGATGCACATCAGGCCAGTAAAGTACTGGCCAGCCACACCATCGATCTGCTTTTTGTGGATATCAATATGCCCGACCTGAATGGAATCGAATTCGTACGTTCACTCCCTCAGGCACCGATGATTATCTTCACAACAGCCTACTCCGAATATGCCATTGAGGGATTCCGGCTGAATGCCGTTGATTACCTGATGAAACCATTCGATCTGGGAGACTGCCTGAAAGCTGCTGAAAAGGCCAGGAAAATGTATAGCATGGCCCACAACACATCACAGACACAAACTGACTGGGATGAGAAGGAGCGCACACTTTTCGTAAAAAGTGAGTACAAGATGATACGCATCAATATAGATAAGATTATTTACATTGAAAGCATGAGTGAGTATATCTGCATATACCTGGAAGACCGGAACAAACCGGTCATCACGTTGAACAGCCTGCAGAAATTCTCAACCCTGCTTCCCCCTCATTTCATGCGTGTACACCGTTCCTACATTGTCAATCTGCATCAAATTACCGAAGTTTCCCGCTTCCGGATTCTCTTCGGGAAAGATACATATATACCCATCGGAGAGAATTACAAAGAACAGTTCATGGCCTACATCCAGCACACAGGACTGCTCTGAAACGGCCGGTAAGAAATGCTGACTAACGGCTACGTTCCGTAATGGCTATTTTGATCACCCCGTCCAGACGGTTCTCAAAAATATGATAGGCTTCTTCTATCCGGTCAAGCGGAAAACGATGGGTAATCAGCGGCGTAGTATCAATCTTTCCTTCTGCAATCAGACGGAGAATCTCCGCACAGTCACATCCGTCTACACCACCTGTCTTGAAGGTCAGATTCTTGCCATACATATCGGGAAGCGGAAGAACCTGCGGACGATCGTACAGGGCAACAACGGTGACAGTCGCATTCGGACGGGCTGCCTCCCAGGCCAGCCGGAAAGTATCATCAGCCCCTGCAACTTCAATGACCACATCAGCTCCTCCATGCTCACTGTGTGATTTTACGAAAGACAGACAGTTGTCCGGATCTGTCACTTCTACATCCGGATAATGCGCACGCACAAAACGAGCCCGCTGTTCCGATTTTTCGCACACAATAATGCGGCGCGGATGTTTCAGCATTGCGCAAAGCAACGTACAAATTCCAGTCGGGCCTGCTCCTATAATAAGGACTGTATCGTCCGGGGTAATCTCCGAGATACGCGCTGCCCAAAATCCGGTAGCCAGAATATCCCCTACAAACAAAGCCTGTTCATCGGTCACTCCATCCGGAATCCGGTTCAATCCCTGATCTGCATGGGGCACACGTACATACTCGGCCTGTCCTCCGTCAATGCGACAGCCCAAAGCCCATCCTCCATCCGGATCCTCACAATTATTTACATATCCTTTCTGACAGAAAAAGCACTCGCCACAGAATGTTTCCACATTCACCGTTACCCGATCGCCAGGCTTAACCGTAGTAACTCCGGAACCTACCTGCTCAACAATGCCTACCATCTCATGCCCCACCGTAATGCCCGGAACAGCACGGGGAACACTTCCATGCTTGATATGCAGATCACTGGTACAGATACTTCCGAGCGTGACACGTACCAGGGCATCACACGGATCCTTTAACTCCGGAACAGGCTTCTCCAACATCAAGAACCGGCCTTTTTCTATATATGTATAAGCTAACATGACTTTCTGTTTTTCAGGTAAAGATAAGAAAAATATGACAGAACCATTGTCAGACTCGAAAACATTTTCTAATTTTGTCCATATATCTGCTTCCCTATTTTTCTACAGGCGGAAGCTTTCCTTAAAAATAAACAACAAATGAAAGTCAAAGTTGAACAACAAATGATCGGTTACGTCCTGCTGGCTCCTTGACAAAGGGGTTTGGCAACCAAACGTATTTCCATCGATCAAAGCCACTGACGGGAGTGGCAGGGATTGTTGTGCTCTTTGACGTACGAGTTCTTAACCTCTTCTTCAACGGGGAAGGAGGGGTTTCTTTTGCACGACCGCGGATATACTGCTTCCCGCGGCGGTCAATTTTATCTTTTCAATTATTCATTCATTAATTCATTTGTTGCTTATGAAAAATCTTGTTTTACGAACCATGCGCTCATTCGATGAAAGCCTCACCGGTCCTGAATATGCCTGCAACCAGCTGGTTGTTGAAATAATTTCTGACGAGCCTCTTACAGATACAAACGAACTGGACGTACGCATTTACTCGGCCGATTACCAGTTGACAGGAAGTAACTCACGGAAATTTTCTTCCCGGAAAACTCCTCTGAAAATACGTTTCCAACTGGTTTCCGACAGTTTTTGGGACGAAAGTCTGTATCATGTTTTTATCTTCCGGAATGGATATCCACAATGGTATGCTACTCTTTCCCCAGAAAACAAGTACGAGAAATGGAACAGAACCAGACTGGAGAACATACGTTTGCATCCGGATCAGAAATTTTTCGCAGAACAGTTGTGCAACACCGCCTGGTGGCCTAAACTGTATGAAGGGAAATTCAAGACGCTTCCCGTTCAGGAACTTATCAGACGCTTCCGTATATATACTGATCCTGCTCAGACTCTCCCTTGTTTGCTTGTAGACAGCAGTCGGACACTTCTGGCCAAAGCTTTCACCTTCTTTATACTGTCAAACTATTTCACCGGTTCAAACGTAGACGACCGTTTCAGTCTTTCCCTCAAGGAGCTGATGACCGGAGACATTACCTGGAAACAGCTGAAACAGAAAACGGCCCGGAAAAAAGTCATCATTATAGAGATAGGTGATCTGGAGATCAATTCACAGAAAACCATTATCCTCACCCGAGCGGCAGACCTGATCAGAAACAGGGCCCCTCAAGATCCCGTATACATCTTCCATGGGAAATGTGAATATATCAGCAGCCTGTTTCAGGAATGCCAGGCCTTCGAAAGCCTTTTTACAAATGAAACCACCTTTCACATCCTTCCTCCGGAATCTGAGCCCGACAGTTCTGAGTCGCTTCCTTTTGATACCCCTCTGCCTTTCGATGATCCCACCAATCCTCCTTCGCAGAGCCGGAATTTCAATGCCCCTTGTGCCGCCGAGCTGGAATTACAGGAGATGGTCGGGCTCCATCGCGTAAAGGAAGATATGGCAGAGGCCCGGATGATGGCCTGCTTTCTGCAAAGGCGTAAAGATCTTTCCCTGGATTCAGGCACAGAAAACCGTCATCACATGCTCTTTCTGGGGAACCCCGGAACAGGCAAGACAACAGTGGCCCGGCTGGCAGGGAAAATGTATCATTACATTGGAGTCCTCTCCAGCGGACACACCGTGGAAGTATCACGTACCGACCTTGTCGGGGAATATATCGGCCAAACGGAAAAAAAGATGAAAGAAGTCATTGACAAGGCCCGCGGCGGAGTTCTGTTTATAGATGAAGCCTACACCCTGATCGAAAAGGATACCTATTCAAAGGACTATGGCAAGGAAGTCATTCAGGCTCTGTTAACGGTTCTTTCCGAACCCAATCCGGACATGATCATTATTCTGGCAGGCTATGAAGACAAAATGCACATCCTGCTTCAAAGTAATCCGGGACTGAAAGACCGTTTTCCTCTCCGGTTCTACTTCGATGATTACACAGCTGAAGAACTGTTGGAAATGGCTCACCGCTCACTGCAGCAGCGGAACTTCATTCTCACACCGGAAGCTGACCGGCAACTGGAACTGCTGGTCAGAGAGGCTTCTGCCCAACGTGATGAGTATTTCGGAAACGGACGCTGGATACACAACCTGATCAACCAGGGAATTCTCAAGAGTATGGCCCGGAGAATTATGTCGCTTCCCCACCCCGATATCTCCAGCCGGAAGTTGTTCTGCACCATCGAAGCTTGTGACATTACCTCTGCCGCCCAACGCTTCCAGGAATGTTATCCTCTGAAACTGAAAGCTTCTGCACGTATCGGATTCAGAGCATAAAAAAGCCCTCGGGATTTTAAAAAAACGTTTCGGCGTTTTGACACAAACGTCGAAACGTTCACATCAAAACGCCGAAGCCTTTTTTGTGTGTGATTCTTTAGAAGCGAACCATCATTTCTACCACCAGCTTATCCTGCTCTGAAGCTTTGACCAATGCCTGGTTATCGTAGAAATACTTTTCATAGTTTAAGCGTAAATCTGCCTGGAACGGTTTACCGAAGCTGAAAGTCAGACCACCGGTAACACGCTTGCGTTCATAATCGGTGATATACATCTGACCGTCCTCATTAAGCGTACCGTCACTGTGATCGCCCATATAGTCGAAACGAGCCAGGAAGGAAATCTTCTTGAACGGGAATTTCTTCTTCTGAATAAACCAGTCGTAATTGACAAAAGCATCTACAGCCCATACATCCTGGAAAGAATCATGTGCATAGCGTTTATACAATCCTTCAACCTCAAAATGCCAGTTATTCCATTTATAATAAGTACCGATATCGTACATATAAATGTTTACATTTTCCGGACGGATACGCTGCGTACTCAGCGTCAGATTATAATCTTTCCACGGCATCAGCTGCAACTTGGCCGAATAGCACAGAACACGGTGCCATTCTTTCTGGGCCGTCAGTCCCGAACCGCTGAACAGTCCTCCCTCAAGGATAAAAGGAAAACCTTCATCCATGGAATAGCCTACGGTTGCACCGACATCACGGACATTACCTACCTGCTTGGCAATAAACGAACGGTTGGCAAAATATTGCTGATGTGGAGAACGATGTGCATCAATAGTGAAAGGAACACGCATCTGTCCGACAGTGATTTTGAAATCTTCCAAAGGAGTTACACGCGCAAAGGCATCCAACATCTTGATTTGTCCTTCATCAGAAAGGTCAATTTCAGCTTTATAGCTTACCAAGGAATGTACTTTTCCGTCCAAACTGACTCGGGCGTTACGAACTTGAAAACGCTGTTCATCAGTGGAAGTCTGATACTCATATTTTCCCCGAACCGTTCCATGGACTTCCGGCAGATACTGTTTCCAGTCTTGGGCGCTTGCAGAGGCTATGGTTAATGCCGCCAGCAGCACAGATGCAATTTTTCTCATTGATTATGTCTTTTTATTCTGGCGGCAAAGGTATCTGAGTCAGATAAAACAGGCATGTCAAATGTATTACAAAACTGTTACACCTCCACAAACCTGGCCGTTTCTACCTTTTCAAGACGTGAACGGAGCTTGTCCATCTGCGATTTCCGGATCCGCAAGGTCATCAGACAATCCATATCGTATGACTGTTCTACAATCTCAGGCGATTCTTCCTTAACGATCCTCATCACATCATTCATAAACGGATATTCAAAAGCCACGGTCACCTGCTCATCTACTGTTTTTTCGATTACACGGGCTTCGGCCAGTGCTTGTGCCGCAGCAGTACGATATGCTACGATCAATCCGCTTGTTCCCAGTTTGATTCCCCCAAAATACCGTACCACGATAACCAGAATGTCGGTTAACTCATTGGAATTGATCTGCCCCAGAATCGGTTTTCCTGCTGTTCCTGAAGGCTCTCCATTATCATTGGCCCGAAAATCCTTACGGGCTGGTCCCAGCATATATGCATAGCATACATGACGGGCATCATAGTATTTCTTCTGATATTCTTCCAGATAATTCTTCACATCGGTCAGTGTACGCACCGGAAGCGCAATGGCAATAAATTTGCTGCGCTTTTCAGTATAAACTGACTCGGCCATTTCCTCGATTGTTCTATAAGTATCTTCCATAGCGCAAAGGTAATGAAAATCCCCCAACAAGAAATGCGGATCTTACACAAAGTCGTCTGACGGCTCAGGCAAGAATCCGCATTTTGTTTTCTTGAAACAATCAATCTAACCTATGAATCACTAATCCAGAACGCAATTTCGGTTCAAACCAGGTTGTTTTGGGCGGCATGATATTTCCTGTATCAGCAATATCCATCAATTGCTTCATGGATACTGGATAAAGGGCCAGCGCCATCTTCATCTCACCGCTGTCAACCCGTTTCTTCAATTCACCAAGACCACGAATACCGCCTACGAAGTCAATCCGTTTGTCAGAACGCAGGTCTTTTATGCCCAGAATCTCATCTAGAATCAGATTGGAAGAGATTGTTACATCAAGTACTCCAATCGGATCATGATCATCATACGTTCCCGGTTTGGCTGTCAGGCTATACCATTTTCCGTCAAGATAAAGAGAGAAATTATGCAAAGCAGCCGGTTTATAGATTTCCGTGCCTTTTTCTTCCACGTCAAAATGTTTTCGCAGCGCATCCAGGAACTGAGCCGGAGTCAGACCGTTCAAATCTTTCACCACCCGGTTATAATCAATGATTGTCAGCTGACTGGCAGGGAAACAAACAGCCATGAAATAGTTGTATTCCTCATCCCCTTTATGATTAGGATTCTGTCTGGCCTTCTCCACCCCGACCAATGCTGCCGCAGCACTGCGATGATGTCCGTCGGCAATATACAAGGCAGGCATCTGTTCGAATGCTTTCGTAATGGCTGCAATATCGGCATCCTCATCAATTACCCAGAATGTATGACCGAAGCCATCTCCCGGTGCAATGAAATCATATTCCGGCTGGCGAGACGTATATTTCGCAACAACTGCATCCAGCACATCATTATCCGGATAAGCAAAGAATACCGGCTCGATATTGGCATTGTTTACGCGCACATGCTTCATGCGGTCTTCTTCCTTGTCACGACGGGTCAGTTCATGTTTCTTGATTACTCCATTCATGTAATCAGGAACATAAGCACCAACGACCAAACCATACTGTGTTTTGCCATTCATGGATTGGGCATAAATATAATAACATTCTTTCTTGTCCTGTACCAGCCATCCTTTCTCCTGAAACTTCAGGAAATTCTCGGCAGCCTTGCCATACACCCGCGGATCATGTTCATCTGTTCCTTCCGGGAAATCAATTTCCGGCTTGATGATGTGATAAAGCGACTTTTCATTACCAGCCGCTTCTGCACGAGCCTCAGCTGAATTCAACACATCATAAGGACGCGAAGCGACCTGTTCAACCAAATCTTTGGGAGGACGTATACCTTTAAAGGGTTTAACGATTGCCATAATGTTTCAAATTATTTCTGAAAAAAACTACCATGTGAATAAATGCATAGATATAACACATCAATGTCATCCCGCATAATAGGCCATCTCCAAACTCGCCCAATTGCGATTTACAAAGAGAAGAGATCAATAACAGCGTATTGCCCACGGCCAAAGGAAGCAGAATGCGCTTCTCATTTTCATTCATTCTCATGGCAACATTTATGAAGTACTTATTTCTTATTTACACGGTATTTTTCACATCCATCTTTCAGGAATCCTACAATCTGACGGGCGGCAGCAATACCTGCATTGATATTGGCTTCAGCTGTCTGAGCACCCATCTTCTTGGGAGTAGAAAAATAACGTCCCGGGAAATGATCTGCAAATTCATCATGATGAACCGGCATAATATCAGTTATATATTTCAAATCAGCACGGTCGTTCATCAGACGAAGCAGATCTGCTTCATTAATGACTTCTTTTCGGGCTGTATTGACCAGCAAACCATTCTTCGGCATCAGATTCACCAAATCATAATTAATGGAGTTCTTTGTTTCAGCGGTAGCAGGAATGTGCAAAGATACAATATCACAAGTGGAATATAGAACTTCCGGAGAATCAACCGGCTTCACGCCATCAGCCTCCATGGCTTCTTTCGGACAATAAGCATCGTATGCGTAAATATCCATTCCAAAACCTTTGGCAATACGTGCAACATTCCGTCCGACATTACCATAAGCATGAATACCCAGTTTTTTGCCTTTCAACTCCGTACCTGACTTTCCGTCATAGAAGTTACGTACAGCCATTACCATGAAACCAAATGCCAGTTCTGCCACGGCATTTGAATTCTGTCCCGGCGTATTCATTACGCAAACATGATGAGCTGTGGCTGCTTCCAGACTGACATTATCATATCCGGCACCTGCACGCACCACGATTTTCAATTGCCCAGCAGCATTCAATACTTCTTCGTCTATAATATCGCTACGGATAATCAAAGCATCAGCATCTTTTACCGCATCCAGCAACTGACTTTTTTCAGTATATTTTTCAAGCAAAGCCAATTCATAACCGGCTGCTTCTATTTCTGAACGAATACCGTCAACCGCTACCTTGGCAAACGGTTTTTCTGTGGCAACTAAAACTTTCATAGAAAAATAAATTAATAGTTACAAGAGATAGAATGAATTTCAAAACTAGAAGACATCCGTTACTACCTGCGGTAACGGATGTCAAAATCCTTATCAGGCGCTAAGATCAATGCATCTTTTCAAATTCCTGCATGCAGTCAATCAGTGCCTGTACACTTTCTACTGGCATTGCATTGTAACAGGAAGCACGGAATCCGCCTACTGAACGGTGTCCCTTGATGCCGACCATGCCTTTCTCTGTCGCAAATTTCAGGAATTCTGCTTCCAGATCCTTATATTCATCGGCCATGACAAAGCAAATATTCATCAGTGAACGGTCGCCTTTATTCGTAACTGTTCCGCGGAACAATTTGTTACGGTCTATTTCTGCATACAACATCTCCGCACGAACTTTAGCGCGACGCTGCATTTCCTCTACACCGCCCTGTGCTTTAATCCAGCGCAAGGTCTGAAGAGCTGCATAAATAGGAACTACCGGAGGAGTATTGAACATAGAACCTTTTTCTACGTGAGTCTTGTAGTTCAACATGGTCGGAATATAACGGGAAACTTTACCCAGCGCATCGTCTTTCACAATGACGAAAGTCACACCGGCCGGAGCCAGATTCTTCTGTGCACCTCCATAAATACAAATATACTTCGATACATCTACCGGACGGGAGAAAATATCAGAAGACATATCGCCCACCAATGGAACATTTACATCAGGATCAGCATGCAATTCCGTACCATAGATCGTATTGTTCGTAGTTATATGGAAATAGTCCACATCAGCCGGAACTTCATAGTTCTTCGGAATATAAGTAAAGCCATCCTTTTCGGAAGAAGCCACTTCCACCACTTCACCAAAAGCTTTCGCTTCTTTAAGTGCTTTCTTGGCCCATGTTCCCGTATTCAGATAAGCTGCTTTCTTTTCGAGGAAGTTATAAGGAACCATACAGAACTCCATGCTTGCACCTCCGCCCAGGAACAAGACCGAATAACCTTCCGGAATATTCAGAAGTTTCTTAAACAGCGCAACCGCTTCATCCACCACAGGCTGGAAGTCTTTAGCGCGGTGACTGATTTCCATCAACGAAAGTCCTGATCCATTATAATCAAGTATAGCTTGAGCTGTCTTTTCGATTACCTCACGAGGCAGGATAGAAGGTCCCGCATTAAAATTATGCTTTTTCATTTGGAAGTTTGTTTTGGTTAAACATTGGGTTAGTTCTTACACTTGCGAATTTAGTGATTATTCCTAGACTTCCAAAAGTTTTCGTGATAATTTTATGCAAAAAGAAAAATATTTCTTCATTTATGCCAGCGAGCATCCATTTTAAGTAACAAATTGACACATGAATATAAGCTGGGGCCTGAAGAGATAGTCTGAAGCCGCAGTATGAAAAGGCCGAAACCCTTTTTTGCCAATGAGAAGATAGCACAAAGTTATTATTTTGCCAGTTCTATCAAAGCTTTTACCCCCTTTATCTTTTCATTTTGTATCATTTTTAACATTTGTTTCACTTTTACACGAGATACAGCGGCAAAAGCATAATGGTCTTTTACGTCTATCCGTCCAACGTCTTCCCGGTTCAGGCCTCCTTTTTTAGAAAGGAAACCAACAATGTCGATCCGGTTAATTTTATCCTTTTTCCCTTTTCCTATATAGAGAGTCACAAACTTGGGCAAAGCCGGTTTCGGCAGCTGTTCAGGCAAGACATATTCTTCAGAAATCTCCGGTAACCAGGAAGGCAGTTTTTCTTCAGAATGAAGAATCAGATAAGCAGAACCTTCAGCTTCCCAGCGGGCCGTCCGGCCATTGCGGTGGATAAATCCATCCTCACCCACCGGCAAATGATAGTGTACAATATTCCGGATCTCTGGAATATCCAGTCCGCGGGCAGCCAGATCCGTTGAGATCAGGATATGACAACTTCCGTTACGGAATTTATACAAGGCCCGTTCCCGGTCATCCTGTTCCATTCCTCCGTGGAAAGCTTCACAGTAAACTTTCTGGGAATGCAGATATTTCATCACCCGATCCACACTTTCACGATGGTTACAGAAAACAAGTGTAGAAGCATCGCCCAGCGAGCAAAGCAACTTATAAAGAGTTTCCAGTTTATCCTTGGCCGGTGAACACACCTTATATATATGTAAACGTTCAGAGACCTGTTCTTCCGGATTCAGGAAATCCAGTTTGACCGTCTGATTCAATCCCGTAAAACGGGGGATTTCTTCCGTATCGGTTGCCGAAAGAAGGAAACGGCGACGTAAAGCAGGAAGTTTTCCAATGACCTCCGCCATCTCTTCCTGGAATCCGAACTCCAGGCATTTGTCAAACTCATCAATGACCAGCAGACGGACCGTCGACGCGTCAAAATTCTGCTTATCCAGATGGTCGTTCATTCGTCCCGGCGTACCGATAATGACAGACGGACGTATTCCTTTCATGGTACGATGTTCTTCCATCGCCGGACGTCCGCCATAACAGCTCATAACATTCCAGCCCGTACCCATGGCCTTGAATACCTGCTCTATCTGCAAAGCCAGCTCACGCGAAGGAACCAAAACAACTGCCTGCACGCCATCCACTCCTTCCTTCAGTGAAGAAACCAAAGGAAGCAAATAAGCTAAAGTCTTACCGGATCCGGTCGGTGAAAGGAGAATCAGATCACATCCTTCCTGAAAGGCTTTCAATGATGCCTGCTGCATGGGATTCAACTGCTCAATCTTCAGATTGGCTAAGATAGTCTGGATATTCATAAGAGATCTTTCATTAGTCATTTGGTTACAAAGGTACAAAAAGCAGCCAATCCGCACAAAGTTTTCCGTCAAACCCTTAGATATTGGCTAGATTTTTACCAACTTTGCAAGCAATATCAAGATATGAACGATTCTTATGGCAGATAATTACATCGAACGACAATACGAACAGTACGAGGCCCGGAAAGCCGCCTGGGAGAAATCACGCAAAACGGTCCGTAAAAAGCCGGCCGTACAACAGCCGGAGCATAGAGCCGTATTACAGAACCAGGTAAAAAAGATTGTAGCCGTGCACGACCTTTCCGGAGTAGGACGTGTTTCCCTGACAGCAGTCATTCCCATTCTTTCTACAATGGGCTTTCAGGTCTGTCCCCTTCCAACCGCCGTACTTTCCACGCACACCCAATATCCGGAGTTTTCTTTCCTTGACCTGACCGAAGAAATGAAAAAGATCATTGAAAAATGGGAAAAGCTTCATATCAAGTTCAACACCTTTTATACCGGTTACCTCGGCTCTGCGCAACAGGCTCAGATCGTACAGTCCTTTATCCAGCGCTTCCGCCGTCCGACAGACCTGGTTGTTACAGATCCCGTATTGGGAGACAACGGTCATTTATATACAGGCATTACAGAGGAAATGGTACGGGAAATGCGACAGCTGATCCGTCATGCAGACATCATTACTCCTAACCTGACAGAACTGTTCCTTCTTCTGGACAAACCTCACCAGACCAGTTTATCGGATGCAGAACTAAAAACGTATCTCAAGGAATTGTCGGACGCAGGCCCTGAAATCGTAATTGTCACCAGCGTTCCCGTATGCGACAATCCGCACATGACTTCGGTCTATGCATACAACCGGAACGGAAACCGATACTGGAAAGTAACCTGTCCGTATCTGCCCGCCCATTATCCGGGCACAGGCGATACATTTACCAGCGTCATTACCGGAGCCTTAATGCAAGGAGACAGTTTGCCGATTGCTCTGGACCGTGCCACCCAGTTTATACTTCAGGGGATTCGTGCGACCTTTGGCTACGAATACAACAACCTGGAAGGCATCATGCTGGAAAAAGTGCTTCCCAACCTGAAAATGCCCATTCAGATCAGCAGTTATGAACTGCTGGAATAAGAATCCGGCTGACATCCGTCACGACTTCTTCAAAATCGAGCATGGCATTAAACAGGCATATTTTCCGATATGCAGGCAGATCTGCTACCCGGATATCCCGTTCCTGAATAATTCCCTGATCCAATAACCTCTGACGATGGGTTCCAGCCAGCAACGGACGGGCCGGCGTATCCCATCGCCGTCCGTCCCATAAGGCAACATTAGCTATGGAAGTATCCGTAATCAGCCCTTCCCGTACAATCAGCACATCGTCAGCTTCGCCCCGTAAAGCATACAGCTGATCCAGCAAGGAACGGTCTGCCTGTTTGTAACGGTATTCAATCGTATCACAAGCCAACAGCCTCAGCCGGCGAACCTGACGGGGCTGATAAGCAAAGTATTCCACGCTCTCAATCTCACGGCCATAAACAATCCGGCATCGCGTCCGCTCCGTATACTCCGGCACAATATAATCTTCCACATGCAAATCCGGCATTTCGCCCCACCAAGCGCGGCGAGTTGCGTTCAACCGCCGGTTGTGATAACCGGCATGCAGGATTCTTCCATGCTCCAGGCGTATGGTCTCAATAAATCGGCACATAAACTTTTCTTTTCATTTCCTCATACTCACTCTTCACATCACTCTGAAAGGTTATGCCTCCCCCACTTTTAAAAACCAGCCTGCCTTCGGGAGTCTGTTCCAGGAAACGGATCAGCACCGCACTGTCCAGATTCTGTCCGTCAAACCATCCTGCAACTCCCGTATAGAATCCGCGTTCTCCGGTTTCCGCTTCATGGATTATGTCCACCGTTTTCTTTTTAGGCGCCCCGGTAACCGATCCCGCAGGAAGCAGACGGAAGAAGAAAGTTCCCAGATGCTCCAGATAGTTTTCCGGCAAACGTCCCCGTACCTCCGAACTCATCTGAAGCAGCGGTCCGCAATGAGTCTGCAAAGTTTCCAGATAACGATAGCGGGGGACACAGACCTCCGTAGCAATCTGACTTAGATCATTCCGGATCAAATCGACAATCGTCGCATGTTCTGCCGTCTCTTTTTCATCAGCCAGCAAGCGGCCGGCAGCATCCGGCAAGGTTGCATCCAACGTACCTTTCATCGGATAAGAATAGATATATCCCTTCTGAATACGGACAAATATTTCCGGAGAGAAACAGGCAAAACAGTCTTTCAGCCAAACCCGATAGCGGGCCTTTGCATGTTCAAACACCTGCAAAAGAGTCAGATCGGTATCAACCGGAGTCATACAGGTCAGATTCGTCAGAAAAGAATTCCCCGCATGCAAATTGCGATAGACAATTTCAAATGAACGGCTATACGTTTCGAACGACTGCGGATGAGAAAGCCATGAGAATGACTGCGGATACGGGGTTTCGCACTCTCCGGCATTAGACATTCCCGGAAAAGCAAACCGGAGTTCATCCGCCGGAATACGGTCAAGCGGCTCTACCAGACACTTTTCTCCGTCAGCATCTGTCAGAAAGAAAAAAGGAACTTGCCGCCTTCCCCATTCATTCATACGGGAAACAGCCTCAGCCCGGGTAATAAAACTGATATTATTCATGTGTGCGACGTGTCTTAAAAGAAAGCAGATAAACAGTAACTCCCACGGCAATGCCTCCCATCAGCAACCGGAGCCACCAGGAGTCGAAAAGAAATACGATGCAATGTACAGAGGTAATCCACAATAAAGACAAGGCCAGTACCTTTGCCCGCAACGGGATGGCGCGATCCTCACGAAAGCTGCGGATATAAGGTCCCAGCCACCGGTGTTGCATCAACCAGGCATATGCCCGGGGAGAACTCCGGAAAAACAGGGCAGCCGCCAACAATAGAAAAGGAGTGGTAGGCAATACGGGAACAAAAATCCCGACAAAGCCCAAAGCGACTGAAAGGAAACCTATGACAAGAAAAACACATTTCATGGCGCAAATATACGATGAAAAAAATGATCGCACAAAAATCAACGTTCAAATGCGAAGCCGCCCGTGCCCTGCCCTTTTCCCAAAGCAGCTTTACCCTGTTATCTCAGCTTTCAGCCAGACATCTCCGCCGTATCTTCCGGTCACAATACCGTTTACACTGCGCACAGATGTCATATCCCAACATGGCTCCCAAGATGAAATCCTCTTCCGGCGTCAACAGATTCAGCGGACGGTTCACCATCATACGGATAGCATCGATACATTCCGGTTTGCCGAAAAACAGATTGATCCGTTCCTCATCAACAGGCTGAATGACAAAACGAATACGCTGACTTTTCAAGCGGCGTACAGCAAATGCTTCATACTTCCTGTTAGTTGTATAAAGAACCATCTGCCGCACACCTTTCTTGAGTTCATAAATATGGTTCAGGAAAACCTTCAGCTCTACAGGATTTATATCAGGAGCAATCATACCAGATCCGCTTTCAGTATTTCCGCCCATGAAGCAATGCGGGTATCCGTCTGATCACTTTCATTCATCTCATCAAGAGCCAGACCTACAAAAAGCCCGTCAATCACGGAGATGGAAGAAGCATAAGTATATTCCTGTGCAGGAACGGCACCTATCCAGCGACAACCGGAATTCTTCAGGTCTCCATAAAGGATTCCCATTCCGTCACAAAAAGTATCCGGATAGGACTCCGAATCCCCACATCCGAACAAGCCGACCAGTTTGTCAGACAAATCCATTCCCTTCAGCACCTTGACACCATCATACCAGTCATCCTGCAACTCTCCGTCTCCCCATGTAGAGGTTCCGAGCAGAAGAACTTCATAACCGGAAACAAGTTCGGCTGTCAGTTTGCTTACATCGTGGACATCCGCAGAGGAAATGCCCAAAACATCGGCGATCCGGCCGGCAACAGACTCCGTAGTGCCAGTCGTTGATCCATAAAAAATTCCAGTCTTTTTCATATCTTATTCTTTCTTGATTTGACATTGCAAAGTAAGAGCAAGAAAGAGAGTTCTGAAATACCTAAAAATAATGATTTTTCAGAAAGTCCTACTTTTTGGAACATTTTTACCGACTTTTGAATACCATTCGTTTTCTTTTTTATCCTTTCCTTTGCAAATAAAATGCAAGCATCATGAAAATCAGCAAAACTCTTTATATACGATACCTGTTCGCGCTGCTTTTGCCGTTGTCCGGACTCTTGCAGGCCTGCGACATGATTGAGTATCATCCGTACGATCTCGACATTGACGGTGAAACAGAGGTCAATGCCAGAAATATTCAACGCATTGAAACGGCACTCGATGGGAAAAAGGAATTCTCATTTGCCGTCATCAGCGACACCCAGCGATGGTATGACGAGACGGAAGACGCCGTGGCCGACATGAATGAGAAAGGAGGCATCGACTTTGTTGTCCATACGGGAGATTTGTCCGACTTCGGGATGAAACTGGAATTCGAGAAGCAGCGGGACATCCTGAACGGTCTTTCCGTTCCTTATGTCTGTCTGCTGGGCAACCACGACTGTCTGGCAACCGGGAAAGAGGTGTTCAACCGTATTTTCGGAGAAGAAAACTTTTCATTTACCGCCGGAGACGTTCTTTTTATCTGCTTAAATACCAATGCGCTGGAGTTCGATTATTCAGATGCCATTCCGGATTTCTCTTTTCTGGAAAAGTTGCTGAAAAACCTTTCACCCGACATACGCAGAACAATCGTTGCCATGCATGCCGGACCGTATTCCGAACAGTTCAACAACAATGTGGCCAGAGTGTTTCAGCTGTATCTGCGCCAGTTCCCGGGCCTGCAGTTCTGTGTTTACGGACACGGACACAGTATCCAGGTAAATGATTTTTTCGATGACGGCATTTTATATTATGAATGTACCTGCGCCAAGAAACGGGCGTACCTCCGTTTTACCCTTAAAGAAAATGAATACCTGTATGAAGTGGTCAATTATTAAAACAGGATTATCCGCCTTCTGCCTGCTCCCTCTCTTCACCTTGTCACAGACAACCGCACCGGCAGACAGTCTGACGCTGAAGCAGGAAAGGAAATGGGATAAGCGTGTACACCTGAAATATGAACGATGGGAAAGGCTGAAGCCTACGCATGCCAAAATGCAATATGCCGGAGGAATGGGCGTGACAGCCTTCGGCGTGGGATGGGATTATGGGAAACGGTGTCAGTGGGAAACCGACTTTCTGGTCGGATATCTCCCCAGAAAATATGCGGATCAGTTCAGACTGACCTTTACCGTCAAGCAGAACTACATCCCCTGGAGTGTCAGTTTCGACAGACACTGGGCCATAGAACCTTTCTATTGCGGCTTATATGTGACAACGATAGCCGGAGAAGATTTCTGGAAGAAAGAACCCGGACGTTATCCGAACCGTTACTACAAATTCAGCACCAAACTGCGTCCGTATATTTTCATCGGACAGAGAGTTGCATTCAGTCCGGAACATGACTTGCTCCGTTCTGTCTCTCTCTTCTACGAAGTGAGTACGTGCGAACTGTATCTGGTCAGTAAAGCAACCAACAGCAGTCTGAGCATGAAAGACATTCTGCGTTTCTCTTTCGGCGTCAAAGTACAGCTGTTCCGCGACAACCCTTAAATATGTTCCGCCACCGACTGACATCATGTTCTGTGAACTTAAAAGAGGTTTCACCGCACCCTGCGCCTCCAGACTGAGGACATTTTGTCTGACTGACAAGGCGAAGTCGATCGATTTCCAACAGGCAATCAATCAACTTCCAAATGAAAATCAATCGACTTGCAGCTGGAAATCGATACAGAAATAACATCCTTCTGCACCGGCCGAAGCATCGGTAAGCACGTAACGAACCTTGCGAAGGTGGAGCAGCTGCAGGATTTTATGTTGAACTCACGTTAAAAAAGCACTAAAACCGTCCCACGTTCCAAACTTTTAACTACCTTTGCCAGCAAGTAAAACAAAGGGGTGCCCTACCTGACGGGCTGAGATCATACCCTACGAACCTGATGCGGTTAGCACCGACGAAGGGATTGTTGCTTATCGGCATATTTTTCCTGCCCTCTCCCTGCTAGAGCACTCTTTGGATTTACTTCATACTTTTAAAGCAATTAAATTATGAAGATACTGGTAAACAACAAAGAGACCGAACTGACACAAGGAAATACCCTGGCTGATGTGGCCCGTCAGCTGGAACTTCCGGCTCAGGGAGTAGCCATCGCCTTGAACAACCGAATGATTCCCCGCGCCCAATGGGCTGAACAGACCGTAAAAGACGGAGACAGTCTGGTCATCATTAAAGCAGCCTGTGGAGGATAAAGTCATGGAATTACAATTCATCACTCATTACACTGACCGCTATTCCTACTTCGATTCGGCCTGCATGGCTCTCAAAGGCGGTTGCCGCTGGATCCAGCTGCGCATGAAAGATGCATCCGAAGCAGAGATCACCCGGGAAGCCTTGCGCATCCTGCCTCTTTGCCGCGAGCATGGAGCTACATTCATTATTGATGATCATGTGGAAATTGTGCGCAAGACCGGAGCCGACGGGGTACATCTGGGCAAAAACGACATGCCCGTAGATGAAGCCCGGAAGATTCTGGGCAAACAGTTCATCATCGGCGGCACGGCAAATACCATAGAAGATGTACGCCGCCTTCATCAGGCAGGTACCGATTACATCGGATGCGGCCCTTTCCGTTTCACGACGACCAAAAAGAATCTCAGCCCTATTTTAGGACTCGACGGGTACCGGAACATCGTTGCAACCATGAAACAGGAGCACATAGAGCTCCCCATCGTTGCAATTGGAGGCATTACCTGCGATGACATACCGGCCATCATGCAAACCGGCGTGTCAGGCATCGCCCTGAGCGGAACGATCCTGCGTGCAGACTCTCCCGCAGAAGAAACTCACCGCATTCTGGAAGAAATCCGAAAATACAGAACGTATAAATAACTAAAACCTTACATAAATGGAAAAACTTATCATCGCCGGACGTGAATTCCATTCACGCCTGTTTTTAGGAACCGGAAAGTTCAACTCAAACGATCTGATGGAAAAAGCAATTCTGGCTTCAGATACAGAAATGGTGACTGTTGCCATGAAACGCATTGAACTGGAAAACAAAGAAGATGACATGTTGAAGCATATTCTTCATCCTCATATCCAGCTGCTGCCAAACACCAGCGGCGTACGCAATGCCGAGGAAGCAATCTTTGCAGCCCAGATGGCCCGCGAAGCCTTCGGAACAAACTGGCTGAAACTGGAAATCCATCCGGATCCGCGCTATCTGCTCCCCGATTCTGTCGAGACACTGAAAGCTACGGAAAAGCTGGTTAAGATGGGATTCGTGGTACTTCCCTACTGCCAGGCCGATCCGACCTTGTGCAAACACCTGGAAGAAGCCGGAGCTGCAACCGTAATGCCTCTGGGTGCTCCTATCGGAACAAACAAAGGATTACAGACACGTGACTTCCTGCGCATCATCATCGAACAGGCAAACATTCCCGTCGTAGTCGATGCAGGAATCGGTGCACCCAGCCATGCAGCGGAAGCCATGGAAATGGGAGCGTCCGCTTGTCTGGTCAATACAGCCATTGCCGTTGCCGGCGATCCGGTAGCTATGGCCCAGGCCTTCAAGGAAGCTGTGATCTCCGGACGCCGGGCTTATGAAGCCGGACTGGGAACCCAGGCTGACAGTTTCGTAGCAGAAGCCAGCTCTCCTCTGACAAGTTTTCTGAATGAATAATCCGCTGCATCTTTTCATGCAGCGCAAAAGAATAACCGTATGAACCAACGAATCAAATTTTCACGATCTGAAAAAGTATATATGCCGGGAACTTTATTTCCTGAAATCCGTGTTGCCATGCGCAAAGTGAAACAAGTTCCCAGCACCACCTTCGAGAACGGCGAGAAAGTCATTACTCCCAATCCCGACGTGTATATCTATGATACCAGCGGACCGTTCAGTGATCCGAATATTGAAGTAGACCTGAAAAAAGGTCTGCCCCGTCTGCGTGAAGAATGGATAGTCAAGCGCGGCGACGTAGAACAGCTTCCGGAAATCACCTCCGAATACGGACGGATGCGCCGCGACGACCATTCACTGGATCATCTGCGTTTCGAACACATTGCCTTGCCTTACCGGGCTAAAGCCGGAAAATGCTGTACGCAAATGTACTATGCCAAACAGGGCATCATCACGCCGGAAATGGAATATGTGGCTATCCGCGAGAACATGAACTGCCGCGAACTGGGTATTGAAACCTACATCACTCCGGAATTTGTCCGCCAGGAAATTGCAGAAGGCCGTGCCGTTCTGCCTGCCAACATCAATCATCCCGAAGCAGAACCGATGATCATCGGCCGGAACTTCCTGGTCAAGATCAATACCAATATCGGAAACTCTGCCACGACTTCAAGCATCGACGAAGAAGTGGAAAAGGCTGTCTGGAGCTGCAAATGGGGAGGCGATACTCTCATGGACCTTTCTACGGGTGAAAACATCCATGAAACTCGTGAATGGATCGTCCGCAACTGTCCGGTACCCGTAGGAACCGTTCCTATCTATCAGGCACTGGAAAAGGTAAACGGCAAGGTGGAAGACCTGACCTGGGAAATCTATCGCGATACGCTGATCGAGCAGTGTGAACAGGGAGTAGACTATTTTACGATCCATGCCGGAATCCGCCGTCACAACGTACATCTGGCCGACAAGCGCCTGTGCGGAATCGTGTCACGAGGCGGTTCCATCATGAGCAAATGGTGCCTGGTTCACGACCGCGAATCATTCCTGTATGAACATTTCGACGACATCTGTGACATCCTTGCCCAATACGACGTAGCCATTTCATTGGGCGACGGTCTCCGTCCGGGATGTATCCAGGATGCCAACGATGAGGCTCAGTTTGCCGAACTTGATACAATGGGCGAACTGGTTGTCCGTGCCTGGGCCAAGAATGTACAGGCCTTCATCGAAGGACCGGGCCATGTACCCTTGCACAAAATCAAGGAAAACATGGAACGCCAGATTGAAAAATGCCACAATGCACCGTTCTATACACTGGGCCCCCTCGTAACGGATATTGCTCCGGGCTACGATCACATTACCTCAGCCATCGGCGCAGCCCAGATCGGCTGGCTCGGTACAGCCATGCTCTGCTACGTTACTCCGAAAGAACATCTCGCCCTGCCGGACAAGGAAGACGTACGGGTAGGTGTCGTGACTTATAAGATTGCCGCTCATGCTGCCGACCTGGCCAAAGGACATCCCGGCGCACAGGTTCGCGACAATGCCCTGAGCAAGGCACGCTATGAATTCCGCTGGAAAGACCAGTTTGATCTTTCACTTGATTCCGAACGGGCTCAGACTTATTTCCGTGCCGGACGTCATCTCGATGGGGAATACTGCACCATGTGCGGCCCGAACTTCTGCGCCATGCGCTTGTCACACGACTTAAAGAAAAAAGAACAAAAAGACTAAGGAATAGAAAAACATGTTTAGCGAAGAATTAGAAAAAATATCCTGGGACGAAACGACGGAACGCATCCTGTCGAAGACAGACGCTGATGTACGCCGCGCCTTGGCTAAAGAACATTGCGATATAGACGACTTCATGGCACTGATCTCGCCTGCAGCAGAACCGTATCTGGAAACAATGGCCCGGCTGAGTCGCAAATATACCGAAGAACGTTTCGGACGGACTATCTCCATGTTCATTCCGCTTTATATCACCAACTCATGTACCAACTCATGTGTCTATTGCGGTTTCCACATCAGCAATCCCATGAAGCGTACCATTCTGACAGAAGAGGAAATCGAAAACGAATACAAGGCCATCAAGAAACTGGCTCCTTTTGAGAACCTGTTGCTTGTTACCGGAGAGAATCCGGCCAAGGCGGGGGTTCCTTACATTGCCCGGGCACTCGATCTGGCCAAACCTTATTTTTCCAATCTGAAGATTGAAGTCATGCCTCTGAAAACGGAAGAATATGCGGAACTGATCAAGCATGGAATGAATGGAGTAATCTGCTTCCAGGAAACTTATAACAAGGCACATTACAACATTTATCATCCGCGGGGCATGAAATCCAAATTCGAATGGCGTGTCAATGGTTTCGACCGGATGGGACAGGCCGGCGTACATTCCATCGGTATGGGTGTCCTGATCGGACTGGAAAAGGAATGGCGGACGGATATCACCATGATGGCCTATCACCTGCGTTACCTCCAGAAACATTACTGGAAGACCAAGTATAGCGTCAACTTCCCCCGTATGCGTCCTTCCGAAAACGGAGGTTTCCAGCCGAATGTCATCATGAGCGACCGGGAACTGGCTCAGGTTACATTCGCCATGCGAATATTTGATCACGACGTGGACATCTCCTATTCAACCCGTGAACCGGCCAACATCCGCGATCACATGGCAACATTAGGAGTAACCACCATGAGTGCCGAAAGCAAAACGGAGCCGGGCGGATATTACACCTATCCTCAGGCCCTGGAACAATTCCATGTCAGCGATGAACGCAAGGCTGTGGAAGTGGAGAAAGCCCTGAAGGCTCTGGGACGTGAACCTGTATGGAAGGATTGGGATGCTTCCTTCGATTTATTCAAGACCGTAGGATGAAGACAGAAAACATGGAGCGCTATAACCGGCAGATAATCCTTCCGGAAATCGGCAAGACCGGACAGGAGAAACTCAGCAAAGCCCGTGTACTGATTGTCGGCGTTGGGGGACTTGGTTCCCCCATCGCCCTCTATCTGGCAGGTGCGGGTGTTGGTACGATCGGACTGGTTGATGATGATGTCGTAAGCGAAAGCAACCTGCAGCGTCAGGTGCTTTATACAGAAGACGAAATCGGTCTCTCCAAAGCTTTACAGGCACAAAAGCGTCTGCAGGCCCTGAATCATGACATTCGGATCAATGCCTATCCCACACGGCTCACGAAGGAGAATGCCGCATCACTGATTGCCAACTATGACATCGTCGTGGACGGTTGTGATAATTTTACCACCCGATACATAATTAACGACGCATGTGCCCACTGGGGACGTCCTTATGTATATGGTGCAATTCTGGCTTTCGAAGGACAGGTATCCGTATTCAACTACCAGGGAGGCCCTGACTACCGTACCTTATATCCCGATGAAGAAGAAATGCTTGCCATGCCTGCCCCTTTCAAAGGAGTATTAGGAGTTACTCCGGGAGTAATCGGCTGCATGGAAGCCAACGAAGTCATGAAAATCATCGGGGGTTACGGAGAAGTATTAAGCGGGAAACTATGGCAAATTGATCTCCGCACCATGGAATCATACACAATAATGCTTTAAATTTAAAACAAATTATTACCTTTGCGGCTTAATTTGTGTTTACATGAAATTAATACTGATAACGACTCCCACGTATTTTGTGGAAGAAGACAAGATTCTGACCACTCTGTTTGATGAAGGGCTTGATATCCTTCATCTGCGTAAGCCCGACACTGCGCCGGTCTATGCGGAACGTCTGCTTACGCTCATTCCTGAAAAATATCACAAACGAATCGTCGTTCATGGGCATTTCTATCTGAAAAAAGAATATAACCTGAAAGGAATCCATCTGAACCGGAGAAATCCGGAACCTCCTGCCTGTTATTCCGGCCACATCAGCTGTTCCTGTCATTCACTGGAGGAAGTGAAACAATACAAACCGGGATGCGATTACGTATTCCTGAGTCCGATCTTTGACAGTATTTCCAAACAAGATTATAAGTCGGGATACACAGCAGAAGAAATCCGGTCTGCAGTCAAGAACGGCATTATCGACCGCCGGGTCATTGCATTGGGAGGCATTGACGAAAACAATTTACTTCGCGTCAAGGATTTCGGATTCGGAGGTGCTGCCATCATGGGAACTCTCTGGAACAAATTTGATCCGGCCTACGACTACAATTATCAGGAACTGATCGCCCACTTCCGCAAATTAAAGCGGCTGGCCGACTAAGTCAGATACATTTTTTCAGGACAAAACTTGTCCGGCTTGAAGAAATGGCGTAACTTTGCATCATTATTAAGGAAATATATCTAATTACACAATGAGCGAAACATCACCTTTTAAAGTATTCTCGGGTACAAATTCGAGATACCTCGCAGAAAAAATCTGCAACAGCCTGGGTTGCCCGCTGGGTAACATGAACATCACACATTTTGCCGACGGCGAATTCGCAGTATCTTACGAAGAGTCTATCCGTGGACAACATGTATTCCTCGTACAGTCAACTTTCCCCAACTCAGACAATCTGATGGAATTGTTGCTGATGATCGATGCAGCAAAACGTGCTTCTGCAAAGAGCATTATCGCTGTCGTTCCTTATTTCGGTTGGGCACGTCAGGACCGCAAAGACAAACCGCGTGTTTCAATCGGTGCCAAACTGGTTGCAGACCTGCTGAGCGTAGCTGGTATCGACCGTCTGATCACAATGGATCTCCACGCAGATCAGATTCAGGGATTCTTCGATATTCCGGTTGACCACCTGTATGCTTCAGGTATCTTCGTTCCTTACATCCAGTCACTGAATCTGGAAAATCTGGTTATCGCTACTCCTGACGTAGGTGGTTCCAAGCGTGCCAGCACATACGCTAAATACCTGGATGTACCTTTGGTTCTGTGTCACAAGACTCGTGAAAAAGCAAATGTTGTTGCTTCCATGCAGATCATCGGTGACGTAAAAGACAAGAATGTAATTCTGATCGACGATATGGTAGATACAGCCGGTACCATCACCAAGGCTGCTGACATCATGAAAGAAGCCGGAGCTCTTTCTGTACGTGCCATTGCTTCTCACGGAGTAATGTCAGGTCCTGCATCTGAACGTGTACAGAACTCTCAGCTGGAAGAAATGGTATTTACCGACAGTATTCCTTACTCTAACCGTTGCGCTAAGGTTAAACAGCTGTCTATCGCTGACATGTTTGCTGAGACCATCCGCCGCGTGATGACTAACGAATCTATCAGCTCACAATACTTGATTTAAAAAATACTTTTACTAAGGCTGTATCAAAGAATGAGGTCAACTCTCTTTTTTCTTTGATACGGCCTTTTTTATAGATAGACTTTCCTTCCCCATCTTCTCTGCCTGCATGAAAATACTTTGGCTGGACCTGAACAGTTCATACGCACATTCTTCTTTGGCCCTTCCGGCTTTACACGCACAAGTTGCAGACAATCCCTCGGTTACCTGGGAAATCGTCTCCGCAACCATCAACGAAAATCCCGGCATGACAGCCGGAGAAGTTTACCGTCA
>NZ_EQ973637.1:169173-174266 GCF_000157915.1 Phocaeicola coprophilus DSM 18228 = JCM 13818 | reverse complement strand
CGTCATCATCCTGATATTGTAGCAGCTACCTGCTGGTTGTTCAACCATGAGGTACTGATGCACGTACTCTCACGCGTCAAAGCACTGTTGCCGCATTGCTGCATCACTTTAGGAGGACCTGAATTTCTGGGTGACAATGCAGCTTTCCTCCGGCGCAACCCATTTGTCAGTTGCGTGTTCCGGGGCGAAGGTGAAGAAGTCGTTCCCCAGTGGCTCCGCGTCTGGAATAAGCCGGATGCATGGGAAGAGATCACCGGACTGTGCTATCTGGATAAAGACGGGAACTATCACGACAACGGTCTGGCACGTGTCGCAAACTTCCAGTCACTTACCCCACCCGAGTGCAGCAAGCTGTTCAACTGGAGCAAACCTTTCGTACAACTGGAGACAACCCGTGGCTGTTTCAACACCTGTGCCTTCTGCGTAAGCGGCGGAGAAAAACCGGTACGCAGTCTGCCCGTAGAAACAATCCGGGAACGGATTCAGACCATCCATGATCATGGCATCCGGAACATCCGGGTTCTGGACCGCACCTTCAATTACAACAACCGGCACGCCCAGGCTTTACTCAATATTTTCTGTGAGTTTCCTGATATACGGTTCCATCTGGAGATCCATCCCGCTCTGCTGACAGAGGAACTGAAAACGGCGCTTGCAAAGATGCCGGAGGGATTACTCCATCTGGAAGCCGGTATACAAAGTCTGCGCGAACCGGTACTTGCTGTCAGCAAGCGTATGGGGAAACTGAAAGATGCCCTGAGCGGACTCCGCTTCCTGTGCAGCCTTCCCAATATGGAAACCCATGCTGACCTGATTGCCGGACTTCCGCTTTACCGGCTGGAAGAGATCTTTGAGGATGTACGCACCCTGGCCGGTTATCCGGCCGGAGAAATTCAGCTGGAGTCTCTGAAACTCCTCCCGGGAACAGAAATGCGCCGAAGAGCCGAAGAACTCGGTATCCGATACTCCCCGATGCCTCCGTACGAAGTACTGGAAACCCGGGAAATCACAGCCGACGAACTCCAGACAGCCCGACAGTTATCCCGCCTGCTGGACGGATTCTATAACACACCGGCCTGGCAAGGCATCACCCGACAGCTCATTGTGGACCATGAAGATTTCCTGCATAAAATGCTGGATTACCTGATTGAGCTTCGGGTCATCGACCAGCCCCTGGGACTGGAACGACGGGGTATCATTCTTTATGAATTCTGCCAAAAGCATTATCCGGACTATACCTGTGCGGTCAGCCGGGCATGGATCGAAGCCGGAATGTCATTGAAGAAACAACCGGCTGAACGTGTACGGACCAAACATGTAACCCCTCCTGAGCAATGGACCGTCTGCTTCGGAACGTATCATGAAGGACTCCGGCTCTGCCTGCTGCCCGGCGAAAACAGCGGGATCACATATTGGTACGGATTCGAAACGGAGAATCAGGCAAGCAAACCTGTTTTTAAAGCAACTGCTCCATGAAAATACTTCACACAAGCGACTGGCATCTGGGACACGCTCTCTACAACTACGATCGCAGCGAGGAACAGATCTGCTTCCTCAACCAGCTGACCGGAATTGTACAGGAGGAACAACCGGATGTCATGGTGGTAAGCGGAGATATCTATCACTACTCTACTCCATCTGCTGCTACACAGAAAATGTACACCGACGGACTGCTACGTATTCATCAGGCCTGCCCGTCAATGACCATTGTCGTTACGGCGGGAAACCACGACAGCAGTTCCAAACTGGAAATAGACAGTAATCTGTGGGATCATTTCCGGGTAAAGGTTATCGGCCATATTGAACGTTGCGGCTCTGCCGTGAATTGGGAAAAACAAATCATCGCAATTCCCGGTCAGGACGGGAATCCTGTCGGATATGTAGCAGCTATGCCCCATGTCTATCCGCAAAACTTTCCCATACTGAGTGACGACACGCCCCGGGAAGAACGGCAATCCAGATTCTTTCAGGCATTGCTGGATGAAACCGGAAAACAAAATACCCAGCAGCTTCCTGTTGTCCTCATGGCACATCTTTCAGTAGAAGGCAGTGACCGCACCGGCCAGGATGATTCAGCCGGAGGAATGGAATTCATTTCTCTTTCCACACTCGGAAAAGGATACGATTACCTTGCTTTGGGACACATCCATTGCCCCCAGACCCTGAAAGGATCCGAGAATCATGCCCGCTATTGCGGTACACCGTTACCTGTCAGCTTTGATGAGACTTATCCGCATTCAGTCACCATCGTACAAATCCGGCATCAGGGAGAACAGCCTGAAATCACAACCCGAAGTATCCGGAACCCATGGCCCCTGCTGACTCTTCCTGCCACTCCGGTTCCTTTCGAT
The DNA here is from genome assembly GCF_000157915.1 of Phocaeicola coprophilus DSM 18228 = JCM 13818. Lineage (GTDB taxonomy): Bacteria > Bacteroidota > Bacteroidia > Bacteroidales > Bacteroidaceae > Phocaeicola > Phocaeicola coprophilus. The sequence continues at coordinate 171,915 of NZ_EQ973637.1, read as the reverse complement.
GAGGCTCTGAAAGCATTGGAGGCCTATCCTGACCACGAACAGACCTATATCCGCCTGAATGTGCTGATCCGGGACTATCTGGCTCCTGACTGCAACGAAAAAGCTTCTGCCGCAACCCGGGGGAAAGCCTGCCGGTTCTGTTACATCAAATGCACCCGGGAACAACAGGAACAGGCTACACCCGAAACTGCCCTTACCATTCAGGAAGTAAAAGAGATGTCCCCGCTGGATATAGCCAGACGCTATTATCGCGAAGCAGAAGGAGAAGAAATGGACGAAGAACTCTGTACACTGATGCAGGAAGTCATCGCTCAGGTCCATGCAAAAGATATCTGATCCCTGTTCATTTTAAACCATACCACCATGAAACTACAGAAACTGACCATCCGGAACCTCGCATCCATTGAAGATGCTGTCATTGATTTTGAGCACGGACCACTGGGAGAAGAATCCCTGTTCCTCATCTGCGGAGAAACCGGAGCCGGAAAAACGACCATTCTCGATTCGATCTGTCTGGCTCTCTACAACGAGACGCCACGTATGGACCGGGCCGAAAATGAGCGTTATAAAGACGCAGCACAAACAGCTTCCGGCAGGAAAGAAGATATTGCCATCAATGACAACCGCCAGCTGATGCGAAGAAATACAGGTGAGGCCTGGTCAGAGCTGGAGTTTACAGGATCAAACGATATCCCCTACACAGCCCGCTGGTATGTAGCCCGTGCCCATCGGAAAGTCAGCGGTTCACTGCAAAGCGTCAAATGGACCCTGGAAAACCGAAAGACCGGTATCCAGCTTACCAAGATAGCAGAAATCAAAGCTGAAATACAGAAAGCCGTAGGACTGAGCTTTGAACAGTTCTGCCGCACCACTCTGCTCGCTCAGGGAGATTTTACCAAATTTCTCCAAAGTAAGGAAAGTGAGAAATCGGATATTCTGGAGAAACTGACAGGCACCGGCATCTATTCCCGTATCGGTGCTGAAATCTATGCGGCCAGCAAACAGAGACGTCTGGCTTACGAAACCCAGAAACAAAAACTGAACGGCATCCGCTTACTGACGGAAGAAGAAAAAGAAACCCTCCGGACTTCCATCCGGCAAAATCTGCAAGAAGCCACGGATTGTAAAAAACAGCTGGATACAGTTACTCAGAAACGCAACTGGCTGCAACGGAATAAAGAGCTGAAAGAGGCCCGGCAACAACGGCAGCAGGAATGGGAAACCAGTCTGGCCGCCCTCAAAACAGATGAATACCGGCAACGGGAGCAGACACTGCGTGACTGGAATCTCTCTGCGGAAGCCCGCAATCAGCTTCAGACTTTCAATCATCTGACAACACAGCAGATGGAACTTGAGAAAGAAACTTCCCGGATGGAAGCACAGTATCATATCCTATGCCAGGGACTTGTCGGCCTGCGGGAACAGCTCAATGACTTACAGGAAAAACAACAACAGACAAGCGGTTTCCTGAAAGAAAAAGCAGAATATGCTCCGATGTTTGAAGAAAGTCAGGGTATATTGGCCGACCTGAAAAACCTGATGGAAGCCGAACGGAAAGAACAGGAATATCGCCAGCGAGTAATAACATGGACAGCAGCCATTCCGCAGCTGGAAAAGAGCCTGCTAAGCAAAGAAAAGAATTTACAAGAAAAGAATCAGGCAAGTGCTGCTCTCCAGAAAGAGATAGACCAACAGACTAAAAGCTGGGAAGCATTCAATACCCCCAGACTGCAGTCACAGAAATCAGATTTAGAGAAAAGAAAAGAAGGACTGGTCTCTTTACTCAACGAACTGACTCTGCTCCGGGAAAAACAGATAAGCCTGAATACCTTACAGGAAACCGAACAAAAAATTTTCAACCAACTGATCACAGTACAACAGGAACAGGAAAATCTTCAGACCACTTTCAACCAGGCCAAACAGCGCTATGAAGAAACGGATGCGCTATACCGAAAGCAAAAAGAAGCTACCGAGAACTGGGCCCGGGAAGCCCGTGCACGCCTGGTCGCAGGTGACCACTGCCCTGTCTGCGGACAAAAGATAACTGACATTCCCCATGATGAAGCTTTTCAGTCCCTTCTGCTGCCAATCTATGAGGAGCTGAAGTTCAGACAAAAGAATTATGACGAAGCCGGACAATCGTTGAAAGCCAATCTCAGCCTGCAAAAACAACTTACCGAGCAACAGCAGGCAAGCCATAAGAATACAGAAAATTTCAAACAAGGATATCAGATAACCCGCCGTCAGGTTCAAGACCTCTGTACGTTCCTAGGCATCCGGCCTCAACCCGGCATTGAAGCCACACAGGCTCTGATCCGCCAGACAACGGAAGATGCAGATCAGGAAATAAAAAGTCTATCCCTGCAACTGGAGAAAGCAGATAATCTTTTACAGAATATACAACAGTTACAGAAACAAAAGGACCAGATGCAGGAGTTGGGCAATGAAGCCCAGCGTGCCTTTATCCAGGCTGAAAAAGAACTGAACGACCGGAAGAATCAGATCCAGACCGGAACATCCTGGATAGAAAATGAAAAGAACAACATCCGGACCCTTCACCTGCGGATTACGGAAAAGATGAAATGGAACGACTGGAACGAAAGCTGGAAGCAGGATCCAGATTCGCTGATCCGCAAACTGAAAGATGAGACTACTGGCTACCGGCAGGCACAGGAACAGCTGAAAGCAGTGACCAGCCGGATCGAATTGGAACAAAAAGACTGGAAGCTGTCCTGTCCGCTC
>NZ_EQ973637.1:153151-168984 GCF_000157915.1 Phocaeicola coprophilus DSM 18228 = JCM 13818 | reverse complement strand
AAACTCTGCTCACTCTCTTTCCGGAATGGGAAAGCGATGAAAAGGTCATCCCTCAAAGGCAAGATTATCTGGGAAAAAACTGGAACAGATTATGCACCCAGGCCAGTGGCATCCGGCACCAACAGCACAGCAACGCAACAGAACGAAAAAAGGCAGAAAACTTTCTGCTGGATTTCTATCGGCTTCATCCGGATCTGAATGAAGGACGTCTTCGGGAACTGGCTTCACAAAGCCTTCAGCAAATGGAAACGCTCCAAAATGATTTACAGAAACTTCGGAACACTGAAATCGAGAAACGGACAGCTATGGAACTGGCTGTACGGGAGCTGGAACAACATCAGAAAGTTCGTCCTGATTTAGAAGAAGCCGATCAGCCCGAATCACTGGCAGAACGCCAGCAGAAACTGGATCAACAGATTGCTGCAGCCAATCAGTCCGTCGGACTTCTGCAAGCCCAGTTGGAACAGGATAAAAAAAATGCAGAAAATATGCAGAAGGAACAACAGCAAGCCGATCTGTTGTATGGGGAGTTTGTGAAATGGGACCGCCTCTGCCGGTTATTCGGAGATGAAAAAGGAAAGAACTTCCGTAACATTGCACAAAGCTTTGTTTTGAAGGAACTGTTGAACGGAGCCAACTTCTATCTGCGTAAACTGACCAACCGGTACGAACTGACCTGCCAGCCGGGTTCACTTACCATCCTTCTTCACGACCTGTATCAAGGAGGGGCAACACGTCCGGCCTGTACCCTCTCCGGAGGTGAAAGTTTCCTGGTTTCCCTCTCGCTGGCTCTGGGACTTTCCTCACTGAACCAGCAAAGTCTTTCCGTAGATATTCTGTTTATCGATGAAGGTTTCGGAACCCTGAGTGAAGACTATCTGAACGTTGTCATGGATACCCTGGAACGTCTGCACCAGATGGGTGGCAAGAAAGTCGGTATCATCAGTCACGTGGAAGGACTGCGCGAACGGATCAAGACACAGATACAGGTTCGCCGGATCGACAATTCACGCAGTGAAATTCTGACGGTATCACTGGTTTAGAAGTAGCGTTCGACAAGTGATACCCAACAGAATTGTCACCATCACTTCACGTAATAGGTGATAACTATTTTTTATAAAATCTTCTCAGAAATATATTATACATTTGCACACAGAAATCAATTTAACAGCTTATGTATAAATCAATATTTCGCCCTTTGCTCTTCCATCTTGATGCAGAAGACATTCACAACAAAACCGTTAAGTATCTCCAAATCTACCGCCATCTCACACCCGTACGAAAGATTGTCAGCTCATCATGCCACACTGAAACAGCCGGATGGAAATGGAGAAACCTTACTTTTAGAAACCGTGTCGGACTATCAGCCGGGTTTGATAAAGCAGCCAGCTGCTTTGATGAGCTTAGTGATCTGGGCTTTGGTTTTATAGAAGTAGGTACCGTGACCCCTAAAGAAGTAAAAGGCAACCCGTGTCCACGCATATTCCGTTTGCCCAAGGAACAGGCCCTTATCTCACGAACCGGGTTTAACAATCCAGGAAAAGCTGTATTCTTACAAAACCTGAAAAGGAAACGATTCGGAAAATATATTCTGGGTATCAATATCAATACCAACCATCCCGACAACCAAGAACAGGCAATGACAGATATTCTGGATTTATATTGTACATTCAATAATTACGCAGACTATTACACCATTAACTGGGGAAGTATTGCACCGGATATCTTAGGTCCAATACTTATAACTTTATTCCAACATAAACAAGAATACAAGAAACCAGTCTTTCTGAAATTGCCTGCTGACCTTACATTTGAAAAAGCAGACGAGATTATCCGTTTCGCCATTCAGCATCATATCGATGGCTTTATAGCCTGTGGCCCTACTCAGGACCGTTCTTTACTCACCCGCTCCACTCCAACAGAAATAAACAATATAGGTGCAGGAGGCATCAGCGGATTACCCGTTCTACAGAAATCCCTAAAAACAGTAAAATATCTGTCTGAACATGCGCCCAAGGATATGCTGATAATCGGTGCCGGCGGTATTATAACTTCGCAGGATGCCCAGGCTATGCTGGATGCCGGAGCCCATCTGGTACAGATCTATTCAGCATTTATCTATGAAGGGCCTTACGTTGTAAAGCGGATTGCCAAAGTTTGCAAATAAAGCAGCAAATTCAGGCATAGTCAAACGAACGCACGATCAGGCTCAAACGAACGCACGATCCCGCCGCATCGAGTAGTACGTTGCGGCGGGATCGTATAGTCGTTTATTCCTCCGTATCTGCAAAGAGTGTACAGACTTCCGCCTGACTGACCCGGATCAGATCATCGGGGGCCAGCTTCACCTGCAGTCCGCGTACGCCGGCACTGACATAAATGAACGGAAAATCCTTACATGTATGATGAATATAGGTAGGAAAATGTTTTTTCATGCCAATGGGAGAACAGCCTCCACGGATATATCCGGTCAGAGGAAGCAACTCTTTCATCGGTATCAGGTCACACTTCTTGTTGCCTGAAACCTTGGCGGCCATCTTGAGATCCACTTCATGCTCGCCGGGAATCACACAGACAAAATAGCCTGACTTGTCACCATGGAGCACCAGGGTCTTGAAGACCTGTTCAATATTTTCCCCAAGGGAAGCAGCCACATGTATGCAGCTTAAATCATTTTCATCCACTTCATACGGAACGAGTTCGTAATGAATTTTGTCCTTGTCCAGTAAACGGGCAGCGTTTGTCTTCGCAATTTTTTCTTTTGCCATCGTTTTTTCTAGTTTTTGGTTTGTTTTTATGGTTTGCACATCCCCAGTTCTTCCCGGATAAATTCCGGCGTATAGCCTTTCTCCGACAAAGCGACCTCTTCCGGTGTTCCGCAGGAAAGCAGCTGCCCTCCTCCTTTTCCACCTTCCGGACCCATATCAATCAGATAATCGGCCATCTTGATAACATCCAGGTTGTGTTCAATCACGATCACTGTATTTCCTTTGTCCACCAGCCGGTTCAGTACGTTCATCAGTACCCGGATATCCTCAAAGTGAAGTCCGGTAGTCGGCTCATCCAGAATATAAACCGTACGGCCGGTATCCCGCTTGGACAGTTCAGTAGCAAGTTTCACACGCTGGCTTTCTCCACCCGAAAGCGTAGTAGAAGGCTGTCCCAGCTTGATATATCCCAGCCCTACTTCCTGCAGCACCTTGATCTTGTTCAGAATCTGCGGCACATTCTCAAAGAATTCCACAGCCCGGTTGATGGTCATATCCAGCACATCGGCTATGGACTTGCCTTTATAGCGCACTTCCAGAGTCTCCCGGTTGTAACGCTTGCCGTGACATACTTCGCACGGCACCAGCACATCCGGCAGGAAGTTCATTTCAATAGTCTTGTAACCATTTCCGCCACAGGCTTCGCAACGGCCTCCCGACACATTGAAAGAGAAGCGTCCCGGCTTATAGCCGCGCATCTTGGCTTCCGGCAATCCGACAAACAAGTTACGGATATCAGAAAAGACACCGGTATAAGTGGCGGGATTTGAACGGGGAGTTCGTCCGAGCGGTGACTGGTCGACATTGACCACCTTATCGATATATTCCAGTCCTTCAATCTTGTCGTATGGCAACGGTTCCTGCAAGGAGCGGTAGAAATGCTGCGACAGAATCGGTTGCAGGGTATCATTGATCAGTGTAGACTTGCCGCTTCCTGAAACACCGGTCACACAAATCAGGCGTCCCAGCGGAAATTCCACATCCACCCCTTTCAGGTTGTTTCCACGGGCACCCCGCAGCCAGAGGGACTTGCCACTCCCCTGCCGGCGCCGGGCAGGAACTTCCAGTTTCATCTTTCCGTTCAGATACTGAGAGGTCAGCGTATTGGTCTTCAGCATTTCTTCCGGAGTTCCTGCAAACACGACCTCACCACCCAGACGGCCAGCCTTCGGTCCCATGTCGACAACATAATCAGCCGAAAGCATCATGTCTTTGTCATGCTCGACAACAATTACCGAGTTACCCAGGTCACGCAGACTCTTCAAGGAATGAATAAGCCGCAGATTATCCCGCTGATGCAGACCGATACTCGGTTCGTCCAGAATATAAAGTACATTGACCAGCTGTGAACCGATTTGCGTAGCCAGACGGATACGCTGGCTCTCTCCTCCCGACAAACTGACTGACGAACGGTTCAGAGAAAGATAGTCCAGCCCTACATCCAGAAGGAACTTGAGGCGGGTTCGTATTTCCTTCAGAATTTCAGATGCAATGATCCGTTGTTTCTCTTCCAGAAAATCCTCCACATGCAGCACCCAGTCATACAGTTCGTTGATGTCCATGCTGGCCAGCTGATAAATATTTTTGTCATGCAAACGGAAATGAAGCGCCTCTTTGTTCAGACGGGCTCCCTTACATTCGGGGCAGACATCCGTCTTGGCAAACTGTTCAGCCCACTTCTGTGCCGTAGCCGAGGCATCCTTTTCCTGCATCATCTGAATATACTTCACAATTCCTTCGTAAACCACAAAATAGTCGGAAGTGGCATGAATCAGTGAGCTCTTGATCTTCAGACGTTCATCTGATCCATAAAGGATTTCATTGATAGCATCCTCCGGCAGTTCGGAAACCGGCGTCTTGAGCGTTGCTTCGTAACGTTCAAGCAAAGCGTCAATCTGCCAGAAGATCATGGCATTCTTATATTTTCCCAACGGAGCAACAGCTCCTTCATAAACCGACAGAGAGCGGTCGGGAATTACTTTATCTACATCAATCAGGTTTACATACCCCAGTCCCTTGCAGCGCGGACAGGCCCCCTGCGGGGAGTTGAAAGAGAAATTATGCGGGGCCGGTTCCCGGTAAGACAGACCCGTAACGGGGCACATCAGCCGCTTGCTGTAATGGCGTACACTCTCGGTCTGGGCATCCAGAATCATCAGCAGGCCATCCCCCTGCTGCATGGCCGTAGCTACACTCTGCTTCAGCCGTTTCTCTTCTTTCTCGGTCACCACCGTCTTGTCGATCACTACTTCTATGTCATGATTCTTGTAACGGTCCAGCTTCATTCCGTGAACGACTTCCTTGATTTCTCCGTCAACCCGCACATACAGATAGCCTTTCTTGCGCACCTGCTCGAAAAGTTCCTTATAATGTCCCTTACGGGTCCGCACCAGCGGTGCCAGGATGAAAATACGTTTTCCTTTATAATCGCGGTGAATCAGATCCAGAATCTGCTCTTCCGTATACTTCACCATCTTCTCACCGGAGAGATAGGAATAAGCCGTACCTGCCCGGGCATACAGCAGACGGAGATAATCATAAATCTCAGTAGTTGTCCCTACGGTAGAACGGGGATTCTTGTTTGTGGTCTTCTGTTCGATGGAGATGACCGGACTCAGTCCCGTAATCTTGTCCACATCCGGCCGTTCCATACCGCCCAGGAAGTTGCGGGCATATGCCGAGAATGTTTCGATATAACGGCGCTGTCCCTCGGCAAAGATCGTATCGAATGCCAAGGATGACTTTCCGCTTCCGCTGAGTCCCGTAATAACGGTCAGACTGTCCCGCGGAATCTCCACGTCTATATTTTTCAGGTTGTGTACACGGGCGCCCTGTACACTGATCATTTCTTTTTCTTCTGTCATGTCCTTACTGATGATATATCCCCGCAAATATAAGGAGAAAAATTGAAAAAACAGCTTCCGACTCCTTTTGCGGATCTTAATAAATAACCGCCAAACGATAAATATCCTTTATCTTGATGAGGATTAAGGAACTTTTTTGTACTTTTGCAATGTAAACTTAGTAAACGACAACAATGAGATTTATTCATACTCTTTGCCTCTCGCTGGCTTTGACTGTGAGCAGCACAAGCTTGACGGCACAGGCACAAAACGGTTCCGGATACTTCCTGCACACCGTTACCAAAGGACAGAGCCTTTATTCCATTGCCAGTATGTATCACGTAACGGTTGATGACATCGTTCGTCTGAATCCTGGCAGCCGAGACCAGATCCGCGCCGGAGAAGCACTGAAGATTCCACAGGTACAAACTTCCAATCAGAGTTCTTCCACCTTCCATACTATTCAGGCTGGGGAGACTTTGTATCAGCTGACTGTAAAATATAACATTACGGCTCAGGCTATCTGTGATGCCAACCCCGGACTGAGTGCCCGGAACTTCCGCATCGGGCAGGTTATCGTTATACCCGCACAGGGAACTGCATCGTCTGAGTCTGCAGCCGATGTCAAACGTCAAGAACCTGAACAACCGGCTGAAAAGGAAAAGGGTTGGAAAGACATGCACAAGGTGGAGCGCAAAGAAACCATTTTCAGCATCAGTCAGATGTATGGTATCAGCCAGGAAGAACTGATCGCAGCAAACCCGGAACTGAAGACCCAGAAGCTCAAAAAAGGCAGCTTCCTTTTCATTCCGTACCCCAAACAGGAGGCCAAGAAAGGAGAAACCGATAAACCCTCTCCTGCATACACTCCTTCAAACGAGGAACTGTTCAGCCAAAGTTTACCGAAGCTCAAACAGATACAGACCATCAAGGCTGCAGTAATGCTGCCGTTCATGGCCGGAACAAAGACCAATGCAGACGAACAGACCCGTATGGTGGAATATTACGAAGGACTGCTCATTGCCGTTGACAGTCTGAAACGTCAGGGTATTTCCGTCGATCTTTATGCTTATGACACCAAAGGATCTGCCAATGCCATCCAATCTATCCTGAACAGAAATGAAATGAAGGATATGGATATCATCTTCGGTCCTGCACACACTGGCAACCTCAAACCGCTGACAGACTTTGCGGACAATAATAACATCCGTCTGGTGGTTCCATTCCTGCCTAAGGTGGATCAGGTGTTCAACAATCCGCATGTTTACCAGATCAATACCCCTCAGTCATATCTTTATTCCGAAGTGTATGAGCATTTCCTGCGTAAGTTCAGCCAGTCGAACATTATCTTCCTGGATGCCGGAACCAACGACAAGGAAAAGGCTGAATTCATCAAAGGAATGAAAGACGAGCTGAACAACAGCAAGGTTAAGTTCAAACAAGTCCGTCTGGGTACGGAAATGGAACCCAACAAGATCATCGCAGCCATGGATACCTTGCGCGAAAATATCTTTATCCCTATATCCGGACAAAATCTGGCACTCAACCGCCTGATGCCTCAGCTGACTCTGGTTCGCCGCGAGCATCCGAACTACAACATGCATCTGTTCGGCTATCCGGAATGGCAGACTTACACGCAGGATCATCTGGCCAGCTTCTATGAACTGGATACTTATTTTTATTCATCTTTCTATACCAACAACCTTTTCCCGGAAGCAATCAACTTTACCCAGGCTTACCGGCGCTGGTATAGTAAGGATATGGCCAATACCTTCCCCAAGTATGGCATGCTGGGATTCGACACCGGCTATTTCTTCCTGAAGGGACTGGCCCAGAAAGGAAACAAACTGGAAGAAAATCTCGACAAGGTACAGGTAACTCCGATCCAGAACGGATTCAAGTTTGAACGGGTCAACAACTGGGGAGGATTCATCAACCGCAAGGTCTTCTTCGTTCATTTTACCAAAGATTACGAATTGATAAAACTTGATTTTGAATAATTGCATGAAAAAGACGTCCGTCATCACCCTCCTGGGAATACTTTTCTGTCTGCTCCCTCTGTCTGTTCAGGCACAGTTGCAGGAACAGCGGCATAACTTTGCACTGGGAGTCAATGGAGGAGTAAACCTGAGTAAAGTCAGTTTCAGCCCGACGATCAAACAGGGTTATCTGATCGGTCCGACCTTCGGAGTGACCGCACGTTATATTTCCGAAAAATACTTCAGCATGATTTGTGGTATTCAGGCTGAAGTCAATTACTCTCAGCGAGGCTGGAAGGAAATCATTGAAGACGGGACAGAAGATACTTATCACCGCGCCATGAATTATCTGGAAGTTCCCCTGCTGGCTCATCTGGCTTTCGGAAAAGACAGAGGAAACGGTGTCCGTTTCGTTCTGAACCTGGGTCCCCAGATCGGCTTCCTGATCAATGAAAAGGAATATAAAAGTGCAGCCTGGCATCCGGAAGACCGGCCTTACGGAGTGAATGTCCAATACGACAAAGCTGCAGAAAACAAGTTCGACTACGGCATCATCGGCGGAGGTGGTGTGGAAATCCGTACCGGAATCGGCCATTTTGTTGCTGAGGCACGTTATTATTTCGGCCTGAGTGATTTCTTCAACAGCACGAAGAAAGATTATTTTTCCCGCTCAGCCCATTCATACATCACGGCCAAACTGACTTATCTGTTTGACATAACCCGATAACTATTATTTCCCAAAAGAAAAATAACATGAAATTGATTTCTTGGAACGTAAACGGGCTGAGAGCCTGTTGCGACAAGGGCTTCCGCGAAGCCTTTCAGACACTCGACGCAGACTTTTTCTGTCTTCAGGAAACCAAAATGCAGGAAGGCCAGCTCGACCTTTCCTTTGAAGGATATACCTCTTACTGGAATTATGCCGAAAAGAAAGGTTATTCAGGTACAGCCATCTTTACCCACCTGAAGCCTCTGAACGTTACATACGGGCTGGGCATTGATGTGCATGACCATGAAGGACGTGTCATCACGCTGGAAATGGATAATTTCTATCTTGTAACCGTATATACTCCCAACTCTCAGGACGGACTGAAACGACTGGATTACCGCATGACCTGGGAAGATGATTTCCGGAATTACCTTCTGGAACTGGACAAGAAAAAACCGGTGCTGGTGTGTGGCGACCTGAACGTAGCTCACAAAGAGATTGACTTGAAGAACCCCAAAACTAACCGCATGAACGCAGGTTTCACGGATCAGGAACGTGAAAAGTTCCAGATTCTGCTGGATGCAGGCTTCATCGATACGTTCCGTTATTTCTATCCGGAACAGACAGGTATCTACTCGTGGTGGTCATATCGCTTCAAGGCTCGCGAAAAGAATGCAGGGTGGCGTATTGACTATTTCCTGGCTTCCAGACGTCTGGCAGACAAACTGGAGTCAGCCAAAATTCATACAGAGATCTTCGGTTCAGACCACTGCCCCGTTGAAGTCACCCTAAACGTGTAAGCCGCATGAAGAACGATGGTTTCACACTCCGCAAACGGCTTCGCAGTTTCCGTTATGCCTTCCACGGCATTCAGCTCCTGATCCGGCATGAACACAATGCCTGGATCCACTGCTTTGCAGCTGTCTGCGTAGTTACAGCCGGCTGTCTGACCGGATTATCTGTTATGGAATGGATTGCAGTAATCTTTGCCATAGGGATGGTTCTGGCAGCCGAAGCCGTTAACTCTTCCATCGAGGCACTGGCTGATCTGGTTTCTCCCGACTACAACGAAGCTATCAAACGCACAAAGGATCTGGCTGCAGGAGCCGTACTGATTCTGGCTATTGCGGCCGCCATTGTCGGGCTGCTTATCTTTATTCCCAAATTCTTAAACTGAAACAATGAAACAAATCTTACTCATTCTGGCTGCCTTATGCTTTTGCATATCCACAGGAGCCCAGGAAATAGAAGTCACAGGAAGCCGCAAGGCCGTACGCACTTCAGGAGATATAGGAGCTGTCCTTCTTCCCGTAGCCGGCCTGACTGCTATTCTGATCAATAAAGACTGGCAGGGCCTGAAACAGGGCGCTTTGGCCGGGGTAACCACACTGGGAGTGACGTATGCCCTGAAATATATCGTCAAGAAAGACCGCCCGGATCATAGCGACAACCATTCCTTTCCGTCCATGCATACCTCGGTATCCTTTGCTGCGGCTTCATTCATTCAGCGCCGTTATGGCTGGAAATGGGGCATTCCGGCGTATGTGGTCTCTACCTATGTAGGATGGAGCCGGGTATACGGCAAGAAACATGACTGGTGGGATGTAGCTGCCGGTGCTGCAATCGGAGTCGGCAGTTCCTATATTTTTACCCAGCCTTTTGCCAGACAACATGACCTGACAATCGCTCCGGTTGCCGGTGACGGACACTGTGGTGTCTACGCCTCCCTGAAATTCTGATCACTTGCCGATCCATCCTTGTCGGGATGGGAAACGCCATAACCGAACAAGGCAAAGTCTCCCAGACAAGGATCACCGGGAAAGATCTCTTCCAGTGCTCCGGTAATCCGACGGGCATTACCCAAAGAAAATGTCTGACGGTCCGTCAGTCCCAGCCGGTAAGCCATCCGGCATACATGAGTATCCAGTGGTATCAGCAGATCCGCGGGGCTCATTTTCTTCCAGATACCGAAATCTACTTCTGATCCTGTACGTATCATCCAGCGAAGAAACATGTTCAGCTTCTTCTGCGGACTGCGATCCGAGACTCCCAGAAAAGCACACAACCTCTGCATCGGAGTGCCGTCATATTCCAACAACACATCCTCCAGGGACCGGCCGGATGCATAAACAGAATATAACTTTTCAAAATATATCCGGAATTCCGCATACGACAACATGCGGTAAAAACTGCGCCTGTCTCCTTCCCTGAAATCCTCCTTCCAGCATTCCGACAACACATAACGCAGGGGAGCATGCCCCATCATTTCATCCAGCTGATCAGCTTTCTTCAGTATCTGCCGCCGGTTTCCAAAGCTCAATATTGCCGTCAGCAAGCCACTGATCTCAATATCCTGCTTCAATACATAACGGTGCGGAAACTGTACCGGATCACTTTCTATAAATGAAGCGGAATGATAGTTACATGCCCATTCACGCAGTTGTCTGTTTCGCTGTTCAATCTGTTCTTTGTCTTTTTTCATTCTGGCCTTCCAACATCAGCAGTACAATAAAAAAGAAAGCCCGCGAACGAGGCCGGGTATCCCCTTCTCCTTCGCGAGCCTCCAGCAAACCGGAAAAGGTCTGCTTCATCAATTAAAATAATAAAGGAATGTAGCAATACCTTCCAGTGCTTTCTTTTTCTCGTCCTTGATTTCAATGGAGAACTTGATTTCAGCCTTGGCAACTCCACGCAGATTCACCAGAGAATGCAGATAAGCTACCAGACGTACACTTTGTCCAGACAATACAGCCTGTCCAAATTTCATCTTGTCCATGCCATAGTTAACCATCATCTTCAGATTATTTACCTCAATAATCTCGTTCCACAGATGAGGAAGCAAGGAGAGAGTCAGATATCCGTGAACAATCGTACTCTTATAGGGACTTTCCACCTTGGCGCGTTCTGCATCCACATGAATCCACTGATGATCCAATGTAGCATCAGCAAACTGATTGATACGCTCCTGGGGGATTTCCAGCCAGTCAGAAACGCCAATCTGCTGGCCTACCAATTTTTCAAATTCTTCGTACGAATTAATGATTACTTTATCCATGTTGCTCTTAATTATATAATACAGAAATAATAAGGCAAAGATACATCATTTATCCTGTATTCCGCTCTTTCTTGCAAAGAAAGTACACACAGAAACGGGAAATGTGCAATAAATACCCAAAATTTTACCTGTAAAGATTCCCTTTTCCGCACATTAATAACGTACCAGACGCTTGGGAGAACCATGCCAGGAGCATCCCAGACAGAAAACTTCACTCACATCAAACCCTTCAAGAGATTGTGAAGGATCTTTAGGAACAACCTCTCCCTGGTCAGTGACATACACCAGCAGACGTTCACCGGCAGCATTCTTCACATACATTGCCGCAATCTTGCACTGCGGACATAACATCTTCTTCATTTCTTCTTAGTTTATGGCTGAAAGCCGGTTAATCAATGAATCACGTAAAACAACAAACTGAGACATATTATCCGGGCTGATCGGTTTCTTAGGTTGCGACTTAATCAGCAGCGGATTGATGGGCTTTCCGTTTTCAAATACCCGGAAATCCAAATGTGGTCCGGTTGAAAGCCCTGTAGATCCCACGTATCCGATCACCTCTTTCTGCTTCACTTCCGAACCGACCTTTATTCCCTTTGCAAAACGGGACAAGTGCATATAAGTAGTCACATAGACGCTGTTGTGACGGATCTTCAGAAAGTTTCCGCCTCCGTTTGCCTGAAATCCCTTTGCTATTACCTTTCCGTTACCAATTGCATAGACTGGCGTTCCGGTAGGAGCTGCATAATCCACCCCATGATGAGCGCGGTAACGTCGCAGTACCGGATGGAAGCGACTGTTTGAAAAACGGGATGTAATCCGGTAAAAATCCAGAGGAGCCTTCAAGAATGCTCCTTCCAGGCTGTTTCCCGTTGCCCCATAATATAATTCTTCACCATCCTGCACAAAAGGTATGGCGTAATAAATACTGTCCGAGTACCGGAAAGAGGCAGCCAATATATGGAAGTTATCCAACTCTTTCCCTTCCACACATTCCTGCTCATAAATCACACGAAACTCATCCTCCTTCTGCAAACTGAAGAAATCAATGGACCATCCGTAAATATTCGAGAGGACCAACGCCAGTTGCGGAGAAGTATCCAGTTTCTGCATAGCCATCCACAAGGACGATTCCACCTTACCCTTAATCTCCTTTTGTTTCCATTCTACCGGATTCTCTCCCCGATACACCCGACGCTCTCCCCGAAGGTCAAAAACGACATAAGTCTTTGGAGTTTCCTCATAAACGAAAAAGCGGACCCTGCGGGTACTGTCGGGCACGGTAAAGACAGCGTAAGCCTGACCGCTGCGTATCTTCCTCACATCAAATACTCCCTTTGCCTTTTCGTTCAGTTCATGAATATCCGCCGAAGACAAGCCATGATCTCCTAATATATAAGAAAGGTTCTGGTTCGGCTGAACAATTCCATAACTGATATCGTAATGGTCTACGGGTATACCATACTTGCAGACAATCTCTTTTACTTCTACCGAGTCCGTTACCTCAACTTCATCCAATGAATCATTCATCCGGGGCTTCGGACGAAAAATCAGAAACAGGACGAGTATTCCAACAAGAACAGCCAGCCCGACACGTACTTTCTTGCTTATGTTCAGATACTTTTTCATGCGCGCAAAGATAACGCTTTCTGCTTAAAAGTTCAAACAGGGATTTCTTAAATCCCAATAAAGATCTATTCTTTTCTTCTAAGCACCTATTTGGCTTTTTACTAAATCTAATAAAATAAGAGTAAAAACTTATTCTTCACTAAAACTATTGTTTATAAAGCAATTTTGTATAAATTTAGGCAGTAAAACATTTTTCAAGATGATCAAATAAAAGATAAAAAATGGCATTATTACACTAAGAATCAGTAAGCGAATGAAAATTAAATATTTATGGCGAATATATGTAATAGTTATTTCCTTGGCTATTATTGCTGCTTTATGTGCTACGACTGTTTTTTTAAGATCTGCATCTGCTGATCATAACACCCTAGACAATCTCATTACATTTGTTGTAACCATTCTTTCCATGCTAGTCGCAATCCTTGCTTATCATGTAAGTGTCAAAACCTATATTTCTATAGATAGCGTCAATGCCATAAGCAGAATGGATGGTAATGTTATGGAAAATGAGAATTACAGAACCGGAATTATCTCAATTATCCGACATTTCAATGAAACTGATAGGATCAATGCTTGTAATCAACTTATCGGCCATTTAGAACAACTGTTTAAAACTAACAGTATAAATTCCGGTGCAAGGCTCGCAGACAATATCCAAGAAATGATTGATGTAATAGTGTTACTATCTTTTATCGTTAAACGAAAAAACAAAGAGACTGATGAACAAGATCAATATAACAATCAAATTATAGCCAGAATAGAAAGTCTAATGAACAAAATAGAAAATAAAGTCGCAACTTTCGAACAATTGAGCGAAGGATCCTGTATCTTAATCAGAGAAAGCGTTAAACTTCTTAAAGCCGTATATGCTTATCAATGTTATAAATCAGGTACTACTAATAATGAAAATGTGGCTTTACTTATGGATGTCAGAGGAGCTATGCTAAAAAACGCTATCTCAAGAACGATTTATTATAACTATATGGGACTGATGTATATGAGTAAGGCAACAGAATGTATTAATAAATACTTCAAGTCTTTAAACAAAAAAAATTACGACATTTTATCAATAGAAGTAGTCCCTCTACTAAAAGAAATGCAAAAAAGTTCCGAAAAGGATTTGGCTATTATTTACCTCAAGGAAGCTATTCTCAATTTCAATCAGGCTGTACAAACAATCAAAGACGAACTTATGTGGAATGCATTTATACAATACAACAAAGCCCGCGCACAATATATATTATCACTCCTACTTCAATCAAATGATAAGACATGGGAAACGACAATGAAAACAGCAATTGACTATCGGCTAAAATTAGTCATGATATTAAATGATATTTTAGACGAAAACCAAAAGACATACTTTCAAAGAGCGTTCTCTGATCAGCTGAAACTCGCTCAACTTATGTTAATCCGCTTACAGATAGCAAGCAACATGCCCTTTGAATATAATAAATCAATTGATATTGGATGTGATGAATTTTCCAGACTAAAACATATCAAAAACGATATTGAAACATATTTAAAAAGACAAACAATAACAGAATAAAAAACATAAACGACCCGTTCAATGCCAGATATACTTTGAAGGTGATTCTCCGGTAATCTGTCGGAACACACGACTGAAACTGTTGGGGGAGTTAAACCCCACCTCATAAGCCGTCTGTTCGATGTTCATCACATTGTCTGTCAGAATCTCAATGGCTCTGACCACCCGCTGATAATTCAGATAATGCACAAAACGGATACCGGAGTTGGTAAACAAACGAGTAAGGTTTCTCACAGAGAATCCAAAATGAGACGCCACATTCTCAATGGAAAGATCCTTGCCCAGATTAGCCTTGATATATTCCAGAACCGGCAACAGACGGTTGTCGTGGGCTATGATAAAAGGTTGGGTAGGAAAAGATGCCTTCCGGCAGACAAGAGGCAACATGCACAAAAAACTCATGGAAAAAGTAAAGATTTCCGGTTTTTCTCTCCGAATGACCGATCCCTGCTGACTGATGAACTTAAGATTACGGGCTAACATTTCATCTGTCTGGTAGGCTGCGAACCGGTCATTCCTGACCTTCTCAGCATAAAAATAACTTGTCAGCAGAGATATCTGGCGATTATTACTGGGAAGCCGGTGCGAAAGACCAGCCGGGATCCAAACCAAATGATGGTCTGTCACAAAATGATTTACCCCTTCCACTTCGATATGCAGTGTTCCCGACAGAATATAAATAATCTGATGACGGTTATGCATATGAAGATACAAATCCACCTCTTCACGTCCCGTGACTTTGGTCAGGATCTCATCGGCAGACATCTTTTCAACCAACAAAAGACGTTCTTCCTGTATAGAGCTGTCTGGCGTAAATTGCATGATTTATTTCTTAATCCGTAAATTAAGAACAAAATTAATGAAACATCTTTGCGCCATCAAATTTTAAACAAAACATTTAATGGAAGAAAGTCGAATAATGGGTAAGGCAGAACTATTCCGCCGCTACCTTACCTTCGGGATTTCCCTGTTCATCATTGCATGCGGAATCAGTGTCATCACCCGGTCTGATCTGGGCACCTCTCCTATCACCAGTGTGCCTTATGTGGCCAGTCTGAACACTCCCATTTCTATGGGAAATTATTTTTTCCTTTTTACAATTGTACTGATCATCCTGCAACTTTTATTACTCGGCAAGAAAGGAATCATGGAACGGAAAATGGAATTGCTCATGCAATTTCCCGTAGCATTTGTACTCTCCTTTTTTACTGACCTGACCATGTGGGCCACTGCGAGCTATAATCCTGACGCCTATTATGTCAAGCTTATCTCACTGGTTATCGGCTGCCTGATTCTGGCAT
>NZ_EQ973637.1:136931-152883 GCF_000157915.1 Phocaeicola coprophilus DSM 18228 = JCM 13818 | reverse complement strand
CAGAATACACGATCCAGTTTGCGACTTTACGCCTAAAAAAAGATTTCGGAACCATCAAGATCTGCTTCGACGTAACCCTGGTGTGCGTAGCCCTCCTTTGTTCATGGAGTTTGTCAGGACGTATTGAGGGAGTACGGGAAGGCACTATCATCGCAGCACTCATCACGGGTCCTTTTGTCCGTCTGATCATGCCCCGGCTTGCCTTCATCCGCCAATGGCTCTCAAGTGAAACCACACACGAAGTTCCCTCTGCAAACGGAACAGAACACTTTCCCTGGGTTATCACCATATCCCGCGAATATGGAAGTGGCGGCCATCAGGCAGGAGAACAACTGGCCAGACAACTGGGCATTGCTTTCTATGACAAGGAACTAATCACCCTGGCCGCACAGGAAAGTCATTTCAGCGAAGAATTTATCTCACAAAATGAGCAGAAACTGCCCAGTTCCCTGCTTTACCAGATGATTCTCCAGGACTATGAAGCCCCTTTGGACAAAAGCCTTTCTTATGATGACGCCTTGTTTGTTACCCAAAGCCGGATTATCCGCCGCATTGCCTCCGAGAAGCCTTGTGTCATCGTCGGAAGATGTGCCAACTATATTCTGAAGAACCGTCCCAATACTATCAGCATCTTTTTGTATGCCGACATGCCTCATAAGATCAGCAGAGCCGTTGCCGAGTATGGTATACCGGCAGCAAAAGCTCCGGATATCATTGCCTCAACAGATAAATCACGAAGTGATCACTACTTCCATTATACCGGCCTGCAATGGGGAGATTCCCGAAACTACCATATCACATTCGACACCGGTATCATCCCCATTGCCCAGGTAACTGAAATCATCAGAAATCTGTTGCAGAAAGAAATCAACGAATCCAACCAGTCATAGGAAAACAATCTGAATCATCTAAACAGAATTCATTCTCCAGTCCTGCCTGTACAGCCAGCACATAACAGGTTCAGGACTGGAGTTTGTTTTTATCCAGACAGACCACTGCTTTTTTATTCGCAATTCCCCGATGTTCAATGAGCGCATAATTCCATTCTGACAAGGCAGGCCAGCAACACAAATCCCCAATGTACAAGCACTCTCAGGAACTATTCTTGCTATTACTTCCGGAAAGAATCAGGAAGACTTTGGCTAATCAACATATAATATTTACCTTTGTCAGAAATAAACAATCATTTTAAATAATTTACTACCATGAAAAAAAGCTACAAAGGCTGGATTACGGTACTTGGGTTTGCCGGTGCTGTATTCCTCAGTGCATGTAACAGCACATCGACGCAAGTCAAGGAAATATCCATCATTCCGCTTCCCAACAGTATTGTCGAAACCAGTTCAGCATTCGTCCTGCCCGAGAAATGTACAATAGGGGTAACAGACAAAAGCCTGATCCCTGCTGCCGATTATCTCGTAAGCATTTTAAGTAAATCTACCGGCTACCAGTTCTCTGTAACCGAAGGAAAAGGTGACATCAATCTCTCTCTGGCAGATTCCGGAAAAGAAGGAAGCTACAGTTTTGTCTCTACAAAGAATTCCGTATCTATATCCGGAAGCTCCTATGCCGGTGTAATTTACGGTATAGAAACTCTCCGTCAGCTGTTGCCATCAGGCATTGAAAGCAAAGAAGTTGTCAGCAATATGGAATGGGCCATCCCCGCCGTTGAAATAAAGGACAGCCCGAGATTTGGCTGGAGAGGACTGATGCTCGATGTATCCCGCCATTTCTACGATAAAGACGAAGTGAAGGAACTGCTGGATCTGATGGCACTGTATAAGATGAACAAATTCCACTGGCATCTGACAGACGACCAGGGATGGCGTGTGGAAATAAAAAAATATCCTCTTCTCACCGAAAAAGGAGCATGGAGAAAATACAACTCACATGACAAGACCTGTCTGGAGCTGGCCAAAAAGAATGACAACACAGACTACCTCATCCCGGAAGAAAAAATCAGAATCGTTGAGGGCGATACACTCTATGGCGGATTCTACACCCAGGATGACATCAAGGAAATCGTATCGTATGCACAGGTCAGAGGAATCGACGTCATTCCGGAAATTGATATGCCGGGCCACATGCTTGCCGCAGTAAGCAACTACGACGGTGTATCATGCTTCAAGACCACAGGCTGGGGAACCACATTCTCTTCTCCGGTATGTCCGGGCAAGGAATCTGCTCTTGAGTTCTGTAAAAACGTATACAGCGAAATCATCCCCCTGTTCCCCTACAAATACATTCACATTGGCGGGGACGAAGTTGAAAAAACAAACTGGAAGAAATGTCCGGACTGCCAGAAACGCATCCGCGAAAAGAACCTGAAGTCAGAAGAAGAATTGCAGTCATGGTTCATCCACGAAATGGAAGCCTTCTTCAATTCCCAGGGCAAGGATATGATCGGATGGGATGAAATTCTTGAAGGAGGACTCTCAAAGACTGCAACCGTAATGTGGTGGCGTACATGGGCTAAGGATGCTCCGATGAAAACAACATCTCAGGGCAATCATATCATCTTTACTCCTAACTCTCAGTTCTATCTCGACTATGAACAGGATATAAAATCACTGCCCAACATCTACAACTACGATCCTTCGGCTGAATTTGAACAGCAGCCCGAACTGATCAATCAGGTACTCGGCGTACAGGGAAATATCTGGTGCGAATGGATTCCTTCAAGAGAACGTATGCAGTACATGGCTGCTCCGCGTATGTTGGCCATCGCTGAATTAGGATGGAGTGATCCCAAACAGAAAGACTGGGATGGATTCAAGAACAGACTTTCCGATCAGTTTGAACGCCTGAACGTGATGAACGTAAATTACCGCATTCCGGATCTGGAAGGTTTCTATAAGACCAATGTATTCATAGGTGAAGGTGAAGTGAAGATTTCATGCATGGATCCCAGTGCGGAAATCCATTACACAACCGACGGAAGTGTTCCCACACTGAACTCGCCCAAATACGACGGTAATCTGAAAGTTACTGAAACAACTGAGTTTACTTTCCGTACCTTCCGTGCCAACGGCAAACCATGTGATACCTTTACTACCAAGTTCATAAAAGGCGAGTTCTCACCGGCCTCATCCGAAACTCCGGCCGGAAAAGGACTTGAAGCCGTATGGTATGACTTTAAGGGCAACAAATGTGCAGACATAGACAAAGCCTCCAGGAAAGGCAGCTACAATGTGACTGAAGTTTCCATACCTGCAGAAGCAAAAGGAAATATCGGCCTTGTCATCAAGGGATTCATCAACGTTCCGGAAGATGGCATCTATACGTTTGCCCTGACTTCCGACGACGGCAGTACGCTGGTCATCGACGGTGATCCGGTTATAGACAACGACGGTCCTCACGGTCCCCGCGAAGTCATCGGCCAGAAAGCCTTAGCCAAAGGATATCATCCGATAGAGGTAAGATACTTTGACAGCAACGGCGGTATGCTCAAAATGGAAGTAAGAGACAGCAAGGAAAATGTAATTCCTGTTGACGGCTTATTTGCCAAATAAGATCCACGGAACACTCCCGTGACAGACATAACAGAACTTCAGCAGAGACTGTCTCTAATCAGAGATGGTCTCTGCTTCTTTTTACAGGCACCTGCCCGTTTTCTTTCGGTTCCTGCCTGCCGTCATATCAAAGCGGTAAGGAGATCGTGAACACACTGCCACTGCCTTCCGTACTTTTCACAGAGATGGTGCCGCCCTGCAACTGTACGACCTGCCAGACAAAGTTCAATCCCAGACCAAAGCCCGAAGCTCCGGTAGTATGGCTTCCGGAGGCGACACGTTCAAACCGGTTGAATATCTTCATCTGCTGATTCTGAGGAATACCGATACCGTTATCTCCTACCTTTATTTGCAGGACACCACCGGCAGCAACTTCTGCCGAAAGCCGGATGCGCACTTCCTTTCCGGAATACTTCAAGGCATTGTCCACCAGATTGGACAGGACCTCCTGCAGGCAGAAGGGATCGGCCGTAACCCGGAGATCTTCAGAACATACGACATCGAACTCCACAGGCTTGGAAGCCTTCAGCCGAAACTTCGTCACCAGATCATTGAACAACGGCAATATGGCCATACGGACCGGATGAAGCTGCAGCTCGCCACGCTCTATTTCAGTCAACATGACCACACGCCCCGAAAGGGTGAGCAAGCGGACACATTCGTCGTTCATCGCCTGACCTATCTTTTCCATTTTCTCAGGTTTGTCAGCCAGTCTGCCACTTTCCAGCATTTGAGTCCCCATCAGAATCGTCTGCAAAGGTGACTTCATATCGTGAATCATCGAATAAGTGAAATCCTTCCGGAACTGCTCCAGCCTGCGTTGCTGTCTCCAGGCACGCCACAGCAGGACAATACACAGCAAACAGAATACAAAGACCATTCCCAGAGGCAGAAACAGATACCACACCGAATGAATGACAGTCATTACCGAACCGGGAACCACTCCCTGCACACATTCAGAAGCGTCTTCCGTAAGGCGCAAGGGAGTTGTAACAAAACTGCCCCGCTGAATACTGGCATCACCAGTCTGACTGATTACCTGATCCGCGGCAGGACGCAGCATGCGGACACCGCTCCGTACATTCAGGCCAGCCTCAGACAAAAAGGAATGAAACAGCGAATCTATGCGCGACATATCAGGAGGAACAGCAACAGGCCGTTCATTGATTAACTGCTGTGTACCATAGGCCCGGTAAAGACAAATCCCCTCACTCAGGTCCATCGACTTGCGGGATACATAAATTCCATTGATGGAAGTCGGAGTAGCAGGAACATATATAACACTGTCGTTTTCATCGGTCGTTTTCCGATACAGGACGGAAGTCAGAGAATCGGTCTGATAACGAAAATAATCTGTCATCCCAGTTATAAACGACTTACGGGTTCCCCGCAGATGGTTCACATCCAGCGAGCGGGTATGTCGCAAGTCATTTTCTTCCACAAAAGCCTCTTCAAAGCATACCTGCACCTCATGGTTCATGATTTGCCACTGCTCACTGTAAATGTATTTACCCCAGAGTGCAGGCAGAATGAATGCCAGCGGTATCATACTCCACGACAACCGATGCAACCACACAAAGCGGTGTGAACGCAGACGTGCATGCTCCTGTTTGGCACGGATCAGCGTAGCTTCCGTATCTGCCAGTACCTGCTGCCCCTGTTCACGGGCTTCTGCCCAGCAGGATGCATGCAAATAGGTCTCCATCTTCCGGACAGGTTTAGCCATCTGTTCGGCCAGGCGATAAAAATCTTCACACTGACGTTCGACATCATGCCGCAAGTTTTGCAGCAAGCGCATACGCAGGGCAATGGTTCCTGTCAGCAGAACGGCAATAAGAAAAGTCAGTCCGGGAAACAACAGATTCGACGGATGATCAAAATATTGTTGATCCACAATAGCTTCTACGGCAATTCCTTTCCCCTGATGCAGAAAGGCACGGGGCGAAGTCAGCACACCGATTCCTTCCTGATCGGGTAATGCGATTCCGGCAGGAGAAGTCTGCAAGGTCTGCCCCGTCGCTGCATCCAGTTTACGGATATAGATACTTCCCTCCACTCTTTCATTCTCCAATATACGGCCTAACGTCAGACGGATCGAATCAAGTGAGCTCTCCGGCAGTCCGTAACCATCCTGTAAGACTACTGAAGTCTGCTCTGCATAATAAAACTGACGGTCTTCATCATTCAGGCGCAGGCTGTCGGGAGCATACACCATGTGCGTCAGTGTTCCTTCCGCATAAGGCAGACGATTTACCTGTGCATCCGTCACCAGTATAAAGGTTTCTTTAAAACTTGAGGCCAGAACAGCCTCCGTCTTCTGCATCTGAGTATGGTAGGCAAACCACACACCTGCCTGCTGAAAAAGAATGATCAGCAGCAACGTGCAAAAGGAAAGGCCGAGGATATGTTTCACATTCATTGAGTCAAGATATAAAAAATCACATCTGCAAAGATATTGCTTTTTCAGAGAAACCTATCCATGAGATACTCTTTTCGGGATTCTTCGTCAATTGATTTGTGAACTGCGCTTCTCCGGCCGGACAATTTCCCGGTATCGAAAGGACAAATCACCGGCATGATACAGACGATTCAGCTGTTTCGTCTTGAAGAAACTTTTGTATCGTGCTGGTGGAACTTTTATTTTGTCCTAGTGGAACTTTTGTTTTCTGCTGGTGGAACTTTTATTTTGTCCTGAAGAAACTGGAATAACGACCGGATAAAGAGAGAAAAATTACAGGACGTTTCCGGCAAATCTTACATTATAAAACAAAAAAACTCTCGTAAATATATAAATTTACAAGAGTTCAGCAATTCATATTCACTTGATTTATCGCGGAAGCTGGGGGATTCGAACCCCCGGTACGGTTACCCGTACGGCAGTTTAGCAAACTGCTGGTTTCAGCCACTCACCCAAACTTCCAAAAAGTAGCGCATACGGGAATCGAACCCGTGTTTCAGCCGTGAGAGGGCCGCGTCCTAGGCCACTAGACGAAAGCGCCCTGTTTCACAAAAGTAATGCGGAAGCTGGGGGATTCGAACCCCCGGTACGGTTACCCGTACGGCAGTTTAGCAAACTGCTGGTTTCAGCCACTCACCCAAACTTCCAATACTTTCTTTGTGGAAGCGTTTTCTCTCAAACGCGGTGCAAAGATAAACGGAGTTTTCGACCTGTGCAAGCATTTGAAGCTTTTTTTTCATACCTTTTTCTCACCCCCGGATATATCTTTCTGATAATCTTCATCCTATCTGTCTTTTCAAATTTTCTTTCCTCTTTCCTGTTTTCTATCAAAAGGAATGATTAAATTTGCAGGGAATTTAAAAACCTATACGAAGCAGAAATAACAGAATGATAGAAAAGCATATCGTACTGGAGGACGTAGATCCTGTAGTTTTTTATGGTGTAAACAACACCAACATGCAAATGATCAAGGCATTGTTCCCCAAACTGAGAATTGTGGCACGAGGAAATGTCATCAAGGTTATGGGAGACGAAGAGGAGTTATGCGCTTTTGAGGAAGCTGTCCTCTCGCTGGAAAAACATTGCGTGAAATACAATTCCCTGAACGAAGAAACCCTTCTGGACATTATTAAAGGAAAGAAACCGAGAGTAGAAAATGCAGGCGATGTCATTGTTTTCAGCGTAACCGGCAAGCCCATCATGCCAAGAAGTGAAAACCAGCAGAAGCTCGTCAAGGAGTTTGAAAAGAACGATATGATCTTCGCTATCGGTCCGGCCGGTTCAGGAAAGACTTATACCGCCATCGCACTGGCTGTAAGAGCTCTCAAAAACAAGGAAATCAAAAAAATCATCCTCAGCCGTCCTGCAGTGGAAGCAGGTGAAAAACTCGGCTTCCTGCCGGGAGATATGAAAGAAAAAATCGATCCGTACCTGCAACCTCTTTACGACGCCCTGGAAGACATGATTCCGGCAGCCAAGCTGAAAGAATACATGGAACTGAATGTCATCCAGATTGCTCCACTCGCCTTCATGCGCGGCCGCACACTGAACGACGCTGTCGTTATTCTGGATGAAGCGCAAAACACCACTCCCCAACAGATCAAAATGTTCCTTACACGTATGGGTATGAACACCAAAATGATCGTTACCGGAGATATGACACAAATCGACCTGCCGGCCTCACAGACTTCCGGTCTGGTACAGGCCATCAAGATTCTGAAGAATGTAAAAGGAATCAGTTTCATCGAACTGAACAAAAAAGACATAGTCCGTCACAAACTCGTGACACAGATAGTCGAAGCATACGAGAAATTTGAAAAAGAGAATCATTCATCTAAATAAAGAAAAAATGAGCAAAGCTTTAACAAAAACAGATTATCACTTTCCGGGACAGAAAAGTGTGTACCATGGTAAAGTTCGTGATGTTTACAACATCGGTGATGAAAAGTTAGTAATGGTTGCTACCGACCGTATCTCGGCATTCGACGTTGTTCTGCCGGAAGGAATTCCATACAAAGGACAGATGCTGAACCAGATCGCAGCCAAATTTCTGGACGCAACTACTGACATTTGTCCGAACTGGAAACTGGCTACTCCCGACCCGATGGTTACTGTCGGCGTAATGTGCCAGGGATTCCCGGTAGAAATGATTGTTCGCGGATACCTCTGCGGAAGTGCATGGCGTGCTTATAAAAGCGGCGTTCGCGAAATCTGCGGTGTCCGTCTGCCCGAAGGTATGCGTGAAAACGAAAAGTTCCCTCACCCCATTATCACTCCGACTACCAAAGCCGAAATGGGTATGCACGATGAGGATATCTCCAAAGAAGAAATCCTGGCTAAGGAACTCGCTACTCCGGAAGAATACGAAACGCTGGAAAAATACACTCTGGCATTGTTCGAACGCGGAACACAAATGGCTGCAGAACGTGGCCTGATTCTGGTAGATACCAAGTATGAATTCGGTAAGCACAATGGAGAAATCTACCTCATGGACGAAATCCATACACCAGACTCAAGCCGTTACTTCTATCTGGAAGGCTATCAGGAACGCTTCGAAAAAGAAGAACCTCAGAAACAGCTGTCCAAAGAGTTCGTACGTGAATGGTTGATGGCCAACGGATTCCAGGGAAAAGAAGGACAGCAGGTTCCTGAAATGACTCCGGAAATCGTTTCTTCCATCAGCGACAGATACATTGAACTGTATGAGCATATCACAGGCGAAACCTTTGTGAAAGCTGACACAGCAAACATCGCTGAACGCATCGAAAAGAATGTAACAGACTATTTGACTAAATAAATAAGCCAAGACAAGGATAAGACCCGGGAATCACTTTCCCGGCCTCATCCTTCTTTTTCCAATTGTTCCATCACAATGAATTATCCCCAAGAAGAAATAAAGCCTTACGACGGAAACGAAAGCAAAGCTGAACAGGTAGAAAAAATGTTCAACAACATCGCTCCTGCCTACGACAAACTCAACCATGCCCTTTCATGGAACATCGACAAGAGCTGGCGCAAGAAAGCCATTGCCCTGCTCAAGCCCTTCGCACCACAGCATATCATGGACGTCGCCACAGGAACCGGAGATTTCGCCATACAGGCTTGCCGGACGCTACAGCCAGAAGAACTGATCGGCACGGATATTTCGGAAGGAATGATGAACGTGGGACGCGAGAAGGTGAAACGAGAAGGACTGGAGAAAAGCATCTCTTTTCAGAGGGAAGACTGCACAAAACTCTCATTCCCCGAAAACCGCTTTGATGCCATAACCGTAGCTTTCGGCATCCGAAACTTCGAAGATCTCGACCGGGGACTGCAGGAAATGTACCGCGTCCTGACGCCGGGAGGGCATCTGGTCATTCTGGAACTTTCTGAACCGGACTACTTCCCGATGAAACAGCTTTATGCCGTCTATTCCAAAGCCGTCATCCCGACATTGGGTAAATTGTTATCCAAAGACCGGAGTGCATATACCTATTTGCCCCAATCCATCAAGGCTTTCCCGCAAGGAGAAGTCATGCAGAAGATCATCCGCAAAGCAGGTTTCAGCCAGGTGTCTTTCAAACGACTCACACTGGGTATCTGTACCCTTTATTTCGCAACAAAATAAAAAATCTTATTATGAAAAAATTCGGTTTAATCGGTTTTCCGCTCGGACATTCGTTTTCCAAGAACTTTTTCAACGAAAAGTTTCATTCTGAAAACATTGACGCAGAATATGTCAATTTTGAAATTCCTACCATTGAAGACTTTCCCAAAGTACTGGCAGCCAACCCGAATCTGGCAGGACTGAATGTCACCATTCCTTATAAGGAGAAGGTCATTCCTTACCTGGACGAACTGGACAAGGATGCTGAAGCCATCGGAGCGGTTAACGTGATTAAACTGGTTCAGACAAAAGGCAAGCGGAAACTGATCGGCTATAATTCCGATCTTCTCGGCTTTACCCAATCCATCGAACCGCTGCTGGAACCGTTTCATAAGAAAGCGCTGATCCTGGGAACCGGAGGAGCGTCGAAAGCCATCAATCACGGACTTCAACAGCTGGGACTGGAAACGCTGTTTGTTTCACGAAGCCGCCACGATGCCAATACAGTGACCTACGAAGAACTGACTCCGGAAATCATGGCAGAATATAAGGTTATCGTCAACTGTACTCCGGTAGGTATGTATCCTCAGGCGGACAAGTGCCCGGAAATCCCGTATGAATGCCTGACTCCGCAACATTTGCTTTATGACCTGCTTTATAATCCCGATACCACTCTCTTCATGAAGAAAGGTTCCGATCAGGGAGCCGTCGTGAAAAACGGGCTTGAAATGTTATTGCTGCAAGCCTTCGGTTCATGGGATATCTGGAACCGCCAGCTATGAAAAAGAAAGTTCTCACCATCTCCTGCATTGTATTGCTCGCCCTGATCGGTACGCTTACGGGGGGAAGTCTCTACATGCTGAATTATTCCCTGCGGCCTGAAAACCGGGGAAAGGATCTGCAAGGATCCATGGAATACATGATGCAGAATTATCCGCAGCTGAAACCCTGGGTGGACAGCCTGCAACAGCATCATGCACTGAAGGATACGTTCATTACGGCTCCCGACGGAATTCGTCTGCATGCCTATTATGCTTACGCTTTACGTCCTTCGCGCCGGACGGCAGTCATTGTACATGGCTACACGGACAATGCCATCCGGATCTTTCAGATTGGTTATCTCTACAATCACTCTCTGGATTATAACGTCCTCATTCCGGATCTCCGGTACAGCGGACTGAGCGAGGGTGAAGATTTTCAGATGGGATGGCTTGACCGGAAAGACGTCATCCAATGGATTGATACGGCCCCTGCCCTGTTTGGCGATTCCCTGCAAATGGTCGTCCACGGCATTTCAATGGGGGCAGCAACGACCATGATGGTATCCGGAGAAAAGCTGCCAGCCTATGTGGACTGTTTCGTCGAAGACTGTGGCTATACCAGCGTATGGGATCAGTTCAAAAAGGAATTGAAAGAACAGTTTCACCTTCCGGCTTTCCCGCTGCTTTATACAGCCAGCTGGCTGTGTGATCTCACACGGGGATGGAATTTCCAGGAAGCTTCGGCACTGGAACAGGTACGGAAGTGCCGTCAGCCTATGCTCTTTATCCACGGCGAAGACGATGACTTCGTGCCCACACAAATGGTTTATAAGGTATATGAGGCCAAACCCGCACCCAAAGATTTATGGATCGTCCCCCAGACAGCACATGCTGTCTCTTACCTGAACTATCCCGAAGAATATACCCTTCGGGTTAAAGCCTTCGTTGAGAAAGCCTTTTCCAACTGAAGCATCTTTCCAGAGCGGACGAAATCCCGCAAAAAGATTGTATCATTCTTGTAACAGCTTTGTAACATCCTTTTCGGCTGCAAAGCCGTAACTTTGCCGTTCCAAAAAGGTTTTTAAACAAGAAGATACCATCGAAACATGAAAAAGAAAGATTTTCGGTTCCTGATTTCACTGCTTCTGTTCTGCACCCCGGCCATATTGTCTGCCCAGCGCATCAAAGGAAGCGATACGGTGTTACCGCTGACACAGGAGCTGGCTGAAATGTATATGAAACTAAATCCGCAGGCCACCATAACCGTAACGGGAGGAGGAAGCGGTGTAGGAATCTCCGCACTCATGGACGGAACCACCGATCTGGCCATGGCTTCACGACGCATCAAGTTCAGTGAAAAACTGAAGATGAAACAGTCGCATCACGAACCCTGTGAGGTCATCGTAGCCTATGATGCACTGGCTATTATCGTACATCCGGACAATCCGGTGAAGCAACTGACCCGCGAACAGCTCGAAGCGATCTTCCGCGGAAAGATCACCAACTGGAAAGAGGTGGGAGGTTCTGACGCAAAAATTGTAGTCTATTCCCGGGAGACGTCCTCGGGCACGTACGAATTCTTCAAGGAAAGTGTTCTCGGCAACAAAAATTACATGAGCAGCATTCTGTCCATGCCTGCTACCGGTGCCATCATCCAGTCAGTCCGTCAGACCAAAGGAGCAATCGGTTACGTGGGACTTGCTTATCTGAATCCGTATGTCAAGGCTCTGGCCGTATCCTACGACCAGGGACGTACCTATGTATATCCTTCGGTAGAGAACGCTGTCCGCAAGACTTATCCGGTGGTGCGCCCCCTGTATTATTATTATGACAAGGCCAACGAAGCCCGCGTCCGTCCGTTCATCGACTTTATCCAGTCGGCTGCCGGTCAGGACAAGACCTTGAATATCGGTTTCATTCCCATCACGAATTCTGTTCAACAATAATTCCTCTGCCCATGAAAAAATGGATTGATATATTGGTTCGCCGCATCCTCACGGTCAGCGGCTTCACGACAAGCGCCGCCATACTGCTCATCATCGGATTTCTCTTCAAGGAAGCAGTCGGACTGTTCGGCAACCCGATCGTAGACAAAGGTTATGTGCTGGCGCTGAATCCTCAGAATCCGGTCAGTTCCCTGAGTGCACAGGAAATCAAGAACCTGTTTGATGAAGAAATTACCAACTGGAAGGAAGTGGGAGGCCCGGATCTTCCGGTCAAGGTGTTCCGTCTGGAAGATCTGGACAAGCTATATACCGAAGCAGAACTGGGCGCGGAATACGAACGTGCCGGAGAAAAGATCACGGAACAGGTAGAACAAAACCCGGGTATCATCGCTTTCATCCCGGAAGTACTGGTCAAGCCCTACACAAACAAACTTCATCTGATTAAGGACGAAACGATTCCGGTCAAGGATGTCCTGCTGGGTACCGAATGGTTTCCTACGGCCACCCCCTCTCCTATCTTCGGTATTCTTCCGCTGATCGGAGGAACGCTTTGGGTCAGTTTCTTTGCCATTCTGATCGCATTGCCCTTCGGACTGGCAGTTTCCATTTATCTGGCAGAGGTTGCCTCGCCGGAAATGAGAAAGTTTCTGAAGCCTGTCATCGAACTGCTGAACGGCATTCCGTCGGTAGTCTACGGATTTTTCGGGCTGGCAGTCATTGTTCCCTTCCTGCAACACACTTTTCACCTGCCCGTCGGGGAATCCGGACTGGCAGGCAGCCTTGTACTGGCCATCATGGCCTTGCCTACCATTATTACCGTAGCCGAAGACGCCATGCGAAGCTGTCCGCGCTCCATGCGGGAAGCCAGTCTGGCTCTGGGAGCAACACAATGGCAGACCATTTATAAAGTAGTCATCCCGTTTTCCATTTCGGGAATCACTTCGGGAGTTGTGCTAGGCATCGGACGTGCTATTGGCGAAACCATGGCTGTACTGATGGTGACGGGCAATGCCGCCGTAATGCCTGCCAGCCTCCTGGAACCTCTGCGAACCATTCCGGCTACCATTGCGGCCGAACTCGGGGAAGCTCCTGCCGGCGGTGCCCACTATCAGGCGCTCTTCCTGCTGGGAGTCATCCTGTTTTTCATTACCCTGATCATTAATTCCTGCGTGGAACTGGTTTCCGCACGCAATAAAAACAAGCATTAAAGTCATGGCTATTCAACCCAATTCATCCTACAACCGGCGAAAGCATATCATCCAGCAGACAGCATTCGGCTGCTTCCGGCTGCTCAGCTACGGAGTGGCAGCCCTTCTGTTCTTCATTCTGGGATTTATCATCGTGAAGGGAATCGGAGTCATCAACTGGGAGTTCCTTTCCCAGGCACCTTCTGACGGAATGACTAAAGGAGGAATCTGGCCCGCCATATTCGGAACATGCTGCCTGATGGCAGGAAGTGCTCTTTTCGCTTTCCCGACAGGCGTGATGAGCGGCATCTACATGAACGAATATGCAAAGGATGGAAAACTGGTACGCTTCATCCGAATGATGACGAACAACCTGTCCGGCATCCCGTCCATCGTATTCGGACTGTTCGGAATGGCTTTCTTTGTCAACTGGCTGGATTTCGGAGACAGTATTCTGGCAGGCTCCCTCACACTGGGGCTGCTGGCCCTCCCCATCGTGATCCGTACCACGGAAGAAGCCTTCAAAGACCTTCCCGACAGCTTCCGCGAAGGAAGTCTCGCTTTGGGAGCAACCAAAGCCCAGACCATCTGGAACGTATTGCTCCCGATGGCGATGCCCCGCATCATCACAGGACTGATTCTGTCACTGGGCCGCGTTTCCGGCGAAACAGCACCGATCCTTTTTACCTGTGCCGCCTACTTTCTGCCGAAACTGCCCGACAGTATCTTCGACCAGTGTATGGCTCTCCCCTACCACCTTTACGTGGTGGCAACCAGCGGAACGGACATCGAAGCACAGATGCCCATTGCCTACGGAACCGCTTTCGTGCTGATTCTGATCGTACTGCTGATGAACCTGGCAGCCAACAGCATCCGGAAGTTCTTTGAAAACAAACTAAAACAAAAATAATACGCACCTCTGATATGAACAAGATAGAAGCCATCAACGTAGATTTCCATTACGGCGACTTTCATGCACTGAAGCATGTCAATATCGCGATTCCGAACAATGAAGTTGTCGCCTTCATCGGTCCTTCCGGATGTGGAAAATCCACCTTCCTGCGCCTGTTCAACCGCATGAACGATCTGATTCCGGGAACACGGCTCACAGGCGAAATCCGGATTGACGGAAAAAACATTTACGACAAGTCGGTCGACGTAGATGCCTTGCGTAAGGATGTCGGCATGGTATTCCAGCGTCCGAATCCGTTTCCGAAGAGTATTTTCGAAAACGTGGCCTACGGTCTGCGGGTCAACGGTGTAAAAGACAGAGAGTTTATCTGCCACCGGGTAGAAGAAGCCCTGAAGGGAGCTGCACTCTGGAACGAAGTGAAACACAAGCTGAAGGAATCAGCCTATGCACTCTCCGGCGGACAACAGCAAAGACTGTGTATTGCCCGTGCCATGGCCGTCGAGCCATCTGTCCTGCTGATGGACGAACCGGCGTCTGCCCTGGATCCGATTTCTACGGCCAAGATCGAGGAACTGATCTGCGAACTCAGCCAGCAGACGACCATCATTATCGTCACGCACAGCATGCAGCAGGCAGCCCGCGTCAGCAACAAAACAGCCTTCTTCTATCTGGGCGAAATGGTGGAATACGGAGATACCAAGAAAATCTTTACCCATCCGGACAAGGAGGCTACCCAGAACTATATTACAGGACGTTTCGGATAAACGTCCGGAAACATTCAACTTTATTAGAAGCAATTATGGTGAAATTTGTAGAAAACGAACTTCAGAATATCCAGCGGGAAGTCAAGGAAATGTGGAAGCTGGTCTACCAGCAACTGGATAATGCATATAATGCCGTATTAAACGCCGACCAGGAACTGGCCGACAAAGTGATTTCGCGTGAAAAACGCGTCAATGCCTTCGAACTGAAAATCGACAGTGACATCGAGGACTTCATCGCCCTCTATAATCCGGTAGCCGTCGATCTCCGTTTTGCCCTGGCTATGCTGAAGATCAACAACAATCTGGAACGCATCGGCGATTATGCCGAAAGTATTGCCCGCTTTGTGATCCGGACTGAACTGAAACCGGAGAACAAAATCCTGTTTGCCGACCTTCAGCTGGAAGATATGTACGACACAGTGCTCTCCATGCTGAACACCACTTATGAAGCCTTGCAGCGGCAGGACATCGGGCTGGCGAAATCCGTCTTCGACAAAGACGAAACGCTTGACCAGATCAACCAGAAGGCCCTGGACCGGCTGACGGCTTATGCCACCGAACACCCGGAATCCATCCGTCTGTGTCTGGAAGTGTCCGGTATCTTCCGCAAGCTTGAAAGAGCCGGAGACCACATCAACAACCTGGCTGAAGAAACCGTATTCTACATCGATGCCGAGGTGTTAAAGCACCGCAAAACCATTCTTCCGGAAAAAGAATAAAGCCATGAATGAAAAACTGCACTTTCCCTGTCAGATCCGGTCGGGGAAAGTGTTACCTTTGCAAGGATCTATTTTCCAATAACCCGCAAAGATTTTATTTCAT
>NZ_EQ973637.1:129015-135335 GCF_000157915.1 Phocaeicola coprophilus DSM 18228 = JCM 13818 | reverse complement strand
TTCATCATGAAAAGAATTATTCTGCTGCTCGTCAGTCTGCTGCCTGTTCTGTCCGCTTTCTCACAAAAGGAAAAAGACCTTACACTGCTAAAAGAACAAATTCAGGCAATCATTCATTCCTGTAAAGCTCAGGTGGGCGTTGCCTTCATCTGGAACGGACAGGATACCCTGAGCATCAACAACGACCGTCCCTACCCTTTGATGAGTGTCTTCAAGTTTCATCAGGCGCTGGCTGTTACCCACTGGCTGGAAACCCGTCACCTGTCATTGGACACTGTCCTTTACATCACTCCGGAGGATTTAAAGCCTGATACCTACAGCCCGTTACGCGACCGCTATCCGCAGGGAAACTGTTCCCTGTCCGTCCGCGAGCTGCTGAAATACACGCTCCAGCAAAGCGACAACAATGCCTGTGACATCCTGTTCCGGCTTACCGGAGGACCACAGGAAACAGACCGGTACATCCGTTCGCTGGGATGCAGCCATTTCTCCATTACGGCTACTGAAGATGACATGCATGTCGATCTGAACCGTTCCTACGACAACTGGACAACCCCGCTCGAAGCTGCCCGGCTGCTTGAAATTTTTCTGACCCGGGAACTTTTCCGGCCATCTGACCGGCAATTCATCCGACAGACACTGACCGAATGTGAAACAGGAAAAGACAGACTGGTGAAACCGATTCCTTCCGGAAAGGCAGTCATCGGGCATAAGACCGGTACAGGAGACTGCAATGCACAAGGACAAATCATCGGAATCAATGACATCGGTTTCTTCCTTCTTCCTGACGGCAGCCGGTACAGTCTGGCGGTGTTCGTCAAAAACTCCGAAGAGGATGCTCCGGCAACAGCCGGAGTGATTGCAGCCATTTCAGAAGCAGTCTGGAATTTCGTCCAATAAGCCCGCGGGCTTTTTTTAAAACGTTTCGATATTTTTAAAAAACGCTTCGGCATTCAAACCCAAACGCCGAAGCGTTTTTTCAGCACTCAGGAATTCAAAAAAAGGCCGCCCGGAACTTTCCGGACGGCCTTCTGTCAGTTTATCTTCATCTGTCCTATCAGATACCCAGAGACTTCTTAATAGCTTCAACCTTTTCCATGGCATCAGCGTTTGCTCCGGCATAGCATTTCGGACAATGCATTTCACCTTTAATTTCCATATAGAACTTGATCTTCGGTTCTGTACCTGACGGACGAACAGAAATCTTGGTTCCGTCTTCCGTGAAGAACTGAAGTACATTCGACGGTTCCGGCATATCCAGCGGAGTAGCCTTTCCTTCTCCATCGGTAGCAGTCAGTGTCTTGTAATCTTTTACCAGAACAACCTTTGAACCGCCCAGCTCTTTCGGAGGACAAGCACGGAAGTTGTCCATCATGGCCTTGATTTCGTCAGCACCGCTCTTACCCGGTTTAACTACATTGACGGTCACTTCTTTGGAGAATCCGTATTCTACATAGATATCCATCAGCACGTCATACAATGTCTTGCCCTGATCCTTGGCCCAGGCACAGATTTCTGCCAGCAAAGAACAAGCAGAAACAGCATCTTTATCGCGAACGAAATCTTCAGCCAGGAAGCCGTAGCTTTCTTCACCGCCGCCAATATACTGTTCCTTACCTTCACGCAGACGGATTTCACGTGCGATCCATTTGAAACCGGTATAGCAGTCCAGCATCTTGATATGGTTCTTGTCGGCAACGGCTTTGATCAGTTCAGTAGTTACAATTGTCTTCACGATAAACTCATTGCCTTTCATCTTACCCATTGCGATGCGGTTCTTGATGATATAGTACAGGAAAAGCAGACAGGTCTGGTTACCGTTGATCAATACCCATTCGCCTTTGCTGTCCTTACAAGCCATACCCACACGGTCAGCATCCGGGTCGGAAGCCATCACGATATCAGCATCGATTTCCTTCGCCAGCTTGATAGCCAGAGTCAATGCTTCGGCATTTTCCGGATTCGGTGAAACTACAGTTGGGAAATCTCCACTCTTCACCATCTGTTCGGGTACACAATGAACATTTTCAAAGCCCCACAGTTTCAGAGACTGCGGAATCAGCATCATACCTGTTCCGTGGATCGGAGTATAGACGATCTTCAGATCTTTCTGACGCTTGATCACTTCCGGATCAATTGAGATGGAATGTACCTGACGCAAGTATTCGTCATCCACTTCCTTACCGATAATCTGAATCAGATCCTTGTTTCCTTCAAACTTGATATCCTTGGCAGAAGCAACTTTATTCACTTCGTCAATGATACCCTTGTCATGCGGAGCCAATACCTGTGCGCCATCATCCCAATAAGCCTTGTAGCCGTTGTATTCTTTCGGGTTGTGAGAAGCTGTCAGGATAATACCGCTCTGGCATCCCAGATGACGGATGGCAAACGACATTTCAGGTGTCGGACGCATGTCTTCAAACAAATATACTTTAATGCCGTTGGCAGAGAAAATGTTTGCAGAGATTTCAGCAAACAGGCGGCTGTTGTTACGGCAGTCATGACCCACAACAACAGAAATATCTTTCTTTCCGGCAAAACATTTGTTCAGATAATTGGACAAACCCTGTGTGGCTGCACCTACGGTATAGATATTCATGCGGTTGGAACCTACGCCCATAATACCGCGCAAACCACCTGTTCCAAATTCCAGATCCTTATAGAATGCTTCTATCAGTTCGGTCTTGTCCGGATTTTCCAACATACGTTTTACTTCTGCCTGTGTTTCGGCATCGTATGCAGGAGTCAGCCAGTTCATGGCTTTCTCGGTACACTGCTTGATCAATTCTTCATTTCCCATATTGATAGTATTTTAAAATTTAATTTGTTTACGCAAATGTAGGATAATCTGTTTATAAATCCTAGCTTTTCGACGGAATAAATTTAAAAAGCCCGTTCTGTCAGAAGACCGTATTACAAGGAAAATAAAAAGCAAGGCTACCTGCCCTCCAGGGGGCCGGCAGCCTTTTTCTCTGAGACTCAAGAAAGTCTTAATTGAAGAACTTGATGCCTCAAAATAAGTACGCGGCTGAGTCGGTCCGTAGAAATATTTGGAGTCGCGGCTTCCTCCTTTATCCAGATCTTTCTGGAAAGCATTGAAGATATTCTGCACGCCACCGTTGAGCTGTAGTTTCAGATGATCATTCAGAACAAACGTATAGTTCAGCTTCACGTTTACATCCATGAAATCGGGTGTTTTCTCCAGACGGTCCTTCTCGATGTACCCGGCAAAGTGAGGAACAATCATCTTTCCTGTATAGACTCCCGACACCGAGAAATCAAAGTTTTTCAACGGTGCCGAAGTGAAAGTCACATATCCGTAATAGTCCGGTGTACGAGGCATACGCTTAATAGGAGCCACATCAGGATCATCACTCCAGCTGACAGCCTCCGTGTAACGGCTGCGCTGAAGGGTAAATCCCAGCTGAAGGGCAGCTTCCCGACCATGAGCGATCTTGTAGTCAATGTTTGCTCCATACACTCTTGCACCGTTTCCGTTGCGGCGTTCCTGGATCTGCGTTCCGGTCTGCGGATCTTTGCCCAGCGCTTCCAGATAAAACACATCGTTCAGGGCGGTATAGAAACCTTCTACCAGCAGGTTCGACTGGAAATGTCCGAAATTGAAGCTCCAGTCAATCGAACCGCTGAAGCTGTTGGATTTCTCCGGTTTCAATCCGTCTGCCAGCTTGATCAGCATAGCTTCTCCACCCACAGCTGCCACATGAAGATCTTCATCATAAGCCTGTGGAGCACGGAAGCCGGTAGACCAGGTCAGACGTCCCTGCAGGCGGTCGGATGGTTTCCAGAGTGCATTGACACGGGGACTGAAAATCACGTTGTCCACCAGGTTGTGTTTGTCCAGACGGAAGCCGGCCAGCAAGGTAAAATATTCCATCTTCCATTCATTCTGTGCAAATCCGCTGGCAATCTTCACATCCTGTTTCAGATCACGCTTATAACCCGTCATCACATCATGCAGGGAATTATACTGATATTCGATTCCTCCCGTAAAAGTAGCCGGCGAAAAGAAACAGTTGTCCATATTCCCCACATACATGGCTCCGCCTACGACGGTCAGGTCCTTCGTTCTTCCGTAAGCATTCGGATCCATACCGGCACCATAGTAACTGTTGCGGTCCGTATGCTGTGCTGAACCGTAGATAGAGAGCTTATGTTTATACTCCCGGAAGAAGACATCGTATGTCAGTCCTCCGCTGTTGATGATATGCTTGGTCTGTTCAGTAATATCCGTTTCATGCGGCTGAAGATCAAACTTGTTTCCGCCGCGACGAAACTCATTTGTCGTGTGATATTCCAGACTGATGCGGCTGAACTGCGTAGGACGATAATAGGCACGCAAACCGAAAGTATTCATATTCAGTTTTCCCAGCTCGGAAAATCCGTCTCCGTCTGCATCATACGGATTGCGGTTACGATAAGACTGGTAAAGAGCAATCCCGTAAGAGTTGTCAGAAGATACCAGCGAAGCATTGGCTCCCACATACTGCTCCCACGATTTGGAATTCATATTCGACATCGTTGATGATACCTGGAATGAATTATTGATGGGGTCTTTCGTGATAATATTAATGGTTCCACCTACCGCATTGGCTCCGAACAAAGCAGAACCGCCGCCGCGAACAACTTCCACACGCTCAATCATATTCACCGGAATCTGCTCCAGTCCGTATACACCCGACAAGGCGCTCATCACCGGACGGCTGTTGATAAGGATCTGCGAATAAGGGCCTTCCAGACCATTGATGCGGACTTGCGGGAAACCACAGTTCTGACAATTGTTTTCCACGCGCAGACCTGACTGGTAATTGAGCGATTTGGCCAGATCAGTAGAATTCACAATCTCAAACAGACGGTTATTCATGACATTCACCACCACAGGCGCCAGCTTGCGGCTGGTTTCATTCCGGTTGGCAGAAACAACCACCTCATCCACCTGAATGACATCTTCTTCCATCACAAAATGCATGTCAACCGTAAACTCCTTGCTGACGGTCACCCTCTTTGTCTGAGTAGCATAACCCATCATCTGTACTTTCAGGGTATATTCTCCCGCAGGAATATCCTTGAAACGGAAATAACCTTCATCATTGGTCACCGTTCCCTTTCCGGTTTCTACGATTAATACTGTGGCATAAGCGATACCCGCTTCTGATCCTTTCTCAATCACATGTCCGGTAATAACGTTTCCTTCCTTTACCGGATTGCTGGCATAAGCCCATGATAAATTCATAAAAGTGCACAGCACTCCTACTATATATAATAAGGTATATCTTTTCATTGAAATAAGTTCTTTAAAGCATAAAATAAGACAGGCCGGACTAAGAATGCAACCGGCGGTTCAGAAACATGCGAACACACTCCGGGCTAACAGCAGAACGCTGTCCGGTTGCGGGCTGGCATAGGCTTCTGAAGGCTTTTCAGTACATTCCTGGCCTGATAATTGACAGAATCTTAAATGAAAAGACTGGAAGGAGGAGCGCGAAGATGGATACACGCCACATGAGGTGAAACGGCATGCCACAAATCCATGTCGCCGGACAATACATACAAAACCGGACAGACAGGAGTGACCCAATGAGCCATTTCAGGCTCTATTGTGGAGAAGGTTGACAGGAAGTGCAGGGTCAGTGCCTGCCCTCCTGCATGAGTATGTTGCTTATTGAAAGGATGCGAGTGTACCAGCATCACGCCGTTCACCACGTGCACGTGGGCAAAGAGCATGACTGCCCCATAATAGGTGGCAAACACGCTCAACAGGCAGATCGCCCAGATACGTACGTGACGGGAAATATACTTCATCCTTTCAACTTACCGGATCAACCGGTTTCTTTATTTATTGCCAAATAATAACTGATAATCTCGTTCTATGGCCGGGCGCGTCCATTCTTCGGGAACAAACCGCCACTGGTTCAACGGCTTCGGATCGAGTGTCTTTACTTCTTCAATGCGTTTCATCAGGTAGTAACGCAGATCCTTATCCGTAGAAAAAACGATACGTTTGGACAGTTCCGACTTGGGGATGCCTGCCCCTTTGGTCAGCAAGTCTCCCCCACCGTTTCCGCGATAGGAATTGACTGCCACCTTATATATCTTTTGCAGACTGAAGGGAGTTCCGTCAGCCATGCTCTCAATCCGGATCTTCTCACCCTGAGGCTTGGTTACGTCAACCGTATAAATGATGCCGGCAGCCGAATCGAAGTTGAAGCTTGGATTCTTGAAACGTCCAAAGCCCTTGTCTTCCTCATTCAGCAACAGGATATGATCATCTGCCGATTTCATCTGATTGGTCCAGATGG
>NZ_EQ973637.1:117265-128015 GCF_000157915.1 Phocaeicola coprophilus DSM 18228 = JCM 13818 | reverse complement strand
ACGTTATGTAAAAGCTTACATAACGTGGGAGCATTTCGCCTTTTAGGTAATAGAGATCTGCCCAAAAGCAAGCTCATACAAAAACTGGAAGCAGGAAACAGGGACATCTATAAGGAGTACATTTCTTTCCGTTGCTACAGAGGTAAGGTAATTCCAAGCATCGAACGGAGAAGGAAGGTAGAATATATGCTACTCTTTAAAGAATAAGTCAGGATAATTAGATTTCTTATACATTCGAAGTGTCATTTACATGCAAAAACAATTAATTAGAAAATGGAAAAGGAAATAAACTGAATAAGTGCAATACTTACTGAAAGTCATTAGAAATAAAACGAGAAGTCCTTCCTATAATTGAAAGACTTCTCGTTCATATTAGTAAAATGATACAATCTGTTCACAGAAACGAGCATATTCTTCTTTATCCGTTCCACTTTCTACGTGTCTGTCGATAATCTCTCCCAGTTCATCGAAGCAAACTTCATCACTAATGCATCTGGTTTCTTCCTCATTCAAGAGATACACCTCATAATAGTCAGAACCATTCAGACAAATCAAAACATAACCCTGAAAGAGATGTCCGTTGACACGGAACTTCAATCCAGGCAAATCCTTATATATCGTTGCCATAAATTCCTGAATTCCCCATGACATAAGGATTGCTGTATCGGTCATTGATACCAACTGTTCGCGGATTGTTCCGGCTATACGCATAACATAATCTTTATCCACAATGCTAAAAAATTTAATGATTATATACTAATTATTCAAGCCACTCACTGTTATCCTTCTTCAACTCCTCGATAAACTGCTCCTCTGGCAAAGCAAGAGTCTCTGCATCAGTGAAGAAAAAAATCTCGTCATAAATATATTCGGCTTCCTTATTGGCAAAGCCTTCATTTTCATCTTCAAAGCTACCGGGTTGGATAACATCCAATAAAGCTGTAGGTGCGATTACAAGTTCTTCGCCATCATTGGCTTGAACAATACGACATACATAAATGCTGCCATCAAACTGATATTCCTTTGTTTTCATTGTATAATTTTTAATTATTATATTTTTGCATAAATATTCAACGCCAAAGTGTGGAATAAGGCTGAGTTCATACTACAATTATTTAAGAGGTATGTTACGTCCATGTTTATTGAGATATTCCATCAGGCATTTTGCTTCCTCATGCGAAGCCATGTTACGGTCGTC
The DNA here is from genome assembly GCF_000157915.1 of Phocaeicola coprophilus DSM 18228 = JCM 13818. GTDB lineage: Bacteria > Bacteroidota > Bacteroidia > Bacteroidales > Bacteroidaceae > Phocaeicola > Phocaeicola coprophilus. The sequence goes on along the minus strand of NZ_EQ973637.1, from coordinate 126,817 downwards.
GTAGTAACGCGTATCATCTGCCATAACCTTGATGCATTCCTTGATCAGCCTGTACAGGCTCTGTTGCAGCGTAGGGTGCATCGTAGGGATTGCTGCCGCAAAGCGTTTCGGATCAAAAGAAAAACTGTTCACCGCCATTTCCCAATCCTTTGCAAGTCGGAACTCTTTAGATTTCTGAATGTTTTTGTCCATAGTTGATTCTATTATTAAATTTGAAAACTTGTTTATTTTTCCCTCAGTTCGGCTTCCTTATTACCGGAGCCGCTTTGGGTTTTATGGTGCAAAAATTGTCTGCCGTAAAAGCCTATTCCGACGTTTTTTCTTGAGAAAATACTCTTGCTCCAACAAGGAAGATTTTCCCAAGAAATTCATCCCAAAACGTGAGGATCAGGCGCGGCTGACTTAATTTGCACCTGATAAAACCGATGCGGTGACAAAAGGAACGGTGAAAGGAAAAACATGACAGCCAGAGCTTCGGTATAAAAGGGAAAGATATAAATGGACAAGGGCGGCGGTGGGGTAATATGACGGACGGCATATAATTGGAGAATTATAAAGGTTTCCGGAGCGGCCGATAACAGAACCCTGCACGTGCAGGATTCCGTCATCAGCCACAGCTCCGGACCGTAGTGCTTACAGCAGCCCAAGGCTGCCGTAGACATGCAGGTTTTATAACAGTCTCCGTCTAGCACACATGAGGGTGGCAGTATAACAGGATTTGTCGTAAAAAGAGATGCTGTCAAAGCATCCCTTCGTCCGCATAGCTCAGATAGCCCGTATCCGAGAGTATGATATGGTCAAGGAGAGTGATGTCAAGGAGTTCGCAGGCTTTCTTGAGTTTGCTTGTAATGGCATTGTCATTGGAGCTAGCCACCATGTTGCCTGACGGATGGTTGTGGCTGAGGATTATGCCCGATGCGTGAGCCAGAAGTGCCGTCTGTAGGATGATACGGACATCCACAACGGTTTGGCTGATGCCGCATTTTGATATGCAGGAGAGTCCGAGAAGCCTATTGGCTTGATTGAGGAACATCACCCAGCATTCCTCATGATGCTGCATACATTCATCGTATGCTTCCTTGAAAATGTCGTAGCTTATTCTGGAGGAGTTTACCATGGTACGTTTTGCAGCATCGGCATCCTTGTAATTTACTGAAATCTGAGGGAAAGAAAATGTATTCATATAACGAAGATTGGAGGTGAAACAATTTTTTTGCCCGGGCACAGCTCTGTCGGGACTTCATGCAAGATTTTGGGAAAGAATACTATCCGCAGGATTGGAGATTGTTTCCCAAATTCACCCGGATCTTGCATTTGTCCAGAAAGATGCTGTAACTTCGCTGAAAACAAATGTTGAGATTACTAGAGTATTATAAGAGGTTCGGCTATAAAGGTTGCCCGGGCCGGCCGATGACGGAAGACTGCCCATGTGGTCTGTAGGAATCAGCCAGAACCCTGGTTCGTACTGTTTCAGCAGACGAAAACTGCCGAAAAACAAGAAGGGCAGTAAAAAAGGAAACTGAAAGTAGAGTATATCATAAACATATATATGCAACTATTCTACTTTAAGTTGCTGTAGAAAAATCCTCTCCTACAGCAACATTCTTACGATTAATAAAGGTACTATCACCAACTTCTCTATCAGTATAAAAACTCCAACGCTTCTTCCATTCCCTTATTCAAGGCCTCCTCAATCGTTTTGAAACATTTCGACTCTCTTTTTGACTTGTAAACGACACAATTACAATTTACTACAACGATATGATATATACCTTCATTTTGGGTGATTTCAAATGAAAAATTATGTTCGGTAATAAGCCAATGGTAACATTCTTCCAAAGTATAACATTCGCACATATACATTGGAGTATCTCTACTTATCGAAGTATCATACTTCTGACCAAACTTATCATACCAATACGGACATAACGAATAATAATACTGTTCTTGCATCATTAAGGCAACAGAACTACTTACCAAGGCATCTTTACTAATCTTTGAAATGAAGTTTTTCATAATAGAATTTCTTTTAAATATTAAACATTTTATTATTCTCTACAAATTACATATTATAAGAGCAGGACGGATTGCTCCGTCTTGCATCTGAAACAAATTATGAATTATGGTCAGGCTGCAACCTCTTGCGACTGAGGCTCTTGTTCGGTAGTATCACTTTCGAACTGGTCAGTTTCCTGCTTGGCCTGTTCCTGCACCTGCAGAACAGCTTTCTTTTCCTCGATGCGCTGATGCCGTTTTTGGTACACCTCGTCATGCGTGTTCTTGATTTCAGCCAGTGCTTCGGGCATATGCTTCTGTGCAAATGCAAGCAACAGGTCGGCCACGACATTGTTTCCGTATGCATCACTCTTGAAATTAGCTATCAGATAATCCCTGCGGATGACAGCCTTTATCTTCGATGTAAGGTTGGCAATGATATTCATTTTTTCTTCTCCTGTAAGATATGGAGAATGTTCTTCCTCAATGCCAACGACAGAGAAATGCTCCTTGCGCAACGACGAAAGCATGAAGTAGTACATCATCCTGTCCTCGTCTGTACCAAATTTAGTTTCAGTAACATCAACTTCAAAAATCCGTTTCTTGATGTCATCCACAGTCTTTTCACGTGCAATCTCCTTGTTGCGCTTATCCTGTTTCTCCAGCTTCAGTATTGGAGAAAGCTGTTCCAATTCTGCTGTCTGTCCACTAATTAAACTTCGGGTTGCCACTTCCACATAGCACATGGATATATCTTTCTGACCTATCTGTGCGTACAGAGAAATCTCGCCCTCTTCATTTCTGCGAACCAGTTCCTTGCATTCTTCCATATAATCGTTGACTTTCTGGTCGTACTCCAACTTGGCTTCTCTGAACGCATCTTCCGTTTCATAGTTACCAGACTGCGGTTCTTCCGGCAATTCGGGGTATTGGTAGCATCTGCCTGTTAATTCTGTGACTTCATAGCCCAACTCTTTAAGACGGTTTACTGCTCCCATATCATAGCAGTATTGATTGTACCCGAGCGAAAGGAGCGGATGGGCACTTAACGCTTGAATAGACTTTTCAACAATGAATGCCGTATTCATTTCAGCAAGACAACTGCGCTTTGCACAATTTCCACAACTGCCCTCACAAAAGAGTGTCATGTTGTTCGTGTTGTGCGGACATGACAGACAAAGGGTCTTGTCAAAATTGTAGCGGCCAAGATCAGTTGTGAAGTCACGCTCTATGTTCTTCGCCACTTCGGTAGCTTTCATACCTCGCCAACTGCCATACATAACACCCTCTTTCAGATGTTTGTCGAACACTTCTCTCTGAATGTCTTCGCCATAACGACAGATTTCACTCGCTACACTGATTGTCAACTCGTCCTTTTCCAGAAGTTCCGCAATTTCGGGGATAAGTGCGGTGAACTTCAAGCGAGTGCGTATATAGGTTTCGTTCTTGCCAAACTGAACGGCCAAAGACTTAATGTCGTGCCTACCACTATCAATAAGTTTCTGATATGCGTTTGCTTCCTCAATGGGTGTAACATCCTTTCTTTGCAAGTTTTCTGTTACTGCCATTTCCTCTGCCACCTCGTCCGACACATTCAGAATAGTAGCAGGAATTTCCGTCATGTCTGCCATAAGGGAAGCACGGTATCTGCGTTCTCCGAAAACTATCTCAAATTTTCCGATTTCATTAATCGGACGCACTCCAATAGGTTGCAAGACCCCTTGCTGACGGATGCTGTCTGCCAGTTCCACAAGGCTCGCCTCGTCAAAGTGCTTGCGTGGGTTGTAACCGCTCGGCTGAATGTCTGCCAATGCAACCATACTGATTTTCTTTTCTTCTACTGACTGCATACCTGTTCTTTCCATAATTCATTGAATTTAATTGTTCGTTGATAATAATTTTATTTTCCCTCTGGTCAGTTCTTTTTTGCCGAACCGCCTTAGGGTTTTATGGTGCAGATAAAGGATGTCGGTACAGCCCTTTCGACGTTTTTTCTTGGCTAAATACTCTTGCCCAGCAAGGAAGATTTTCCCAAGAAATGCACTTCAAAACGGAAGAATCAGGCGCGACAACCTAAATTCGCACCCGATAAAACCTATGCGGTGGCAGACAAGGAATGACAGCTGACAATAATCGCAAATAGAACAGGAATTGGCCAGCGGCCTGTATAAAAGGTTTATGATAAAAGGGATGAGGGCTTGGGCGGGTAAAAAACGGTCTGCCGGGCAAACAAAAAGGGGACTCTTTCTGCCTGTGACATGCCGGAGTCACGACGGACGGCACAAGCAGAATGTGTCACCGCTTGCCCATGACGCCGTCGGCCCATAAAGGAAAGATACGGACAAAAGGCGGAATGTGCCGGAGCAACAACCAAGCAGGATGCCCATATAGCGGAATACCGGTTGTTTCGACAAGTCGAAGCTCCGACATGTAGCGGTATGAAGCAGACTACTGTTGATCGGGCACAGCCTTCCGTACCTTGAAATGGAGGGCGGACAGCGGCACAGACATCATACCTTAATTTTTGGGTGGGAAAGCCGGATAGAAAAGGAAGGAAATACCGGAAAGGTATCCATATAAAAGGACACTGGCAGGCAGGAGAAGGCAGTCCTGTATGACCACCTTCTCCTGCCTGTCAATCAACGATGTTGAAATATCTGTCGCAAAGCTCTTTCTGCTTCATGAAGCGTTCGCTCTGATAAAAATCCACCTCGGGATACTTGCAGAAACCGGAAACGGCGTATCTGCCAGTGGGGGTACATAATCCGTAAAGCATAAGCCAGTCGAGAACTTCTTCCCTGTTGTTGTTCGTGTCGATAAACTGACACCCGGCACCGCGTTCCACACCAGGCAGATTGACCGTGATGACAGCTTCCGACTCAAATTCGTTACTGTCTTCTACATACGCCAACAATGCCAAACAAAGTGGTGCTCCAAGTCCATGCTGATAATACGTGACAAACGGGAAAACCCATTTACCGTCCTTATGAAGCAGTGTCAAAGTCATGCCGTCCACAACCACTTCCCTTTCTCTGATTTCATTTTCCATAATGCTATCGTTTTAAGTTTACTTTTTTATTTCCCTGCTTTCGGTCCTTAAAGACCTTCACCGGATTTATTTTTCCGCACCACGAAAGTGATAACGGCAACCGGACAAATCTGGCGACAGAAATACGCTTCTCCCAAAGAAGGAAGATTTCCGTCGGCCACCGCAGGCCGTGAGGATTTGCAAGGTACAGCTGTTATCCGTTACTTTCGCGGAACAATAAGCCGGAAGGTCAAGGCGGACTGTAAGGACAAAGATATAAAAGAATTGAAAGACAGATATAAAGGGAGGTGATAAAAAGGGAAAAGGAGGAATAAAAAAGGCAGATGCCAGGCTATAAAAGCCAGCCGGGCCCCGGCAGGTCGGAACACAGGAAAACCTGCCCGATCATCACGACCGGACAGGCAAAAAGGTTAAATCAACGAATCACGGTCAGGCTGCCCTGACTGTATTTTCTTCTTCGGGGACTTCGGACTGCGGACGCTCGGCTTCCTTGAGTACTTCGTCAATCCTATGCTGCAAGTCCTTACATTCCTGTTTCAAGTGTTCCAGTTCTTCCGCCTTACTCCACTTCCGGACGGTGATTTCCTGCAAGGTCGGTATTTCGTGCTGCAGCATGGCTATCTGTTTCTGCTGTTTCTCTATCAATGACGGCATCCTTTCAAGTGCGGCCTGTGGGTAGCGTGCCGATTCGGCAAATCCCAACGGCAGGACTCCCGACACGCCACAGCGGTATTTCAGTCCACTTACGCCCTCGACAAAGAAAACGTTACGGTCGAACGAGCCGGAAAGGGTGTACTCGCTGCTGACAAGCAGATTTAGCCCCATATAGCTGCCAATGGTACGGTAAGCCTCACCTCTATATGTTTTGGCTATGCGGTGCAGTTCACGGCCTGTCTCTTCCCGGGTAGCCTGCGGCAGATTGAGCAACAGCGTTTCCCTACTGCCACTATAAGATGCGATATACTCCATATCCTGCTTGACCTGCGCCACGATGCGTTCTGCCTTGCAGACAGCTTCCGTGTTGGCAGCAATCTTGCGCTCCGCACGGATGCGCTCTTTCTTGAATATGGCCTGTTCTTTCTCCAACTGCATGATTTTGTTGTCGAGCTTGGCTTTGTTGAGCAGGTCGGTATTTCCTGAAAGGATAGCCACGAACTCGGCGAAGTTCATGCCGTTGTCCTCGTCCATGCTGTCCTCGTCGATGCGGCGCACGGCAATAGTGCCGTTATTTATCTGGTTGATGAACATCTGCTTGTTTTTGAGCAGGTTGAACTTGTAGGCATCGAGCGTCTTTTCCGTTCCGTAGATTACAATATCCACCACGTTACCGCCCCAGAGCTTCACGGTGTTACCCTTGCGTACCGCACGACCGTTGCGCTGCTCCATGTCGGCAGGTCTATCGGGTAGGTCAAGGGCATTACTGCCCTCTTCCCCCCTCAGAACCGTACGTGAGGGTTTCCCCTCATACGGCTCAAGCTTTTCAAAGTCTCTGTTCGTGTGCAGAGACCGGCTCATCCTACTTCTTGTTTCCATTGTTTTTACGGGATAATTTGAAACATTCATCATGAACCAACAGATTGCATTTCCGTCCGTCTTGTACGGTCGGCATTACATTCCATGCCTTATGCGTGTCAATCGGTTCACCACATATCGGACATTTCCGACCTTGCTTTTCCCATAGGTAAAGCAGGGATTTACGTCCTTTCAGCGTCACAAGCATCTTTGACTTCATTCTTTTATTGAAGTACAGGCGGCAGTCTGCGTCAAACGGATTCATGTCCCCCTTTATCTGCGTATATTGCAGAAAAGGAAACGAAGATGCCAGTTTCAACAAGGTAAGTTGGTCTTCTTTGCCGTTTGATTTCTTGAACTTAGCCGCAAAAGTCCAGCTGTTCCCTCGGATATTGTGCCAATAGCGGTCTTTTATCCACTGTTTCCCTTTCTTGGAATGACGGCGTTTAGCCCATTGCCACAAGGCGAGAAATATCTGATGGTCGATTCTGTGAAAAGAATCACGTGTCGCCCCATGCTGATAATATGCTCCCCATCCTCGAATTTTAGCATTCAACATCCTGATTAATGATTCCTGCTTGCAACCCTTATGACCTTTTGTCACCTTACGGATATTCTCCATAAAGCGTTTTTCGGCTTTCTTGGTCGGCTTGGTCAATATTTCATTGCCGAATTTGCGGATGTTGAAACCGAGAAAATCGAAACCGTCACGGATATTGGTTATCACCGTCTTTTCTTCTGATAAGGTCAGACCTCTTTCAGACATAAAGTCGGCTACCAATGGCTTGATTTCCTTTTCAAGTGTTTCACGGTTCTCGCAGGTAATTATAAAGTCATCAGCGTAACGGACAAGATTCACCATTGGCGAATATAACTTACCTTTGATTCTAACTCGTTTATATTTCTCTGCAAGGACTTTCTGCAATCCGTCCAATGTCATATTGGCAAGCGTGGGAGAGATAATGCCACCTTGTGGCGTTCCCTCCTCTGTCGGGAACATCTGTTTGTTGAAGATATAGCCGCATTTCAACCATTTTCGGAGTATTGCCTTGTCCATAGGGATGTTGGCAAGCAGCCATTCATGGCTGATATGGTCGAAGCACCCCTTTATGTCACCCTCCAGAATCCATTCGGGAGAATAGCCTTTTCGGAGAATGTTATGGCATTGCATTACCGCGTCCATACAGCGGCGTTCCTTGCGGAAACCGTATGAACGTGAGTCGGCTGTTGTTTCCGACACTGGTTCTAATGCCATAAGGTAGAGTGCTTGCATGGCTCTGTCTTTCATTGTCGGTATTCCCAACGGTCGCAGTTTGCCATTACTCTTTTTGATGTGGACTCTTCTCAATGGCTTCGGCTGGTAGCCTCTGCGTTTGAGTTCGCTTATCGCTTGTGTTTTTGCTTCGGGTTTCTCCCATGTTTCCATGTCCACTCCGGGGGTGTTGCCACCTCCGTTAGAAGTAACTCTCTTTACGGCTAAGGCTTTTGCGTAAAAAGAGTGGGTCAGCGTCCACTGCAAGGCTTTCACCTTGTTGTATCTGCCTTCCTTCTGAGCCTTTACAATTCGTGCTTGTAGCTTTCTGACAGCCAACTCCGCTTTAGTCCAGTCTATTCTGTCCCAAAGTGTTTGCTGATTGTCAGCAGGCGCACACGATGTCTTGTTTTCGTTCATTTGCTTTCCTCCTTTTGAAAGTTCTAAAAGTTAATTGTAAAGAATCACCATTTGACAACATTCGGTTTGATTGCCTACCTAATGTCGTCACAGAAGTCTGCCCACTTTCGTGTCGGATGATGTCGCCCACATCAGCCCGTGATGTCGGTTCAATCCGTATCCGCTCCATTACAGAACGGCATTCGCTTTTTCTGTTATCTTATACCTGCACACCATTCGGCTTTCATTGCTGTCAGCTTACCTGTCATTTTTACATGACAGGAGATATACAGGCTTACCATGTTCCACATAGATAACTAACGGATAGGTTAGGTTCTGTCTCATCCTCCGGCGGTGCTTATATCCGTGTAATCCTACCATGGAGAGGATTAACCGACCGCTTCCCTTTTGGGTAGAGTGTGCCAGTATCTTACACTCTTTCGTGACATTACGAAGTTTACTAACAGTTCGCTTGCGCTAACCATACTATCCAGCCTCGCCACTCTACGGTATGATACTAACCGTACTTGACTTCCCCTCACGGTTCTGTCTTGTCTTGCGAAAGTGTACTTCGTCCCGACCGCTTAATACAACATTAAGGTGCATCGGTCGGTAGGCTACCGCTGACGGAACAGCGGGTTAAAGCTGATACCCGTAAGTATCATTCCAACAATTATCTATGCGACTTCATGTCGCACCCACGGTATCTCCAGATGATGCACCGCCACAGCCCGCTGCTGGGCATTGACCCCTGTACCGAGCATGGATGTAGAGCCGAAGAGGACACGCACCCTGCCGCTGTTCATGTCTTCAAAGAGGCGTTTCCTTGCCCTCTCCGTGGTGGCACACTGGATAAACTGGATTTCATCAGCCGGGATGCCGAGGCGTACCAGCTTCTCCTTGATGTCGGTATAGATGTTCCACTCGTTAGGCTTGTAGGTGCTTAGGTCGCTGAATACAAACTGCGTACCCTTATTGGCTGCCGAGCGTACATAATAGTCATAGATGGTTCGGGCACAAATGGAAGCCTTGTTACCTGCATCATCGCTGAACTTCTCACCCAAAAGGCGCATGTCGAGAGCCATCTTGCGTGCCACATTGGTAGCAATGAGCATCTTTGCCTTGTCGAGGTTGTCCGGCTCGATCATGTCAAGCCCGAGGTCTTCCCAGTTTCCACTACCTGCAAAGGAAACGAGGCGTCCGATCATTTCTTCCTGCTCGATAGTCGGCGCATGAGAGAGGAAGCGGACGTTTTTCTCCGGCACGTCAAGATTTATCATGTCGGCTGTACGGTAGTCGGTGATTTCACGCAGGAACATCGCCAGTTCCGGCACTTTGATATAAG
>NZ_EQ973637.1:109904-117054 GCF_000157915.1 Phocaeicola coprophilus DSM 18228 = JCM 13818 | reverse complement strand
CGTTCAGCTCATAGTCTGCTGTCTTTTTTGTAAATATAGCCGCCCATGCATCGAAACAGCTAATCTGCTGACGCTTGAGTTCACGTGGTCGCAAATACTTGAACATCACATACAACTCTGTAAGCGCATTTACCACCACCGTACCGGACAGGAACGTAGCCCCAAGGTCACGGCCTGTGCGGTGCTGGATGTCACGGATGGCAAACAGCAGGTTCATCGCCCTTTGCGAGCCTTTTGTGTTTCCGATACCTGCCACCCTGTTGTGGCGTGTCTGGAACATGAGGTTCTTGAACATGTGGCTCTCATCAACAAAGATGTGATCTATACCCATTGAATGAAAGTCCACGGTATCATCCTTGCGGCCGTCCAGTTTTGTACGGAGTTCTGACAGCTTCACTTTCAAATTTTCCTGTCTCACTTCCAGCCCTTTCTGCATCTTGCGGCTACGGTAGCGCATGGTGGACTGTTCCAACACTTCAAGGCTTCGCTCCACATCGTAAAGCTCTTCGGTGAATATCTCTATCATGGTTTCCTCGGACTGCGGTATCTTGGCGAACTGGTCGTGCGTTAAAATAATGCAATCCCAGTTGTTGTTCTTGATTTTGGAAAACACTTCTTTGCGGTTGGCCGGTGTAAAATCTTCCTTGCCCGGGTATAGGACTTTGGCGTTCGGGTATGCCTTGCGGAACGTGTCGGCAATTTCGTGTACATTGGCTTTCAGGCCGATAATCAGAGGTTTCTGTACCAATCCCAGACGCTTCAATTCATAGGCCGAAACGCACATAATCATCGTCTTGCCTGTACCTACTTCGTGCCAGCAGATACCGCCGCCGTTCTGCTTAATCATCCAGATTGCGTCTTTCTGTGACGCATAAAGTTCGTTGTACGGGAACTGCTCAAAGGAAAGCTGCGGAAAGGTCTGTGCCGAGCCGTCATACGCCGGACGGACATAGCAGTTGAAACGCTCGTTGTATGTGCGTACCAGTTCATCCCTGACTTCCAGAGGACAGGCATCGAGCCACTGGTTGAAATTGCTGCGGATTTCCTGTATCTTGGTAGCCGCTTCCTGAATGGCTTCCTCGTCGGGCACACGAACTTTGCCGCTGTTGCGATACACCTCTTTGGTTATTTCGGGTACTGTATCTTGCAAGGCATGGACAAATAGGTCTTCGCCATTGAAATTCCGCACGGAATAGGTGTTGTATGCTGCCGGGGAGTAACCCTTCAGACGCACCACATAGGCATCGTTGACATCAAAGTACATCACTTCGGCTTCCACCCCGAAAAGGTCTGCCGCAAAGTCGGCATAAAGCTGTGGGTCAATCCAACGCTCGCCCATATTGATATCCAGCTCTTCATAGGGAATTGTTTCGGGCGTTGCGTTCTCCAGTGCCTTGACGGATATTTCCGTCCATTGCTGCTGCCTCTCCGAAAGGTCGGGAATGCAGGAAACAAATTCCGTGCATTTAGCTATCACGTTGCCTGCAATGAACTTGCCTTTGTGTTCCCATTCATCCGTAACAGGATTGTAGAATATCTCACTCTGCAGTGCTGCGATTACATCTTCATCAGACAGGCCGGTAGAGCGCATGATATAGTCCATATCCACCTTGCCATAGAAATTGAGGCTGCTTGCCAAAGCTTCAGTCGGCTGTAGAATACGGTCTGTCGCAATCTTCGTGAAAGCTACAGGCTCACGCATAATGTCTGCCTTGACTATATTGCCGCCAAGCTGCATTTCGATAGTGAACACTTCGACACCGAGGCTGTCAAGCATGACAAACTCCTTGTTGTCGTTCTCATGGAAAAATCCCCATTTGGCGACAAAGGCATCATACAGAGTGTTCAGCCGCTCACGTATGGTCGTCTGTTCGGTCTGCAGTTCCCTTTCTTTCGTAGAAAGCAGGAAATACGCCTCACGAACAGGGAAATAGTCGGCTGCACGTTCCATATTGACCCTTCCCTCGTCCACAGGAACGAAATCCACGGCCACATCTGCATAGTGGCTTGACTTGCGAAACACGACCGTACCAACCTGCCCCTCGAACATTACCAGCATACCGCTTTTCATCCAGTCCTCGATTTTTTCCGTATAGGCTCTCCGTCCCCTGTTTACGGATAGTGCGGTCGTCTCCTGCATCCCGAACAGTGACATCTGCACGGACGCTTCGCCCTGCTGTCCGAAAAGACTTTTGCGGAAATACCGGTCAAAATCGTATTTCAGAAGTGCGGAAAGGTATTGCGTCATGGCCGCATCAGAGCCGAGCCACCGGTGTTTGCGTACATATTTGCCGTGCTGGTTCATCACAATACGGCTGTCGGTCGCCAGTACGGTCTTCGGCATGGAAAACAGCCTGTTGGCGTTTTCGGTCATTGTTCCGTTCATGTCGTACATTTCCTTGGCTACCTGCAAAAACATCTGTTCACGTGCGGAGAGTGCCGCCTTATTAGTATGCTTCTGGAATATAAGCAGGTCGCTGCCCACCTCGATACCGCTTGTCTGCATGAAAAGAGCGTCAGGCAAACGTATTGCGCTGACAAGGTCGGCATGGTTCACCAGATACTCACGTACAAACCTGTTTCCTGCCGTGTCAGCCACGCCCCTTGAAGTGACAAAGGCAAGCAGACCGCCCTCGGAAAGCAGCTCCATAGCCTTGACAAAAAAGTAGTTGTGTATGGTCTTGGTGGCCTGTTCGTAGATACCGCCCTTTTTCCACAGGTCAGCATCGAATACACGGAAATTGCCGAAAGGAATATTTGACGCTATAACATCGAATTTCCGATGCTCCAGCTCCTGTGTGTCTATCGTTTCAAATCCTGCCGTTATGGTAGTTGCGTCCTCATACAGCAGCGAAAGTACAAGTCCTGTAATGGTGTCCTTTTCAAAGGCATAGTTGTGTGTGCCTGGCATGGCTACAGGCAAGAAACCGCCGATGCCTGCGCTCGGTTCAAGAAAGCTGTGCATCTGCAAGTCGTTTGCGAAAAAGGTGCCGTGTATCTGTGCCGCCACTGCGTCAATAAGGAATTGCGGCGTGTAGAACGTTGTCAGGACTGATGATTTGATGCTTTCAACAAGTGAACGGCAAGCGGCTTCGTCACCCCCTGCAAGTGTCCTTAACGCATCCAGCAGACGGTTCAACAGCTCGGACACACCTTTGTCAAGCGGTTTGTCCGTACCCAAATCCAGTACATCCTTGATACCACCGAAACCTGAATACTGCGCCAATATCGTTTTTTCCTCTTGCGTAGCTGTCCTGCCCTGTATGCGGATAGCTACTGCTGTCTCTATGGCCTTAATGTTGGCCGATAATGATGTCAATTTGTTGTAACCCATGATTTAACCTAATTTTTATTCCCTTTTTTCGGCCCGTTTGCGGCCGCAGGGATTATTTTTCTGCCTTGAAAGGTGGCGGTGGACATCCGCCATGGCCGGTAAAGAAAAATACGCTCGACAGCCGGAGAGGAAGATTTTTCCGAGACCCCACGGGCAGAATGCCGGCATTGGCAGGAATGGAAACCGGCGGTTACCTTTGCTGAAAAATCCAATCCCCCGAGGTCGCACGGCGGAGAACGGAAGAGCAGCTACAAGAGGGATGGATAGAAAAGGATTGAAAACAGGCGGATGGAAAGATAGAAAAGGAAAATCTGAGGTAAAAAAGGACAGCGCATGGCAATGCCGTCGATAAAAAGGGATTTTGCCGTCGGCAGACCGAAGCCGGAACAGACCCTGCCGGGCCCCCGGTAAGGTCTGTCCGTGGATTATCAGTCAATATCGTAGCCAATCATGAACTCGTCATTGATAAGCAGATAGTAATAGCCGTTACTGCAATTCCGGTACTCCTTGCTGAATCCGGCAGCCATGTCGCCGTTTTCACGCGGCTCGCACCAAAGCGTACCGTCATAACCGCAAAAGTCGAAACGAAGCGTTGAGAATTTCTCCTTATTCCTCATGGCCTGGCGGAACCGCTGCATATCCCAGCTTCCGCAATACTTTTCAATCGTGGAGAGTCGGATACACTTTCCGTCAATAGCTGTCCCCGTGGTGATACGGTTTTCGTACAGGGACTTCTCAAGGTCCGCTGCTGCAATCTTGCGGAGCCAGTCGTTGGTATGCGTGGCAAGGCGTGCGAGCTTCTGGTATTTGAGAATCATTTTCCTGTCCATATCCTTTTCGTCTTCCTTTTCCTGTGACGGATAATAGATTTTTTCGATGTGGCTCCAATCTGAAAAGATGTAACCATGTTTGCGTTTGCCTTTCGCAATAATACCGACGACGTTCCCCCTGCCTCGGTTGATAAATAATTTCCTGCGTTCCCCATAAATTTTTACATACAAAACCGGTGGATTCTGTTCATTACGGAGATATTCTTCTGCCGGATGCACTGTTGCTATTATTGTGTCCATACCTGTATTTTTTTAGTTGTTCATTCTTTTAGCCGGAGCCGATCCGGGCTCCCGTTTGTAAATTATCCTCACAAAATTTGACTTTTACATCCTGACTGCTGTTCAAAGTTCGGGAAGTGTGCCTGTCCTGACTTTCTTCCCGTCGCAATAGAGTTCGATTGTACCCGGCCTGAAGCCCATTTCGCCGAAGGCTATGTTTCTGACATAGTCCCGGTACTCCTTCCCGGAAAAGTTCTTTCCGCTCAGATTGTTAAAAAACATACGGATGCTGAATCCGTCTTCGCTTGACAGTATTGCCCTGCCGTCCTGTCTGATTTCTTCTTTCATAACTTCAATTTTCAAGTGTTCAACATTGTCTGTTGTCTTATTTTTCCCTCTGTTCGGCCTGTCGCGACCGTCGGGATTATTTTTCTGCCCCAGAGGGCGGCAAGGAACAACCGGATAAGGCTGAGCGGAAAAATACGCTCGCCGCTGTCAGCGGGGAGGAAGATTTTCCGTCTCACCCTAGGCGGCCTGCCGGCATTGTCAGGATTGTGACGGACGGGTATTTTCGCAGCAAAATAACCCCACATCAGTCGCACGGCTGAATGATGGAACATGAGATAAAAGAGGTCTGGAAATGGGATATAAAGAACGGAGAATGTAAAAGAATGCAAAAAGCATAAAAATAGAAAAGAAAAACAGGTGAATGTTTTGTCGGACAGAAAAAAATGTGTTATCTTTGCAGCAACATGCTTACCCCGCTTCCCGTAAGAACAGCGCGCTCAGGGTGAGCTTTTTATTTTTATATACCCATGACAACGAATAAGATACCTTATCCCAAGCATCTCATATCCTTTACAGGCCAGATAAACCTGCTCAAACAAAGAGGAATGATTTTCGGGGATGAACCGAAAGCCCTGCACTTGTTACAGAATATCAGCTATTATCGTTTGAGCGGCTATTGGTATCCTCTACTGGCGGACAAACAACAGCATATTTTCAAACCGGGCAGCACATTTGAAACAGCCTATAACATCTATAAGTTTGACAGTGAACTCCGCAAACTGATTATTGCAGAAATTGAAAAAATAGAGGTTGCAGTCCGTACACAGACAGCATATATCCTTTCTTCACAGCATGATGCGTACTGGTTTGAGGATTCCTCGCTTTTCTCAAACCCTGTCCGCCATGCAAAACTGCTGTCAAAAATTGACGAAGAATACAGCCGCAGCGATGAAGAATTTATCAAAGCATTCAAGTCGAAATATTCCAACCATTTCCCGCCAAGCTGGATAACAATGGAAATAACCTCATTCGGAACGCTTTCCATATTGTACGAAAATCTGTTGCCTGGGAAAATCAAGCGTTCCATAGCTGCATATTTCGGGCTGGCGGATAAGGTTTTTGCATCATGGTTGCATAGTGTCGTGTATGTGCGGAATATCTGTGCTCACCACAGCCGCCTGTGGAACAAAACTTTAAGCATCCGTCCATTGATGCCACGCTCTCCGCGCAATACTTTCATCAAATTACCAGCTAACGGGACACCACAGGTCTATTTTATATTGAGCATTATTATATACCTGCTGAATACAATCAATCCTAACCATTCGTTTGTTTCCAAGTTCAAGGCACTTTTAAGCCGTTATCCGTCTATTGATGTCCGAGCTATGGGATTTCCGAACAATTGGAAGACCGAGAGCATTTGGAAAGACTGAATGTGAAATACGTTTATCCATTGTCTAAACCCTAATGGAGCCGAGGCTGCTGTTTCTGATTCTGTTCTGTCTGATTATAGGACTACTGCATGTTATCGCTTTCTGGCGGCGGAAAGCCGGAGAAACAGCGTATGCAGCTGCACGGAACACAAGACGGGAATATGAAAGGGAGTACTATTGCCGTATGGCAGTCATGGCCGGACATAAGGAAGCCTGCCGTATGTACTGTATCATGCACAGTGACTTCTTTGAAGACCAACATCCGCTCAAGCCATACAAATTCAAAGGAATGAACGTGACTTTTTTCGGTCATTATTATCCGTCGCGATTCGGGGAGCTGCTGGATATTGAACAGCGAAGATTCTGTGAAGAACTCTACAGCTTCAAGGACGGAAAAAATGATGGACAAAACTTTTTCAGGCTTTGCATGGAAGCCATAAAAACCGGAAAGAAAACATACCATGTCATGTTCATGCCTTGCAGCAGCCATGAAAAATATGTCTGCCGATTTAGACAGCTAGACAAGTACATCACTTCATATTATCCAAATCTTACTTCCGGATTCGGCGACATTGACCTGTATGGATACAGGGAAAGCCTGCACAAAGCAAAAGGGAATGAAAACCGCAAGCTATCAAGAAACTATCGCATAACCGGAAATATATCCGGTAAAGAAGTCATCATAATAGATGATGTCCTGACCACCGGACAAAGCCTGAATGACTATAGAAGGGAAATAGAGTCTTGCGGAGGAAAGGTAACGGCAGCTCTTTTTTATGGCAAAACTGTAGAGATGCCACATCCTTTCATCGTAAAGATAGTAGTGTGGAGCAGTCATATAGGAAGATTGTTCACAGACTAGTACCGGATATGGCATTCACCGTCTGTTCAAGACGTACGAGTGCTTCCACACATTCTTCACGTATAGATGAAATATGACGGATGAGCATCCAAGGATTGACTAACCTGCCGTTCAGCTTGCAGGTAATATGCAGATGCTCGCCTGTACTGCGCCCTGTAGAACCTGTTATGCCGACCGGTTCTGC
>NZ_EQ973637.1:103340-109716 GCF_000157915.1 Phocaeicola coprophilus DSM 18228 = JCM 13818 | reverse complement strand
GAACCTGTTATGCCGACCGGTTCTGCAGGGCATACCTTTCTGCCAGTTTCCACCAGAATGCGTGAAAGATGGCAATAGCTGACCTGATAATTGCCATGACGCAGGACAACATACTTTCCAGAAGCATTGTCCTGCCCGACCTTCACCACAATACCAGCCATCATAGCCATAACCTTTTCTCCCCTCGCATGAAGGTCAAGACCTCCATGAAAAATTTTTTTTCCTGTAAAAGGATCTCTGCGAAATCCATAGGGTGAAGTAACCTTCAATTTCCTGAGCGGCAAACTTACGCTCAAGTATCTCTGTATCCAAATTATTCTGGATTCTTCCATATTTCCAGCAAGTCCTGCATTGCAAGTAGCATATTCTTTTTCTCCACCTTCCACAGATACTGTAACTTTCGCTTCGGCACATACATCTGTAGGCACAAGCGGACAGGGCTGTGCAAAGACAGGCCATGATAATATCGAAAAGCCTGTCAAAACGAACCATATATTTTTTTTCATCCGGCAAATATAGTATTCAGGAATCACGGATACGAATTACATAAACAGATTCTAAATTAAATATAAAAACATCGCCATTAGAGTATGATTTCCACAAATAAATCATACTCTAAGTATAAAAATAATGCATTATATTTCTTTATAAAACTGTTTATTTCAATATCTAAATAAAAAGGATTTATATTTGCATAGTATAATTTATAATATGATTTATAGTATGAAAAAGACCCTTTTTAAATTGGAAGAACTACCGTATCCGGAATTGTCCCGATTCGGCCTTATCCGAGAAATGATTGAGGATCTGCCCATTCGTATCCTAAAGGAAATATGCAACGGAAGACATTCTCCTGTACTTCCTGTGCGTGTGACTGACGAAAACGGCCAAATGGCGGAAAGCCGTACCCGCTTTGTATGTATCCGCAAGGAAGACGGGACAACGGATGTTGTCTTCTATCCGGTACTGAAATCATCACCATTGGAACAATACAAGCCGGAACAACAGAAAGAGCTGCTGGACGGAAAAGCCATCATTGCGGATGTAATACAGACAGACAGCCGCCCCGGCAAGGCTTTCGTACAGATTGACCCAGAGACGCGGCAAGTAATGTCTGTACCCACCCCCATTATAGGAAGAAACCTTCAGGTACTTGCCGAGGAACTGCGTCTGGGTGCGGTGGAAATAAAGAGTATGCAACATGGAGATCCGCTAACGCTGGTAGTAGATGACGATACGGTAACGGTAGGCATCGACCTAACGAGTCCAACCGGTATCCGATTCTGCTCCGGTGATGGACAGAAATGGAAAGAACACGACAAGAGAGAATGGGATAAATATACCTTCGGATGCTACGGATGCTGGGTAATGGACGATGACGGCAACCTGGACTATGTACCGGAAGAAGAGTACACGGAAGAACTTTGGAACGAGCAGAAGAAAAGCGGGGAAAGAAACCGTGCGGCAGCCCTACACAAATAAGACAACACAATTAAATCATTAAAGAAAGATGTCAGAACAGAAATATTATCCGGAAGATATTCTGGTAGAAAAAATGGAAAACGGTGAATACGACTGGCTTGATTATGTAAACCATCATTCCTCAGAATGGCAGGATGAATACAGCCGCTATTGCGAAGAGAACTGCCTCAAAATCGGTAACGAATCAGCGGCCGAATTTGTACGACACAAGGATGCTGAACTTGAAGCTGCCATGGAAAACGGAGAGGCATAACAGATAACAAACAATAAAGACTACGTAACGGATTATGGCGATAAGAACAAATACCAATCCCCGAGAAATGGATCTACAACCCGAAATGCAAAAAATACTGATGCGTAACGGGATGCAGGCCCATGTGGTGTCTGACGGTTCGGGGTTCAGACTGGTCGTGCAAGGGCATGACTCGCCCCTGCTGACCTACGCCATCACCGAACGCCAGATGCTGGCACTAACGGCCTGGGGGAGCAATACGGCCAACAAGAAAGCCTACAATGTATT
The DNA here is from genome assembly GCF_000157915.1 of Phocaeicola coprophilus DSM 18228 = JCM 13818. Classification (GTDB taxonomy): domain Bacteria; phylum Bacteroidota; class Bacteroidia; order Bacteroidales; family Bacteroidaceae; genus Phocaeicola; species Phocaeicola coprophilus. Next base: position 107,714 of record NZ_EQ973637.1, on the reverse strand, counting down.
CACAAGCATTATAGGCAATGACTTTCATCTACCCAAAAACTTTGTACACGCACGGAATGCCAACGGACGCGTGGCCATGGGACTGCATGGCTACAGGATAGGCATTGGAGAATACGGACGGATTGCATGGCCGCACATGCCGCCTCCTTTTCTTGGTTGGACTCCACGCAACCAGTGGGGCTTTCATCTGCGCAGAGTTGGCGGCGACCTATTCTATCCGGGCGGACCAGCTGTACCGGAACGATGGAACGGACGAATGAAACCCGGAGAACTGCAATCAGGCGGTTACGGCTTCTACTACAAGGGAAACAGACAGGCGCAATCCCAGCAAGAACGGGACGTACTGCAAGGTCTTCAGGCTGTAATTACTCCGATGACAAACCGACCAAGAAGTACGGAACCAGCAATTCCATACCGCGAACTGATAACATCTCCAGTATATTTTTCCAACGAGAAATGGCAGGAATGCCTGTCATCGCACGGAATAATCATTGACCAGAAAGCCAAAACGATGACCATTCAATCGGAACGGGAGACCGTAGACATGGTCTATGACCTTTCGGACGAAGAGACAGCCATACTGACTTCCAACTCGATAGAAGAGCATCCGTCAGAAAAACGCATCGGCTTGATAAATGATATCATCAGTCCGGACTTTACCGACAAGGCAAGCATGGAAACGCTGAACAGCAACAGCCGTATCGCAGTCGGCCTGCATCCTGAAATACGCAAGGAAATAGAACAAGAGAACCACTTACAGGAAACAGCCCTGCTGCAGGAACAACAGGAACAGAAGCAGCGGATGATAACGGATATACAAGCTGCAGCCACAATTGACGGACGTGACCTGACACCGCTTAACGAAAAGATGGGCTGGTACAGGGAGGAAAGAAACGGCCGTGAGGTCGAGGTAGGCGAAATAAGCGTACAGCCTACTGAAACCGAGGGAAAGTACCGGATGAGTGCCGTCATTGACGGACAGGTAATAAGCCATGAGATAAGCCAGAAGGAATATGACAAGTTTCTTGCTGTTGATGACTATCACAGGATGAAACTGTTTTCAAAAGTGTTTGACGAAGTGGATATGAAGATGCGTCCGGAAGCCCGACAAGGGCTTGGAATGAAGATACTTGCCGCACTGACTGCAGGCACGGTGGTTGCCTCGGAAGTGGCACACAACCTACGGTGTCATCATGCACCGGATGTGTACAGTGAGCATTACTGCAGCCCGAGGCCTTACTACAAACCCGGAGTTGACACACCAAGGGATGTGGCGATACGCTACTTCGAAGCTGAAATGAACCGGGAAATTACAAACATGAGATTAGGAAGATAAAAAATGAGAAACGGAGACCTTACATACGATGACTATCTGCGCAGACTGAATATTCAGGATGTGCTTATTGATGCAGGCTACCGCCTGAACAGGCGGGATGGTCTGCGCTATCCCTCGTATGTCCGCACGGACAGCGACGGACGGCGTATCCGTGGCGACAAGTTCATTGTGACGACCAACGGACAGTGCTGTTTTCAGCCACCGCAGCAGAAACTCTACAATATCATATCCTTCATCAAGGAACATCCTCACCTTTTTGCAGAATACAAAGCCGGAGTTTCACCGGACAGGCTTGTAAACCTTGTATGCTGCCGTCTGCTCAACCATCCCATAGAGGAACGCAACATGCGAATCATACAGCCCCGACGGGATATCAGACCGTTCAACATCGGTAATTACGAACTCCATAAATTCAACCCGCAGAACCGGGAAACACAGAAAAGATTCTATCCCTACTTCAAGAACCGGGGGATAGATCTGTACACACAATACGCATTTCACCGGTATTTCTTCTTAGCCACCAGACACCGTGAAGACGGAACTGCCTATACCAACCTTTCTTTTCCGCTAATCGTGCCGAAAGAACCAGACAAGACTGTGGGATTTGAGGAAAGAGGCCGCCCGCGCATGGACGGAAGCGGAAGTTATAAGGGAAAGGCAGAAGGCAGCAATTCGAATGAAGGACTATGGGCAGCCAGTCCAGCCCATACCAAACCAGCGGATGCGAAGGACATCTACTGGTTTGAAAGTGCATACGATGCCATGGCCTACTACCAGCTGCACCAAAAAAGCAACAAGGACTTGAGAAAGGCCGTGTTCGTATCTACCGGTGGAGCACCGAGCCGCCAGCAGTTCAAAGGAATGATTGAGACTGCGCCACAGGCTTCGCACCATCTCTGCTTTGACCGTGACCGTGCGGGAAGAATCTATGCCATAACCTTTGCGCTCGTACATGCCGGCAGGGAATTTACCAGCTGCACATCGGAAGCAGAGCTGCTTGTCATACAGGAAACAGGAATAAAGAAACAACGTCATGAAATCAAGCTGGAGCCTTATGATTTCGATAAGATAGCCGGAACATTGGGGATTGAACTGATAAAACCGTATTTGGAAGAAGATATAAAATTCTATATGGAAAAATTCGGAGACGGATATCTGGGTGAGGTCTATATGAACCGAATGGACAGCTATGAATATAATCTTCAAGAAGGTAAGGCAAGCGAGGAAGAGCTGGAAAAACAAAGAGAAGAACTGGCAATTATATGCGAAGCAATGAGAAGACTTGACTCGACGAAACCATGCGCTACAGGCAATATTCTGTACGAGCCGGCTGCAGAAGGCTACAAGGATTGGAACGACCAACTTCTCGACAAAGGAAAGCCAGAGGAGGAAAAGGCAGACGAACATCAGGACATAAGCGGAAAAGCCACGCTGAACCGTGCTCTCGCGACCTTACCAGAAGTAAATCCAGAACATATCCGCAACGGAACATATGACGAAGCGGATTATAAAGCTATACGGCAGAGAATTGAGCGTGCGGACAAAATAATATTCTCCTTTGAAATCCAGGATCAGGGAATGCCCGAAAAAGGATTTCAGGAGATGTACAAAATCCAGGAAGAGCTATCCAGTCTGGAAAAAGAGATATCCGATTACTTATCAGGCATAAGAGAAGACAACCAACCCCGGTTTCACCGATAAATAGAGCCAGCCTATGCAAATGACACATTATGATATCATCAACTTCCGACCGCATCCGGTGCAGTTTGTCATCAATGAACTACCTCTGATGTCGGTCTGTGTTACTGGACTAATATACGGAGGTATGGAAAATATGCCTCTCGGCAGCATGGCGACAACAATATCTGTATTAACGCTTCTTGTACTGCTGTACCAGTTCATCTACCTGCGCAGAATACGCTATGACATAACAGCCGAACAACTTGTATGCGAACAAGGCATTCTGATAAGAAAGGTGGACTATATGGAGCTGTACCGCATCGTGGACTTTCAGGAGAAGCAGAGTATCCTACAGCAGCTGTGCGGACTGAAAACAGTAAGCATCCTCTCTATGGACCGGAACATGCCCCAGCTTGACCTATTGGGAATGAGATGCAATGACAGAATCGTAACTCTGATACGCGAACGTGTGGAATACAACAAACGAAAAAAGGGAATATATGAGATTACAAACCATTAGCATACTGTTGGCTCTTTCCATAATAATACCACAGGTACTTCATGCGCAGGTAGCCGCCTCGAATCCTTTGGAATGGATGGCACTGGCCGAAGGCAACGATCTGATAAACGGACAGGTAGAGAAGCAGATAAAGGGACAGACACAGACAGCACTTCTCCAGAATACGATAGCGGCTGAGTTCAACCGAATACACCAATGGGAGAAGCAATACAACAGCTATCTGAAAACCGTAAACGGATATGCTTTGTCGCTGAAAGCCTGTACCCATCTGTACAATGACGGTGTGAGGATTTTCCTCACACTGTGTAAACTAGGTAAGGCTATGCGTGACAATCCGCAGGGCATCGTAGCCGGGATGAGCATGAACGACCTCTACATTGAGACAGCAACTGAACTGATATCCGTATTCACACTGTTGAACGACGCTGTGGCCAAAGGAGGAACAGAGAATATGCTAACCGGTGCGGAGCGCAGCAAGACACTGTGGGCACTGAACGACAAGCTGTCGGTATTTAGCCACAAGCTGCATCTGCTCTACCTAAGTGTGCGCTATTACACACTGAATGACGTATGGAACAACGTGACGGCAGGGATGATAGAACGGAGTAACGGAGAAGTGGCCCGAACAGCCATGTCGCGCTGGCGAAGGGCTGCTGCCATGACACGATAAAACAAGGCAAAATGAACAGGATAATATTAATAATGGCACTTCTGTTGTGTACGGGACTTTCAAAAATCCGGGCGCAAAACGACCCGGTACTTGCAAGCATGATACTGCAGTACACGGAGAAAGCGGAAAAGGAACTGCAGAACCAGAAGAATGTGATGCTGATGCAAA
>NZ_EQ973637.1:93923-103304 GCF_000157915.1 Phocaeicola coprophilus DSM 18228 = JCM 13818 | reverse complement strand
CAACTACCAACCTGCAGCGGGAGTTCAACAATTATCTGGACTCGTTCCGCTCGATTGTCAGCTACGCGGCACAGATATACGGATTCTACCATGAGGTATCGAAGCTGACTGACAATATGGGGGACTTTACCAGACAACTGGCACGGGACTCTCCGAACGCTGTGGCCGTAGCCCTATCCAGCAGGCGAAATGCCATATACAGGGAACTGATACTTAACAGTGTGGAAATCGTGAATGACATCCGTTCGGCCTGTATATCGGACAACAAGATGACGGAAAAGGAACGTACGGAAATAGTGTTCGGCATCCGCCCCAAACTGAGGATAATGAACCAGAAACTGCAACGGCTGACCAAAGCTGTGAAATACACTACGCTTGGTGACATCTGGCTGGAGATAGACGAAAGCGCACGGCCGATGGCAGACAAGCGGGATATTGTGGAAGCGGCAAAAAGGCGGTGGAAACAGGCAGGGAAAAATGTAAGACCTTAATATACGAAAATATATGGGATTTTGGAACATATTATTGAAATATGGCGGCAAGGCTGCCAAAGGTGTCGGAACAGCTGCTGCGGAGACAGGCAAAACAGCCGGGAATGCAATGTTGCATCCAACGAGAACACTACGAACGGCCGGGAAAGTTGTAAAAACAGCTGCAGTAACAGGTAGTGTAGGATACGTCGGCTGGGAAAAGCTGACCTCGGACAAGAGTGTGGCAAGAATTGTCAGTGAAGCTGTAGTAGGCAAGAACGCAACAGACAGCCTTGCCGGAACTACTGAGGGAATGAAAGCCCTGAAGAAGAAAGCCGGAGAAGCTATGGATACGGTGTCAGAAGCGGTATCCGGGCTTGACGGAAAACTGGACGGGGTATCAAACTTCCTGAAGGAAACGACAAGCGGAGGGCTTGGAACAATGATAGGAAACTTTTTCAGTAATTCTAGAAAACTTCTGTTAGTGCCTTATACAAAAGACTTTAGGAGAATTACCCGATTTTGAGGTAATGAATTAGCAACTGTGCCATATGCTATGTTCTGCCTTGAATTGCATTCAAGTAACTCTTTATTATTGCAAAGGTATAAAAATTATTTGGCAAGCAATAAAAATAGGATATATTTTGTCTCTTGTCAAATAATTCTATTGATGTATTTTTATAACTTTCCATTTACCCTGTCCAGCATATATAACATCGGCAGTAACATAGCAGTCTTTCGTGATATTATACTCACAAAGAACAGAATGATGAACGTAGTAATCACCAATAAATGCAAAATCAGGAGAATCATCCCAAGAACCATTTTTATATTTTAATTCTAAGTGACCTTGAATTGTCTTTATTGCACTTGTGTTTATTTCTGCAGTTTCTTCTACATTAAGTACAATAGGCCTTTTTTCACCTTTCCTGTCTTTTGTTACACAATAGAATATTTTCAAGCATTGTCCTACTTCGGGACGAAGATCCGTATCATTAAAGAATACGATACCTCCAATTTTTCCTTGACCGAAAGTGTAATGGAATAATTTTTTTTGTATGTTTATATCGTCAACGACCACAATACCAGAATTAAAATTCGGTAAAGCAGTTTCTTTATTTACTTTTTCTACATTAGCAATAACTACTTTGTTTTCATTCTTTTTTATAATAGTATATTCTCTGAAACTGACAAAATCCCCTTTTGAAATAGTGCCCCATTTTTCTTTAAAAGCTTGAAATATTTGCTGGGAATCTTGCGTTACAATATGTAGAATTTTCTTCTCTTCATTCAAATATTCTACATATCCAAACTTTTGGGGAAGTCCCATCCATAGCCTTGTTTCACTCTTATGCATGCAAAGAGGTATATATTTAGCTTCTGTCACTTTTGTTTTATTCCAAGAGAAGCAACTTGTCTGAATTTGCTTTTCCTCTTTATCTACATGACACTTTACTCTAAAAACAGAACCAAATATCGCATTCGTCAAAAAAGGAAACCGCTTTACATTCACTTGAAATATAACGTCTACCCCATTTGTGAGAGTGCAATAAGTTTTTCCGTCTTTTTCCCATCTATCCACCAGCGTAACCTCTTTTGCTTCAATTTCTGAAAAAGCGTACTCTTCAGCAATGGTGGCATATCTATTATACAATAGCTTATTATTATTGGGCGGAATAACTGATATGTCGACTCGTTCAATATATTCTTGGTATTTCCGGGAAGTGTTTTCATGAAATTTCTTATATATATTCAATTCGCATAAGGCTTCAGATGTTAGCTCTTCCTTTATAAGCAGGTCGGCTAAAGTCAAATGAATAGAGCCGAGAAAATCTTCATTTCGTTCAACAAGTAAAGCCTTAGAAAGCAATGCTATCTTTAATTCATTACTATCTTGTATACAATCTGCCAATTCACTCCATACATAGTATTTTTCACTCATTTCAAGTAATAAAGATTTGTACACATTGATAGCAAGGTCATATTGCTGTTGCCATGTATATATTATTGCTCGTTGTCTTAATATCCATTCATCTTTTTTAGCACGTTCAATAAGAACATTATACAATGAATCTAACCAAGATACTAGTTCTGCATCTCTTGGGTGTGATTCTTTGAGATATTCATAACACTTCTTTGCTGCTTTAACAGCCAAAGGTTTATAAGTGTTACCATTATTATCTGTTTCTTCTTTCCAATCAGCATCCATGAGGTTTTCATATCTCCAATCTCTAAAAAAGTAAATAAATCTCCATGTTTCTTGACCATTCATGTGACGCTCTGCAATTTTCAACACTTCAGAATGCCAATGAGAAGCACCATAAACGGCGTTTCTTTTATTATAGACAGTAAAAGCTTCAAACATCTCACGCATTTTACCTTCTTTATGAAGATTCATAATTTCCCAAAACTGCGGTTCACGTAACAGGTCAAGTGTTTCTGTTTTTGGGAGATTTATCTTTTCACACAGCATCTCGACATCAATATCCTCGCCGCTATTTACAATTTGACGACATATACGAGAAATAAGCGAGGGAATTTCACTACCATTGTAATAGCCCTTGTTCAAATCTTCATAACGTAAATTTTCTGGTTCCCAGAGCATAAAGAAACGGTAAAAACTAAAATCAGAATGTTCTTTTGAGAAACTCAAAGCAAAGTTCAATATTTGAGAATGAAGCATTGAAGGACGTTCATTCCTAAGATACATATAGTCTTTTAGCAACGTTCTTATTTCCAACGATGTCAAATTTGAAATTTTAGCCTTGATATAACGATAAATTATCCAGCCTAACTCTTCATGCAAAGCTGAATCTACATCATTTGCAGAGTCAATATAATTCTTTACCTGAACATAAGCATTTGAAGGATCATTTTTTGATAGCTCGGATGCTTTTGAAATAGCATCAGCGTTAGGTTGCAATCGTTTATACAAATTAGTATAAGCTCTTTCTCCTGCGCCACTATCATCCACCATTGTAGGAAGTAATGAAGACATCTCTTTCAAGCAAATTTTAGCTTTATCTATGGCGTTTCTATTGCATAGTTGCTGACATATATCACGCAGAACCCAAAAGAGAGACATTTGTGCCCATGGGTTATTCCTATCTTCTTTCAGATCATCTATGGCCATCTTATATGCTTCTTTTAGATTACCACTTTTACGCAATAATGTTACTTCTTTTACAGACATTAGTATTCTTCTATTATGTTAATTTTTCTATGAGTTGTGACAGTTTAATATCAGCTTCTCCGATATCAGAAAGTGGAGCAGCATAGTTAATAAACCCTTTCCCATTAAAGAAAAAAGTTATAGCAGCATAATTACCAGAAGCTTTCATATAATATACGAGTTGGTAATGTTCTTCCACCACATTTGTTAATATGATACCACATTCATCACACAAAGAAATCATGCGACTATGTAGCATCTTTAATGACTCCAAAGATGGATGATAGTCTATTTTATATTTGATATTTTCATCATTCTGGAAGAAAAACAACAACTCAGTGTCATTGGCATCTGTTTCATATTTTGTAAACAGACCTGCTCCATTATATATTGCATCAATTCTTACTATACCGGTTGGTGTATTTACTTCATAAATATCTCTCCAAGGTTTACAGATAACGTTCTTTACTGAATATAGAGTTCCATTCATATTCTTTACAACAGACCAATATTTACATTTTACTGAAGGTAATATTGATGAAGGATGAAAAGGTGTATCCTCTATATTATCAAAAGATAAAGCATTAACAGCTGTTTTTGCAGTTTTATTGATAGGGGTTATTTTAAGAGATGTAATAGGTGTTACATCAGGAAGATTAATACACCATAACATCTTAGAAGCTCGAGTTATCGCTGTATATTTCCAACGAAGGCTATCCACATCAAGCCCTGTGCGTCTTGAAAAATCTACATAAACTGTATTCCATTCACCACCCTGTGATTTATGGCATGTAAAAGCATAACCGTACTTTACATGAAGAGCATTGTAGAAAGGGTCTCCCCACATTGCCTTAGTAAATTCTTCAGATTTAGGATTAGTCAATCCTTTCTCCGTACGCATACGCATTACCATATTGATATAAAGAGCCTTCATTTCGTCAATTGTCAGTGAAGGTCGCTTGTTTTGGAGTAATGTATCAATAATATAGCGTTTATAAATATTACCATCTTCTACTTGAAAACTTATTTCTCTGAAATCAAGCGTAATGATTTCTTTTACTTTTCTCCCATTTTTTTCAGTCCAAATAGGTGCAGACTGAGAGATAATATCATTTGATGTTTCTACTACAGTTATGATATCACCATTCAATAATTCACATTTATCATAATAGTAGCTATTGCATACTACCATCAATTTATCTCCTACCGCCACATGATTCGTTTCAGGAAATATTATATTACGAATAGCCGTATTATAATCAGCTGCTTGTTGATTTGAGAAACAAACTATAGCAGACGATTGTTCTGGATCTTCACAATATTTCTTAGCAACTTCCATTGCTCCAATATCCATTACTTCATGTTCCTTTTTCTTGAACACAAGGCGATTTCGTTCTTTTTTCCGAATCAACTCACGAAGTATTGTAGCATTAGCCAAAATACAACTATTCTTATCTTGACGAACAATGTCTGTGAGCTCATAAGAATATACATTCATTTCTAGTATATCAAAATAAGTTTCATCTAATGCAACAGAACAATCATCACCTACGGGAGGCAACTGCATAGGGTCACCAACAAAATTACCTTTCCACCGAAGTTTAATCTTGCATAACTAAGTAAATCTTTTATTAATACTCCTGTACCAAATTGGAAAAGTTCATTCTTTGATTCACGAGAACTAATCATGGAGGCTTCGTCAATAATATAAATACACCTCTCGTGGTTATCTTTAAGTGGAAATATATATTTAAGTGTTCCTTCAGATTCTTCCACTATTAGATGAGAAAAATTATAGATTCCCCTATGAATAGTAGAAGCACCATAATTTGGTAATTTAGAACGTAATATTTTTGCAGCACGTCCGGTCGGAGCCATTAACTGAATATGTAAAGATTGAGTAGATAAATAATCTGCAATACTACGAATCAATGTCGTTTTACCTGTACCTGCATATCCTTTCAAAATAAATACTTGGCTATCTTTATCTGCAATGAACTTTTCAATCATTATCATTGCTTGCTTCTGTTGTGCAGTTAATATCATTTATATTCCATTTTATGTTATTCATATTTGTCACCATAAGGCTAAACTAAAAAGCGTGGAACTGTATGCCACACTCTTTACTTGAAGGTCGTAGGAAACCATAGATGCAGATGTAACAATAGCAGCCCACGCTATATGCGTGAGAACCACTATGCTATCCTTGCATCTAATTGAAAATTTCCTACGTTTTCAAGTACAAGATGAGCATAACGCTTCTTCTATTTTCATATGTCTTTGGACAGAGTTGTCTCAATCCATTTGCAAAAGTATAAAAAAGCCGTGATAATCCGCTCAATACAGGCAGATTATTACGGCCGTTCCTTTGATTTATAGTTTTATACCTCTATCTTGTTTCTGCTTAGGTATTCCCATGGCTTCCCTAAACTCATTCATCTTCTTTCTGAACCAGTTCACATGTGAAACCCCGTCTATCTTGAAATCGAATTTACCGCTTTCATCCTGTTTGATGGAGCAGACAGAATGTCGGGTATCAAAACTTCGGTTAAACTCGGAAGAATAGAGTTTACCTTTTATTCCGACCTCCTTGAACTCGCACAGTCTTCTGATTATTCCGTCATTGAAACCCAAACGTTCACGTAGGAAGTTTACCACAGGTATAAGCTTCTCCACATACGGAAAGTAGCGTCTGACAAAATCTGTAAACTCCGACAGCTTACGGTGCTGTTGCTCGTAAGCGTTTCTTATCTCCTGTATCTGTTCGGCTTGTTGCCGTTCCCGTTGTCGGGCTTCGTCTTCAAGTTCAAGGATGCGGTCTTGCAAGTCCTCGTTCCTACGTTCCAATGATTTCATTTTTCCACTTCCGAAAAGAGAACCCACACTGCTTGCAAGGGCGGTTGCCGTATCGGTGGCTGCGCTTTTGAACTTGTCGGTGCGGATTTCCGCTTTTACCTGTCTCAACTCCTCCTGCGCTTTGGTCTTCTTCTCCTGCAATAGTCTGGTTTCGGTTTCAAGGGTTTCATTCTTCTTTTTCAAGTCCCGATAATACTGCATGGTGGTAGTGTGCCGTGCTTCCGAGCCCCGTACCCCACGTTGCAATCCGTATTTCGTCATCACCCTTGCGTAATTGTCGTGGTAGGCAATCAAGGTCTGGCGGTTGAACAGGTCATCGGCACACAAACGGACGGAATTTGTTTTCTTGCGGTACTTGCGCTTGCCGTCCGTCTGTTCTTTCTTGGCTTTGCGCCTTTCACCTATTACGATGGGAACAACGGCTGCGTGGATGTGTGGAGTCTTCTCGTCCATGTGCAGATGGGCAGCAACCACATTGTCTTTGCCAAATGTGGCTTGAAGCCATTGGATGCTGTCGTTGCACCATTCATCAAGCTTTCCTTTTTCCTGTATGTTCATCATGTCCTCGTGCGTACCCGATAAAACCACCCGGACAACACGGACTTGGTCGTGTGTGATTTTCCGTCTGATGCCTGCCGTGTTCAGCCTGTGGGCAATCGCTTCATCCCTGCCGTGAACGCCATCGGGGTATTCGACAAGCACCCTGTTCAGATGTGTTCTTGTCGGGTCTGCGTTTTTAGGTATTATCTTTCTCTCTATATGGTCGGACTGCGTGGTGTCCGATGTCCCCTTTGCTTTCTTTATGTCCAATGAAAAATATCCCATATTATTTCTATTTTTGCGGTTATCGTTATGTTTCTTCTCTCTGCCTGTGGCATCGGTTCACAGGGTTTATTATGCAAATGAGTCCTTGCTGCACTCGTTTGCACAGGGTTTCCAAAGGGATTTCCCTTTGGCTCGATAGGGTGTTTTTAGCGTTACGGAGTAATGCGTGAAGAAAACGCCCTATTGAGCTATGGTATTTCTGTCTAAATACCTTTGGGAAAGCGAACGTGCATATTACAGATGAAATCCCCCTTTCTTTTTCGGTGGCTGCATCATCCGCCTTGCGAATTGGACTTGCTTCTTCTCCTTTATCGGCTCTGCCGATTGGGACAAGGGCTTACCGCACAGGTAGTCGTTCAAGTCCTTATACTCACGATAGTACATTGACTTGTCAAGCAGGCGTTCCCCAAACTTCTCTTTCAGTTTCGTGCAGGTGTTCCGTCCTGCCGTGTCGTTGTCAAGGAAACAGCCGACTTGGGTGTAGGTCTCCAATATGCTTTCCGCTTTTGCAAGATTGGAAACGGAGTTCAATATGATATAGTCCTGTGTGTCCAATCGCGGGTGTTGCGGATTGTTTTCTACTCGGATGGTAAGGAATGAAAGGTAATCCATGACCCCCTCAAACAGGTAACACATACATCGTTGTCCGCCCTGCTGTCGGATATGGGTGATGTCTTTCGGGGCGACACATCCCTTGAAGTATCTGTTGCGCACTTCATATCCTCCTGCCATGTTCGGAAAGCCGATGGCAAAATAGGGTTTGTCGGCATTCATAAACCGAAGCTCCCTGCATTCTCTTTTGGCAAGTCCGATGTTTATTCCCCTTTCTTGCAGATAGGCGATAAGAGCAGGAGAGGACAACTCACCAACCCTTAATCCCTGATAAGGCTGATTGTCGGAATGCTGTCTGCCAAAAGAGAACGATGCAGGGCGGATGTATGCTGTCCGCTCCTCTATGCGTTTCAGCAGATAGGCTACATCTCCCGAATGGTAGAGTTCCGCTGCCAATGCAATGATATTACCGCCTTTGCCGATGCCGAAGTCGTACCATTTTTCAAGCTCGGTGTTTACCTTGAACGATGCGTCCGTTTCTTCCCGTAACGGTGATTTGTACCACAGGTTCCTGCCTTGTTGCTTTACAGGCGTATAGCCCAGACTTTGCAGATAGTCTGCCAGTTTGATTTGCTTTACATCTTGGATTGTCATATTACATACGGTTTTGAAGTTGATGAAAATTTGTTGATTTGATGAACTGTTGATGTAATATGTTTATATACAGCCTCGTAACCTCTCAACATCTTCTCAACAAACCGCTCACCAAAAGAGAAATCCACAAACGGGTGTCGGTGGTCTCTCAACTTCTCTTTTGGCTTGTTGAAATTTTGTTGAGAATGTATATCGTTTATTGTCAGTGTATTTATACCCATATTCAACAATTCAACAGAAAAATGATAGTATTACAGGGATTCGAGTTGCTCCCTTGTGACGGTGTAGAAGCGTCCCACCCTCTTTATCGGCTCATAGTGACAACTTCTGTTGTAATTGCCCTGATAAGTGGTGTAGGTAAGCCCGTTTGGTGCAGGTGTTAGTTTCCAGCACTCCTGCACCACCTTACGCACTTGGTGCTTTTCCGCCTTTACCTGCGAGTGCACCAGCAGTACGACAAGGTCGTTAAGGCAGAATGAAACGCTATCCACATCCATTGCAACCATAATGTCAAGCAGCAGTTCCGACATCTCTATCTCCAGCCGATTGCGGTTGCTACGGATAATCTTCTGCAAGGCTTCTGTATGCAGCAATGTGGGGTTGAACCACATCCGGCTTTCCTTTTCGGTGGACAGTTTTCTGTGTTGCAGGAAATGGAGAAAGGCGGGTATCTCCGCTTTCAGCTTTTGCAGGAAGTCGGTATCATCGGACTGCAAGCGGTTTATCTTGCGCACCCAATAGCGTGTTTCCCCTGCGTCTATGATTACGGGCAGATGCTCGTTGTTGGAACACAGCACGAATTTGGCGAAGAACGCAATCTCGTCACGGTCTTTGCCTTTGGCTTCCACCTTA
>NZ_EQ973637.1:75492-93864 GCF_000157915.1 Phocaeicola coprophilus DSM 18228 = JCM 13818 | reverse complement strand
GCACCTCATCCACCACGATAAGCAACTTGCCAGCCCAGTCGGAATTGAACTGGCTGCGGAAATCCTCGTTGGTGTTGAAAGTCACATTGTTCTGAAAAAGGGCTTTCAGAAAGTTCAGGAAGGTGCTTTTGCCCGTGTTGCGTTCTTCCGACACCAACAGCAGGATAGGCAACTTCTGAATCGGTTGCAGGTAAAGCAGTTGTAGATAGTCCATCCCCAACTCGTATTGTTCCCCGAAGATGTGCTGTACCAAAGATTGGATATGCGATAAATCGCCCTCCTGCGGTCGGTGGTCTATCGGTTCGTAAAGGTTAAGGAACTTGCCGACCACGGAACGGTAGCCGATGTGTTCGGGTACGGTGCAGAAGCCGTCATACTTGGGAACGCTGCCGATGTAATCCTTGCCGTAATCCTGTCGCAGGGTCTCGTTGTTCCATGCGATGCGTTTCTTCACATACCCTCCGTTCAGTCTCGGTTGCTCCACAATCTTGTAGAGCGTTGTCCCGACACGGATAAATTCTTCCTTTGCCATGCCGCCATCCGATGGCGATCTGTGGCTGTCTTGTTGTTCGATAGCTGACATAATCAAATGGTTTTAAGTTTGAAAATTACCAGCTGCAAAAATATAATCAATTATCGGATAGGTTGTTATGCAAAACACGGCAGAATGGTGACAAATAGCCCCCGAAACAAAAACGTTCAATGGCTTGGGGCTGTGCAAACGGAAAAACTCCCGAAAAGCAAATGTCGGATTACGCTTTTCGGGAGAAAAAATCAGAGCGTCTGTCGTTCTGTCGTACTGACTTAATGAATTACTGACTTACCGAGTGAATAATGTCAGGCATTCAGCTACGAGAAGTATTCGGATTTGGATATACCGTTGGTATTCAGCGAGAAGAAGATGCTTGTTTTCTCTTTTCGCAGGTACAGTCTTTCAAGAACGGCATTGCGTACCCGTTCCGCTCCGAATGTGCCGATATGGAAAGCGAGGGTAACTATCGCTTCAAGGTTGTAAACCTCCATACAGCAATTATCGGATACCCGTATGCTTCGCCTTATCCCGTATTCCCTTAAAACTCCGCTCTTGCAAAGAGCCTTCAGCCCTGCACGGAATGTCGGGGCGGTTACTCCGAACAGGTCGCAAAGTTCCCATTCGCTCATGGCGGTTGCGCTAATGTCGGTCGGCAAGGTGATGTTGCCGTTGCCGTCCGTTGTGATGATGCTTCGTTTCATGGCTATGCTTGGTTATGGGGTTACACTTCCGAACGATGCGTTCAGCTTGTTGCCGAACATCGTCAGGTCATTGTCAAGTTTCTGCGTGGTTATCTTCGCATAGATTTGAGTCGTGACAATGTTCGTGTGTCCCAGAACACGGCTCACGCTTTCAATGGGCATCCCCTTGCTAAGAGCCAGTGTTCCAAACGTATGACGTGCGCAATGGTAGGAGATATGCTTCTCTATTCCGCATTCCGCCATTACCTTTTTCAGCTGTTTGCACATCGTCCAATAGTTGATTTTCCCGAAAACCAGCTTGTCTTCCGACAGATACTTGTACCGTTCGATTATCTGCAAGGGAATATCCAGCAACTTCACTTGGAACGGGACATTTGTCTTGTGCCGTTTCGACAATATCCATTTCTCACCGTTCACCTCCACTATTTCATCCGTTGTGAGTTCTTTCATATCCACGAAAGACAAGGCGGTGAAGCAGGCGAAAATGAACAGGTCTCGCACCAATGCGAGGGTGGGGTTGTCAAACTCGTGCGCCATGATTCTTTTGATTTCGTCCTCTGTCAGATACTCCCGTTCCTTAACATTCGGGCTGATATGGAACTGCGCAAACGGATTTCTCGGTATCAGTCCGTTATAGTGCGCACGCATGACCACGCCTTTCAGCCACATGCAGTTCAGCCAGATGGTGGCGTTTTTCAGTCCCCGTTCAGCTGTAAGATAAGCCGCAAACTCCTTGATGAAGTCGGGTGTAAGTTCCAGCATGGACATGTCTGTCCGTTTGTAGAATGACTTGATAAAGGCTGCGACATAGTTCCTTGCCCTTACCATGACCTTGTACGTGCCGATGCTGCGGTCTTTACCGACACGTTTCAGAAAGTTGGCGCAATCCTTGTCAAAAGCCTTTATCAGTGTCTCATACTCGCTTCCTACCCCTTGGTAGGCATTGCGCACCATTTCAGCCGTTACGTATGCCTCTCGGTCGGATATGCGCTGATAGTGCTTGATGATTTGCGCCTTGATGTTGTCCAATGCCAGATTGATGTTCCGTGCTTCGGCACTCTTGCCTTTGGCTCGGTTGCCTTTCGCATCCCAAAGGGTTTTCGGGATGGTCTGCTTGCAACTGAACTGCGCCACAGTACCGTTGATTGTCACTCGTCCCATGATGGGGACAATACCGTCTTTCTCCTTGCTGCCGTTCACGTAGAACAGCACTTTGAATGTACTTCTTGTCATACTCGTTTTTTGTTTGCAAAGTTAAATATCAACGAGTTAGACCTTGATACGCAAATCGGTGACAAACGGTGCAATAGCATCTCTCATATGTTAAATCTTACTCTTTCACGGGTAATGATTTGCAAACCATTCTTCTTCTTAAATCCGCTTTTCTTTGCGTTTCCCGATTTTTCGGCTTGTCATCATTTGACACCGTAACAACTCTGATATTAAGTCGTTTAGCGTCATTTCTCCCGTTTTTCGAGGTTATTCCAGAGATTTTTAGTAACCTTGGCCGCGGCAACGTATCAGGCCTGAGTATCGCAGGACTGGTGGCCGCTGCATTCCTTGTATTCGGACGATTCGGATGGCTCGGCAAGATAGCCGGCGCACTACTTGGGATGATGCTAATCGGCAACAATTCGGGCATAATACATACTGCCACACAGGAAAACATGGCACGAACACAGACACAAAGTGCCACGGAAGAAGAGCAAGTGAGAACCGGAGGTATGAGAAGATAAGACAATAACAATACAAGACATGAACTATACAGAAGAAATGATCCTGCACTCAAAAAGCGGCTACTGTATGCCATTTGAGGAAACGCAGGGAAAAGATGTGGAGATGTCGCTGGGATATGGCGAACAGACACATCCGACAACCGGAAAAAAATTTTTTCATCATGGCATAGACTTCAACGTACACTGCCGTATGCTGTCGGCTCTTGCCGACGGTATCGTGTCAGGCGTGGCAAGCGACTCCATACACGGAATAAGCCAAACCATACGCTATGGCAGCTATGAAGTAACCTATGGACATCTATCGAACGTGTTCGCCCAGTTCGGACAACGTGTAAAAGCCGGGCAGACAGTAGCATTGAGCGGCGACATACTTCATCTGGAAACCCGCTTCAAAGATGAAGAACTGAATCCACTGGAGTTTTTGACCATGCTGTACGGAAACATCCGTGCGGAAAGACAGGCTTCATACAATCCTATTACAGACTTTGAGGATGAAGGAATGACCATGACCACAGATTTCGACAAGAACCGTGAGGAAATAGAGGAACTGATGCTCCGATACCTCCCACTCTACATGGATGACCTTCGGTGCGGTATCTATACGCTACCGGAACATACGGAACAGAGCCTACGGCATCTGTTTACCATGGGAGCCATCAAGGAGTATTTCTACGAGCGTATTCCAAGCCTTGCCAACCCACTGGGACTTGGGCACAAGGCCCTGCCACTGGCCGGAAAGGTACAGAACCTACTTATCGGGGATTTTCTGAATTATCTGGCACTCAAACATGAAATATGCCTGAATACAGCAGATGACGGCTTAAAAAAAAACTCCGTAGCGAAGCAGTAGCAGGCGGAGGAATCATCGATCCGCTGAGTGAGTTGGACATTGATATACAAAGTTTTGACATTCCAAGGATAGTTTCTGTCTATCCTGACCGGTTCGGCATACGCTGGTGGACGAAAGCATGGTTCAACAACCGCAATGAAGGCGAAGCATCGGTAGAGATAGAACGGGAGCAGGCGGTGCGCTTCCTTCAGGACAGCATAGAAAAAGACAAATGGCTGGAAGAATATTTTCCACGACAGATGGAAGTATATCACCATGCCATCGAACAGACCAAGGAACAGCTGCTTAATCAGATTAACATAATATAGCAAAACAACGAGAAAATATGGACGGAATCAAGCATAGCAGACGATTTGCAGAAATGGAAGCCCTTACAAGCAGCTATTTCCACTGCTACCTTGCACCTGTGATGAACGAGGCTCAGTCTTATCTAAACAAGAAACAGGTGGAGGAAATGAAAGAATACTCGACCTCCGCCAACGGTATTCTCGGTATGATGACAACGGCGGGACAACCTTTAGGAGACCCATACCAGTCACTCAAGCTGACCGGCGAGTGGAATTCAAAGACTACAGAAGAATATATCGGAATGTGCAAGGAACGCATCCTAGCCTCGGATGACATTCAGCGTGACCTAGCCTGTATGGCCGGCCAATGGCGTGAAACCGTAGTGGCGGAAATCGGATATGAGCGTTACGATGCCCTTTCTGAAAAACTGGGATGCGATCTGTCGTATGCCTATCTGGACTACCGAATGGACCAGCTGATGGTGAACCAGCTAGTGAAAAACAGGATCCCAAAGTCTTCAGCAGAATACATTCTCCGCAAGGCCGGGCAATCGAGTCTGCTGGGATTGGCACAGACACTGGGACGTTCTCCATTGGCCGAAGAAATAGAATCACGAAGTGAAGCGGCATACCGTCCGAGTGCAGTGGAAAAAGGTGCCGGACACGTTTTGGGCACTTCGACCGATGCAATGGTGCTTGGCGGTGCAGGATCATGGGCTTCGCTCGCCAAATTCGTGGGTGCGGACGTAGTGCTGACTGCCGCAGCAGACAGCTTAGCGCCGGATATTCCCCGAAAACGATCTGTAGAGGAGTGTATCAGTGAAGGTATATTTGGAAAAGAGAACAATGTATTCGATGATTTCCGCAAAGAAGCTGCCATGATACAGCCCAATGAAAATGCGCTCATTGCCCAAATCAACGGACAGCTGAAGAATAAAATACCCGTCATCAATTATGTTTTTATGGATTGGAGCAAAACGAAAAATGAGAAACCGGCTTGGATGAAGAATTTCAGTTTGCAGGAAAATGAACGCAAAGAACGTTACAAGGACATTCCGCTTGTGGTAGCTCCGGGATATGAGGATGCCTATCTGAATGAACAGAAAAAGCAAAAGATAGAAACTGAAACCGAAATAAAGGAACAGACAATGAGGAATGCAAAAAAGCAAACAAGCGGACATGCCGGACAAAACATAAAAGAAAACGAATTACCCCTCGAACCACAGAACAACACGGAAAGACAGGCAGAGCAGACCAATACGAACGGCTGGGACAGCCTTCTGCGCTCATTCGGTCTTGACGGAATGGGAAAAGTGGCCGGCAACCTGGGATATATCATAGCCATGTTGCCTGATATGCTTTTGGGACTTTTTACCGGCAAGACAAAATCCCTCGGACTGAAAGACAACCTTCTGCCGATAGCCAGCATTGTAGCCGGACTGTTCGTCCGTAACCCTCTACTGAAGATGCTGCTTATGGGACTAGGCGGCACCAATCTGCTGAACAAGGCCAGTAAGGAAATCCTGGAAAAACAGAGAAACGAAGATAACGGATACTTCCGTCAAAAAAACGGCAGTGTACAATACAAACGATATGCGGACGAGCAACTCAATCCGCGAATCGTAAACCCTGTATTGCAGGGTTGCACGCTAATCGCCACAATAGACCGTGTACCCTATACCATACAGATAAGCCCTACGGTAGCTGATGCTTTCCGCAGTGGCGCATTGCCCCTGAATACACTGGCCAACGCCATTTTGGCACAAAGCGACAGACTGCGACAGATGGCTTCGCAGAATTATGATAGCGGACAGCAAGAGTCTGCTGCCAGAAGCAGAGGTATACAATAAAAACAACACAAACACATCCTAAATATGAAAGAAAAGTCGCAAATCGAGAAGAATGCTGCACAGAAACAGGTGGAACTGCTTTCTTTGGCATTGAGTAGTGCTTCGGAAGCCGGAGGACACTGGCTAAATGCAGCTGGTAAGCGCTATCCGAGACTCTATCCGCAAGGAGTTTCTGCCAGCCCTTTCAATGCCTTGTTCATGGCCCTGCATTCGGACAGCAAAGGATGCAAGACAAATCTGTTCACCCTGTACACCGATGCCAAGACACGAGGCACATCGGTACGCGAGAAGGAACAGGGAGTACCGTTTCTATACTACAACTGGAACCAGTACGTGAACCGCAACAACCCAGAGGACATCATCACCCGAAAAGACTATCTCCTACTGGATGAGGAACAGAAGGAACAGTACAAGGGTATCCATAACCGGGAGATACGCACCCTGTTCAACATTGACCAGACTACCTTCCCCTATGTGGACGAAAGAGGCTATGACATAGCACTGAAAACTGACGGTGGAATCACGGAGAATGGATATTCGGAAGCTGACGAACGTAAACTCCATATCCGATTCAACGACTTCCTGCTGAAAATGCGTGACTATCTTGTGCCGGTACGTTCGGACGGAAGCGGTATGCCACATTATGAAACAGACCGTGATGCGGTATATATGCCCCGTCAGAGAGAGTTCAAGCATTACCATGACTATGTGCACGAAACCTTGAGACAGATTGTGAGTGCTACCGGACATCAACAGCGACTTGCCCGCGAAGGCATGGTGATGAAAAACGGTATGCCACCTTCTGAAGATGCACTGAAACAGGAAAGGCTGGTAGTAGAAATAGCATCCGGAATCAAGATGCTTGAGTTCGGACTGCCGGCACGACTGACGGAAGACAGTATGAAGATTGTGGAGTACTGGAACAGGGAACTCAAGGAAAACCCTATCCTGATAGATGCATTGGAAAGTGACGTGAACAACGCCCTCGAGGTAATTCACAAAGCGGAGAAAGGCGAAAAAACAGAATATGCTACCCTGCGTAACCGGCAGAAGACAACAGATCTTCGCGAACAGCTTCCAAAGCACTATTTTGTGGCAGATGAGATAAGCAGATTCCCGAACAAGGATGACAAGAACATCGTGCTCGTCATAGACCGTCAGGGCAAAAAGGCCGATGTGGTACTGCCTGCTGGAGCTTCAACGGAAGTGGACAATGAGATACCAGGGATGAACAAGTCACGCATCGAGCGTGCTCTTCGACTGGAAGGAATAGAAAACGTGCGTTTCTTCAATCCAGACGGTGCCCTAGGCTACAGACCCGACGATGCGTATTTCGCAGAAAAACAAGTATCGCTGGCCCGCCTGAGAAACTGGACAATGGAAGTCCTCTCCACGCTGGACGTGACTCCGGCAGTCAGACAGGCAAACGAAAAACTCTTTGACAAAATACAGATGGTACAGGATGACAAGAACCGCTGGGCCCTGTATCTGAAACCGGAGAACGAACCGGGATACAGCGTTTATCCAGACAAGGAGGATGTGAACCGTTTCTTCACCACGCTGAAACAGGCAATGGATGACATAGACAAGGTACGCATGGAACTGGCACACAAGTATTATGCGCTGGCTGAGATAAAACCAGACCTGAAAGTTGATCTGTTCAGCACAGAGACAAGAGACATAGACCTGAACCGCATACAGAAGGTCTGCGTATTCAAGACGAAGAAAGACGGTATCCAGTGTACGGCTACCATAGACGGCAACCGTATGCAGCCGAGGAGCTTGACTCCGCAGCAGTGGCAACGTATGTGGCTGGCAGAGGACAAGAACGAGTATAAACGCAATCTGGCTGCAACACTCTTTGCAGACGTTCTGCAACAGGGACAGACGCAGGAAGAACATGCGGGAGAAAAACAAGAAAAGGATGCCGAAAGACAGCAGACGGCCGAGACCGCAAAAGACAATGCCGAGAAGACGGTACCAAATGAAACGTCTGCACAGCGGGAATCCTGGAACAGGATAAAGGCGAAACATCCTGATGCCCTGCAATTGGTACGGAAGGGAGACTTTTACCGTATGTACAACGAAGATGCAGAAAAGGGTGTCAGCATACTGGGAATTACCCCACAAAAGCTTTCGGGAGTAGGTGAACGAGGCTTTGCACAATCGGCAGAGTTCCCTTATCACAAACTTGACGACTACCTGCCCAAACTGATCAGGGCCGGAAAACGTGTAATCATCTGTGACGCACCGGAACTGGAGAAAGCAAGAAGTAGCAGACCAAGAGCCCAGTCTGCCCAGCTGACAGACAAACTGCCTGAGCAGTTTCTGACAGCCTGCATGGAATTTAAGGTCCAGCAACCTGAAGCCATAGCCCTATTCAGGCATGAAGGCAAATATTATGCTTATATGAACGATGCGGAAACTATGGCAAGAGAATTAGGCCTCCCTCAAAGCAAGGGGGAACGTCCGGAGTACAATTCGCAAAAACTCATTCCGATGTTCGATGCTGGCATCAAGGAAACCGAACAGTATATAACGGAATTGAAAAAAACGGGATTGTCCGTAAGCGTCATAAACCCTGCCGAGATAACCCGACAGGATGAAGAGAAACAAACGGCAGAAGAAATGAATGACAATGAACAACGTACAACATTAAAGAGATAAGAATATGGCAGGTAAAAACAAGGAATATGCAGATAAGTATGCAGAGTATGCCATGGAGCAGATGCGTCGCTACGGCATTCCTGCATCCGTAACACTTGCCCAGGGTATTCTGGAGAGCAGCAATGGACAGAGCCGTCTGGCACTGAACGAAAACAACCACTTCGGGATCAAGGCTACGCCCGATTGGATTGTGCAGGGTGGCCGATACGGACTCTACACGGATGACAAAACGAATGAAAAATTCTGCAGCTATGACAATGTGAGCGAATCATTCGAACATCATTCTAAGTTCTTGAAAGAGAACAGCCGCTATGCCGACTGTTTCAAACTCCGCCCGGATGATTATAAAGAATGGACAGAAGGCATTGCAAAAGCCGGATATGCAACTGGCGGAAACTATGCCGCTACACTACAGAAAATCATCGAACAGAATGGTCTTGACAAATACGACCGGCAGGTTATGCAGGAAATGGTCTCACAGGGAAAAAATTTCGGAGTGGAAAATAATCCGCTACACGGCGAAGAAAAAGCTGGAACGGCAAAAGAGTATTCTTTTCCGGTGGAACGCAAAGAGTTTCTCTTTGTCACCTCTGCCTTCGGTATGCGACAGGATCCGACGGACAAGGGAAAGCAGCAGATGCACAAAGGCCTTGACATACGATGTAAAGGTGACGCAGTGCTGGCTACTGAGAACGGAGGAAAGGTAGTGTCGGTAAACAATAATGTGAACTCTACCGGAGGAAAGACAGTAACGGTAGAATACAGCAGACCGAACGGGAACAAGGTACAATGCACCTATATGCATCTGAGCAGCATCACCGTAAAAGTCGGTGACAGCGTAAATGCAGGACTACGCCTCGGTACTTCCGGCAACACGGGAACCAGAACAACCGGAGAGCATCTGCATTTCGGTGTGACAAACATATACAGCGACGGAACGAAACGCGAGGTAGATCCGGTGACCTATCTGGCAGAGATTGCTCAGAAAGGAAATATAAAACAGCAGGTAATGTACAACGGAAGTGACCTTTTGGCCAAGTATAGGGATAACGAGAGCATGAACACTGATAAAACCATGGTTCCTGATGCCTGGATGAAGAAACTGCTGTCCTCGGAGGATAGCGGTGTCGGCATATCAGGTTGCAATGATCCCATCGTAGAGATGGCGATGACCGCTTTCACATCACTGATGCTATTGGCTGCACAGATAGATGCGAAGAGCGAAGAGGAACAGAATGCCGCAATCTCTGCTGCAATGGACAGGCGCAGGCTTGACCTGACTTCTCTGATGCCGGGCGTGAAAACTTGTGAACTGAGCATTGAAGAAAACGGAAAGGCTGTTCTGAAAGCAGATAACGGCGAACTGAAAATGTCGCGTGAATTGACATCGGCCGAATTGAGCCGACTGTCTGCTGTATTAAACAACAACGAGCTTTCAGAAGAAGCTAAAAGAATGCGAGTGATCGGATTGCTGAATACCGTAATTCTTTCAGAAGCCGCTTCCCGTAATTTCGAGCAAGGCATGTCGCAACAGCAGACACAGGCGGAGACCATGAAAAGATAGATATGACAAACACATAACAGACATGACAAAACGCGTGGTGATAACAATAAGCAAATTTGTACTCGGACTATCCGTACTGGCAATGCATATCCTGGTATGTCACCGGTTGGTCGGCTGGGCAGGTACGGCTGTAATTATAACCGTACAGGTAGCCATAGCTGCATGGATAGTCTATATGAGAATTCGTGCACCTGATTAGACTGGGGCATTTCAGCATTCAACATCAATATTCAGCACATACGTGGTCCGTGGACATGTAACACCAATAAACAAGACAATTTATGATAAAATGTAATATAACGGTATGCGGCACAATCAGCCGTGATGCCATCATCAGAAACGGGAAAGAAGGGAAACAGTTCGTCAGTATGACCGTACAGACAGCCATCCAAGGAAAGGAAGGTCAGAGTGGAGCAGTGGAGATCAGCGTAAGCATGGACGTCACACAGAAAGAAGCAGCGCGTCTGCAAAGTGGTATACGCGTAAAAGTGACAGGCATACTGATACCGAAACACAGAGGCGACAAAACTTACTTCAACCTGTCGGCAGAAAGTATCGTACCAGCCGGAGAGGACGACACAGACAGCCTGCGGGGTGAACTCATATTCCGCGGCAAGATAGGAAAAACAGTAGATGAACGAACGGACAAAAACGGCAAACCGTTCTTCAGCTTTTCAGCCTTTAGTGCAGAAAAGGTGGATGAAAATTTTGAATACTTATGGGTAAGGTTTATTTGTTTCGACAAACAACGTGAAGCATGGTTACAGCCTGCTACCAAGATAGAGGCAAAAGGTGAAATCGATCTGTCTTTGTATAACGGTAAAGTTGATATTACATGCCGTTGTCAGGAAGTAAACCTGTATGTACCGACACCAGACAAGAACTGACGATATGGCAAATTACAGGAAACGCGATACGGACGGACCGAACAGCGAAGACAAGGCTCTTGACTTGTTCGCCGAAATGATAATTGAAAAGCTGGAGACCATCGGTAAGGACTGGAAGAAGCCCTGGTTTACCGAGGGGGCACTCCAGTGGCCCCGTAATCTTTCCGGACGCGAATACAACGGCATGAATGCACTGATGCTCATGCTGCACTGTGAAAAGGAAGGATATACTATTCCGAGATTCTGCACCTTTGACTACGTGCAGCGACTGAACAAGCCGGGCAAGGATGATGAAGAATTGCCGAGGGTATCGGTACTGAAAGGTGAGAAATCGTTTCCCGTCATGCTGACCACCTTCACCTGCATCCACAAGGAAACCAAGGAAAAGATCAAGTATGATGATTACAAGAATCTGTCGAATGATGAGAGGGAGCAATATAACGTGTATCCCAAAATGCAGGTTTTCCGTGTGTTTAATGTCGCTCAAACAAATCTGAAAGAAGCTCGTCCGGACCTGTGGGAAAAGCTGGAAAAGGAAAACGGCCGCCCATTTGTTCATGAAAGCGAAATGTTCAGCTTTGAACCAGTGGACAGGATGATACGTGACAACCTATGGATCTGCCCCATCAATGTGAAACATCAGGATGATGCTTATTATTCAATAAGCAAGAATGAAATCATCGTTCCGGAGAAGGTACAGTTCAAGAGCGGAGAATCATTTTATTGTACTCTGTTCCATGAAATGGGACATTCTACTGGCGCGGAAAGCGTACTAGACCGTTTTAAGCCGACCTCTTTCGGTTCTAAGGAGTATAGCAAGGAAGAACTTGTGGCTGAGTTATGCGGAGCATTGACCGCCCAACGATACGGAATGACAAAGCATATCAAGGAAGACAGTTGTCCGTACCTGAAATCGTGGCTGGATAACCTGAAGGAGTCCCCCCAGTACATTAAGACTGTGCTAATGGATGTGAAGAAAGCATCATCCATGATTACGCAGAAAATAGACCAGATTGCCAGGGATATAGAAATAGAAAAAAACGAAAAGCAGGAACAAAAAGAAGCACCGAAAAAAAAGATGTACTACGCATCTGTAGCCTATCTGCAAATGTCCGATGATACCAGACTATTGGAAGAACTGAAGGACAAGGGTGACTATAATGGTTTGCTTGCTCTTGCCAAAGAATATTATGACGGTAACGGCATGGACGAACAGTACACTTACTCATCACCATTACAGAACCGTGGCGATGACCTGCTGATTGAGGACCAAAACTTCGCTGTGGTGTATAACGGAAATGTCAGCGGGACTTATGACATTATGCTGAAATACACGGAAGAAGAAGTACGTAACCATATCCGCAGGTATGGTATAGGCAGAGCCAGCAGTGACGTGAAGGAAGTTGCAAAGACTATGGTGGCCGAAGAATTTGCGGAAATAACGCAAAAGAAGACTCCAGCATTTGAAATGCCCAATGGCGAAGTGCTTTATATCAACTATAACAGGGGAAAAGACACATTGGACGTAGGTTCTGCAACCAATTCAGGACTGGCTGTACGGCACAGCTTTGAATATAACCATGATAAGTCGCTGGATGACAACCTGACGGAAGTGAATGAAAAGTTGGAAAATATGGAAGAATACTGCGAAGCCGAAGAAATGGAGCGGGGTGGATTCAGAAGGTAAAACGAAAGTGCCAAAACAGAGGAACGGGAGCGATTTCCCACCCCTCTGTTTTTCATTTCAATCCTGTTCCTGTTCAAAGTATTTCCGATAATCCATTTCATCAATGGTCAGTTCGTCAAATTCCCAGTCATATTCCACATCTGGCATTCTTGAATAAGGGAAGTTTACTGTGTAACCAATCTGTCCATAAGAACAGAAAAGCGGTGTTACACAGATTTCACGACCGTAATAACTTTGCCGGCTGCAATATCTGCGCCAATTGAAACGCCCTGCAATAATATTTTTACATAAACGCCAAAGATACTTATCATCCTTTGTCATAACTCACTTCCTTTCTGAACAAGCAGCAAATTTTCAAGTCTTTCTGAGCACCAATAACTGTCGTGGTCAATATATATGCATCTGTCTTTGTTATTATCCGGTTTCTCAAATGCCAATACCTCATAAGGGCCAAATACAAGACCGGCATCATTTGTGAAAATGACCATATCACCGACTTTCATTTCACAGTCCGTATCCATTACTTCCGCGAGCCTGTCATAAAACACCTTACCGTTTGCTTCACGTTCTGTTTTCCATTGTAAGAACGCTCCTTTGTAACTTCTACCTGAATTTATCGGTGATAATTCTGTCGGATAAACCTCCGCTTCTGAACAAGATGCAGCAATAAGGATAATACTGTCATCCTCTATAACCTCCGGAACTGAAACTACCTGATACACTCCATCTGACTGCCCATTGTCAGGGTCATACCAAAACAAAACATTTCCTTTCTTGATAAAATCATATTTACCCATAAGCCAAATAATTGTTTAATTGATTTATTTTCCCTTATCTTGAGCCTTTTGGCTCGCCATAAGGTTGTTTTTACGTGCGAACACCACGGCGAGAAAAAGAATAACAGACAAGGAACAGAGGCTGAAATTTTGTGAAATACCGTAATCTGTGATTACGGAAAGTTTCGGAAAAATTCAACAATGTAGTGCAAGCGATACTTGGCAGTTATTCGCCGCCGTATCTTTGCAGAGTAAAAACAGAATTACGCGAGCGTATGGCCCAACAATGGGGCAGCATACATGAAAAGGTATAAAAGAAAATAAAATGATAAGTATAAAAGGAAGAGGGATAAATGCCAGTCTGAAAGTAGTAAACGCAAAACCGAACGACCTAAAAGAGTATCAAGAGGAACTACAAGAGGCAGAATATGGCGTCGGGATGCAGCAATAAGCAAAAGAAAGACAATGGGCTGGTGTAGCTGCTCCCATTGTCTTGTCAGCTATGCCGCAAAATACTCCTGCCAATTTTCTTCATCAACAGTCAGTTTGCCCATTTCCCAATCGTATTCCACTTCGGGCATATTAGTATAAGGGAAATACACGGTATAACCTATTTGACCGTAAGAGCTGTGTAATGGTATAACACAAATCTCGTGTCCATAATAAGGCTGCGGCGTACAGTATTTCCGCCAATTAAAACGACCTGCCGCAATATTGCAGCAAAGTAATTTCAGAGCCATTGTACCTTTCCAACTTTGGAAATCTTTCTTGCAATTTCTTTCCATAACTTAATGAGCTATATTATAATAAATTCCAAGTTCACTTGAAACGTTGTAAATCCAACTGCCGCAACGTACCAGCAGGGCGTTTTTACCATAATAAAGTCTTTTCATACCAGAAATGCTTCCCGACTTGTGAAAGTTGGGAAAACGGCTGATGCCAACCTTTTCCGCATCCCGTTTGTAAAGTGTTTTCGTTCTCATTATAATGTTTTTAATCTTTCACAAAGTTTATCTATCATGGTTTCGACTTCTTCCATGTCGCTTACAATATCCTTGATATGGTAAGGTGCACCGTTCTTGCCGTGTCCATCCGTACCTATCCAAAGATAGGCTTCATAATCAGGGTCAAAGCCTTCATAATATTCTTCAATATTTTCTATTAGGCTGTTGATGTCATTACCTTTCATTACAGCACAGAAATTGAAATCTTGTCCCATCTTTGTGTACTGCTGGAACTCGAACTCCACGAGGTATCTCTTTTTCTTTTGGGTAGTTACCTGCCATCCCAAACCGGAGGCTAAGGCGATAATCCTTTCTATAGTTGTCATATACATTTGTTTTTTATTCCCTCTTCTTGAAGCCTTCCGACTTCGCCCAAAGGGATTGTTTCATGTGCATTTCAGACGGTGGAAGCAAGAACATAGAGCAAAGAACCGATGATGAAATTTTATGAAATACCGTAATCTATGATTGCGGAAAGCTGTCGTCAAATTTTTCGAAGGGAGTGTAACGCTCCTTGAGCGGCGTTCGTCCACCGTACCTTTGCACACGAAACGAACCTGTGGTGTATGCAGGAGGCAGAGAGAGGGTATGATGCTTTAAAATTGGAGATTTGCCTGTATAAATGGTAGTGCCCCGTAAGGGATAAATATGGCTATAAAAGTAATCTTGGCATTCCAGAACCAAAAAAGAGAAACCACCTGCCGTCACACAGGTGGTTCTATGAAATTTGCCATCAGAAATGATAATCAATGACACCTCCGATATAGAGTAATGTTCCCGGTTCAATCGAACAGACGAACTGCATAAACTCAAAGGATGGTTCGGCAAAGGACTGGCATCCCTCTCCATCCAAATAAAAATGATAGGCGGTATCCAACGGATTTTCTATCGCCTGCTTGAGATAATACGTCGAATTCCACTCCAACATATTTTCGACAGTAATGGCTTCCGCTTTCTTTCGGATATTAGCAACATACTCCTCTTTCCATTGCTCGATGCCATCTCCCTTGTAACGTATCGTATCTTCAGATACAAGCTCGAACATTCCTTTGGGCAAGGCATAATTCACCAAATTGGCAATGTCTTCCTTACGCTCTTCATCGTCTATATCAGCACAATAATCGTAGAAACTGTCATCTCCCTGATTAAGGGTGTTCTCATTCAGATAGTTCTCTTTGTCTATCTGTTCTGTTGAAATTTGAAAAATCCTGCTGTGCATAATCTTAAAAATTAAATTGTTAGACTTTCTTTTTCTTCCCTCTTCTCGAAAGCCTTTTTCGGCTTCCTCGTCGGGAAAGATTTTACATGCAGGATAGACAGCGCGTAAAGAACAGGAAAGACAAGGAAACCGTCATGAATTTAACGGAATGCCCAATCCTGCGGGGAACCAGAGGTTCATCTTCGATTTGGGAAGGCTGCCGCTCAATCCATGAATCGGTTAGCACAGCGGTACTTGATGACTGGACGGACGCTGTACCTTTGCATAGGAAAATCACTCCGGCAAGGATTGCCGAAAGCGAAGAGACAGGTTATTGTTCAAAATAAAAATGGATAGAAGTTGTGAAATAAAAAAGTAAGTCTGTCAGGAGAAACAAGAGGTTGCAGTGCCTTCCAAATCATCTGGCTAAAATAGGGAACACGCATCGTGAAAGGCTTGTAATATAATGACATAAAGAATTTCCCGAACACCGATATTGTTCGGGAAATATGCCAACATTTTCTTCAATCAACTAACTATTTCAAACTCATGCAGGTAGCAGAAAGCATTTTCACACTGCTCGCTCCATTCTGCATCCAGAGCTTCAACATCCTCTACAGACCTTATCGGCTCTCCAAACTCCTCTTCAAACCATGCAAACGCATCCTCCTGTTGCTCAAAATATTCGCTGAAATATTCTTCATTTGGGGTACATACATCCAAGAAAAACCTGTCAGTAAAGTATGTGCCGTATTCATCATTTGTTTCGTATATACACATACCTGGTTCTTCAGCCTGAAAGTAATAGCGAAGAGACGGAAACGCTTCTCTTACAAGGTCAAATGTTTCATTGCAAGGAGACCACGCTGTTTCCGTAAAAAATTTCAATACATCACTGTCCATTTCAAGTTCACTCCAAGAACCACGGCAATGTATATCCTGCCAATCCTTGCCTAAAGCATCTACCAAACACCCCAGCCACGATGTGCCGAAGTCATTTTCCACGGACGGCTTTTCACGTTCTTCCAGTCCTTTCATCAACTCATACAGTTGTTTCACTTCTTTTGCGTCGCCATCTATAACATACGCTGTGCTGCACCAATTCGGCATAATTCTAAATTTTTAATTCGTTAAACATCTTTTTTCCCTTCTTTTGAAACTCTTATGGCTTCATTGTCGGGAAAATTTTATATGCCCAGGATTACAGCGAAAAAGGGTGATTAGACATGTAAATGAAGGAATATTTTTATAGAATACCCAAATCTATGATTTGCGGAAGACTTCTGAAAAAATATGATGTCAATTAGCAGAGCGGTACATGTTGTACACTCTGAGCTGTACCTTTGCATAATAAAATCCAACTGACAAGGATTAGCTGAAGAGCAAGTGATAGATAATAAGTAATTAATTATAGTATGAGCTATAAATGGAAATTAAAAAGAAAATAATTACATCAGAAATGGTAAAAAAGTGTCTAATTTTTAATCGAAAGAGCAGAGTCAAAATCAATTAACTCTGCCTCAATATTTCTATTCTATTATACTACTTTGAATTCTTCTATATAACAATACACACTTTCATTAATATTCTCCCATTCTTCAGTCAATTTATCAATGTCTTCATCAGATATTATAGAATATCCCCATATTTCCTCAAGCCATTCATAGACACTGTCAAGATCTGGAAAATATTTGCTAAAACGATTTCCTTCAGGAGTACAAACATCTACGAGATACCTGTCAAAATATTGACCTTCACTATCATTTGTTTGAAATAAACACATTAAAGGCTCTTCACTTCGATAATAATAACTTAGTGAAGGAAATTTTTCACATATCAAATCCAAAACTTCATTACATGGGTCCCAAGCCGTTTCTGTTGAAAATTTCAAAATATCTTGCTCCATTTCAAGATTACTCCAGTCTCCCCTGCAATATATTTTATTCCAATCCCCTCCCAAGACATCCACCAGACATCCCAGCCATGTAGTTCCAAAACCATTTTCTACTGACGGAGTTTCACGTTCTTCCAGTCCTTTCATCAATTCATACAGTTGTTTCACTTCTTTTGCGTCGCCATCTATGACATACGCTGTGCTGCACCAATTCGGCATAATTCTAAGTTTTTAATTCGTTAAACATCTTTTTTCCCTTCTTTTGAAACTCTTATGGCTTCATTGTCGGGAAAATTTTATATGCCCAAGATTACAGCGAAAAAGGGTGATTAGACATGTAAATGAAGGAATATTTTTATAGAATACCCAAATCTATGATTTGCCGGAAGACTTCTGAAAAAATATGAGATTAATTAGCAAAGCGGTACATATTGTACACCCTAAGCTGTACCTTTGCATAATAAAATCCAACCGATAATAATGCCAATAGAGCAAAATAAACATGAGATACAATTGGTATGGAGTTTAAAACAGGGGAAATAAACTTTCAGAGTAAAATAGAAATTATCTCAGAGAAATAAGGGAAAGAATAACATACCTACCTTTAATAAAAAATGGCATATGAGTTATAGAACTTCATACACCATTTTCTATCATAAATAGAGGTTCAATACTTTCAATATAGTTCAATGATGAAAATATGCTAAAATTACATATGAACCAATCCATGTAAAAATAC
>NZ_EQ973637.1:69250-72709 GCF_000157915.1 Phocaeicola coprophilus DSM 18228 = JCM 13818 | reverse complement strand
ATACAATAGATAAAAAAAAGGCACCGGCCTATCAACAATCGAATTTCTGATTTTCTAGAATACTCTTCAAGAAGAGCCTGTAACTTTTCCTGTTTAAAATATCTATTATATACAAAAAATATAAATGGAGTTAATATAATTATCGCATATATCCAAGATGCCAACTCCCATTTTGTTGTAATAGGAAACCTTGGCAATGTAAAATGGGCATAATATTCTATTATTTGAATTATAGAAGCAAAATTTAAAAATAAACAAACTGATATAAACATAACAGAGTCTGATTTATGTCCACCATTCTTTAGATATTTCCGCTTCAAAAAGAAATAATATGTCCAGTATGAAATTTCCTTGAGCATATTTGAAAACTATACTGTTGAGAAGAATATGGAAAATACATTCCTAGTATCTTTCATCAAGAATGAAAGATAAATATTTATCATAATGAAACTAAAACCGGTATCATCTTTTTAGACCACAAGTACATTAACGATGCTACAAATGCAAGCGTAAATAAAATAAACAACAGCGAGAGTGTTCCCCACAAAAACTTTCTGGGTTCTTCCTCAACCTCTTTTTTTATACGCTCAAAAGCTCCCTTTTTACGCAAGGTATGGTTATGAACCATCCAAAGAATAAAGCCTCCACAGAGAAAAATAAGTGTATACAAAGGCTTGTGGTCAGGAAGTAAATTATAACCTGTTAATCCATCTGTCAAAAATACAATCCCCGAATATAACAAAAAGTCAAGCCCAACAACAAACAAAAGTGATGTAAAATCTTCTGCAAGTGTCTTACCTAATAGACATCGACGAAATTTATAAAACTTAATATAGGTATATTTCCTAACATTCATTTGGGTATCTTCAATTTTGTTCTTACAGTCAATCTCAAAGGTTGAATCCGTACTTTCCAATATAGCAACTAAATAAAAAAAAGAGAACTACAAATATCATATATAGAATGGATAAAAGACCCCATTTCAACTTTTTAGGTTCATTTTCAACCTCCTTTTTAATACGCTCAAATGCTCCATCTTTACACATTGAACGATTGCGAAACCAGCCAATGGTAAACATCCCTAATATATAAAAAGCGAAAAAAAAAGGTTCGTATTTAGTTGATAATATCTTATCAACTAATTTATCAGTAAGTATCATTATTCCAAAAAACAATAATACATCAAAAGATGCCACAAATAACATTGCAGCAAACTCGTCAGCACCATCACGGCCTATTATTCTACGTCGTATCTTAAAAAATCGTATATAAATATATTTCCAAATATTCATATCAGTATCTTTTATAACCTTGTCTGAATACAGCATTGTTGGCAGGAGCTGATGGCATTCTACGGGGTAGATATGTGGGTATTAAAGGAGGTTTAACATAGGTTTTATCCCGCAAATGAACATGAGGGTTATTGGCATAAGGTGATACACACTTAGTATACCTTGGATCAAATGCTCCAGCCAAATCTAAAAACATATAAATTCCGCTAATAGCCCATCCAACCGGACCACCCCACGTAGCTATAATACCTACTATAACATCAGCACCTGCTTTAATTACTCCTTGACCATCTCCTGCATCAAAAGCTTTATAGCCTTGATATATAGAAATAAAAGTACTTACCCCAAACGATATTCTTCCAAATTTAGAATATCTATTAGATTCGGCAATAATATCTTTTCTTGCACCGGTATATTGATTTCCAAAGAAATCCTTTTTCCCTTCGACTTTTTCCATATACCATACACCGTTTTTCCCTTTCCATTTTCCCACGCCATTATTCCACTTGGCTTCAATATAAAGGTCGTATTGTTTATAACCACAATAAACCCCAACACCACTATTAACTTTACCTGATACATTTATAAAATTGTCAAAGGAAAAAGAATTGTTTTCTGTAGGAATTCCATTCCCACTTAATAACATTGAGTTTGAATGCAACTGTTTCATTGCTTCTTGAGCAAATAGATCCAATTCAACCTTTGTTTGCGGGTTTGTTTTGAGAGACATATTTATCGTTTTACACAAATATTGTTCTGGCGTTTCTGCATATCTTGAACTATCAGCAGCCATACGCCATGCCGAAGCCAATTGTGAATTAAGATAAGGTATTAACCCCAAATTCTCAATATTATTCATAAAGCTATTGTATAAAAAGACAGCAAGCAATAAGCCCTTCTCAAAAAAGGACATATTGCTTGCTAGTAAAAGAATAATTTACTCTTGTTTGTATTCACTTTCCCAAACAGCTTCTTCCGGACCGTCACCTTTGTGACCGGCAAGCTGAATGACGAAACTCTTGGCTGGGAAGAACGGTGTAATGTGTATATCCAACAAGATACGGTCTTTCTGGTTCGGATCCTGTTCAATCTTCACCACCTTAAAGCGTTCGATAAGCTTGTTGGGCCCCATTACACTATCCAGGAACTTTACAATCTGAGAACGTAAATCCGCCTCTGTACGAGTAGTCCAATTTTCAAATGCACGACGATTCAGGAAGTCAAACAAAACTTTTGTAATATAGTCGAACACACGAACAACAGAATAAGTCTGCAACCCGAGATTATCTCCATTGAACAAAGTTTTGGCAGAGAAAGCCATCACTTTGCTATATTCATTAACCATCGGAACAAGTCCTATCCGTTCAAGTTCAGAAATTTCGCTACGCTTCAAGTCGAAACGGACACTTTCAACTTCATTAAGTCCTCCGAATTTCTTGCCAGCAACAACCTGAGACATCAAGGTACCATAAATCTTTCCGGCAAGTGCTGTTGATGGCGGAACATAAAGATTCTCTTCTTCTCCAACGGAATCCTCCTTTGCGCGACCAAGCAGCCAATTACATGTCATCACTGTATTTGACTTGAAGGCATCGCCACTTGTATGGTCTGCATTAAAGAAGATATCAATTACATCATCAGGAGATTCCAAATCCTGGAAGTCTGTAATAAGGAATGCCTTATTTTCATAAGCCATCTTAGACCACTTGTCCAAAATAGCATTAGAACCTAAATAACCCGGCACAACCAACAAAGAATAATTACGGCGCAAATCCAAACGGTCGAAATTCTGCCTCAATTCCTTATTAATATAGTCAGCAAAGACTGTATTATCCAAATCACGCAACTGCTCCATGCTGGCATTAACGATTGTAATATTCTTGACCTTATCACTTTCTGTATTTTTATAAAAATATGCTACAGAACGATAAGCCTGCTCCAAATCATGGGTGCGAGCCAATGCTGCTTTCAAATTCTTATTCAACAGTTCTTCAGCCTGAAGAGCAGTTTCCTTAGCCATTTCCAGCATTTGCTCAACAGTGAGTTCTTTGCGAATCAGTTTCTCCCATACGCCCAAACATCTGGCAAGAGCTCTACGCTCAGCATCCCATTGTTTATCAGTCAAGAAAATATTCCGACGAGCCTTTCTATTGGGATTCATATTTGC
>NZ_EQ973637.1:64597-67780 GCF_000157915.1 Phocaeicola coprophilus DSM 18228 = JCM 13818 | reverse complement strand
TATTTGAATACCCGTCAATAATATTTTCCAAAAATGAAAATCCACCAAATTCTTTCAGACGATCTATTGCAGGAACAGAAGCGACCTTGCCTTGGGAAGAGACTTGAACGGAAGCAGCCGTTGCCGCCTGTTGCTGTTTTTGTTCATTATCAGGTTTCATAATTTTCAACTTTAAATTTTAGAATTGGATTGAGCTTCGTTGATCTCTTGTATAGAGGTACTCAGAACTTCTGCCAGAGCTTCTCGCAATACAGGATTTTCAAGCACTTTCCGGAGTGCCTTATTAGAAGAAAGCTGCCGGGCAATCTTAAGACTCTGCTCACGTTCGATATCCAGTCCACTTAAGAACTCACTATTCTCCTTAATTTTTTCCGCCCCAAAATCTCCGAGGCCCTTGAAGGTCATAACCTCCTTCACTTCGTTTCCTTCTGCATCCACATGTTCCAGTTGCACGGTTGGTTCAAAACGTTCAAACACATCTTCTATGGTTTGCAAACCGTAAACACACTCTGGTTCAGAAGGAGCGTCGTCTGTCAGTTTTTGGACAAGTAAAGTTCGGTTGGAAGGAATCTCGGCTATAGATTCATTAGCATCAACCCTTACTTCATTGCCACCTATTCCATAATCATAAAGTGCCATATTTCTTTTATTTAAACGTTAATAAATATCGTATTTAACTCTTCTTTGTATTTATCGGTCGCAATATATGAATTTATTTTTGTTTTGTCAAGTTTATGCAAAAGTTTTTTTCAGAAAATTCTTAGAGTATTTGATAAAAAACCGTATATTTGCGAAAAACAACATAAAATATATCACATGAGTTATCTGAAAATACCAATTGACCTAAAGTCTGCAGTTAACGGAAAACTCGAACGATGTTCTTATGAAGAATCCATAGCACAGCAGATCATGCTACTGATTGTTTCCCGATATGGAGAAGTAGTCGGTAAGGAAAATTACGGCTCTGTCATCTGGGAACTTGAGTTCAGTCAACTAGTGAAAATCAGTGATTGGGAGAATAGAGTCCAAGAGTCTTTGCTCCAAGCCATCACCACTTATGAAGAACGGCTTAAAGATATTAGCGTGAGTGTAGTATTATCCGAGATTGACGATGAAAACAAAAAAGAAACTCATGTACGCAGAAAGGCTCAAATAGCTGTGAAAGGAAAAATAGTTTCAACGGACCAACCGTTCCACTTCAATACGCTTGTATATATCAGTCCGTTATCACAATAAACAATTAAGAGTTATGCCAGACAAAAGACATATTGAAATAAAAGAAAGAATTCTGAAATTTGCTATGGAGCTGTGGGGTATCAATGAATCCCGCAACATGGATCCTGTGGTTGATTTGCTATTGGATGTCTTCGCCAATGAAACGGCCCGTCTGCATCAGGAAATAAAAGCATCGGATTCCCGTTTACTTCATCAGCTATCACGTATACTTATAGATAGTAAATGGGCTCTGCCTATTCCGGCACATGCATTAATGTCTGTTACCCCCAATAATGACGAGAACTGCATTCTAAATGCCGAAGACCACTTCTATACTGAAAAGTTCATCTTTGGCAAAGAAAGTATACAGGTATTCTTTACACCTCTTTTCAATTATCCACTTGTGAATGCAAAACTTGGTATAATCGCTTATGGGAATACCATAAAAAACGTTTCTGAAAAAAATATCACTTCAAACTTATTCCTTGGCAGGAAGGAACAGATAGAATCTTATGTTGTTTGGTTAGGTTTTGATATTAACGAAGAACATCTATCAGAGACACAGGAAATGACTTTTTGCCTGATTCCTGATAACACATCATTTGTTCCGTTTCTGCAAATGACACGATTCTATGACTGTGCAGGGAAAGAAATACCGGCGCAATTCGGTCTGAAGGTGCAGGATCCATTCAGCAATGCCCATTATTTTGATGAAATAAAAAATTTCTACAACGACTACTATGTAAAAATAGATCTAGCCGACACAGACAAGTCACTTAAAACTTTATTGCAACAATTTCCTTCCGCCAAACAGACCGAAAATATTGATACAAGCAAAAGGTTTTTCTGGATAAGACTCCGTCTGCCGGAAATATTCAATTCGCAAGATTATCTTAATTCACTAAACATATATCTGAATACGTATCCTGTTGTAAACAGGAAATTGGTATATAAACAGCATAATTTTGCAACCAATGGACGTTATATTCCCCTTCCTTGCCCCAAAGGAAATTATTTTCTTAACGTCCGTTCCATTTGTGACAATACAGGAAAGGAATACATCAACCGACAACAGCAGTATGAAGAAAATCCGACCGGAATCTTTGATTTGTATTTCGGAAATCTGGAACGCTTTGATTCGGATAGTGCCATTGACCTAATCAACCAGATTATACAAAGAATCAAAGAAGACGGAAACGCCTTTTCCGCATTAAATCCAGATCTGCTAACAGCGCAACTGAAAGAATTGTTCTCTAAGCTTTCCGAGATAGAGAAAAGTGTAGAAAACATAAGCAGGGACGAAAAAAGACAACGAATTTTTGCTCTGACAGTACCAGCCCCCAATGCTACGAGTGCGGAAGTAAAATTCTGGACAACTTCAGGACGACTGGCAAACGGACTTGATGAAAGAGCCTTTATCCAACAGTTCAATATGGAGAAATACGATGCAACAAGTCTTATTTTCAGAACTCCTGTTCAAGGAGGAATCGTACATACAGAAGATTCCAGTCTGATAAACAGCCTGAGATATGGTCTTGTCAGCAGAGACAGAATTGTGTCAAAGCAGGATATCTATAATTATATTTACCACAAGATGGGAAACAATGTAGATACTATACATATTAAGGACGGTGTTACCATTTCTCCAGAAAGGAAAAAAGGATTCATTCGCATAGTTCAAGTTGAAATAAAATTAAAACAAAATATAGGAGACTTTCTGGACCTATCCGTTTTCGCTCATTTTCTTGAAAAGGATATGACTGAAAAGTCTGTATGCAATTCATCATATAAAATTGTATTCTTATGACAAACAACGATTATAGTCCCAGTCTGGTTTCTGCCATAAAATTAGCCCAATCGATGGCTAGACAGGAACAGCAAAGTACATATGGTGTACCCCATTTGGTATTAGCCATGTTGACAGAAAGTACAGGACTTAAGGAAATCCTACAATCCATGCAAAAAGAC
>NZ_EQ973637.1:54051-64388 GCF_000157915.1 Phocaeicola coprophilus DSM 18228 = JCM 13818 | reverse complement strand
CGGATGAAGATCTTTCCAAGGTACTGGATGAAGCGGAACGCTCCAAAATAAAGTTGGGAAGTGACTACATAGATGCCATCTGTGTATTTACGGCCATCTCCAGAGAAGGCGTTATCTATTCGCACCAGCAAATAGAATTACTTGGGGTAAGTGAAGAAGATATTCTAAAATATTATAATGCCCTTACACCTACCAATTCCTTTCAAGGAGAAGAAAACCAGATACTGGCCTCATTTCCATACGCAGAGAATCTGAAAACCGAAGCGACCATCAAAAGCGGAAGTATAGTGGTGGGCAGAGACAAAGAAATCAGAACCATGCTTGAATGTCTGGAACGATCAGAAAATAAAGCCATAACGATAATAGGCGATTCAGGTATAGGCAAAACTTCCATTATCAATGCTTTTGTAAAGGAAATATGTAACAATAAAGACGAAATGCTGCAACAAGTTTCTGTTGTAGGGCTGAATACAGCCAAATTATTGGCCGGGACATCATCGGAAAATGAGATATCCCAAAAGATAGTAGCCCTAATACATAAGTTGAAGCAAATTGAGCAAGTAGTTCTTGTGATAGATGACCTTCAGGTATTGCTGGAAAACGGGAATACAGGTAAATCAACTACTCTGATAAATATCCTCAATGCCCAAATTGGTGAAGGAGCCTGCAATCTCATCTTTACCATTACAAATGATGCGTACCGCAAACACATAGAAAAGCAATCCATCGAGAGCAAACTGGTCATCATAAATGCGGAAGAACTGGATTATTCCACTCTATTATGTGCCATGTATCTGCACAAAAAAGAAATAGAAAGCCATTACAATCTTGAAATTTCTGACGACTGCATTCCAAATGTAATACAATTATCACGCCGATATTTCAAGGAACGCAGTCTTCCCTCTGCTGCAATTGATCTTTTGGACAGAACTTCTGCTGCTGTACGTCTATGCAACAAAAATGCAAGGAACACAATAGAAAACATCCGGTCAGAGTTCGAATGTCTGCAGGAAAATGCAGAAGATGCAATTCTAAGTTCCGATTTACAATTACTTTACCGAATGATTTTCAACAAAGTAGGTTCTGTCATAACATCGAAACTTTCAGATACCTATACATGGAACGATGAAGACAAATATGAAGTAAAGATTCAATGGATCGATAGAATCCTGACAGAACTGGAAAATCTATCGCTCCACACAATAGGAACCGTAACCGCTGCGGAAATAGAAGCAATCGTAGCCGAGTGCACCAATATTCCTATAGGAAAAATACAGGCCCGGGAAAAAGACCGCCTCCTCGGTATAGAATCAAAACTCAGGGAAAGAGTCAAAGGTCAGGACAAGGCTATCTCCACCCTGTCTGATGCCATTATCGAATCACGAAGCGGATTGAGTGATCCCAAAAAGCCCATAGGTTCTTTCTTTTTCCTTGGACCTACCGGAACAGGTAAAACGGAGCTGACTAAATCATTGGCGGAATTGCTGTTTGACAATGAATCTGCCATGATCAGGTTTGATATGTCCGAATTCAAGGAAGAGCATTCGGCAGCTCTGCTCTACGGAGCACCTCCGGGATATGTCGGCTACGAAGAAGGTGGCCTTCTGGTAACACAAATAAGACAAAAGCCTTATTCCGTAGTCCTATTTGATGAAATCGAAAAAGCGCATTCCAGTGTATATGATGTATTTCTTCAAATGATGGATGAGGGAAAGATACATGACAAGCTGGGGCGAGAGGGCGATTTTTCCAATTCGATAATCATTTTCACATCCAACATTGGAAGCCAATGGATTGTAGATCAGATACAGGCAGGGAATACCCCAACTTCAGCAAAGCTTATA
The DNA here is from genome assembly GCF_000157915.1 of Phocaeicola coprophilus DSM 18228 = JCM 13818. Taxonomy (GTDB): domain Bacteria; phylum Bacteroidota; class Bacteroidia; order Bacteroidales; family Bacteroidaceae; genus Phocaeicola; species Phocaeicola coprophilus. The sequence continues at coordinate 62,544 of NZ_EQ973637.1, read as the reverse complement.
GAGGTTATGGCCCAATATTTCAGACCTGAATTTCTAGGACGACTGACAGAGGTAGTACCATTCTCTCCCATCAATGAAAATGTGGCAAAGGAAATCTTCCTATTACATTTCTCAAGATTGAAAAAGCAGCTACATGAACAAAAGAACATCAATATTGAGCTGGCGGAAGAGACGCTCCAATACCTCTCACAAAAAGGATTCTCACCAAAGTACGGTGCGCGTCCTATAGCAGGCGTAATAAGAACGTATCTTAAAAAAACGGTATCAAGACTTATCGTCTCGGAAGAAATCAAACCGGGTGACAACATTATAGTCAATTTCAGAAATAACGAACTTGTATGGGAACTCCGATAGACAGGAAAGAAAAAATAAACGAGCTGAAACGCAGCAATGCAAACAATTACATTGCCGAAGTTTTTTTTGAGGAACTGCAATTCATTCTCAAAGAAGACCTACTGGACTCTCTCATGATAATTTGTCATGGAATGAATCCGCGTGTTCAATCCAAAGACATTCTGAGCACTTCTTTACGTTATTTTTCCACATCAAACTCATACAAGGAAATTGTTGCTATGCACCTGGCAAGAAACAGTATGTATCACCAGCTTCCAGAACTCCTTTTCCATCCCCTTGTCATAAGCACGCCGGGTATGAGCAACAAGGAAATTGTTGAAGCAATACGTATCAACAAAAAAAGGGAAAAAGAACTGATTTCATTTTTTATTCCCTTCGATACGGCTTTCTTCAAGGAACGTGTAAAAATCATTGACCGTGACTTGAATTTCTTTTCAAATCCTGCGATGCGTGAAAATCTGAATCACCTTGTAGAAACCATGCTGGGCATACCATTGGATATCAGCAACCATCAAAAGTACAAGCTGTTCCTTTTTCTTTGCCACTCGGATGAATACACGGAAAATCTCACGGCCATTGAACGGATATTTTCTGTAGTCCTTGATCTTGAAATCAGACTCAGATATATACCACACGTGATTACCGTTTCGCAATATTCTCCCATCAACGAAGGCATTCTAGGAGAAAACCTCGGACTAAACGGAGCCGTAGAATGTGAAGGCGACGATCTTGAAGCAACCATAGTCTTCGGTCAGCCAGATAATTCAGATGACTACAACAGGCAATCCCGCATAGATACTATTGTAACTAAGATTCTGAGTTTCTTTATACTTTCGTTCAGGGAGATACATATAAAGTACCTGATACTGGGACATACAGACTGTATCTTGGGAGAAAACCGTTTGGGATATGATATGAATCTATAAACAACAGATAAAAAGTCAGAAATATGGAAACGTTATTATCTTTTTTCTTTAAATACCTATTAGCACCGCTGTTCGTAACAGTCATGCTGTTTTTCCTAAACAGCATGAAAAATCTAAAACGAAAGCTGAGTATGAAAAAAGCCGTTATCTTCATACTTATTTCAGCTTTGATAATTGCCCTTCCCTGCCTGCTGGGACTTCTCAGAAACGAATTCGTATGGGGCGGACTGTTCCTGACAATCCTATGCTACATCGGACTAGGATTCATTTTCTGGAAATACACAGAATCAGGCTCTTTCAATGCAATCGGGCTTGGAGAATCCACGGGCGGAACAATACTGCTGCTGTCTGTGTCCGGCATACTTGGCGGATGGATATATTACCTTGTATTTGAAAAGATAAGCAATCTTCCGTATGCCATTTGGGGAGCACTGAATGTACTTTGGTTCATAGTGCCTTACATGATTATGCTGGGCAGAAAACAGTTTCTGCTTATACCACCTCCTATCTATGTTCCTTGGGAACTGGAATTCGGAACTTTTGACCGCAACTATTGGGACAACATCGACAGCTTTGAATTCAAATCCGTCAAAGTAAAAATCAACCGCAAAATCGGCGACAAGAATTACGCTTCGCTGGTCGTAAAACTGCCGGATGGCATTTCTTTGGGTAACTGGTTCAACTGGTTTATAGAAGACCAAAACCGCAGATTTCCACAGAACAGAATCGAAACAGGGAAAGACGGATACAAGGTCGGATGGACTTTCTACACGACAAAATGGTTCAGTTATCCACTGCTGATACGGATTCTTGACCCCCACAAGAACAGCGAGCAGAACAAAATAAAGAACAACCGACCTATATATATCAGAAGAGTAAAATTAACTTCAACAAAAGAGTAAACATATGAAGATAGAACATTTACCCATCAACTGGGTCAACGGAGTAAAGTTGACAAAGGATCATTTCTTCGGGAATTATTATAACATGATAGAATCTCTATATGGAAGTATTGAGAGTCAACTGAATGACTACAATTATGGTATCGGAAAAGCACTTGACGATTCAAATGACAACGTAGAATTCGACATAAGCGGAGGTTCCCTTGATACCCTAAGTGTACGCCTGAAGAAATGCAACGGGCTGACAAGAGGCGGTCTCCCAATCATCTTCTATGAAGGGTTGTATGGAGATTACATACCGACAGCAACATTACCTGACAGCAATCCGTCCGCTATTGAGGACAATGTTTTTCTTATTCTTGTATCAATAAACCCCTATGAGATGATACCAATAGGTGAACCCGATCCAGAAGTTATACCCTTGCATCACCCCCACGTACTGCCAAGCATAAAGTTGCACATTATGCCCAAAAGCCAAACAAACAAGGCATTCTACAGCAAAAACTTTCTGATAATCGGAGAAATAAAATCTCATGGAAACGCTTTTGCAGTAAACCGCCAGTATATACCGCCATTGCAGAAATCAGCCTATCATGACGGTTTGAAATCATTCATAAACCAACTGACACACATTCTGCATAACATAAGAGAAGACATAAGAACTATATACAGCCGTAACCTGTCAGACAAACGCAGGGATGCGCTGGCCAATAATACGTTTGTCCTGTGCAATGCTTTCAGCAGTTTCTATAACAGCCGTATCTTTTTTATCGAACAGACAGCTCAGGAGCAGCCTCCTATTTTCCTTATTCAGGCCATAAATGAACTAGCAAACGGATTCGTTTCCGCATTACAGACCTTGTCTGAAACCATGCGTGAGGAGCTGTTACAATATTATTACGAATGGACCAACATTACTCCATCAGACTTTATGCACAGCATTGAAAAAGTTACCGGAATTACATACGAGCATACGGATATAAGCTCTTCACTGCATACTTTAGGTACATTCCTTTCTCTTCTGGAACGAATGTTCCACAAAATGGGAGAACTTGAATATATCGGTCTTGTAAGAGAAAATATTGTAGTTGGAGAAGAAAGCACAACTTCGCCTCAAGAAGAGAAGAAAAAGAAATGGTCTTTCATGTAATTAAAAAACATCCGAACTATGGAAGCAATGAATATAGAAGAGCGCAAAAGTGCAAAATGGAAATTCTCCATCATATTCGCTGTTACATTACTGATCATTGCCTTATGCGGCAGCATTTCGATTGTAACAGCCCAGAAAGCTATCGCGCTTCTTGAAAACAAAAAATCGGAATACGACGAAGTATTCAAGAAACAGGCGGAACTCAATTTCCAGATTGAAGAACTGTTCCGTGAACTGAACAGTCTGAAAAGCAAGAAGCGAAATGCAAGTGAGCACAAGCATCTGCAAAACTTGATAACCAAGAAGCGCCAGCTGATGGAAAATGAAATAAGCAGCTTCGCATCCAACGGGCAAAACTATGAGGTATACAAGGTAATGCTCGATCAGATAAAAGAGATACAGATTACGATGGATAATCTTGACCGTGAAGCTAAAAAAAGAGAATCCAATATTGAACAATTGGAGAAATGCAGGAACAAGTATCAGGAATTAACAAAAGAAAAATTACAGAAGCCATGACAAAAGACGAAAACATATGGGGTAATGTACGCTTTGCGATATTGCTGGTGTTTACCGTAGTGCTTATCTTTATCATCCTATGCAAATATGTATTTGATGTTCCAATAAAAGAAAGTTCGGAACTGATAAAAGACATCAACCATTCGGAAACCATATTCACCGAACAAAAGGCACATGCAAAAAAATCATCTGTAATATGGAACCAAATCGACTCATTGGATTTCAGCGCATACCAAGTACAGCGTATGGATGAAATAAAAGGGAAAATATACGGTATTCAGGAAATCTACACAAAAAACGGTATGAATTCGAGATTCATGTTCGGTGCACTGGCTTCCAAGACATTAAGATTCCAGTTCGACATACAGGAAGAACTGAGTGCCCTGAAACACAACAATGAGCTAATAGAAAAAGATCTGGAAGAATGTAAAGCTAATCTATAAGCAATATGGATAACAAGAGAAAAATTATCATAACCGCTTTGGGCATACTTGCCATAGGAGGTATTATCATCATTCTGCTGTTGCCCTCAAAATCCAAACTGAGCAACATTGACTTTTATGTGTTTGACTCCAACGACAACTATCATTACGAGGTGAACGAAAAGCTGGAGTTTATGATAAACGATACAGCTGCCGTAAAAGGAAGAAAGCTGTTGTGGCAGATGGGGAACAGTGATGCGATAAGCGATAAAAGCAATATGAAATACAGCTACGGATCTCCGGGCAAATATCTGGTGACACTGAAAATAGACAACAGCTATACCATCAACAAATATATAAAAGTAATATCCGGAACAGAACGTGCAGCCATTGATTCTGTCCCACATATCTATGGTGTGTCTGAAGGCTATCAGGGAGAAGAACTCGTATTCGCGGCGGAGGGATATGGCATGAATTCCTGGCAGTGGGAATTTGGTGAGAGCGGTACTGTTGATGCATATGACCAGCAGGTAGTCTATACCTATGAGAATCCGGGAGAATATACGATAAAACTACAAACCAACACAACGCAATATCCTGTAAAACATCACATAACAATCCTACCACGCTTTGAAAAAGCAGAAGAAATAATAACAGTGGATTCACTGGTGCTGGCACAGGACGACATCCGCAAACACTTGCAAGCCATTGCAGATACCCGTGTTTCACAGCACCCTGTCTATTATGAGCACTATAACTATATACGAAACAAATACTTCTGTATTCCTGCAGACAGGGTTGCGGTCGTGGTAAACGGAGAAAAATACAATGACTTTACCGGTTACTGCCAAGGACTTCATTTCCTTGAAAGCAATACCAAACGTCGCGTCCGTATTGATGAAGTGCTTATCGACAAACTTCATTGCGTATCAACTATCCAAATAACTCAAAGTTATACAGAAAAATGAAACAGACATATTATAAATCCATAGCCGTATTGCTGCTGACCTGGGCCGGATGCAGTATGCCCGTATATGTATCCGGGCAAGTATCTGCATGGAACAGAACCAGAACAACAGGGAAAAATATATTTAACTATCTGCCGAACTTAGAGAAAAATCCTGCAGTCAAAAAAGACAAAAGCAACCTAATTGTCTACTCCGACAGAAACGGAAACCAAGCATACGAGGACGCTTACTTCCAACGTAAAAGAGGAAAACAGGAAATTGGGGTACCATACTACATCATTGACGAGGAAAACGGGAACTACAGTCTTGTACGCGCCGACCAGGACATTATAGGCAAGCCAAAGGTATTTTACAGTTTCCTGTTATCCAAGAAAAGGCATTTCAAAGATCCTTCGAAGGTCGAGTATGCAGGATGGATACCTACAGACAATATCCTGATGTTTGACCACGCCTACATTGATAAAGAAAACAACCAGCCTGTAAAATTCCGAGTAGGACTGACCCAACCGAACCGTCTGCTAGATATGAGCAAATACTTCAGTGGAGATACTCTGAGTGTGTTTGGTGAGCCCCTTCTAAAAAACAGAATGGAAGGAGGTCTGCTAAGCGGGCAAATCGTCTATGCATATAAGTATGACAAAAGCAAACGCTCCGTACTGGTATCAGATACTCCCACTCTAGACGATGATTCCAGAAAAGTATTCGGATGGGTACCTTCTGACCTGATTGCAGCAATCGGTCAGAACAGGTCGTTTCTGTTGAGTGACGGGAATTATACCGATTCAATCCCCGGACTGACCAATACACATGATACCCTTCAGATACATGAAGCCAGCCTGCAGTCAAGAATACTGTTTGACTATGCAGGGAATGCGCGACAAGCCGGTTTGTCGGACTCCGACCACACGGACATCAACATTCCCATTTTGGTATGGAACAGACGATGGAATAATCTGATAAATATCAAAGGCGGAAATGTCCATTCTAATGATATCAGACGAATGGAAAAAGAAAACAATCTGGTGAACATCCATTTCCTTTATTTCGAGCATGAGCAGCAACGCGCAAATATGCTATGCAATACCCTACAAAACATGAAACTGAAATTATCTCCGGATGTTCAATACAGATTCACCGCTACCTGTATATCCAATACCGGCAACCGTTATTCCCAAGTCCTGTCCGATTTCTCCCAATGGATTGAATTCATTACAACGGACAGCATACAAATTGCAGCATCACGCGAAAGTTCAGGACTGAACAACGCTTTGAACAATATCATGAATACGATAAACGAGAATGTCTTTGACAAAAACCTGTTCATCATATTAGGAAGCAATCAAAATCTGAAGATAAATGAAAGCCTGATTGCCAGAGCAGGACAAAAATCAGCCAGCTTTCTGTTTGTACAGACAAACCGCTCCCATAATACCCCTTATCAGGATTTTGTCCTGCAAGCCAAATCAACACTGGATGAGCTGTCACGGCAATATGTGAACCATATAGCCAATTACATCGTGGATGACAAACTGGTCAAACCGGAACTATTCAGAAACCTTGAAACTGACGAGGCTAATATCTTTCTTTTTGACGTACCGTCAAAAAGCCTTTCCGCAGGAGGTATCATATTCCCTAAAGGAAGAGGTATCCTACACAACACCGCACTGGAACTTGCGCTGGACTCCATCAATCTGAATATCCAAATGACAAATGAAACCCTGCTGGAATCCTTGCAATATCATGAAAGCAAACTGGGGGCATTAAGGAGCCGGCCTACAACCGACCTAAAAGAAATCGTCAGGAAAGTACATAAAAATGATACCTTCCGAATGGAAAGAATGAGCCGCAACAGTGTTTCAGACACCTATTTCGCAAAGCTTTCCGTACCGGACTCATCACTTTGCAAATATGAGGAAGGATATGTTTTCAACGAAAAAGAGTTGGAAAGCCTGTTGCAGAACTATCGTGGATTACTCCCTGAATTTGCGGACAGCATACAAAAAAAGGAATTCCGTATACTGCGCAAAGTATATAGAAAACAAAGAAGCAGTATAAACCGATCATTCCACCGCAAACTTCTGAAAAAAAATGCTAGAATATCTGACCTGTTTTATTACCGTACAGGGGTTCCCACAGAAGAAAAACTGCTCCATAACCTCAAAATCCGCAAACTGAAACAAAGAAAATGCAAGAAGAATGGCTTCCATTCCACTTATCCAGCTGTAATTGACAAGCTGAAGACACTGGAAAGCATGTATGCGGAGCAATCCTTCGAAACCGTATCAATATCGGGAGAAACATATTACTTCATTCCAAAACATTTATTACCGTAAAAGAATATGGAACAGACAAAAGAACAACTACAAAAAGAGATAATGGAGATTCTCTATGCAAAATCCCTTGTCAAACCTGTTTGGATAACCTGCTCTGAAGTATACTGGAACATCCAGAATATCAAAGTTACGGAACGCAGTGTACGTGAAGCATTGGACTGGCTGGTAAAAAATGAGGTAGTCCTATACCAAGGAGACAAATATCAGATAAACAAACGAGAATTTATTGAAATGAGCAAAAGAAAAGCCATGGAGGAAAAAGAGATGAATGAAAATATAAGTCTGCAGCCCGAGAAAACAGGAATAAATGAAAACAAGACTGAAATAAGAGATACCAGCACGGAGAGTACCATAACGGTGCGTAAAAACTATCTGTTCTATGTAATCATAGCACTCATCGCTTTTCTTTTGAGCGGTATACTTATCGGCATACTATGCTTCAATCATTATGCTCAGAAGGAAGATATCACCCCACCTATCATAGAGAGGCAAGACAGCCTCTCTATACAGGAAATGAAAATCAGTGTCATGGGCTATATCAAGGATGAGTATACAATAAACCGAAACTTCAATAATCTGACACAGTCACTCAAAAGGCAGCAAGAAATCAATCAAGAGCTTTTGAATTTAATCCGCTCTCAGCAAGAACAGATAAGTGCTCTGGTAGAATACAACAGATATCAGACCCAGATTATCGAACATAACCAACGCGAGAACCACATTTACCTGTGGATTATCGGCATAGCAATCCTAATAGCAAGTTCGCTTCTGATAGCATGGTATGGAAAACGTAACTGAAATGAAGACACCTTCAAAATACATCATTCCATATTTGTAAACTGCATCAGACACTGTTAAATAGGCTAAAAGAGACGGTAAAGATTTGTTTTTATCAGATAAATGACTATTTTTGCGATTA
>NZ_EQ973637.1:45740-53457 GCF_000157915.1 Phocaeicola coprophilus DSM 18228 = JCM 13818 | reverse complement strand
GATGAAAAGATCTGCCTTACAATGGAATAAATGATTATTATGCCGCTCCAAGCATTCCACTTTGGGGCGGCATAATTATTTTCCAATAAAAATGCCATTAAAAATATTTCTGCTGTTAGCTTATCAATCAGAAAATATTGAAAATCAAAACGCTTATTTCACTTTCATCATATCAAAAACGGCTTATAAAATTTGGTTTTGTTTTTTCATTCACGTATATTTGCGATTAGCAAGAAGATTTTGTTTTTTCCTTTTCTCCCATAAATAAAACTGAAATCACATGAAGAAAGAGGAGGAAAATTCAAAAAGTTCAGGCTTTGAGGTTTCCTTTTTCTGTTTTTATGTCCTGACATATTTCGGGAAAAGAGACTCCAATTGTTATCAAACTTTTAACAGACTATTGCCATGCTGGAAGAAAAGAAAATATCAATCAGCATAGATGGAAATCCGCAGCACTCTTTTCTGCAGGTAATGCTGAAACAGGTAATCAATGACCATCACTATTTCGAGATAAGTTTTGACATAGAGGTGGGTGAAGCCTATGCAACGCATTCACTGGAGAAGGCAAAGAGCTGGCTTGGGAAAAAAGTCGTCATACTGATGGGCGAAAATACATTTGTGGGAATAGCCACACATGTTTCGCTACACAGAGCATCCGGAAACCACGGTTGCCTGCTTCTGACGGGATACTCAAATACGTTTCTTCTGGAGTCTGAACCGACATGCGCTTCGTGGCTGGACAAGACTCTGGCCAACATTGTCAACGAAGTTTGTGAAAAAGCCGGAGTAACCGCACTTATTTCTCCCGAATACACAGAAAAGATAGCATACGAATGCCAATACAGGGAAAGCAATTTTGACTTTATCCGCAGGCTGGCCAGACAGTACCATGAATGGTTGTACTATGACGGAAAGCAACTCGTATTCGGCAAACCTGCTGCTGCGAGCAGCATACCCCTGATGTACGGAAGAAACCTGCAAAGCCTTGACATATCCATCCAAGCCATCGCCCGTCCGCTGGCAGGTCAATCCTACCACTCTGAAGACGGACAAAAGTTTGAATCAACATCACCAGACGCACCAAGAGGTCTTGGCAGTTTGGGACATTCTGCATTTCAGGCTTCCATAGGACTATTCAAGTCACCGGCCAACCAATATGCAGAACCCCGTATATCCAACAAAGTAGAACTTGACAACTATTTCCAGAAGAAACAACAGAGCGATACTGCAGCCTCCCACTACGTTAGTTGCGAAAGCGACTGCTATAGCCTGACAGTAGGCAGTGTGGTTGACATACAAACGGCCATACAAGGTGAGGATTTCAGTTTTACAGAACAGATGCTTGGCTCATATATCATTACGGAAATAACCCATATAATAGGTTCCGGCAACAGCTATTACAATACCTTTACGGCACTGAGCGCAACAATACCTAACCTGCCGTCTCCAGATGTTCCATTGCCTGTAGCACAGACGCAACAGGCGGTAGTGGTAAGCAATGATGACCCAAAGAAGCAGGGACGCGTTCAGGTAAAGATGAACTGGCAGTCGGGAGACATGAAAACCTCATGGATACGTGTCATGACACCGGATGCCGGAATGAGCGACAAAGTATCGGCCAACAGAGGATTTGTCTTTATCCCGGAAAAGGACGACATCGTACTGGTAGGCTTCCGGCATGACGACCCGAACCGTCCATTCGTAATGGGAAGCCTGTTCAACGGAAAGACAGGCACAGGCGGTGACAGCGGCAACAAGAAAAAGAGCATGACCACTCGGAGCGGATGCACCATCACCATAGATGATGATGCAGGAAGTATCCTTATCACAGATCCGAGCGGCAGCAAAGTATTGTTGGGCGGTGACAAGACCATCACCATCGACTCGGAAGAGAAAATCACCCTGCATTCCAAAGTAATCGAAATACACGCTGATGAGAAGGTAGATACCAAAGGAGACAAAGAGGTAATTGTAAAAAGCGACAAGACCACAGTGGATGGAACCACTGAAACACTTATTACAAGCCAAACCAAACTCACATCGGAAGCACCTGCAATAGAATCCAAAGGCACAACCAGTATCTCTATTTCAGGAAAAATGGTTGATGTAAAAGGAACGAATATAACAAATATCAGTGGCGGAACCCTGAATTTCAATATGTCATAACAATTTCCAAACCCATAAAACAAAGTCCATGCTACTCGCCGACACACACTTGACTGCAGTCACCGGGGTGGATGTACACATGACAGCCGTACCTCCTTACAATCCGGTCCATCCGTACATAGGAATCGTGGTGGATCCGGCGGACTACATTCCCTTTCTGGGCACAAACGTAACAATCAACGGCCTGAAACGCGGAGTGTCAGACACCAGCGGGGTATTGCTGACACTGGTACACATACCACTGGTCGGCAGCTTTGTCAATCCCTCGATGATAGGGCATGAGAGCATGAACTTCTTCTCGTCGCAGAACGTATTCTCAGACGGGAGCCGCCTGAGTCCGAAGGGATACATGGTAATGACATGCAACGACATCGGGCTTCCGCTGTCTGCAACCCTGGAAGGCAACAAGGCAAAGAAAAGAAAGAGCCTTGTGCCCACACTCTTTGCACCCACTTCATTTTCACTACCTGTTCCGACAGGAAAGCCGGTATATGTAGGAGGCCCCTACATCCCGGATATCGGTGGCGCAATGGAAGGAATGTTTTACAATATCGGATTCAGCGTACTGAAAAAGGTGGGCATCAGCAAGTTCAATACAAAGATTCTGCAAAGCAAGGTAATGCAAAAAGTCCCGGGGACACAGAAGCTATCGGACATGCTCTGTAAGATGGGCTTCGAGCCTGTAGATCTTGTGGGAGGCGTAGTGGTTTACGAGGGACTGGACTTCAGCTTTCCATCACCCGTACCGTTATCGTGGAAACGGTCATGGTACTCCGACTCCAACTATGTGGGATGGTTAGGACACGGAGTGCACTGCATCTATGACAGGTGCGTGCAGGAACTTCCCCAAGAAGGAGCCACAGCACTGCGCATGGAAGATGGAAGAATCGTGGCTTTCCCGATGATACCTCAAGGAAAAGAAATGTATCTGAGAGAGGAACGGACGACATTGAGGCATACGGAAACAGGATATGAGGCATACAGCCATGACACGATGCTGACATCCGTGTTCGATCTGCGCTGCGGAGACGGACACACTTTCAGGATGACAAGGCTGACTAACCCTGACGGCATGGGAACGGAACTGAGATTCAGCAACGGGAAACCGGAAACAATCACGGACGCTGCCGGAAGATGTATACGGGTGGAAACGGAACAGAGGGGATTCATAACAAGAATATCCCTCGAAACGATAAAAGGTACGGAAATGCTCGTGGTATACGAATATGACAAGGACGGGAACATGATGTCCATCACTGACGCACTCGGACAGACCACGCACATCCTGTACGATGGACACCTGATGACGGAAAACACAGACCGCAACGGGGACACCTTCCACTGGGAATACGACGGAAAGGGACGCTGCGTACACACATGGGGCAAGGACGGCATTCAGGAGGGAAGAATAGAATACCATCCTGAAAAAGGCTTCAACCTCGTGACGGACGCAATGGGCGGAACAACCACATACAGGTACAGGCCGGACCGAATAGTAACCGCAGAAGAAGACCCGCTGGGAAACATCACCCGATACGAATATACGGAATATTCGGAACCGTACAGAGTGACCGATCCCGAAGGAAGAATAACGGGGTATGGCTATGACGAAAAAGGGAACCTGACCTCGGTAACCTACCCGGACGGAACCGAGGAAACATACATATACGACGAACTGGACAGGCTCGTCATTCATGTGGACGCATGTGGGAACAAGGCACAGCGGCTGTATGACAAGGAGCGCAAGCACCTGATGACACGCACCATAGACAGAACGGGAGAAATAACCAAATTCGACTATGACAAGAACGGGATGCTGGTAGCCATGACACGTGGAGAGCAGATCAGCAAACTCGTTTACGATGAACAGCACAACCTCGTTTCGTGGAACGAGAACGGCAAGACACTGCGACGGTGGGATTATGACCACAGGGGACAGGTGACTGCAGAACACTCACCCCTACTCCGACCGGACCGCTTCGAATACGATGCTCTGGGACGTGTCACACGCGTGTACGCACATGACGGCAACACGGTAGAACTGGGATATGACGCATACGACAGCGTGACGGAAGCAAGAGACGCACACCGCCACGTAAGGATGACATACACACCGCTGGGAAGCCTCGCCACACGTACCGAAGGCGAACGTGAGGTGAAATTCCTCTATGACAGAATGGAAAGGCTGACGGACGTGGTGAACGAACGGGGCGACTCATACAGCTTCATCCGTGACAAGGCTGGACAGGTATGCACGGAAAGGGGATTTGACGGCATGACGCGCAATTACATACGCAACCGTACCGGAGAGACCGTACTTGTGGAACGTCCCGGAGGAAGAGGCACCGCCTACGAATATGACGCAAGGGGACGCATGTGTACCGTATCGTATCATGACGGCACGAAAGAGGAATACTCCTACGACAAGAACGGTAACCTGGTAATGGCGGCAAACGCATCGGCACGCATCCGGCTGGAACGTGACGCGGCAGGGCGCATCATCAGGGAAAGCATGGAACTGCCGGCCGGAGACACACCTGTGGAAGTGACTTCCGTGGAATCGGAATACGACGGCTACGGAAACCGCACAAGAGTACGGAGTTCGCTGGGCGCTGACGTGAGACTGGACTATGACAGCTTCGGACTGGTAAGCGGAGTAAACGCAGGCTGCGGCAAGGAAGACAATCCCAAATGGGAAAGCGGCATCAGACGTGACGATGCCGGACGCGAGGTGGAACGCTTCGCCACGGGAGGAATACGCATAGCCACGGACTATGACGACACGGGTATGGTACGCTCGCGTCACGTGTATTCCAATGGAAGGCATACGGGATTCCGAAGCTACAGATGGGACGTGGGCGCAAGGCTGATGTCGATGCGCTGCAACCTGTCGGCAGAACCGGTAATCTTTGATTATGACTCGGTGGGAAACCTCATACGGGGAGAATACGGCATGTTCGACCGCATCTTCCGCACACCCGACCTGGTGGGAAACATCTACCGGGACGAGAACCGCAGGGACCGCACCTACGACAGAGGCGGACGGCTGCTGAGCGATGGCGAGTTCCACTACAGCTATGACTGCGAGGGAAACCTCGTACACAAGAGCCGGAGAAATCTGACAGAAGCACCAAAGGCACAGGCAAGGCACGGCTTTCTGAGCATTTTCATGGACAGTGAGAAAACCGAAGCTAACAACACACAGGCATGGCAGCCGGGAGACACCTGCTACACGTGGTTGGCAAACGGTATGCTGGAAAGCGTCATCACACCGGATGGAAAAACCGTGACATTCGAGTACGACGCACTGGGCAGACGCACGGCAAAGACATCCGACAGAACAGCAAAAATATTCTGCTGGGACGGTAACGTGCTGCTGCACGAATGGGAGTGTAAAGAGAACGAACGACCACGGCTTGTGACAGACGACATGGGACGGGAAAGCTACGACCGTGAGGTGACATTTGAAAATGTCATCACATGGGTATATGACGGACAGAGCTTCACCCCCGTGGCCAAGGTGACAGAACAGGAACGCTACACGATTGTGCATGACTATCTGGGAACTCCTACGCAGGCATACGACAGCAAGGGAAAACTTGTTTGGGAAATGTTACTAGATGTATATGGGAATGCGAAAGAATATACCGGAGAAAAATGTTTTGTTCCGTTCCGCTATCAGGGACACTATGAGGACAAAGAAACCCATCAGTATTACAATAGGTTCAGGTACTACTCTCCGAAGATGGGTATGTATATTTCTTCCGACCCCATTGGACTGGCGGGTGGTAATCCTACGCTATACGGATATGTTTTCGACCCCAATACACAGGTTGACCCATTTGGATTGGATTGTGACAAAGTAAATAAAGCAAGAGCAAGGCAACATAAGATGTTACAAGATAATAAGGGCTTTAATATTAGCCCAACAGATTGGGATGCATATCCAAGCATTGGTAGAAACGGGACTTTCATTACAGATTGCAAAGGAGCATTGGGGTATTTTGGTAACTTCAAAAAGGGAGATACTATAACAATTTCATCAGTAAAGGCTGCAAAAATAGAATCTGACATGGGACTAAATCCTGGTAGTCTTCAGAATGGTTTTAAAATCAGAGAAGTTAGTGGAATTTCCTCTATGAATCCTCGTAGTCCTTTAGAAGGTAATGAATATTTCTTAGGAGGTGGTCAACATCTGCCTGGGGGTGCTCCCGAAATGGTTATAAATTCAATTCCAACAACAGACAATGCGTCTGTAACAACAATATTAACAGTTCTTGTGAAATGAGAGAAAGTTTAGACAACAAAATTATAGTAGTTGAATTAGCTGGACAGAGTATTCTACTTAGTAATTCTGGTGATAATTTCAAGAAGGAACTTATTGCTATGGGATTTGTAAAAAAAGGGAAGTATTATGCGTTAGATTTACCTACAAAGGATATAACTCAACGGGTAACTTTGATAAAAAAACTAATTGCATTAGAAGCCCTTTTTTCTAACGGAAAAGATTGGTCTCCCTCAGAATTAGTGGATTACTACAAAGAAACAGGATTAATTGATAGTAAATATTATAAGATTTCATGGAAAGGCAAAGATGATTTTTATATTGTACTTAAATAAAATATACAAATTCCTATATCTGTCTGTATTATAGATGAAACCACCTTTCGGGGTGGTTTTGTCTTTCCGACAATCCTTAAACGGTATCTCTCACAAAAAAGTTATCAATAGTTCTTTTGCTTGTTTTCCCTCTTTTCTTTTAATGGTGGTTTTAAGTTTTTTTCGAAATTAATATTTATATCTCAGCCGACGTTCTTCTATAATCTTACGCAAAACTTGAGATTTATTATACAACTCAAGAAAGAAATCCTCTAAGCCAGACTCAAAAGTAATTGATTCTATATTTTGTTGTGACTTCTGTTGTGTCTTATGTCGTAGAAGCATCGCCATAATAGGCTGGGAAAAATCGCATTGCTCAATTTCAGATATAGCAGCAACATATTCTGAATCAAGCTGAGAATAGAGTGATTTGACACCATTAATAAATGAGCGATAAGTCTTTTCAACGGAGACAATATACCCAAGCCAGTTTTTTGCTTTTATTTTCCCTTGAGAATCAATATCACTAAGAGTTGAATCATCATAACATCTTGTAGAAGAAAGAATATCCTTAATCAACTTTTCATTCAAGTTCTCCCTCTTAATATCCATTCCTTGCTTCTTTGCCATATCAATGAATATCCGTTCGATATTCGTAACTATTGCCATGGCCGGAAAATCAGAAACCTTATAAACTGTGCTTGCCTTTTTTACTTCAGGATAATGAACCGTTATGAGGTAGAATATGTAGGCGGCAATGAACGACAGCCCGACTCCGTAAAAGAATTTTCCACAAGCAACAAAGAACTGGCAGGGAGCAGGAATATCAAAAAGCCACATATCCAAACAAAAAACAAGGATGACAGAAGCTAAAGTCAACATGTTTAATGTCCGATTCAAAGTCTTGAAAAAAACAATCCAAAAGTTATTCATAAACAATACTTCGGTAAAT
>NZ_EQ973637.1:39112-44677 GCF_000157915.1 Phocaeicola coprophilus DSM 18228 = JCM 13818 | reverse complement strand
CATAAATATATCAAACCAATAATCAATTTAAAATATATCAGTAAGTTTATTACAATATTACGGAGTCAGATTTGAAGTCAATAATTGATAAAGTTCCCTTTTTTCTCCTTCCTGAACAAATAACTCAAGAAACTTAAACATAGCCTCCTGAAACTCCACAATATTAACATTCAATAAATCCTTGAAATCTATATCTTCACATTCCTCTATATTATCCCAATCTGCAATCTTATAATCAATAACGGAACAGGATTTACCTTTCTCGATAGAGAAGAAATAACAATCGAAAGCAATAGATATATTATGACATGCAGCCTTGTTAATATCTTCTTTAACACGCTGTAAAAAAGACGGAAAGTTTGAAATTTCCTTTATTTTATTCTTATAAAAATACTGCTCAGACTTAGAATCTATCCGTTCAGAAGATAAACAAGGAGTTAAATTATCCCTCAAGCAAGCCAGGAGTTCGTCTTTTTCAGTCTTAACACTATTAGGAGATACGAAACATAGATTATCACTATTCAAATCCTCAGTAACCAATACAGGCTTGCCATCCAGAGAAGACACTTCCAGAAACGATGTGGTAGGAATATCTAAAGCTTTGATAAACTGATATTTCTTTATACTGCCTTTTATGGCCATATCAACAAAACCTTTAGACTCCTTGACAATCACAGATGAACAGTCCTGCAACAGGCATCTATATACTTTCCAATTGCCTCCCTCACCAATCCCCTCTTTGGCCACAATCCTACTTAAATCAATCATAGAGAGTTTACATAAGCTATATATCTAACCTTGCAGCATTCTTCTGAACTTATTCTTTACCATTTTGCTTTCTGACAGGCAAGCAACAAGATCATTGAAAACAGTTTCATCCAATGTACCTATTTTTTCAATAGAAGTCTGCGCCATACGTTCCTGTAAATCCAGCTGTCCTGCAGGATAAGTATCAAGATTGAAGCCATAAATAAAAGTATTCTTATCAAACGCAAAAGGTGTCCCATCATCCTTAACCGCCACATTCTCACCAGCCATAAACACAAAAATATTCAGCATCCTCTCCGGAATGTTCAAACATCCGTACTTAACCTCCAAATCTGATGGTACATGGTCTTTAGATGTAGGCAAACTGGCAAGCAAAATATCACTCTCCATTTTTTTAAGCACAAGGAAAAACTTGTCCTGCGGCTCAGCACCGTTCTTGAACAAAAAAGGACGGAAAAACAACAAATTACCTTCTTCAAACATGAGATTCCGCATTTAAGAGGTTAGCCGTCTGCCGTATATTCAAACTCTCGCGATAATCCTCTGCCGCACAATCAGTCATTGCTTCAGCAAAGTCAATCTGCCGGTCGGAGTTGTTGCATTCATGCTTATTGAATGCTTCCAACAATCCGGTACGAGCAGCTACCCGATACCAAAGAGTACCCTCCTTGTGTGTCTCTGCAACCAAGTCGGATGCAGTCATATTACCATATTTTGCCAGTATCTCGTCCATCATCTCTATCTCACATTCTGAGAATTCGCTATCATCAAAATCGGCTACCGCCTCAATGAAGGTACCGCCATCCTTGAAATCTGTCTTTACAAAAGACTTCAGAAGATACGGGCCGTCCGAAAGGTCAACAAAGACGTCCTTCGCTACAGGGCCTGCCTGCCATACCTCAAACGGAATACCAATGAACGGGACATGATATTTCAACGCCATACGTTCCTCCATCAGATACAAAAGCTTCAGCAGCTTTGTCTTGCTGAGACCGGATGTATGACGCGCAATATATATAATCGCATTACCAAGTTTCTGTTTAGTAGATTCAGAGAATTTGCACATAATCAATGTATTTTGGCTACAAAGATAGCCTTTTGCCTGAAAACGACCAAGAGAACAGGCAATTAACTGTACGAATGTACGTGGGCACATGTAATCAAACAAACAATAAAACAGTTTCAGATAGAAACAAACAAGATAATTAATGAAAAAATCAGTCTTCAAATATCCGTAATTCATTAATTATCCGTATCTTTGAGTTCTCAAAGATAGGATTCGGTTCGGAAGCAGAACCAAAAAACAGTTTTTTTCGTTCATACATCCCTTACCTTCCCACTATCTTTGTCTATTAGAAAACAACGTTACAATCATGAAAGAATCTATAATCATCAAGAATTTGGGTCCACTTAAAGAAGTGGAGATTAGCGATATCAAGCCACTGACTGTATTCATCGGTAAGTCTGCCAGCGGTAAGAGTACAATCATGAAGATTATTGTACTCATGAGATACATCTATAAAATGGTGAATATCCGATCGTATCTGAAAAATGCGAAGATTACCCGTTCGCCATTCAAACTACGCTTCAACTCTCTGCTTCAGGACGGTCTGGAAAGTATGATAACGGCAGAAACCGAGATATACTATACCGTAGAAATAAACGGGAACCAATATACCCTGTCCTATACCAACAAGACTTTGCAGTCGGACATCAACATTCCCAACAACGACCTGGTATTCTTCAAGGAATCGTATGTATCAGAAACACGAAGCGTAATCCCTACATGGGCATCCAAAGTGGCCACGCTCAAAGGGGCAAGCCTCGGCTTCTTCTTTCACGAGACATTCAACGATTTCAACGACGCAACAGATGTCATCAAAGAACAGCAACTGGACTATTTGAACCTGAAGATGAAAGTCCAGAAGTCCGGCAACAAACCAAAACAGTTTATGATAGAATCATTGCAGGAAGGTGCCAAGCCTGTGGAACTGAGGTATGCTTCTTCCGGTATTCAGACATCTGCCCCATTGGTTACCATTGTCCGCTATTTTGCAAAAGAATTCTCATTCAAGGACGCTTTCAAGCGTTCTGTGCTGGACTATCTGTACAAACAAGACAGACTTGAAAAATTCACTCCCCAAATCAACCAAAGCGATTTGGAGAAGTATGTGCATATCCATATAGAAGAAGCCGAACTGAGCCTTGATCCTGAAGCACAGAGAGCCCTCATAAGCAATCTTGTTGATGAAGCGTTCCACAAGAACAATGAAGACCGCAAGCTGGGGCTAATGATAGCCACACACAGTCCTTATATCGTAAACCATCTGAACGTATTGCTACGTGCCGGATATTTTGAAAAGGCAAGGGAAAACTATCCATTCCTAGAAAAGGATAATATCGCCGTATATCGTGTGCATGAAGGCACTCTGACATCACTAATGGCAACGGACAACGATACTGAAGAATATGTAATCAACACCTACGATATGTCCGACACGATGGAACGAATCTTTGACGAATACGAAAGCATGGAGAAATAATGTATGGACAGCGCACTGATTGATTTCCTCAAAAAGGACTACCCCAAACATTTCGGACAGGAATGGAAAGAAGATACTATGCAAGTCCGGAGAGAACAACGGCCTAAAGGCAAATTCGAAATACGAGACGGACAACCGCAAATTGTACAATATACAGGTAATGGCGTATCCGTCATCAACAACAACTCGGAAATAGATGTAGAGATCATAGACTTTGAACACTATATAAACATCTTTCACGATACCGATGCCGGTATGGGACGTAAATGTGACTTTATCATCAATCCGATAGCCGGATATGACTTTATCATATTCAATGAGCTGACCGAAAGCGAAAGGCGGTACATTATGCCTTTCACTTCTCCCCAAACAGGGGAAGAAAAGGAAGGAAAGCTGGCATATGCAAAAAAACAACTGGAAATCTCCATTGAAAAATTCTATAGTGTAAACAGCTTTCTGGACGACTATGAAAAAAGAGTGGCCCTCTTTTCGTGCAGACTGACAGACGGAAAGCCGAAACGCTATATGTCACGGTCTGTCAGTGCTTTCAGAAAACCACAAAAGATTCTATCCAACATACGTGCCCATGAGCCCTTGGTACACGGGTTCGTATTTGAACAAAGAATCTACGACAAAGAATACAAAACAATATAACAATAAACCAACTAAATATAAAACATCTTTCCAGTATGGCCAACAACGAACATAATCCGATAGCTGCAAGAATAGGCAATATACAGAACTTATGGATAGAGGAAAGACAGAAACACCCAGATGCAAAAGTGTACTGTATTACCTGCGACCAGGAAGACTACCCACTGGTGGAAGGATTCATCCGACTGGAAGGTTCTCCATACGGGAAAAGCAGTGACATAGTCCTTGCCTTCATAACAGATTATGAATCTCCGGCCATACTATATTCGTTCCTGATAAATGAATGGATTACATCTTTTGAAGCCGACCTGAAAAAATACCCGGAATGGAACTGGACGGAGTTTGACAGCCTGAAACGGGAAGCGGCCAAACTCGACCATAATGACAGCAAAAGCCTGAAAACATTCTATGTCCGTATGGTTTCCAGCTTTAAGGAATTTGCAGGAATCGCTGACAATATCCTAGGCATAACAATCATCATTTACAAAATCGGAAACGTAGAATCGTTGAACAAAAGCATAAAGGAACTGGCTGAGCTTCTTCCATCTCATGTGAGCCTGATATTGACAGACTATAACAGCCGTGAAGTATATGAACCATTGCTGGACAACCTGAAAGAAAAAGCGTGCCGCATAAAGATACCCAACCAGAATACGGCCGGAGCCTACAAAGAAATTGCCACACAAGGAGACCCGCACAATCCGCAAGTAAAATACAGACGATGTCTGTTTGAACTGGGAGAAGCCACCAATGCCGGCAAAAAACAAGAGGTGAAGCGACTGGGCGAAGAACTTGTAAAAATATGCCGTGAAACAGGAGGCACAGTAATGTGGGCTTCAGCCTATCTGATTTATGGAGGATTCATGCTAAGCTTCAAAGACGAATCCGCCTTCACTCATAAAATACTGGATAGAGGCATCAGCATTGTACAAACGGCTAAAGAAGAAACCAAAGAATGCAACCAGATCCTGATACAGCTATATGACTATAAGGGTATCGCGTTCAATCTTTCGAGAGACACCAAACAAGCTGTAAAATGCTTCCTAAAAGGAGCTGAAATCGCCAAGAAAGAGGAATTGAAATCCATAGCAGTCAGCCAATATGGCTACGCACTGCTTGCCGCACTGAAAAAAGACCGACTTTTTTATGAACCAATCCTTACAGAAGCCTTTGAATACGGATATGCACTGGATGACAATGAACTGAAAACCGTAAACCTGTCTTTCATTGCAAGCACCTACATTGATAAAATATACACTCTTGATGGTAAAGAACGTGAAGAGATAGTAAAACGGATGGAATCCCTTTATGGAGAGGACTGGCAGGCAGACTCAAAAGAACTTTCTACTAAAATAGAACAAGAATACCAACTATCGAAAGCATGATTCTACCGCCTTTCAATATCATCCAAAATATCATATAGTGCAATTTCCGTAAGTATCTGAACATTAGATTCTTGCCTTAACCTTCCCAAAACCGAGCGATCAGCCCCTTCTCCAAGAATAACCATATCGGCTGTATAGGAAAATGAAAACAAGTTAATAGCCCCGAACTTATGCAGTTTGGAAAGCAAAACATTGATATCCGGATATCGGGGAAA
>NZ_EQ973637.1:0-38921 GCF_000157915.1 Phocaeicola coprophilus DSM 18228 = JCM 13818 | reverse complement strand
CATGACGTAAAGCATGTTCTCGTATTTATAGAGATTGAACATATCACTCATATAAATATCTCCCTCCCTGATTTCCGCATTAAACGAAAGAGGAGCACAGAAAGAGATGTCCGCACCACTGATATCCAGCTGCAGCTGATGAATCAGATCAATAAAGGCTGAAGGACCAAAGTAGGCATCTTTCGTGGAAATAGTCTGATTGATACGTCCGATCTTACGTGACACAAAATCAATGGTGGACTGGTATTGAGGCTGGAATTTACGGACAAAAGCCTCATCGGCCGGATAATCACGGACATTGGTCAGTGTACCCTCCACCGACTTACGGAGAACTTTGCCATCCTTCTTGCTGACACGGATGGTCACATCCGAAACAAAGCCTGCCCGATTGGCAGGATCTACAATCAGTACGGAATCACCCGCCACATTGACAATCTTGCGGCAATGGCGTGCATGATCATGTCCCATAAACACGACATCGAATCCCGGCACCTTCTGTGCTACGTCCGCCGAAGCATTTTCCACCACATTGTCAAGCCTGTTCCCCTCCGGACCGGCATGGAAAAGGCCGACCAGTACATCCGGATGCTCTGTCTCCCGAATGGTCCTGACCCATTTGGCTGCACAGGTTTCCATATCTTCAAAATGAAGTCCCGGCCACAATTGCTCAGGCAACCATGACGGAACGGCAGGTGTAATCATACCCAGCACCACTACCTTGACGCCGTCCCGCTCAATCACCTCATAAGGTTTCAGATAAGGACGCCCGGTTGCTTTCTCAATGATATTGGCTCCCAGAACAGGAAAGTCGCACTGTTTCACCCAACGATTATATACAGAAGGGCCTGCTTCCACATCATGATTACCCATGTTGCCGACATCATAACGCATGAAATTCAGGATATCGGCACACACATGTACCGAAACCGTATCCATAAAATTATAATAATAAGCAATCGGCTGTCCCTGCAGAATGTCTCCGTTATCCATAAGTATCAGGTTGTCACCATGTACCTTACGCTGTTCGTTCACAAACGAACTGACCTGCGCCAGGCTCCCTTTCACCGGGCGGCGACCGATAAAGTCATAAGGAAAATAACATCCGTGTACGTCACTGGTTTCTATCAATCTCAGGGTTACTTCCTGGTCTTCGGCTGCACGCATCTGCAGGCAACCCAGACCGATCAAAGCCATCAGGCAAACAAGATGTTTCATGTTGAAGTCTGTTTTGTTTTTGCAAAGATAGAAGAAGTTCTTGTTTTACTCAAACATTCAAGGATAAAATACTGTGAAAGAAGATTCAATTATGCTTTAACCGCCAGGAGTGGCACACAGTTTGTAATATTTCCGTAAACAAAACAAACAGACGATATGGCTTATATAGACTATTACAAAGTACTTGGGGTTGACAAAAATGCCACTCAGGATGACATCAAGAAAGCATACCGTAAGCTGGCCCGGAAATATCACCCGGACTTGAATCCGAACGATCCTTCGGCCAAGGACAAGTTCCAGGAGATCAACGAAGCCAACGAGGTATTGAGCGATCCGGAAAAGCGTAAGAAATATGACGCATACGGAGAGCACTGGAAACATGCAGATGAATTTGAAGCACAACAGCAGGCTTACCGTGCACAGCAAGGAGGCGGAGGTCAGGGTGAATACTGGTATTCTACAGATGGTGAACACTTCACTGGCGGATTCGGACATGGATTCGGAGGAGGTAATGCGAGCGGATTCTCTGACTTCTTTGAAGAATTGTTCGGACATCACGGCACCGGAGGCAGACGCTCACAGGCAGGATTCCGCGGACAGGACATCGAAGCAGAACTGCAACTCAGCCTGCGTGAGGCTGCCACGACTCACAAACAGACCTTTACCATCAATGGTGAGACCTTACGGATCACTGTTCCGGCCGGTGTTGCCAACGGACAGGTCATCAAGCTGAAAGGTCATGGAGGCAAAGGTGCCAACGGAGGACCGGACGGAGATTTGTATATCACTTTTGTGATAGGCGATGATCCGAACTTCCGCCGGAAAGGTGACGATCTGTTTACTGACGTGACCATTGACTTATATACGGCCGTTTTGGGTGGCGAAGTAACTGTCAACACCCTGGACGGACAAGTAAAACTGAAAGTACGGCCGGGCACTCAGAACGATGCCATGGTACGGCTGAAAGGAAAAGGATTTCCGGTCTACAAACAGGAAGGAAGTTTCGGAGATTTGATTGTAACTTATCATATAACCATCCCCACCAATCTGACAGAAAAGCAGAAGGAACTGTTCCGCCAGATTCAACAAGGATAAACAGAAAAACGAACGATTATGCAAAACGATTTGATCATCATCAGCGAATATTGCAACCATTGCAACATCGAACCGTCGTTCATCCTGATGTTGGGTGAGGACGGCCTGATAGACATTGAGGAAATTGACAACCGAAGTTGTTTCCCGGCGGCTCAGTTAAGAGAACTGGAACGTTATGCCCACCTTTATTATGACCTTTCCATCAACGTGGAAGGTATTGATGCCATCCGCCATCTGCTGACACGGGTAGAAAGCTTACAGGAACGTGTCCGTACTCTGGAAAACGAACTGCGGTTCTACCGGCGCTGACAATACATCCGGAATCCTGTGCGAAGAAACCATTATTCGATTCGCATCCATACAAAAAAGCTGACACATCAACCTCTTGTGTCAGCTTTTTCTTATTTCTCTCTTCTTCCTATATGCCATAAACCCAGGCTGTGGCAGAGGATCTGTTTTCTGATCCTGTCCTGCTTCAATAAACTTCCGGTAAGAGATTTCTTTCGAATCACAGAAATATAGGTATATTTGCACCAACAAAATAAATAAAGAATGATCAGAAATGCCAGACCAGAAGATGCCGGTGCAATGACTGACATCTATAACTTTTATATTCGGGAAAGTGTGGCTACCTTCGACACCGATCCCCTGCCGACAACTACCATGAGCCGACACATTGCTTCGGCTTCCGAAGGATATCCCTGTCTGATCTGCGAAGAAGAAGGACAAGTGGCCGGATTCTGCTACGCACATCCATGGAAGGAAAAGGCAGCCTACCGACATACACTGGAAACTACGGTTTATCTTCATCCGGAACATACCGGAAAAGGACTGGGAAGACAATTGATGGAACGCCTCATCGAAACATGCCGTACCAATGGCTCTCATGTCCTGATTGCGTGTATCACCGGAGGAAATGAAGCAAGCATCGCCCTGCATCAGTCACTCGGGTTCAAGCAGGTTTCACGGTTCGAAAAGGTCGGACTGAAATTCGGACGCCAGCTGGATGTCGTAGACTTCGAGCTTGAGCTTCAGCCCTGAGAGCAACCGTCCCCAGTTCATATCAATTCACTAAACTATTTTTTATCTTATATGGAACAATTCAGCCAGATGATTGCCGATGCACTCAAGCTGCCGGTTCATCGCGTAGAAAATACACTTAAACTACTTCAAGGTGGTGCCACAATCCCGTTCATCAGCCGTTACCGCAAGGAAGCTACAGGCGGACTGGACGAAGTGCAGATCAGCGAAATCAGTTCGCGTTACGAAAAACTCCTCGAACTCTCCAAACGCAAGGAAACCATACAGTCAACCATTGAAAGCCTGGGTAAACTGACCGATGACCTTCGCCGGCGTATCGACGGATGCTGGGACGCAACCGAACTGGAGGATATCTATCTGCCCTACAAGCCTAAACGAAAAACACGGGCTGAAGCAGCCCGTCAGAAAGGACTGGAACCGCTGGCTGCCTGGCTGATGTTACAACGAGAAAACGCCCTCGATGCATACGTAAAGAATTTCGTCAAAGGAGAGGTGAAGAATGAAGAGGATGCTCTGAAAGGAGCCCGCGATATCATTGCAGAACAGGTAAACGAGGACGAACAGGCCCGTAACCAGATCCGGCATCAGTTCAGCCGGCAGGCAGTCATTTCCGCGAAAGTGGTCAAAGGCAAGGAAACAGATGAAGCTGCTGCCAAATACCGCGACTATTTTGATTTCAGCGAACCGTTGAAACGTTGTTCTTCCCACCGTTTGCTGGCTATCCGGCGCGGAGAGGCTGAAGGAATTCTGAAAGTCAGCATCACCCCTTCTGATGAAACCGAATGTACCGACCGGCTGGAGCGCCGTTTTGTCAGAGGCAACAACGAATGTAGCCGCCAGGTATGCGAAGCAGTCAATGATGCTTACAAACGTCTGCTTAAGCCTGCCATCGAAACCGAATTTGCAGCTTTAAGCAAAGAGAAAGCCGACGATGAAGCCATCCGGGTCTTTGCAGGTAACCTTCGCCAGTTGCTCCTTGCCCCGCCGTTGGGACAGAAACGGGTACTGGGCATCGATCCGGGATTCCGTACCGGATGTAAGGTCGTATGTCTGGATGCACAGGGAACTCTGTTGCACAATGAAGCCATCTATCCGCATCCTCCAAAGTCTGAATACCAGCTGGCAGGTCGCAAGCTGGTGAAACTGGTAGAACAATACCGCATTGAAGCAATTGCTATCGGGAATGGTACGGCCAGTCGTGAAACGGAACAATTTGTTACCTCCCAGCGTTTTGACCGCGAAATACAGGTCTTTGTTGTCAGCGAAGACGGAGCATCCATCTATTCAGCTTCCAAAACAGCCCGTGATGAATTCCCGGATTATGACGTAACCGTACGGGGAGCTGTCTCTATCGGCCGCCGCCTGATGGATCCTCTGGCAGAACTCGTCAAGATTGATGCCAAGTCTATCGGCGTGGGACAATATCAGCACGATGTAGACCAGACAAAACTGAAAGAAGCGCTCGACCAGACGGTGGAAAGTTGTGTCAATCTGGTTGGAGTCAATGTCAACACCGCAAGCAGCCATCTGCTGACATACGTTTCCGGACTGGGACCGGTTCTTGCCAAAAATATCGTTGACTACCGCACGGCCAACGGTCCGTTCCGCTCCCGCCGGGAACTGTTGAAGGTTCCCCGTATGGGTGCCAAGGCCTTTGAACAATGTGCCGGATTCCTTCGCATACCACACGCCGAAAACCCGCTGGACAACTCAGCCGTACACCCGGAAAGTTACCCGATCGTAGAACGGATGGCAGCCGACCTGCACTGCTCCGTAAGTGATCTCATTGCCAACCGGGAGCTGAGAAGCCGCATCTCACCGGAGAAATATGTAACAGATACGGTCGGACTGCCGACTCTGACAGACATTCTTCAGGAACTGGAGAAACCGGGACGTGACCCGAGACAGAAAATTCAGGTTTTTGAATTTGACAAGAATGTACGGACTATCGATGATGTGCAGGAAGGAATGGAACTTCCCGGTATTGTGACCAACATCACAAATTTTGGCTGCTTCGTCGATCTGGGAATCAAGGAAAAAGGCCTCATTCACGTCTCGCAGCTGGCTGACAGATTCGTAAGCGATCCCACAACTGTGGTCAGCATTCATCAGCATGTACGGGTACGGGTTATTGGTGTAGACCGCGAACGGAAACGTATCGCACTGACCATGAAGGGCATGTAACGAACAGATATCATTTGCAGATACAGAGAATTATGGAAAAAGAGATTTGCGCCTGGTTCGTCTTCAACAGCGGCCAGGTATTGATTGAAAAAAAAGAAGACTGCTATCACATCCCGACAGGCACAGAACCTCCGGTATATGTTCCTGTCGGCAGCACCATTCATACCATCGGCCGGCTGGGTACGCTCACGGCCAAGACTTATGCCATCCATGTACCGGTAAGCGGAGATGAAGAAAGTCCCCGTATGATGAAAGACCTCCGGGCGTCATTCGATGTGCTTCCACGGGAGGAATATGATATGGCCGGAAAAGCATCCCAGATTCTGAACTGGGATAAAAACAGCCGTTATTGTCCGATGTGCGGCGTCCCTACCGTACAGGTCTCCCCTATTGCCAAACGATGTCCGGAATGCCGGCAGGAATTCTATCCGCGCATATCTCCGGCCGTTATCGTTCTGATCAAAAAGGAAGACAGCATTCTGCTGGTACATGCACGCAACTTCCGCGGTACGTTCAAAGGACTTGTAGCCGGTTTTCTGGAACCGGGAGAAACACTGGAAGAATGTGTACACCGGGAAGTCATGGAGGAAACAGGCCTGCGTATCCGCAACCTGAAATACTTCGGAAGCCAGCCCTGGCCTTACCCGAGCGGAATCATGGTAGGCTATACGGCAGAATATGAAAGCGGAAGCATCAAACTGCAGGACGAAGAACTGAGTGCAGGTGCCTTCTATACACGAGACAACCTGCCCGAGATACCCAAAAAACTGAGTATCGCGCGCAGGTTGATTGACGCCTGGCTGGAAGGAGAAGTCTGATTACAGCTCCTCGCACTCTTTAAGCCACAAAGCGGCACTGGCATCACTCGGCATACGCCAGTCGCCGCGCGGACTCAGCGAAACTGAGCCGACTTTCGGACCGTCCGGCAGACAGGAACGCTTAAACTGCTGGGCAAAGAAGCGGCGATAGAAACTGATCAGCCATTTCTTGATTGTCGTACTGTCGTATGTTCCGCGGAAGGCATTCTCAGCCAGCCAGTAGATTTTAGCCGGACGAAAGCCGAAGCGCAGGAAATAATAGATGAAAAAGTCATGTAATTCATACGGACCTACCAGGTCTTCTGTCTTCTGACGGATGTTTCCATGTTCATCAGCCGGTATCAGTTCCGGACTAATCGGCGTATCAATGATATCCAGCAATGTATTGCGGGACAGAACATCTACCCCAGTCTGAGCAACCCAGTTAACCAGGTAGCGGACCAGCGTCTTGGGAATGCTGGCATTGACTCCATACATAGACATGTGATCACCATTGTATGTAGCCCATCCCAAAGCCAGTTCCGACAGGTCACCAGTACCAATAACCAGTCCTCCTACTTTATTGGCATAATCCATCAGAATCTGCGTACGTTCACGCGCCTGTGAATTTTCATAGGTAACATCATGGATAGACATATCATGACCAATATCCTGAAAATGCTGGATACAGGCATCCTTGATACTGATTTCTTTCGTAGTTACCTGCAGGGAACTCATCAGTGTCAAGGCATTGTTATACGTACGGTCTGTCGTTCCGAAACCAGGCATCGTAATACCGATAATACCTTTGCGCGAAAGTCCCAGCTTATCAAATGTCTTGACGCAGACCAGCAAAGCCAGAGTGGAATCAAGCCCTCCCGAAATACCGACCACTACGGTCTTGCATCCCGTATGTACCAGACGTTTCGCCAGACCAGCCACCTGAATGGAGAATATTTCCTCGCAACGTTCATCCAATAATGCTCCTCCTGCCGGAACAAACGGATGCGGCTCTACATAACGGGTCAGCATCAGATCGCGGCCGGTTACCATTTCTGCCGTCACACGACGGGCCGGCTGCTGGGCATGCATACGCACGCTGGCAGCAAATGTAGTATTGGTCAGACGTTCTCCGCGCAGGCGTTCCACATCTATTTCCGTCACTACCAGTTGATCCTTAAAGGAGAAACGTTCAGACTCGGCCAGCAAGGTTCCGTTTTCATAAATCAGTCCGTTGCCTGCAAAGACCACATCAGTTGTCGATTCTCCAAATCCGCTGGAGGCGAAAACATAACCGGCCAGACACCGGGCTGACTGCTGGGCAAGCAAGGAACGGAGGTACTGATGCTTGCATATGTTCTCTGTATCGGCCGACATATTAAATATGATTTCAGCCCCTTTCAGTGCCAGAAGGGAACTGGGCGGAACAGGAGCCCACACATCTTCACAGATTTCTACACCGAAGCAGACATCTGACGTTTCAAAGAGCATGTTACTGCTCACCGGTACCAGCTGGCCACATAACCGGACCATAGTATCCTCTGGATGAGCCGTAGACGGAGCAAACCAGCGCTGTTCATAAAACTCTTTATAGTTTGGAAGATATGTTTTCGGAACGACACCAAGAATCTTTCCTTTCTGGAACACAACTGCACAATTCAATAGTGTAGAATTGACAATGACAGGCATACCCACGATGGAAATGACATCCAGCTGACGGGTATTGTTCATAATCTGCATCAATGCCAGTTCTGCCTGTTCCAGCAACAACTGCTGTCCGAACAGGTCACCACACGAGTATCCGGTAAGATTCAATTCCGGAAAGACTACGATCTGTACACCCTTGCCATCAGCTATTGCAATCTGAGTTTCTGCCTGTTGGGCATTAAATTTGCAATCAGCCACTTTCACTGTCGGAATAGCAGCTGCAACTTTTACAAAACCAAATTTCATATTGTCT
The DNA here is from genome assembly GCF_000157915.1 of Phocaeicola coprophilus DSM 18228 = JCM 13818. Classification (GTDB taxonomy): domain Bacteria; phylum Bacteroidota; class Bacteroidia; order Bacteroidales; family Bacteroidaceae; genus Phocaeicola; species Phocaeicola coprophilus. Next base: position 30,629 of record NZ_EQ973637.1, on the reverse strand, counting down.
ATATAATAAGGTATAGAATCCTGCCGACCGTTGTCTCCGGGACACAGCCCGGTCTGGCAAAGATCCGATCAATCTATCTGCAAAAATAATCATTTAATCCGGCATACGAAGATGAAAACTAAAAATATGTGAGAAACAAAAAAAGAGTTGCAAAAAAAGACTTCTGCACATGAAAAAAAGTTCACAGACTCTTGTCATTCAAAAAAAACTTTGTATCTTTGCCTTTGAAATAAAATTGTAATAGTTACAGAATTGAAAGAGAGTATGAATGTTTACGAATATTTGATTAGTTACAACATCAAGCCGTCCGTACAGCGCATTGCCATCATGGATTATCTCCTGAAGCATAAAACTCATCCCTGTATCGATGAGATCTATATGGCTCTGTGCAAAGAAATCCCTACCCTTTCAAAAACAACCGTATACAATACGCTGAAGTTGTTTATAGAACATGGAGCTGCCCGGATGCTGACCATTGATGAAAGGAATGCCTGTTTCGACGGAGATACATCGGTGCATGCACACTTCCAGTGCAAAGCATGCGGAAAAATCTACGATCTTCCCATGGAAATGAAAGATCCGGAAGTTGAAAAGCTGGCGCAGAACGGCTTCATAACTGAAGAAACACACCTTTATTATAAAGGTATCTGCCCCGAATGCTCAAAAGAAAACCAGAACTAATAACGTATTTAAAATAGAATATTAACTAACATCTAAAATTTTTATTGTCATGAAAAAATTTATCTGTACTGTTTGTGGTTACATTTACGAAGGTGAAACTGCTCCTGAAAAATGCCCGTTGTGTAAAGCTCCGGCTTCTAAGTTCAAAGAAATGGAAGAAGCAGAAGGTGGTCTTCAGTTTGTTGACGAACACGTAATCGGCGTAGCTAAAGGTTGCGACGACGAAATGATCAAAGACCTGAACAATCACTTTATGGGTGAATGTACAGAAGTTGGTATGTACCTGGCTATGAGCCGTCAGGCTGACCGTGAAGGCTATCCTGAAGTTGCAGAAGCTTTCAAACGCTATGCTTGGGAAGAAGCTGAACACGCAGCTAAGTTTGCAGAACTGCTGGGTGACTGTGTATGGGATACCAAAACTAACCTGGAAAAACGTATGAACGCTGAATGCGGTGCTTGCGAAGACAAGAAGCGTATCGCAACTCGTGCAAAACAGCTGAACCTGGATGCTATCCACGACACTGTTCACGAAATGGCTAAAGACGAAGCTCGTCACGGTAAAGGTTTCGAAGGTTTGTACAACAGATACTTCAAGAAGTAATTATCTTACCCAAACAGGTAATATCGATACTCCTGAAACGGAGGGTTGCCTCAAGGCAACTCTCCGTTTTCTTTTTTACCCATAAAGGTTTCTTCCTTTCCAGACAACAGATAGGCTGCATCACATCGAATACACAATACGGCAATATCGAGTAGCAGGATCCGCAGAATCGAGTAGTACGATGAGGCTGAATCGAATAGTCGATGAGGGCGCATCGAGTAGTACGATGGAGCCTAAACGACCGGTCGATTTTCCGCTAATGTAAGCACAATTTTCCGGCAGCCGGAGAAAAAAGAAACGCGGGTTTCCCTTCAAGTCATACGACTCCTGGGATAACCCGCGTTCCATATTATCGGATAGACTCCGAAATCAGAAATTAAACTTTTCCAGTTTCATTGCAGCCAGCTCCTGAATCTTCGGAACCAGTGTTGTGAAGTGAGTAGCCTGTTCATGGGCAGAAAGAGATTCTGCATCACGCCATGTTTCACAAATCATCAGTACATCAGGGCGGGTTGCGCTTTCAAACAAATCATACGCTACACATCCATTGTCCTTCAACGATGCTGCTACCAGTTCTTTAGACAGAGCCACTACTTCCTGACGTTTTTCTGCTCCAACCTGGATAAATACATTCAATCTAATCATAATTGTTTCTGTTTTAAAAGTCTATGTTGTTATTCTTTGCAAATGCTTTCCATTTACCATTCCACGAACTTGCCGCGAGCCTTACGTTCCTTCAGGATCTCAGCCAGACGTTTGTTCTTGGAAGAGGCAATATATTTTCGTCCGAAAATATTCGGTATGGCAACTCCCAAAGCAATACACATGATCACCAGTCCGGAGTTTACACCGCTTTCAATGGCCTTCATCAACGGAGTAACCTGATCGATGGACTGTACATTCATGTTGATCAGACCAAACAGCATGCGGTACATCAGAACTCCCGGGATCATCGGGATTACTGAAGGAATAGTCAGCACATGGTTAGGTACATGGAACCAGTGAACAGCCTTAATTGCAATCAGACTCACAAGAACAGAACCGCTGAAAGAACCGATAACCAATCCCATATCCAGACCTATATTATTTGTGCTCGGACCGAGGTTGACAAAGTTACGGGTACATACAGCGATGATACCTCCAATGGCCACAACCCAAAGCAGACGACGCTGGATGTTGAAGATCATGGAAAATCCCATCGCCGAAATGGCTGCCGCAATGGCATATTCCAGATAATTGTGATGAGGAACCATACTGATGGTCGGGAAGAAATCGCCGATGCTGCACAGTTTCACGGCAAAAGCAATACCGAAAGCCATTGCCGATACCATCAGCAACGTATTCACTGCCCGGACAATACCGACCTGAATATAATTGTCAAGCATATCGTCGACGAAGTTGATCAAAGGTACACCCGGAACGATAAACAGGGCACAAGCCAGCAGCGGGTGCCAGGGAGTAGAAGTCCATTCAGCAGGCAACAACGTAGAAGCCCATGCCAGCATGGTAGCTATAAAAGCAGAGATTGCAATTCCCATATAATGGTTCAGACCAGACTCGTTGCACTTCGCACGCACACGCATTCCAATGATGGCAGCGATTGATGCATACAGGAAAGCCATCCAGTCACATCCGAACTGAATACAGAATCCACCGCAGGCAAAACCGGCTCCAATGGCTACCTGCCACGGCGTGTAATTACGTTTGCGGGTACGGATCTTTTCAAGTTCTTCCTCATACTGGTCAAGCGTATAATCATTTTCAATGGCACGCCACGACAATTTGCTTACTTCAGAAATGGCTGTCATGTTCACTCCGTGTCCTTCAATACGCTGGAATTTCGTAAACGAATAGTCTCCATCGCTCACGTTCACCATCAGCATAGTGAAGCTGACATTGATGTGAAGTTTCTCTTCGGGAATACCCAGATACGCTGCCGTACGCTTCATGTTTCTCACAATGCGGTTCGTGTCCGCCAGACTTTCTACCAAAAGTTTGCCAGTACGCAACAATAAGTCTACTCTACGGTGCAGGAGCTGATCGTGCGCCTTCACGGTAGTTTCCAAGTGTTCGTCTATTACCATTAATTATAAGTTTTGTTTTTCAGGGTGCAAAAGTACAAAAAATTCTGTTTTTCTTTTTATCTTTGCACCCAGAAGTTTAATGAAATGCGCAAACTTTCAAGGATAGAAGAAGAAAGAAGAATCGTTGAACAAATGATACGGATCTATTGCCGCCACAAGGAGGGCAACAGAACGTTATGCAACAATTGCCAGTCTCTGTTGGCATATGCCACTGCAAGGCTGAACAACTGTCCGTTCAAAGATCACAAAAAAACTTGTCGTCTGTGCCCAAAACATTGTTACAAGCCCGACATGAGAGCACAGATCCGGAACGTTATGCGCTATGCAGGCCCCCGAATGCTCTTCTACCATCCAATAGCTGCCCTGCAACATATTTGGCGAGAGTATGGCGAACACCTGATCAGAAAAAAACATTATCCACAAAAACAAGTGTAGAATAAATCCACAATTCCCGACATTCCTTCCCCAACTTTTATCCCCTCCACCCTAACAATACACAGGAAATCAAGCATAAAAAAAACGAAACAAAGGTTTGGCACAGGATTTGCAACATTCAAAGAAGCGCACAAAAATTAAAATTAACCAAAGGAATATGAAACGATTTTTGACAAGGAAAGATTTAAGAATGAAAAGAAAACAAGCCATCTATGCAGCAATCAGCGTAATCGTTGTCATTGCTCTGTACCTGGTTCTGACCCGCAAAGAAAAACCGGAACCTGAACTTCCCATCGTTTGCGTGACACCGGCTCAGCAACAAGATGTAGAAATTTATGGAGAATACGTGGGCCGAATCCGTGCTCAGCAGTTTGTAGAAGTTCGCGCCCGCGTAGAGGGTTTCCTCGAACAAATGCTTTTCGAGGAAGGAACTTATGTAAAAAGAAACCAGACACTCTTTGTCATTAATCAGGATAAATACCGTGCCAAAGCAGACAAGGCACGTGCTCAGCTGAAGAAGGACGAAGCAACAGCACGCAAGGCTCAACGTGACCTGGACCGTATCCGTCCGTTGTATGAAAAGAATGCAGCCAGCCAGCTGGACCTGGACAACGCCATTGCTGCTTATGAAACTGCAGTAGCCAGCGTAGGCATGAGCGAAGCTGATCTGGATCAGGCAGAACAGGAACTGGGATATACCATCGTACGTTCGCCGATATCCGGACAGATCAGTGAAAGATATGTCGACCTGGGAACGCTGGTAGGCAGTGGCAACCAGTCTCTTCTTGCCACCATCGTAAAAAGTGATACTGTACTGATTGATTTCAGCATGACTGCACTTGACTATCTGAAAAGTAAAGAGCGTAACGTAACTCTCGGCCAAAAGGACTCTACACGTTCCTGGCAACCGACCGTCAGCATTACGCTTGCCGACAACTCCGTATATCCACACAAAGGTCTCGTTGACTTTGCCGATCCACAGGTAAATCCGAAAACCGGAACGTTCTCCGTCCGTGCAGAAATGGCCAACCCCGACCATGCTCTTCTGCCGGGACAGTTCACCAAGGTAAAACTGTTGCTTGACGTACGCGAACAGGCCACGGTAGTTCCCCAGAAATCACTGATCATCGAAAAGGGAGGTGCCTACGTATTCGTGATGCGTAAAGACTCGACTGTAGAAAAACGTTTCATCGAACTCGGTCCGGAATTCCAGAACAACGTAGTGGTAGAACGTGGTCTTGCTGCCGGCGAAATGGTTGTTGACGAAGGTTATCACAAACTGACTCCGGGCATCAAAGTCCGCATTGGCGAAGCACCGGAAGCAAAGGAGGAAGACAAATAAGCAAACCCCATTAATCAGACAACCCCATGAAAGTGAATTTTTTCATTGACAGACCGGTATTCTCGGCTGTCATATCCATATTGATTGTGATCATCGGAATCATCGGACTGATGATGCTTCCGGTCGATCAATACCCCCAGATTACACCGCCGGTTGTAAAAATCAGCGCATCTTATCCGGGTGCAAGTGCCGTAACCGTATCACAAGCTGTAGCAACCCCTATTGAACAGGAACTGAACGGAACGCCGGGTATGCTCTACATGGAGTCCAACAGCTCCAATTCGGGAGGATTCTCAGCAACCGTCACTTTTGATATCTCAGCCGATCCGGATCTGGCCGCAGTAGAAATACAGAACCGTATCAAGCTGGCCGAATCCCGTCTGCCTGCCGAAGTCGTACAGAATGGTATCACAATCGAAAAACAGGCAGCCAGCCAGCTGATGACACTCTGTCTGACTTCTGATGACCCCAAGTTCGATGAAATCTATTTAAGTAATTTCGCTACCATCAACGTACTCGACCTTTTACGGCGTATTCCCGGCGTGGGCCGTGTATCAAATGTCGGTAGCCGTTACTATGCCATGCAGATCTGGGTAGACCCTGCCCGTCTGGCCAATTTCGGTCTGACCGTACAAGACGTACAGAATGCCTTGAAAGATCAGAACCGTGAGTCTGCAGCCGGAGTTCTGGGACAGCAGCCTGTTACCGGCCTTGACATTACGATTCCTATCACAGCTCAGGGACGTCTGTCAAGTGTATCTCAATTTGAAGAGATCGTACTGAGCACCAATGCCGACGGTTCACTGGTACGTATGCGTGACGTAGCCCGTGTTTCTCTCGAAGCACAGTCTTACAATACGGAAAGTGGTATCAATGCAGGCAATGCTGCCGTACTGGGAATCTATATGCTTCCGGGCGCCAATGCAATGGAAGTAGCCGAAAGCGTAAAAAAAGAGATGGCAGAGATTAGCAAGAACTTCCCTGAAGGACTGGAATATAACTTCCCGTTTGATATGACGAAGTACATCTCTGAATCTATCCACGAAGTATACAAGACTTTGTTTGAAGCGTTGTTCCTCGTTATTGTCGTTGTATTCCTTTCTTTGCAGAACTGGCGGGCTACTGTCATCCCGATCGTAGCAGTCCCCATCTCACTGATCGGAACCTTCGGATTCATGCTGATCTTCGGCTTCTCGCTCAACATTCTGACCCTGCTCGGTCTGGTATTGGCCATTGGTATTGTGGTCGACGACGCGATTGTCGTGGTTGAAAACGTAGAACGCATCATGGAAGAGGAGCATCTGCCTCCTTATGAAGCAACGAAAAAAGCAATGGACGGACTGGTGGGCGCCATCATTGCCACCTCTTTGGTACTGGCAGCCGTATTCGTACCTGTAAGTTTCCTTTCAGGTATCACCGGACAGCTGTATCGCCAGTTCAGTGTGACAATCGCTATTTCAGTATTGCTGTCTACGGTTGTTGCCCTAACCTTGAGCCCCGTGATGTGTTCGCTCATTCTGAAACCGGCTGATCCTAACAAACCGAAGAACCGCGTGTTCCGGGCTATCAACCGCTGGCTGGATGTGGGCAATCATCATTACATTGCAGAAATCCGCCGTGTCATCAGACACCCCAAACGCGTCATTTCATTCTTCGGTATTGTTCTGGTGTTTATTTTCACACTTTACCGACTGATCCCGACCAGCTTCCTCCCGACAGAAGACCAGGGATATTTCACAGTCGAGCTGGAACTTCCGGAAGGAACGACCCTGGAACGTACACGTATTGTGACCAACCGGGCCATCGATTTCCTGATGAAAGATCCTGCAGTGGAATATGTATTGAACGTTACGGGTAGCAGCCCTCGTATCGGTACGAGCCAGGCACGAAGCCAGCTGACCGTCATCCTGAAAGAATGGAAAGAACGTGACAACACGACGATCAATGAAATCATGGCCAATGTACAGGAAGAAATGAAAGAGTATCCGGAAAGCAAAGTCTATCTGTCTACTCCTCCCGTTATTCCGGGACTGGGTACATCAGGTGGTTTTGAAATGCAGCTGGAAGCTCGTGGTGATGCAACCTACGACGACCTGGTACGCGCTACGGACACTTTGATGTATTATGCCAAACAGCGGAAAGAAATCGCAGGACTGTCCTCATCCCTGCAGGCTGAAATCCCGCAACTGTATTTCGACGTAGACCGCGACAAGGTAAAACTGTCCGGTGTACCGATGGCGGATGTATTCTCAACAATGAAGGCCTATACCGGATCCGTATACGTGAACGACTTCAACCTGTTCAACCGTATCTACCGTGTATACATCCAGGCAGAAGCTCCTTATCGGGCTCACCGCGATAACATCGGACTGTTCTTCGTAAAAGGAAGTGACGGAAACATGATTCCGCTGACCTCACTGGGAACAACCGACTATACGGCCGGACCGGGTAGCATCAAACGTTTCAATATGTTCAACACCTCTGTCATCAACGGAACAACGGCCAACGGAGCCAGCTCCGGACAGGCCATGGAAATACTGGAACAGATTGCACGTGAGAAACTGCCAGAGAATATCGGAGTAGAATGGAGCGGACTCTCCTATCAGGAAAAGCAGGCAGGCGGACAGACAGGTCTGATTCTGTCACTGGTGTTCCTCTTCGTGTTCCTCTTCCTGGCAGCCCTTTACGAAAGCTGGAGTATTCCGGTAGCCGTATTGATTTCACTTCCGGTAGCCGTACTCGGTGCCTATGCCGGCGTTGCAATCTGCGGTCTGGAAAACGATACCTACTTCCAGATTGGTCTGGTAATGCTGATCGGTCTGGCAGCCAAGAATGCCATCCTGATCGTAGAGTTCGCCAAAGACGAAGTGGATAAAGGACGCGATGTCGTAGAAGCCGCCCTGTATGCAGCTCAGTTGCGCTTCCGTCCCATCTTGATGACCTCACTGGCTTTCATCCTCGGTATGCTTCCGATGGTTATTGCTTCAGGACCGGGTTCCGCCAGCCGTCAGGCTATCGGTACCGGTGTATTCTTCGGAATGCTTGTTGCCGTTACAGTCGGCATCGTATTGGTTCCGTTCTTCTTTGTGATGATCTACAAGACAACCCACAAGTTAAAACAACTCAAGAAATAAAACCCTGTATCCGTATGAAACAGACTAAACAGCTACCTAAAATATTCCTTTTCCTGGCAACCAGCTTCCTCCTGGGAAGCTGCCAGCTGGGGAAACACTATACACGCCCTCAACTGCAACTGCCGGAAACCCTCGACAGCACCAGTGTGGACAGCACCTCCCTGGGTGACTATCCGTGGGAACAGCTCTATACAGACACTACACTTCAGGCCCTGATCCGCAAGGCCCTTACCTACAACAAGGACATGCTGATTGCCGCATCCCGGGTCAAGGAACTGGCAGCCATGAAGCGGATTGACTATGCCAAACTGTTTCCGGAAGTCAACCTGAAAGTCTACGGAGAACGGGAACGCGAAAACTATGGAGGAAACCATCCCACAAACAGCGATGAGTTCGACCTGAAAGTAGGAGTTTCCTGGGAACTTGACCTGTGGGGGAACCTCCGCTGGGCACGCGACAAAAGCCTTGCTCAGTTCATGGGGTCCATCGAAAACCAGCGTGCAGTCCGTATGACTCTGGTCAGCCAGGTTACCCAATCCTACTTCGAACTGGTAGCGCTCGACAACGAACTCTCCATTGTCCGCAAGACCGTAGAAGCACGACGTGAAGGTCTTCATCTGGCACGTATCCGCTATGAAGGCGGTCTTACCTCGGAAACAGCTTTCCGTCAGGCGCAGGTCGAGCTGGCACGTACCGCCACGCTGGTTCCGGATCTGGAACGAAAGATCTCCCTAAAAGAAAACGAACTGGCTTTCCTCACCGGAGACTATCCGCGTCACATCAACCGTGCCGTACTGCCCGAAGAAGTCATGTTCCCCATAAGCCTGCCTGTCGGACTCCCTTCCAGTCTGCTGGAGCGCCGTCCGGACGTACGTCAGGCTGAACAAGCCCTGATCGAAGCCAATGCGGCTGTTGGAATTGCCTACACCAATCTTTTCCCGCGCATTACCCTGACAGCAAGCTATGGTGCAGAAAGCAAATTGCTAAGCGATCTGCTGAAATCGCCTCATCATCTGATCGTGGGAAACCTGCTGCAACCGCTTTTCGCCATGGGAAAGAACCGTGCAATGCTGAAAGCCAAGAAGGCGGCCTACGAACAAGCAGCCTATGCTTATGAAAAAGCTGTCCTGAGTGCATTCAAGGATGCTTATAATGCCATTGTAGAATTCAACAAAATCAAGGAAATCTACGAAACCCGTCTGCGTCTGGAACAGTCGTCCAAAAGCGCCCTTGAACTGGCACAGCTGCAATACATGGAAGGAGTCATTGCTTACATGGACCTGCTCGATGCACAGCGTGGTTACCTTGAAGCACAGATCAGCCTGAGCAATGCCATCCGCGACAAGCAGATCACTCTCGTCAACCTGTACAAAGCATTGGGAGGAGGCTGGCAATAAGCCGCTCCTTCGCACCGGATAATGTCTGACCGGACAAATAAAAAGATAGCCGCCCAGGGAATTGGGCGGCTATCTTTTTATAGAGATTCTTTTATCTGTAAATCTAATTCTTCCGGCTTATTTCAGCTCTTTGCATTTATAGCGGTCACCTGTGGCTTTCACCAGTTCCTTCAGGAATTCCTGCGTATAGCCCGGACGATCCAGAGGGGCAGTATTTCCGGTTGCCGGACGAACCAGCTTTCCATTCTGAACCCGCTTCACGGCACCGTCATTGTAACGGACAACCAGAAACTCTCCCAGCTTCTTCCAGCTTTCCACCGCAGTCTGGGCAGTCATCGAAGTATAATCTGTCAGGAATGCCTTTGCTTTGGCCGGATCTTCCTGATACAGTTTCAAGGCTGTGCTTTCTACACCGCTCTGTGCGTTGGCATACATATCTTCCAGGCTGTTCTGTACCGTGCGCATATCGTTTATCATCAGGCTGTAACGCGGACGAATCATATCAGCCACCCAGTTATAGATCCAGAAAGCAGAGTTCCATGAGAATGTCACGCAGTCTCCTTCTCCTTGAGCATACGATGCCGGTACCTTGTCCGTATTGCAATAAACCGGAGTAAATACAGTCATATTCGCATCGTCCAGTCCGAACCACAGCACACCGCCGATGGCGTCAGGAAGGTTTGCACGCATCTGAGAAACGAAAACAAATGCACTCTGCTGCGTAGAAATCGGACGTTCGTTGAAATACTCCTGTCCGTCCACCTTAAAGGTCAGCGGAGAAAGACGGTAAGGCATCTTGAACACTCCGGCACCCGGATCATTGGTAATGTCAAGCGGCGTACCTTCATAATGATCGCGCATGGCATGCTGGATGTCGCGTACAGACACCTTTGCATCCGGTTTCACATACAGCGGCATCGGCTCGCTGCTCTCTCCCTGAATATACGGCAGATAAGCCTGTCCGGTCGTCTTGCTGAACATGTTGTAGAAACTCCATACCCGGGCTTCGCAGGCACGCAGGCCGGAGAAATCCAGAGGACAATAGGCATCCGCAAAACTGAAATCCTTATTCAATCCGTCGAAATAACCTTTTTCACGTGCAAAGGAAATGACATCCGGAGAATACAGGCAGTTTTCTTTGTCGTTCATGTCGAACTTATGGATACGGCTCTGGTTTGCATGAGCTGCAATGCAGTCATCCGGAATACGGACAGCTACCCACACTGCTCCTTTCACACCGGGACCCTTACCGATCATTTCCATGATCCAGGCTTCATTCGGATCGGCGATGGAGAACGATTCACCGCTGCTGTAATAACCATACTCCTTCACGAGATCTGTCATCACCTTGATGGCTTCCTTCGCAGTACGCGAACGCTGCAAAGCTACATAGATCAAGCTTCCGTAGTCCATGATACCGGTAGTATCCACCAGCTCCGGACGACCTCCGAAAGTAGTTTCACCGATGGTCACCTGATATTCGTTCATGTTTCCGATCACATTATACGTCTGCTTGGCCTCTTTGATCTTGCCCAGATACTTGCCGCTGTCCCAGTCAAAAATGTCACGCATGGTTCCAGCCGGATGCGTAGCTGCCGGGAAATGGCAAAGGAAGCCGAACATACCGTACGAGTCTGCCGAATAAGACACGATCACAGACCCGTCGGCCGAAGCCTTCTTGCCGACAATAAAGTTGGTACAGGCCCAACCGTTCACAAAGACGGCTGTCAGCATCATGACAGCCAGGATTAGTTTTCTTCTCATATTTATCTTGATTTTAGATTAAATAATCAACTTAAAAGCGATACTCTTTACGCGTCACATTACCGCACTCGTCGGTCACCGTCACTTCAGCCCGGTGAGGAACTCCCCGCTTCACCTTTTCAGGATCCTGAATCACCAGAATTCCTTTCTTCAGACCGAAAAGCACAAAATGTCCGTCGATATACACTTTATAACTGCGGATTCCCGTTTCACCGTCCTTCACCCGGAAACGAAGATTACGCGGATTGGCACGCCATGTTCCCTGTCCCAGCGGAGTAATCCGCGGACCGATGGTATCTACTGCCACCGTAAATGTTCCGAGTGTACGCACGCGGGTTCTGATCCATCCGTCCGCATACTCTCCTCCTACCGAAGCCTGCCATTTGCCGACCTTCTGCATGATGTAATACTTGGTGGTGTCTGCCAGCGGCTTGTGACGCAGGCCGATGGCCAGCGGACAATAACTGTGAAGCGGTGTATCTCCGGCATCCAGCACATAATCGAACGAGATTCCGGCACTGTCTCCCTTCACTTCGGTATTCAGTTCCGCATTCTCATACACATAGCCCCTCGGAACCACCAGTTCCATGCCCGGCTCATGAATCACATTCGTGCGGTCCCAGTATAAAATATGATTTGATTCCGGCACATATTCCGGTACTGACTGTTTCCGTCCCCGTACCGTAAAACGATACGTCCGCTTGTTTCCGAAGTTATCTTCCAGCACATAACGGAAACGATAATTGCGCTCCTCACTGATATTTACAATGCCTCCGTTCTCATCCGCATACAGCAGACGAAGCCGGTTACCGGGCAAAACACGCGAACGCATCACCAGCCGGCGTGTCTTCATCAGCTCCTCGTAGTCCGTAAATCCGTTGATCATCCGGTTTTCATCGGGAAGTACCCGGTCGGTCACACTGCGAAATACCTCGACCGAATCCACGTACAAGGTCACGGAATGCACTCCATAAAAGTTTGACGTTCCGTCCATATAATCCTTTGCACTGATTCCCGTATAAATCTCGCCCCATGCTTCAACCGGCTGCGACAGATTGCCCACAGCCACCAGCTTCTTGCGCGTACGGCCTTCCACCACCCCTTTGCCGGCTACCGGATAAATACCCACCAGGCTGGCAACAGGTGCCTTGCTGTCCTTCAGCAAATGGCCGAAATAAGGCATCGGATCAATATATTCCTGGGTATCGGAATGACGCAGTTCCAGATGCAGATGCGGACCGGCCGATGCTCCTTCGTTTCCGCTCAGGGCAATCACGTCTCCCTTCTTCACCGGAAAACGTCCCGGCTCGGGAAACAGATTACAGACAAAAGTCTCGTTGGCATACTGATAGTCACGCACATAGCGTTCCACCTCGGGCGAGAATGCCACGACGTGCCCGTAGACGGACGTCAGCCCGTTGGGATGCGTAATGTAAATCGCCTGTCCGTAACCTCCGTGCAGCACGGCCACACGCGACACATATCCGTCGGCAATACAGTGAATCGGCTTACCCGTCACTCCCTGTGTCTTGATGTCCAGTCCGTTGTGAAAATGATTCGGACGAAGTTCACCGAAATTTGCACTCAGCAATATAGGAAAATCAAAAGGCGAGCGAAAAACGTTGCGCAACGTATCTCCCGCCTGTCCTGCCCATGTCATGCCGCAGACACCTCCCAGCACGACAAGCATCAAAGCTCTCCGCATCATGATTGCTTCTTATCTTCCTTGTCAGCCTCGTCCAGACCGTTCATCCCGTCTCTGAAACTCTTCACACCTTTGCCCAGACCTTTCATCAGTTCCGGGATCTTCTTTCCCCCGAAAAGCAGCAATGCCACCAGAAGAATCAGCAGCAGTTCCTGCGTTCCCACTCCTAAAATCAGAAATGTACACATATTCTTATTGTTTTTTCATTCGTTTGACGCTACAAATATATCCAATAAAATGAGGATATGCAAAAATGTCGAAACGTTTTAAGGCAAAGCCCGAAGCGTTTGCATCAAAAGCCCGAAACATTTTTAAAAAAGCCCGCGGGCTTTTTGCCGTATGCAGCCGGAGTAGCAGACCATAGGAAAAACTGTGCGGAAAAAGAAGCCGGAACGGGCTTCCGGCCTTGGCGGTCTCAAACAAAAGACATATCTTTGGACCTGATAAAATCAACCGATGTATAACAATCAGAATTCAAACAATACAATGAAAAAACTCAGAATCGGAGTTTCTCTGACCAGCCTGCTACTGAGTCTTTCTCTCCACGCTCAAAGTGAATATGTCAATCCGCTCATCGGAACACAGGGAATGGGCCATACATTTCCCGGCGCCTGCGTGCCGTTCAGTATGATCCAGCTCAGCCCTGATACGGACACACTGTCACACAACATCAACGGAGCATACGTTCCGGAAGTATATGCCTACTGTGCAGGATACCAGTATGACGACCCGACCATCGTGGGATTCAGTCACACACACCTCAACGGAACGGGACATTCGGATCTGGGAGACATCCTCATCATGCCTGCAACCGGCGAACTGAAACTGAATCCGGGACGTGCTTCACACCCGGACGAAGGTTACCGCTCCCGTTTCAGCCATCAGACAGAAAAGGCAGAACCGGGCTATTATGAAGTGGTGCTGGATGATTACCAGGTAAAGGTACAGCTCACCGCCACACGCCATACAGGAATACATAAGTACACGTATCTCAACAAAGACCGGGACGGAAGAATCATCCTCGACCTGAATCACGGCATTTACAACTACGACGGGAAAACCCTGTGGGCTTCCATCCGCGTGGAAAACGATACACTGATCACCGGTTACCGGGTTACCAACGGATGGGCACGTACCAATCAGATCTATTTCGCCATGTCACTTTCCAAACCGATCCGGAAATACGGCTATAAAGACAAGGCACCCGTGGCTTACAACGGCTTCTGGCGCCGGTTCAAACTGAACGAGAACTTTCCGGAAATGGCCGGACGAAAGATCGTAGCCTACTTTGAGTTTGACACATCAGACGGCAATGAACTGGAGATCAAAGTCGGCCTGTCGGGTGTCAGCACGGAAGGAGCACTCCGGAACCTGCAGGAAGAAACCGGAGGAAAAGACTTCACGACACTGGCACAGGAAGCCCGGGATAGCTGGAACAAGGCACTGGGAAGCATCCGGATCGAAGGCAATGAGGATCAGAAAGCCATGTTCTATACCTCCTATTATCACACGATGATCAATCCGTCGGTATATACCGATGTGGACGGGAAGTACCGGGGACTCGACAACAACATCCATCAGGCAGAAGGATTTACCAACTACACGGTCTTCTCGCTATGGGATACCTACCGGGCCGAACACCCGCTGCTGGCGCTGATGAAACCGCAGGAAAACCGCGACATGGTGCAGTCCATGCTCCGCCATCAGCAGCAGAGCGTTCACGGCATGCTACCGGTCTGGAGCCACATGGCCAACGAAAACTGGTGCATGAGCGGCTATCATTCGGTATCAGTCGTGCTGGATGCCATTGCCAAAGGAGCTGACATCAACCCGCAGGAAGCACTGAAAGCCATGGTACGCACCTCTCAGGTTCCTTATTACGAAGGACTGGCTTCGTATCAGAAACTGGGCTATGTGCCTCTGGAAGAATCAGCCACGGCCGCATCCACTACGCTGGAATATGCTTACGACGACTGGTGCATCTATGAAATGGCACGGAGAAGCGGAGACACGGAACTTGCAGAGACATACCGCAAACGCGCATTGAACTACCGCCATATTTTCGACCGGGAAACAGGATTTGCCCGTCCCCGCTATGCCGACGGAAGATTCAAGACCAATTTTGATCCGCTCCAGACACACGGAGAAGGATTTATCGAAGGAAACTCCTGGAACTTTTCGTTCCATGCTCCGCACGATGTCAACGGACTGATCTCCCTGATGGGCGGCGACCGTCAGTTCATCAAGCGGCTGGACGACCTCTTCTCCATGGATCTGCCGGCCCAGTATTATGAGAAAAGCGAAGACATTACCCGCGACTGTCTGCTGGGCGGTTACGTACACGGAAATGAACCCAGCCACCATGTTCCCTACCTGTATGCCTGGACTTCAGAGCCCTGGAAAACACAGTATTGGGTACGGGAAATCATGAACCGCATGTATCGAAATCACCTGAACGGACTGAGCGGAAACGATGACTGCGGACAGATGTCGGCCTGGTATATCTTCACGTCGCTGGGATTCTATCCGGTTTGCCCGGGAAGTAACCAGTATGTACTGGGAGCGCCCTATCTGCCCAGCCAGGAATTACAGCTTCCCAACGGAAAGACGTTCCGGATCAAAGCGCCGGGAGTCAGCGACAAGAAACGATATGTCAAGGAAGTTTATCTGAACGGACAGCGCTACGACAAGATGTATCTCACCCAGGAAGACCTGATGAAAGGTGGAGAAATTACATTCGTCATGAGCGCATCTCCCAACAAGTCACGGGGACTCAAGAAGGCCGACAAACCTTATTCGCTCACCGACGGGAAGTAGTTCCTGCAACGACCGCACGATACCTTCGCATTGACTGGTCAATGCAAAAAAATCGACCGCACGATTGGGCTGCAACGACCGCACGATTCGCCTCAATCGACCGCATAATCTGGCCGCAACGACCGCACGATTCAGACGCAACGAACTGCCTGCTTCGGTACAGGCAGATGAACAATTCGCTGCAAAGATTTGGCAACTCCGGAAAATCGTCCTACCTTTGCAGCGACATAACGGAACTAGCGTTTTGTAATCCTCATCGGAGGGCCGGAAAAAGGCCGGATAAGATGACTGGGTAAAACCAATCACCTTATCCGGCTTTTCTTTTTATCAAAAACAGACAAAACAAACAGAAAAATGAAAAAACTTGATTTGACACAGGGAAATGTACCCGGCGTACTGTTTCAGTTCGCCCTCCCCTATCTGCTGGCCAATATGCTGCAAGCCCTTTACGGAGGCGCAGACCTCTTCGTAGTGGGACAGTTTGACGACGCAGCAAGCGTGGCCGGAGTCGCCATCGGCAGTCAGGTGATGCAGACTGTCACCGGTATCATTCTGGGACTGACCACAGGCATCACGGTACTTATCGGCATCGCCACCGGAGCACGCAATGACAAAGAAACTGCGTCCATCATCGGTTCTTCCATCTGGCTGTTTGCCCTGGTGGGAGGTTTTCTTACCCTGCTCATGACCTTGCTCCACAATCCGATAGCCGCACTGATGCATACTCCTGCCGAAGCCATGCGCGACACCTGCCATTATCTGCTGATCTGCTCGCTGGGGATTCCGTTCATTATCGGTTACAATGTCATTTGCGGAATCCTGCGCGGGCTGGGAGACTCGCGCACACCGCTCTATTTTGTAGCTCTGGCCTGTGCCATAAATATCACACTCGACTTCCTGCTGGTCGGAGGTTTTCATTTACGGGCAGCGGGAGCAGCCTTTGCCACCATCGCCTCACAAGGCATCAGTTTCCTGACCGCTCTGATATTCCTGCGCCGCCGCGGGTTCAGCTTCCGTTTCACCCGACAGGATATCCGGCTGAATGGTCTTCTGTCCCGACGCATCGTTCTGCTGGGAGCTCCCATTGCCCTGCAAGACGCTCTGATCAATATCTCCTTTCTGCTTATCACGGTCATCGTCAATCAGATGGGGGTCATTGCGTCAGCAGCCCTCGGTGTGGTTGAAAAAATCATCATCTTTGCCATGCTGCCTCCCGTGGCCATCTCGTCCGCCGTGGCAGCCATGACTGCACAAAACTTCGGTGCCGGACTGACAGAACGCATGAACCGCTGCCTCAAGGCAGGGATCGGCATGGCACTGGTCTTCGGCGTATCAATGTGCCTCTATTCCCAGTTTCTTCCCGACACCCTGCTGCGCATCTTTACAAGTGATCCCGCTGTCATCACGATGGGAGCCGGATACCTGCGGGGATACAGCATCGACTGCATTATGGTGAGTTTCGTGTTCTGCTTCAATTCCTATTTCAGCGGACAGGGAAACTCCTGGTTTCCCATGGTACACAGCCTCATCGCCACCCTGTTGTTCCGCATCCCTCTTTCGTGGGCCTTCAGTCACATTGACCCGACCACGCTGGTCTGGATGGGATATGCTCCCCCGCTCTCCACACTGGTATCACTCTTCATCTGTCTCTGGTATCTGCCCCGGTGGAAGCGGAAAATATCTTTCTCTTCCCGCTAATATAAAGGAGACTCTGTACTTTAAAAACTAATCCATATCTTTGCGCCGCAATTGTTTAAAATATCACGAAACACAAAAGAAATTATCCATCAGACTATCCCAATGAAAGGAATCTATACTTGCTCTGATTGCCCTTGCCTGCCAGCCGGGAAGGAGCCAGAAACAACTGCATGACACACTTTCAACAGAAACTTCCTACCAGATCGACGAAGTGGTTGTAACCGGTGCCCGTCAGAAAACAGATGTACGCCATCTCTCACAAACTGTCTCTATTGTCGGACGCGCTCAAATAGAAAATTCCCGGCAATCTTCGCTTCTCCCTGTTCTCACCGAACAGATCCCCGGTCTCTTCGTTACATCGCGGGGCATCATGGGTTACGGTGTGTCCAACGGGGCAGCAGGCAGTATCTCGCTCCGCGGACTGAGCGGAAGTTCTGCCCGGCTGATGGTCATGATCGACGGACATCCGCAATATGCCGGCATCTTCGGCCATCCGATCGCCGATGCCTACCAGTCGTTCCTGGCCGAACGGGTGGAAGTACTGAGAGGACCGGCTTCTGTGCTTTACGGATCAAACGCCATGGGTGGCGTGGTGAATATCGTTACCCGCAAGATGCAGGAGGACGGATTCAACACCAGCCTCCATACGGGATATGGTTCCTACAACACCCTGGAAACGGAACTGACTAACCGTATCCGCAAAGGAGGCTTTTCGAGTGTCCTCTCCGGTTCCTACAACCGCACCGACGGACATCGCCCGGATATGGGTTTTGAACAATATGGAGGTTATGCCAAACTCGGTTATGAAATCAGCCGCAACTGAAATCTGCAGGGAGATGTAAACGTAACGCATTTCAATGCATCTTATCCCGGTCCGGTCAGTGCGCCTCTCACAGACGGTGACCAGCGCATCACGCGGGGTATGACTTCACTGGCCCTGGAAAACCGGTATGAAAAGACTTCCGGAGCACTGAGTATTTTCTACAACTGGGGGAACCACTGGATCAATGACGGTTATACTCCCTCTGCCGGCGAAAGCCCTCAGGACAGCCGCTTCCTGTCACACGACAACATGAGGGGTATCTCACTTTACCAGAGCACCCGTTTCTTTCAAGGGAACCGCATTACTCTGGGATTCGACTGGTTCCGTTACGGAGGCCATGCATGGAACGAATATGTCAGTGGCAGTCAGGCAGGGACGACTTCCGAGCTGGTAGACAAACACGAAGACGAACTGGCCGGGTATATTGACTTCCGTCAGGACTTCAACACCTGGCTCACCTTGAATGCGGGACTCCGGGTGGATCATCATTCCCGCATAGGAACAGAATGGGTATCTCAGGCCGGACTCGCTTTTCATCTGCCTCATACCATGGAACTGAAAGCTTCTGCCTCAAAAGGATTCCGCTATCCCATCCTTCGGGAAATGTATATGTTCCCTCCCCAGAATCCGGATCTTCAGCCTGAATCTATGTGGAATTACGAACTGGCTTTCTCACAACGGCTGCTGAACGGACGGCTGAATTACGGTATCAACCTGTTTTACATTGACGGAAAGAATCTGATTCTCACTCTCCCCAATCCCAACGGAAGCGGTATGCTGAACCAGAACTCCGGAGAAATAGAAAATACCGGTATTGAAGTGCAGGCGGCTTTCCGGATCAACCGCCACTGGTCTGTGGACGGAAACTACAGCTACCTCCACATGAAGGACCCCGTCGTTGCAGCTCCCGGACACAAGCTGTATGCCGGAACCAATTTCTCACATGGCCGATGGAGCCTGTCAACCGGTATGCAATATATCGCCGGACTCCGATATAACCACGACCCAAGTCTATGCCCGTGTCACTCCGAAAAAGCTGTTTGAGGACATGGACAGATACATCGAGGCGACCAAAGACTTGAAACTTGTTTTGTAACCAATTAAAATCAGAATTTCATTATGCGCAGTACATTTTCCATATTACCGTACATCAACCGTAACAAAGTAAAGGCTGACGGCACGACCGCCGCCCTCTGCCGCATCACCATAGACGGCAAGAGTTCCACGATAATCACCGGCATCTATTGCAGACCGGAGGACTGGAACAGCAGCAAGGGAACCATTCGCACCGTCCGCGAGAACAGCCGCTTGCAGGAGTTCAAGAAGTCCGTTGAACTTACCTATGAGGATTCGTTGAAGAAACAGAACGTGGTGAGTGCCGAACTGCTCAAAAATGCGCTGGCAAGGAAAGCCGTCATCCCCACCAAGCTGTTGCAGATGGGCGAAAGGGAGCGTGAACGGCTGCTTGCCCGTTCAAAGGAGATAAACTCCACGTCCACCTACCGCCATTCGGGATATTACCAGAAATACCTGAAAGACTATCTCACATCGTTGGGCAAGGAGGACATCGAGTTCAGCGACATCACGGAAGATTTCGGCAGTTCCTACAAGGCTTTCATGAAGCGCAACAAGAATTTCAGCGCACAACAAATCAACAAGTGCCTGTGCTGGCTGAGCAAGCTGGTGTACCTCGCCGTGGACTACGAGATACTCCGTGCCAACCCGTTGGAGGACATGGAATACGAGAAGAAGCCCGCGCTGAAGCACATGCATATCAGCCGTGCGGAACTGAAAGCCATCCTTGAAACGCCCATGCTCGACCCGTTGCAGGAACTTGGGCGCAGGGCATTTTTGTTTTCAACGTTCACGGGGTTGACATATGTGGACATCATGCTGCTCCATCCGCACCATATCGGCACGACGGCGGACGGCAGGCGTTACATCCGCATCAACCGCAAGAAGACCAACGTGGAGGCGTTCATCCCCCTGCATCCGATAGCGGAGCAGATACTCGACCTCTACAACACGACCGACGACACGAAGCCCGTGTTTCCGCTTCCGAGCCGTGACGAGATGTGGTTCGAGATACACGAGTTGGGTGTGGCGATAGGACGGAAAGAAAACTTGTCCTACCATCAAAGCCGCCATTCGTTCGGAACTTTCTTGATTTCGGAGGGAATACCCATCGAGAGCATTGCCAAGATGATGGGTCACTCAGGTATAAGGACTACCCAGCGGTACGCGGAGGTTACTGACAAGAAGATTTCAAAGGACATGGACAACCTGATGGCGATCAGAATGATGTACGGAACGGGCAAATGGTACAAAAGACAAGAACTGCCAAAAGAAACAAACATTGATAATAAATAATATGAGGCATGACAATGGAACGGGGAATAATCACAATCACAGAAAACGGGGCGGTTGCCATGCCGACCGCTCCCGTTTGGATGACGCAGCAGGAAATGTCCGATGCGTTCAACGTGTTCGGCTGCGACATCCGCAAGGCTATACACTTTATCTACAAAAACATGGAATTGTTGGAAAGCGAAACGAAGCGGTACATCAAACAGGACAACGGGATAAAATACGATGTTTACAGTCTTGAAATGGTGATAGCCGTTTCCTTCAAGTTGAGAAGTAGGGAGAGCGTGGCTTTCCGGCGGTTCATCATGGGGAAACTATATGCCGCCAATCGGAAAGAACCGTTATATTTGTTCTTTTCGCCAGCGGCATATATACGAAAAGCCCCAAGTTGTTGATACGAAGGATATACGACCAGACAAGGTAAGGAATACGACCTGATGCCGTCTGGTCGTATTCCCTTTGTTCAAATTATGGATGCCGTCTGAACGCTTCCCTATAATTGGCGGCAAGCATCCGTTCGATGTCCGATTCCTTGTATAGAATCTTGCCGCCCAACTGGTAATAGGCGATTATGCCGTTGTTGCGGTAGTCCTGCAAGGTGCGTCGGCTCACTTTCAGCCGTGCCGACACCTCCTTGTCCGTCAGGAAGCGTTCACCGCCCAATGTCGGACGGCTGTTTGCCATAAAGTTCTCGATACCGTCCAGCAGACGGTCAAGGCTGTCGCCGAACTCGGCGACAAGCGCATGGTTCTTGGTAATCATTTCACTCATGCCATTGCAGATTTAGGTTTGTTCTCCACAGGCTTGACGATGCGCAATACATCCTCCGGTCGGTAAAACACCTTGTGGTTTATCTGCGAATAAGCCAGCGTGCCGTTGTCACGCAGCGTCTGCAAAGTGCGCGGACTGATGTTCAACTGTTGGCAGACCTCTTGGTTGTCCATCCAGCGGTTTAATGACTTGCCGCCTTGCTTGGCAAGGAGTTCGTTCACACGGTCTGAGAAACGGCTGAACTTTGCCGCCATTTCCTCAAACGCTTCTTTCTGAAAAATCAATACTTCCATTGTCGATACTGTTTTTTTTACTGTTGATACTCGGTTTTGGACGCAAAGTAAATGGGCATTGCGCATCAAACGATGGGTTGGCACAATCGTGGCAGCTTGTGGCAGGGAGTGGCGTTATCCGCCGAACCCGTGACGGCTGTTCCAAGCGTCCGTGATGCAAAGAAAAGCGAAGTCCGGCACAATCCAACCACTTCGCACCTGCGTGGCAGCATTTGGCATCGGTGTGGTAGCCTGTGGCGTTCGTCAGGTTCAAATAAGCCTGCTAATAAACCTGAGCTTGATGTAGAATGAAGTATGACTTTATTTTATGACATACGATTGACTTAAAGAAACAGGAGTATCCATTGGGGCAAAGTTTTTATGGGAGCAGGTTTGTGTTTCGGACGTACCGAAACGGCTTGCTCCCCATACTTTGGGAAGTGAGGGAGGCGTATCATCCCGTTGACTTTATAAGAAGCATTAATATTGTCAAAGATACAAAACAAATAATCCTATCTGACAACTCTTGGAATTGCATTTTTCAAAATACGAAGAAAGAAATCTATCCATTGTTCATAATTCCCCGTTTCATTCAACCGTTGCAGTTCCATGTAATATTGAAAACTATGTTGATTTAGCACATCTGACAACTGTAAGATGGGCTTTCTAACTGCATCCTGACTGATTAAAAAGAGCGTGTTCAACAACCGCCCGACTCTGCCGTTTCCATCAATAAACGGATGTATCATCTCGAATTGGTAATGTATCAAGGCTGCACGGACAAATACATTCTCCAATTCTTCATAATGAATATAGCGCTCAAGGTCGGAAAAGGCATTGGCCATATCTTCATAGACAGGAGGAACAAACAGCGCATCATTCAGTCCGCTTCCTTTCCTGCCTATCCAGACGGGAGAATTGCGGAACTCGCCCGGATATTTCTTGGCATATCTTTCGCTGTCGCACATCAGATAATGGATATTTTTCAATAGTCGGGCACTTAACGGCAGTTCATCCATCGCTTCAAGGGCATAAAGGGTGGCTTTAAGAAGATTCTCCGCATCCTCCATTGATTCATCATCCGTATCCGCACCCAATGCAAATGAAACAGACTGCCCACCCGATGCCAATTTGCAGGATGATTCAGCCTCCTGCCTCATGAATTGCAGGACTTGTTCATCGGACAGTTGTACTGCATAAGCGTTCAACCTGCGCATGGCATCCTCTACTTCCATTATCAGCTTGTCCAGCCTTTCGGTATGGACTATGCGTATTTCTGAAAGCGGTGTCGGGACAAATGACCTGAAAGCCATATCTCCCGAAAGGTGTTTACGATAAGTTCCCATAATCATTTTATATGTAAGGCTTCCATGAATCGTTTTACTACTTCGGGGTTTCCCGTATGCTTGCCCTTGTCTTCACTTATTTTGCAGGTGTCATTGTAGAAAGCCCATGATTCCGTAATCTTCGCGGCAATCAGTTTTATGACGATATTGAGGGGCTTAACCCCAACAAACTCATTGGTGAAATGAGTGCCTATCCCGAATGAGGGCAAACAGTAATTTTTGGCATATTGCTGGATTTGGATTGCGCTTGAAACGTCAAGCGCATTGCTGAATACGACTTGTTTTGTCTTGGAGTCAATGCCCAACGAACGGTATTTCCCAACGATTTTCATCAGTTGCTCATAATTGTCACCGCTGTCTATCCGCAATCCTTTGAACAGGTTGGCAAAATCCTCGGAGAAGTTCATGCTGAAAATATCCCAACCGAAACTGTCATACAGATAAGTGCCCAACGCTCCACGGAAAGTGTTCCGCCAAGAGTTCATGGCAATGTGGTTTGCCATTTGCGGGCCGTACATTCCACCGATGGCGCATACAAATTCGTGAGCCATCGTGCCGACAGGCAACAAATCATGCTTCATCGCCAGATAAACATTGCTGGTCCCAACAAACTTTCCCGGCCAATTATTGTCATGGCTGCACGCTTTCATTGCACGTACAGCGACATCCTCCGCTTCAAAAGAGGCCCTGCGCCGTGTACCGAAATCACTGAACACACACCCTGCCTCCAACAACCGCCTCCCTTTCTCGTAAGATTTGTCATAATAGGCTTGATAATCAAAGCGGCTATCCTCCCCGGTCATGGTGTAATAAAGTTCTGAGATAATGGCAAGGAGTTTTACTTCCAGCAAGATGGTGTTTGACCAACAGCCTTCAATATCCACATACAAATGCCCGTCCTCGTCTTGATGTACCTTGACCCATTCATGGTTGAAACGGTATCCTTTAAGATAGGTGTAAAACCATGCCGGGATATACCTGCACTTGCGTCTCATGAAATCTATCTCCTCGTCGGTAATGGTTACAGATTCCAGCATCATTATCTGTTCTTCCAATGCTTGGGCAAAGCCGACGGGGTATGCTGTATTATCCCTGTCGGTAAATGTGTATTTGACCTGCGCCCGTGGGAAGTTGTCGATGACGGCACAACACATGGTAAACTTGTACAGGTCGTCATCCGTAAAATGTCTGATGATTTGTTTCATGGCAACAGTTTTTTAATGGTCATGTCCAAAGCCTTTCCCCCGTCCAAAGACGGACAGAATTCCTGCAAGACGTGGAACATGGATGTTCCATACCTCTTGATGCCGTCTTTCAGCGTGTCAAGCACGCATACATCCCCGGCTATTCCGCACAAGTCTATCCGGTCAATATGCAAGCCATTTATCAGGTTATCCAAATGTACGGACGATGCCTCGTTTCTGAAGATGGAGTATTCTTCCGAATCCTGACGGACACCTTTCCTCAGAACCGTCACTTCACCGTGTGTCGTATAAAGCGGTTCCACCAATGCCGGACAGATTGCCGCGCCTGTTGTATTCTGTACGCAATGCATCGGCCACTCCCCACCATTCTCCCTAAATGAGCAATGATTGTACGGATGCCAATCCAGTGTAATTGCTTTTGCCGCATATTCCCCGTCTGTCCGTTTGATATATGCAGCCAATCTTTCCATTTTCGGAATCGCCTCCGGAACCGGAAGCGTGCCGTTTATGAAGTCAATTTGAGGGTCTATAATCAATAGCAAGCGTTTCATCTTTCTTTGCTGAATCTAAACGGTTTGTCTTACCAAATCTCTTGCAAAATCAACCAACAGCATCGCTTCCGAGTTTCGCAGGAAGCGTGTGTCCAATCCGTTTGCTCCCAGCCGGAAACGGTCGAGCGCATCGGCATCCTTGAAGATTCCATATAGGCGGATAGCCTGTTCCTTATCTTCCGGACAGGCATTGCCAATGGCTTCCATGCCTACCTTATCATCCCGGTCATGATACTTCATAATGCCGGTTCGAGGAACACGAGGTCTTTGTTCTGTTCACAATATTTCATGTAATAGGATGCCGCACGTGCCCCATGTTCCACATCAAGGAAATCGTCCTGACGGCACGTGTCGTGGAATATGGAGGCATGTGCCAATGCGCGCAACTCGTCCCTTCCGCAGCCGGATACTTGTACCCCAATCAGCAGGGCGTAAAGCAATACACGTTCGCAGTGCCCTTTGGTATGCCATTCCGAATCGGGCAGGTGGAAAACCAGATTGTTTTCCATGTATTCAGTCCAATACAGGAAATCATTTTTCACCTGCTCCGGCAATGTCTCGACAATGTATTGTGGCGTTCTCATGGCAACAGTCTTTTCAACTCCCCAAGTGTCACCGCAATGTCGCCTTCCAAACCAATCGACTTGTGGGCAATGGCATCCGGAATGTACAGTTCGAGGGCAAGGTTCAGCGTGATATAGGTGGCGTGAGGCTCGTCGGCTGCTAACTGCATAAGCGGAAGTTTTATCATGCGGTTCCGTTTGCCGATACCCAGTTCTAATATCACGAGCCGTTTGCCGTGATAACGGTCGAGGAATGCGTTTGCTACCCGGCTCTTGTCTTGAACGGGGATGTTCATGACGATGTTCTCAAAAGTGCCTTCTATCTCAAATATCCGTTCCGCATCGAAGCCGGACAGTTCCAGATGCGTGTCGGCGTTGGAGGTCAGGATGAAGTAATCCTTGCCGCTGACGATAGAGCGCAGGTCTTTCATCACCTGTGACGGGCGGTAGTCTTTTACCCAATACCGCATCAGACGGTCGAGGAACTCCTGTCGGTCATTCATGGTCGGATAGTGATAAAAACATCCTTCGATGACATTGCGTATGCCGTACTTCTGCTGGAAGTCACCGAACTGTCGGCGGAACATTTCGTTATCGGCAAAGATGTGGTAGCCTTCGGATATGGACAGCCCGTTGCTTGCCCCTATCAGCAGGGCATCGGCACAGGCAATGGTTTCTGCTGCTTTCTGTATAGGTGTCATATCAATAAACTCTTGCAGGGTTAAACGCTTCCTTTACATTAAATTCTTTCATCCCGGCGGTGGACTTGCCGAGCAATTGCTTCAAAGTAATGGCAATGTCATCGCTGATGGCGAGGCTTTTCTTTGCAATCTCTTTTGGCACGAGGGCGTGCTGCGGATTCAGCGTGGCATAAAACGCATGTGGCCATTGATAGACCATGTTCATGAACGGTTCCTTAATAAACATCGGAGTCATAAGTCCGACACCCAATTCAAGGAAAAGCGTCTTGCGGTTGGCATTACGGCGAAGGAAATCCATATACCTCTGCATTTCTTTCTCGTAGTATTCACCCTGCAAAAAGGTATGCGACCTGACCCATGCGTCCATCACGCCGCCACAATGCGGACAGCGCGGTATAAGCTCATCGGGCAAGGCATCATCCTCTATCGCCTCGCAAAGCCGGAATACCTGCTCCTTGTTGTAATAGATTTCGTCATGGCACGGACGTTTGCATTGCCAATACCGCCAGTCGCCCTGTATGCGCGTGATGCGCTCTGCCGGAAAGACACGGAAAAACTGTGCGTCCTGATTGGTCGTGGCAATGTAATAGTTCTTGCCCCGCAACAGTTCGGCAAGGTCTTTATAGGTACCTCCGGTTTCACACTCGTAAATATATTTTGCCACGCGCAGGAGCATGGCCCAATGCTCGCCCCGTGTGTGCTGGCGGTCATAAAGCCCGTCAAAGAAGTTATGGAAACCGTATTTCTGTTCCAATGAACCGGCAATCCTGCGAAATACATCGTCGCATTGATAATAAAACTTGAAACCCGATGCGGCGGACATCCCCGACGCGCCGCCCACGACAATGGCATCTGCCTCGTCAATTTTCTTTCTTAATAAATCTATTTTCTCTTGTGCAACCATACAGATATTGTTTTAATGATTCCGACTGCAAAGGTAGGGGGAACGGGCGGAACGGAAGCTACCAAACTTTTGCCGCATACTACCATTTTGATAAGCGTGTTTCGACAATAATCCGTCCGGAGGCTTTCTGACCAAAGGTCGGAGTTGAGGTAGCCTCACCCCGGACTTGAGGCCACCTCATCCCGGACATGAGATACCCTCACATCCGGGGCGAGACAGGACAACGAAAATGATAATCGGGACGGATTTCATTTATCCGAAG
The DNA here is from genome assembly GCF_000157915.1 of Phocaeicola coprophilus DSM 18228 = JCM 13818. Lineage (GTDB taxonomy): Bacteria > Bacteroidota > Bacteroidia > Bacteroidales > Bacteroidaceae > Phocaeicola > Phocaeicola coprophilus. Next base: position 3,206 of record NZ_EQ973637.1, on the reverse strand, counting down.
CTCCGATAGTACTAATCCTGACGGATTGGTGTTATCCGAGTCTCGGACGGGGCAAATCCTACCGGATTGGTACTGTCGGAGGTCTTTTCAATGCCAATCGGCGCGGATAAGTGCTGTCCGAACCTCGAACGGAGCGAATCCTGCCGGATTGGCATCATCGGAGGTTTACGGGTACGCCGCCCAAGACGGAACATAGGCAGACAGCGTAAAAATGATGCCTGCATTGCTTGGGAACAGGCAGACTTTATCAAAATGGTACTTATTCGTTGTCTTTTGGTAGAGCACGGCTCATTTAATCTGCCGAACTTTGCACCATAATCATTTATAAAGAAAGTAGCATTATGGAGAAAGAAACATCTGTAAGGTTGGTGCGCAACGCCACGTTGAAAATCCGTTATGCAGGACATACCGTCCTCATAGACCCGTTTTTTGCCGATAAGGGCACAATACAGTCCGCACTCGGCGTGAATAAAAGTCCAAGGGTACATCTGACTATGCCCATTGATGAAATAACGGAGGGGGTGGATATGGTGTTGCAGACACATATACATCCTGACCATTATGACGCGACAGTAAAAGAACATTTGCCGAAAGACATTCCCTATTACACGCAACCGCAAGATAAGGAAACGGTAGAACAGGACGGCTTTACGCAGGTGAAGCCTATTGAAGACATGACGGTATCGGGAAATATGACCATTCACCGTGTAAGCGGACATCATGGATTCGGCAAAATCGGTGAAATGATGGGTGCCGTGTCTGGATATGTATTGACGGCGGAAGATTGCCCTACCATATATATTATGGGAGACTGCAAGTGGGAAAAGTGCATCGCAGAAACCGTGGAAAGATTCAAACCTGATTATATCGTAGTAAACAGCGGAGGGGCGATATTCCCTGAGTTTTCCAAAGTGGACGGCTCTATCATCCCCGACGAGGACGAAGTGATGCGGATGCTGGACGAATTGCCAACTAATGTCAAACTAATAGCTGTGCACATGGATGCCATTGACCATTGTCAGACCACTCGTGAAATCCTGCGTAACGAGGCGAGACATCGCAAGATTGACATGAACCGCCTGATTATCCCTGAGGACGGAGAAACAGTAGATTTATGAATGAAGGATTAAAAATAATCAGCATTATATCGAATAACATTTCAAGACACTGATAATCATATTCTTTTGCATAAACTTTAATGAACATTTAAAAGAATTTAAAATGAAAGAGATTAAGAAAATGGCGACAGCCGAAAATTTCAGCGCTATAAGCGTTGGCAAACTGAGTGAACTGGGTGACTATGTATTGGAATTGTCCCCTGAAGTAAAGATTCCGGGTAAGGTGTTCGGAGGAGCCGCACTTCAGGCAACAGGCAGCGAATTCTCGTTCCAAATGTTTCAGCCGGGAACAGAAACAGGATTCCTCCACACCCACAAGAACCACGAGGAACTTTATTTTTTCCTTTCGGGAAAAGGCGAGTTCCAAGTGGACGGACAAGTGTTCCCTGTTGAAGAAGGCAGCGTGGTACGTGTGTCTCCCGACGGAAAGCGCAGCGTGCGCAACAACGGGACAACTCCTCTCGTGATGCTCTGTGTGCAGTATCGGGGCGGCACGTTCACGGCAGAAGACGCCACTGATGGCGTGATTTTGAATGAGCCGGTGAAGTGGTGAAAAGAGCAATCAGTTGCCTTGCTCCATTTCTGACAGGAACCCGCTGATAGTCTGCCCCGTCATCTGCTTGAAAAAACGCATCAGGTGGTTTGGTTCGGAGAAGTGTAGCCGGAAGGCAATCTCCTTGACCGACAGACCGGAAAACAGCAGGTCATTTTTTACCTCCTGTAACAGACGTTGCTTCAGCAGATGCACGGCGGATAAACCGAATTCGCGCATCACCGCCTTGTTGAGCGATACGCGACTGATGCCCATCATCGTGGCATAGTCCGCCACGCGGTTTGTAGTGCAGATATTCTTTTCCAGCAGTTGCTTGTACTGGTACGCATAATTGTTCAAGGGCAATGTGAAAGGCAGGTTGAACAGCTGTGCATAATGGCGGTTAAGCAACAGCAGGAATTGGTAGAGGTAGGCGACAATCATGTGGTAGCTATCGGCAACGGGAGCGTGCAGTTCTTTCTTCATCCTACGGAGCAGGTCGAGCAAAGGCGCGGCATCCTTTCCGTCCATGCTGAAATACGGAGGATAATCATGCTGGTAGCAATAAAGCAGGCGGTACATGAAATACTTGTCGGAAAGGAAGTTGTTTACAAACTCTTCCTGAAAGACGAGGAACGTGTAGTTCAGCTTGTCCAAGTCCACGTGCCACTCCTGAAGCTGAAAAGGCGAAATGATGAGCACCGTGCCGGGATGCAGTTCTATCCTCTCGCCTGCCAGAAACAGGTGCCCTTCCGCTTTGTGGAAGAAATAGAACTCGAAAAAGTCGGTCTTGTACCGTTTGTCCGTATCGAACCAGCCGCGCTTTTCCGTGCTTTCCGCCGTGTTCAGCAGGAAGTCCACGCCACACGAGCTTTTGGAGTATTTCAGCAGGGAAATACGCTCCGTGGTTTTGTCGGGGAATATGCCGTAAGTTTCTTTATGATTCATAAAAATGGTATTTAGGGAACAAAGATAACGTTCTCCTTGCAGATAAAAGACAATAAGGGAGAAAAAAGGATTTTGAAAAAACGTCTTTGCAACTCAGTTGCAAGGGTATTGTATATTAACTGTTTATAAATTTGGAGATAAAAACATGAGATTAGGAATTATCAGATGCCAACAGACCGAAGACTTCTGTCCGGGAAACGGGTGTTTCAAAGCCGTGAAGAAACGCAAAGGCGTTTTTGAAGGCAGTAACGAAGAAATTGAAATAATCGGATTTACTACTTGCGGCGGATGTCCGGGTAAAAAATCCATATTACGTGCAAAGATGCTCGTAGAACGAGGCGCCGACACAATCGCCTTTGCTTCATGTATACAGAAAGGTACTCCTATCGGTTATCCATGTCCGTTCCATAAAAGGATGAAAACCTTGTTGGAAACAAACTTGCCTGAAAATATACGCGTATTGGATTATACGCATGACGCACCTGCAAGGACGAATGCGCAAGAATGATTGACTGCATTCAAGATTACCTATGAGCTTACTTAAATTAAAATAAGCATATATGAAATATTCGGATTTACTTAGAAGCTGTTTTGAATTTATCGTGCGA
>NZ_EQ973638.1:102260-113452 GCF_000157915.1 Phocaeicola coprophilus DSM 18228 = JCM 13818 | reverse complement strand
AAGCAGGATAAAAGTGTCGAATCACGACCGAATTTTCGAAAAAGACGACACAGTTTCCTCATGTCTGCTCTAAGAATAGAATCCCCTTGCGTTTTTGTGATGTCATTGGTGAATCTCTCATAGGGAAGTACCTTATGTCCCCATCCTACATAGGGCCAGTGTTTTTTCTCTCCATGCCAATCCTCATAGAATTTTATACAACTGATAGCTCTTTCCAGCGGGGGTAACCTATATATGGACAGTTTGGTGGGTATTAGTTTTGTTCTGTGCTTTTCCTGTCCATATACAGTTGTCAGAACTGACATTATCAGCATGAAGACAAATATTTTTTTATATTTCATTTTGCTCCGCGTTTATTCAGTACATCTTTAATCATTTCTTTTACATCCAGCCCTACCTGTACAAAGTTTTTGTACAGGATGCGTTCCCTTTCGTCCCTTGAATTGAATGTATAGAATTTAGGTAGTGGAATATATCCAGCTTCTTCTTTCTTTATTTCTGCCATATCAAAATCCGTTTTACAGAAGAACTTTGTGGTCTTGAACTCTTTCGATTCCTGGATATTCATCGTCCCACCGTTGCCTACTTTGGTTTTTACGAAGTCTCTCGCTGTCTGGCCGCATATCCATCCTGTTGCCATGTCTGATATTTTTGAGGCTGGTACCAAGCTGTCCATGTTCTCATTTAGATTGATACTGGTCTTGTCCCTGTCGATGGTCACACCTTTCTTAACTTGTACGACTTTGCCGAAAATATCGTTCGACAGCCATTCCAGTGTTTCTTTTGAGCGGGCAGAACCGCTTACCACATTACCCACAGTGGTGATAATCTTCTGCATACCTACCTTGCCGTAGTCGGCTTCAAGCTGTGGCAGTTCCTGGAATCCCAGCGTCACGCTTACTTTGTTGCTTCGCGCAGTACCAATCAGTCGGTCTATCTTATGGAAATACAGTGTCGGCAGCTCGTCCACGATGATGCTCACTGGGATATTCTTGCCCTGTCCGGTATTCACACGGGTCACAAGACGGTTCAGGATAAGGGCATTCAGCGCACCAATGATGCTTTCCATCTCCGGGTCATTGGCTATAAGCAAGTAACTTGGGCTCTTCGGGTCGCTCACTTTTAGGTCAAAGTCGTCCCCGTCCTTGTGGAAAATCCAATAAGATTCTTTGGTTGCCAGACGGGATGTATATACTCTCAATGTGCCGATCATACCTTCCAGCTGCTCCATGGCCTTGTTCTTAAAAGCAGTTTGGAATGGTCCGAGTAGGGGTGCTACTTCGTTATCCGTTTCCAGCACCTCAAAGATAGTCTGGTAGCTTTCGTTCAAAAATGACAATATGTGTGGCATGTCCGAGTACTTTCCCAACCAATAGGCAGGCTCAACGATATTACCACCCTCTTTGTCACGCACCATTCCGGTCGGTTTCCAAAACTTCGTTTCCGGATCCTGCCGTTTTTCGGCGTACAGCTTGTTCCCCTTGGCATCATACGGCTCTCTCTCGTAATTAACAAAAAAATATATACAGGCTGCCAGGAAGTTCACAGCAGAAGTCTGGAAAAACTGGTCACTTCCGCCACCACCTTCTTTCTTTCCTTTCTGCAATGATTCAAGTAATGTCTCGGCCGTTTCGCTGGCTGCAGCCAGATTGTTGATATACTTTGCTTGTATAGGGTTCACACGTTTACTGTATTCCACATCCACAAAGTTGATTATATTGAACTTACAGTCTTGTGGCAGTTTGCCCAGCTTCTGATTCTTCTTGTAGTGATAATACAGTTTTGTCGCCAAGGTCGGAAATTTATAATCATACACGACCATGGCAAAACCCTTGGCTGAGTGCTGTCGGATGAACGGTTCGATGATTGAAAACGTCTTACCGCTCCCTGGTGTACCTACCACCCATGTTCCGCGGAAAGGGTTGCTGATACTGACCCATCCCTTGCGGAACTTTCCCTTGTAATAGTAGCGCATGGGGATGTTTACGCTGTATTTGTTTTCCTGTATTTCTTCGCTCTGTTCGAAACTCTCATTCTCAAAGTTGAACCTGTCTTTCATCAGTCCGTCCTTCAGAAACTTTGATATGTTATCTAGTGCGGTATGTACAAGTATCACACCGGCAAGCGAGGCTATCATGTAGAGCCAGATATTAAGTGATAGTTTATACAGTTGCATGTCTATTGTATAACTGTACAGCCATACGGACAATGCAATCGTCCCTACGCCACCCACGAGTGGATATAGCACCATTCGTCGGGCATCAAATTCCAGTTGTTTTTTGTTACGTGTGCCGATACAGGTGATACAGATGAGCAGGAAAGTTGCCACTTTGCTGTACATCAGATGTCCGTCATTGTATATCATCCAGTGCTTGATACGTCCGTGTATGTCGCACAGGATTCCGTTCCAGTTGTCAAGCAGGATCGGATCCAGTGCATATTCAAAGAACTCCATTAGCACGGATATGTAGATTGCTGCTCGGAATATTTTGTAGAATCCCTGCAATTCCTTACTCTCTTCCATAGTTCAATCCATTATTTGTTGATTTTCTGCGATACCAGCGGTCGTTTATTCTGATTACATCCATGCCGAACCATACGCTGTTCTCGTTCAGCTTGTTCTTTATCCTGTCAATGGTCACTGGGCCGACGCCCCAAATATCCATAAGGTAATCCTCGTTCAGATGAATCAGTTCCCCTACATACAGGATTCCTTCCTTTGCAAGTCGTTCTCTCGCAGAGGGTGTGATACCAAGGTCGGTTATTGCCCTTGACAGGAAAGGTATCTCTTCTGCATCTATGTTGTTGACAGCAATTTCAAGACCTGTCTTGATGCTCTTTATTGAATCTACATAGTTTGCCATATCTCTGATAGTGTCTTCACGTTGTCGTATGTCTTCGCGTAGTTCTTTAGCTTTGTTTATCAAGGTGGTGTTGCTTCGTTTCAGTTCCGTGTTTATATCCGATAAGACACAGTTACTGTCCTCAAGCTCCTTTTGCCTGTTTTCCAATTCATTTACAAAGTTTCTCAGACGGGATACTTGATATGATAATGCTGTATATTTTTCATTGTCGGCAGATATTTTCTCCAGCAGTGAACCGAATGCCGATACAAGGTTGTCTATCCGTTGTTTATCTGACTCGGCTGCATCTGCGGCAGCCTTCTTTTTATTTTCCACATATTGGTTTCTCAGTCCCTTGATAATAAGGACTATTCCCGATATCATCACAACTAGGTAGAAATAAAAGATACTATTATCGTTCATGGCTCATTGTTTATTGTTTGTATATGGTTATTATTGGGCGTAACTTATGAGATTTTATCTTCGGTGTTTCTTGGATTACACCACTACCCAGCGAAAAGAGCCAGGCTTTGGCTGTCTGTTGCCCGTCCACTTCCGTTGATGTCCAGTACCAGCACTCGTCCGTTGCTGCTGGAAGAGGGACTCCACCGCATTTCTCTATTACAGGATTGATTGTCTGGCGTGCCGAATACATCAGACGCATCTCAGCTACAGAAGGGATGAAGGCACTCTGGCCATACCGCCACATATCAAATACGGTTTCTGCCATGGGTGAAGTGGTTTCCTTCGTATCATAGATGGCAAATGTGTTCTCGTTGCCGTCAAATGCATCTGTCTTGGCTGATGTGCCCTGCTCTATACCGAGACTGTCTGCAAAAGCTTTCGGTTCTGTATCCCACAGATATACCGCATAGCCGTTTCCGGCGGTCTCACCGGTCGGATTTGTATGGAATACTACAGCAATGGCTTCCTTGCCGCTGGTCGCATAGTCATCGTATGCTAAGACGCTGCCATCTACACACAGCACATGTCCCGGACGCACGGAGGTGTCTTTTTCCATAATATGGGCATCGCAGCCCGTCAGCAGGATGGTTGTCAGTATTGCCGGTAATAACCGGCAGATTCTCGTTTTTATTCTTCTTCTCATTTTTTCCCTATTTTATCGGTAGTTTGATACCCAAGGCTATACCTGTACGGAACAGGTCAGCCCCCTTGATTATTACATCGTTCTTTACCTGCCAGTAGAAAGTCCAGCCGGAATGGAGTACATAGTTGTGTTCGTAACCCAGATGTATTCCTGCTACAAACTTGTGGGTGTCGCTGCCCCCAGATGCTCCCACTCTGAGACTCCCATAGTGGTTCCTTCCTCGTATTACACAGGGCTTGTAGGCTGCACCGATACCCCAGGTACGGTAATTCCTCCAAAAGCTTTCCGGACAAATGTGACCACATGTTCTGCAGTCCGACCATTGCAGATAACCATTGGCGAAGAACTCCCAGGTATGACGGTAATTCATCTCGTGTTCATAGGCCAGAGTCATTTCCGCTCCATTTTTGTACAGAAGTCCCACACCAAGTGACAGACGGCCGCTGTTGCGCTGTGCCGATGCGCCTAGGCAGATACACATGCAAGTGATGGCTAACAGTATTGTCTTTTTCATGCTCATTCCTCCTTCAGCAACTTAGAGTTGAACGAATCGGCCGACAACACGTCTTCATAGTCAATGTTCAGACTGATGTTACGTCCGCTTATCTGTTTCTCGGTCATTTCTATGGTGAGCACCTTGTCGTTCGGAAAAGTCAGTTTCTTTATGGCAATCACATTGCGGTAGCCTCGGATGAAAGTCTTTCCTGATTCCAGTACAAGAGCCGGCTTCAGCTCGATTACTTGCGAGTTCGTGGCCTTGGTAATTTTCTTGTCAGCCAGCTTCACGCGTATCTCGTCAATGTCAAATCGGATATTGGTCTTGTTTTCTATCGAGTAGTCTATAAAGAAATAATCACCTGCAGAATAGATGTTGTTCAGCCGCATAATCATTCTGTGTTCCTTGCTCGCTACGTTGCGGATTCTTGCTGGTGAGTTCCAGATACGTCGTGCATAATATGTCATGTCGGCAAGCGACATGGATACTGCAGGATTGTTGAAGGCCTCACGTTCCTGTAGGAGTATTTCCTTGTCGGTCACCGCCTCGCGCATTCTTGTCGTATAAAGCAGTGCGTACTGGGTTCGGTACCGTTCGGTCACTATGGTTACTATGGCTAGTATATCACCGTCTTCGTGGCCCGTTTCCTTGGGCTTTAGCCGGATAATATTGTCTATGGGTTGGTCTCCTGCAATCTTGTCTGTTGATATGTCCACAAAGCGGATGGGTTCAGATGCTGTGATGACCGTTGTTACCTGTTCGTTTACTGTTAAATGTTCCATTTCTTCATAGGTGTGCTGTGCCGAAGCCTTATGGCCGGTGAACACTACAGCCGTTAGCAGGAACATTTTCATTGTACTTTTCAAGTTCATTTTATTCTGTATGTTTATTCTGTTATTTATTGTATGTTGATCTCCGTTGTCTGATGGTTCTGTTCCGTTTCCTCCGCTATCCGGAGGAGGGCAGTTTCGAAATATGATTGCTCTGTTTCGAAGCCGATGAAGTGCCGTCCTGTGCGGATGGCTGCCACCATAGTGGTACCCGAGCCTATGCAGCTGTCCAGCACCGTGTCGCCTTCATTTGTATAAGTCCGTATCAGATACTCCAGCAGGGCTACCGGCTTCTGTGTGGGGTGATAGAAACAGCCTTTGCAGTGTTCTTTGGCAATGGCGATGACTGATGTAGGATATTTGTCGTCCGCTATCCTTATGGGGGTCAGGTTCATCTGCCCGTAGCAGCGGTTCGTGAATCCTCTTGTCTTACTGCGCCCATGGTTCCTCTGTTCCGCCGGACAGGGTTTCATTTGGGGATGGTAAACCGGTTGCTTTCTGTAGAATACAATGATGTCTTCGTGTTGTCTGAGTGGCATACGGTTTGCGTTCAGATGCCCTGTCACACGGTCTTTGTGCCAAACCAGATTGTATCTCCATATCTTAGGTTGCGAAAGCACTAGTCTGGCAGTGAACATTCCTTGGCCAAACAGGATGACGGGACTTTCTGGCTTGCTGATTCTCAGATATTCCTCCCACAGCTTTTCCAAAGGAAGCTGTTTGTCCCATCCGGCAGAAGTGTTTCGGTTGTTCAGTACACCGTAGGGCAGGTCGGCTATTATGGCATCTACGCTTCTGTCGGCCATCTGCTTCATTCCTTTCAGGCAGTCCATATGGTATATTTGGTCTTTTTTTATCATACACTATCGGTTGTTGTTTAAGTTATCTGTATCGCATCATGCCATGTAAGGCGTCCTGTACTGCTTTTTCTGATTTTGCAAAGCCATCGAGTTCCGAGGGCAACTTCCTTGAAGTTTACTTTCTTCGATTTTGGTCCGTAAAACCCGGTATATTTCTGGAATGCAAACAGCGATATTCTGCTGCCGTCTTCTTTCTTGAAGTTGCATATCAGGGCATATTTCCCTTTTTGATGCCACCATTCAATGCTTACCAGTAACCCGGTAAATGTCTTTGTGTTCTCCGGGGGCAGAAAATCATTGTACATATAGTCGTTCGTGCCTTTGTGATACTGTGATAATTCCTTTTTCATATTCCTTTGGTTTAATTCCGTGGTTCATTCCCGTTTACCAGATACACGAAAGTTCCGTACTTCAACTTCACCTTGTTCTTTTTTATAGCCTTCCCGATGGCGCTGCTTGTCTTTTGGTATGCATTTTGTATGGCTTGCATACCCCATTGGGCCAGACTGTTACCTGAGCTTGCCGTATTCATGTTCATGTTACCGGTCACAGCTCCACTTACCACGTCTTTACCTGTTTCCCTGAATTGACTGTTCGGTACATAAAGCCCTTCCAATCCATCGGTATCATAGAGCGAAAGGCTTACCTTTACTAGTTCATCGTTAACAAGTATGCTGTTGATGCTTCCTTTAACTCTGCCGGAAGAAAAACCGTTCATGATGGCATATAGATAAGAACCACGTTTTACGATGTGTTCGTCTATCTCCACATCATCAAGCAATCGCAGTCTTACCCTCGAACCGTCAACAGCTTTGATGTTCTCGTCTATGATAGCTTGAATTAGCTTTGGTTCGCGGATGTCCTTCGATAGGGTATTGAAGTAGTCTGATGTGGTTTTCACTTTCTTTACCACCTCGCTGGCTTTGTCCGCTTCCGAAGGGGCCTTTACCATGCGACTGTTTTCGTCAATATATCCTTCTGGTTGTCTGGCAGTGTCTGGCGGCAGTTCGGTTGCCGTGCTGTCCTTCAATATGGGAGCGGTTACCGCTTGTCCTCTAAGCCGCGCTTCCGCAAGGGCTTTTTCCAGTTCTGCAAAGGCTTCTTTCTCTCTTTCTTTGGTATCGGTTTCTTTTTCGGCCAAAGCCTTGTCCTGCTCCTGTTGGTCAAGCAGGGCAATGTCATTGTCTGTGTACTGTGATTCATACGTTTGCTTGTTTTTTTCAGGTTCTTTCCGTTCAATGTTGTCCACTGCTGAATAGTCCTGTATTTTACCCCAGGACTTTGCCATGTTCTCATACTTGTTGCCAATTCCGTCTCCATTTTTTATCTGCGCGTCAGGCAGTTCAGGATTCAGAAATTCAGTCGTCTGTAGCGTTTTGTCAGGCAGTTCTGCCTTTTCCATGTGAAATAGGTCGAAGATGAAGTACGACCCGCCCATCAGTGGAATATAGAGGATGGCGGGAAGCATGAACTTCGTCTGTTTCCAGTTGATTTGCTTGATTCTGTCTATTAGTTCCATTACTCTCTTTAATTGATTTGTATATATTTCCCTTCAATGGTACACGCCTTTAATATTTCTGCATTGTCTTTTCCAAAGGCAATAAGAATACTTCCGCATCCGGGAGAATCACCGCGTGTACCGTTTGGGCGGTAGAATCGGATGCGATGGCGTAGAAACTTCATGGCTATAGCCTTCTTGAATATGATGTCCTGAAACATTCTGGAGTCACATCGGTTATATAGCAGTGCGATACCGTTATCATGTTCTGCCAGCCGAAGCACGAACTGCTCTATAATCGGACGTGAATAAGGAGGATTGAGCCATACACGACCTTCCCATTTTTGAGACAATCCGTCAATATGTTTGTCATACATGACTGTAGCTGTAGGCCACAATGGAGAAACCGGTGCACAGGGGTCAAGATCGAATTTACCCAGTGCCTCCAGTACCTCTTTGGGGGTGTACCATTCATCTGAAGCCTTTTCAGTCCTTTCAAATCTTGTGTTCATACGTGTCATAGTTGCGTTTGCTCGTTTTTTCTTGGAACAGTTCTTTTATTGGCTTGTGTATTCTTCTTTGCTGTTGTTATGTCCTGACGGTGAGGAAGACACTTTTCGTCGTTCCCTCAGTATGGAATCCTGTATTTCGGTTGCGGTGCGTTGTACCGGCTGATTATGGTACACTACAGTGATACGGTAAATGTTCCATACAAGTCCGCCTAAGACAAAGGCAAAGACGATAACCAGAAACAGATTTCTGTGCAGGTTGGCAAACTTTTGTACCTTGGCTGCTGCCATGTCTATTCGGGTTGCCTTGGCAAACTTGCGTCCTGCTTCTATCTCACGCTTGTATCGTTCCTTGTAGTGTGGATCATTCTTGTCAGGTATCTTTTCACCGAATAGCATCCGCCTGAATCCTTTTATATTCATATTCCCGTTTTTTAGTAGTTTATCTTTGTTTTTTGTTCTATGTCCTTGTTCAGCAGTGTTCGCCAGTTGGTGATGAGCAACCCGTGGGGATTGTTGTCGGTTCTCGGCACACGCTTCAGCTGGCCGGCAGTTACCAGTTCACGCATTAGGATGCTGCTGCGGCGTTCAATTCGCTGTCTGCCGTAGTAGGTGAACTCCATCTTTTCCTTATTGAAGGCTATACTGTCGCAAAAGATGGAAAACACGGCACTTGTACCCAGAATATTGGAATAGAATCCTTTTTCCTTTAGTGTATTGTACTGTGCAAGTCCTGTTTCATCCACCAGATACATGGCTTTTTCCATCGTGTATCGGATATATTTGTCATCCGGTGCCAGTGTGAAGAAATAGTGGTGGAACATTTCCACATGGCTTCTGGCTTCTACGTCCAGCGTTTCGTCCATGGTTGTGCGGTTTACAAGTATGGGGACGTTTCCGTCCAGTACATACACTTTTTTCTGGGCGTCAGTTACCATGGTACGGGCTGTCCAGATGCTCGACACACTGATGATGATACATCCTATGAGGAAAGCGGTACAGATTATACCTACTAGTTTTATTTTGTTTTCTAAGTTCTTTATTACCATAATTTTTTTATTTAGTTGTTCAATGTCCTCATATATTCTGCATGAAGCATTGGTATGAGGGTTAAGCGCAGTTCCGGCAACAGCCGTTCAAATTCTTTAGCAAAATACTTGACGTCATGCCCAAGTAGGATAACCTGGACAAACACCCACCAGATTCCTTCTCTGCGCTTCTTGGAATTTTTTTTCAGTTTGGCACGGTGCAGTCTGTACACCAGATAATCTACTACCGGTACGACATATCGGTCGTCATGCCCGAAGCATTCATCCAGTTCCTCATATTTCAGGTCATACGGATAATTGTTCAATATATACCTGGCTATTTCGGTAGTACGCTTTTGCGCAAAGCTCATGAATGCTTCATCTTCCAGCCATTTGTCAACTTTCTCTTTGCTTTTCATGCTTTCTGTTTATATATTGTTTTATCTCATTATTCCTCCTACGGCTCCGGTTGCCGTCATCTTGGCCTGTTGGGCAACTCCTTCTCCGAAGTTTCGGGTAGAGAATGCAGTATCGCCTTCCGGAATCATCCATGCCGCAAGGTCAGGTACTAGGTTAAGGCACTTGAGTGCCACGATACTTGCTGCCATCAGATAGCCGGCAGAGAAGAACGAGTTCTGTAGGTAGGCTGCCATAGTCTGTTCGCTTGCGGTTATAGCCGTCAGGTTCTCCACCTGGATACACAATACGATGTCAAACAGCAACAGAACGTAGAAACCCACGAAGTACAGCATTGCTCCGTAGAAGTGTACAGTCAGATATCTGGTCAGCCATTTGGCCCAAGCACCTTCCCATTTCGGCAGAAGAGAGAATGCCCATTGTATAGGGCCGAAGATGGTCAGCATTCCCAGCAGGATCTGCTGGCAATATATCGTTGACCACCATCCTATACGGAACACGACCAGGGCAATGAGCATGATGATTTTATCAATCCCCACGATTACACCCGAGGTCAGTGAGGTAAACCACAACTTGGCTGCATCCTTTTCCATTCCTGTCACTTCGTCCACACCGGTCTGTTCCATTGTTGCCTCTATCAGTCCGGGATCCGAGGTTCCTGTATGGGCCACGTCCGCCTGAGCCTGAAGGCTGGTATATAGTGTGTCGCGCACGTATATTAGTTCCTGCACTTCCGCAAACTTGTCTGATATTTGGGTGGCTTCCGCTTCATAGAGGTCATGTGTGTACGAGCCGATGCAGTTGGGTATGTAGGACAGGAAGTCCAGAAAACACCAGCTGTTCCCGCTGTTTGCCATTCCTGTGTCTGCCGGAGGATACCACCAGCATAGAACGACAGAAATAGCAAGAGGCCGGAACAGTTTCATCACATCCAGCGGCTCGTGCTTTACCATCATTTTGTAAGTCATTCCGGCTGCCATAACAAGAGAAAACAGGGCTGCCAGTGCCATGCACATTTGTAGAATCCACCAGAAAGGGCCTTGTGATCCTGTAAAAGTGGCGTCTGTTAGAAATTCATTCGTTTGGAATATCACGTCATCTATTTCCTCTTCGAGAATATTGATGCCGAAGTCCGATAATATGTTTCCGTCTGCCATTTGTTCCTCCTTTCTCTTTTATCTGTTTACTGTTTCTTCTCCGTCACCGCCTTGTGTGCCGTCTGCACCCTGCGAGCCGCAGACGGCAAAGCGCGACTCGTTCCATCGGTTCATCGCTTCCCGAGCTATGCTTCCTTTCTCGGGAGTTCGGCTCACATCTTCCGCATTCAGAAGCTCACTTGCCAGCGAAGCGTTCTGTCGCTTGGCCAGGTAGCCTACAAGTATCTCGTTCTGTCGTGCCACGTCCTCATAGATGCGCAGGTATTCCTTCTTGCGCTGGGCGTTGGGCATGTAGGCATCTCGTGTGGCGTTTATGGCACATTCATAGATTTGATAGTACTCTGCCCACCTTTCTCGGTCATCGGTGGTACCGCCGGCAGTCAGGATGCGGTCGATGTTTCGCTTGAAGCGTTCCATCTGTCCGTTTATCTTGTCTCCTTCTGCCT
>NZ_EQ973638.1:99260-101921 GCF_000157915.1 Phocaeicola coprophilus DSM 18228 = JCM 13818 | reverse complement strand
GGGCCTCTATTTCCGCACGCTTTACCAGTGCGGAATCAATTGCTTCCGCATCGTCCACCTGACCGTAAAGGTTGGCTCCAGCGATTGTGCGGAACGACAGCTTGTTCTTTGTGGCTGCCGTTTTCTTGTATTTATTGTGCAGAGCCCAGTAATAGAGTTCTGGAGTGAGCGCTCCCGTACCGGTTTCCATTACCGTAATCTGGTTCTGCTTGGGTGAATCATGGTTGTAGGTCGCATACTGTGCCTGAGCCATCGTAGCCTGAACGGCTATCACGGCAAGCAGTGTTAATGTCCTTGATGTCTGTTTCATGTCTTTATTGTTTTTATCATTAATAATCCAGACGACCGGCACCGCGCCAGCGGCCGAAGGCACCGTCTATGATTTCCTGTTTGGTCCTTTCTCTGTATATCTTCGCTTTCCAGTAGCCGATTCTTACCTGTATGTATCTCCAGGTCTCTATGTAGGCCTGGTTCAGATGACGCTCGATGCCATCCAGTGAGCGGTTTACCGATTCCAGTACCATCAGTAGGTCGGCGGTCGAGCAGGCGGCGGCTCCCGTTGCATAAAGCACAAGGTCACTTACCGACCTGTATAGCTGCTCTCCGTCGTGGGCAATATCCCGTATGGCTCTTTCGTTAATGGTGATTATCAGCAGGTCCGACGGATCTACACGCCCATGCTGCAGTATCTTTTTGTTATAGGCTCCCAACATGTCCTTGTAGTCACTTATTCGGTCGCTCACCATGTTGTAGGTGTCCTTTACATTCAGCACCGTCCGCAGCGACTGGTACATCACGTCAATCACGTCAAAAGCCCGGGTATAACGGTCCAGATCTATATTCAGTTCCTTGTAATTGCCTACCTCGTCCCGGCTGTATTCATGCAGCAGCTTGTTGCTGTATTCCAGCGTACTGCGTGCCAGTAGCAAACTGCGTTGTTTCTTATGGTCGTTGATGTAGGCTTCTACCGATACGATGTCAAAAGTCCATTGGGCTTTTGCAGCATCCGGCAGAAGGGTAATCAGCAACAGACCGATAATCAGATATTGTTTCATGGCTCTGCCTCCTTTCTGCTTGTCCTTTCCGGAAGGTTCCTGGCATTCTCCACCCATCGTTCCTGGCATTCTTCCACCAGTGTCCGGCGTCGTCCCTCGTCCCAGTCGGGTGTAGGGGCGATGTCCTTCAGTACGCCAATGATACTCCGTTTGTAGTGCATCATCTTTTCCAGTGATACAAGGTCTGCGTATATATTTGTGATGCGCGAATCTACTTCTCTGGCTATCTCCAGACGGTCGCTTGACCAGAGCAGATGATATACCTCTCCGGTGGGTGTCTCTTCCAGCGGAGGGGTTTTCATGTATTCTGTCGTAATCTTGCACGACGGGTACTGGCGGGCGATTTCCGCTATGCGGTCATTTACCAGCTTCGTCTTTTCCGCATCGGACATGCCTGGGTCCAGAGTGATTACTTCGGCTACATGGGTATCCGTGTACTCCGAGGTCAGTTCCCAGCTTATCTGTACGATAGCGCGGTGTATCTTGATGCCGAGAAAATATTTCGGCTTTCTGGCTATGGATACCGTTGCCTGGAATGTGATCACCCCATCAATGTTGGGCATGGTGGCCTTTCGGACAAATGTATAGCCGCTCCATGAGCCGCTGTCCTCCCAGTTGAGTCCGTAGGTGGTCTTGCAGTCCTGCATGATGGCCGGGATGCGGTAATAGTCATCCGTAGCCACCGAATTGTCCTCTGCAGCATCGGCTTTGGCCTGTTCGTATTCCGACAGCTTCTGTTCCCATTCGGAAAGTTCCGCCTTCAGCTTGTCTATCTGCGTTTTGTTTGCATTGTATTGCTGGCGGAGTACAGCAGCTTCTTCCACACTGGCTTCCGAAATCTTTTTCAGCAATATGGCGTTTTCATCCTCCAGTGCCTTTATCTGTGCTTCCAGCGATGCTTTCCTGTTTTGAGCTTCCTGAATCATGCCGTTTAGTTCCGACAGATCCAGTTCGTCATCCGTAACCGAGGTTTGCATGGCACATTCTTTTGTGTGTGCGTTTGGAGAGCTGCCGCATTTTCTGCATTTGTACTGAGTGCTTCCTTGCCCGAGAGTTACACCATCCGAACAGGTTACGCTGATAGTCACACTCTCACATCCCTGAAGCTTTACTTCATCTGTGGTCTGGTAGTAGTTCCTACCGTCTGATGCTATATAATAGGTATAGCCGTCCTCGTTTTCGTTGAACTCTGACAGCAATGCGTTCAGCTGTGCCTTGAAGGTGTTCAGGTCCATCGAGTAGGAATCGAATATCTCTTCATAAACGATTTCCTCATGGTTCCAGCTTTTCTTTACATGGATCTCGTAGGCATAGGCTTTCTTGGTCTGTTTGCCGCCTCGGCTGATGATGTAGCTCTTCATCCAGTAATTTATACTGTAGTTGTATCCGTCATTCTGCCTGTTGAGCTGTTCCACGCGGTCTCTCGACCATCCCGCATATCGTTCTGAGTTGGCCAGTGCCTGTTCTCTCTGCGAAGCGTTTGGGTAGAATCCGGCATCTGTGGTGGAAAAGCGAGTCCATTCACCGCTGTTTAGAATGCTGTTGTCGTCTGTAGGAGGATAGTAGTCACACAGTACGGTGCTTCCCTGGTCGCGACGGGCTATAT
>NZ_EQ973638.1:84963-99036 GCF_000157915.1 Phocaeicola coprophilus DSM 18228 = JCM 13818 | reverse complement strand
GTGTTGGCTGTTTTATCCAGATAGTCAGATATCCATTGGGTAAGGTTATAGTTACTGATATCAAAGAAACCTGCCACGTTGTCCGGACCGCCTACCATATCTATCAGCAGTCCACCCATATCCTGCTCGGCACGTTCCATCAGTCCGCTGTAATGGTCGTACAGGTTGAAGATTTCCTCCACCTTTCCGCTCATCAGGTTGTGGAACGCACTTTCCTGTAGCAGGGCTTCACCCAAATTGGCCGTACCGGCGGTTGCAAGACCCACTCCCAGATTATACAGGTTGTTTATATCCTGCTGCAGGTTTTCTTTGGTGAAATTGCCTGGAATACTGGCCAGATCGTCCATCATACGTTGCCAGTCTATGTTCCCAATTTCCGACAGTCTCAGCAGCGGAGCTATTTCCTCGCTGATTTTCAAGAAAGTGATGTCGGAGAAGGTCAGCGAACTATTGGTCACGATGCTTTCAAACTGCATACACAGGTTTTTCGTGTCATCACATACCTTCATCAGATAGCTGCCCCAGTAGATGGCCGTTTGCGGCGAATGGAGCATCTGTTTGGCTACTACCACAATCTTGGGCATGATTTTTTCTGCCACCATGCGGTAAATGCGTCGATAATAGTAGTTTTCCGTACTGCTGCACCAGATCCCCAGATCTGTGAAAGCCTTGTGCTGAAGAAATTTCGACGCAAATATTCCGGCAGCAGCCACTTCCGCAGCGTTGTAGTGCTTCAGAATATTGTCCACCTGTTCACTGTAATAGCCCTCCGCTACGGCTTCCGTACCGAATGCAGCCGCCATGGCAGCTACGGTACGTGCATCGTAGTTCACGCTATAATACTGGGCATGTACAGGTCGGGTGACTGCCAGCAGCATTATTGTTATGATAAGTGACAGGTGTTTCATTTATGATTGCTTTTGCTATAGGTTACTCCAATAAATGGTATCATACACGTTGATTTCCTCTTGGCTCATGCCGGTATGCAGACCTTTTTCGGCAAGCATGTCCTTTATGGCCTGCAGGTTCTTTCCTTTGATAAAAGGAATACTTGAAAGCTCTTCCTCGGTTTTTCTGCACAAATCCTCTACAGTCACGATACCCGCCTGCATTAATGCCTTGCGGATAACCATATACGAACCTATTGGAATGTATGTGTTTGAGATATACGTCTTTACATTCATTCTTTTCATTGATGTGGAATGTTTTATGGACTATCAGTTAGTATTGGGCATGTTTTTAAGATATTTAATAAGGCTGTCCGCTTCTGTTACAGCATTATATGCTGACAAATGCTGGTGAACAAAAAACTCTTTGGCAATCTCATATCTTCGTTTTTCCCACATGTCAGCTTCTGTATCTTGCTGTGTGGAAATATTTGAGTGTGTTTCTGTTCTCTGAAAGTCAATACCTGCATATTCATCCAGTTCATTGTTTGTCATGCCTAACCGTAATGCATATTTCCCCAGAATTTTTTCAATCATTGAGATGCTTTTTTTACTCAAATATCTAGTATGCCTCAGTTCTTGTTTGCTTTGGCTGCAAAGGTCTCTGACAGTGAATATCCCATTTGTCTGAAATATCCTTTGAACGCGAACTCCATACTGTTTCCCAAAGTCTATCGACTTAATGCTTTTACTGATGTCAATTTTTTCCATTGTCTTATTGTTTTTTTGATGGTTTGAGATTCAACACTTTTCCCGCTTCATTCACTTTCTTTGCAAAAGGAAGAGACTTGTTGATACCGCTGGCATCCCAGTCACGACAGTAGGCTTCGATAGCTTCCTGATGGTTGCAGCGCAATTCCTTTTTGTAGAGTTTCAGGGCTTCTTTTTCGGCACGTTCTGTCGTGTAGGTCATATAGCATTCATGGGGTTCCTCCACACCATACACGCCGCTTGTTGTTCCTCTGCGGATAAAGACCTCTCTGAAGTAGCTTCGACCATCCTTGTTTTCAAGACGGTTGATTGTGAATATCTTCTTGCAGTCCACATCCGTCAGACCGAGGATGGCCTGGATGCTGTCAAATCGCTCTCGGAATTTGCTTTGGTCTAGAAGCATCACTACGTCAGAGTTGTTGATGATGGCCTCCTTCACGATTTCGCTCCCGATAATGTCCTGTATCTCCTGGGTCACCACACCTACGCTCGCCCAGAATTTTCTCGCTGTCTTGTACATAAACTTGATATATTCTGCCATCAGCGGACTGGCAATAGCCTTCCATGCTTCCTCAATGATCAGTACCTTGCGGTTCTTCTTGATGCGCATCTTCTGAAGGAACACGTCCATGATGATGAGTGTTACGATGGGGAATAGTTTCTTGTTTTCTTTGATGGCATCCACTTCGAATACTATGAAGGTTTCCGAAAACAGTGTGGTGTCCACATTCTCGTTCAAAATCTTGTCGTAAGTACCTCCCTTATAGAAAGGTTGTATCATGTAGATGTACCTGTCGTAGTCTATTCCCGATATGTTGTTCTCCAGACAGATAAGTTCCAGTCGTTCACACGAATATTCATAGAATGTATTGAACGAGAGTGAAGTTACTTTCAATGCCTTGCGCCGTTTCTCCAGTTGGGCAATTCGTTCTTCTACCTTTTTTTCAAGTAAAGACTGGTCTTCCGTATTTTCGGAGTTCCTGCGTTTTTCGTATGCGGTCAGTGTTTTTCTAAGTGTTTCCCTTTGTACAGGGTCATACCCATCAAATTTGTGGAAATAGGCATCATAGTAGTCAGTCACCATCTGTTCTACAATTCTGAATTCCAGCTCCGATACCTGTGCGTCTGCTCCCTTCCATATCAGCAGTATCAGGTTCTTCAGGAAGTCTATCTTCTCAATGTTCATCTCTGCCTGTGTGATATTGAACGGATTCATCGTAATCGGCTTTTCCTCGGTATAGCTGATATACTTTCCTCCGAGGTATTCACAAAGTCCCTCATAGGAGTTACCCGTATCTACCATCACCACATCCGTTCCCTGTTCGTGAAGCTGTCGTACCACACTGTTGATGTGGAAACTTTTTCCGCTGCCCGACGGACCGAGACAGAAGAAGTTAGAGTTGTCCGTCAGCTTGTTCTTTCCCTCTTTTCCCGTAATATCTATGGCAACGGGTACACCCTGACGGTCTGTATAATAGATTTTCAGCGGACTGTCTTCGCTGTGCTGGATATGCTCTTTGTACATAAGGCATACTGCCGCATCGCTGAGTGTAAGGAACCGGTCGTAATCTTCGTTCAGATTGTAGCAGTTACCCGGAAAGGAGCTGACGAACAGTTCCAGCTGGTTGTAGGCTCTTTTGCTGATATGTATTCCCAGTCGTGAGAAGCAGTTTTCCAAATGGTTGGTACATTTCTGTATGTCGGTGTCGGATGTCACGGACACTGTCAGGTTGTAGTGGGCATACACCAGTTGTCTGCTTTCTCTTGCTATTACTTCCTGTACACGCTTGATGTCCTCCACGGCCATTTGGTTGCCAGGATTCGGAATGCTCGCATGGCGGTTCTTTTTTTTATCAAGCAAAGCCAGTTCGCGTTTTTGGTTGGGCATGAAGATTATCTGGTTATACACTACCGTTTCAGCTTCAGGTATACTGTCAATGGCAGACAGCAGGTCGACGGGCATTTCACTGTTGTTCACCTCCATTTTCATGTAGGGACGTATGAGTGACGGCAGGTTCACACAGTCCACATCCACCAGACTGTACACTTTACAGCGTTTATCGCCCATTGAAAGAGTTTCATCGTCAGCCTTGATGTTCGACATCGTTATCGTACTGTTCTTGAAGTCCATCGAGAAGAAGCGATCCACATACCTGTTCGCTTCTGTCTTGTTCAGAAACGATACCTGTAATCCTGCGTCATGAAGCTGGTCATGTACCTTGCGGATCTTTACGAGGAAATCACGCCACTTTTTGTTGTCATAGGAGAAAAGCCGGCTTTTCTTCGACTCCTGCGTGATGGTTAGGTAGCATGTGCTGTCCGTATAGTTTCTGCCTTTGAAATATCTGAAATAGGATTTCGACAGGAACTCCTGACACTCCTTTCTGTCCGTTTCAAACTGCTTGCGGACAAAAATGTCCTGCTTGTGAATGGCATATCCTTCGCCCAAAGTCTGTGCCAGTGCGGAGAACAGGTGGGTGAACTCATAGTATCCGTCCGTATTGGCTGAATACTTCTCTACAGGATTCTCCATCTTCAGTATAGCGGAGTATTCTCCGGTCTTGGTATAGATTACACCAATACCGTTCACATCTTCCACAGTGAAGTAGATGTCCTGGAATATGCGCTTGCGTTTCCCTCCGGTACCAAAAGCATATACCGATATGGTCATACCGGTACAAAGGGTGATGAAGATTATAATTATATATAATGTCATATATGCTCGGTTTCAATCAAATAAGGGCAGGTCCGCCCTCCAAGAAGGCGAACCCACCCGTGTTCAACATTCAATATGGCCACACATGATTTATGATGGTTTGTTTTAGTTCTGTTACTTTTTCTTCGAACAGGCATACACGAACACTCCGCGGTCGATATGCTTGGAGTGCAGGCCGTGTCTCTGTTTGATGATAATCAGTGAAATTCCCGAGGACAGTACCGCAGAGAGCATGATAAGGCCGGCTATGAAGCCGAACAGGCAGTAGGCGACAATGAAGCCTACAATGGCTCCACCGGCCGCACTGGCCGCCCAGTAGATGTAGCGTCCCTGTATGCCCATTAGTTCAAGGGGTCTTTGCAGCCCTTTGAACAGCGGATAGTCAGGATAGCGTGTCTCTTCTCTTTTCATGTCTCTGTCTGTGTTACGCACTGATACCGAAAAACAATGGAAGTGCCTGGGCAGCAGCAATCAGGAAGATACAGGCGCCTACTACCATCATAATCTTCTTCTTGACATCCTGTTCTTCATTGTTCATGGCAATATAGACGCTGATGGCACCGACTATAGCTACCACACCGGCTATCGCATAGCACAGTTTTACCATGATAGGCACGTACTTTGCGATTTCCTCCGCCACAGTGGACAGAGCATTGGTTCCCGCTGTGTAGTCTCCGGCCGTATTCTGTGCCATCATCGGACATACACTGCATGCTAGTACAATTATCAGTATCTGTACTTTTATTATGGCAGCTGATGTCATTTTCTTGAAAAATTCTTTTACGCTTTTGAACATACTTGTTTAGCTTTTTTGGTGAATACTTGTGTTTGTGTTACAGTTCAGTTTTCTGAATAGTCCGTTCAGATCCGGTAACCGAAGAATGCCGGAAATACAACTGATGCGCCGATTATGAAAAGGCACGCTCCAACCAGCGAAGTGATGGACTTGGTGATTCCGTCCTCTCCGGTGTTCATTTTAATGTAAATCTGGAGCGCGGACACGATGGCAAGGACTGAGGCAATGGCGTAGCATACATACAGTACATACAGCATCATCGTCACCACGTAGTCGTGCATCGTGGCCAGTGAGTCGGCCCCCCAACTGTAGTTTACGCTTCCGCATTTGGCGAAGGCGTAATAGGGCATCGTCAGGAATAAAGTACATAGTAGTTTTCTCGTTTGTTGCATTGTATTGTGTTACAGTTTGTCTTTCAATGGGTTCCAGACCATTGCCGGTCGGTTTTCTAGACGACCGCCAGATATCATGGCTTTGTACATGTCTTCAGCTGAATAGGGATCCGACAGGTATGGTTCCGTTTCTTCCATGCGTTCCTCTGCTTTTGCCTTCATGCGTGCAAGTCTCATGGCAGCAGTTTCTTCCGGAGGGGCAGGTTCAGGTGCTTCTTCATTGGCTGCAGAACCACCATACTCCGTTTCATACTGTTCACTGCCTACGTTGAAGCCTGTATCGCTTTCCGTCACGCTGATGCTTTCCTCCTCTTCTTCTTCACCGGAATCAATATCAAATACCTCTTCTTCCGGCTTTCCGTTCTTTTTCTTGCCATACAGTTCCTGTGCAATGATTACAATATAATAGATAATGTAGGCTGTCGTTAGAAAAATGGCGAAAATAAAGTATGATTTCATATTTAAAAAGTATGATATTAAAGTATAATTAGAATATGATTTTGCAAAGAAAAATATTAGATTTCATTTTCAGAAATATTTTTGTTGTAAATTGATGATTTTAGGGAAATAATACAGGAAAAAGCTAAAATCATACTTTAAATCATACTCCGAGTGGCTTTTTGAGACTGTTTTAAACCCAAAAAGCCCTCCCGAAGGAGAGCTTTTCATATAGAATGTAGAGAAACTTAATGCTTCAGCATTTTTTTCTTCTTCAGATAATCGTTCAGGTCTTTGTATTCTGAATAACGAATGGCTTCATTTACTACTTTCATACCGAAGAACCCGGAGTATGTTTCTACCGTTTTTATTCCAGCAAGGTCATTGTCGAGATAGCAATGAATGTATTCATAGGATTCTAGTGTATAAAGGGTCTTCTTCAGATTGTTTACAGAATTCATTATTATATAGTCACATGGAGGATTTACACACACAATCGTGTCATATTCCTTTTTCAGTGTAAGATAGGATAGGAAGTCCATAAAACCTTCGAAAACACAAACATGTTTTTGGATGATTGACTGCTCGTGTAGAATATGCGATATGTCTTTACCCATTATGCAACCCTTAAAATACGGATTCCTGACCTCAAAACCTCCTGACTTATTTCGGAATGCTATTGAAAAATAGTGCCGGCGACGCAGATCATAATGTATTTCCACACAATGGAGTTTTGCCAGCTCCGTATCTATATTCCTTGATGCGATATAGGATAGCAATGCATGATTTGTCAGTGGCAGGACTTTTAATTCCTGAATGACTTCCTCTATATCAGCCGGATTAACTGAGGTCGTCTTATATTGATATGAGGGTAATCCTTCCGTTGCTTCTCCTATTCTCCGAAGTACGTCACTGATACTGTGCGTATTATAAATCTTCATGCCCAGTTCTATAATACTGCCACCTTCGGATATCCCAAAGTCATACCATTCATTTAGCTGGTCGTTCACTTTGAAAGAAGCAGTCTTCTCCTCGCGATAGGGGGCTATGTACCAGTATTGGTAATTTAGCCTTTTTACAGGTGAGAAACCTAGCTTGCAGAGAAAGTCCACAAGTCGAATTTGTTTGGCATCTGATATGTTCATAGTCAAATCATTGTTTGGTACAGTTCTGTTATATATACCCGCAAACTAAACCAACCTGGTTCAGATGCTGAACTTCTCATTGAATGAATATCCTCTACCGTCCTTCAAGATTGCTTCATGCTGGAGGAGGAATTTGCAGAGGTTTACAAGTGTGTTCCGTCCACGGGCATACCCGATGCTGTCATATCCTTTTTTTAGAGCATCCAGTAATGCTTGATATCCAACTACAGGCCCGTTTTGGAATGTAATTTCAAGTGCGCTACGGTGTTGTTGCTCTGTCATATCCACATACGATGTCAATTTGTCCCTTTTGTTTATTTTGAACTGGTAGTCGTTTACAAGGTGAGGCAGCGAATCTTTTCCAATTTCAAATGCAAAAGGAGTAAATTCCTTGTCCCTTATGTGCATGGCTCTTACTTCACTAATGTTTCCGTTCTCCATATTCTTCGAGATTTGAAGAACTGTTTCAGCCTTGTTGTTCAATTCAGAGCCCACATGGCCCCGTGTATTGTCGTCCCCTTTGTTTAGGTGCAGCACGGTGTGGATGTGCAGTTCGTAATAGCTTGACCATCTCATAAGTTCGTTTATGATATCAAGTGACTCGCTCGGACTGTTGATGTCATGTATAAGATCCCTTATACCATCAATAACGACAAGGCCTATGTTGTTCTCTTCATGTAGCGCCCAGCGTATTATATCCCTGCGTTGGTCAGGGGTATATTCACGAAGAACGAAGAACTCAATCCTGTCATTTTCTTGGTCGGTAGGCAATCCGGCAAGAGATAGTATTCTGTGCAATACCTTATGGCAGTGACATTTGCTTTGCTCGGTATCAATGTAAAGAATCTTATTTTTACATGCAGGCAGATTGGCCTTGTATTTCAGAACTTCCTTGCCTGATAGGGCGGAAGCGACAATGGCGCTTACATTGAATGTCTTCTTGCTTTTGGGCTTCCCGGTAGATGCGCTGAAGTTTCCCAGTGTAGCAATCGTAATTCCGTCAATCTGTACTATTTCCTGGGGAAAATCATATTTGTCAGTTACATTAAGCTTGATATATTTCAGGATTGATTTATATTTCTCTTCATCAATCTTTAGATTATTGGGCATTGCCATATCTGAGTGTATCATCTGTTTTCATTTTTATAATGTTTATACTTGGGTTCTTTTACAATCTGTGTTTTGATGATATCCGCATTTTTGATGATGTCATCATTGGATAGGTAAGGATACCGTCTTATCCACTTGTTCAGGTCTGAACGGAGAATGAAAATGTTCTTGCCAGTCGGTTTATATACTGTAAGTTCTTTCGAAGCTGTGAGCTTGTAAACTGTACTTTTGGATATTTGAAGAAAATCAGCAACTTCGGATATACTCAGAAAATCCTTTGCTACATAGGCTACTTTCTCGATTTTTTCAATATACCCAATTAATTCGTCAAGTGTTCCGAAACGGTTCAGAAATTTTTCAACTCTTAGAATTTCCTGTCGAAAACCTTCAAGGGTATTGCCTTCAAGAAATTTCTGCAACCCTTCTATATGCGAGAGCAATAGTTCTATCTCATTCCTGTTCATAATTGATATATTCTAATTGGTTAGTACTGTTAGTGGCCACCTTATTTTGAATAGCCCAAGCATATAATTCCTTTCGTTTGAAATATACCAGTTTGCCATTTGGCTTATAATGTGGTATCTGTTTTGCAGAGGTGAGCTTATAGAGATAACTCTTCGCTATTCCAAGATAAGCTGACGCTTCCTTCAGTGTAAGAAGTTCCTTTAGGTTCCAGATATTATTCTTCAATACTCCAATGTAGGTTTCGATGATTTTTATCTTTTCTTCATGGGTAATTTTCTGCTCCTGACAGTTGGCTCCTTTGAGGGAAAGATCTAGAGTAAGTAAAGAAACAATTTGGTCCAGCTGCATAATACTGTCAGTAATGGACATGTCACTTCTATTCGTTCTAACTTGTTCCATAAATTATTCGGATTAAATTTGAAAATGGAGGAATGCCCTCCGTAGTAATCGATTACAGAGGGCAAATGTAAAGGGTATGGATAATATAATCCGTTGATAATGTTGATAGTCAACACAACTCTCAACATAATTCTCAACAAGTTTTCTTTCTTTTACTTGATTTTCTTTTCTTTGATAATTCTGACATACTGGTCAACGGTTGCTAATAGGGCACTTGAAGCATAGGTCGGATTATCACTTCTGGCACGGCTGAGAGGAGAGGACATATTATGCTGGTCGAGATGTTTTTTTTGTCCCGAACTGATGATAAGCTTTTTTGCCGAAATGATACTTTGCCAATGCGGAGGAATGATTTTGTTTGAAGCAAGTCTGTCTAGAACAAGGACAAGATGAGTGTTGTGACGACAAGTCACTGTTGACAGCCTGTCCTCTTTATATCGAATCCATACTTCATCTGCGTCAAGATGTTCATAGAACAGATTGAGTTCATTCAAGAGCTCTACGATGACGACAATGGATTCTTTGTTCAGCTTTTGTGAAAATGTACGGTTTTGATTTGTAGTTTGAGTATTAGACAAAACTTTATGAGAATATTTTGATTTCTTTTTCGGAAGATCGGATGAATAAAATTCAACCATCAGCATTGATATGGTTTCTTCGTTGAATACTGCTGAATCAAAATACTTTCTTACTGCTTTTTCATGATTCATCAACAGGTCAGATACTGTCTTGTAATTTTTCTGATGTTCATTTCTACTCCAGGCGTCTTTGTCATCATGAAACTGCCTGGAGTTGATAAAGTCAATCACAAAGCGTTTATAGCTTTTCTGTGACGTTGTAACTTCTAATTTGTAAAGTTCCTGGGCTTGTTTGACTAACCGGAATAGCCCACTTGTACCGGTCTGTGCTGGAATCCATCTGAACCAGCGCATCACTCTTTTCAAAAAGAGAGAAGTGTAAAGAATACTTTTTTGTCATTTTTATTGTTTCTTTAATGATTTGTCAGGCTACTACAGTTTTTACCACAGTGCCTTATTTTTTCTGTATTGCTGCTAAATAATTATCTGCTATGGTTTTAAGTTTTATATCAAAATTATCTAATGTGTTTCTTTTCTTGATAGTCCGGAGGTTGCTATCCATGCTTTCTCTGGAGGGAGCCTTTCCACTTGGCAAGCGGAAGCAATATACACATTTTACCCACATGTCAAAAGGATTTTCAGGTTTGAACGCAAGATGAACCAGATATGATAAACGTATTTGGCTTTTCATCCAAACTACTGGACCCTTAAACTCTGTTTCCACAAATATGCCTTTATATGCTTCAAAACTTGTCTGAGGATCAATGTAGCCTTCACTTACAAGGGCATCATACATGGTTGATATGGCTTCAGGACTGGCTGTACTATGAAATACGCATTTACTTGTATGTATAGGCAGGCTATTTTTGAATGGAACAGATATTGGTTCGATATGGTTAAACCTGTCGCATATTTCTTTCAGCTTCAAGTCGAATCTGTCTGTCCAATTGTGTCGTTTAATAAAACTGTAACCGGAAGAGAGGCATGCTACATGGGGTGTCTTCCCGTTGACAAGAAAACAACATTCTCCCTTAATCCACAAATTCTTTTCATTGAATCTGGCAAATGCTTGAAACAGGAAATACGCAAGTTGTCGTTGCCCTTTCTTCCAGTCTATTGGTCCGGAAAACTGTTCCTTGTCAAATATACCATTAAATTTTTTAAAGGTTGTGTCTAAAGAGATATAACCATGCTTTAGGAGGGCATCAAGCATAATCCTTCTATCCTCATCATTCTGTTCGATATAGAATACTTCTACCTTTTTCGTTGACTTCATTTCCGAGAAATCCACTTCAGGATATATAGACTTGGCATAATCATATTTTTGTATTCTGTATTTCGGAATTCTGCAAGCGCCTATCCGATTATTATCCGTGCGTTTCCAAAGCTTTTCAAAATGGTTGTAGGGGTGTTTGAATTTGCAGATGTACGATATGGCATAAGCAATAACTTTCAACTCTATAAGCTGTGTTTTGGGAAATGGCTGATAATCGGAATCAAGTATTCCTGCATCGACAGATCGTTGCAGCAAGTCTGCGACCTGTTTATTGGCAAGTGGCTCTATCAGATTCGTATATTGTCCTTTGCGTTCATCCCTGTATCTGTCGCATAATGCCAGCAGAGACTTCATGTTTGCGATGTAATTCTTAAGGACGGTAAAATACGTAGGGTCGATTTCTATTTTATGCTCATGAATGTAATCATTAAGCATGTCTGTAAAACCAATGTTCATTATCAAACGGGTAAGAACAGGTGAGGAGTCATTTTCAATATATTGCTGTATGTCTCTAACCCAAGTAGCAATATCCAACAGTTCTGGAGACAAAGTTTCCATTTCCACTTCTCCATCCAGGTCATATCGGAATTTCCATTCGCCTATTATCCTGGTTATTTTGGCTATTTTGATTACAGTATCCTGTCTGGTCATAATAATGGTTTATTCGATTTCCGGAATTAGTGAAACAGCATTCTGCTTGTTTTTATCAAGTACCTTTGCATAAATTTGGGTTGTGGAAAGCTCCCTATGACCAAGAAGTTTTGATACAGTATAGATATCAGCTCCAAGATCAAGCATTAGTACTGCAAAAGTGTGGCGTCCGCAATGGAATGTCAAATTCTTTTGAATGCCGGCGTTCATGCTCCATCGTTGCAGTTCTAGAGAGGTCCAAGCCCCATAAGTAAAACCTGAAAAAACTGGTTCTTTGGGATTTTTATGTTCTCCAAGATATTTCTCTGCCTGAGGTGTAATATCAAGATATTCCAACCCTCCGGTTTTCTTTTGATTGAATACTATTCTTGTAAAATTACCGAATTTCTGAATTTCACTCCAAGTAAGTTTCTGAATATCACTTTTTCTAAGTCCGGTAAGACAAGAAAATAGGAATGCACGTTTTAATACCGGGTATCTACATGGAGTGGAAGCAAGTTTCTTGACTTCTTCCAGTGTAAGATATTCTCTTTTGACTTCCGCTGCTTTGAAGCCTTCGATGCCACGCAGGGGATTGATAGATATTATTCTTTCTTCATACGCCTTGTTGATGCAAGCGCGAAGTTTGTTGAAGTACGACACTTTTGAATTTTGTGACAATCCTTGAAATGTGTCGCGTTCTCTGCGTGGTCCTGTGCGCTTGTGAGTATCTTTCTCTACATTCTCAAGGAATTCTTTGAACCCTATTATAAAATCAGGAGTAATGTCTCTAAACAAAGTGTTTTCGTCACAATAGATTTCAAGATAACGCAGACAGCTTCTCCAGTTCCCCCAGTTTCCTTGGGAGTCTGGATTCTTTCTGCGTTCTTCAACCATCTTTCTATAATACTCCAAAAATGGGGTATCTTCTTTGAACTGGTGAGTGAATGAGTATTCTCCATTTTGAATCTCTATCATACGTTTTGACTTAATGGCTTGAGCAGTAGCTAAAGTCTGGCGATTTTGCTCTTTTTCCACATACGTTTTTGCGTCTATAAGATACAGTTTTAAATATTCCTTATGCCTTTTACCATTACGGTATATATCAAGGTATAAACTCACGTTACCGTTAGCAAGTTTCTTTTCACGTAGCTTAACGGGTTCTTTCTGCGTTGTTGTTTTCTTTGCCATATCTGCCATGTGATTAAGAGTGTTAATATTGTTATATTTTTGCCACTATCCACGAGGGACAGTTTTGCTTCCATTGCAGAGAACAGATATTTCATTCTTGTCCTCGGGGGACAGTTTTTTGTCCCTCATTGTCCCTTCGGGGGACAATACAGGGACAAAAATACGGAAAAAATCTGTAAATACACAGAAAACATGAAGAAAAAAAGAAAATATGTAATCTTGTCTTATATGCTGATTTATAGTAAATTAATGCTTTATTTTTTCTCTTTTTATAATTTTCTTTTCTTTCGATTACTTGCCGCAGGAGAAAAATGTGAAGATCCGGTGGGAGTACATTCTAAAAGTATAATCCGGATTAATGTCAAAGGATCTGCTGTCCGGCTATCAGGAAAGATAGGTGTGACAGATACTCAAATTGATTATCATTCGTCTGAGGTTACTGCATCACCCCAGCCTGATGGAACACGGGTTCTTTTTCATCAGGTAAATGGACAAAAATATCTGGCCGGAGTGGAAGATCAGGGAAATACCATGAAAAAGGGTGTCGTGATGTTTCGCGTTTTAGGTGATGGCCGGGAATTATACTCTCAAAAGATGGCTTCCGGCGAGAAGATGAAATCGCTGGAAGTGGATATCCGAAAAGTGAAACAGCTGGAACTTCGTGTGGATGACGGAGGTGATGGCCCTAGTGGTGACTTTGCGGTTTGGTCGGGAGTACGTATTGATTCCGATAATCAGCTGGCTTCGGCTGAGTCTGTGGAAGCTATGTCTGGGGATGAAGGTGTTTCTCAGGAAGACTGGAACAAAATGGCTGCCAAATTAAAGGATTTACCGGTTGCAGATTATCCTTTCATGAAGCGCAGTGCTACGGACTGGCTGTTGACCCCTGAAACATATAAAGCTGAAGTGAAAGCTGGAAGTGACGGAAAATCTCTGGTTCTGACAAATGGTCTGACGGCTCGTGTGTTTCGTATTACTCCGAATCTGGCAACAGTTGATATTGTTAATCAGATGTCCGGAGAAAATATGCTAAGGGCCGTAAGCGGTGAAGGAGAGCTTGTCATCAATGGTCAAAAATGGTATCTGGGCGGACTGGAAGGTCAGCCGGAGCGTGGCTATCTGAAGATGGAGTGGCTGGATGATATGTCGGTGAGAGACAGTTCGTTTATTGTAGAAGATTTTTATATAACCGATTCTGTCCGGACATTGGACTGGGCTCGTAGCCGTTGGGCCTTAAACAAACAACTCCCTACAGGCAAATCATTGACATTCGGTTTTA
>NZ_EQ973638.1:74906-84690 GCF_000157915.1 Phocaeicola coprophilus DSM 18228 = JCM 13818 | reverse complement strand
CAAAGTCAAGCTGCATTATGATATTTATGATCATATTCCTGTCATTCGCAAACACCTGGAGATTCTCAACGAAGGAAGCGAGACGGTGAATCTGGATGCGTTTAAACTGGAGCAGTTGTTCTTTGCAGAACCGGAATCTACAGAAGGAGACATGTCCAGACGTTATCTGCCCAATATCCATATAGAAAGCGATTATACGATGGGCGGTACTTTCTGGGAGTATACGGGTGATCGTACGGAGCACTGGACAACAGACAAGGCGTATACTTCGCAATGTAATTATGAATTGAATACGTTGTGTACACTTGAAGT
This sequence comes from Phocaeicola coprophilus DSM 18228 = JCM 13818, assembly GCF_000157915.1. Lineage (GTDB taxonomy): Bacteria > Bacteroidota > Bacteroidia > Bacteroidales > Bacteroidaceae > Phocaeicola > Phocaeicola coprophilus. Next base: position 84,378 of record NZ_EQ973638.1, on the reverse strand, counting down.
TTACAATGAAGTCGGACCGGATATAGAAATTGAGCCGGATAAAACATTTGCTTCCTATCAGGTGTATGAGATGCCTGTTGATTCGTATGATCGTGAACGGAAAGGTCTTTTTCTCCGTCGCTTTTATCGGACAGTAGCTCCCTGGACCACGGAGAATCCTATTTTCATGCATTTGACGACGATTGATGAACAGACAGTGAAGCGAGCTGTTGATCAGTGTGTGGAAACAGGCTATGAAATGATCATCCTGTCTTTTGGCTCCGGCATGAATGCAGAAACTACGGATCAGAATCATATTGCCTATATCAAGTCTCTGGTTGACTATGCCCGGAGTAAAGGTATTGAAATGGGAGGCTATTCTTTGCTGGCGAGCCGTTGGATCAGTGAAGAAGTGGATGTAATCAATCCGGCTACCGGAAAACGTGGTGGAGCAACTTTCGGTTCTTCTCCTTGCATTTGCAGTCAGTGGGGAGTGGATTATCTGGCTAAGATTAAGAATTTCTATGAACAGACTGGACTGACACTGTTCGAACATGATGGCTCTTATCCGGGGGATGTCTGTGCCTCTACCAGTCACGCTTATCATAAAGGATTGAATGATTCGCAGTGGAAACAGTTTCATCGGGTAACCGATTTGTATCACTGGTGTCTGGCAAAGGGTATTTCCCTGAATGTTCCGGATTTTTACTTCCTGAATGGTTCCACCAAGACAAGTATCGGATATCGGGAAGTAAACTGGTCGTTACCCAGAGACCGGCAGCTGATTCATAGCCGTCAGGTAAACTACTCCAATACATACGATCGCATGGCATCATCGTGCTGGTCGTTTGTTCCACTGGTAGAATATCATGGAGGAGGTGCTGCTGCTACTCTGGAGCCGTTGAATGAACATCTGGAAACTTATTACCAGATAATGATGGGTAATTATGGTGCGGGGATACAGGCTTGCTACCGAGGTCCCCGGTTGTATGATACGGAAGAGACAAAATCTTGTGTAAAGAAGGTTATTTCCTGGTATAAACATTATCGGGATATCTTGAACAGTGATATCATACACTTGCGTCGTCCGGATGGAAAAGACTGGGATGGATTTATTCATGTGAATCCTTCATTGAAGGAAAAAGCACTGGCTATGTTCTTTAATCCGACTGGTCAAATTATGAAACGTACCATTAAGCTGCCTCTTTATTATACAGGCCTGACGGATAAGGCCCGCATTCGTATGGAAGGAGGTAAGGTGGAAACTTACCGGTTGAACCGCGATTATACAGTAGAAATTACGGTCAGTATTCCGGCGAACGGACATACCTGGCTGGTAGTGGAAAGATGATAAATAAAAAACTCTGAGAATCAGAAATTCTCAGAGTTTTCAGCCTTTAGCTTCACAGCTTCGTACACCCTCAGGGATTCGAACCCTGGACCCACTGATTAAGAGTCAGTTGCTCTACCAACTGAGCTAAGAGTGCATCCACTATAAATTGTCAAATTTCCCGAAAAAATTGTACACCCTCAGGGATTCGAACCCTGGACCCACTGATTAAGAGTCAGTTGCTCTACCAACTGAGCTAAGAGTGCGTTTCTTTTTCGATTGCGGGTGCAAAGGTAGGTTCTTTCTTTGAAACCTGCAAGAAAAAATCTATTTATTTTTTTATCTTTTGTTCGCTGTTTTTCTCTTCTCCCTTGAAATCAAACAATTAAAAAAGGGAACAGAGTCAAAAATATCTGCTCCCTTCCTTTTTTATGGCTTATACCAATTGATATTCGTCGGTATGATACAAATACGGCATGTGTACCTGTTTATATTCGAAGAGTTCTTCCGGTTTGAAGAAACGGTTGATTTCTTCGATGGCTGTTTTAGGAGAATCCGAAGTATGAACGATGTTTTCCTGTGAGCTGACACTGAAGTCTCCCCGGATTGTTCCCGGTATGGCAACGCGTCCGTTGGTTGCTCCAGTCATGGAACGCACAACCTGGATCGCATCCACTCCTTCGTAACAGCATACGATTACCGGAGATGCCATCATGGAATTTTTTACACGTTGGAAGAATGGTTTTTCACTGAGGTGGGCATAATGCTCATTAAGCAGTTCGTCCGTCAGTTGCATCATTTTCATACCAGCCAGTCGAAGGCCTTTCCGTTCAAAGCGAGTAGTGATTTCTCCGATTAGTCCGCGTTGTACAGCTGACGGTTTCAGAATAACGAGAGTTTTTTCCAGACTCATAATGGTGTTATGTTTTTAAGATTAATACAAAGTGTTTTCATGCCACATTCTGTCAGTAGCGGAATATGACGTGCCAAATATACGATTAATTTTGAAAAAGGAGTCAGTTTCGGAGAAAAAAATGCGGTGCATCGTTACTTCCCGCCCGGGGCGGTTGTGAGTATACGGTGCACCGCATTTGAAAAATGTATTGTCCGGCAGTCCGGTTCTTATTCGAAGCAGTAAAGTTCCGAAGGGCTGGTCCGTTTCAGGGGAATGACCTGCAAATCCTGTCCTGTCAGAATTCCCCGTTCCTTCAATGCCATTTCTACGGTCTTGTAAGCCAGTTCCGGGTGATTGTTGTCTTTACTCAGATGACAAAGCCACAGGTACCGGAGTCCTTCGGGTTTATGATTCGCTATATAGTCCGCCATTTCCCGGTTGCTCATGTGACCGTTCGGTCCGGCAATGCGTTCTTTCAGGTGAGCAGGATAAGGTCCCATTCTCAGCATGGTCTCATCATAATTGGCCTCCAGAACCAGATAATTGGCCATGCCGATGTAATGTGCGGCTGTCTCGGTGATATGCCCGATGTCCGTCAGGAAAGCAAAAGTCTTTCCGTCAATCGAGATACAGTAACCTACATTGTCTGTACCGTCGTGAGGCACTTCGAAGCAGGTTATCTGAAAATCCTTCAGTTGCATGGTTTCTCCTTTTCGGATGAAATGCGTATGTGCTTCATCCAGCTTTTCGGTCATGCAGTAACTCCGGTTGATGCCCTGATGTACTTCAGGTGTAGAATATATCGGAATGTTATGTTTGCCCGCCAGGTGTCCGACAGCTTTGATATGATCAGCATGATCGTGAGTGATGAAGACAGCCCGGATCAGTCCCATGTCCAGTCCTCTTTCCTTGAAAACTTTTTTAATGGTGCGTATGCCTATTCCCGCATCAATCAATATGACGTCTGTGTCTGTAGCCAGATAGTAGCAATTGCCACTGCTCCCGCTGGCCAGGCTCATGAATTTTACTTTCATTGCAATAATTTTTTTCGATAAGGGAACGCAAAGATAATAAGATGCCGCGGATTTCCATCATTTATGCGTATATTTGCCCCCGATTTTTTAACGTATAGACCGATGAAGCCACAATTGTTGATTGGAGCCCCTACTTCCGGAAGCGGAAAGACAATGTTTACTTTGGGATTGCTGCGTGCATTGAAGAAGCGCGGTTTGAAAGTTCAACCCTATAAAGGCGGTCCTGACTATATAGATGCGCAGTATCTTACGATTGCTGCCGACAGGGATGCCGTAAATCTGGACACGTGGATGGCTTCGTCGACTCATGTCCAGTATGTCTACAACCGGTATGGAGAAAAGGCCGATGTCTGTGTGGCAGAAGGGATGATGGGGCTTTACGACGGCTATTATCAGATGAAAGGCAGTTGTGCCGAGATTGCAGGCTTGCTGAACATTCCTGTAGTGCTGGTGGTCAATGCGCGTGCAGCGGCCTATTCCGTTGCCCCGGTACTTTACGGATTCAAGCATTTCCGTTCTTCCGTCCGGATTGCCGGTGTGGTGTTCAGCCAGGTCTCTTCCCCTTCTCATTTTGCCTGTCTGAAGGAAGCATGTTCCGATGCCGGTCTGGAATGTCTGGGCTATCTGCCTTATTCGGAAGACCTGCGGGTTCCTTCCCGTCATTTGGGGTTGACCCTGACCGTCAGACAGAGTATGGATGAACTGGCAGAGAAAGCTGCAGCTTTGGTCGAGCAATATATTGATGTCGACAAATTGCTGAACCTGTGTACACGCATCTTCCCGTGCCGTTACACCTTGCCTTATACTTCCGAGCAGGGAGTTGAAGCCATGGAGACGGGACACCGGAAAAAGATGCGTATCGCCGTGGCCCGAGATCCGGCCTTTAACTTTATCTATCGGGAGAACCTGGACCGGCTGGCAGAAAGTGGAAATCTGACTTTTTTCAGCCCCGTTTATGGCAGTGATCTGCCGGATGCGGATCTGGTATACCTTCCGGGAGGATATCCGGAACTGTTTGCCCGCCAGCTGCATCGCCGGAAACGGATGATGCAACAACTTCGCGATTACGCGGAAAGCGGAGGAAAAGTCTTTGCTGAATGTGGAGGCATGATGTTTCTGACCCGTTCGCTGACAGCCCGTAAAGGAGGAACAGCTTATCAGATGACCGGTCTTCTGCCGGTCGACTGTACCATGGAAAATGCGCGTCTGCATCTGGGATACCGCCGGATGGACTATCAGGGCATTTCCCTGCGCGGCCATGAGTTCCATTATTCTTCGATTGCCGAACCCGACACGCTCCCGTCCGTCACGCCGTTGTATAATGTAAAAGGCACGGAAGTCTCAACTCCGCTATACCGTTATAAAAATGTCATAGCCGGATACACCCATTGGTATTGGGGAGAAGCCGATTTGTGGAAACTCTGGGATTAAACCAATTAAAGCTTATGCAAAATCAGAAACTACATCCTGTCATGCTGGCCGGAACCGGAAGCGATGTGGGAAAAAGTGTCCTGGCAGCGGCCCTGTGCCGTATTTTTCTGCAGGACGGATACCATCCAGCTCCTTTTAAGGCCCAAAACATGGCACTCAATTCATACGCCACCCCTCAGGGGCTGGAGATCGGACGTGCTCAGGCCGTTCAGGCTGAAGCCGCAGGTGTACCCTGCCATACAGATATGAATCCTCTGCTGCTGAAACCCTGTTCCGATCAGACCTCACAGGTTGTTTTGAACGGAAAGCCCATCGGCAACAGAGATGCCTGGGATTATTTCCGGGGTAAAGGCTTCGAAACCCTTCGTACTGAAGTCTGTGCCGCTTACGACCGGCTGGCATCCCGTTACAATCCGATTGTGCTTGAAGGAGCCGGCAGCATTTCCGAGATCAATCTTCGTGATAAGGACCTGGTCAATCTTCCGATGGCCCGCCATGCCGGTGCCGATGTATTCCTGGTGGCCGACATTGACCGTGGCGGCGTATTTGCCAGTGCATACGGTTCCGTTGTTCTTCAGACCCCGGAAGACCGGAAGCGCATCAAGGGAATAATTATCAACAAATTTCGGGGGGACCTGCGTTTGTTCGAGTCCGGGATCCGACAGATGGAATCCCTTTGCGGCATTCCTGTGCTGGGAGTAATTCCTTATTACAAGGATATCCATATCGAAGAAGAAGACTCACTGGAACTGGTACAGAAACAACGTGCGGCCGTACAGGGCAAGGTCAATATCGCCGTCGTGCTGCTCCGTCATTTGTCAAACTTTACGGATTTCAATATGCTGGAACGCGATGAGCGGGTCAACCTTTACTACACCAACAATACAGACGATCTTCTGAAAGCAGATATCATTCTGCTTCCCGGTACCAAGAGCACTCTGGACGATCTTTATGAACTGCGCCGTAACGGAGTGGCCCAGGCCATTCTTCGTGCCCATCGGGAAGGAACGATGGTGATGGGAATCTGTGGCGGCTATCAGATGATGGGCCGCGAAATCTGCGATCCCGAAGGTGTGGAAGGCAGTCTGACCCGACTGCCGGGACTGGGACTGCTGCCCATGCAGACAGTCATGCAAAAAGAAAAAGTTACCCGTCAGGTCCGTTTTACACTCGCCGGTGCCACCGGAGCAGGGCAGGGATATGAAATCCATAACGGAACCACACTTCCGGTTGAAGGCGAAACCTATACCCCCTTTACCCGGCTGGAAGACGGAACTCCCGAAGGCTCTATGTCCGGTTCCCGCTGTGTAGGAACCTACATTCACGGCATTCTGGACAACCCCTCCGTCATCGACTGGCTGGTATCCCCCTATGCCGGGAAAAAAGCCGTATCTTCGCCGGATTATGCGGCCTATAAGGAAGAACAATACAATAAGCTGGCAGACCATGTGCGCTCGCACCTCAATATGCCTTTAATTTATCAAATACTGACGGCCCATGATTGACGGACACGGAGACGACGCTTACCGCTACGGACACATACGGGTAAACTTCAGCTCGAATGTATATACCCATGTAAACCATGATTCCCTGAACGGGCACCTGTTCCGGCAGATGGCCTGCATCCGTACCTATCCCGAGCCGGAACCTTATACTCTGGAGCGCGAGCTGGCAGCCCGTTATCAGGTATCCCCGGAGAATGTCTGTGTCACCAATGGAGCCACCGAAGCGATCTATCTGATTGCCCAGGCCTGGCGGGGAAGCCGTTCAGCCATTCTGATGCCGACTTTCAGTGAATATGCCGATGCCTGCCGTCTGCATGCCCACGAGGTTGAGTCCGTGTTTACCCTGGATACCCTTTCCGGCAGAACTTCCCTTGTCTGGCTCTGCAATCCGAATAATCCCACGGGAGAAGTTCGTCCGGCTGACCGTTTGCGCCGGCTGATCGAGGAACATCCCCGGCAGCTCTTTGTCATCGACCAGTCCTATGAAGCCTTTACCTTGAAGGAAGTTCTGGGGGTAGGAGAGACTGCGGCCTTACCCAATGTCCTGTTGCTTCATTCCATGACCAAACGCTTTGCCGTTCCCGGTCTCCGTCTGGGATATCTCACCGGACATAAAGACCTGCTTCAGAAACTGCGGCGCTACCGGATGCCCTGGTCTGTAAATGCCCTCGCCATCGAAGCCGGAACCTATCTGCTCCGTCATGTGTCTGCCTATCAGCTGGATCTGAATGCCCTGCTTGCTGAACGCCAGCGGGTAGCCGGAGAACTGGAAAAGCTGGGCGGGATCGAAGTATGGCCTTCCGATACCCACTACATGCTGCTCCGTCTGCGTGGCGGCAAAGCTTCCGCCCTGAAGGAATGGCTGGCAGACACCCATGGCCTGCTGATCCGTGACGCATCTAATTTTGAAGGGCTCGACGAAGGCTTTTTCCGTATTGCCGTCCAGACTCCGGAAGAAAATAACCAGTTAATTACCGCAATTAAAGAATGGATGTATCAATATTGATGTTCGCACTTCCCCTTGTGGCCGGAGTGCTTTTGGACAAACTGCTGGGCGATCCGTTGTGGCTTCCGCATCCGGTGGTCGGTTTCGGAAAACTGATTGCCTTTTTCGAACATCGTCTGAATCATGGAACCGGCCGGAAGTTCAAAGGTGCCTGTGTTGCCGCAGGCCTGGTTACGCTCACCTGGCTGTCTGCAACCCTCCTGTTGCAGTATGCCTGGCAGATAAGCCTCGTTTTATACGTTTTTCTGGCCGCTACGGGCGTTTTCTATTGTCTGGCGGGTAAGACATTGATTGACGAAGTCCGGATGGTTTTTGAGGCTGCAGACCGCTCCCTTGAAGAAGGCCGCCGTCAGGTAGCCCGCATTGTCGGCCGTGACACCTCCGGACTGACCGATACCGAAGTCCGTACAGCAGCTCTGGAGACTTTGGCTGAGAACCTCAGTGACGGTGTGATTGCCCCCCTGTTCTGGTATCTGTTGCTGGGCGTCCCCGGCATGCTGGCCTATAAGATGGTCAATACCCTTGATTCCATGATCGGTTACCGTAATGAACGCTATCGTGCTTTCGGGTGCTTTGCGGCCCGTCTGGATGATGTAGCCAATTATCTGCCAGCCCGTCTGACAGCTTTTCTGATGGTTCTGGTTACCGGCCGTTTGTCCCTCCTCCGTTTTGTATTCCGTTATGGCCCCCGCCATGCCAGTCCTAATTCCGGATATCCGGAAGCTGCTCTGGCCGGAATTCTGGACTGCCGTTTTGGAGGTCCCCATCAGTATTTTGGCGAATGGGTTTACAAACCCTTTATAGGCAGCCACGAACGTCCGCTTACTTCTCGCGATATGCAGACTGCCATTCGTATCAACCGCCGGGCAGAACTGCTTATGCTCTTGATCATGCTATCTGCCAGCTTTGCCACCCTATATATAAACTTATAGGGGAAAGTGCGGACAGAAATGTAACTATTTTTGTCCGCACTAACTATAATAGTTTAAAAGAAGCCTGGCAAAGCTGGCAGAAATTTGGGAATAAGACCCGCTCCGGTGATTGTAAACCGTTGATAGTTATTTGCTTGAAGAGGTTTCTGATCAGCGGAAGATGGTGCGGAGCAAAATTGCGGAACAAATACATTTCAGGCCTGAATGATATCAGATCAGATGCGAATGTCCCCATTTACAGGCGGTCAATTTCTTCCGGAGACAGTCCGGTGATGTCTGCAATGTCCTGAGTAGGGAATCCCTTTGCTTTCATCCGGATTGCATTTTGCCGGCGCTCTTCCTGCCTTCCTGCTTCCAGGCCTTCCGCTCTTCCTTCTGCTCTTCCTTCTGCTCTTCCTTCCGCTCTTCCTTCCGCTCTTCCTTCCGCTCTGCCTTCCGCACGTTCCGTATTGATGTTGTCTCTCAGGATCACAATATTATCCAGATGGCGGTAATAAGCTTTCAGTTCATCCTTGCTCATGCGGTCCAGTTTCAGCCTTTCACGTGCAGCATTCAGTCCCGGAGCCTGTGCCTGATCTGGAATTTCTCCGGTATTGAGATAATAGATCCATTCTTCCAGCGGTGTTTGGGCAACCTGATTGAAATCGTTCACTTTCAGGATATAATATTCCGGATATAACTGGCTGACTGTGTCGACCTTAAACGTCTGGCGCTGGAATGGAGATAATTCCAGTATATCGTTCTGGTGTATTCCCCGGAATTCTGTTTTCCCGTGATACACAATGTCCTTTCCATGTCCTAATGAGAAATAGACAATGTTGATACTATACACTTTTCTTACCTTGTCGTAGCCTTCTCCCCGGTTGATATATTCAGTCACCAGTTTTGAAGTACCGAAGAGCATACGCTGAAAGTAAGCATATTCATTGTTGTTCTGGATTTCAATCAGCAGCAGAGTCCCTTTGGAGTCCTCGGCCAGCAGATCCACCCGGTTATACTTGTCAAATTCCTCTTCCTGATTGCTTTCGCTTTCAAGCAGTTTCTGTATTTTGATCCGGTCGCGGAGCAGTGTCGTCAGAAAACCTTCCAGTACGGCAAAGTTAGCCTTGTTTCTCAGCAGGCGTTTCATAGCCCAGTCAAAACGGATGTAATTACTCATAATCTTGTGAATTTAAAGGAATAGTACAAAGATAAGTTTTTTAGATGAAACAGACAAATAATGAGCAAGTTATATCGTTTTCTGCCAGCTTTGCCACCCTATATATAAACTTATAGGGAAAGTGCGGACAGAAATGTAAAATTAAAATTTTGTTAATTTGTCCGCACTAACTATAATAGTTTAAAAGAAGCCTGGCAATGC
>NZ_EQ973638.1:72006-72305 GCF_000157915.1 Phocaeicola coprophilus DSM 18228 = JCM 13818 | reverse complement strand
CGAAAATACAGCGGTCATCTGTTCACTGCTTGCCACCTGCAAGGCACAGGAAGTCAATCCGAGAGAATGGCTGAACGATGTCATTGCCAGGCTTCCATATTATCAGGAAAAAGATTCCGGCAAAGATATCCGGGAACTGCTTCCGGATGTCTGGAAGTTGAAGAAGTCCAACGAAAATCCAATTGAAGTCTAATAGAGGTACAATAGAATAGCAAACTCTTCTTACCAACTTTATATTCGTTGATAAGAAGAGTTTGTTGTTTTATGAATCTACAATGTGTACTTTATCGGATGCTTAC
>NZ_EQ973638.1:49937-71912 GCF_000157915.1 Phocaeicola coprophilus DSM 18228 = JCM 13818 | reverse complement strand
CCACTTTACCGGAAGCTTACGAACAAATACAGTTCAGGCCCTCTTCCCAAAAAAGTTTCGGAGAAGAAGGCCTGATCAATATATATATTGATCGTCTGTTTTTGATGATAATTTATAATGTTTTGCAGAGATCCATTGCGGCCCCCATAGCTATGTCCATATTGTAATATTCCCAGTTAGCAAAACGGCCAGTAAAAAAGAAGTTAAATTGTTTCATATAACTTTTTAAATCTTGAATTATTTTTCTTGTATCCTTATTTTGAATAGGATAGGTATATTTATTATAGCAATGGGTAATATATTGGGGATTTAATGGCATTTTTTTGAGATTTTCTTTTATATCTTCTTCATTGATATAATCTGTAAATTCGATAGTTGCAGTCATTATTCCTTCAGCATTATTACTTTCCGCAAAATTCCCGGTACAGATGATACGATGTGATTCATGTTGTTTACTGGGTTGATATATCCAGCTATATGGATTGCTGTCTATTTTGCAAAAAACTGAAGTTGTACCATGGTATTCCAACTTTTCAATATCTTCTTTGTACTTCTGGAGATTCAAACCTGTTACAAATGTAGGGAGATCTTTGATGTTGCCACAGAAAATGACATAATCAAATATCATTTTATTTATATTCCATTTATTATCAATGTATTCGATAGAATTAATAGGAGTATTGTACTTGATATTTAATCCTTCAGCTAATTTATCTGCCAAAAATTGTGATCCGTTTTTTTTCTCATACCAAAATGTTGAATGTACGAAGGCCTTTTCTTCTACGTGGTTAATATTATTGTAAATCATTTCGGTAACAGTCGGCATAGGGAGCTTTCCTTCAAGCCAGGAAAGAGGTACGCTGTTAAGATCTTTTCTCCAGATTTTTTCATTATAAGGTTTAAAGTATAATCTATATAGGGTTTCTCCAAACCTTTGCTTTAAAAAGTCCCCAAAATTTTGTGGAGAGTTATTAGTCTTTTGTGAGATTTTAATTAAATCATCTATAAATTCCTTTTGAATCTTCTCATCAAAAAAGTACATATGATTTTCAATAGGGTAAGGAATTTTTAAGCCATTTTCCATAAAGACGATAGAATTTCGATTGGCTTTCGAGAATTCTACATCTCTATTAAAGATACTCCAGAACCATTCTAAAACATCTTGCCTTTTTGAGTTGAAAATGTGACCGCCACAGATATGAAATAATGATCCGTTAATTCTTTTGCAACGAATTAGACCACCTGGTTGTGATTCTTTTTCAAAAATTGTTGTTGAATATCCTTTTTTTGCAAGCATGTGTGCTACAGTTAATCCAGATACGCCTGCACCGATAATTGCGACTTGTTTCATATTTATTTCCATTTAGATAGTTTCACAGGGTGATGATAAAGTTGTCCTGAAGGGAACTTACTAAGTAATTCTGTTAATTCGTAATTGTACTTTTGACATTCTTTTTCAATCTCATCACCCCAAAACGGAGTGCCTTTTAAGATTGTATCTTTTTCTGTTTTTATTTTAGGTGCTGCTAGGACAAGAGCTGTTGGTATAGCAATTTCAACAAATAGATTGGTTGCGGCGAAAGCACCGCAATATTGACAAAATTTAGGCATTATGTCAGCAGTTGTTATGAAGAAGTCTGAATAACTACCTACTAAAGGATATTCTAGTTTGTATTTTGAGAAAGGATGTTTTATTAGTTTGGCTAATATAGATTTTGATGTGTAATAGTAGCTTTCTTTAAAAAGGTCTTTAGTAAAATTTTTGAGAGCCTTTTTGTATGGTATTTCGAAAGAGTTTTTTAAATTATGTTTAATAAATAAATTTTGAGCTTCAATATAATTCGGCAATATTGATTTAATCTCAGCTCCATTATATTTAATGTATGGATTATATCCCATTGCTTCTCCTATACGTCTCCAGGTTTCTTTATTGTTATTCCCAAACTCAATAAACCCAGGAATAAATGATTCATTATTTTTTAATCCTATCTGCTCTAAAAAATTATTTTCATTTATGTTGGGGTTTATTATCATGTCATCTGCAGTAAAGATAAAATGAGTAAAGTTTTCATTCTTTATTTTTTCATAAGCTTGTGCTATATATCCAGAAAAAAACCAAGAACTCTCATATACAGTTATTACATTTTTTTTATTCCCGTCATAAAAAGGAATGATATGATAAATATTTGAGAACTTATTTTTTAATAAAGTTTCTATTCTCTCGATATTCTTGTCAAAACGATGATTATATACAATTATAAGTGCAACTTTCATATAGATTCTTAATTTATTTTGAGGGTATAAGAGCTATTTTTTCTCTTTTTTGTATAAAATATAATATAATTCTTTTCCAAATAAAGTCCATACAGAACTACTTATAAATCCTAAAAGCATTAGTCCTAAGATGATTAATTTTTTTGTTTGGACTAGATGGTCCTAAGGGAACAGTTGCAGGTTCCACGATGGCAAATACGGGTTTAGCTTCCTGTACTTTTGCGCGTGCTACTTGTAATTGAGTTTCTACCTGGCTGTAGATTTGGAAGGCTATGCTCATGTCATTTTGTAGGCGAGTTCCTTCTGCTTGCGTGCGTTGCAATACAACATTGCGATTTGCATCCATAAAGTTTGCGTATGCTTTCTGTGCTTTGTAATATTCTTCTTTGCGTTCTTTGCAGAGTTTTTCCAAATAGTTGCAGTCTTCTTGTGCTTTACGTGTACGGTAATCAATGATGTATTTTTGTAATTTAGCAACTGCACTGTCTGCTACTGTGGCGGCTACCTCAGGATCCTGAAAGGTGGCGGAAACGATTGTCATACCACTTTTTTTATCTTCGCTTGCAGATAAAGCTTCTTTTATAGCGTTAATTTTACTATTTTGTTCCCCTGTTAATCTAAATGGATCAATATCTTTGTTTTCATCTATTTTCTTCTCGGAAGAAAATAGAGAAATGATTCCACCGATAGTTTTTCCTGGTAAACCTAATACATAACTCCACCATGGTTTTTTTTGAGTTTCAATATATTCTGAGAGAAGTATTGCTCTTTTTGATTTTAGAGGAGTTACTTGTACATTATACATCTCTAGAATAAAAGGAGTTGATTTAATCAGATCTGGAAACATAGTGGAATTCACTGCGTCTTGGCTAGTTCCTCCAATACCTCCAATGCCGAGCATTGAAGCCATTCCTGCTAAGTTACTACTACTACCATTTTGGCCGGATTCAGGTGAAAGAGTAATATCTACTTTATATGTTTTCGGTAGACTAATAGCAATAATAATTCCTATAATGAATCCTACTCCAACAGCTTTTAAAATATATTTTCGGTTGTTTTGTAATTTTTGAATTAACTCAGTTAGATCTATTTCTTTTATATTATTCTTATCATTCATAATTGTAATTTATTTTCGGAGACACTTTTTATATATAAATGTTCGTAAAGAGTTAGGTACTAATCTTACTATAATTCTAATTCCTATGTTGTATAGGAGTATTGGCAATGATAGAAACCCCATTCTATAGAAGCTAAGTTGAGATTTTATATCATTAATTGCATATTTCCATCCTCCTCTACGTTTTATCATATCTTTAGAGAATCTGAAATAGAGTAGGCTTTCTTGTATATTATAGAATTTGGATCCATTCATAAGCATTTTTATCCATAATCGGTAATCCTCAGGAAATCCTTCATAACCTCCAACATTTAAGACTGCCTCTTTTTTGTACATAACAACAGGATGGTTTATAGGACATCTGTGTTTGGCATAGTATACTATTTCTGAATGGGTTTCAGGTAATTTTTTTGTGGATAAGATGTTAGTCGTATTCTCTTCAAATTCTTCTATCCATGAGCTACAAACATCTATTTCTGGATGTTCTTTGAATATTTGAATCTGTCTCTCAAAACGATTTGGCTTAGCTATATCATCGGTGTCCATTCTTGCAATTAAGTTATTGGTACAAGATTGTAGTCCCTTATTAAGTGCTTTGCCTAATCCTTGATTTTTTTCTAAGTTAACTATTTTAATGATAGGGTATTGGGATATGTAATCTTTGATGACTAGATTCAATTCCTCCGTTAAAGGACCATCTTTAACTAATACAACCTCATTCGGCAATAGATTTTGGTGAAAAATACTATCTATACATTCTTTAAATGCTATGACATTTTCTTTGTAATAGATAGATAATAGAACTGAGAATTTTAATGATTCCATATTCAGAATAGGGTTATTGTAATCCTTTAATTCTTCGGATAACTCTAACTATTTTATTGTGATTTTTGCGTCCCCCGAAGATATATAATATTCTATGGAGCATAATCTTAAGTTTATATTTTACTCCTTTCTTTAGCCATTTTCCATCAAAATGATGAATACAAAATGTTTCTTTAGTTATGCATATTTTACCTATATTGTAGTCCTTAGGGGAGAAATAATAAAATGGCTTAATAGGATAGTTGGGGAAGTATTTTTGTTTAATTTGATTTAACAATAAAGGTATTGGCTTTGTGTCAAAGGTTCCATTTGACTTAATAAAAGGTCTATTCTCATAATATTCTAAGCATGCTTTTAACCAAGTAGCTCCTTTTTCTGCTCCTAAAATGGCTGCTTCGATATCACCGCTTGCTTCTTCACCTATCAAAATCGGTTCGCTTAAAAGTGGAGTAAAACTTTTTATAACTTCGACATCAGCGTCTAAATATATTCCACCATAGTGGTATAAAGCATAACATCTTATGTAGTCAGCTGCAAATGCATATTTTTTGTTTTCAAAACTTTGCTTTAACCATAGTTTTGAATTGATGTCAATTTTATTAGTATCCCACAAGATAAATTCATAATCTGGTAGTGCTTTTTTCCATGATTCTATACATTGATTTACCAATGGTGGAAACGGGTCGTTGCTTAACCAACAATAGTGAATAATTTTAGGTATCATATTTTATTTATACTTTTTTCATATAGAAAAACTATTTCTTTCCAAGAATGGGGTATTGAGTTCTTTAAATAGTTTAAACTATTATTTTGGATAGATTTGAATAAGTTACAATCAGATTCTTCTAATATTTTAAAGATATCTTTACTTGCTGTTTCTTGTTCTGTAGGAATAAATATTTCTAATAATTCTTGAGTTGTAAAAATCCCTCTATAAGAAACAACTAACGAGCCATTTGATATTGCAGCAAGAAAGGACCCTCTTCTCTCTGATAGTCCGTCGGGAAAAGGAAGAAATGTAACTTTTGTGTTATTTAATTTTTCTGATACTTTAGCTGAATCTAAATTTAAATTTAAAGTTATAGGAATATTGTATTGTTGCAAAAGATCTTCAAAATATGATTTGAATTCTGGTAAAACTTGACCTATAATTGATATATGTATTTTTTGGGATTTATATAATTGTGATGCGATATTAAGAAAGTCCTCTAAACCTTTAAATGGTCGTAAATGACCAAAATAGGCTAAGTCAATATCTCTATCGTTCCATGACTTAATATTAGAAGCAGGCTCTATGTTTGAGATTATTTTAATTACGTCTGTTTTATTGGGATTGATTTTAAATCTCTTTATAGCATATTTCCTTTCATACTCATTAGTAAAGATAATTCTATTTGCAGTAAAGAAAAAGATTGTTGCCAATTTTGCTTTTGTAGAGCGTTGTGACAGTTCATGAAGAACTACTGTAAATTTTTTCTTTGTAAAAAAAGAGTAATAAAAGCACAATAATTGAGGAAGCAAACTCCATTTATATCCTTGAGTAGGATATTGCATAATAATATTATTACACTTATATTTATTAATTTCTTTAATTTTACGAACTAAAGTTGATATGTTCCATGAATTAGAATAATATAATTCCCATGAATCATTTGCATTGTCCATAAAACATTTAGTATAATCACCAACCCCGCATATATCAGGAGGGTAGGAACCTGTAATCATTAAAAAAGTTGTTTTCATTGTCTTTATCTTTGTAAATTACTCCAAAATGGAATATATGGAATATATAATTCGGGATATACATTTAAGGCATTACTCATTTGCAATATTCCGTAAATGCTAATGAGTATGCAAAATATAAGTTTTACTTTACCATTGGTATAAGAATACATTTTTCCTATTAATAGTATTTCTATAAAGGCCAAATACGCTGTTAACATTTGAAAAAATGATCCTATAAAAAAAAGATATCCTGCAAATCCAATAATGTATATGTTGTAGAGAAACTGGGTTAATTGGTCTATATGATTTTTTTTAATAATATATATATAGAAAGTTAGCAATATACTTCTTTTGGCAACAGCTAGAATTGTAGAAATAATAAGACTTCCTGTCCCATAAACTAAATGGTCTTCATTGTTTTCTGAATAAAACACCATTTTTTCAACAATAGGATTGTTGATGAAAAGCGCAAGGAAATTTCCTGCGACTTCAATGAAGCGTGCTGGAATCTGTAATATACCTATAATAAAGGAAATAAGAAGTATAATAATTGTTTGTTGTAATGAAAAAGCCTTTTTGGGTATATAATAGCTGAAAATAGTGGCTATCGCAGAGCGATGAAAAAGAAATGAAATTCCTAAATTTAAATATGATAGTTTTTTTCTTTGTATATATATATAATAGAAGAACCATAAAATGAAAACCATAGCCATCATTCTTCTATTGCTACCCATGAATTGTGCAATCATGAAGTTTGTGTAGAAGAATAATAGGGATAAATTGGGATATGGAGATATTTTTATAATTAACTTAGATAATAAAAAAATTGTAATACTACTATTACAAATTAAGAAAATGGTATAGTTTTCTGTAAATAATTTAATGAAGGCATTGAATAAAACATATCCTATATCAAAGTGATAAATATTAAAGAGAAAACTCCAATCTAATTGTAATGTATCAAACAAGTCTTTATATGGAGTCCAATCTGTACCTGTTTCCCATCTAACCCCAATGAATAATGCTAATATAGTTGAGGATATTATGAAAAAGTAGTTCTTATATTGAGAAGTTTGAATGGATGACTCTAATATAACATTACACCACAGGTAAAAGAAAAGGATTAAATAGATATATCCTTCAGTACATAAAATTTTTATAATTTCCACAGGAGCTGTTTAAAACTTTCTGATATTAGTATATATGAAAGTGATAAATAATTTTAATGAAAAAGGAAGTTGTATATATATTTTTTTTATTATAAATATTCCTTTAGGCTTTTGAGGAGATTTTTGACTAAGAATTGCGACTTTTTGAGTTAATGTTTTTTTTTCTTTGATTTTTATATTACTATTTTTATTTTTCAATAAGTGTATAATATAGCTATAACACGTATTGATAATATAGTTAGTAATAGTTTCTGAACTGAGCTGAGTTGTTGATAAATTTGTTATTAGACTAATATTATTGGTTATGATATTATATTCATCTAAATAATTTTTTAATATTTTATTTGTTGTTATAGATCCTTTTCTTGTTAGATAATTGTATGTATTTGTATAACAACAGGCCATGCTTTTGGATAGTAGAGCTAATCGAAAAGTAAAGTCCAAGTCTTCATGAAATGAGTTTTCTAGAAAGAATAGCTTATGCTCAATAATAAATTTGTGTGATATTAATTTATTGCATGCCATTTCATTCCATTTATGAAGAAGGTAATCAGAAATGATTGTTTCTTGTTTGTTTAGGTATTCTTTGGATAGTAAGGGGTATTCATATACTCGATAGCCCGTAGTTTTTATTCCACCTATAACAAAAGAAACGTTTGGATACTTAATGGCTTGTTGTATTAACTCGTAAATTGAGTTATTTGGGAGAGTGTCATCACTATCTAGAAAAAAAATATACTCACCTGTAGCCCTTTTTATACCAGTATTTCGAGCAGCTGAAAGTCCTTTATTCTGGTTATGATGTAATATTTTTATGCAAAACTCTCCGTTATAAGCAGATACAATTTTTTCAACAATCTCCATACTGTTATCAGTTCCACAGTCATCAATTATGATTATTTCAATATCCTTGTATGTTTGATTGAAAACAGATTGAAGGCATGCTTCAATATATGGAGCCACATTATATATAGGAATTATAATAGATACTTTCATTATTTCTTTATATAAGCCAGTAATATTTTTCCTAATTTCTCTCCTAAGTAAAAGTAAATTGTATAAACTAAGGATCCTCTTGTCCATTCATTTATATTCATCTCTCTTTTTAGGATACTAATTAAAGAGTATTTATGTACAAGAGCTGAATAATGAAATTTGTCATCATTAACTCGTACCCTTGTTAAAGGTTGTAGATCTACCCTATAAGGGTACTGTGCAAATCTACATAAATTATTATAGATGTAAATTTGTAATTCTTTATTGTATAAGAAAAGTTTGTTATTTATATAGTGCTTGATATAATTTTTTGCAATTTCTTGATGTAAATTACATAGTTCTTTTCCATAATTATATTCAGATTTTTCTTCATGAACTGGTATGATCATTCCATTTTTATTTTCGGTATATTTGATAGTTCTTGGGCTTCCAGTTGCACAAAAGTATTGTTCAATTACAGCATATAAACTATCTAAATATCTTAAAGAGTTATAGGTATTCTTGTAGCGTTCACTATAGAATGTAGAGTAATAATTACCCCCTTCTTGTATTGAAACTCTATCAGATGTCACTTCTAAATAATACCCTTTAACTTGAGAAAAACCGGCGTGGGACAATAGCTGGTTAATGATCTTATGGCATTTCCTTGATCCTCTAATATCACATATTGCACAATCATTTATATTTGAAGCGAGTCCAGTTTGCATAAAATATTTTATAACAAGTTCTTTTTGAGCTATGTATTCAGAAGCTATTTTATGCTTGAACGCTTTGTTTTTGTAAAGCTCAATTAGGAATTCTTTCCCTTCTTCTTCTGAATTGATTGTTTTACAACTGAGTTCATCTGATATGTATGGTGAGATATCAATATTAGTGCGGTCAACAAATACTTCTTTTAGTTTTTTCCCCGTTAAGTTTCCTAATATTATTTTAATATCATTGCATTCTGTAGATTTTGCTCCTGGGAAATAGAGAGCACTTCTAGAAGTATAAATATATTGTAAGTCAATATTGGGATAGTGAGGTTGGATTTGTTTTGCAATGAAATAAGGTAAAAATCCGTCTCTAGCTAAGAAGAAGAGGTGATTGATATTTGATTGTTTGGCATCTTCTAATATCTGATATACAAAGGATACAAGTAAAGGTATAGTAATGTTAGCTCCCAAATTTAGTTGTGGAGAAGGATCAAAAGATAAGCGTATTGCTTTTTGAATACCTGCTAATTGCTGATTTATGTAAATGCTGGGGAAGAAACTTTGTTTTAAAATAATCTGTTCGTATTTAGAAAATTCGTGTTTGATTAAATGTGCTTGGATGCCTTTTTTTTGGGTATTATGTAATCACTTTGTTTATTATCCCCCCAGTGATGCCATTGTTTAAAATTTATATTATTTTCTTGTGCAACAAAATCAAATAATTCTCCCGTTGATTTTGTTTTTCCAGAAACGCATGAAACGTATAGTTGGTCTCCATTTTTCCAAAAACCTTGTTCTATCAACACCTCCTTAAGAAATGTTTCTGGAAGATACATGTCGGATATATAGTATATTTTATGACCACTTTCGTGTAGCTTGTCAATTTGTTTTTTTATTGATTTTACACCTACTAGGACTTTTTCTTCTATGAGGATTTCTGCCCGAGCTATATCTTGATTGGTAGTGCTTGTTAGACCAGAAAAATCACAAGCATTATATATGTCATTAAGAGTTACTTCTGTGGCTTTCTTAGTTCTTGCAATTTTTTCTCCAGATATTCGAATATTTACAAAATCAGCTCTGACACTTTCAGAACTGTTTTCTCCCAAGATTTTGATAGCCAATAAGTCAAATACATTATGAGCAAATCCACATGACCTAATTAAACAAGTGTCAAATATGTCAAAAGAAAAGTGCATGAAATTATTGATAAAGTGTGATTGTTTTTGATTGCTTTTTTCGTAGATACCGCCATATATATCGCATAAAATTATATAGAGGAAGAGAGCCATATAAGAAGCAACTTAAAGCAATACGCCAATATAAGCTTTGTACTAATTCTTTGTTTTTCTTTAGTATGGATATATTTAAATTCTTATATGGATTGGTCCATTCTTTTTGTAAATTTCCTTTGCTTCTGAATATAAGTTGACAGAGATTCCTTAATCGTATAAAATCAACTTGTTGCTTATATTTCTCTAAGATTTTATTCTTTTCTAGAAAATTAATGAGATATGTTTCGCAAAAGATTATATTTTCAAGAGATTGTCTTGATAGAGATTGTGAATAGGAGTTACAATTATATTGTACGTAATGTAGAAAAGCATTGGGAATGTGAAAAACGCGTTTTGCATAATAAAATAATTGAAGTGCAATTAGAAAGTCTTCTCCATAATTAATTCCTTTGATATATTTTATATTATTCTGTGTATAAAGTTGCTTTTTTATTAATTTATTCCAATTATAACCTTTGATTTTGTCTTCTAAATTAGCTTTAAATATTTCTTCGTGAGTTGACGGTATTGTTTGAGAAATATAGTTTGCATGGTCTTTATATTGAAGCCAATAATCTGCAATAACGATATCTGCATCATTTGTTATAGCTGTATTATACATTTCTTCTAACATATTAATTTCACAGTAATCGTCACTATCTAAATGTATAATATAATCACCTTGGGCATATTTCATACCGGTTTCTCTAGCTGCAGCAAGTCCTTCGTTTTTTTCATGATTTATGATTTTAAATGATATGTTCCCATTATAATGCGATAAAATTTCTTTTATAATGTTTATGCTTTTATCTGGAGTTGCGTCATTTACAATTATACATTCTATATCTTCTGTCATAGTTTGATTAATGATAGATTCGATACAACGATATATATATTTTTCTACGTTATATACAGGTATAATTACAGAAATCTTCATCTCCTCCAAAATTTAGAAATTAACTTTGTTATGAATAATATGATTTTTTGTCCTAATAAAGAGGTCTTGTTATATCTTTCTACTAAATCGTTTGCTGGAATAAATTTTTGGTAGTCTATTAAAATACGTGTAGGAAACATTTGTTGAAAGGCTAATTGTCGTTCTTTTTCAAAAGATTTAGTATTACTAATACCTCCCATATCAAAGATACATATAATTGTTTGTATAGGTTTATATGTACAGCCATTTATAATTAAAGTTTGCATGAAAAAAGCCCAATCTGAGACTATTTTAAAATTTTCATTATAGGGGTTCTCAATTAAAAGATTTGTTTTAATAAATGAGGCCTGATGACTTAAACTTGCTATATGAAACCATTTAAATGAAATTTCTTTAGGCGGATACCAAAATTGTATCGGCTTTGTTTTGAGTTGGGTAATTCCTGTTATAATGTCTGCATTTTGAATTCCTGAGAAGACGTTACAAAGGACATTTTGGTCATGGAAACAATCACCTGAGTTCATAAAAATACAATATTCTCCATGAGCCTGTATAACCCCTTTATTCATTGCGTTGTAAATCCCTTTATCTGGTTCACTAACCCAATAGTTTATTTTGTTTGCATATTTTTTTATGATATCAACACTTTCATCAGAGGAGCCACCATCTATAATTATGTATTCTAATTTTGAATAAGTTTGAGAGATAACGCTTTTAATGGTTTCTTCTAGCCCATTTTTATTATTATAATTAATAGTAATAACTGATATCAACTGTTGTTTCATGGCTTTATATATTTATTAATAAAGGGAATCCGTTGAAGTAGACTTTTTACTCCAGGGCATAGTAAATATAGACCATATATATATATGATGCTAAATAATGGTATTGTGATTGTAGCATATAAAATCCAATCAATAAAGCTAGATTTTGGATTAATTGGTAGTATTGTTGTAAATATATGAATAATTAAAAATGATACAATGAAGACTATTAGATATTTTAAGACGCCTTTCCAATAAATAGATATTTTTTCATGTAATCCGACTTTGAAAAGATAGATTGGTTTCCAAAGTACGATAATAAAAAATAGACTAACTATTTTCCCTAATAAGATGCCAATAATTCCCCAATGTAATGCTGCAATTATAGTTACAATGATATTAATACTACCTTCTGTCCATGCGGCCCATGTGTCCGCAAAAAGACCATATGCACCATTAAACATGTCAACTGTTTTTCTTGTTTCCATAATGAAAATATTAATAAGGAGAAGTATTAATATCGTATGTTCTAAGATATACTCTTCTCCTAGCCATAGAAAAATAAAAGGCTCTAGAAGGTGGTATAAAGCAAATACTAAAAAGCTTGCAATGAAAGAGTTTATGCAATATACTTCCCAGAAAATTTTCATTATTTTGTTTTTATCTCCTTCTGCTACAAGATTTCCTATACTTGCAGAAAAACCATCTATAGCAGTCAGAAAAATCTGAGAAATTTTTGCTGTAATTAAGGTATAATTTCCATAATATGCAACCATCTTTAATGAGACAAAAGCAAAAATTAAAATCTGATCACTTTGAGATAATAGAAAATCTTTAAATTTGTGAATGAATATTTGTTTTGTATGAGTTATAATTTGCATATTCTTGGGATAGGCTTCTTTTCCTCTAGAAATGGAAACCTTTAACCAAGTATATTCCTTGTTTATTTTCCAATTTAATAATACACATGAAAGAGTTGCAGCTATTATCTCTAACGCAATCCATAAATAATAATTTTGGAGAGTATATGCTATAATAATCTGGATGATAGTTTTTAAAAGAAGCGCACTTTGTAGATATTTCGTAACTAAATAGTTTTTTTGATCAGCAGTTAATAGAATTTGTTTATAGTTAATGAAATAACTACATAAAGAAGAGAATAAAATAGAGAAAAAGGCAAAATAGATAATTCCTATTGGAATTATTGTTTCTTTAAAGATAAAAGGGAGAAATCCACTTATGATAAGGGCTGCTATAAATATAAATATTCCAATTTTTTTATAGAGGAATCCCAAAACAGATATAATGTCATTTATTTTTTCTGTGTCTTTTTCTTGGAGAGGCTTGAATAAATTATAAGCAACTGCTGTACCTATTCCCATTTCAGCTAAACTAAGAAAACCTAAAATATTTACTAAAGTACCAGAAAGTCCAATGAAATCAGCTCCAAGATTTTCTAAAAATATTTTTCTAGAGAAAAAAGATAGTCCTAATGATAGGAAATAGAATATAAGATTAACTCTAGCATTTAATATACTTTTTTTTACACGCGATTCTGTCATGTTTGATAAAAATCTAGTTCCTATCGTTATTTATTCATTCTATTTTTTATCACTACATCAAACCACAAATTTAGCCCCGTCCATACAACAACATCAATTACAAACACCAATGTATTATTCCATCCGGAATGAACAGTAACCAAAGTAAATGCACAAAGACTGGCAGACATGAGTTGAATAGTGATTAATGCCTGGCGTGGGGAAAATCCCATATCCAGGAATTTATGATGGATATGAGTCTTGTCGGGCAGGAAAAGAGCCTTCCCATTACGTGCCCGGCGAAGTACGACACGCACCACATCTAGAGAAGGAACGAGCAGGACACTAAAGGAAACGAGCAGGGGAGAACCCAAAATTTCTTCAGTGGGAATGCTTCCGGTATACATGCTATATTTGATGACGAAGAAGCTGAGAATGTATCCCAGTGTCAGACTTCCGGTGTCGCCCATAAAGATCTTGCGTCCGCGGTCGGCATTGCCGAATACATTGTAGGAAAAGAAGGGGATCAGAATGCCTACACAGACAAAGGCCAGCAGGGCATAGATCCATTGCTGGTTGTGAATGAAGATGACTCCCAGAATGGTAAGGGCAACCATACTCAGGCTGGAGGCAAGTCCGTCGATGCCGTCAATCAGGTTGATAGCATTGGTAATGAATACCGCCAGCAGCATGGTCAGGGGGATTCCTACAAAGGTGGGAATCTCGTAAATCCCGAAAAGTCCGTAGAAATTGTTGATATAGAGTCCTGCTAGCGGAAAGAATGCGGCAGAGATGATCTGCACAAAGAATTTTTTGCGGTATCTCACTCCCATAAGATCATCAGCAATGCCGACGACATACAGCAGGGTGAGCCCGGCAATAAGGAAGAGCAGTTCGGTCACCATGGTCACGGTAAACTGCGGATCGGGAAGATATCCTAGCAAGATACGCAGGGCAGTGAAAAAGCAGGTGGTGCAGAGGATGACGGGAAAGAACGTGACTCCTCCCAGTCTTGGGATGGGCCGTTTGTGGATCTTCCGGGCATCGGGCGCATCGAAGAGCCGTTTGCGCAGAGAGATAATCAGAATGTTTGGAATAATGATCCGTCCGAGAACGATTGCAGTAATGAAGGCTGCAATTATTAAATACATGTTCGCCATGTGAAGTATAGTTTTGGGTACGCTTCGCGGTTACCTGTCCCATTCAGAAAAGAAAGGTAATCGCGAATTTGAATAGTATTTACTTGCAAATGTAGGCTTTATTTTCGAGACAACAAAGCGGAATGTGGCCAAAATACGCCTCTGCGAGGGATTTTCTTCTCAATGCAGAGGAAGGGAAAATACTGCACGGAAAAGTAACAAAAAAAATCCCCGGGGAGATAACCTGTTCATTATCACCCCGGGGAGAGTATCATTTCCGGAAAATCCGCTTACTTGACAATATTGGCTATTGATGCAACCATTGTCGCTAAGGAGGCAAAGGAAGTGGCATAGCCCAGAACATTGCCCAGACTGTTCTTGCGCTGCTTATTCGGAACTACAATCTCGCAGCCGGGCTCGATCTGCTTCTTGCCGCTGCCTTTCACTTCAGCCACCTGGCCGTTCATGTAGATGATGAACTTCTTGCTCTTCTTGGCATTGCTGGAGTAGCCTCCGGCCTGGCTGAGGTAGTATTTTACGTTCTTGCCGTCAATATAGGATACAGTGTTCGGCATCATGACGGCTCCGTTGATCTTCACGGTGTTGTTGAACTCCGGTACGGTAATGATGTCGCCTTCTCTCAGGACAATATCGGCATTGCTTCCGGGTTTGGCCAGAGCTGCTTCCAGGTCGATTCCGACGGTGAAGATACTGTCGAGTTCCAGCTTGAGTGAATCGGTCATGCCGGTTCCCAGTTCCTTCTGCATCATCTTCAGGACATCTTCCATGCGTTTCTTTTCTTCCTCGTTGGCGATACGGGTCAGCTTCGCACCGCGGACGTAACCGAACTGGGTTACACCACCGGCTTTCTTGATTACGTCGGTCAGGCGTTCATTCTTGCTGGTCAGGGTGTACTGGCCGGAGTAGAGGACTTCGCCCTTGACGGTTACATTGGCCTGTTCGCTGTAACCCGGACTGCGGCGTACGAATACCTGGTCGTATGGCTGGAGAACAAATCCGGCCTCACCGTCAACCACAAAGCCGTCTTTCAAGGCAAACGAGAAGGTTTCTCCGATAGTCTGGGCCTCGGTGGTGCTCTTCGGGTCGCGGATACGGCGGGATACGTCTACGCGTACAAGGGAGGCTGATTCCTTCAGACCGCCTGCAGTGATGACGATGTCTTCAAGCGTCATATTGTCCGCATAGGGGTATTCTCCCGGCAGGGTGACTTCTCCATAAATGCGGATGCTTCCCAGGTCTTTCAGGTCGTGGATACTGGGGATATAGAGTACATCGTTGTTGCGCAGGGCAATGTCGGGGCTGCTGCCTGCCAGAATGCCCTTGATATCCACGGAAAGCACTTCGCTGGTGAGGTTCTCGCGCTGGCGGTAGAGAACGGCGCGGTTGGTAAAGGCGTCGCCCAGCAGACCGTCGGCTTTTTCAACCAGCTGCTTGACGGTGTTCAGTGAACCGCTCAGTTCATAAATACCCGGGCGATAGACGGCTCCTTTCACTTCCAGACGGTTGGTGAAACGTTCCAGGATGGGATCGGCTGTCACTTCATCGCCGTCGTACATCTGGAAACGGGTGAAGTCTTTGGCATCTACCGTAGCTACAGAGTATTCGCGGCCTGCCTGACGGATGACGCGCAGGCTGTTCTTGTAGCCGTCTGCGGCAAAGTTTCCGGCGTATTTAAGCAGGGTTGCGATGGATTCGTCGGATTTCATTTCGTAGCGCATCGGGCGTTTTACCTTGCCGGTGATCTTGACGATGGCTTCATACGGGGGAACGATGATGACATCTCCTTCCTGCAGGCGGATGTCGTCCTGGATCTTTCCTTGCATGATGAATTCGTAGACATCAACCGTAGCGACGTTCTTTCCGTTGCGTGCAACGTGGATGTTACGCAAACTACCGATATCGCTGACTCCGCCGGCGCTGTAAAGGGCGTGGAATACCGTCGCAAAAGAGGACAGCGTATAGGTTCCGGGGCGCAGCACTTCACCCATCACATTGATCTGGATGGTGCGGGCATTGCCGAGGGAAACCTGGATATTGTTGCCGGAGTCTGCATAAATTTTGCTGAGTTCCTGTTTCAGGACAGTCTTCGCTTCGGACACGCTCATGCCGTTCAGCAAGACAAGGCCCAGATCGGGGATATTGATGTAGCCGTCCGGAGAAATGGTTTCGCGGATGGTGTTCTGGCTGGCTCCCCAGATGTCGATGATCACTTCATCACCCGGACCGAGACGGTAGTCGGGAGGAGTGGCCACGTTCATATTGGGTTCGAAGGTCAGATTTTCGGTGTTGAAGATGTCACGGCCGAATACCTGGTCTTCGGGATCATAGTCGTAAAGAGGAGTCAGTGAAAGTGAATCGCTCAGAAGGGATACTACCCGGTTCTGGTTGGTATTCTTGCTGTATTCCATGGAGTAGGGGTTGTTGGACTGGTCACGCTGGGAGAACTCGTTCTTCTTGCGTTCTTCTTCCATTTTCTTACGCTGACGGTATTCCTGCTCCATCTGTTCGCGGCGCTCCTGCTGCAGTTCGGAGTTACGGTTAGTATTCTTGCGGTAACCGTTCTGGTAATAATAATCGCTTTCTCCGGAGGAAGACTGTCTCATGCGGTCCTGTGAAGTGGAACTGCTGGTGCCCAGGGTTCCTTTGGACTGTTGCTGATACATTTCCTGTACTCGGCGTGCCTGTTCTTCGGTAACGCCCCGGCGTGCCAACTCCATGGCGATCTGCTTCTGGTCTTTTCCCTGCTGCATTCCCTGTTTGACATACTCCAGTACCTGGCTGTCACTCATGGTCTGTGCCGCTGCGGGGAGAGCTCCCAGCAGGAAAAGGCAGAATGCGAGTCTTGCGAATCGTTTCTTCATAAAGAGTTATCTTTAGTTTGGTTTGTTTTGTTTTTGTCTTTCCAACTTGGTAAACTTCCTGCAAAGGTAGGCTTTTTTGTTGGATTTTCAGAGTTTGAAATCCGAAAAAAAGCAAAATGCGGTAAAGGAAGAAAAGGAATTGCATGACAGGCCGGAAAAGGTTACATCCAAAGCTGGAAATGAAGGGGGAGCAAAGTAGATGAAAATGATATGGTTTTGTGAAATAGTGTTAAATATAGGCGATTTTCTGTGTAATTATTATGTTACATAACATAAAAACCATACCTTTGCATCGTGTTTTTCATGGTATTAGATTTAAGGTTAATGAAGATTGGGAGTCTGGGAAGATTCCCTCTTTTTTTTGCCCGTACGTGAAGGGGAAATTTCTTCGCGTACGATGGAGCTGAATCGTACAGTCGATGGGGTAATTTTTTGCGGTCGATTTGCCCGCATTGTATATACGTTGCGGCCCGATCGTGCAGTCAAATTTTCAGATCATGTGATTTGCTTTTAGCCATTTTCTGCCTGAAGGGGTAAGGCAATAAATGAGAAAAATTACACATGGTAATCCGATAGCTGATAGAACAAATATAGCTTCCATTTATTTCTCCTCCTTTTTTTTATTTGTTAATATTAAACCACTTAATAAGGTAGATAGTGCAACTAACAACCCGAGACAATATATAGGGAATGAGCGGTAAGCGGGACTCGAACCCGTGACCCTCGGCTTGGGAAGCCGATGCTCTACCAACTGAGCTACTACCGCAAGGATTTTTTAAGCATGACAAAAGTAGGCTTTATTGTGGAACTGAGCAACAATAAAGCCTGCTTTTTTTCATCAATAATCGATTTTGTCCAGAATCCCCTGCAAACAGGCGATGGTCACTCCGTAGTTGGTCATGGGCACCTGCTGCTTCCGGGCTGCTTCGATGCGGTTCAATACATATTTGCGGTTGAACATGCAGGCTCCGCAGTGGATAATCAGATCGTAGGGAGTCAGATCTTCCGGAAAGTCGGTTCCCGAAACCATATCGATTTGTATTCCCTGTCCGAAGCGTTTCCTCAGCATATTGGGTATTTTTACACGCCCGATATCTTCGGAAAGTGGGGCATGGGTGCAGGCTTCGGCAATCAGGATGCGGGATTTTTCCGTCAGGGCGGAAAGGGCTCTGGCTCCCTGGATGTAGTAATCAATATCTCCCTTGTATTGGGCAAAGAGAACGGAGAAGGAAGTCAGCCGGCTGGTTTCCGGTTTTTGGGTATAGACTGTTCCGAAGACCTGAGAATCGGTGATGATCAGTTTGGGCGGCCGGGCCAGTGCTTCAAGCATCTGGGGCAATTTGTCGGTCGTACAGCTCATGACCAGACATTTCCGGTCGAGCAGTTCGCGCAGGGTCTGTACCTGGGGGAGGATCAGGCGGCCTTTGGGGGCCTGAATGTCCTGAGGCATGACGAGAAGCACGGTGTCTCCTTCGCTGACCAGATGGCCGACAATGCCTTTCTCCATACTGGCATCCGGCAGTTTGTGGACCAGTGTGCGGAGAATGTCATCCATGCCCTGCCGGTTCAGGGCACTGGCAATGAGGGGAACCTGTCCGCATTTCTTTTCGATGGCACGGGCGGTTGCCAGGGGATCTTCCAGCTTGTCAGCCTGATTCAGCACCCAGATGGTCGGGATATTCTTTTCTTTCAGCTGGCCGGCCCATTCCATTTCGGGCCCGATTTGTTCATCCCGGCATACCAGCAGGGCAATATCAGTCCGTTCCATAGCCTTGAGAGTCTGACGGATGCGCAGTGCTCCCAGGTCTCCTTCATCGTCCAGCCCGGCTGTGTCAATGAAAACACAGGGACCCAGTCCATGGATTTCCATGGGTTTGTAGACGGGATCGGTGGTGGTACCGGCCACCTCGGAGACCAGAGCGGTTTCCTGTCCGGTCAGGGCATTGATCAGGGAAGACTTTCCGCTGTTGCGCTTTCCGAACAGACCGATATGGATCCGATTGGCACGGGGGGTATCTTGTAATGTATTCATATGGCGACGGATGAATGGTTAAAAACGGAAATCTCTTCCTCCCCGGGCAATACGTTCCAGGTTTTCCAGTGCACGTTTGCGGATGGCCGGATTGGGGATCTGTTCCATCTGCCGGCGGATCATTTCGGTGCCCAGTGCGCGGGTTTCGGGAGAGGCATAGTCTTCCAGGTATTCCTGCAGGGTCATCAGTGCATTGGGAGCGCAGCAGTTGGCGATCTGTCCGGTCTTGACGAGCGACATGAAGCGGTCGCCGGTACGTCCTTCCCGGTAGCAGGCGGTACAGAAGCTGGGTATGTAGCCCAGTTTCAGCAGCCAGGCAACAATTTCGTCCAGAGTACGGGTGTCGCTCAGGTCGAACTGGGCAGAGTTCTCTTCCGGCAGTTCTTCTTCTGCGTAGCCTCCCACGCTGGTACGTGAGCCTCCGCTGATTTGTGAAATACCCAGGGCCAGCACCTTTTCGCGGGAACGCTGGGATTCACGGGTGGAGATGATCATTCCGGTATAGGGCACACTGATACGGATAACAGCCACGATCTTCTGGAAGGTCTCGTCGGAGATGGCATTTTCAAAATCGGCCTTGTCTATGTCGTCGGCTGAGCAGATACGGGGTACACTGATGGTGTGCGGTCCTACACCAAAGGTGGCTTCCAGGTGTTCGGCATGCATGAGCAGGCCTACCAGATCGTAACGGTAGGTATTCAGGCCGAACAGGACACCGATTCCTACATCATCGATGCCTCCCTGCATGGCACGGTCCATGGCTTCCGTATGATAGGCATAGTTGCTCTTGGGGCCTCTGGGATGCAGCTTTTCGTAGTTTTCCTTGTGATAGGTTTCCTGGAAAAGAATATATGTACCGATACCGGCTTCCTTCAGGCGGCGGTAGTTCTCCACGGTAGTGGCTGCGATATTGACGTTTACCCGGCGGATGGCACCATTCTTGTGCTTGATGCTGTAGATGGTCTGAATGGACTCCAGAATGTACTCGATCGGGTTGTGCAGAGGGTCTTCGCCGGCTTCCAGAGCCAGACGTTTGTGTCCCATGTCCTGCAGGGCAATCACTTCACGGCGAATTTCTTCCTGAGTCAGCTTCTTGCGGGCAATGGTTTTGTTCTTAATGTGATAAGGGCAGTATGTACAGCTGTTTACGCAATAGTTGGACAGGTAGAGGGGAGCGAACATGACAATGCGGTTGCCATAGAAACGCTGTTTGATTTCCCGGGCGAGCGCATAGATCTCTTCCAGGAGCTGCGGGTCTTCGCATTCCAGCAGTACGGCTGCCTCCCGGTGGTTCAGGCCCTTGCAGGCACGTGCCTTTTCGATGAGGGAACGGACCAGGGCAGTATCATTGCGGTGTGCCTGTGCATACGCTAATGTATCCAGAATTTCATCGTGGCAGATGAATTCTTCGGCTTTTGGTGAATCTACTTTATAGTTACCCATGATATTCTGATTTTTCAATCGTTGTATTATTTATAATCTCCCCGGCTCTTGTCGATGACATAGCCGATGGATTTCAGACGCTGATCCAGCAGGGCGAGTCCTTCGGCTGCTTCGGCTCCCATGGAAGCCTTGTTGTCATAAAGGGCATATTTGCTTCGTTCGCCGCTGGGAGACAGATTCGGCATGACTACGTTGGCTCCTGCCAGAATGCCTCGTTCTCTTCCGTTGGGGGCCAGAGTGGCCAGTGCCGTGGTAGAAGGGATCAGAGCACGGGGATGCATCAGGCGGAAGATGGAAAGCAGCAGCAGAGTCTGTTCCATGTTTCCCGCGGACAGGCGGCGAATGGCGTGTCGTGATGGGGAAGGAAGGGACCGATTCCGATCATCTGCGGACGGAACTCTCCGATAAAGAGGATATCTTCTACCAGATGCTCCAGAGTCTGTCCGGGACTGCCCACCATGATTCCGGTTCCCGTCTGGAAACCGATACGTTTCAGATCGTTCAGGCAGCGAAGCCGGTTGGCAAGCGACATACCCGCAGGATGCAGCCGGGCGTAATGGGCGGCGTTGTGGGTTTCATGGCGCAGGAGATAGCGGTTGGCTCCGGCCCGGAAGAAGCGTTCATAGGATCCGGTGGGGCGTTCTCCCAGTGAGAGAGTGATGGCTGTGTCGGGCCAGCTGTTCCGGATGGCTGAGATAAGGGATTCGGCCCGCTCATCGGTCAGCCAGGTGTCTTCTCCTCCTTGCAGGACAAAAGTGCGGAATCCCAGTTCATATCCTTCCCGGCAACAGGCCAGAATGGTTTCCTGACTGAGACGGTAACGCTCAATGTTCCGGTTGCTGCGACGGATGCCGCAATAGAGGCAGTCGTTGTGGCAGCAATTGCCGACTTCAATCAGTCCGCGGATAAAGATCCGGTTGCCGAAATGACGGAAAGTGACCTCTCTGGCTTTTTCATTGATAAAGGCCAGATCGTCTGCCGTGCATTTGCTCAGCAGGGTATATAAATCACCGGGAGGTAGTGTGCCCTCCCGGTATAGTTGTTCGATCAGCGATTTCATTGGAAAAAGGGCTTACTGGTTGCCTTCCTCGTTTCCTTCGTGATAGTTTTCGTATTTCAATGTACGTTTCAGCAGGTCCTGATTCAGCTGACGACGGCCGGG
>NZ_EQ973638.1:19732-49743 GCF_000157915.1 Phocaeicola coprophilus DSM 18228 = JCM 13818 | reverse complement strand
CACTCGGGCCCGTAACGCATCCGCCTTCGCAGGCCATCATTTCGATGAACTGGGCATCTACCTTGCCAGTCTTGGCGTATGCACGCAGTACACCGATGTTCTTCTTGTTGAAATCGGAGAACTGCAGCACCTTGATGCCTTGTGCTTTCGGACCCAGATAAGCCTGTACGGCACCGGCAACACCTCCGGCCTGTGCGAAACCGTGAGCCTCGCAGACGGATTCTCTGGCAACCTTATACGGAGTAGCCTGTTCCAGTTCGATTCCCAGTCCGCGGAACAACGGGTGGAGTTCCTCGAAAGTCATTACATAGTCCACACATTCATCACGCTGTGCTTCCTTGCGTTTGGCAATACACGGGCCGATGAAAACAACCTTTGCATCGGGGTATTTCTTCTTGGCGATGCGGGCTGCATAGTACATGGGAGATCCGGTAGAAGAAACATACTTTTTCATGTCAGGAATATGTTTGTTTACCAGTTCGATGTAAGACGGACAGCAGGAAGTGGTCATGAATTTCTGGCCTTCTTCCAGCTTTTCGAGCAACTCATGTGCTTCGTTGCTGGTTGTTTCCATTGCGCCTTCTGCCACTTCGATGACATCGGCAAATCCGACTTCTTTCAGGGCACCATATACCTGGTCGATGGTAGCCTTGAACTGTCCCAGAATAGACGGAGCCGGAATGGCAATCAGTTTTTCACCGGCACGGATCGCTTCCAGAATATCAAATACCTGTGAGATTTCGAAGATGGCACCGAAGGGGCATGCATTCAGACACTTGCCGCAATAGATACACTTGTCTTCGTTGATATGTTCGATGTTATGTTCATCTTTGCTGATGGCTTTTACCGGGCAGGCTTCCTCACACGGAACCGGGATGTAGACGATTGCATGGTACGGGCAGCTCTTGTGACAGATACCACAGCTGATACAGGTATCGTGGTCGATATGAGCCTGGCCGGTCTTCTTGTCGAAATGGACGGCACCTTTCGGACAGTTCATATAGCAGCTTCGTGCCACGCATCCACGGCACAGGTTACTTACTTCGTAGTTGACCTGTACGCAGGAAGAACAAGCTTCATCGATGACACAAAGGATGTTTTCCTTGATTTTTCCGCGGCGTTCGAGCGCCTTCTTTGCATATTCGGATAGGGGAGTCAGTTCATCGGTTTCATCGCTCATGTCCCAGCCCAACAGCGGGAGTGATTTGTACTTGGTTACGGCACGTTCCTTGTGAATACAGCAACGGCCTACTGCCTGTGAACGGCGCGGGCTGAATTCAATGGGAATGCGGTCTATCTTCTCGACAAGTTGGTTTTCTTTCCAGAGGGCGACAAGATTTTCCAGTAGCTTGTGCCGGACAATCATTACGTTGTTAGTAAAAGCCATAATTAAGGGTTTTGTTAGTTGTTAGTTATCCTTTTTTTATTCTTCTCTTTTTCAAAGATTTTACAAAAATAAAACAATCCTGTAAAAATTCCAAGTTTTCAGGATGAGAAAACGGACGGCAGGTCCAATTAGTTGGACGGATTACAGATCTATGGAAATTACACCGCCATAGGGAGTGAGATGTTCCCAGGCTGTTTCTTTTTGGACGGCTCCTGCATAGATCTGTGCACAGATAAGTACGCCGCCGTGGGCGAAGATTCCCACTTCCTGGCAGGGCTTCTTTTTTAATTCGTCAAGAAAGGCAGCAACACGCCGGTATAGATCCTCGAAGGATTCGCCTCCGGTTGCTGCTACGTGGAAATAGTCGTCGAACCATTCCTGCAGGCGCGGATCACTGATGGCATCGAAACGCTGCATTTCCCATTCGCCGAAATTGATTTCCATCAGCCGGTCGTCACATTCCGGATCGGGGTAGCCGCAATAACCGGCCAGCCGGCGGGCACGGCTTAACGGGCTGGAATATACATGGTCGAAGTGGGTTCCGCTCAGGTTGCGGAGCGTTTGTGCTGCTTCCGCTTCGAAGGTGGACTTTAAGGGAACATCGGTCTGGCCGTAGCATGTGCCGGAAGGAACATCTACTGCCGTATGTCTGATGAGATATACTTTCATGGCAGATGAGTGAAAAACAGTTGGACATAAGGTACAGGGCCAGTTCGGAAAGCAGGAAGGTTGCTCCACAGCAGTCTCCGGTATAGCCCTGGATTTTCTTTCGCATCAGATGAACCAGCGCCAGAGTTACCAGCAGGGGAACGGGAAGCAGAAGAACCAGTGAAGGGCAGGCCAGTAATGCCGGAACGAGGGGCAGAAGGCCGCAAATGAAAGCCATGATCCAGTTTCCCGGGCTCATCCGGTTGTAGATAACTCTGGCTTTGGATTCTTCTTCCTTGCGGGTATATGGCAGGAGGTTGATGATCTGGGCTGAACAGAACTTGCTCCAGGTATCGAATCCCACGATCAGCCACGGGGCTATAGCCATGGGAAGGCGGTATATGAGCAGATAGAACATTCCCAGATAACAGATCAGTCCGATAACTCCATAGGTGCCGATATGAGAATCTTTCATGATGGAAAGGATGCGTTCACGGGTGGTTCCTCCTCCAAAGCCGTCGCAGAAGTCGGCGAGTCCGTCTTCGTGCAGGGCACCGGTGAGCAGAATGCGTGAGAGCATGGTCAGTAGAACGGCTATTTCCCACGAAAAACAATGGGATGTCAGCCAAAGGATACCTGCCATGACACCTCCCGTCAGCCAGCCGACCAGTGGCCAGTAGTTGACAACCTCTTTGTAATAGCGGGGTGGAACTTCGGCTATTCTCCAGAATGGAAGCCGGGTAAAAAAGATCAGGGCAGCCAGCAGTCTCATCGGTCAGAAGTATTTGGTAATGGAAGCATGGGCAAAGTTATCCATCTCATTCAGCATCCGTACGGCTGATTCCAGAATGGGGTAGGCACATACGGCACCGGATCCTTCTCCCAGACGGAGCCCGAGGTTCAGCAGAGGACGGGCCTGCAGCCAGTCAAGTACCAGTTTGTGGCCGGATTCATCACCCTGATGGCCGAAGACAGCATAGTCCAGTACTTCCGGATGCAGACGGGATGCAGCCAGTATGCAGTTGGTCATGATAAAACCGTCGACCAGGATGATCATGTTCCGTTCAGCTGCTCTCAGCATGCCGCCTGCAGCCATGACCATTTCAAAGCCGCCGTATTCGGCCATGATGTCAAGCGGTTCTCCGTTTCCGTTATAGCGTGCTACGGCACGTTTCAGTACATCCAGCTTGTGGGAGATTCCGGCTGCATTCAGACCGCTTCCGGCACCGACACACTGTTCCAGGGGAATCCGGGTAAACAGGTGCATCCACACGGACGAAGCCGATGTGTTTCCGATACCCATTTCGCCGAAGCTGACAACGTTGCAGCCGCTTTCGAATACTTCATCCACCAGAGAAGCTCCCCGTTCCAGGCATAATTGACACTCTTCCGGGGACATGGCTGCTTCTTTCAGAAAGTTGCGGGTACCTTTACCCACACTCAGGTTGCGTATTCCCTGTTCATAAGGCAGGTCGTAGTCGACTCCTGAGTCGGCGAGCAACAGGCGGAAACCGTGCTGGCGGCACAGGAAATTGATTCCGGCTCCTCCATGCAGAAAGTTACTCAGCTGCTGCCAGGTAATTTCCTTCGGAGAGAGGCTGACTCCCTCTTCCACGATGCCGTGGTCTGCGGCGAAAAGAATGTTGCATGGTTTCTTGAGTTCCGGTGAAAGGGTCTGCTGGATCATGCCGATCTGAAGGGCAAGGTCTTCCAGTCTGCCCAATGAACCTTTGGGCTTGGTCAGGTTGTCTATCTTTTCCCGAAGAAGCGGCCGGATCCGTTCGTCGGGATGTTGAGGTGAAAAGTGCATCATAAGTCTATTTGATTTGAACGGGAATTCCGGAAACCATCCAGAAAACTTCGTCCGCGCGGGAAGCTATGTATTGGTTAGCCCATCCCAGCAGGTCGGTAAACTTGCGTTGCACTTCGTTTTCAGAAACGCCTCCGGCTCCGATTTCATTGGTTACAAAAATAAAAGTTGCGTCCTGTGCGGTGAAGCGGTCGAATTCTTCCTTGACAGCTTCCAGTGACCGGCTGACGTCGCCTTCCAGATCGAAAAAGAAATTGGTACACCAGAGAGTGACGCAGTCAATCAGGATGGTCCTTCCCGGAAGCTGATGCCGGCTGAGTTCCTTGTTTTCTTCGATATTGGTCCATTCCGGTCCTCTCCGTTCCTGATGGATCTGTACCCGCCGGCGGAATTCTTCGTCCCAGATGCGGGCCGTGGCCAGATAGACAGGAGTCGGGGACAAGCGAAGGGCCATCTGCTCTGCATACGTGCTCTTTCCCGAGCGCTGTCCACCGGTGATCAGGATCAGTCTTCGCATGATGTGTCGTTTGAATTTGCTCCCCGCAGAATCAGGGTTGTAGCTCCCAGGGTGAAGATATTGCCTTCTTCTATGCGGACACGTTCTTTGGGCCCCAGCAATTCGTTCATCAGGAAAGTGCCGGTGATGCTGTTGTTGTCCCGCAGGGTATACACGATCTGTCCCTGCTTGTCGCGTTTGACATTCAGGATGCAGTGGCGACGGTCCATACTGGGATCGTTGCTTTCGATGGGAATATCGGCTTCCGTACCTTTGGAACGCCGTCCGATAACATTGTCTCCTTCATGCAAGGGGAAAACCTGTTTGAAGGCAAAAACGTTCTCAATGACAACAACGTTTCCCCAGTTTTCGGTTCCTTCCTTTTCGTCGATAACTTCTTCCCGGCGACTGCCTGCGTTCAGTTTGGATTTTCCGATCCGGATGCCAAACTGCTTTTTGCAATTGTCGCAGATGAACACCAGAGACTGGCCTTCCTGATATTTTGTTTCATCAAACTGTATATAATTGTCACATTTAGGACATCTTACTCTTTTCATTACTTTGCAAAGTTTATCTTTGGTTATTTAACAGAAAACACCCATGCCTGGCTGAATGCCTTCTCTTTTTTCAGAGTCTCAGTCTGGCGGTAGGCTTCTGCCTGATTCGTATAGTGACCCAGTGATACACGATATCTTCCGGCAGATTCGAGCACCTCTACATCCTTATAGCCTTGCTTGCGGAATATTTCAGCCTGCTTGTTGGCATCAGCTGCAGTTGTCAGGCTGGCTGCGATGATGTAATAACCCTTGTTGCCTGAAGACTTGCCGGTTGTCTGACTTGCTGAAACCTGACTTGCCGGAGCTGACTTTTTCTGAACCGGAGTCTGGGAGGGTGTCTGTTTTTCCACAGACTTTCCGCTGGCCTGTGCCGTTACCTTGGCAGAAGTTGCTTGCGGAGCGGCAACCTTTTCAGTCTTGACTTTGACAGGTTTCAGCGTATTGACATTATTTCTGACTTTCTTCTGCTGGGTATGCTGATTGCTCTTCTGCAGGGTATTGGCAACCAGAGACTGGTTACGAATGACATCAAACAAACCAGCCGATCCCAATGCCGCATAATCAGCTTCCTCTACATAGGTATTCTCAACAGGAACAGAGAGTATGAAGAACAGGATGACGGCTGCTGCAACAGCTACGGCATTCTGTAACCAGCGCCGTACCGGGAGGAAATGGCGGGTACGGAAAGTCTGTTGGGCAGGTATGGCATGAGGCTTGGGAACAATCGTAGCAGGACGTACCTGAGGAGTGATCACTTCCTCTTTCAGAAGTGGCAGTGAAAACGGTTCCAGTCCGTAGAGAGAAGGAGTGAAAAACACTTTCCCTTCCGGTTCAAATCCATATCCCCCCTTCATATTATAATATAAGGTGCCGATCCCTTGCAGAGCGATCTGTCCGCGCTGATAGAGTTCTTCCTTCAGTGTTTCTACTGTTTTTTCAATTTTACGGGTTGCATCCGGAAAATCTGTATTGTATGCCTGCATGTAAGACTGTACCAGCAGGCCGTCGTTCATGATCAGTTGCGGATTGAACCCGATGGAACGCAGAGGCGGGAAAAACTCTCCGGAGTCTGTCCGCCACATTGCCGGACGGTTGTGGGCAATGAATCCGCCCAGTCCCGGAACGATTACGCAATCGTTTTCCAGCAGTAATACTTCGATATGTTTGGCTAATTCAATCATACTGCAAATGTACAATTTTTATCCGTTTGACGCATCTTTCCCGCACTTTTTTCGGAAGGAATTTTTTTTTGTTCTATTTTTGCACCGTCAAAAAAAAGAATAAAAACGCAAAGTTATGAATATAGCTATCGTGGGAACCGGATATGTAGGGTTGGTGACAGGTACATGTTTTGCTGAAACAGGAGCAAACGTTATTTGTATTGATACCAATGCTGCCAAGATCGAAGCCTTGAAGAAAGGGGTTATTCCGATTTATGAACCGGGACTGGAGGAAATGGTACAGCGTAATGTAAAGGCCGGGCGTCTGACATTCGGAACCTCGCTGGAGGATTGTCTGGACCAGGTGTCGATTGTATTTACTGCAGTCGGAACTCCGCCGAATGAAGACGGAAGTGCAGATCTGAAATACGTACTGGAAGTAGCACGAACCATTGGAGCCTGCATGAAGCGTTATGTACTTGTTGTAACTAAAAGTACGGTGCCGGTAGGAACAGCCAGCAAGGTAAAGGAAGTGATCCGGAGAGAACAGGCCGCCCGGGGAGTGGAGATCCCGTTTGATGTTGCTTCGAACCCGGAATTCCTGAAGGAAGGTAATGCTATCAATGACTTTATGACTCCTGACCGGGTTGTAGTGGGAGTGGAATCGGATAAAGCCAGGGAACTGATGACTAAGTTGTATCGTCCTTTCCTGCTGAATAACTTCCGGGTGATTTTTATGGATATCCCTTCTGCCGAGATGACAAAATATGCTGCCAATTCCATGCTGGCAACCCGAATCAGCTTTATGAATGACATTGCCAATCTGTGTGAACTGGTTGGAGCTGACGTAAATATGGTGCGTAGCGGAATCGGATCCGATACGCGTATCGGACGTAAATTCCTTTATCCGGGATGCGGATATGGCGGTTCCTGTTTCCCGAAAGATGTCAAGGCCCTGATCAGGACAGCCGAGGAACATGGCTATTCGATGCGGGTGCTGAAAATGGTAGAAGCTGTCAATGAGGATCAGAAAGATATTCTGTTCCGCAAGCTGAGTGCCTATTATCAGGGAGACCTGAAAGGGCGTACGATTGCTTTATGGGGACTGGCCTTTAAACCGGAAACAGATGATATGCGGGAAGCCCCGGCGCTGGTTCTGATCAAAAAGCTGCAGGAAGCCGGCTGTCTGATCCGTGCATACGATCCGGCTGCTATGGACGAAGCCAGACGCCGTATCGGTGATTCCATTTATTATGCAAAGGATATGTATGATGCCTTGCTGGATGCAGATGCAATGCTGATGGTGACAGAGTGGAAAGAATTCCGTCTGCCGGCCTGGGGAGTGATCCGGAAAACGATGAAGCATCCGGTTATTTTTGACGGAAGAAATATTTATGATCCTCATGAACTGGCTGAAGCCGGCCTGGTATATCATTGCATCGGGAAATGAGGAACTGTATGAAAATAAAGGGAATGGGTATGAGAAATTATTTTTTAATGGGATGTTTTTGCCTACTTTTGCCGGCCTGTATGGGAGGTGAAGCCAGACAGGAAGAACAAGCCGCAGATACACTGGCAGATACGCAATGGCTGCAGGGGGTATGGCTGGATGATAACACGGAATCTCCTGTCTTCAAGATCAAAGGCGACAGCATTTATTATGCCAGTCAGATCAATGCACCATTAAAATATGATTTGAAGAATGATACATTGACCATCTATGGAGTGGAAACAGTGCATTATCCTTTGGAGCGTTGTCAGGAACAGGCATTGCAGTTCCGTACTCCGGTAGGAGACATGGTGTCTTTGCACAAGTCGGATAATGATTCAGCCTTTGTTGCGCTGTCTGTGACCGGACCGGAAAAGAAAGAAGTGATCTCCAAGGACCTGGCTGTGATGTATCAAGGCAAGCGTTACCGCGGGTATGTCTATATAAATCCGACCAGTATCAAGGTCGTTCGTCCGAGTCTGACAGAAGAAGGACTGACGATGGACAACGTGTATTATGACAACGTGATTCATATCTGTGTGTATCAGGGAAAGCAACGCCTTTATGCGAAGGATATCACTCGTCAGATGTTTTCCTCAGTTGTCCCGGATGATTACCTGAAGATGTCTATCCTGTCGGATATGGATTTCATTGGTGTGGATGCTGAAGGCTATCATTATCTGGCCACCTTGTGTATTCCGGATGGGGCATCCTGTTACAATGTAGAGCTCACCATTGACCGGGATGACCAGCTGTCCTTTTCATCTGCGGATGTGGAATAAACAATCCCTTGCCTTTATTCTCTGATCAGTGGCAAGGGATTTTAGTTTGAAACCGGATTCAGGCTTTTGCCGGTGACGGGCTGGCCGGAGCACTCTTTTTCTTTCTCCGTCTGTTTCCGTTACAGGACCGTTTCTTTCCGGAAGCTGATTGGCTGTTGCCTTTAGGTTTGGCACTGCGTGGGTTATAGGCCGGAGCTTCTCCCAATTCTTCCGGTACCGGTATCTTATAGATTTCTTTTTCAAGAAAATTCTCGATCTGTTTAAATTTGTTCTGTTCTGTTTCGCTGACGAAAGTAATGGCGCATCCATCGTTGTTTGCCCGGGCTGTACGTCCGATACGGTGTACATAATCCTCGCTGTCATGAGGTACGTCATAGTTGATGACCAGACGGATATCGTCAATGTCAATACCGCGGGCAACGATATCGGTTGCCACCAGCATATTGATCCGTCCGTTCCGGAATTCATGCATGATGGCTTCCCGCTGGCTCTGGTCAAGGTCAGAATGCATTTCACCGACGTTCAGCTTCAGGCGTTTAAGCGCTTTGGTTACTTCCTTGACCTTGATTTTGGAGGATGCAAAGATGATGACACGTTCCGGTTGCTGCTCTTTGAAGAGTGATTCGATAATTCCCAGCTTCTGTGCTTCGTAGCAGATGTAGGCTGCCTGTATGATTTTCTCTGCCGGTTTGGATACAGCCAGTTTGACTTCTACCGGATTGGTCAGAATCGTTTTGGCCAGTTGCTGGATCTTGGTCGGCATGGTGGCTGAGAACATGATCGTCTGTCTTTCTTTGGGAAGGTATTTGACGATTTGCATGATATCTTCAGCAAATCCCATATCCAGCATACGGTCGGCTTCATCCAGGATGAAGAAGGAAACTTTGGATAAATCTACGTAGCCCAGGCTAAGGTGACTGATCAGTCGTCCCGGTGTGGCAATAACGACGTCGGCTCCTAAGGTAAGCCCTTTTTTCTCCTGTTCGAAGCGTATTCCGTCGTTACCTCCATAGACTGCAACACTGGAAGCCGGCATGAAATAGGAGAAACCTTCCATCTGCTGGTCAATCTGCATGGCCAGTTCACGCGTAGGAGCCATAATGATACAATTGATGGCATCTTCCGGATAATTTCCCTTGCTGAGCTGGTTGAGTACAGGGAGCAGATAGGCGGCTGTCTTGCCTGTTCCGGTCTGGGCAACTCCAATGAGGTCTTTTCCTTCAAGAATGACAGGGATTGTATGTTCCTGCACTGGAGTACATTCCCGGAAGTTCATGGCATCCAGTGCATCGAGGACGCTATCTTCTAAATTTAATTCTGAAAATTGCATATAAAATGGGTTGTTTTTAGTCGGTTATTTTATAGTTTGCCACGTTCGTCCAGGTATGAATCCTTGAATCCCAGGAAATACAGAACTCCATCCAGGCCGATGGTATTGATGGATTGCCGTGCGTTGGCGGCCACTTTAGGTTTTGCGTGGAAAGCAATGCCCAATCCGGCAATGGATAGCATCGGCAGATCGTTGGCGCCGTCACCAACAGCAATGGTCTGAGCGATATCTACCTTTTCCACCTGTGCAATCAGCCTCAATAATTCTGCTTTGCGTTTGCCGTCAACAATGTCTCCCAAATAGCGGCCGGTCAGCTTCCCGTCTATAATTTCGAGTTCGTTGGCATATACATAGTCTATTCCGAATTTATCTTTCAGGTAGTTACCGAAGTAGGTAAATCCGCCGGAAAGAATGGCGATCTTGTATCCGTATCGTTTCAATACATACATCAGGCGCTCCACTCCCTCTGTAATGGGAAGGTTTTCGGCGATTTCCCGCATCACGCTCTCATCCAGTCCTTTCAGCAAGGATACCCGTTCCTTGAAGCTTTCAATGAAGTCTATTTCCCCTCGCATGGCCCGCTCTGTAATAGCTTTGACCTGATCGCCTACACCTGCCCGCATGGCCAGTTCGTCAATGACTTCTGTTTCGATCAGGGTAGAATCCATATCGAAGCAGATCAGCCGGCGCATACGGCGGTACATATTATCCTGCTGGAAGGAGAAATCCATAGCCAGAGAGGAGCTTAACTGCATCAGTTGTCGTTGAAGTTCTTCTTTGTCCTTTGGAGTTCCGCGCACTGAAAATTCGATGCAGGCACGTACGTTTGCTTTTTTCTCGTCTAAAGGAATACGTCCGGTCAGCCGTCGGATGCCGTCAATGTTCAGTTGCTGTTCAGCCAATATCCGGGTTGCACCTGCTATTTGCTGGGCAGTCAGCTTTCGTCCCAGCAATGTCAGGATGTAACGGTTTTTTCCTTGCATGTTTACCCATTCCTCATATTCCTCAGTCGAAATAGGGTAGAAGCGGATGTTGATGCCCAGTGCGGATGCCTTGAAAAGCAGATCTTTCATTATGTTGCCCGAATCCTTTTCCTTGCATTTGAAAAGTAGTCCGAGCGACAGGGTACTATGAATATCAGCTTGGCCGATATCCATAATGTCTACATCATATTCCGACAAAATGGCCGTAATAGAAGCGGTCAGCCCCGGACGATCCAGGCCGCTGATACGGATTAATATCAGTTCGGTTTTGTTTTCCATTTTTCTTTTATTCTCTGTTTTGGCAGTAATCTTCGCAAATGTACGAATTAAATGCTTTGAACCCTAGTTTCTGCGGGAAAAAGAATAGGGCGTTATGTGATTTAGAGTGCGAATTTATGTTTAAAAGCATAATTTTTCTTTCTGTTTTTTGGTAAAATGGTCAAAAGGGCTTACCTTTGCAGCAGATTTCTTAAGTAAAAGAAGCGAAACAATATGCAAAGAAGGCTGGAAACAGGGTTCGCATGGATGTTTTGCGACAGACAATGTTCCGGGTAGAAATCACTGTAAAAGGGCAGTCCCGGATAGTATTAACTAAAATCAAATTACATGATTAAAAATGTAAAGTGGTTTTTTGTTGTATTAGTATTCAGTTCCTTAATCTCTTTTTCTTCAACGAAGAAGAGTGTTCCGACAGAGAAACTGGCTTTGGGAGATAAGGCTCCGGAGTTGGTACTCTGTAATGAAATGCAGCCGCTCAACCTGCAGGATGCCTCTGGCAATTATACGTTGTTGAGCTTTTGGGCCAGTTATGATGCTTCTTCAAGAGCGCAGAATGCTGCGTTGAGCCACTTGCTGAAGAATCAGGACCAGGTGAAGATGATCTCCATATCCTTCGACCGTTACCGCTC
Organism: Phocaeicola coprophilus DSM 18228 = JCM 13818; assembly: GCF_000157915.1. GTDB lineage: Bacteria > Bacteroidota > Bacteroidia > Bacteroidales > Bacteroidaceae > Phocaeicola > Phocaeicola coprophilus. Next base: position 38,193 of record NZ_EQ973638.1, on the reverse strand, counting down.
TGTCTTCAATGCTGCGGTTCGGCAGGATCAGATTGACACGGCTAGCTGTCATCTGGAAATGGAGGGTGAAAATTCGAAGATATTCAAGTCGTATGGCTTGGAAAGCGGTTTCAGAAACTTCCTGTTGAATAGTGAGGGAGTGATTGTGGCAAAGAATGTAACCGCAAGCGAATTGGCTTCTTATCTGAATTGATGGGAAGTTTCTTGATGTAGAAGAAAATTGAATACAACAAAAAGCAGAGGTTGTCTCAAATTATCTTGAGACAACCTTTTTTGTATCTATAAAGAGGATTCCAGTTCTGCCTCTTTTCTCAGCAATGTCTTTTCTGCCTGAAGATCACGCAAGTCAAGCTTGGGTGAAGGAAGCGTGCACATTTTCAGGGAGTCGGTGAGTTCGCACGTATAATCGAATATAGCTTTTTCTGTATCTGTAAATTCCTCATGAGGGATAAGCCGTGCGTTGAGGGCGGCAAATTCAGAGGCATCATAAGTGTCAGAGAGTTTGACGAAAACGATACGCCGTGCAATGGGATTCTGATTATAGTCTGGTACCAGATATAATCCTTTCAGTATTTTAACCTCTTCAAGAAACGGTAACTGCATGTAGACTGTTACGAGTGACAGGTTAGGTTCACTGAAAGCGTTGAGCAGAATGTATAGCATCTGTTGTTCTTTTACGATTGCTATTCCTTCACGGACAAATCCATGGACACTTTTTCTGCCACAGGCCAGATGTCCGTCATCACCGGCGTGTGTCAGATAAAAAGGTTCTGCCTTCAGTGTCCTGACAGAAGATGAGCAGCTATATGACATATATGTGCCTTCAAGGTTTTTGCTCTTTTCTGTCGAAAGCCGGCTTTGAGAGGCCAGTTGCTTCAGAAAAGGTATTTTCTTTCCGACACGCGGTGTACCTGCCGGCATCGTTTCTGTCAGGAAGTCGTAAATGGTGTCAATATCTCCGAGCAGTTTCTTTCTTGATATGTTGTTTACCTTATATATAGCCTCATCAAGCGCCTCATCGAAATTCATTCCTCCGGCATATAATTCTGCAAATGCAGGAAGGACAGTGGCATACAGTCCCGAAAGGACACTTGGTGACCATTCGATTGTTGAGGCTATATCTTTCATTTTCACACCGTTTTGTTTCAGTCTTTTCAGACGTTCATAAATTTCCAAAAGCTTGTCAGCACTATTCATCATACACAGATTTAATTTGCTGCAAAGTAACGACTCAACTATGATATACATGTTGCATCCGTATTTCAAAAGTATTGCGTGAATGATAATTTATGGGAAATTCAGAAAATTCATACCGATTAATTTCTCATGATGTCATAGCATCCGAAATTTGCCCGCGAATTCAAAAAAAACGAAGGTTATGTATAACAAAAGCAAGATTGCAATATTCAGAAAAGCGGGTACTCCAGTCAGCATAGAAGAATGCTCTATTCCGGAACTGAAACAAGGAGAGCTACTGGTGAAAAATGAATATGTTACTCTCTGTCGGAGCGATATCAGCACTTATATGGGCAAGCGTATCGAAAAAAGCCCTACCATACTTGGACATGAAATTGTGGGCCGGATAGTAGCGGTTGCACCGGGTGCGCCTGCTGCCGATCTCAATGGAATGCCTCTCCATGAAGGAAAAAGAATCACATGGGCTATTTATGCTTCAGATCCTGACAGTGAGATGTCACGTCTGGGTATTCCTCAGAAATCGCCTGATCTGTTTAAGTATGGCCATGAACAGCTGACAGAAACTAATACTCTCAACGGTGGACTTGCTGAATATACTATTATAAGGAAGAACACTCCTGTCATTGTCTTGAGTGAAGATGTTCCTGTCAACGCTGCAGCAATCATCAACTGCTCGGTATCTACGGTGGCTGGAGCAATCCGTCTGACCGGAGGTGTAGAAGGAAAGCGAGTAGCCCTGTGGGGAATCGGTATGCTGGGCATCATCGCGTGTGCACAATGCCGCGAAGCCGGAGCCCGGGAAATCATAGCTGTTGATATCAACAGTGAACGTCTTGCACTGGCCGGACGTTTTGGAGCCACACAGACAATGAAGGCAGGCGAGTTTGATCCCTCTTTACTGAAAGCGGATTGTACGATTGATTTCAGCGGTAATCTTGCTTCAATGGGAGCAACTGTCGATGCGTTGCGTATAGGCGGTACTGCCGTATGGGTAGGAGGAGTCTGTCCCCAGGAGCCGATCAGACTGGATACGGAAAAGATTGTGCGCAATCTTTATACCATCAAAGGCTTGCACAATTACAATGCGGATGATTTTCGGGCAGCAGTAAGCTTCATGGAAAAGCATCATGCTGATTATCCGATATCGGAACTTATATACGATGGCTTTACGCTCGATCAGACTGAAGAAGCATTCCGGTATGCCATAGATAACAATCCGTTTAGAGTTGGAATACATTTTTAATAAATAGGAGAGAGCTGCAATGAAAATGCCTGTGTTAAATATACCGTCGAAAGGAGCCAGATTTAATCTGTTGTGTATGATGGCGGCACTGCTTACTTATATGAGTATGTATGCTTTTCGTAAACCATTGTCGGCTGCTACATTCGAGGGAATTACTTATTGGGGGCTTGATTATAAAATTATAGCCATTATCAGTCAGGTGGTGGGTTATACCTGCTCAAAATTTCTGGGTATTACCATTGTTTCGTCGATGAAACCACAGAACCGGATCAGATGCATACTTGGCTTTATCGCTTTTGCTTGGGTTGCATTGCTGATGTTTGCGTTGGTACCTCACCCTTACAATGTTGTTTTCCTTGTATTGAATGGCTTGCCGCTGGGTATGATATTCGGCATTGTGATTTCATTTCTTGAGGGGCGCCGTAATACCGAGCTTCTGGGAGCCGGACTTTGTGTCAGTTTTATTACGGCTTCAGGTATAACCAAAGCTGTCGGGCGCTTCCTTATTATACACTTTCATGTGTCCGACTTCTGGATGCCCTTCTGTACGGGACTGGTGTTTGTACCTGTACTGCTGCTGGGGGTATGGATGCTGTCGCTTATCCCTCCCCAGTCGGAGGAAGACAAGGCGAGCCGGAGCGAACGCACTCCAATGGGAGCTTCAGAAAGAATGAAGTTTTTCCGTTCCTTCTCATGGGGAGTGATACTTTCTACGCTGACATACGCTACTCAGTCAATATGGAAGTGCCTGTGTACTATTGCATCGGTAACCATGACCTTGTCAAAGGGAAATATGGTGAAGAACTCTTTGAAAGTATCTATGGCCCCGTTTATTATTCATTCGATGCAGGCAATACCCATTACATCGTTACTCCGATGTGGGGAGGAGACTACCGTCCCGGATATACCAAGGAAGATGTATACCACTGGCTGAAGAATGACCTGGCACAGATCCCTGAAGGAAAACCGATTGTTGTGTTCAATCACGATTACTGGACCAGCGGCGACCGTCATGTATTTTCTGCCGGCAAGGGTATGGATATTGACCTCGATGCACATAATCTGAAAGCATGGGTATACGGACATGTTCACATTAACCACATTACCCGTCACGGCAACGCGCTGGCTATCTGTACTTCTACTCTGGCACGCGGAGGTATTGATCATGCTACGTCTGCATTCCGCAAAATAGGTATGGACAGCAAGGGGAATATTTCTTCCGAACTCAGATATGCTTACATCGACAAGAGTATTGTGATTGCTTCAGCCCAGAACGAACAGGCACCTGTGACAAAGGATGGCAAGCTGCAGGTTTCGGTCAATACCTATTCTACGGTAACTCAGACAGCCAAGGTGACTTATGCCGTATATATGGAAGACAAGGCTGTAACTCCGCAGCGCAGTATGACCCGCCAGACCGATTTCAACTGGACGGATGCCGTGAAACTTCCGGCCGAATGCGAAGGACGTACCGTGACACTTAAGGCAACAGCTACTTTCAAAAACGGAGAGACAGCCAGAGCTGAAAGCTTCTTTACTTATACATCCACTCCTGTCGAAGTCAAGACAGGCGACAACTGGACCAATCTTGGCGGAAACCCGCAGCATGTGGCCGTAACAAAAGACACACTGAACCTGCCGATCCGTCTGGCATGGGTAAAGAACATGGGATCGAATGTTTATATGACTTCTCCGATCGTGGTTGACGGTAAAGTCTTTGCAGCTACTATGGATGAAAACATACAGGGCAAATCTTCCGTTACAGCGATGGATGCAACCGACGGCAGCCTCTGCTGGAAATACTCCACACGTTCTTCAGTGAAGAACACCATTGTTTCTGCACAGGGACTTATCTTTGCTCAGGATATCTGGGGATATCTTTATGCGATTGATGCCAAGAGCGGAAAACTGGCATGGGAACAGAAACTTGACGTAGCAGTTGTTCCGGGACTGGAAGACGGACTGGCTGCCAACGAAACAACAGTCTTTGCCGGAGCAAGAAAGGGACTGGTTGCGCTTGATGCCAGAACTGGCCGTGAGATCTGGAAGAACTCATCCTGGTCGCAGCGCGAAGGTACTACCTGCACCTTGTCGTTGAGCCCGGATGAAGATGTACTTATCGGCAGTGTGCAGTGGGGTGCTATGTATGCCAACGATGCACGCACCGGCAAGCTGCTTTGGGCAAAGAGTGAAGACGGAATCCGTTTCCGTTCGTCATCTCCGTCCATGCACGACGGAGCCATGTATTTCCTGTCTGAAAGTTCTCTTTTCGTACTTTCTGAAAAGACCGGCGAGGTACTGGCTGTCAAGAAACTGCCTTTCTCGGTTGAGGCTACTTCCAGTCCGCTTGTAACACGCAGAGAGATCATTTTCGGAACGGCAGGTGAAGGTATTGTTGCACTCGACCGCAAGACACTGGACATCAAATGGAAGTACCGTACAGGTAAAGCCATGATATATACGTCTCCTTACACAAACGGTGAGATGGCTCAGGTGGAAAGCACTCCTGTTCTGTCGGGTGACATGGTGATCGTAGGAGCTTCTGACGGCACCTTCTATGCGGTCAACCGTAAGAACGGTTCACTCATGTGGCGTCATAAGACAGGCTCTCCCATTCTGACCACGGTGGCCGTATCAGGAAAAACTTTCTTTGGTACAGATTTTTCAGGTAACATCTATTGTTTCAAGGCTGAATAAAGCCTGACGTTTCTCTTGTATTTTCCCGTTGTATCCTGTCCTCTGACAGGAGACAGCGGGAATTTCTTTTGGTGATTATTGCCGATGTTTGCGGAAGACTGGAAGGGTTCCACTTACTGAAATAATTTGTTCCACTTACTGGAACAAATTATTTCACCTACTGGAACAGATTATTTCACTTGCTGGAACCAGCTGCTTTTACCTGACAAAGCCGGCATTTCCTTTGCATAAGCCTTATGCTTTGTATAGTGAAATGAAAGAATATCTTGCTTCGGATTGTTATTTCGGAGCCTTCCGATACAGATAGATTGCTATAAACAGATAAAGAATGTTCGGAATCCATACAGCCAGATTAGGCGGTACGTTTCCATTAATGGCAAAAGTAGACGAAATGGTCTGGAACAGGATGTAAGAGAAACTTAGTCCGATTCCGATACCCAGGTGCAGTCCCATACCTCCTTTCCGTTTCTGGGAAGAAAGAGAAAGCCCGATGACGGTCAGGATAAAGGCGGCAAAGGAAGTGGCAATACGCTTGTAATATTCCACTTCGAAAATCTTGATATTCGCAAATCCGCGCTTCTTCTGCTTGTCAATATATTCTCTCAGCTGCGGGCTGGTCATGGTTTCCTGCTGTCCGCGTGTAATCAGAAAGTCCTGAGGTTCCATATTGATGATGGAATCCATGCGGTCGCCCCGGGTTATGGTTTCACGCATCCCCTTCATTTCCCGGATCATGTAGTCGCGGATGATCCATTTATGTACTGTTGCCGTATCATAGGTTACCCGTCTCGCCGTCAGGTGAGAAACCAGCTTGTGGTCTTCAAACTTGTCGAGTGAGAAACGGTAGCCTGTCCGGTTGTAGTCCTCGTAGCGTTCCATGTATGCAATGACTCCGCTGTCAACTTCCAGCTGGATGTTGCGTACATAATCTACCTTCTTCTTGTTTTTGTACACCTGCTCAAACTTCAGTCGGGTAACACTTCCGGTCGGGATAACTTCCGTACTCAGGATATAGGTCACCAATGCAATGATTCCGGCCGAGATCATATAGGGCACCATCAGCCTCTTGAAGCTCATACCCGTAGAGAACATGGCGATAATTTCGGAATTCTCTGCCAGTTTGGAGGTGAAAAAGATGACGGCAATGAAGACAAACAGGGGACTGAAGAGGTTGGTATAATAGGGTATGAAATTCAGGTAGTAATCGAATACGATTGCTTTCAGCGGTGCCTTGTTGTTGATGAAGTCATCGATATTTTCATTGATATCAAATACGACAGCGATGGAGATGATCAAAGCAATGGCAAAGAAGTAAGTACCCAGAAACTTGATGATGATGTATTTGTCAAGTCTCTTCAACCATTTTTTCTTAAACAGGTTTGTCTTCATTGTTCGTTCTCTTGGTTTCTAACTTTAGTTCCTGAATTTACAGACGGGTGGACAACCGTTTCACCATAGCAGGCTTCCAGGTAGAGAAGTCACCGGCAATGATGTGTTTTCTTGCTTCGCCGACCAGCCACAGGTAGAAGGCCAGGTTATGGATGGAAGCAATCTGCATGGCCAGCAGTTCCTGAGCATGGAACAGGTGGCGCAGGTAAGCACGGCTGTACATCGTATCAACATAGGATGCTCCGTCGGCTTCGATAGGAGAGTAGTCGTTTTCCCATTTCTTGTTGCGCATGTTCATGATGCCATCCTTAGTGAACAACATACCGTTACGGCCGTTACGGGTCGGCATGACACAGTCGAACATGTCCACACCCCGTTCGATACCTTCCAGGATATTGATGGGAGTACCCACACCCATCAGATAGCGGGGACGGTCGGTGGGAAGTATTTCGTTGACAACTTCGATCATTTCGTACATCTTCTCGGTAGGTTCACCTACTGCCAGTCCGCCGATCGCATTTCCGTCGGCATTCTTCGATGCAATGTATTCGGCCGATCGCTTACGCAGATCCGGATAGACACATCCTTGCACGATGGGGAAGAGTGACTGGTTGTAACCATATTTAGGCTCTGTCTCGTTGAACCGTGTCAGGCAGCGGTCCAGCCAGCGGTGAGTCATCTCCATAGACTTCCGGGCATATTCGTAATCAGCGGTACCCGGTGTACATTCATCGAAAGCCATCATGATATCAGCTCCGATGGTACGCTCAATGTCCATAACCCTTTCCGGAGTAAACAGGTGTTTCGAGCCGTCAATGTGAGAGCGGAACTCAACACCTTCTTCGCGCATCTTGCGGATGCCGGAGAGAGAGAACACCTGAAAGCCTCCACTGTCGGTCAGCATCGGGCGGTCAAAGCCGTTGAACTTGTGCAGTCCTCCGGCTCCTTCGATGATGTCCAGTCCCGGACGTAAATAAAGGTGATAGGTATTTCCCAGAATGATCTGGGCTTTGATGTCGTCTTTCAGCTCATGCAGGTGCACACCTTTCACGGTGCCCAGTGTTCCTACCGGCATAAAGATGGGGGTTTCGATCTGGCCGTGGTCGGTTGTGATCAGACCCGCCCGCGCATTGGAGCGCGGGTCTGTATATTGGAGTTCAAACGTCATGTTACTGTTTTTTGGAGTCTTTTTCTTCTTTAGTTTGGGTAAAGTCAATGGCATCTGCCACCTTTTCGTTGGTCAGGGCCAGCTTGAGCACCTCTTTGATATCCTTCACATAGTGGAAAGTCAGTCCGTTCAGATAGATCGGCTGTATTTCCTCAATATTCTTGCGGTTCTCTTCGCACAGGATGATATCCTTGATACCAGCCCGTTTGGCAGCCAGGATCTTTTCCTTGATACCTCCGACCGGAAGAACTTTTCCGCGAAGGGTTATCTCGCCGGTCATGGCCAGATTGGCTTTGACCTTGCGCTGGGTGAGTGCCGACGCCAGTGAAGTGACCATGGTGATTCCGGCAGAAGGTCCGTCCTTGGGGATTGCTCCTTCCGGAACGTGGATATGGATATTCCAGTTGTCGAAGATATCTTCCGGTAGATCCAGCATGTGGCTGTGTGCCTTCAGGTATTCTACGGCCAGCATGGCAGATTCTTTCATGACATCACCCAGATTTCCGGTCAGGGTAAGCTTGCCGCCCTTTCCTTTGCTGAGACTGGTTTCTACAAACAGGATTTCACCTCCTACGGCAGTCCAGGCCAGTCCGGTTACCACACCGGCATATTCATTGCCCTGATACTTGTCGCGTGAATATTCCGGAGCGCCCAGATATTGTCTGATGTCTGCCGGCTTCAGTTCGTGCTGGCCGGTGAATTTGTCGCTTGCGATTTCCAGGGCAATCTTACGCATTACCTTGCTGATCTTCTTTTCCAGTTCACGTACACCGCTTTCCCGGGTATGATTCTCAATGATGTATTCGATGGCAGCCTTGGTAAACTTGACATGTTCTTTTTTCAGTCCGTTGGCATCCATCTCTTTCGGAATCAGGTGACGGCGGGCAATCTCGATTTTTTCTTCGGTGATATATCCGCTTACCTCGATCAGCTCCATACGGTCCAGCAGCGGGGTAGGGATCGTAGCCAGATTGTTGGCCGTGGCGATGAACATCACTTTTGACAAGTCATAATCCATGTCGATATAATTGTCGTGGAACGTGTTGTTCTGTTCCGGATCCAGTACTTCCAGCATGGCAGAGCTCGGATCTCCCCGGTGATCACTTCCCAGTTTGTCGATTTCATCCAGAATGATGACCGGGTTGGACGTTTCTGCCTTGATCAGGCTTTTGATGATACGTCCCGGCATGGCACCGATGTAAGTCTTGCGGTGTCCGCGGATTTCAGCTTCATCGTGTACACCTCCCAGTGACATTCGGACGTACTTCCGTTTCAGGGCCGCAGCAATGGAACGTCCCAGAGAAGTTTTTCCGACTCCCGGAGGACCATACAGGCAGATGATCGGAGATTTCAGGTCGTTCTTCAGTTTCAATACAGCCAGATGTTCCAGAATACGTTCTTTTACCTTTTCCAGTCCATAATGGTCTTTGTTCAGCACCTTTTCGGCATTGGGTATGTTGATGACATCGTCCGTGTAAACATCCCACGGAAGTGCCAGCAGAGTCTGAAGGTAAGTCAGCTGCACGTTGTAGTCCGGAGACTGCGGGTTGATCCGTTCCAGTTTGCTTACTTCTTTTTCGAAAGTTTCGCCCACTTCGCGTCTCCATTTCTTGTGGCTGGCCTTTTCTCTCAGTTCTTCCACCTCATCATTCTGTCCGTTGCCCAGCTCGTCCTGAATATTCTTGATCTGCTGTTGCAGGAAATATTCACGCTGCTGGCGATCCAGATCTTCGCGAGTACGCATCTGGATATTCTGTTTGAGAGTAGCCAGCTGCACTTCCTTGTTCAGCACCTGAATCAGCCGGTAAAGGCGGTCTTTCAGATTGTTGATGCAAAGCAGGGCATAACGGTCTTCCTGCGAGAACGGGAAGTTCGTACAGATGAAGTTGACCAGGATCTCCGGTTCGTCCAGGTTCTTGATGGCAAAAGCCGTATCCGGACTCATTCTTTCCGATGCTTCTACATATTTGGTGCTCAGTTCACGGCATGTATCCATCAGGGCTTTCATCTCGTCGGACTTCTCTACCTGCATGTCTTCCTCAATGAGGCTGACTTTACCTTGCAGGTAAGGACGGGTAGCCGTGATTTCGTCCAGATTTACCTTGGGACCATTGGACTGGAGAATAACAGTCGTATTGCCTCCCGGCATTTCAAAAATACGCAGAACTTTACCGATCACAGCTACGGGGTAAAGATCTTTAAAGCCGGGAGCCTCCACCTCGCTCACTTTTTGAGTCGTGATGACGATGGAAGATTTTTTCTTCAAGGCGGTATTCACCAGCTTGAGCGTACTTTGTCTGCCTACAGTGACAGGCATAACCACCGATGGGAACATTATCAGATTGCGGAGAGTCATGACAGGAAATACCTGATCCAGCTCCTCCTTGGTAACTTCCACAGGGTTGGTATCTATTTCGGCTAACATTGAAATGTCCTCATTCTCTGTTTTCATCAAAATCTGATCTTTTCTATTTTTCTTTATCATACTTCTTTTAATACCGTCTATAATCAAACGTAAGGGGTACTTCACCCCAAAAACGTCTGCAAAGTTAATCATTCCACTCTGAATTTGGAAAAACATTTGTGCCAAATACAGATTATATAACTAAATATCCTGCATTTTGTTGGAGGATTCGGAAGTGATTTGTTATTTTTGACGACATTTTTGAAAAAAGAGAAACAAGAATATGCCTAATCCTTATTTTAAATTCAAGCAATTTACGGTTTGTCACGACCGTTGTGCCATGAAGGTCGGCACCGACGGAGTGCTGGTCGGGGCATGGGCAGAGTTGCCTGAGGAGGGGCGCGTGCTGGATCTAGGAACCGGAACCGGCCTGATCGCCTTGATGGCAGCCCAGCGCTGCCAGGCTCCGGTGTGTGGTATTGATGTGGATGAAGCCGCGGTGGAGCAGGCTTTGGAAAACGTGGCAGCTTCTCCCTGGGCCGACCGGATCCGGATATGGAAACAGGATGTGCGGGAGATGTGGGCGGAAACGGATGGCGTGTTTGATGCGATTGTTTCCAACCCTCCTTATTTTACGGAGAAGGTGTTGTGCCCTGACCGGCAAAGGAATGCGGCCCGCCATACGGACGGACTGGATTTTGACGAATTGCTTGAAGCGGTATGCCGCCTGCTGACAGAACGGGGAGTCTTCTCTGTCGTTCTGCCTTCGGATGCCGGACGGGACTTTATAGGCCTGGCCTTGCGCCATCGCCTGTATTTAAAACGTCAGACCTGGGTGCATACCAAACCGGGAATAGCTCCCAAGCGGGTATTGATGGCATTTACGAAGGAACTGGTTCCGTCCAGTGAAACAGATCATCTGACAATTGAAACGGAACCTCGCGTGCATAGTCCGGAATATCTTGCTCTGGTAAAGGATTTCTATCTTTACCTTTGATGCCGGCAGATCCTTATCCTCTTTTGGCCAGCCGGCGCAGAATGTGCTGGTTTAATTTCAGAAGCTGCCGGTGCTTGCTTGCAATGGTTGAAGTAATGGGGCGCATGCCGATAAATTCAGTGATGTGATGCAGCACGTTTAACGGAATGGTGTCGTTATGTCCCTTCAGGGGTGCTACGACATGCAGGCCCTGATGAATGATTTCCACTTCAAGGTTTTTTCCTCCCTGTGCCGGATCGCCGTCAAAATGGAAAACCCCTTCCTGCGAACGGTGAATCGTGATTTTTTTCTCACGCATGGTCTTGATACGGCTGTTTTGATCCAGTGTCCGGTTGAAGAGCTGGAAAGAGAGCGCCGGGACATCCAATACGGTGAAAGGTTCCAGCACTGTGATATCCATCATTCCGTCAGTCAGAGAAGCCTGAGGAGCAATGTAGGCATTATTTCCGTATTGGGAAGCATTTGCGCAGGCTATGAGAAAAGCTTTATAGCGGGCGGTGCCTGACGCGTTCTCTATTTCGTAAGTTTCCGGCTGGTAGGTGAGACTCTCGTGCAATGTATTCTCCAGATAAGTCAGCAAACCTCTTTTTCCTGAATCGGAAAATTTCAGACTGACAAAAGCATCGAATCCGACTCCGCAGGTACAGAAAAAAGGGTGACCGTCAATGATCCCGTAATCAATGGTTCTGACAGTTCCGGCATTAATGACGTCCAGTGCCTTGCGGGCAATCATCGGAATGTTCAAATGACGGGCCAGGCCGTTTCCGGAACCGCAGGGAATGATTCCCATGGCTGTCCGGGTATGAATGAGTGCACGGCCGATTTCATTGATGGTGCCGTCTCCTCCGACAGCAACAACAATGTCGACCCCATCCCTGGCAGCTTCGGCAGCTATCTGGGAGGCATGTCCGGCATATTGGGTGCGTTGGATGGAATAGTCATATTTAGAATGGTCAATCTTTTCCTCGATCAGCTGTGGAATTGTTTCTTTGCTGTGAGTTCCGGAAATGGGATTGACGATGAAAATAATTTTTTTTTTCAGGCTCATGTCTCTTTTCTAGCTTGGTTTCGGAGTACAAAAATAATATTATTTGCTTGAAAAATCCTTTTTTGGACTGATAATTGACATGGAAACGTTTTTTTTTGAGTATTTTGCGTCTGGGTCTGGAGAAATTATTATCTTTGCGCGTCATTTTAAACAAGCTTGAATTATCAAAATATAATTTAAAGGAGCCGGAGTGGCTTCCAATATTTAAATATGGGAATATTACAAGACAGATTAAGTAAATTCAGACTGCCTCAGATGTATATGGAAAGAGGCGTGTATCCTTATTTTCGTGAAATAGACAGTGCACAGAACACTGAAGTGATGATGGACGGAAAGAAGGTGCTGATGTTTGGGTCCAATTCGTACATGGGGTTAACTTATGACAAGAGAATCATTGATGCTGCTATTGCTGCAACCCAGAAGTACGGTACAGGTTGTGCAGGTTCACGATTGCTGAACGGAACATTGGACATTCACATTAAACTGGAAAAGGAACTGGCTGAGTTCGTTGGAAAAGATGAATCTCTGTGCTTTTCTACCGGTTTTACAGTAAACGAAGGAGTTATTCCCCAGTTGGTCGGACGTGGAGACTACATTATTTGCGATGACCGTGATCATGCTTCTATCGTTGACGGTCGCCGTCTCTCTTTCGCTACTCAGCTGAAATACAAGCATAATGACATGGATGCGCTGGAGAAGGAGTTGCAGAAATGCGAACCTGATGCTTTGAAGCTCATTGTTGTAGACAGCGTATTCTCTATGGAAGGTGATTTGGCGAATTTGCCTGAAATCGTTCGCCTGAAGAAAAAATACAATGCCAGCGTTTACGTAGACGAAGCTCATGGTCTGGGTGTGTTCGGACGTAACGGACGCGGTGTATGTGACCATTTCGGACTGACTGACGAAATTGATCTGATTATGGGTACATTCAGTAAGTCTCTGGCTTCTATCGGCGGTTTCGTTGCCGGTGACAAGGATGTAATCAACTGGCTGCGCCACAATGCCCGTTCTTATATCTTCCAGGCCAGCAATACTCCGGCTGCAACAGCTGCGGCTATCGAGGCTCTTCATATCCTGAAGACTGAACCGGAACGTCAGGAAAACCTCTGGAAGATCACTAACTACGCATTGAAGCGTTTCCGTGACGCCGGATTTGAAATCGGTGATACGGAAAGCCCGATCATTCCGCTGTATGTTCGTGACACAGACAAGACTTTCGAAGTAACCAAGCTGGCTTTTGATGAAGGCGTATTTATCAATCCGGTTATCCCGCCTGCTTGTCATCCGCAGGATACACTGGTACGTTTCGCGCTGATGGCTACACATACTCAAGACCAGGTGGATTTTGCTATCGATAAACTGGTGAAGTGTTTCAAGCAATTGGATATCTTGAAATAAGATAAAGGGCAGATGACTTTCTGAAGAAGTTTTCTGTTTCCTGAATAAAAGTTCCACGGATTTGCATGGAGAAGACTCGGGTCTTGTGCAGATTCGTGGAACTTTGTATTTTGACGGACTGAAATAACAGTATATACCTTATTTATATATAGAAGCCTTATGATACTGAATGAAAGAGACTGTCGGCATGAGCAGGTGATACAGATTGCTCAGCTGATGATGACGGCGGCCCGTACGGCACCCAAAGCAAAGGGAGTGGATATTATCGAGGTGGCGCTGGTGACGGAAAGTAATCTTCGGATTTTATCGGAAACCATGAAACAGATGTATGAAGATAATGGTTTCAAGTTTTTCCTTCGTGATGCGGACAATATTCTGGAAGCGGAGTGTGTTGTGCTGATCGGAACGCGTGAACATCCGCAGGGACTGAATTGTGGATACTGCGGCTATGCGGCATGTGGAGAACGGGAAGACGGAGTTCCTTGTGCGATCAATAGTGTGGATTTGGGGATTGCTCTTGGATCAGCCTGCTCGGTGGCTGCTGATCATCGGGTAGATACGCGAATCATGTTTTCGGCAGGTCTGGCTGCCCGGCAGCTGGACTGGTTGGATGGATGCACCCAGGTATATGCTATTCCGGTGAGTGCATCCTCAAAAAATCCGTTTTTTGACCGTAAGCCTAAATCAGAATAAATTTTTCTACGACATGGGCAACGCCGTCTTCTTCATTGGAAAGAGTGATGAAGTCGGCGTTTTCTTTTACGACCTTCTGTGCGTTGGCCATGGCAACCCCCAGTCCGGCGTATTGGATCATTGAAAGATCGTTGAATCCGTCTCCGACAGCAATCATTTCATCCTTGGTCATTCCCAGTTTTTCCAGAAGCACAGAAAGAGAACGGGCCTTGTCAATACCTTTCGGAACGAGTTCCAGGAAGTAGGGCTCTGAGCGGAATACTCCCATACGATCCTTTAAATGCTCGTACATTTCCTTCTCGAGCAAGGCAAGCCGGGTAGGTTCACCGACAATCAGACATTTTGCAATAGGATGATGTATTGCTTTAAGGAAATTGTCTACCTTTTTGATCTTCATTACATTAAGCAATGCTTCCTTAAGCACGTATTCATCTTCCGGATTTTCCGTAAGCACATATTCTCCGTCGTAGCTGACGATGGCAAAATGATTATCCTTTGCGCACTGGTAGAGATAAGGAAGAACTTCCGGGTCTAATACGTTCTTGTACATCAGTTCCCGGGTTTTCCAGTCGATGATTTCTCCTCCGTTGTAGGCCAGGATATAACCTTCGTACCGTTGCATTTCCAGCTTTTCAGCCAGAGGAACAATTCCATAGGTAGGACGTCCCGAGGCCAGAACAAGTTTTACTCCCTTCTTCTGGGCTTCAATCAGGGAAAGGCGTGTGCGGTCAGTGATTTCTTTTCGGTTGTTTGTCAGGGTTCCGTCAAGGTCAAGTACTAATAGTTTATATTTCATATAATTCTTGAAAACTTAATGATTTCATGCGCAAAGATAGTACAATATCCGAAGTTTTTCAGTATATTTCGGGGTAAACTAATGAAAAGGAGATGAACGGAATGGAATTATACGGAGATTTTGCTTTGAGACTGCTGGTTGCTGGTCTGATGGGAGTTGCTATCGGGCTGGAGCGCGAGTATCGGGCAAAGGAAGCAGGCTATCGGACTCATTTTCTGGTGGCACTGGGAAGCGCGCTGATGATGATTGTTTCGCAATATGGCTTTACGGAGGTTCTGAAAGCCGACCTGGTCCGCCTGGACCCGAGCCGTATTGCAGCTCAGGTGGTCAGCGGTATCGGTTTCATTGGTGCGGGCACCATCATCCTGCAAAAGCAGATTGTGCGTGGACTGACGACCGCGGCCGGTATCTGGGCTACGTCGGGAATCGGACTGGCCATCGGGGCAGGGATGTATATGGTTGGAATTCTGAGTACCTTGTTTGCGCTTGCCGGTCTGGAAGTGCTGAGTGTGTGTTTCAAGAGTATGGGTATGCGTAATATGATGGTGGAGTTTTTAACCAGAAGCGAAGAGTCTCTCAAGCAGGTGACGGAAATTTTCCGGTCGAAAGATTATATCATCGTTTCCTATGAGATGAAAGAATATCCCACACCGGATCAGGGAATGGTTTATCAGGTTTCGATGGTGATCAAGGCGAAACGGATGAATGAGGAAGGGCTGCTGTTGCTGTTACTGCAGGATTTTCCGGATGTTACCGTGAAAAAGATTCTTTAGCGAAGAACTGTCTCGCAACCTTTGGGAGAGGATGAAAGGCGCTTCCAAAAAGCTTTCGGCGTTTTGTCTAAAACGTCGAATCGTTTTGGCTGAAAGGCCGAAACGTTTTTGAAAAAGCTGGGCGGCTTTTCCCGGGAAACAAAACAGATGCAGGCCGGTTGATCTCCGCGTGGAAGATACGGGTCTGCATCTGTGTGGGGTAATAGAGTGACATTGCCAGAAAATAATCAGCCGATGTACACATTGACATGCAAGAAAAGGCGGTCATGATTCTGATCCATGTCGAAATCTATTTTGTCTTCACGTGCAAGCCATCCGATGGCAGCGTTCAACTCTCGATCTGATAAGCCGGTTGCAGCTTTTAAATCTTCATACTCCCAATGGGCGTTGTCTTTCAATATATTCCAGACGATGCCGGCATTTGTTCCGATTTGATTCTTGTCCATTTTTCTGTTTTTTTTAATGAGTGAATGATATTTTGCATAATCTTCCTAGCAAAAATAAAAAAATACTTCATTCAATAGCTGAAAGTAAGGCATTTTATTAGTCAGGAGCGCCAAGTTTTAATGTATTTTAGTAGTCGGTGTGAAGTTCTCGTTACGATCCTGCTATATTTTTGTCCCTGATTGGCTGCATTTCCATTTTTTTCTGCTACCTTTGCAGGAAGCAAACAAGACTAAAAACGGTTATGAAAAGAAACAAGATAAACTGGACGGTTCCTAAAGGCGCGGAACTGACCGAACTGGACAAGAAAGTGCTTTACTGGCAGAACAAAGGACATCTTGTTCCGAGACGCAGCCTTATCAAAACACCTGAACAGATTGAAGGAATCCGCCGCAGCGGTGTGGTGAATACCGGAGCACTGGATCTGGTGGCTCAGGAGATTCATGCAGGTATGAGTACGGCAGAAATCGATCAGCTGGTACATAATTACATCACTTCGCATGGAGGTATCCCCGCAACATTGGGATATGAAGGTTATCCGAAGAGCGTATGTACATCTATCAATGAAGTTGTGTGTCACGGAATTCCTTCTGAAGAGGAAATCCTGGAAGAAGGAGATATTATCAATGTCGATATTACAACTATTCTGGACGGCTATTATGCAGATGCTTCACGAATGTTTATTATCGGAAAGACTTCTCCTGAAAAAGAAAAGCTGGTTCGTGTGGCCAAAGAATGCCTGGAAATCGGAATGGAAGCAGCCAAACCTTTCTGTTTTGTGGGTGATATCGGCAATGCAATCCAGAAACATGCGCATAAGAACGGCTTTTCAGTCGTACGTGATCTTTGCGGTCATGGCGTAGGACTGGAATTCCATGAAGAACCTGATGTGGAACATTACGGAAAGAAGGGTACGGGTATGCTGCTTGTACCGGGTATGGTGTTCACCATCGAGCCGATGATCAACATGGGAACGTGGGAGGTATTTATTGACGAAGAGGATGGCTGGACTGTCGTGACGGAAGATGAACTTCCTTCAGCACAGTGGGAGCATACTTTTGTGATGACTGAACACGGACTTGAAATATTGACTCATTAATGAATATATTATAAGGTAAGAACAATGGATCATATAATTATATTAGGTATAGAATCCTCCTGTGATGATACTTCTGCAGCCGTTATCAAGGATGGCGTTCTTCTGTCGAATGTAACTGCCAGCCAGGCTGTGCATGAAGCATACGGGGGCGTTGTTCCTGAACTGGCTTCGCGTGCGCATCAGCAGAATATCGTTCCGGTGGTGAGTGAAGCTCTTAAACGGGCGGGAGTGAGTAAGGATGAACTGAGCGCGGTTGCTTTTACGCGTGGGCCGGGTCTGATGGGTTCTTTGCTTGTCGGCGTATCCTTCGCCAAGGGCTTTGCCCGTGCATTGGGAATTCCTATGGTGGAGGTTAACCACCTGCAAGGCCACGTGTTAGCTCATTTCATTAAAGAACCGGATGAAGTTCACGCTTCTCCTAAATTCCCTTTCCTTTGTCTGCTGGTATCTGGCGGAAACTCTCAGATTATCCGTGTGAATGCCTATAATGACATGGAAGTGCTGGGACAGACGATTGATGATGCAGCCGGAGAAGCCATTGACAAATGCTCGAAAGTAATGGGACTGGGTTATCCCGGCGGACCGATCATTGATAAGCTGGCACGTCAGGGAAATCCGAAGGCTTATACATTCAGCAAGCCGCATATTCCGGGTTATGCCTACAGCTTCAGTGGGCTGAAGACTTCTTTCCTGTATTCGTTGAGAGACTGGATGAAGGATGATCCGGATTTCATCGAACATCATAAGGTGGACCTTGCTGCATCTCTTGAGCATACCATTGTGGATATCTTGATGGAAAAGCTTCGCAAGGCAGTGAAGGATACGGGAATTAATGAAGTGGCGGTAGCCGGCGGTGTTTCGGCGAATAACGGACTGCGCAATGCATTCCGGGAACATGCGGCCAAGTATGGATGGAACATCTATATCCCGAAGTTCGGATATACGACCGATAATGCGGCCATGATTGCCATGACAGGTTATTTCAAATATCAGGATAAAGACTTTTGCACGATAGACAAGCCTGCATATTCGCGGGTAAGCATTAAATAACACAAATTTTAAAAGTATTATGTCAGTAGAAACTAAAAAGCTAAGCAAGGAGATAAGTGAATTCT
>NZ_EQ973638.1:0-19479 GCF_000157915.1 Phocaeicola coprophilus DSM 18228 = JCM 13818 | reverse complement strand
TACTGCCGAAAGCTGTACGGCCGGCAATGTCCCAGCTGTCATAACTGCTATCCCTGGTAGTTCCCGTTTCTATAAGGGAGGGATTGTGGCATATGCCAATGAAGTAAAGCAAAGCCTTCTGCATGTTAGTCAGGAAACACTGGAAAAGTATGGGGCGGTAAGCGAAGAAACCGTAGTGGAAATGGTGAAAGGTGTCATGGAGACTCTGGGGACGGATTATGCAGTTGCTACATCGGGTATTGCCGGACCTGCAGGAGGTACGCCTGAAAAACCTGTCGGCACGATCTGGGTGGCTGCCGGAAATAAAGAAAAAATACTAACTGCCAAATTAACGGAAGACGAAGGACGGGAGAAAAAATATACAGGCTGCAACGGCAAAAAACTCTGCAATTGCTGCTTGATTTGTGCCAAAATCAGGAAAATGAGCACTAATTTTGCAATTAACAGGTGATTTACTTGCTTATATAAAATAAAATCGCTTACTTTGCACTCCGTTTGAAAGAACCATGAATAAAACTATAAAAACTAGATAGAAATGTCGAAAATTTGTCAAATTACCGGAAAGAAAGCCATGATTGGCAACAATGTTTCACACTCTAAGAGAAGAACAAAAAGAACTTTTGATGTGAACTTGTTTACGAAGAAATTCTACTATGTAGAACAGGATTGCTGGATTAGCCTGAACATCTGCGCTAACGGCTTGCGTGTTATTAACAAAAAAGGACTGGATGCAGCGCTGAATGAAGCTGTTGCAAACGGTTACTGTGATTGGAAAACTATCAAAATTATTGGTTAATTAAAAGGAGAAGAAAACTATGGCTAAAAAAGCTAAAGGTAACAGAGTACAGGTAATCCTTGAATGTACAGAAATGAAGGATAGTGGTATGCCGGGAACTTCTCGTTATATTACGACAAAGAACAGAAAGAATACCACTGAAAGATTGGAATTGAAGAAATACAATCCTATTTTGAAAAGAGTAACAGTTCATAAAGAAATTAAATAATAGTAGACCATGGCAAAGAAAACAGTCGCAACCCTTCAGACAGGTAAAGAAGGCCGTTCTTATACTAAGGTTATCAAAATGGTTAAGTCTCCGAAAACGGGTGCTTACGTTTTTGACGAACAGATGGTTCCTAACGATAAAGTACAGGACTTCTTCAAGAAATAATTTAGCGAAAACATATATATGCTAAATAAAAGTTCCTTTCATGATTGAATGAAAGGAACTTTTTTTTGTGTGTCTACAAGATTAGTTATATCTTTGTTCCATAAACAGATAAACAATAGAACCGTATGGGATTATTTAGTTTTTTCTCAAAGGAAAAGAAAGAAACATTGGATAAAGGCTTATCCAAAACCAAAGAAAGTGTATTTGGCAAGATTGCGCGTGCGGTTGCCGGCAAGTCGAAAGTGGACGATGAAGTACTGGATAACCTGGAAGAGGTACTTATTACATCGGACGTGGGAGTGGAGACAACGCTGAATATCATCAAGCGCATAGAAGCTCGCGTAGCCAGGGATAAATATGTCAATACGCAGGAACTGAATAATATTCTCCGGGAAGAGATTGCAGCTTTGCTGACAGAAAACAATACGGTAGATTCTGAGGACTTCAGTGTTCCGGAGGACAAGAAGCCTTATGTCATTATGGTGGTCGGCGTCAATGGAGTAGGAAAGACTACAACTATCGGTAAATTAGCTTATCAGTTTAAGAAAGCCGGTAAGTCTGTCTACCTGGGAGCTGCCGATACTTTCCGTGCTGCTGCCGTTGAACAGCTTGTTATCTGGGGAGAGCGTGTGGGCGTTCCTGTTGTCAAACAGAAAATGGGGGCTGACCCTGCATCTGTCGCTTTCGATACGCTGAGTTCTGCCGTTGCCAATCAGGCAGATGTTGTCATCATTGATACGGCGGGCCGTTTGCATAATAAGATCGGACTGATGAACGAGCTGACAAAAATCAAGAATGTCATGCGTAAGGTGGTTCCGGATGCTCCTCACGAAGTCTTGCTGGTGCTTGACGGATCAACAGGCCAGAATGCCTTTGAACAGGCCAAACAGTTTACGCTGGCTACGGAAGTGAATGCCATGGCTATTACCAAACTGGATGGAACGGCAAAAGGTGGAGTTGTGATCGGTATCTCTGATCAGTTTAAGATTCCGGTTAAATATATTGGCTTGGGTGAAGGTATAGAAGATCTTCAGGTGTTCCGCCGCCGCGAATTTGTAGATTCATTATTTGGACCAACGACTGCTAAATGAAAAAAAATACAATTGATATTATAACTTTAGGCTGCTCTAAAAATCTGGTTGATTCGGAAAAGCTGATGAAGCAGCTTGAAGCCAATGGATATAAAGTGACTCACGACAGCGATCATCCGCAGGGAGAAATTGCGGTGATCAATACATGTGGCTTTATTGGAGATGCAAAGGAAGAGTCGATAAACATGATTCTGGAATTTTGTCAGGCAAAGGAAGAAGGTCGTCTGAAGAAACTCTTTGTAATGGGTTGTCTCTCAGAACGCTATCTGCAAGAGCTTACGGGCGAAATTCCACAAGTGGATAAATTCTATGGAAAGTTCAACTGGAATGACCTGCTGAATGATTTGGGCAAATCTTATCATTCGGAGTTTGCCATTGAACGTCATCTGACTACTCCTTCTCATTATGCTTATCTGAAGATATCGGAAGGATGCGACCGCAAGTGTTCATATTGTGCTATTCCGATTATTACAGGCCGTCATGTGTCTCGTCCGATGGAAGAAATTCTGGATGAGGTCCGTCTGCTGGTTTCTCAGGGGGTAAAGGAGTTTCAGGTTATTGCCCAGGAACTGACTTACTATGGCGTTGATCTGTATAAAAAACAGATGTTGCCTGAGCTGATCGAGAAGATGGCGGAAATTCCCGGAGTGGAATGGATCCGTCTTCATTATGCTTATCCGGCTGCATTTCCTGAAGACTTGTTCCGGGTGATGCGGGAACATGACAATGTCTGCAAATACATGGATATTGCCTTGCAGCATATCAGTGACAACATGCTTCAGAAGATGCGCCGTCATGTAAGTAAGGCGGAAACTTATCGTCTGATAGAACGTTTCCGTGAAGAAGTTCCGGGTATTCATTTGCGTACCACGTTGATGGTAGGGCATCCCGGAGAAACGGAGGAAGATTTTGAAGAACTGAAGGAATTCGTGCGGAAGGCCCGTTTCGACCGGATGGGAGCATTTGCTTATTCAGAAGAGGAAGGTACCTATTCGGCACAGAATTATTCGGATGATATTCCGGAAGAAGTCAAACATCGGCGGCTGGATGAGCTGATGGCTGTTCAGCAGGAAATATCGGCCGATCTTACTCATGCCAAGATTGGTAAAGAGTTTAAAGTGATTATCGACCGTAAAGAAGGAGATTATTTTATTGGCCGTACAGAATTTGATTCTCCTGAAGTTGATCCTGAAGTACTGATCAAAGATGAAGGACAGAACCTTGTCATCGGTTCTTTCTATCAGGTAAAGGTTTATGATGCGGATGATTTTGATTTGTACGCAACATTGATATGATCTAAATGCGAACCCTTTCATGAACAGCAAGGAATTTACAGGCGAACTTTCACGACGTCTCGGTTACACGAACAAAGATGCTGCCGTACTGGTGGCATCTTTGGTTGATATTATGGCTCAGGAATTGCAGGAAAGCAATGTCCTGACATTTCAGGAATTCGGAACCTTTGAAGTGAAGAAGAAAATGGAGAGAATTGTTGTCAATCCGGTTACCCGGCAACGCTTGCTGGTTCCTCCCAAATTAAGTTTGACATTCAAGCCTTGTCCGGCATTGAAGGGAAAGGTGAAAAATGAAGATGCCCAATGAATGAGAAAGTAACCTTACAGGCTCTGGCTGAACAACTGGCAAGTCGTCATCAGATGGAACAGGCGGATGCGGAAGCATTTGTTCAGACATTTGTAGCCTTGATTGAAGAAGCCCTTCAACAGGAAAAGTACGTCAAGGTAAAAGGACTGGGTACTTTTAAGCTGATAGAAATGTCTGGTCATAACCGGGTGTCGTTTGTTCCTGAAGCCTCTTTGCGTGACCTGATTAACAAGCCTTTTGCCCATTTTGAGACTGTTGTCCTGAATGAAAATACTCACTTTGATGACATGACGGAAGAAGTCCTCAGTACAGATAACTTGTCTGAATCTGAGGAACAGACCGAAGTGGTAGAACCGAAAGCCGTTTCGGATACAGAGAACGCGGACTTGTCTGCTCAGTCTGCCAGTGAAGAGAATACAATCCCGGAGCATGCAGAAAGCCTTGAACATCCGGATAATTCTGAGCATGTGGAAAATTCTGACCATAAGGAAACTGCTGAATGTGAGGGTGATGAATCTGCTCCTGTTAAGGAAGAGGAAACATCTGTAACGCCGGAAGTGTCCCGGTTGGAAAATGAATCAGAGGAAAGTGAAGAAACATTCGGGGAAACTGTGTCGGAAGAACCTGAAGTTCAGGTGAACCGGCGTATTTTCCGGATTCCGTGGTGTATGATTGCAACAGTACTTTTAGCCGGGGTATTGATTGGGGGAGGAATTGTCTGGGCTCTTTTATCGGGACGGAGGTATATTCCCGAATCTTTGGTATACTATTGGATGAAAGAACATGTATCCGTAGATTCATTGCATCCAGCAGCACAATCTGTAAAAGATACTGTTGTCCTACAACCGGATACGGTGGCTGTGGTTGCAGCCGATACAGTACAAAAAAAACATTCCGAGCCTGAACAGCCTGTTAAGGTTCCTGCCCGGAGAGAAACTTTGGCTGATACGGTGGATTACGATATTCAGGGAACTCAGACCACTCACACAATCCAAAAAGGAGAGAGTCTGGCTAAAATTTCCCTGAAGTATTATGGGACGAAGAAGTTGTGGCCTTATCTGGTACGTCATAATAAGAAAATCATCAAGAATCCGAATAATGTACCAATTGGAACTGTGATTCAGATACCGGTATTGGTCCCAGCTCAGGAATGAGATCTGAAAATCCGGACAGAACCGCTTTAATTTAAACTTCTTTAGTCCAATAAGACTTAAAACAGATCACTCGTCTGTATTTTTTAATAAAAATTAGTTGTGCCTGTTAATTGAATGACTTAATTTTGGGCAGCCTTAGAAGAAAAGTCTTCTGTGAGGTCAAGAGATAGATTAAAATGAACTTATTAAAATAAGAAAGAAATTATGGCTGAAGCTATTGACATTCGTGAATTAAACGAACGCATTGAACGCCAGAGTGCATTCGTTACCAACCTGATGACCGGTATGGATCAGGTGATTGTAGGACAGAAACATCTTGTTGAATCATTATTGATTGGTTTGTTGTCAGATGGACATATCTTGCTGGAAGGTGTCCCTGGTCTGGCAAAGACTTTGGCAATCAAGACTCTGGCTTCTTTGATTGATGCGAAATACAGTCGTGTTCAGTTTACTCCGGATTTGTTGCCTGCCGATGTGCTCGGTACGATGATTTACAGTCAGAAGGATGAACGCTTTGTAACCAATAAGGGACCAATCTTTGCAAACTTTGTTTTGGCAGATGAAATCAACCGTGCACCGGCAAAAGTTCAGAGTGCTTTGCTGGAAGCCATGCAGGAACGTCAGGTAACTCTGGGTAAGGAAACTTTCCCGTTGCCTTCTCCTTTCCTGGTTATGGCAACCCAGAACCCGATAGAACAGGAGGGTACTTATCCGCTGCCGGAAGCTCAGGTGGACCGTTTCATGCTGAAGGTTCTGATTGACTATCCGAAGCTGGAGGAAGAAAAGAAAATTATCCGTCAGAATATTTCGGGTGAGAAGATTGAGGTTCGTCCGATTCTTAAGTCAGAAGATATTCTGGAAGCACGCAAGGTAGTCCGTCAGGTTTATCTGGACGAAAAGATTGAACAGTATATTGCAGACATTGTATTTGCAACACGTTATCCGGAACAATATGATTTGAAGGAACTGAAAAACCTGATTGGTTTTGGCTGCTCTCCGCGTGCGTCTATTAACCTGGCATTGGCTGCCCGCAGTTATGCGTTCATTAAGCGCAGAGGATATGTTATTCCGGAAGATGTTCGTGCGGTTGCTCATGATGTATTGCGTCATCGTATCGGATTGACTTATGAAGCTGAAGCTACCAATGTGACATCAGACGAGATTGTAAGCAAGATATTAAATAAGGTAGAAGTGCCCTGATTCAAGGTGAATAGTTGATTGAGAATGGAAACAAATGAACTCTTAAAACGTGTTCGTCAGATTGAGATCAAAACACGTGGACTTTCGAGTAACATCTTTGCCGGTCAGTATCATTCGGCCTTTAAAGGCAGGGGTATGTCGTTTGCGGAAGTACGTGAATATCAATATGGTGACGACGTACGTGATATAGACTGGAACGTTACGGCCCGTTTTGACAAGCCGTTCGTAAAGGTATTCGAAGAGGAGAGGGAATTGACCGTCATGTTGCTGGTGGATGTATCCAACAGTTTGGATTTTGGAACGATACAGCAAATGAAAAAGGATATGGTAACTGAGATTGCAGCTACCATAGCCTTTTCTGCCATTCAGAACAACGATAAAATCGGGGTGATTTTCTTCTCTGATCGAATAGAAAAATTTATTCCTCCCAAGAAGGGACGTAAACACATTCTGTATATTATCCGTGAGTTGCTGGGTTTTAAGCCTGAAAGTAAACGGACTAATTTACAGGGAGCGATCGAATATCTGACGAATGTGCTTAAAAAACGTTGCACGGCTTTCGTCCTGAGTGATTTTATTGACGACAGTGATTTCAAGAATGCACTGACCGTAGCAAACCGAAAACATGACGTAATTGCTATGCAGGTGTATGACCGCCGTATGGAGGAATTGCCCGATGTGGGATTGATGCGGGTGCGTGATGCGGAAACAGGCCATGAACAGTGGATTGATACTTCTTCAAAGGCTCTGCGGAATGCCCATCATGCCTGGTGGATGGAACGTCAGGAAAAATTGAATGATATTTTTACTCGTAGCAATGTCGATTCGGTTTCTGTGCGGACTGATCAGGATTATGTGAAAGCACTGATGAACTTATTTGCAAAACGAAACTGATAGAGAAATGAAACATACATTATTCGATGGCGGACTGAGTTGGTTTAAGGTGTGCTGCTGTATGTTGCTTTTATGGATATCTGTTCCCTCAGCGCGGGCACAGGTGTCGGTAGAAGCGACTATTGATTCTTTGCAGCTGCTGATTGGTGAGCAGACTAAAGTCCGACTTCAAGTGAGCATGGACGCTAATCAAAAGTTGCGTCTTCCTGTAGTTGCAGACACATTGGTCAGAGGGGTTGAAGTGCTGGATGTAGCCAAACCTGATACCCAACTGTTGAATGACAATAAGCGATGGCTGATTTCGCAGGAATATACAATTACTTCTTTTGATTCGGCTTTGTATTATCTGCCTCCTTTTGAGGTATTGGTGAATGACCAGAGTTACCGTTCGGAAGCATTGGCTCTGAAAGTATATTCTGTTCCCGTTGATACTCTTCATCCGGATCAGTTTTTTGGTCCGAAGGGAGTGCAGGAGGTTCCTCTTACATGGGATGACGTGGCACCACTGGTGTATGCCTTGTTATTGATGATTATATTGGGAGGTGTTTCTGTCTTCTTTGTGATCCGTTATCGAAATAATAAGCCTATCATCAAGATTATCCGTGTTGAGCCTAAATTACCTCCTCATCAACTGGCTATGAAGAAAATCGAGGAGATCAAGGCTGATAAAATGGCCAGAGCCAATGATCCGAAGAAATATTATACGGAGTTGACCGAGGTTATCCGTATGTATATTAGAGAACGTTTCGGGTTTAATGCAATGGAAATGACTTCAGCGGAGATTATTGAGCGTTTATTGCAGGAAGACAAGGAATCCGTTAAAGATCTGAGAACTTTGTTTGAAACGGCGGACCTTGTTAAATTTGCCAAGCATGCACCGCTGATGAATGAAAATGATATGAATCTGGTGAATGCCGTAGACTTCATTAATCAGACAAAGGTGGAGGAAGATCCGAATGCCAAGAAAGAACCGACAGAGATAAAGGTAGAGGAAAAACGTTCGAAACAGGGACGTATTGTTTTGCTGGCCAGCATTGCCGTGACCGGTCTGGCTGCTGTCGTGGCATTGTATGTTGCAGTGAGACATATCATTGACCTTTTCTTTTAATGTTTAAACTCATGGACTATGATTTTTGCTAATATTGAATATCTGTTTTTATTGCTTTTGCTTATACCTTATATAATATGGTATATCATGAAGCGGAAAAAAACAGAACCAACCATGCAGGTTTCTACTACGCGTATGTACATGAATGCGCCGAAGAGTTGGAAACTTTATTTGCTACATGCTCCGTTTCTGTTACGTATTGTGGCTTTTGTTATGATCGTATTGGTACTGGCCCGTCCTCAGACTACGGATAACTGGCAGAATACGGAAATTGAAGGAATTGATATTATGCTGGCAGTGGATGTTTCGACCAGTATGTTGGCAGAAGACTTAAAGCCGAATCGTCTGGAAGCAGCCAAACAGGTAGCTGCTGAATTTATAAACGGCCGTCCGAATGATAACATTGGTCTGACAATCTTTGCAGGAGAAGCATTTACCCAATGTCCGTTGACGGTAGATCATGGAGTACTGTTGAATCTGTTTCAGAGTATTAAATGTGATATCGCCCAGAAAGGTCTGATTATGGATGGTACGGCTCTGGGTATGGGCCTGGCAAATGCAGTGAGCCGCCTGAAAGACAGCAAGGCAAAGTCAAAAGTTATTATTTTGCTGACGGATGGTGTCAACAACCGTGGAGATATTTCTCCGTTGACGGCTGCAGAAATAGCCAAACAGTTTGGTATCCGTGTATACACAATTGGGGTTGGAACCAATGGAACGGCACCATATCCGATGCAGACTTATGCCGGAGTGCAATATGTACAGGTCCCGGTGGAGATTGATGAGCAGACTTTGACTCAGATAGCTGGCACAACAAACGGAAATTATTTCCGTGCCACCAGTAATTCAAAATTGAAGGAAGTTTATCAGGAGATTGATAAGTTGGAAAAAACGAAACTGAATGTGAAAGAATTCAGCAAGCGGGAAGAAGACTATGAAGTGTTTGCTTTAGTGGCTTTCTTGTGTATCTTGTTGGAGATCCTTCTGCGTAATTCAGTTCTTAAGAAAATACCTTAAATGAAATAAGCCATGTTTCGATTTGGAGAACCATTATATCTATATTTGCTTCTTGTACTGCCTTTTCTGGTAGCTTTTTATCTATATTCCAATTATAGAAGGCGCAAGAAGTTGCGTCAGTATGGTGACCCCGTACTGATGGCACATTTAATGCCGGCGGTATCCAAATATCGTCCGGATGTAAAGTTCTGGCTGATGTGGTCAGCTCTGGCGATGATTATTTTTATGCTGGCGCGTCCTCAGTTTGGCTCTAAGATGGAAACTGTGAAGCGTCAGGGTGTAGAAACGGTTGTGGCTCTGGATATTTCAAACTCTATGTTGGCTCAGGATGTAACTCCAAGTCGTCTGGAGAAATCAAAGAAACTGATATCTCGTCTGGTTGAAACATTCAATAATGACAAAGTTGCCATGATTGTGTTTGCCGGCGAAGCTTTTGCCCAGTTGCCTATAACCAGTGATTACATTTCGGCCAAAATGTTTCTGGAATCTATCTCTCCTTCACTCATTGCAACACAAGGTACTGATATTCGTGGAGCAATCGATCTGGCTATGAAGAGTTTTACTCCTAATGAAGGAGTCGGACGTGCTATCGTATTGATCACGGATGGTGAGAACCACGAAGGTGGAGCTGTGGAAGCTGCGAAAGCTGCTGCCGAAAAAGGTGTCCGTGTCTTTGTTCTGGGTGTAGGTTCTCCCGACGGATCTCCTATTCCCGTGGAAGGAACGAACGAATTCCGGCGTGACAAGGATGGAAATGTTGTTGTCACTCGTTTAAATGAAGAGATGTGCCGTGAAATTGCACAGGCGGGAAACGGAATGTATGTCCGTGTAGACAACACGAATAATGCAGAAAAAGCATTGAATGCAGAAATCAATAAATTGGCAAAAGCTGATGTCGAGACTCAGGTGTTTACGGAATTTGATGAGCAATTCCAGGTTTTGGCATGGCTGGCTTTGTTGTTGCTTGCTGCTGAATTGATGATCTTGAATCGTAAAAATCCACTTTTCAAGAATGTAAAACTCTTTAAATGAGATAGAGTATGAAGCGAATAAAATGGATGTTACTGATATGTGCTTGTTCCGTGACAGCAGTTTATGGTCAGAAGACGGATCGTGATTATCTGCGCAGTGGAAACAAGCTTTATAAAGACAGCCTTTTTGTTAAGGCAGAAGTAGATTATCGGAAAGCGCTTGAGGTGAACCCGAAATCGGCTGATGCATTGTATAATCTGGGAAACTCTTTACTGATGCAGGAAAAAGGAAAGGAAGCGATGGAGCAGCTGGATGCGGCTTCCCGACTTGAGAAAGATAAGGAAAAGCTGGCTCATATTTATCATAACATGGGCGTAATTCTCCAGGCTTCCAAGCAGTTGCCTCAGTGTATAGAAGCATATAAGCAAGCCCTGCGGAATAATCCGAAAGATGATGAAACACGTTATAATCTGGCTTTGGCACAGAAGCTGTTGAAAGATCAGCAGCAACAGCAGGATCAGAATCAGCAGCAGGAACAGAAGCAAGACCAGAAACAGGACGAAAAAGAGCAGAATAAGGATCAGCAGGATCAGAACAAGAAACAGCAGAACCAGAATAATCAGCAACAGCAGAACCAGAATCAGATGTCGAAGGAAAACGCTGAGCAACTGTTGAATGCTGTGATGCAGGATGAAAAGAATGTCCAGGATAAAGTGAAGAAAGCTATTCAGATGCAAGGCCGGAAACTGGAAAAAGACTGGTGATGCGGGTAATGTGGACAAAATAGACCAAGGACTAGAAGTACAATGTTGAATAATAAAAAAGATAGATAAAATGAGAAAATTGATTTTCTTACTGCTATTGTTGACTGTTACTGTTCAGACATGGGCAGACGGTAAAGTCACGCTGACTGCCGAGGCTCCGGAGGTGGTCGTAAGCGGAGATCAGTTCCGATTGACCTTTACAGTCAATTCGCAGAGTGTAAAAGATTTCCGTGCTCCTTCTATAACAAAGGGGTTTGAGGTTCTGATGGGGCCGAGCCGTTCCCAACAATATGGTTCATACACGATTAATGGAAAAACTGTCGTAAACAAATCTGTGACTTACACCTATATCCTGATGGCAGGTGATGCCGGAACCTATACGATTCCAGCAGCAAGCATTCAGGCTGAAGGAGAGAAAATCTTTTCAAATTCACTGCAGGTGAAAGTTCTTCCTCCGGATAAGACATCCAACAGTTCCAATGGTGGAAGTAAAGGCTCAGCAAATTCTTCACGTAATCAGGCTGCCGGAAGCCGGATCACAGATAAAGATTTGTTTATGCTCGCAACGGCCAATAAGACCACTGTGCATGAGCAAGAGGCTATTTTGTTGACATATAAACTGTATTCTACTGTAAATCTTCAGCAGCTGAATGAAGATATGCCGGAGTTGACAGGTTTTCATACTCAGGAAATAGATCTTCCACAGAAGAAGGTATGGTCAATGGAACATTATCAAGGACGAAATTATAACACATTGACATGGCGTCAGTATGTTCTTTTCCCGCAGCAGACCGGTAAACTGGAGATTCCAAGCGTAAAGTTTGAGGGTATTATTGCTCAGCGAATTGCTTCTGATGATCCGTTTGATATCTTTTATAATGGTGGCGGATTTGAACAGGTGAAGAAGGTAATTGTTGCTCCTAAAGTAAATATAACTGTATTGCCTTTGCCGGCTAAACCAGCGAACTTCTCTGGTGGAGTTGGTGAATTCTCGTTGACTTCTTCCATTAATGCAACGGAAGTAAAAACGAATGATGCTGTTACAATTAAGCTTACAATTAAAGGATCGGGGAATATGAAGTTGCTGAATACGCCTGAAATCAAGTTCCCTCAAGATTTTGAAATATATGATCCGAAAGTAGAAAACCAGTTTGAGACTTCAAGTAATGGAGTAACAGGAACCAAGACTATTGAATATCTGGCAATACCGCGTCATGCCGGATCTTTCACGATTCCTCCAGTAGAATTTACCTATTTTGACTTGAAGAGTAATTCCTACAAAACCTTGAAAACTCAGGCTTATGAACTGAAGGTTGCTAAAGGTCAGGGAAATGCGGATCAAGTGATTGCAGACTTCACCAATAAAGAAAGTGTGAAGGTACTGGGTAAGGATATTCGTTTTATTAAGTTGGGAGATACTTCCTTGACTCGCAAAGGTGATTTCTTCTTCGGAACGATATCTTACTGGATGTGGTATCTGATACCGTTCGTTTTGTTTGTAGCTTTTGTAATTGTTTATCGCAAGCAGGCTATGGAAAATGCCAATGTTGCAAAGGTAAAGACCAAAAAGGCCAATAAGGTTGCAACAAAACGTATGAAACTTGCCGGTAAGCTGTTGGCAGAAAACAAGAAGAATGAATTTTATGATGAGGTCTTGAAAGCTCTTTGGGGATATATCAGTGATAAACTGAACATTCCGGTATCCATGCTTTCAAAAGATAATATTGAGGCTGAACTCGCGAAGTATGGCGTTTCTAATGAATTAATTGCTGATTTCATTCATGCATTGAATGAATGTGAGTTTGCACGTTATGCTCCGGGCAATGAAAATGAGGCCATGGATAAGGTGTATGCAGCATCGATTGATATTATCAGTAAAATGGAAAATAGTATTAAACGCTAAAGAATAGGAGAGTGTCTGACATGAGAAAGATATCATTCTTCATTATATTTTTGTTGAGCTTCGTGCAGTTTGTTCAGGCTGAGTCTTTTACAAAGGCAGATGCAGATAAGGCTTATCAGGAGAATAAATATGCTGAAGCAATCAAAATGTATGAAAATATTTTAGCAACTCAGGGAGAGTCTGCAGTTGTTTATTACAACTTGGGAAACAGCTATTTTAAAGAGAAAAATATGGCCAAGGCTGTATTGAATTATGAACGGGCCTTATTGTTGAATCCGGGAGATGCAGATATTCGCTTCAATCTGGATATGGCCAGAAGCAAAACTGTTGACCAGATTACTCCTGCTACAGAGGTTTTCATCGTAACCTGGGTTAATTCGCTGACCAATATGCAAAGCGAGAGAGGATGGGCTAAGATCGGCATTGTCTCTTTCATCTGTTTATTGGTTGGGCTGGCATTGTATATCTTTAGCAAACGACTTTTTGTCCGGAAAATAGGATTTATCGGTGCTATTATCTTACTGGTAGTGACTGTTTGCGCTAATTTATTTGCGCGTCAGCAAAAAAATGAACTGATGGATCGCATAGGAGCTATTGTGATGTCACCTACTGTAACAGTTAAAAGTACACCGGATGAGAGCGGAACGGAATTGTTCGTCCTGCATGAAGGAACCAAGGTTTTTGTGGAAGATAACTCGATGAAAGGTTGGAAAGAAATCCGTCTGGAAGATGGAAATAAGGGATGGATTCCGACAGAAGCAATTGAAATCATTTAAAGAAGGAAGTTATGATAGACATACAGCAACTTATTGAAGCAGACCGTAACTTGTTATTGGCTTTGAATGGAAGTCATTCTTTGTTCTGGGACGGTTTTATGTGGGTAGTGACCAGTACGGTAACCTGGGTTCCTGCAGCAATTATCTTGCTGTATGTTATATTTAGGAATAACAAGTTGCCACAATCGATTTTCATTCTCCTGATGATAGCCTTGGTGATAACCTTGGCAGATCAGTTGGCTTCAAGTGTATGTAAGCCCTATTTTGCCCGTTTCAGGCCGACTCAGGATCCGGAGATTATGTACCTGGTTCATACGGTGAATGGCTATAGGGGAGGCCTGTATGGCTTTATATCAAGTCATGCAGCAAATACATTTGGGGTAGCAATGTTTGTATCATTGCTGATTCGGAATAAGTGGCTGACTCTTTCTATGTTTGTATGGGCTGCCATACCTTCATATTCCCGTATCTATTTGGGGGTGCATTATCCTGGAGATATACTGGCCGGGGCTTTGGAAGGATGTCTGATTGCGTTGCTTGTTTATCAGCTTTACCGGATAGTAAGGAATCGGTTTTTTGATCAGCCCAAATACATTTCCAGTCAGTATACAAGCAGTGGATATTCAATAGATGATGTCGGATTGATTCATCTGGTATTATTGCTTTCATACCTCTATGCAATTATTGCGGGAATGATAACGGCAAAAGTTCTTTATTTGTAAAGGAAACTGTCAAAGGCAACTTTCTTGTCAGAAATGTTGCCTTTTTGTTTGTTCTTTCATAATCTTTCCTTATATTTACTCGAAATTAAATAAATGATTTGTCTAACTTAAATTTCAGACTACTATGAACAGAACGATAACTTTTAATGAGCTGCGTAAGATAAAGGATTCTTTACCAACCGGAAGTATGCATCGGATTGCGGATGAATTGAACTTAAGCGTGGAAACCGTACGCAACTTTTTCGGAGGACACAATTTTAAAGATGGAAAGAGTGTAGGAATTCATCTGGAACCGGGACCGGATGGGGGACTTGTTATGCTGGACGATACAACCGTATTAGATAGAGCTATAGCTATCCTGAAAGAAGAAAACGTGTAGGATATTTATTTTTAACGACAGGACACTGATTATAGGATGTATGCGGAGTATCGTTATTTCGTATATGCCTGTAATTAGTGTTTTTATTTTTAACCTTATTAAATCGTCAGATTATGGAAGATAAACTTGTTACATTAGCCATCTTGACCTACTCAAAGGCACAGATTTTAAAGAATGTCCTGGAGAATGAAGGAATAGAGTCTTATATTCATAATGTAAATCTCATTCAGCCTGTCATCTCGTCTGGAGTAAGAATTCGTATTAAAGAAAGTGATCTTCCCAGAGCTCTGAAAATTATAGAAAGTTCATCCTGGCTGTCTGATGATGTCTTGAAAGAAGAACCTAAGGAAACAGATCAGAAGGGTAGTAGTAATCAGATCCTGATACCGGTAGATTTTTCTGATTATTCCATGAAAGCCTGTGAATTCGGTTTTGACTTCGCCTCTCGTATTCATGCAGAAGTAGTATTGATGCATGTCTATTTTAGCCCAGTCTATATGCCTAGTTTACAATATGCTACGGAAGGATATGGTATGCCGATGGAATATGATTTGGGGATCAAGAATATGCTGGATGACATTCATAATAAGCTGAATAAGTTGACGGATGCTTTGAAGGAGAGAATCGCCAATAAGGAGCTGCCAGATGTTAAATTTTCATGTATGCTGCGTGAAGGTGTTCCTGAGGAGGAAATTTTGTATTATGCCCGTAAGGAGAAGCCGTTGATCATTATTATGGGAACACGTGGACAGGGGGAAAAGGAACTGGGACTGATTGGTAGTGTGACTGCCGAAGTAATAGAGCGTAGCCCGACTTTTGTATATGCTATTCCTAAGAATGCCAGCTTCAAGACTTTTGGAGAAATTCATAAGGTGGTATTTATTACTAATTTTGATCAGCGGGACCTGGTCGCTTTTGATTCATTGATTACAACTTTCCAGAATTATAAATTCCAGATAGCATTTATTCATTTGAATTCAGATGAGCAACGGCGTACATGGAATGAGATTAAACTGGCAGGAATTAAAGAGTATTTCAAGAAACAATATCCACAGTTGGAAATTAGCTATAATCTGATTGCAGAGGACCAGTTACTGACCAATCTGGATGTGTATGTAAAAGAACAGGCTATCGACGCTCTTTGCATCACGAATTATAAACGGAATGTCTTTGCCCGTTTGTTTAATCCAAGTATTGCCCGTAAGATGATTTTCCATTCGGATACTCCTATATTGATTATCAAATAATGAATAGAGGAGAGATTGCAGCACAAGGGTATGAAATAAAAATATCCTTGTGCTGATATTGTTCTTTGATTTTCCGTAAGCATCCGATTTCCTCATCTTTATTAAACATTTTATCCATAATATCTTTGTCCTTCACAAAAGTATAGGAAATAATTAAATATTGGAAGGATAAAAAATTTATGGCATTATCACACTCAGAAGCTCAGGTTCTTTATGCACGATATTTGAAGAGTGGAATGACACTTGAAAAGTTTTGCAAACTTCACCAAGTTCCTTATTGGGATTTTTCTGACTGGATTAACCAATGGGAAAAATTATATGGAGCAAAGTACGTTGAGAATTCTACGACAATCCAGTATAAGCAAGAAAGGAAACTTTTTTCAAGTGAAAATCCGTCTTTTTCTTCAAATGCTCAAAAAATATTTCCAATAGAGTTTGTAGAAAACAACTCACCTCTACATTTCCCTAATGAACATCCTAGTTTCAATGTTGACCTGGAACTCCCTAAACCTGGAACTATTATAAAAGGTGCCAAACTTACTTTCCCAAGTGGTATGACTGTTAATATACCGCGCATTACAATCAAAGGATTAGTATTAATAGCGATTATGTATGAAGGAAACTGTACTGGGATTGAATAAAGATATGAAATTCTATTTCTGTCCAGAATATGTAAACATGCAGAAGGGCATAGACAGTCTTTGTGGATTTATACGAAGTAATCTAATGCGTGATCCGTTTTCTAATGAGGTATTTATATTTATGGGAAGAAATAAGAAGCAGATAAAGATATTAAGATGGGATGAAGATAAGTTTATACTTTATACAGTTAAGCTATATAATAAAAAAAGATTTACCCCTTATTATAATCCTAGAAAAAACAATTATTATTTAGAATGGAAACAAATTTGTAGCCTTTTATTTTCCATATAAGGAAATTTTTGGGTGTTTTAGTATGTATGTCAAATTTGTCTCATTTTGTGCATTAATATATAAAGTCTATTTTTAGTGCATGAAAAGAAACCATTTAAACGATTTCCTTGTAGAACAAATAAAAAATAAAGACTCTCAAATTGAAGGTCTCAATCAACTTATTTCCAGCCTTATCGAAAAAATCGAATCACTGGAAAAGAATATTTGTTCGTATGAAAATCTTGTGAAAGAACTTCGTGATACTATAAATCTACTCAATAAGAGATTATATGGGTCAAAAAGCGAAAAATCTCACTCAGAGAACTCAGAAAGGACGTATAATGGTGAGAAACTAGGTTCCAAGGGAACTTATCCCAAAGAAAAAATTGAAGAAAAACCGGATAAAAAGTCGAACCCTCGTAAAGCATATAAACGCCCAGAAAGACGTACATACGACGATATAGAAGAGAAAATAGAAATACTTGAACCGGATGCTGAAGAATTAATAGGAGCAAAATTTGTTCGCTCTGAAAAATCATTCCGCTTATATATGATTCCGGCGAAAATTGTAAAAGTAATCTATGACAGAAGGATTTATGCAAAAGACGGGCATTTAATTATGCCTAAACTTCCTTATACTCCAGAAGAATTTTACAGAAGGCACGCAGATCCGTCATTGATGGCTGGTATCCTTACAAATAAATTTCTATATCATTTACCTATACATCGTCAGTTAAATATGTTTGTAAATGCCGGAGCTAAAATCGCGCGTTCAACTTTATATGACTGGTGTGGTACAGCTATCGATGCTCTTGAAGGACTTTATTATTCCATCAGGTCAGAGGTTTTAAAAGGTAACTATTTGAATATAGACGAAACGACAATCTCTGTAATTGATGAAGATGTCCATCATGCAAAGAAAGAATATATGTGGGGGCTTGTTAACACCAGAAGTAAATTGACTTTCTTTGCTTATGAAGATGGCTCTAGAAGCAGGAATGTAATCAGTAACATATTAGAAAGCTATATAGGTACAATTCAAACAGATGGATATTCGGCGTATAAGTCTATAGGAGAAAACGAAAATAATAAAATTCAAAGGTTATCTTGTCTTAGTCATATAAGAAGAAAGTTTTTGGAAAGTAGAGATAACGACAGAGAAAATTCAGAAAAGGCACTTGGAATTATAGATAAAATATATAGGCTTGAAAGATTTTTCAGAAAACAAAAATTTCATCCTGATAAAATAAGAGAGTATAGAATTAGGTATGTAGTGCCGATATTTCATAAATTCAAGAATTGGCTTGAAAAAAGTATATCCAATCCTAAGATTCTCGATGAAACTTTAATCGGGAAGGCCATATCGTATGCCTATCGTGAATTTAAGGCTCTTACGTTAATTTTTGATGATGGATTCTTTAAAGCTGATAACAATGCAGCAGAAAGAGCTATGCGACCATGCAAACTCGGAATGAATAATTATCTTTTCTTCGGAAATCACGAGAGCGCAAGGAGAGGAGCTATTATTTACACTATCATTGAAAGTTGTAAATTAAATGGCATAAATGTGTTCGAATATCTTACAGATGTTTTTAGCAGAGAACCCCAACCAGGAGAAACGTACGATATGTTTCTCCCGAACAGGTGGAATCAATAATTTTTGTCCTTCAATGATTTCTATATTCTTTTTACCTTTGAATTATTCTTAATTATAAGTTATATGAAAAAAGGTAATATGATAGATATAAAAGAGTTCTTCACTCTTCTTTTAATAAGCGTTTTACTAGGTTCTTTGCTGGGTCAGATAGTAAAACTCCTAATATAAATGCTCCTATAAAACAAAAAATATATTTGATTTTGTTATTCCCAGATGTAATATTTATAAAGAAAGAAATAACACCAACGACAGAAGCTATGGTAGCCGCAGTAGTGCTTCTTATCTTTAGTTTTGCAATTTTTTTATCGTCAATAACTTTCTGTCGCAAATCTTCAATATATCCTTTTATGCCATCAGTACTGCATGCAACCTCAATACCTTTATGGGTTAACGTTATATTATTACCTATTCTTTCAATCAATTGATACCTCTTAATTAATATTGTATCTAAAATAGTATATGACATCTTGCGACTATACTGTTCTTTGTATATCTTTTCTAGATAATCATCTAAGGTTGATTCTCGAACATAATCGTCATTATGTTTAATTGTATATATGGAAAATCGTAAGCATCCGGTAAGCATCCGCCTATTGGGTGTAAATATACAAAATATAATTTAGTTCCCCATTTTATTGGGGATTTTTTCGTATATTTGTATTGCCCATTATGAACCTACATTTCGCATCTTCATATCGTGTAATCCGTAAAGTCGGATTCAGAGTGGTTCTCTGTGGGCGCACGATATGAAGATGCGAACTATTTTTATTTACATGTTATTAGATGACCTTAAAATAAAAATATGTAATGATGCTTTAAGTTATATACATCGTAATGACGATTATAGATTAGTCGTAGATCTTTTATTTAATCAAAGATTCAAAGTTGGATACAGATTTATGATTTATATAT
>NZ_EQ973639.1 GCF_000157915.1 Phocaeicola coprophilus DSM 18228 = JCM 13818 | reverse complement strand
AGTGCCTGGTTCTCCTCGAACACTTCCCTGTACTGGCGCCCACCGAAGTAGTTGTTCAGACGCTGGAGTGTTCCTTTCAGTCGGGCTATCTCCCGAAACAGTTCCCTTTCTTCTTCCGTGTACCTCTCCTTGGGTCGTCCGCCCAGTGCGAGTGTACGGCAGTACTCCGATATGCTGATGCCGCATCGGGCTGCCTGTTCCGCAAGTGCCGCCTTTTCAAGTGCGGTGCAGCGGAATGTTATCTTCTCCGTTCGATTTACT
The DNA here is from genome assembly GCF_000157915.1 of Phocaeicola coprophilus DSM 18228 = JCM 13818. GTDB lineage: Bacteria > Bacteroidota > Bacteroidia > Bacteroidales > Bacteroidaceae > Phocaeicola > Phocaeicola coprophilus. The sequence continues at coordinate 5,134 of NZ_EQ973639.1, read as the reverse complement.
TTCATGTCGCAAAGGTAATCTTAAAATCCTTTTGAGCAAAGCGAGAAAGGCAAGAATGTCCGACAAGGACACTTCTTGCTATATATACACATTCCGCATGGGAATACACACAGCGCTAACACACTGCATAGCCACACACTTTTTTTTCTTTTTCCCTGCCATTCCCACAACGGAACACGGAGAGCGGTCAAGGGTTCGAGCGGAAAAAACCGCACAGTGAAGCTGTGCGGTTTTTTCCGCTCCGAACTTGCGAAGCCCTTGACGGCTTCGGAGTGTGGAGTTACCTTTGCAGACCGAAAAGAGAAAAAACACAGTTCGCTTCACTAACGCTGACTGGTCAAAGGATACCCTGTTCAGATATGATTTTTTTAAGAATAGATACACTTACGGTAGAGAAGTCTGACTTATCATAGACATCCACAAGATAAACACGACCTTCACTCTCCGATGCACAAATCGTGTATGTGATAACACGTGCTCCCCCAGACTTACCCTTTCCCTTAGAAACAATGGCAAGTCTTATTTTACGGATACCAGGGCTTAGTTCATCCCCCTGCATGGGGTTCTTTTCCAATGACTCGATAAAATCCTTCATGTCAGCCTTAAAAGACTTATACCTTTTTGCAAGGATTTTCGCTTCCCTCTCAAAATGTGGGGTGGTCTTTACTTCAAAGCTCATCAAGAAATGCGTTTGCGCTCTTGGCTGGCTGCTCACCAGCTTCGATTCGTTTCACTTCATTCAAGCCCTCTCTTATTCGAGTGGCTATTTTTTCTTCTACGGACACTGGCACCAATTTAAAATCACCGATACGTGAAGTCAGAAAGACGGATTCTCCCTGAATAGCACGAAGAAGGGTCGCTGTCTGATTCGTCCGAAATTTGCTCAATGGAATTACTTGCATATATCTTAAACTTTTTGATTGTGATACAAATGTAACCATTGTCACCGATATTGTAACCAAATTAATATACTTTAACACGCAAAAAAAAGCTTCAATAACCGCACAATCCCCCAACCCCCCTTACGAGGGGGCTTTGTCTTTGTTTTCCCTATTGTTCTTCATCCGTTTTTCCGAAAGTTGAGAAGCATCTTCAGCTTTATGAGCCTGTTTCTATCTTAACATGGACTATCTATGTCTATCCTCGCGCGCGCGCATTATGCGAGGAAAAAGCCCTCCAAGTACGACATAAAGAATACTTTAATACGACATAAAGAATAAAAATTAACACTTTAAAGACGACATAAAGAATAAAATATACGACCTTTATTTGTTGAGGTCGTACTTTATTCGTATATTTGCTGCAAACCTATAAAACAGCACTATATGAAACCAACTACTTACATTGATTGGGGCGGTCTGAAAGATATTCCGTTCTTCTACTGCGATACAAAGGAAGATGAAGGAAACAAGGACTTTGACATCTACTATCAAGGAAAACTGGTGCTGCATGACTACAACCATTGCGGACACTACCTCTACACAGCTACGCTGCTATTCAGTAAAATCAGAAACATTACAGCCGACTGGGTGAATCTGCGCAACCTTTGGATTCTGCGTAACTGCGTGCGTGAGAACTACAATCACGGCATAGGGGTGGACGACATTATCTTTGGAGAGAATTTTGATGGCGAGAACCTCGATACACTCACACCGCTTACAAAGAAACGCTTCGATTATTTGTGTAAGCGGATTAAGGAACTTGACCCATACGCAACAATCTAAGAGAATATCCAATGAGTGAGAATCTACCCAACAAAGCAGTATTTCAGTCCTATATATGGACTTGCGCAAAGTACGATTTCAGCCCCTATGAAAAACGTATTATTTACCGTCTTATAGAGTTTGCACAGCATTGGTTAGAAGGTGTAAAAATCAAAGATCACATGCACAAAATCGAGCCGACAGACTGCGGTGTAAACATCACTATGCCTGTGGCGGATATACTTCGAGATGAAACAGACAACAACTATGCCAAAGCAAAGGCTGCATTTACCTCGCTTTCAAAAAAAGGGGCGGAGTATGAAGATGATGAGATTTGGTTCTATACAGCCATAATAGAGCATCCCAAAATAAAGAAAGGCACAGGCGTTGCCACTTTCCATGTCTATGAACCTGTTTGGAGAGCTGCGCTTGATTTCACTAAGGGTTTCAAAAAATACGAACTTGTAACCGCTATGAAATTCAAAAGTGTTTATGCCATGCGATTTTATGAGCTCATGTCAGGACAAACTACACCTTTGTTTGTGCCGTTAGAAGGTTCTGACGGGCTTCGGGAAAGATTCAATCTACAAGGTAAATATGAAAGGGTAAACGACTTTCGCAGGAAGGTTATTGATGTCGCAAAAAAAGAGCTTGACAAGTTCTCTCCTTATTCGTTTGTGGCTAAGGAGGAAAAAGAAGGGAAGAAGGTTATTGGATGGACTCTGTTCCCTGTTTTCTTTGAAGATAGAGAAGACCCTGCACTACAGGAACAAGCGCGCATAGCTAAAGTTACAGCACGGCTCCAGTTAGAAAACAACGTATATGACTACCTCAAATTTTCTTTTGACTTCAAATCTGATGAAATCAACAAGAACAAGAAAACCCTTATCGAGGGACAAAACCGCATCCCCGATTTTATGGGGTTCTTGGGAGAATTGAAGAAAGGCGCACGGCTGGCAGAAAACCCTAAAGGATATGTAATCGGAGCTATCAAAAGGAAGCTAAAGGAATTGTAAAATATCAAATCAAATAATATTTATTCATTTTTTCTACAATATATCACTTTTTTATAAAAAACCATCAATCTATTTGCTTAATACCTTTTTTTTCTATTCCTTTACAACATAATCTCTAAACGTTTACATATATGAAAACGTATGTTTATTTATTTTTCTGCTTGTTTTCACTTATGGGATTTCAAGCCTGTAGCAATGACGAAGTAGATAACGTCAAGACTACAACCTCGAATGATGTAGAAGCCGTCAGTGCTTCAAGTTCTTTAATCACTTCTGAAGAAGCCAAAAACAACATTCCTGCTTTCACTGAAGCCATAGAAGCCGAAAATACGTTGTTGGGGCTTTCTTCAAGAGCAACCTCTATGGACGCTTTCTCTGAAGATTATGATTTTTCTGTGCAGCAAAAAATAACATCTAAAGAAAAAGGAGGTATTGTATACTTGGTACAAAGTAAAACAAACAAAGACAATTTTTTAGCTTTATATGAAAATCCTGATGGCATTATACTTAATGTAAAGAAAATAAACATCAATGCTAACGACAAAGAAGCTATAGTTGCCTTATCAAAAATTGATGATACATATTTTTTCACAGCACAAGCAGAGAAAGAGCAAAGTGTCGTTAATATTCTCTCATATAACGATAAAATTTTAACCATCTCTCAAACAAGAAATGGTTGTAGTCTTTCTATTGGCGGTGCTGGTATAATTTGGGGAACAGCTTTTGGAGCTCTTAGCATGGGCGCTGGAGCTGCTGCTAGTCTTGTTTTCTTATTAATGGCAGAAGCCCTTTGTTAATGATTATGAAAAAGAATTTGCTTTTTATTCTATTCTTAGTTATGCCTATAGCTCTTATAGGTATAAGCATTTACAACAAAGACATTGAACGCATAGAAAGGGCTTTCTACTTTTTGCTATCAATATGCGGAGCATATATTATGTCTTCCTTGAAAGAAGCTAAAAATATAAAAATCAGTAAGAGGACGAAAAAAATTATTATACTCTCCTTTATTGGAGCTCTCTTCTCTATTTTTGTTTTTTTCTTCTTGGAAAACATCTATTTAGGTTGCATTATAGCCTCAATGATTGCTATATATCCATTTTCTCTGATATATAAAGAGCAAAAATGTTAAAAAAGCAGCAGGGGAGGATTTTATCTCCCCAACTGCTTTTTTTCTTTCAATTCACATTCCTTTCAGTGTCTAACTGCATTTTTTGATAGTATTCATAATACCTCTTGTAATTATCCCTGTCCTTGGCTGCATCCACCCACAGGTAACACATCAGACAGGCGAACAATAGGGAAAAAACAGCACAAAGGATTGAGTACATTGAAACTTTCTTGTCCACATAGCTGCCATTTTTCATTCTGTTTCCCTGCCGTTCAAAGTCCGCCAATACGTTTTTTAGGCGATTTTCAGCACTTTCAAGGCTTCCCCTGTCTATTTCTACCTTTTTGGTTGTTGCATCCTCTATGCGCTTCGTATAAGCTTCTACACGCTTCAATTCTTGAAACACAAGTTCTACCGCAAGCTGCGGATTTACTTTGGGCGTGGTGTCCTTTCTCTTTCGGGGGCTGTACTGCCCCTGCTTATAGGTGTAATCCTCCGTCTTTGGGTTTGAGGGTGTTTCCATAATTCCTGCTGATTGAGTTATACTTCAATTTTTTCTGTGTCTTCTCGATATGGGCAAGCGTATAGCCTTTCCCTATCTCGCTTGCCTTGTATTCCGTTCCGCTCCGGGCTTTCACGTAGTAGCCGTTGAGTTTGCCTGTACTTGCCCGGGCTTCCCTTACCTTGAAGCCCAGTTTTCCGAGTTCCCGGCTGAATCCGGCAAGGTCAAACCCCTGCATCCGTATAAGAACATCATCCATAGCCTGTTTTATCTCTTCCCTGTTGGCTTTGCCTATATCCTTTGACTGTACCAAGTTCCGTTCTCTGGCTATACTGTTGGCAGCTTCCGTAGCTCTCTTCCCTATCCAGTTATCCTGGTATAGTTCTCCCGATAACGACACACGGTTTGCCAGTATATGCAGGTGGGCTTGCCTGCGGTTCTTCTCCGTTCCGCTGTGCTTCACAATGATGTACTGGTGGTTCATCAAACCCATGCGCTGCATGAAGTCATTACCGAGCTTCGCCCAGTCCGCATCGGTCATGCCTGCACTTTCTTCCACTGAAGGGCTGACCTCAAACCGAAGGCAGTTGTTCTTTACGTTCGGAAAATCAACAAAGTAAGGTTTCATCTCCTGCACCATATCTTCGCCTGTGCAGCCGAAAAGCTCATGGCGGTGTATCTCGGTGGCTGCTGCCTCTCCGTTTATCTCTTTGGCAAGGTCGTACTCCAGTGCTGCCGTGCCATGAGATATGCTCTTTCCTTTTGCTATCATCGTGAAAGTATCTTTTTAAGTTCATTGATT
>NZ_EQ973640.1:3049-3887 GCF_000157915.1 Phocaeicola coprophilus DSM 18228 = JCM 13818 | reverse complement strand
ACAATTAGGGTTTCCGACGGGGTGGATAAGGTGATTGCCAAATGGAAGAAATCAAACCCCAATTTGTTCAAGAAGTATAAGAAAATCTACAAAGAATTGTTAGAGCACCCTAAGACTGGGCTTGGGCATCCCGAAGCGTTAAGGGGCGGTGGGGATATTACATGGTCTCGACACATTACCGCCCATGACCGGATAATCTATGACATTTACGAGGAAGTGGTAGAGGTCTACATCTTGGAGGTAGAGGGGCATTACAACGATAAATGATAAAACTGTTATGGTCGAATATTGTGTTTACTGGTTAGAGAACGGCGAGCCTATGCACGAGGTGTTCTCTTCTCTTGCCGCCGCCGAGATGTACTCATGTGCGATAAGAGGGAAAGAAAACATTGAATGGGTGGAGGTGTCCGAAGAAGAAACCATTGATTTGGACGAACTGGAAGACATGTTCCCGGATGACTTCTGCTGCGTGTAATCCCCTTGGGTAGAAATGGGGTAGAATTTGTTAGGCTGTGGGGGATTTTCTAACACGCCGGGGCTTTTTGCCGGGCGGTTAGCATGGATGTATTCCCATGCGGCATGTGTATATATAGCATGTGTATATATAGCAAGAAGTGTCCTTGTCGGACAATTCTTGCTTTTCTCGCTTTGCTCAAAAAGATTTTAAGATTACCTTTGTGGCATGGAACTAAGACGGAACGAAAAGATTACATTCCGGTGTACCGAACTTGAAAAGGACGCACTTGCGGAGCAGGCAGCCCGGTGCAGTCTAAGCGTATCGGAATACTGCCGGAGTTTGTCCCTTGGGGGGCGCCCAAGGGAGAGGTACACCGAGGAG
>NZ_EQ973640.1:0-986 GCF_000157915.1 Phocaeicola coprophilus DSM 18228 = JCM 13818 | reverse complement strand
TTCTTCATACTGAACAAGGGTGCGAAGTCCGGCGGCGAAATCACCCATGCCGTCCTAAACGGTAGTATCGTTTCGAAGCCGGCAGGCTGGGACGCCTTTCATGGGCTTGCACTGGCGAGAGAGAAACTAAGCAGCGAGGAAATACAACAGCAGATGAAAGAACTTGGTGTAGAAATGGAAATCGTTCCTCTGATTTGACAAGATTACCCGGAGTGTTTCAGCCGGGTAATCTTGTTACTTATCCTTGATTTTCCCTTTAAGGGCGTTTATAATCCACCCTTTCGGATTGTTCTTTTCTCGTGATTTTCCGTTTAGGAGAGCCAGTTCTCCGATAAGGTCGGTTATCTTTTCTTGTGCCGTTATGAATGTCTCTTTGTTCCGGTTTATCTCTTCCGATGTGAAGCCGCAGGAATAACGGAGGTACTCGTACACATGGCTGTCTATCTGATATCGTGCTGTAACCTTTGCTTGCAATTCTTTCCCTTCCAGTTCTTCATCTCTGAACTGTGGTTGATAGACCGGGTAGAACCTAAACCCGGTCACCTTGCTACGTTTGTTGTTTGGGTTTTCACGCACTTTCACGTAGTTGAAAGTGTATGGGCAGCTCTCATCAAGCGCAGCCTTTGCTGGTTTCAAAACTCTTTCCTCAAAATGATCTATTCTGTCTTTTCCGTTCTTGTCCTTGTATTTGTCCGCAGGTATGCCAAGACGGTCTTTCAAGTTTTCAAGGGATATATCCAAAGGGTACACCTGCCCACTCATTAACATGTAAAACCTAAGGGAATACCCAGTAGGTAGCGCAAGAGCCTTGTTTAACTCAAATTCTCTGTACCCCTTGGCGAACTTGGTAAACACATCCCAAAGGTCGTTAGACACACGAAAGGTTATAATGCCAGTGCGTTTTTTATATTTTGGGTTAGATATAAATCCGCACTTCCACCATTCCTCGTCATCTTCGTAAGTAAAAAAACGTCCTGCCAAAGAAT
>NZ_EQ973641.1:3596-5324 GCF_000157915.1 Phocaeicola coprophilus DSM 18228 = JCM 13818 | reverse complement strand
AAATGAAAAGTATATAAAGGAGCGCACCACTGCCGGAGAGCGGTTGCAGGCTATAAACATCATAGAACGTCTTGTCCTGCATGAGAGGGAACGGATTGCGGAACGTGCCAGGAACGATGATGACGAAAGGCAGATAAGTTTGTTTGAAGAGCAACACTCCATTGAGTGAAGGCACGGTTTGTCTTTGTGTGCTCCCCCTTTGGGGGACGGGAGGGGGATAGAACAAGAAACCAATAAAATTAATATATTTGCATTATGGAAAAGGAACGTAAGGAGGTTATTTTTACGGAAACCGGGAAGCTCCTCATAGATGTGGCGAAGCTGGTATTTGGAGGTGTGATACTTGCCGGAATAATGAAACTGGACGTGAACAGGGCACTTTTATTCACGATAGGAGGTATTTTTGCGGTGATATGCGCCTTTGCTGGCATTGCGTTCATTGCGTTGTCTAAGAAATCAAAATAACAGTATTATGGAACTGATAGTATTTTTGTCTGTGTTTGGTCTTGCTGCCCTTGTGGCAGGGATATGGGCTTGTGTACAGATACACAAGACAGATCAGTCGAAGAAGGAAACCGCTTGACCGTATTAGTACGGTAGGGAAAGAATAAAGCTGCCAGGGATGTCGGAACTCCGTCAATTCGCCCTGGCAGCTTATTTTTTGCAACTCTCCCGTATCGTTCGGCAGGTTGTCTTTGTGTACTGCGAATATAGGTCTTTTTTCCGAAAGTACAAAGTGTTTGGGTGTTGAGCCGGATGGTGGGGGAATGGGGGCAAGCCCCCATACTTGATAAATCAGAAAGTTTCGTGTCAGTTGCTGTTTTAAAGGTTTTTCAAAGGGATATTTGGCGGTTTGAAAGGTTTTGCCTACTTTTGGGGTAGAGTTAATAACACAAAGCCCCGAGCGGCAAACTCGGGGCTTCATATTGTCCAATCGGCGATTGTTTAGCTTCTTTCTTGGCGGGAGGATTCTAAACAAAAGCCACAAAAATTTTCCTATGTGCAAAGATACTACAAATAAAACCATATCCAAAGAAAACCCTATAAAAAAGGGTGAAGAAAGTCTTAAAAAGAAAGCAAAGACTAAAATCATAGCACATAATTTCAGCCGGAAACTTGCGGAAAAAAACCCAGAAAGCAAGTTAATCAAGGCTTACGAAGAATCCTATTTTTGTTCTAATACATATACGGTGGGGGGTGGAAAAGCCCATTCACACTATTGTCATAGACCATTTTGTCCTATTTGCCAGCGTATTCAGACTGCGCAAATATAGAAAAGTTTCTTCCTATAATGAAATTTTTGCATAGTGAGGGAAGGGATTTCTATTTTGTGACGCTTACTTGCCGGAATTGTGTTACGGACAATGTGGACGAGTTACGTGCGTTTATAAAGAAAAATAATAAGTTGTGGTCTGAAGGTATAAGAACTAGGCACGCATTTCGCTCTTTGAAGTGTTCCGGTGTGATGAAAAAGGAATGTACCTACCATGTGAAGGATAAGAAGAAAGGCGTGTATTCCTTCCATTATCATTTTCATGTGATAGTGGATTCGTTGGAAGCTGCCAGGTACATAGTGGCACAATGGAAGAAATTGCAGGGCACAGAATCGGATTCACGTTTTCAGAAGTATGTTAAGGTTCAAGATTTGGAAGGTAGTGCACTGGAGCTTTTTAAGTATTCCTCAAAAGCTTCTGTTTCTGTAACGAAATCGAAGAAACAGAAGGGAAA
>NZ_EQ973641.1:1234-2334 GCF_000157915.1 Phocaeicola coprophilus DSM 18228 = JCM 13818 | reverse complement strand
TTTTTTGCTTGTGCGTTATTTGCTGGTATGGCTGTAACCTCATGTTCCAATGAAGATGATTTAACGACTGTATCTGTTAGTGATACTCAAACAGACATGGAAGTCTTATCTCGTTTTATTGATGTGAATGAAGCTACGAATGAGTACTATATTAATGAAAACAAGAAAACAAGGGCTTTGTCGTATGTTTCTGATTCAGATTGGCAAGCTCTTCAAAATGTAAGTCCTGTAAATTTAGAGAAGTGTAAGAAGGATTTGCAGGCTTTGAATGAACAAGTAGCAGAAGCGGTTTCAGACCCTAAAGTTGCTTATATGGTTTTTTCTGTAAATGGGAAAACAATTGTTAAGAATTTAAGAAACGCAAATTTTGGTTTTGAAAAATCAGAGGGAACGGCAGTTTCTTCAAGAACTATACCTTCAACACTGATGGTGTATGGTGGTAGTGAACAAACCACAACTCCTTTTAAAGACCCAAGTAGGACAATTCGTATGACTGTTGAGAAAGATCCATTTGTGACTGGATATTATTTTTTCCAAATTCTTAGTCCTAATGCAAAGGTTAAATCCAGATGACAATACAACAACTCCTGAAAGTGTTGCATTTAGCGGAACTGGTTCTTTGTTTAATACATCGTTTACGTGGACAGCTTATTACGATGCGTTGGAAAATGGGCAATATAATTGGGAATTTAAAGCTAAAGGAAGTACACCAAGTTCTGGTACAATAGCTACTTGCCGTTTTAGTAAATAATAGTTTACTTATTTATATGAAGAAGGAGAGCGCTTTTAATGCTCCCCTTCTTTTTTATATATGTAATCCTTTACCAATATCAAGACCTAATACCTTTTGCAGCTTATTCCAAAGCTCTCGAAAGAAAGTTTTGAAGTGTGTGTCATTCATCCAAATGGTGGTTATGCCGTTCCGGCTCTTTGCGATGTCTATTTTTACGTTCTTGACCGGATACGACTTTCTTCTTTCCCTGTCATAAAGGTTTCCGGTGTAGGTTATCTCCTTTCCTGTAAGGAGCTGCCGGATATTGTTGTTTTCTACTCCCATAGACTGGAGTTCCTCGATATTCTCTTTGGCGTTCTCCATGCTT
>NZ_EQ973641.1:0-1214 GCF_000157915.1 Phocaeicola coprophilus DSM 18228 = JCM 13818 | reverse complement strand
ATGTCTATCATGGAGAGAATGTACTTCTTCATACCGGAAGGGACACGCATGACAACCGTCCCATATCCGCTCAGCGGTTTGCGTCCGGCTCCTTCACGTTTGCCACCCCTCTTTGATTTCGTTACGCTTTCAGTACTCATAAACTTACCTCCTTTCTTACATGAATCCAGTTGCCGGAAGAATCCTTCATGCAGATAAAAGGACACGTGCCGGAACGGTAAGCCATACACGATGTATCACACTCCAACGTACACACCCTGCCTATTATCTTGCAGCCATGTCCGATTTCTGACACTTCGGAATCACTCTTGACGGACACCTCACCGTCAATATCCACCGCATAATAAATGTTATTGCACTCCATAACTCTTTGATTTATGTTACGAAATCAAAGGTACGAAATAGTTGATTACGTTACAAAAATCAAGCGTTAAAAATTGAATAATGTAACAAAAATCAAAAGTAGGCTATCTGATTTTTGTTACAGAAACCAAATACCGCCAACGAAAAGAAAACACCCATGCAAATGGCTGCACTCGTCGGGAGTGTTGGTACACCCCCTTGCCGTGCCGGCGCTCCCCGACCGATGAGTTTTTGTGCCATGCGGTATCTGAGAAAAGCCTGAGAGTTCCTGAAAACTTCCTGAGAACTCAAGTAATTTCACACCGCTTGCAAATCCCATCCGAATGGTTTAACTTTGTCAAAGGTTATAGCACACTATAACTCCTAAAGGGGTTGTGTGCGAGGGGACACCCCTCGACCCCAATGCAAGTCGCTACTCCGTACCGACTTGCCGTGAAGTACAGAAACCTAAATCGCATACAGTATGGCAAAGACAAGCATCAATGTAAGAGCCTGCAACATCGGCAGTGCAGAACGGCACAACCTACGCAGCAAGGAACTGGACTACATCCGTCCAGAACTGACCAACCGCAACGAGCAGTGGGTGGAACGCTCCATTCCTGAAGTACATCAGGACATCGCAGAGAAGTACAAAGCAGCAACCGGGCAGGGATTGCAGAAGAAGGCAACCCCAATCCGGGAGGGAGTTGTCGTAATCCAAGAAAACACGACCATAAGTCAGCTCCGGGAACTGGCGAACAGACTGGAGCAGCGTTTCGGAATACACACGTTTCAAATCCACACCCACAAGGACGAGGGTGCAGCCGTATGGAACGGACTGGAGAACGAATGGAAACCGAACTACCATGCAC
>NZ_EQ973642.1 GCF_000157915.1 Phocaeicola coprophilus DSM 18228 = JCM 13818 | reverse complement strand
ACAGTAATGAAAATTAGAAAATGAGGAACAGAAAAATCCTACGCAAAAACATGATAATCAATGAAGTATTATACATCTAAGGTGCTTTTTAATTGTCCCTAAAAAAGGACCCTGAATTTGCACCTGACAAACTTCGTAGAAACGCTATATTCTGCTTCCGCCCGGAAACGAAAAAAGCCCTGATTCTGTTGTGAATCAGAGCTTTTCCTAATTTTGCTTTGTAAACTGGCGGTGCGTACGGGACTCGAACTCAAGTCGTAATCCCTTTTGTACCAATATCTTATTTAATCAAGTTTTCAAAGTCCAACGTCTAATCCAACGTGAAGAGTTCGCTGTTCTGCTTAGCTTTGATAGGCTAAATTGGAACAATGCAAAAATAGTGAAAAATAACAATATGACCAAATTTCGATATATAACTCATTGTTTTTTTGAAGTATTTGTCCTTTCCTGAAATAGGTTGACTCGGTTTGCAAACCGAGTCAACCTATTTCAGGAAAGGACATTTTTTTAGAAAATCAAACTCTGTCAACGGCAGAGTAGGTTCTATTTGGGATATTTTTTGTAACTTCACAACGTTTTTTTAAAGAATTACCCCCGAACCAAGCCTGTGAAGGTCTGTCGGGGGTTCTTTGTAAAGTTACAAATTTTATATCATTCTGTAGAACAATTGTTTGGATATTTACTGAATATCCCTAAATAAATGAAAAAGGACAGTCCTCAGATGAATTAGACTATCCTTTTTTATATAACCTTTGACTCGAAACTTACATTACCGCAGCAACAAACAATCCATTATTACCATATATCATCTGAACAAAAGGTAGATCCTGAGATTGCTGTTCTTCCCACAATTCTTTAAACTGCTTTTTGTCTGTTTCACTTGGAGTGTTAGGCATATTGGGATGCGAATGCCACTCACCCAAATATCGCACTTGATGATATGTCAATTTCGTTATTCTCTCATATTCCGCAGTCAATCCTTTAAATCCACGAACAAAAGATACAGGGCTATGAATACTGTCCTCTGGAGCTGGAACCATATAATATACATAAATGCTATTATGATCGCGGTCATAGCTACCAAACAAACAACCGCCAGTTTCCTTATTTGGTGATGTGAATGTCATTGTTTGAATTTCTTTTTCTACAGCATCGGAGATATAAACTTGAATATCTCCCAATACTTCGTGGTGCCAATTTGTGATTGTCATCGGCAAACTTGACACTGTTCCTTTTTCGGCATCAAAGTGCCAAATACTCAAACAAGCTTGCCCCAACGTATAATATTTCCTGATTTGTTTAGAAATGATGGCCGACAATACACGTACATTTTCATAATTAAGTATCATCGATTCTGATCTGCAACTGAAAGTATTCGTACGCACGGTTCCTGATTGTTCCAAATGAAGAGCAAACCTTTCATCCACTATCAGATTACGATAATAATCCATCTCCAACAAGTCAAGACGAGAATTTCTGTCCTTATCTTCTATTAGCAACACGACATCATCACCCTTGGGGTTCAAGAATGAGGTACATCTACGGAATGTATGTTCTTCGTCTGCAAGTTTCCTTTCAACTGCTATGGAAGTGCTAAAATCCATTATCAACTCAGTGTCCTTAAATAGACGCTCTCTATCATTTCGGCTTAACGTCAGAAAGTTTCCTTCTATGGCATTTATTTTCTGAAACAAGATGCCATGATAGCTATCATTGATGGCACGAACCTTTGAGGTCATCACTTTGTCTGTGGTAAGTGTATGACGGCTAAGATTATGTGGCAACAATATATCACAATCAACTAGACAGATTTCTTCAGAGCATCCTTGTCTCACAAAATGATCGATTACAGCAGAGCCAAGTGTGCCAGTTCCGATAACTCCCACTTTCTTGAACCATTCTTTGATTCCATTATTGATGGCGTTTCCACTACGTGAAGTCATAAATTCTAATAGTACAACTTCTACAGACAATTCATAAAACCATTTTTCAAACGCATCCTTAGTAAGAACCTTCTTTTTATGTACTATATCCTTAGGAAGACAGTTTGTTTTGATGAGGAACAATTCCTGTGAAGTCTTTTTGTCATCTTTGCTTGTCTGAGTGATATAAATCGATATAACTAACGGAAGTGTAGCCTTCCCTGCTACACTTTTTGTCAAAACAGCCAAAAGACTGTCTGTCAAAGAGAATTCGTCAGTTGACTGGACGTCTTTCAAATCTCCCATCGTTTGAGGTATTCGTACAAAATTGTTTGCATGGATTTTTTCTGTAGGAATACCAATTAAATAGTGGGTAGCTTTACTTTTCTCAACAAATTCCAAGGTAGAAGAATACTTCGTCTTTGGGGAGTACTTAATATATGGATTACCACCTAAGCGTTCATTCAAAATACAACAGACTTCTTGAAACCCGAAGAAGACCTCCAGTGGACGGTTTGACTCATGCAATTTGTTTATGCTATTCAAGCTAAACCATCGTCTTATGGAATTCAAGAAATCGTGTGCATTAAACTGTGGTCGAATATCTGCAAATGCGACATCCGACACACATAATGATACAGGCCGTGTAAACGGCTTTGCATTTGAATGAGGTAGCTCCGTTGGAAAATCTTTTCTTAGTGCATATACTTCTGGTATATTGATATCTTTTGAATGGCAAATAATTGCTATTTCCTCTTCGTCCCATATTTCATAAATAGGTTCGTCTGGAATTTCAAGATGCGTCATGCGCATTTTGACAATGGCATCCCCCTTGCCATTGACATAACACAGTACATCCTTTGTGTAAGGATGTACCATGGCGGCCTTATAGATTGCCTTGGCTCTCGAAAGTTTTAGGTATTCACCTCTAATTGGAGAGCCATTTGTTATTTTATGGTTATAATCTTTCATCTGCCAGCTCGTGGTGCAGGATTAGAAATAGATGATGCTCCCGCCACTGTAGAAATCTCTCTAAGTGTCTTTCCGTTTTCGTTAATCTTAAAGACAATGGGCTGTGGTATATTCCCTACTTTGCTATGTGTAGCGGTATTAAGGAAATGCGAAGAACCAGAATTCAGTTTCTTTATATACTGCTGTTTAGCTTCGTAGCAAGGAGGATTGTTATCATTGTTCTTTATTTCATTTGAAGAAGCTATAATATGTGCAGAATTACCAATCTGCTTTTTCAATATAGCCTCTGCAGACGGTTTTATTTCTTTCTTATTGTCTGATTCATTGAAAAACGACCAAGAGCAATGGTGAGGAGCAAGGAATATATTCCACTTCAACTTTTCTTCATCTGTGTTATTGTCAAGAATGTGTTGCCAAATTTCGTATTCAGCATCACCTCCCATAAGCACACGGCTCTTGTAACCAGTATATCCATCTATTTTAAAACCAAACTGCACAACGACTGATGTTGCATTCTTGTCGTCATACTTCTTACTTGTCTCAACATCTTCTTTAAACGGAGCATGGATGAAAATGTCTAACCAAGACAGACTTGCACCATGAACAGTTGTAACGAGTTTGCCAGGAACGTAACAATATCTGCTGTCGAACTCTTTGTCTTTATCGTATCCGATAATCCTCAAATAGTTACCTTTAGAACCATTGAAGTTCGCATCATCATCGTATAGCTTTCTACGACGTTTCGCTTCTTTGCGTATATCTTCAGCAGGTGCAGACAAATTATTGTTTAAGCCACGAGGAGTAATCCACAGCTCTTCTATAATAATCTCGTCTTTGTTTTTATCCTTGTCATAATCAGCCACATCTCCATGATAGAAGTTTTCTACAAATCCTTTGCAATGATCATCGTGAGGGTGAGTGCTGATGAATAGGTCAACATACGGACGACCTGCGACATCTTTATGCAACTCTTGCAGCAAGTCAGCCTTTACATCAAACATTACTTGTTTACCATGACCATCAGTCAGGTCTTCAAGTATTTGGCAATCCACTATAATGGTCTTGCCGTTATCTAACTTAATCAGCGTGCAATCTGCATTGCCCACGGGATAATATTTAATAATATGTTCCATAGCTTATTTTTTAGTAGTTATTCTTATCATCATCTAAATTCAAGAAGACGTTATATAATCTCTTTGCATATCTTCTACCATTTGTATATGCAAACCATGTGGTAATAAACGAGACTATAACACAGGTAATTCCTCCCCACAAGAAGAAACGTCCAAGTGGTAGTGACAAGCCCCAGTTGTTGATAGCAGCAAGAGCAAACAAGACAATACCATCCATAAATATTGTCGCAATCAGGTTACGATAAAAACCATAGATGCAGTTATAATCGAACAGTATATCATCGAATCTAGTTACATCCAACAAACAATTAACAGCTTCATCTACACGCTTTACATATTTCTTATTCTTGTAAGTCTTATGTCTTAATTTATCTACTGCATTATTCCTCTGCGCGTTGCGTAACCTTCAAAGAACTCTTCGTATGCAAAAGTAGCTATTTTATCCGAGATTTGGATATGATTTCCCTGTTTTTTATTCCCTCATTCATAGTTTTTCCGTAAAAGCGAGTAGTTTAATCCGAAAGCGAAAAAAGGAAGCTGTGTGGCTACCTATCCCATGAATGAAACAAGCGACCACACACAGCTGGCAAACTTGAAAAATGAATATTTTCCATCTAACAGAACTTGTTCAGCCAGATGGAAGTATCCATTTTTTTTCTATTCTTTTTTCTTTAATGGATATAATTTTACAGTACCATTTCTATTTGGCATAGCTGCCGACTGACAATGTATATAGGAATTACAAGTATGGGTAGAGTAAACGTTTCCATATTTTGCAAGCCAATACACTAAACGTCCACTTGGATGTTTCTTATTGCCAGCAGCAGATATATAGCACTTTTGGGGAGAAAGAGCCTCTATAATTGATGTATTCAAATTTCTACGGCTTCCATGGTGTGGAACTTTAAGAAAATCCACATTTCTCAACCATTTGTATTTGTTCAGCATCATCTGAAGAGAGGTAGTATTTGCATCTCCTGCAAAAAGTAGTCTTTTGCCATCCTCTGGTTCGTACAAGATAATTAGGCTAGAAGCATTGTAAGGGGATGAATCTTCATCATTGTCGATTACACTCTTTATATCCTTCTCGTCAATCTTGAACGTATCATCGTATGCTTCTTTTGAACTATCTTCATATGTCTTAATACCATAGTCTGCGACCATTGCCTTTACTACCTCGCCATAATATTTATCCGAAGGACCAACAATGCTTATTGGAAGGATTGGGTGTTGGACACCATCGGTTACGCTTATTACCTCTGTGCATTTATCCAATGCCAAATCAATAAGGTTGAGATTGGGGTTTGTAGATTTTTGCCAAATCTTACGGACTGCTTTTGTTGCATTCTCTTTGTTTTTGTAACGTTGTATGTCATTGACATCAAGATATTGGGCAGGATCGGTTAGCCAGAATGTTTTTATAGTAATTTCATCATCTTGAAGTAAATCGAAAAAGCCATCTTTATGGTCACTATCTGGATGCGTACATATAGCTAAGTCTATGTAATAACTTCCATAATAATCATTAAGATGCTTTTTTATAATAGAAGTATCACCTGCATTGCCAGCATCAATCAATATGATGAACTGTTCATTACCTATATAGTGCCTGATAAGTATTGCATCAGCATCTCCCACTTTTAGGGCTTCATATTCATATTTCATTTTATTCTCTTTCATACTCTGCTCCTGTTATATATGCATTGTACATTGCTCTTGCGTAATCGTAGGCTTTGGACTTGTAAGATACATAATTGATAATACCAAACAATACCTGAGCAACTAAAGCCACCATCAATATTTTTGTATATGGCATCTCTAGAATGAAATTTACAACAAGAGCAAAAATGATTGCACCTATAGCATACACACATGCTCCAAGATAGTTACGACAGAAACCATACTTTCGATTATATTGTTGAAGATTTTCGTTTTTGCGAGTTACCTCCCTTATCTTTCCAACTGCATCAACAATAGCACGTTTAGCCTCGGATGGATTAGCAATTTCTTCATCTTTTGACAACAGCCGAATGCCAAAATCAGCCTCCACCTTTGCCGCAATCTGTTTTATATCCGCTTCAGATTTTCGCTCAGCGCTACTCCAAAGAAGAAGTTTTGTTGTAGGCATTTCTGTTTCATCTTCCTTAAATAGACGGAATTGAAACAATTGTTTTGAGGCATCAATAAACAGTTGACGAACCCAATAGGCTAATGCACCATAAATTAGAGCTACCGGAATAAACAATCCAATTTTGGCAATTATTGATTTCCATACGTCCAAGGTATCTGGAATAAACGATGTGACATACAATGTAGTCAAGATAATGGGGATTATCATACCCACGATGGCTGGATAAACTCTTGCTTCTTTTTCGTACTTATTCATTTTTTCTTAAATTAACACAGAATTAATTATACAATATTCATGCCAAAATCAGTTCCAATCAATTTTATAGTGCTATTTCTTTACGACTAAGAATATCATGACGTTATGTCAGCATGTTGTGACATTATGCCAGTGTCTGAGATACACAAAAATTCATTCATCGTTTTTTTCCGTAAAAGCGGCTTTATTCGTCAGTACACCATCGCCCAAAAGAATTTTGAACGAACGTGTGCCGACTATCGCATAAGCTGAGAAAAGGGCTTTGCCTCACGCCTAAGCAACAGTTTAGACTGATGAGGCAAAGCCCATTTCTTTTGTGCTTATGCCAAAGAGGTGCTTTTACGGTTTTTCAGATGATTTTTCTTTTTCGCTGTTCCTTTGAGCCGGAAGCGGAAAGCCGTGTATGACCGCTTGTCCATAAATGTAACAAGCCGTCACCCACAGCAGGCAAACCGGGAAGAATGATTTTATCTGCCCGCCCCGACACGTCCGGCCAGACAGATAAAACCATACTTCCTTGCAGGTGGTTTGCCCGGTTTCACGCTACCGGCTATGTCCTTTTTTTGTTGGGGACTTCCTTTTTTCACGGATTTCTCTTTTGAAGTTTTCTGTCTAATCTGCCTCTACTTCCGTTTACCTCCATTTTCGCGCCTTTCAGTGGGCCGCATCAGGCAGTCATTTCCGTTCTGGGCGCAAAGGTAACTCCGGGATTTGACGGGAAAGCAAGGTCAAGCCTCCTGTTTTCGGGAAAAATCTCCAGCCCTGCGGGTAGTATTTTTCTCGAAAAACCTTGCATTCCCTAATCCCTACCTTTTTAAGCACCCGAAACGAAAACGACCGATGCGACAGAAAGACGCATAAAAAAAATGTCGGATAAACGAGAGGCAGATAAGATAGTTTGAAACTCAACTCCCTCAGCTCTTGAATCCGCATTAAAAATAAAAAATCAAAAACAAAACGGATATGAGAACAGCAATGGCAACAAAATTCGTGGCTTGGGAAGTGCCGACATTGGAAGCACTGAAAGGCAGTAAGGTTTACAATCTCCGTGAGAAACTGAACAACGGAGGACAGATGAACCGAGAGGAAAAGGATTGGCTCACAGAAAAGGTGAACAGCAACACCTACTTCAAGAACGCAGTCCCCCTGCAAGGCTGGAGGTTTGACTTCTCCGATGTTCTCCGCACCTACCTCGTAAGCCAATACGGACAATGGACGGAATACAAGGCAACGGACAAGACAGGGCTTCGCAGATACCTATACGGCAGGATAGACCGAATTGTGGAACTTCAAAAAGAAACATTATGACAGCAACAATGGACTTCAGACAAATGGCGCAATACATAGGGTTTGCGATATGCTCCCTCATCGTGCGCACCGTCTTTGGGGTGTTAGACATCCTTTGGGGTATTGTCAGAGAGATAGTAAACGGAGTGTTCCGAGTGGCGATAGGCATAATCGTGGCTATTCTTTCCACAATCGTCTTCTTCGGCTTCATCCTTTGGTTATTCACCCTTTAATCCTTACCGACATGGCAAAGAGAAACAGCAAGACAGCAGCGCAGCAGTGCAGATACTACGGGGTGGACAACATCTTCGAGTACATGGTGGAAACGTACATCAACGGCAACATATCCGTGTTCCGTGAACTCTACCACGAACTGAACAAAGACGCACGGAAGGACTTTACAGACTTCCTTTTGAGCGAGGTGGAGCCGACTTATTGGAGAGAGATACTGAAACAGACAATCTAAAACAACAGCGATATGAAAACGACAGACCATTTCAAGAGAACGATACAGATGTATTTGGAGCAACGTGCAGCGGAAGATGCGCTATTTGCCAAGAACTACCGCAACCCTGCCAAGAACATAGACGATTGCGTGACCTACATTCTGAACTATGTGCAGAAAAGCGGTTGCAACGGCTTCACGGACGGGGAGATATACGGACAAGCCGTACACTACTATGACGAGAACGAGATAGAGGTGGGCAAGCCTATCCAATGCCAAATAGCCGTGAACCATGTGGTGGAACTCACCGCAGAGGAAAAGGCGGAAGCACGGCAAAACGCAATCCGTCAATACCAAGACGAGGAAGTCCGCAAGTTGCAGAACCGCCACAAGCCGAGAACCGCAACCAAAGCGACCACCCAAGAAGTACAACAACCCTCATTATTTGATTTAGGCTTATGAAACCGAGAACATACATACAGCAGGAAGTCGCACATCTGAGCAAGCGACTATCGAGATTGACCGCCACGCAAAAGGCATACGCTTTCCGTCATTGCTTCAAGCACTACGCAATCAAGAGAGCGGACGGCACGAACATCTGTACCGAGTGCGGACATTCGTGGAAGAGCGACCACGACCTTGCGGACACCATTTGCGGATGTACCTGCCCCCATTGCGGTATGCAGTTGGAAGCGTTGCGCACCCGAAAGAGCGTTTTCAGCGAGAACGAATACTTCTCCATCGTCACCACCAGCAAGCAGTACCAAGTGATACGCTTCTTCTTCGTCAAGTCCCGATACAAGGCAGGGCAAGCAGCCGAGTATTCCATTTATGAAGTGGTGCAGAGGTGGATTTCGCCCAAAGGCACAACCACCACCGTTGCCCGACTTCGTGGTATGTCAATGTTGTATTACGACCAATGGGCGGAATACAGCGACATGGAGGTGCGCAAGAACAACGGACTTCACGCATACGATATAGCACCTATGTGTACCTATCCCCGACAGCGTTTCATCCCCGAACTGAAACGCAACGGCTTCAACGGGGACTATCACAACACACTGCCGTATGACCTTTTCACAGCTATCCTTTCCGACAGCCGAGCCGAAACACTCTTGAAGGCAGGGCAATACGCCATGTTGCACCACTATATCCGCAGTTCCTTTGACATGGGACGGTATTGGGCATCCGTCAAGATTTGCATCCGCAACGGCTACACCATTTCGGACGGCTCCGTATGGTGCGACACCATAGACCTCCTGCGACATTTCGGTAAGGACACGAACAGCCCGAAGTACGTCTGCCCTACCGACCTCAAAGTGGAACATGACAAGTTGGTGAGAAAACGCAACCTGCAAATGGAGCGTGAGCGGACGGAACAGCAACGGCAAAAGGCGATTGAGGACGAGAAGAACTATCTGAAAGCCAAAGGCATCTTCTTCGGACTTGTGTTCTCCGACAGCCTTATCTGCATCAAGGTCATAGAGAGCGTTGAGGAAATGGTAGAGGAAGGACGGATGATGCACCATTGTGTGGGCAGTTATCACAACAAGGCAAACTCCCTTATCCTATCCGCCACCATTGACGGCAAACGGATTGAAACGATAGAAGTGTCACTGAAAACACTGAAAGTGGTACAGAGCAGAGGGGTATGCAATTCCAATACCGAGTACCACGACCGCATCATCCGACTTGTGGAGAACAATACCGAACTTATCCGTCAGCGGATGAACGCAGCATAATATCAACCTATAATACAGAATAATATGGAAGTAAGATTTGAAAACATGATTTGTTTGTGGGATGACAAAATCCCCACGATGTTCCTTGAGTTTATGAACCTCCTCACTCTTGCAATGAATGAGGAGCAGTTAAGGGCAAGTGTCAAGGACTTCGCCGAAAAGAACGAACTTGACAAGTTCTTCCTTTACGGCTTCGGCTCACACCATTTCTACCTGCACCAACGCTATACAAGCGACCCCGAAATGGTGATGCAAAACAGAGTGCTGTCAGTACATTTCTAACCATCTAAAAGCAACGATTATGAGTACACGAATGACCATCAACGGAGTAAGCACCTGCACAGAGGCAGGTACGGAGAAGTACGAGAAATTCCAGACGGGTATCGGCAGACGCAAGCGGACACTTGTGCAGTACGACTACCGCCACACGGACGGGGAATTGTTTTCTTGCGTCAAACCCACATTAAACGAGTGCCGAGCCGCACGGGACAAGTGGCTGACGGTAAAAAGAGGAAAGGAGGACAAGCGATGAACGAAGCAGGCTACCAAACGCTGATAGTCAAGTTCAGCAAGCCCATCACGGAATTGGACGGCATCTTTGACGATGCCGGAGCGTGGGGAGTGGAAACCCTTAAAGGATGGATAGAGGACTACGAAAGTACACGTTTCACCGCCATTGACACCCACACGACAGTCATAACGAGCGAGTACAACATGGAGTGCGTGAAAACATGGTTGGAAAGAAAC
Organism: Phocaeicola coprophilus DSM 18228 = JCM 13818; assembly: GCF_000157915.1. Taxonomy (GTDB): domain Bacteria; phylum Bacteroidota; class Bacteroidia; order Bacteroidales; family Bacteroidaceae; genus Phocaeicola; species Phocaeicola coprophilus. The sequence continues at coordinate 6,902 of NZ_EQ973642.1, read as the reverse complement.
ACACCCATAGTCGAGAAAACAGAATTTTGAACATTCGGGCGGTGTCCGCACCGCCCGAACATAACACCCAAAGAAGAATGAATATGATAGCAAAGACGATTTTGGAGCAGATAGGTGGCAGACGCTTTGCCGCCATGACGGGAAGCAAAGACTTCATAGACATGGGCAACGGCTTACGCATGAGCCTTGCGAGGAACAAGACGAGTGCCAACCGCCTTGACATCATCTATGATGCAGGGGCAGACCTCTACAATATGCGCTTCTACCGCAGGACGTTCAGCAAAAATACATTCGAGAGCAAGACGAAAGACATCGAAACGCATGAAGGGATATATTGCGATATGCTGGAGGAAATGTTCACGATGGTGACGGGGCTTTACACCCGTTTTTGAGAGGAGGGCGGCGAAAGCCGCCTACTTTCTTTCATGAGCATGATGGCGGATAAGAAAGTAGGCAAAGAAACCTTTGTCCCAATCTACGATGATTGAGTTTGGCACATTTTTTGCTCAATTCATATTGAGTTGGAGTCTGACATTCATCCAGATTTACCAACAGAAGATAATCGAATATCAGGAGATGAATATGTGACATCCTGACTGGTAGGCGTTTTTAACCAATACTTTAATTGATATGAAAATTGATGTTAAAGTGGACGTTAAAATCGACTTGGCTAAAGTCATTATGGCATTAACGTCTGCGATGGTGATGTTATGGGCTTTAGTATAAGTTTTAAGGGGGACTGTGCTTACACACAGTCCCCTGTTTTTAAGGTATATACAGAAATGCAAACTCCGCCTTTCTCCGTTTGAGCAGCATGGAATGCCGTTTTCCCTTGTAGTTGCAGAAAGCGATATACTCCCGATAAATATTCCTGTCGCCAGCCTCCAGCTTTCGGATCAGCGTACTTTTGGGTATCTTCCCGCTTCCCAACAAACGGTATGGACCCACGTTATGTAAAAGCTTACATAAGGTGGGTTATGTAAGCGAATATATTATGTAAATAAAGAAAATATAAATCATTGATTAACAAATAGTATATTCATTTTTCACAGGATTACTTTTTACATAATATTCCTAACTTATTAGGTAAAATCATAGCATTATTTCCTAATAAGAGATATATTGAAGCTCCATCAAATCAAATAGATGGAGTTTCAATTAATATCAAACAATAAATAATGTTTTATGGAAGAAAGTAATTTTTATGATTTAAGGAAACAAGTTGTCCAGCAACTGCGTGAAAGGCATTATGCACCTTTAACTATTTGTGCATTTAAGAGTAGTTATAATAAACTGGAATGTTATATGCTGGAAAATAAAATTGAAATCTATTCTGCTCGTGTAGGAGAAGATTTTTTGAAAACTCGTCACAAAGGTATGGCATACGCCCAACTGTCTGATTTTGAGAAGAACATGGTTAGACATATAAAAATAATGAATGAAGTTCTGCATACAGGAATTATCATTGGAAAACCAACTCCGCGAAGTCCCATGTTTGAATTCAAAGGAGATTTAGGCATACAATTCAATGAATTTATTTGTCATGAAAGGAGAATTAAAAGCCCTCTAACAGTGAGCAAACATCACTTGTATTTGAGAGACTTGTATGATTTTCTAAAAGAAAACAACAAACTGGTTAAAGAGTTTGGTATTCCCGATTGCTTGTTATTTTTACGTGAATTGAAGCGAAAGAAACGTCCTTGGCATCACGTCGTCTCTTCTGTAAGAGCCTTTGTCAGATACTCTTGTGAGCGTAATTTATTAGCAGATTGCAATTTTTCCCGCTGGGATAGGATTTTATGCCTTCATCGTCCCAAAAATCCTCAATTACCATCATATTATAGCAGGGAGGAAATAAAAAAAATGCTGGACGCAATAGACAGATCTTGTCCTAAAGGAAAACGCGACTATGCAATGCTTCTACTTGCAGCACGTTATGGACTCCGCGCTTCGGATATAGTAGGAATTACATATGCCAATTTTGAATGGGAGTTCAATCGTTTGTCCCTTGTGCAGGCAAAGACGGGGAAGCCTGTTTCATTTCCATTATCAGAGGAAATAGGAAGTGCTATTATTGATTATATCAAGTTCGGAAGACCTGATATTGACAGTCCGCATGTTTTTTTGGAACATATGGCTCCATATCAAAGGATTTCCCCCCAGGCATTGAGCAGGATTGTCTCAGAGTGGATGTTGGCTGCCAGGATAGATATATCAACACGTAAACATGGTCCTCATTCTTTACGTCATAGTCTTGCTATTAATTTGTTTGAGAATGGTGAATCCCCAAGCGTTATTTCTGAAATTCTCGGACATTCCAATTTATTAACCACCATGAGTTATGTAAAAGTTGATTTGAAGCATCTAAGACAATGCGCACTTGAAGTACCTCAAATTCCTGAAATATTTTACTTAGAAATATATGAGAAAGAGAACTGGTAAATTATATAGTGTATTCTCTGGGTTAATTACCCAATATATAGAATACAAGAATAATATAGGTTGCAAAACGACTGTAATGGAATGTTTGTTAAAGCGCTTTGACAAGTTTGCCAATGATAGAAACGAGAAGGTCCTTGGGATTTCCAAAGATTTGGCAGATGCTTGGTGCTGTAAATTCCCTGGAGAATCTGAAGATAACCGCTATTATAGGATTATCATTCTTCGAGGATTCTCTTCTTTCCTGCAAACAATTGGATATGATTCATATATTCCAATATTACCCAAACATCAATCAAATTTTGTCCCCTACATTTACACACCTGACGAAATGGAAAGAATCTTCAAGGAGTGCGACAGAATAAATGCTTATCACCACGTAATCAATTCAGCTCGATTTTCCATACCATGCCTAATCCGTCTGCTGTACGGTACAGGAATCCGTATAGGTGAGGCTATAAAATTGAAACACTGTGATATTGATTTCAAAAATGAATGCTTATTACTTAGAGAATGTAAGAATGGGAAAGACAGATATGTCCCTCTTTCTCCTTCCTTAGCACTAATATGCCGTGATTATGTAACTAAAAAACAGAAATTTGGGCTTAGTATTAATCCAGAGAACTATTTTTTTGTAAAATGTAATGATACTTCAATTTCATCAAAAACTATTTCAAACATTTTCAATCATATTTTAGAACGTGCCGCCATCGTACGAAATGAAAATCGAAAAGGACCTCGTCTGCATGACCTTCGACATACATTCTGTGTAAATTCATTTGTGCAATTATGTGAATCAGGGAAAGATATACATAATGTGATGCTGATACTAATGACGTATATGGGACATCAATCCATTGCCGCTACAAATAAATATGTCAGAATAGTGGAGACCATGTTTCCTGAAATTGTAAGACAAGTAGATATGACTCACAATCATATTTTTCCAAACATGGATGAAATGACAGATTAATTATGTATTAAAATTTTAGTGTATGACAGATTTTGGAAAATATCTCACAGATTATTTAAACCGTTACCTCACAATGGAATGTGGCTGTTCCTATCAAACGGTAAAACAGTATAGTGCAACATTCATGCTTTTTATACAATACATGTATAAGATTGAATTAATAGCACCGGAAAAACTATTCCTCAAAGAAATTACAAAAGAAAGAGTTTTAGGATTTTTGCATTGGCTGGAAGAAACGAGAAAATGCTCAATATCAACAAGAAATAATCGTTTAAGTGCTCTACGGTCTTTTTTCAAATATCTTCAATATCGGGAAGTTAAGGGCATGGCTTATTGGCAAGCTATATTGAGTATCAAACAGAAAAGAACACCTTTTAAGGAAATGTCTTATCTGACTACGGAAGGAGTACAGGCATTACTTGAACAACCGGATTTATCAACTCGTAAAGGGCGTAGAGACTTTATTCTTATGGGGCTATTGTATGATAGCGGTGCAAGAGTTCAAGAGATTATAAACCTAACCCCAGAAAATATAAGATTAGGAGAAACTACTACTGTAAAATTACATGGGAAAGGCAATAAAATTAGAGTAGTTCCTCTTTCTACTAATCAAGTGAAAAATTTAAGGTTGTATATGGAAGAGAACAATCTTTTTGCTTCACAATATAGATGCCATCCGTTATTTCCTAATCCAAAAGGAGAAAGGTTGACGAGAATGGCCGTATTAGATATTGTGAAAAGACATGCTAAAAATGCGAGGAAACAATATTTGGAATTGATACCAAGTAATATATCCTGTCACACTTTCCGGCACTCCAAAGCCATGCATATGTTGGAAGCGGGTATAAATCTCGTCTATATTCGTGACTTTCTTGGACATGCTTCTACAACAACAACGGAAATATATGCTAGGGCAAGTGAAAAATTAAAAGAACAGGCATTGGAAAAACTGGCTCCTGGTATTATTCAGGAAAGTAAAACTGCATGGCAAAAAGATGGAGATTTAATGGAATTCTTAAAAGCTCTGCAAGTAAAATATAAATAAAATAACAAGTAGAGTGAAGAGTAGTAAATAGAAGAACCACTCTTCACTCATTTGAATACAATGCAAACATTCTTATTTACAATTACGTAATAATCAGTTATCTAGCAACATCTTCTATGCGCGTTTGTTTGCATAACCATCTTATGTAGATTTATATAATCTTTCTTTTTTACGATATATTGGAATTATTCTATGCAAATCCAAACTGCTATTGAAATCTTCTGGTTCAGGCACAGTTGTTATTTTCGTGGAATAAGGCTACAATTTATTCGGAAAAGAGCGTTTTGAAAAATAAAAATCAGTAATTTTGCTTTCGGTTAAGTTTGCAGCAAAATATTTCCCCACTCATATTTTTATATTAGTAGGCTACAAATTATTAAGCGAGCGACACTATGTGACAAGTTTATATAAAATATCGATATGTTAATAAAATCAGTAACACTTAAAAACTTTCGTGGCTATAGAAGTGAGACTACAGTTCTTTTCTCCAATCTAACAACTTTTGTTGGTCGTAACGATATTGGAAAATCTACAATTCTGGAAGCCTTAGACATTTTCTTTAATGAAGGAAAGGGATGTATTTCCCTAGATAAGGAAGATATAAATAAACGTGCTTCTAGTGAAGGTGACGATGAAATAATAATTGCTGTAGAATTTTTCAAATTACCAGATAGTTTAGTTATAGATGATAGCAATAGAACTACACTTGCAGCTGAATATCTTTTAACAGAATCTAATACTCTAAAAATAGTGAAAAGGTATCCAAAAGCTGGAAGGGAAAAAGTTTATATTCGAGCTAAACATCCGACCAATGCAGTTTGTTGCGATTTGTTAAGCAAGAAAATTACTGATCTTAAAACAATATTAAATCGAGAGAACATAGAATGTGAAGATCAGACTAGAAAGGCTGTAATACGCACAGCAATATGGAACCATTTTGCAGATAATCTCAATTTAGAAGAAAAGGAAATTGATGTAACGAAAGAAGACGGAAAGACGATTTGGGAAAGTTTGAAGAAGTTTCTTCCTGTATATTCACTCTTTCAAGCTGATCGTAGTAATAATGACCATGATAAAGAAATACAGGATCCTTTAAAAGAGGCTGTAAAATCGATACTAAAAGAGGAAAATGTAGCCCAAATGTGTCAGCAAATAGCAGAACATGTTACAACTAAACTACAAGAAGTCTCAAATCATACGTTAGATAAAATACGAGAAATGAATCCAGAGCTAGCAAATAGTCTTAGCCCTAATATACCGTCTTTCACTGATTTAAAATGGTCTGATTTATTCAAAAATGTATCTATTGCAGGAGATAATGACATTCCTATCAATAAGCGTGGTAGCGGTGTAAAACGTTTAATACTTTTGAACTTTTTTAGAGCTGAAGCCGAAAGAATGCAAAGTAATACAGAATCAGATGGTCTAATATACGCTATTGAAGAACCTGAAACTTCTCAGCATGTTGCACACCAAAAGATTCTGATGAAAGCTTTAATAGATTTAGCCAACAATAAGAATGTACAAGTTGTATTGACAACCCATAGTTCTTATGTTGTAAAACAACTAAAGTTTGATAACATTCGATTGGTAAAAGAAAAAGAAGAAGACAGAGAGGAAAGAATAGTTCAGGCTATTGAACCATCTCAGTTGCCATATCCGTCTTTAAATGAAATAAATTTCACGTCTTTTGGAGAAGTGACAGAAGAGTATCATGATGAGCTATATAGTTATCTTTATTCGAACAAAACAGATGGAATAAAATGGATTGAAGAATATAAAAATGGCAAAACAACAGTCGACTATATTAGGGAGTTACCAAATGGTACAACTAAGACAGAGCAAAAAACTTTAACAGAAAAAATTCGCCATCAGATTCATCATCCAGAGAATTGTCATAATGAGCCTTATACAGAAACTGAAATTCGCCAGTCAATTGAAGATATGAGAGCCTTTATTATGAGGAAATGAGTATAAATGGCAGCTCTTTTACATCTCGCTGCCGAAGATGTGCATTTATCGTCTCGGACGACGACGACAATACGGTGAAACGTATTCCCACTTCCCATAGCGAAACCGATAATAATCGGACACAGATACTGGTTTGTAAATGCAATTGCACATTATCCGCATATCAAACACCTCCTTTCATTTATTTAACCTTATAAATAAAGATAGGATCTGTGTCTGCTATTTGGAATATGCTGTGCAAATGTACAATAAATGTTTATGATAAACAAGTCAGATAAAATCTTTCGACTTTGCACCATTGAATTAATATATTCAATACCTTTATGTTGTGGATGATTTAAAATGTTTTCTCTTTAATGATTTTATCCTATGTAACAATTATGTAAAGAAAATAACAGCTATTATAAATTACAATATTGATATATAGGCACTTACATACAATGGTTTTACATAATAAAATCGCTTACATAACCC
>NZ_EQ973643.1:754672-763583 GCF_000157915.1 Phocaeicola coprophilus DSM 18228 = JCM 13818 | reverse complement strand
GAGCCGGATCGTGCGGTAGAAATAAAAAAAACGGCTGTCCTTTGTTTTTGGGACATCCGCTGCCATCTCAAGAACCCCCATTTAAAGGGTTCTTGTGTTTTCATCATCTTTTTAGTAGTTGTGTTTTTGTTATCCTTCTTTTCTATTTACCTTAAAGCAATTTTCTAAAACCTATTTCAACTTGAATCCTAAAAACTTTACCTTTTGCTAATACCTCTCTAAAACTTTTAACCTATTACTTTTACCAAATTGCTTTTTTACCTTAAAATCTCTAATACCTTAATTTATCTTAACCTTAAATCTAATACCTTTTGTTACCTTTTATATCCTTTGGTTTCACAACCACGATGCAAAGGTATGGCTTTTTTTATAATAAACAATGTTGTTCAGCATAAAATATCGCCTAAAAGTGTATTTCTTGATCTAAATCATGTCTTTGGGTGAAGTCTCTTCTTCAAGAGGCTTTGAGGAATACTTTTGAGCCTGCTGAGATAAGAAATGGAGAATAGAGTTACTTAATTCGTAACCCTATTCATTGAATATGCGTCAAATGTTAAAAGATAAACTATTGTCCGGACCTTTTAAAGAAATTATTCGTTGGTTGCTGCTTCCCCGGAATTCAAGATAAGGAGAGTAGAGTGCCTGTACAAAACGTCCGTCTACCAGCACATCAATATATTCCAAAAGCGGACTTCGTTCCGGATCTGCTTGCAGTTCTTCGTAAGTATATCCGGTATAGCACCAGATGTTCTGTCCGGTTCTTTCTTTCATGACACGGAGGAGAGTGAGAAATTCTTTGGGATTAAAGAAAGGATCTCCTCCGGAAAATGTGATGCCGTCCAGCAACGGATTGGAATTTATCGACTGGATAATATCTTCAAGCACTTCAGGAGTCAAAGGCTTTCCTGCCTGAGGATTCCATGATTCCGGGTTATGACATCCAGGGCAACGGTGATGGCATCCGGCCAGATAGATGGAAAAACGGATGCCTTCACCGTCAACAATAGTTTCTGGATATGTATATAAATAGTTTAACATGCAGTGTCCGGGGTTATCCGTGTTTGACACGATCATGTTCTTCCGCACGCTTGGCTGAGTTCCAGCTGTTCAGGTCGCCGGTCAGATAGCCTGTAATACGGCGCATGCGCAAGATGTTTTCACTCCGGCAAATAGGACATTTGTCGTAAATTACGCCTTTATATCCGCAGTTGTGGCAAGTATCTACCGGATGGTTGATCGAACCGTAGCCGATACCTTCATCATGCATTACCTTGACAATTTTGGCTATGGCCTTGACATTCTTCTGGGCTTCTCCGTCCAGTTCCACATAAGTGATATGTCCTCCCCGGGTCAGTGCATGGAAAGGAGCTTCACACTTGATCTTTTCTACGATACTGATAGGCTCTTTCACATCCACATGGAATGAGTTGACATAATAATCCCGGTCGTTTACTCCGGGGATGATGCCGTATTTCCGTTTGTCTATGCGGGTGAAGCGTCCGGAAAGTCCTTCGGCTGGAGTAGCCAGTACGGAATAATTCAGATGATATTTCTGCTTGTATTCTTCAGCCACCTGATTCATTACCTCAATGGCCTTGTAAAGAGTATTCCAGGCTTTCTTGCTATGACCATGGCCTTGACCGTAGAGTGCCATCATGGCATTGTGTCCTCCGATAAAGCCGATTCCTAGAGTACCCTGATTGAGGACATCACCCACTTCGTCGTTAGGGTTCAGATTGCCCCCGCCTTTCCATACGTTGTTGCCCATCATGAAGGGGAACTGTCGGGCAAGTGCCGTACGCTGATATTGATAACGTGTATACAATTGTTCGGCTATGAATCGGGACATCTCTCTTACGGACTCCAGGAACAGGTTGCATGCTTCCTGTTCGATTGCGTCAGAATTATTGCTTTCTATAATATTCTCAGCTTTAATTCTTGCTTCGATGGCCAGACGTGGCATGTTCATGGTTGTGAATGACAGGTTACCTCGTCCTAAAGATGTTTTTTCTCCGTTCAGATTTTCAAATACACGGGTGCGGCAGCCCATGGTTGCCAGTTCGTATTTGTAGCGCTTGGGATCATTGATATCCCACTTTTCATTTTGGTTAAACGGTGTGTCCAGAAACATGAAGTTCGGGAAAAGCGCTTTGGCAGTTGTGCGGCATGCTTTTAAGAAGAGATCGAAGTTGGGAGTCTCAAAAGTCATTTTGCCTTCCAGTGCAGCATCAAAGTTCTGCATGGCCCGTTGATAGTCTGCTTCAGAATAAGACACTCCATCTTTAATTTTAAAGATCTGAATCGGGAATACAGGAACTTCACCGCGTGTACCTAGTCCTTCAATGGTTGCTTTCAGCAATTCGTCAATAACCATTCTACCTTCAGCTGAGGTATCTGTTCCATAGTTGATGGAGCTGAAAACCACCTGGTTTCCTCCTCGGGAATGCATCGTGTTCAGGTTATGGATAAATCCTTCCATAGCCTGGTGGGTATCCTTGCGAGTCCGTTCGTAGGCCTTGTTGAGGATATGTTTTAGTTCGTCTTCATTGACGTTGAATCCCTCTTTGTTTAATGTTGTCAGAAATTCTTTTTGAATCTCTGCAGATGGTATAATGGTAGTCAGCTGCTGGTTGACTGTTTTCTGTACGTCGTTCTCAGCAACATTGTATCCTTTCATTTCAAGGAAGAACGAAAGAATGGAAGTGACAGCCTTCTGATAACTTTTTAGTACGCCTTTGGCCATGAAGAAGTCAAAGGCAGGAATGGCCTGTCCGCCATGTTGTTCATTCTGGTTTGTTTGGAAAATGATAGTGGCCAGTGTCGCATAACTTTGAATTGACTGCGGCGTCCGGATACTTCCGTTTTTGGTATGAAATCCCCGTTCAAACAAATCATCCAGGTCATACTGGATGCAGGTTGTTGTTTTGGTCGGGTAATAATCAAGGTCGTGGATATGGATATCTCCCAGCTGATGTGCTTCTGCATACTTTTTCGGAAGCAGGTATTTATATGTATAATCTTTGGTAATTTCCGAAGCAAAAGTCATCATTTGTCCGGCCGGAGTATGGCTCGACATATTGGCATTGCTCAGATTGATATCATTCTTGTCGATGGCAACGATACCATCCATGATGTGTTTGATTTGCGTTTTCCGGTCGCGTTCCGTATTTCTCCACTGGCGATAGATGATGTATTTCTTGGCTACTTCCGGTTGAACCTTCATCAGTTCTGTTTCCACGAGGTCCTGGATAGCCTCGACTGTAATGGTCGGTTCAGCAAAGTGTTCGATGACACGTTGCGTGATTTCATTAATCATTGCTTCCTGATGTTCCAGGCCAGTAGCAACAAATGCTTTACCAATGGCATTGGTTATTTTGGCGGCTGAAAAGTTTTCCCGCTTTCCATCGCGCTTGATAATACAGATTTCATTCAGATTCATACAATTCATACTGAGATTGAAAAAAGGTGAAACATTACATGTCATTTGCTTTTTCCGGCAGGTCTTCTGACTGATCTCTTCCCCAAACGCCTTCCCATAAATGGTTATTTACAGTGGCTGGCATGGCCTTGTCTGGGCTTTTAAAGAATCACAGCAGCGGGTACTGTTGCCGATTTTCACGGCATTCCCTTTTGAAACGCTTCCGTTACCTTGAAAAGCGATACAAAGATATTTATTAAAATGATTCTGTAAAAATAGAGTTTGGGATTGTTGTCTAAATTGGAATACTTTTATTCTGCAAATCCATTCTCTGGTGTGTTGTAGTGGGTAAAAGTGGATAACTGTAATTTATAACGAGAAAACATTTTGGAAAATTCAAAAGATTTTCTATTTATATTTTAAAATAGGAAGGAACAGATCCTGAAGGTTGTATTTACAAGAATAAAAGAAGAAAAGAAAGAAATCGAATGCAGGAGTACTTGTTGCTTTTCCTGCATTCGGTTTATAACTTATATCATGCATTCGTTTCGGGCAGATTGACAGGAGTCAGTCCCATTGCCTGAGCTTTCTTCAGCATATATTCGAATGCGGCATCATGCTCATTGGGAATTACTCCGTCAAGGATTGCATCTTTAATGGAGCTTTTGAGGCTTCCAATTTCCCGGCAAGGTTCCAGGTTGAATACCCGCATGATTTCCGCTCCGTCTACTGGTGGCTGGAAGTTACGGATCCGGTCTTTTTCTTCCAGATCTTTCAGTTTCTGTCGAACCAGTTTGAAATTATCAAGGAAACGTTGCTTGCGGGCTTCGTTTTTGGAAGTGATGTCGGCTTCACAGAGCATCATCAGGTCATCGATGTCGTCTCCAGCTTCAAAGAGCAATCGGCGGACGGCAGAGTCGGTCACTACGTCATCCGCAATGACGATGGGACGCATGTGGAGCCCCACCAGCTTTTGCACATACTTCATTTTCTCATTCATCGGAAGTTTCATTTTGCGGAAGATATCCGGAATCATCTTTTCTCCGATAAAATTGTGATTATGGAATGTCCATCCGATTTTAGGTTCCCAGCGTTTGGTGCGCGGCTTGCCGATATCATGTAATAAGGTAGCCCAGCGCAACCAGAGGTTGTTGCTCACTTTTGAGATATTGTCAACCACTTCCAGAGTATGGTAGAAATTATCTTTGTGAGCACGTCCGTTTCTGACTTCCACGCCTTGAAGTGCTGTTAATTCGGGGAAAATCAACTCCAGCAGGCCACATCGGTCCAGCTCAACAAAACCTTTTGAAGGAATGGGGGAAAGCAATATTTTATTTAACTCGTCCGCAATACGTTCGCGTGAGATGATTTTAATACGTTCCTTATTGCGTTCCAGAGCGGCAAAGGTTTCGTCTTCAATATAGAAATTGAGTTGTGTGGCAAAACGTACACATCGCATCATGCGTAAGGGGTCATCGCTGAAGGTGATGTCCGGATCCAGTGGAGTGCGGATGATTCTTTCCTTGAGGTCTTCCATCCCTCCGAAGGGATCGACCAGTTCTCCGAACCGTGCCTGATTCAGACAGACAGCCATGGCATTGATCGTAAAGTCACGCCGGTTCTGATCATCTTCCAGCGTTCCGTTCTCTACGATGGGTTTCCGGCTGTCGTGGCTATATGATTCTTTTCTTGCTCCAACAAATTCAACTTCTGTATCATGGTACTTTACTTGCGCGGTACCGAAATTTTTAAAAACGGATACATGGGCACCGCGTCCCAGTTTCTTTCCAAACGCCTGTGCTATTTCGATTCCGCTTCCTACAACCACGATATCAATATCCTTTGAAGGGCGATTCAGGAAAATGTCACGTACGTAGCCTCCTACTGCATAACACTCCAGGCCCATCTCATCGGCAGTCTTTGAAATAAGACTAAATATTTTATTGGTAAAGTGTTCTTTTAATTCCATCCTTTTCTTTTAAATGAGGTGCAAAATTACAAAAAAATAGTGTGTCTTGCTGATATCAAACAGATTTAATTGTATTTTTGTTCCAAATTAAAAAAGCTTGAGCAGATGAAAAAATTAGGATTAATCGTTGTTGCACTGGCTTTGACGCTGGCTGGATGTAACAGTGACGAGAAGAAAGCAAGTGAATTGTTTCAGCGGGCGGAAGTTTCGTTTGCCGCAGAGGATTATAGCCTGGCAAAATTGCAAATAGATAGTATTCGTACCCTTTATCCGAAAGCTTTTGAGGTGCGCAAGGCTGCTATTGGCCTGATGCAGCAAGTAGACCTGAAGGAGCAGCAGCAGACGTTGGCTTATCTGGATAGCGTTATGGCTGTGAAACAAGCTTCTCTGGATTCCATCAAGGGAAATTATGTGTTGGAGAAAGATACAGCTTATCAGGAAGTCGGTAATTATTTTTATCCGACTCAAGTAGTGGAAAAGAATATCGGACGTTCTTTTTTGCGGGCACAGGTAAGTGAAACCGGAGAAATGTCGTTGACTTCTATTTATTGTGCAGGCGGCAATATCCACCATACGGCAGTGAAAGTGAGCGTGGGAGACTTGTTTGCAGAAACACCGTCTTCTTCGGACAGCTATGAAACGACGGATTTGGGAAGAGCCATTGAGAAGGCAGACTATAAAGTTGGCAATGATGGAGGTGTGGCAGATTTTATTGTTGCTAATCAGGACAAGAAGAATATTCGTCTGGAATTTATGGGAGACCGTAACTATCGGACGGTCATGCCGGCCAGTGATGTGAAGGCTATTGTGGCAATAGTTGATCTCGCTAAAATTCTGTCAGCGATGGAAGAAATCCGGAAAGAACAGAAAGAAGCTAATTTGAAGATTCAGTTTGTAACCCGTAAAATGCAGGAAAAGGCAGGGGAAACAACTGAATGATCTCTCCGGCCTGTTTAATGGCAGGGGTGATTTACATTATTATATATAAGGAAAGAGACTTTCCGCAGGTAATCAGATATATCCTGCAGAAGGTCTCTTTTGCTTATTGGATCCGGAGCCTGTTCGGCTACCTTTGCTTATATAATTCTTTCAGCGACCTTTTCCCAGTTAACAAGTTTCCAGAAAGCCTCTATATATGCAGCACGGCGATTACGATAGTCGATATAGTATGCATGTTCCCATATATCAATAACCAGTAAGGGAGTATATCCTTTAGTTAATGGATTCCCTGCATTGGATTCTGGGAGAATAAATAATTTCCCTTCTTTATCAGCAGCCAGCCATACCCAGCCTGAACCGAACAGACCAAGTGCCGCTTTGGTAAATTGTTCTTTGAATGCTTCTGCTGAACCAAAATTGCTGGTCAGCAATGCATCCAGTTTTTGAGGTATGACATCAGAATGGGAAGTTAATGTTTGGAAAAAGAACGTATGATTCCATGTCTGGGCCGCATTATTGAAAATAGCTCCGTCGGCCTTACAGATAATGTCTTCCAGAGAGAGAGTCTCATATGGAGTTCCCGGAATCAGTTTGTTCAGATTGTCAATATAGGTCTGAAGATGTTTACCATAATGGAACTCTAGTGTTTCCTGGCTCATGAGTGGAGCAAGTTCTTCCATTTGATAAGGAAGGGTAGGCAGTTTATGTGTCATAATTATTGGTTTTAAAGGTTATTTACATAATAAACAATTGCTTCTCCCGGAAAGTTCTTCTGAAGTCTGGTTAAATTTCGCAGACCGGAAAACTTTTCCAGTCCGATAACCCGATCAGCGCCATAGAATCTCCTATAATCTCTTCAGTGCAAGTTTGATCACCTTTTCGACAGGCAGATCCGGTTCCTCTTTTAACAGGAGACCGACGACTTTTTGTGAAGGAGCCTGTGCAAATCCTAACATCGTAAGTGCTGCAACAGCTTCTTCGTAAACTTCCGTATTGGCTGATGCAATTACAGAGGTCACAGGAGCCGCCGTATCAATACCGGTAGAGGCAATCTTGTCTTTCAGATCAACAATAATTCGCTGAGCCGTTTTCAGTCCTATTCCCTTGACGGTTTTTAATAATTTGTCGTTACCACTGCTAATTACATTACAGAGTTCAGAGGGGCTGAGCGCTGAGAGAATCATGCGTGCCGTGTTACCTCCAATACCTGAAACCGTGATCAGCAACAAGAAAAGTTCCCTTTCTTGCCGGGTATAAAATCCGTAGAGGATATGAGCATCCTCGCGGATTGCTTCATAAATATAGAGCTTTACTTCTTTTTTCCCTTGGATGGCAGAAAAGGTATTTAAAGAAATGCTGATGGCATATCCTATTCCGTTACACTCAATCACGGCTTGTGCTGGAACAACTTCGATAACTTCTCCTTTAATATATTCAATCATATTTTTCTGATAAATTGTAATTATGATACAAAAATAGCTATAAGAAAGTTATAATTTGTAAGTTTGGCTCGAATATTTTCAAATTCCTTTGCTTTCTGCTTGTTTGGAATGATTTCAATTGTGTAACTTTGCGAACGTAAAACGAAAGAACAATAATTAAATATACAACAGAATATGAAAAAGATTAGAGCTGCCGTAGTAGGTTACGGAAACATTGGAAAGTTTACGCTGGAAGCATTGGAAGCTGCTCCTGATTTTGAGGTTGCTGGTATCGTTCGTCGGAATGGTGCAGAAAATAAACCTGCAGAACTGGCTGATTATCCTGTCGTAAAAGATATCAAGGAATTACAGGATGTTGATGTTGCTATTCTTGCAACTCCGACCCGTAGTGTAGAACAGTATGCTAAGGAAATTCTTGCTTTGGGTATCAATACTGTAGACAGTTTTGATATTCATACACAGATCACTTCTCTGCGCCGTTCTTTGGATGAAACTGCCAAAGCACACAATGCCGTGTCTATTATCTCTGCAGGATGGGATCCGGGAAGCGACTCAGTAGTTCGTGCTTTATTGCAGGCTATTGCTCCGAAAGGTATTACTTATACAAACTTTGGTCCGGGTCGCAGTATGGGACACTCTGTAGCTGTCCGCGCGATTGCCGGTGTTAAAGATGCTTTGTCCATGACTATTCCTGTAGGTACAGGCATTCATCGCCGTATGGTTTATGTAGAACTGGAAGAGGGTGCAGACTTCAAGACTGTTGAGGCTGCTATTAAGTCTGATGCTTATTTTGTGAACGATGAAACTCATGTTATTCAGGTTCCCTGCGTTGACGATCTGAACGATGTAGGACATGGTGTGAATCTGGTACGTAAGGGAGTTTCTGGCAAAACTCACAATCAGTTGTTTGAATTCGATATGAAGATCAACAATCCGGCTCTTACAGCTCAGGTGTTGGTTTGTGTAGCCCGTGCCTCTATGCGTCAGAAACCAGGATGCTATACCATGATTGAAGTTCCGGTTATTGACTTGCTGGAAGGAGACCGTGAAGAGCTGATTGCTCATCTGGTATAATCTGTCAAGTGGATCCCTTTATATATAAAGGTGTAATTGCCCGACATGCTTTTGTGTGCCGGGCAATTT
>NZ_EQ973643.1:712352-753697 GCF_000157915.1 Phocaeicola coprophilus DSM 18228 = JCM 13818 | reverse complement strand
GCTGTGAAGGACAATTAATGACTGATAGGGGATAAGAAGATATAAAATAAAAACTTAACGGTTGAAAGTTTATGCAGATCGCTATTTTTTTCTTTCCTTTGCAAACAGGTAAATAATAAAAAGGAAAAAATGATGTTTGCGAATATTGTCTGGGATGTGGACCCTGTGCTGGTTCATTTAGGACCTTTGGAAATCCGTTGGTACGGATTAATGTGGGGCTTAGGTTTCATATTGGCTTATGAAATGGTTTCCCGTTTGTTCAAGAAAGAAGGCTATCCGGATGCATGGGCTGATAAATTATTTATTTATTGTATTGTCAGCAGTGTTTTGGGAGCCAGACTGGGACATTGTCTTTTTTATGAGTGGGACTATTATGGTGCCCATCCTTTGGAGATTCTGAAAATATGGAAGGGCGGACTTGCCAGTCATGGTGGTGTCTTTGCCTTGATATTGGCCTTGATCTGGTATTCTAAGAAAGTTACCCAAAAGAGTGTCTGGTGGTTGTTCGACCGTATGATTCCGGCGGTAGCAGTGGTATGTATGTGTATCCGTTTCGGGAATCTGATGAATTCTGAAATCTTTGGTTTCCCTACAACGCTTCCGTGGGGATTTGAATTTATTCGCTCGCGTGAGTGGCAAGAGTTGTATAATCAGAATGGAGAAGCTTTGCCATGTCATCCTACTCAGATCTATGAGATGCTTTATTGTCTGGTTGCGTTGATTACTTCTACGGTGATGTATCGCAAATATCATTTGCAGAAGCACGTTGGTCTGATAACCGGTGTCTCTTTGCTGATCTTCTTTGGAGCACGTTTTGGACTGGAATTCATGAAGAATCCTCAGGTTGCAGAAGAAATTGGAATGACTTTGAATATCGGACAGTGGCTGAGTGTTCCGTTGATCCTTTTGGGTATTTGGCTGATAGCCACCTGTAAGAAACGTAAAGAAGCGTTCTGAATCCATTTTTAAGACTGCTAGAAATGTTTCATAAACTATCAGGGATGTTACACTGATACATTCCTGATAGTTTATGAAACATTTCTTTTATATTGAAAAAGAGAGACTTTCTAATTTCGCAGCAAACAAAAAACTTTGGTATTAACTCATGCAAGATTTTAATGCTATGAAGTCAGAAAGTAAACAAATGAATCGTATGAAAGCAGTTGTATTGCTGCTCGCTTTAGCTTGTGTGAATGGATATGCACAAGAAAACAATTCTTCCAAAGGTGAAGATGGTTCTACTTCTAAAGAAGAAGGCAATCGTAATGTAATGCTGAATGCAGCCAGTGCCAATGGTCCCCGTGAAATTCAGATCGGCCTTCCTTCTGCAGATGTCAATGTCCTGGAGAATGGAATTCCGGTTACTTATGCCACGAATCCGCATTCGGTCAATTCTCTTTGGCGCGCAGATGCCAGCTTGAGTCATGTGGGCTTGCTGAAGATTTCAGAAACTGCCATTACTACCGGAAACATCGGTTATGCAGTCAATTCTTTTACTCAACTTGGAGAAAAAGGCTTTCATGGTACCTTGAACTATAAGACCAATCATTTTGGAATGCAGGAGGTTTCATTGAACTTGAACGGAAGCCTTGCCAAGGACTGGTTCTATAGTGGAAGTATTTACCAGGATTTTGATCCGGGAACCTTTAAGATTAAATCTACTCCTTTCCAGGATCGTACGCAGATCTATAAGTTTGCTCTTACGAAGAAGTATAATGACAACCGGGGTGAACTGACAGCCATCTATCATTACAGCAACAGCCATCCGGTATATAATTACGCTACACAGTCAGCTCCTTTCGTTTATGTAGGTGACGGTAGTGTCCGTGAGTTTGGTGATTTTGCATTGGGTACCACTTCTTATTTGCCGGTTGACAATGAGATGGTTTATCGCGACATGCGTACCGGTGAACTTAAGAAGACCAATCTGTATGATGCCAGCCAGAACAGGGGTAGTGAATTTACTTTGATGAATAATTACACCTGGGACAACGGACTGAACTGGAAAACAGTAATGAAATATGATCATTCACTCGGTTCTTTGGTTTATCAGACTCCGATGTCGCTTGATCAGAATGAAGCCGGAATCAATTATTTGTATGAAGCCGTTGACGGCAGCATGCAGCCATACACCGGTGAATATGTACAGAGCCGTATGTCTTGTCTGAACCGTGGCTTTATCGATTCCTTCATGTTTACCACAGAGTTGTCAAGAAAGGTAAACAACAGTACCTGGCGACTGGGCCTGAATGAATGGTACTACGATGTAGACTATACCTCATCTACAACCATGTATGACCAGTCAGTTCCGATGGATGGAAGTTATCCGGTGCGTTTGTATAATGCTGATTACGCAACATACTCCGGCCGCACTTATGCCGGAAGCGGTTGTTACTATGATTTCAACAAGAATGCTTCTGAATATTATAAAGGCCATGAAAACAAACTGGCTCTTTACTTTACGCATGATTGGGATATCACAGATAAGTTGAACCTGTATTATGGTGCCCGTCTGGAATATCAGGCTTTGCGCGGTGAGAACGCAGCCGTAACCAATGCAAATGGCGAGTATGTCGGTCGTTTTGCAAACTATTATCTGGGAGCAACAGCGCCTGATGGAACTAAAATTGCTCCGACTTCAATGAGTTATGACTGGCTGAACTATGCATTGACTGCTGCCGTTACTTATAAACTGACAAAGGAATTCGGATTTACCGGTGACTTTACTTACATCACCCAGCATCCGAAGATTGAAAATTTTGCTCCAGCTACCTTACCGAACACGGATAAAATCTCCGTACCTCTGGGACGTGCCGGAATCTATTACAACAACGAATGGTTGAGCCTGACTTCACTGTTCTCTTATATTTCAAAGACAAACAACAACTCTACACTGAATCTGCAACATAAGACAGCTGCCGGACAGACTGAAATCATGGCGGCTCCGCTGAATTATGATATCAAGACTTTGGGATGGACCACTGATGTTGTTGCACGTCCGTTCAAGGGATTTGATCTTCACTTCCTCTTCACTTATCAGAAACCGACCTACAAGAAATATGAAACTTCCGTTACTTTCTCTGACGGATATGTAGGCAGCATCAATGCTACGGGCAATATCGTAGCTGAAATTCCGGAAGTGATTGTGGAAATCGATCCGAGCTATATGATTACCAAGGATCTGAAAATCTGGACCAGCTTCCGTTACTTCAGCAAGACTTATGCGAACATCAACGATGCCTACTATTTCAATGGCCGCTGGGAAACCTTTGGAGGATTGAACTGGCAGGTGAACAAGAAGCTGGCTCTGGGCTGTACAGTAGTAAACTTCCTGAACCAGACCGGTGCGAAAGGAAGTATTGCCGGTGCTGAACTGATTGAAAAAGAAGATGCCGGTCAGTATGCCGGACACGTAATGGCAGGTAGCTATATCCGTCCGTTTACAGTGGAATTCAGTGCCAGTCTGAAGTTCTGATAACTGAAAATAATGATTTTATTGACAGAAAAGTTTTTAAACATAGTATCTTTAACGCATAAATAAACTGCAACCATGAAAAAGAATTTTTATCATCTGACAATGGCCTTGACAACAGCTGCTGCGCTGGCTGCCTGTCAACCGCAAAAGAGTGCCATCAGTTTTGAACATCAGGGTGATACACTTACTATTGTTCACATCACAAACCCGACTAAATATTTAATTCTCCCCATTCAGGAATCTTGTAATGAAGGAAAGGTGAAGCTTGTGACCGGAAGCCCTGCCGATATGGCCATGGATGTCCGGCTGGCTGTTGACAGTGTGGAATATTATGTGCCTTTTGCTTTGCCTCAGGGTGCTAAGGAAGCAACGCTGACGATCGGCCGTGTAGCAGCAGATGCTATCTGCTGGGACAGCATTCAGCTGGCTGATACGTTTAATACTGCCAATACGGACTATTATCGTCCGGTTTATCACCATACTCCGCTTTACGGCTGGATGAACGATGCCAACGGACTGGTGTACAAGGACGGAGAATATCACCTGTATTTCCAGTATAATCCTTACGGTTCGAAGTGGGGAAACATGCACTGGGGACACTCAGTCAGCAAAGACCTGATTCATTGGGATCATCTGGATCCGGCTATTGCGCGCGACACTCTGGGACATATTTTCTCCGGAAGTACGGTAATTGACAAAAACAACAGTGCCGGTTATGGAAAGGATGCCATGATTGCGTTCTATACTTCTGCCAGTGACGAACACGGACAGATCCAGTGTATGGCTTACAGTACTGACAACGGACGTACTTATACGAAATATGAAAAGAATCCGATTCTGACTCCGTTTGACGGACTGAAGGACTTCCGTGATCCGAAAGTTTTCTGGTATGAACCGGCCCAGAAATGGTATATGATTGTTTCTGCCGACAAGAACATGCGTTTCTATTCGTCTACGGATCTGAAGAACTGGGAATATCTGAGCCAGTTTGGTGAAGGATACGGTGTACAGCCCAATCAGTTTGAATGTCCGGATTTCATCCAGTTGCCTGTTGACGGTGACAAGAACAAGATGAAATGGGTGATGATTGTCAATATCAATCCGGGATGTCCGTTCGGTGGCAGTGCAACAGAATACTTTGTAGGTGATTTCGACGGAAAGGAATTCCACTGTGATACTGACAAGAGTGTGACCAAATGGCTTGACTTTGGTAAGGATCATTACGCTACGGTCTGCTTCTCTAATCTGGGTGAACGTGTAGTAGCTGTGCCCTGGATGAGCAACTGGCAGTATGCCAACGTAACTCCGATCCGCCAGTATCGTGGAGCCAATGCCTTGCCTCGTGAACTGTCTCTCTATACGAAGGATGGAGAAATCTATATGGCAGCCAATGCTGTGAAAGAAACAGAAGGCCTGCGTAAGGGAACTGCGTATGTAAACGATTTCGTTATGACCGATGAACATCTGGTTAGTCCGCTGGCAACCGGTCAGGAAGGAGCTTGCGAACTCGAAATGGACATTACGCCGAACAAGGCTCAGACAGTAGGCTTCCAGCTGATGAATGACAAGGGTGAAAAGACTGACATCTATCTGGATCTGAAAGCCGGACGTCTGGTGATGGACCGTACACAGAGCGGACTTGTAGCCTTTGGCGAGAAGTCAGAACCTCATGCAAAGGAAACGGATGATCACCGCAAGACTGAATCTGTGAACTATGTGAATGACTTCGCGCTGGGTACATGGGCACCTCTTTCATTGTGTGAAGGCAAGACTTATCATTTGAATGTATTTGTGGACAAATGTTCCGTTGAGATCTTTGTGGACGGTGGCCGTATCGCCATGACCAACCTGGTCTTCCCGACAATTCCTTACAATGCACTGCGTTTCTATACACAAGGTGGCGAGGCTGAAGTGAAGAATCTGAAAGTACATCAACTGGGCTTGTAAATTATCCATACCTAATTCGTAACCATTATGACAGCTAAACAACAAATGAAATACGGAAGGCTGATTCCCGTTATGCTCTGCTTTTTTGCCATGGGTTTTGTGGATCTGGTCGGAATTGCCTCCAATTATGTAAAAGCCGATCTGGCACTGACGGATGCTCAGGCTAATATTTTTCCGTCACTTGTATTCTTCTGGTTCCTGATATTCTCTGTTCCTACGGGAATGCTGATGAACCGTATCGGACGGAAACGTACCGTATTGCTGAGTCTGGCAGTGACAGCCGTTTCACTGATGCTGCCTCTTTTCGGCGACGGATACGGACTGATGCTTTGCTCCTTTTCCTTGCTGGGAATCGGTAATGCACTGATGCAGACTTCGCTGAACCCGTTGCTGAGCAATATTATCTCGGGTGACAAACTGGCCAGTTCCTTGACTTTCGGCCAGTTTGTCAAAGCCATAGCCTCTTTCCTGGCACCCTATATCGCCATGTGGGGAGCTACACAGGCAATGCCGACCTTCGGACTGGGCTGGCGTGTACTTTTCCCGGTCTATATGGTGGTAGCCATCATTGCCATTGTCTGGCTTTCATCAACTCCGATTGATGAAGAAAAACCGGATAAGGCATCTGGTCTGGTGAACTGCCTGAAACTATTGGGAACTCCGTTTATCCTGCTTTGTTTTATCGGTATCATGTGCCATGTAGGTATTGATGTGGGTACCAATACAACAGCTCCCAAGCTGTTGATGGAACGTGTCGGCCTGACTCTTGAGGAAGCAGGATTTGCCACCAGCCTTTACTTTATTTTCCGTACTGCAGGCTGTTTGCTGGGTACATTTATCCTGCAACACCTTTCAGCCCGCCGTTTCCTGGCTGTCAGTGTCGTATGTATGCTGGTTGCAATGGTCGGACTGCTGGTTTCCGAAGCACACTATGTGATCTACGTTTGCATTGCATTGATCGGTTTTGGTAACTCCAATGTATTCCCGATTATCTTTGCACAGGCATTGACAATGGTTCCTGACAAGAAGAATGAAGTTTCCGGTCTGATGATTATGGGACTTTTCGGTGGAACGGTCTTCCCTTTGCTGATGGGAGTGGCCAGCGATGCCGTCGGTCAGAATGGAGCTGTTGCCGTAATGAGTGTAGGAGTGATTTATTTGATAATTTATACATTGAGACTTAAAAAATAACCGAAAACCATGAATGACATTATCGTAGGAATGGGTGAGGCACTGTGGGACGTGCTTCCCGAAGGCAAGAAATTAGGTGGTGCACCGGCCAACTTCGCTTATCATGTTTCGCAGTTCGGCTTGAACAGCCGTGTGGTCAGTGCCGTAGGACAGGATAAACTGGGAGCAGAGATTCTGGAAAACTTCCGTGAAAAGAACTTGAATTGTATGATTGAATCCGTGCCTTATCCTACTGGTACGGTGCAGGTTGAACTGGATGCAGAAGGCGTACCCTGTTATGACATCAAGGAAGGTGTGGCATGGGATAATATTCCTTATACCAAAGCGCTTGAAGGGCTGGCCCGTCAGACGCGTGCGGTATGTTTCGGTTCGCTGGCACAGCGCAGCATTGTGTCGCGTGAAACGATTCATCAGTTCCTGGATGCTATGCCTGAAGGTCCTGATACCTTGAAGATCTTTGATATCAATCTTCGTCAGAGCTTTTACACAAAGGAAATTTTGTGTGATTCGTTCAGCCGTTGCAATATTTTGAAGATTAACGATGAAGAGCTGGTTACCGTAAGCCGGATGTTTGGCTATCCCGGTATCGACCTGAAGGATAAATGCTGGATTCTGCTGGCTAAATATAATCTGAAGATGCTGATTCTGACTTGTGGTGTGAACGGAAGTTATGTGTTTACTCCGGGACATATCTCTTTTGTAGAGACTCCGAAAGTGGAGGTTGCTGACACGGTTGGAGCCGGTGACTCGTTTACTGCTGCTTTCACTGCTGCGATCTTGAAGGGCCGTTCGGTAGAAGAAGCACATCGTCTGGCTGTAGATACCTCGGCATTTGTCTGCACACAACAGGGGGCTATGCCTGTATTTCCCGAAACTTTGATTGGTCGGTTGTCATAAATGATAATATTTTTTAGGGAAGGGCGGATACTCTGAACAGGAGATCCGCCTTTTTTTGTTTGAGGATTGTTCGGGGCAGAAAGCACGTTGTGAAAAATATGTCTGGACATTTCACCCGTTTTTTCTGCATGAAACAGGTGGTTTCTCAGGAGAAAATTTTTGTTCCACCAGCACGATATAAAAGTTCCACTAGCACGAAACAAAAGTTCCACCAGCATGAAACAAAAGTTTCACCAGCACGATACAAAAGTTTCGTCTGCACGAAACTCCGGAATTGTCTGCATAAACCAGGGGGATTGTCTGCATGATATCAGATCTTTGTCAGCATGGTGCCGGAGCATCGTCCTGACGCAGGCCGGTCTTTGGAAAAATATTCCCTTTTACCGGTGAATTGGATTATTTTGTTACCTTTGTAAATCTAACCAATAATTAGCGGTCATGAAATACTTCTCTGTATACTTTCTGTTTGTATTGTGCATGTTGAATTGCTTGTTGACGGCTTGTGACCGTGAAGAGCCTCGCTATGTGATCGGCGTGTCACAGTGCAGTGATGACGAATGGCGTACCCAGATGAACAAGGAGATTCGCCGGGAAGCTCTTTTCTATCCGGGAGTTGAAATCAGAATCCGTTCGGCCAGAGATGACAACCGGCAGCAGATTGCTGATATAGAATCTTTTATCCGTCAGGAGGTGGATCTGATTGTCGTGGCTCCCAATGAAGCGGATGCCATTACACCGGTGGTAGAAAAGGCTTACGACAAGGGCATTCCGGTGGTACTGGTAGACCGGAAGATTGATTCGGAACGTTATACGGCTTATATCGGAGCCGATAACTATGAGATGGGCCGTCAGATAGGAACTTATATTGCCAGCCGCTTGCGGGGAGAAGGAAATATTGTAGAACTGACGGGGCTGAAAGGCTCCACTCCGGCACGTGACCGCCATCATGGACTGATTGATGCACTGTCTGATTTTCCGGATATTCATATTGTTGCTACGGCTGATGCCGGCTGGCTCAAGCAGTCTGCTGAGACGGCATTTGATTCCATTCTGGTGAAGCAGCCTCAGATCAATCTGGTTTTTGCCCACAATGACCCGATGGCTTCGGGAGCCTGTGAGGCTGCCAGAGGACGGGGACGTGACAAAGACATGCTTTTTGTCGGTGTGGATGCTCTTTCGGGTGAAGGACTGGGAGTCGAATCGGTGGCAGACGGAACGCTTGACGCCACATTTATCTACCCGACGGGAGGTGACCGGGTGGTTCAGGTGGCCATGGATATTCTGGAAAAGCGCAGTTTCCCGCGTGAGACTTTGCTTTCGACAGCTCTGGTAAACCGGCAGAATGCCCGTATCATGCAGATGCAGACTTTGCACATCAGTACCCTGGATGCAAAGATAGAAAAGCTGAACGGTCAGTTGGATGCCTTTCTCTCGCGTTATTCTGCCCAGCGGATGTTCCTGTATGCCTGTATCGTGATCATTGCACTGGTCGGAGCTTTACTTTTCTTTGTCGTTCGTGCCTTTTGGACCAAGAACCGGCTTAATACGGAATTGTCCAGACAGAAGCAGCAGCTGGAGGAACAACGTGACCAGCTGATTACCTTGTCCCGCCAGCTGGAGGACGCAACTCATGCCAAGCTGTCTTTCTTTACAAACGTCTCACATGACTTCCGTACGCCGCTTACTTTGATTGCAGATCCGGTTGATCAGCTTCTTCAGAGCCATCATCTGAATGAACACGAACGGTTCCTGCTCAATATCGTTCACAAGAATGTGGCTGTATTGCTTCGTCTGGTCAATCAGATTCTGGATTTCCGGAAATTTGAAGATGGAAAGCTGCAGTTGCGTCTGAGTCAGTTTGATCTGCATGCCTCTTTGCTGGAGTGGGCTGATGCTTTCCGGACCTTGTCTTTCCGGAAACACATCCATTTCCAGATTGATGCAGATGCTGATACGGATTTTACGGTGACAGCGGATGCCGAGAAACTGGAGCGGATTGTGTATAACCTGCTGTCGAATTCCTTTAAGTTCACTCCCGAGAACGGACAGATCAGCATGCATCTGTCTTCTTGCACGAAAAATGGAGAACCGGCAGTCCGCCTGCAGGTGACGGACACCGGAGTCGGTATGCCGGCCGAACACGTACGGCATATTTTTGACAGCTTCTATCAGATAGATGTCCATCATGCCGGTTCGGGTATCGGACTTGCCTTGGTCAAATCCTTTGTGGAGATGCATCATGGAACAATTTCGGTGGATACAACCGAAGGGCAGGGAACTTGCTTTACCATTGAGATTCCGGCCTGTCAGTCGGGAACGCTTGATCCGGATACGACCCGCAGTGCCGTCCTGACGAATCTGAAGGAAGGAGCCGTGCTGGCTGCCGATCAGGAAACCTTGCAGGCTGTTGCTCCTGAGTCAACTCCGGATGACAAGGAAACGATTCTTGTGATTGATGACAATCTGGATATCCGGGACTATGTACGTTCGGTTTTGCAGGATGAATACAATGTGATCGAAGCTGCCAATGGTCAGGAAGGGCTTCAGCAGGCCATGAAATATGTGCCCGATGCCATTATCTGTGATGTCATGATGCCGGTCATGGACGGTATGGAATGTTGCCGTCGTCTGAAATCAGAGGTACAGACCTCCCATATTCCGGTTATGATGCTTACGGCTTATGCTGTTGACGAGCAAAAAATCAAGGGATATGAGTGTGGAGCAGATTCTTATATCTCGAAGCCGTTCAGTGCCCGTCTGCTGACCGTACGTCTGCGTAATCTGATCGAGAACCGCCGTCGTCTGCAGAGTCTTTTTGCAGACATCAGTAATGTCTCTTTGCAGAAGACTCCGGTTGCAGAAGTTGATAAGGGATTCCTGGAAAAACTTCACCGGCTGATCGAGGAACGCTTGTCGGATCCGGATCTCAGTGTGGAAGAACTGGGTGAACAGATCGGGCTGAGCCGGGTACAACTTTACCGCAAGACGAAGGCCCTTTGCGGTTATTCGCCTAATGAACTGTTGCGCATTGCTCGTCTGAAGAAAGCTGCTTCTCTGCTGGCTTCCACGGAAAAGACGATTTCCGAAATCACTTATGAGGTAGGGTTCAGTTCTCCTTCTTATTTCACGAAGTGTTATAAGGAATATTTCGGGGAGAATCCGACGGCGGTTTTGAAGCGGAAAAAATAGAATCGGCCTTTCGTCTTCTTAAAAAATAAGAAAAGAGAATCCGAACCGATAAAAATCTGTATATTTGGCCCGCTAAAAAAGAAAACGAAAAGAGAATGTGTTTATGAAACGGTTATTATTGATATGTCTGATGTTTTGTAGTCTGATGGTTCAGGCACAAGATCTGAAGTCTTTGTTTGTGGCAATGCCCGATTCCCTGTCTCCATTGTGGACAGAAGTGAATCGTGCTGATTTTGGAGACTTTCTGGCCAGTAACATGAAGGCCCGGGTACGTAACCGTTTTGGCAATTTCTCTGAAATGCTGAAGTTGACAGACGATTATCTGCTGATGCAGTCTACTTCCGTCAGTACGATGGAAATGAAACTTTTGCCAGTAAACGATTCTGTAAATATCATTTGCATGGTGCAGACTTATCAGGCACCGGTTGCCGACAGCCGCATTTCTTTTTACGATACGGCATGGAAAGAACTTCCTGTTTCTCAGTTTATACAGCTTCCTGCAGAAAGTGTGTTTTATAAGACACCGGAAACAACGGCTCAGGCTGATTCGCTGGCAGACGTACGGAAGTATGCCGACATGTATCTGCTGAAGGCTTCCTTGTCGGAGAAAGGAAAGACATTGTCGTTTGTCTACACCACTCCGGAGTATATGGATAAGGAAAATTCAGACCGTCTGACTTCCAGCTTGAATATGAAGCAATTGGAATATGAATGGAGAGACGGAAAGTTTCAGCCGAAGAAATAACCTCTGCGTGCTGCGAGGTTCCGGTTGTATTTGTTTTGTCACATCAATAAATTGTTTTTCTGTATATTGTGTTTTAAAACATAAATAATAGGCGTTTTCAGATTATTGAATGAAAATAGATGAAAAAATAGTTAATTAAGTGCCCCGTTCTAACGAAAAAAAAATTATCTTTGAGACGATTTTTTCAGAACCTTAGTTGTAATAAGGGTCATTTATTCTCTTGCTATTGAATTATTTTTAATTTAAATATCGATTTTATCCTGCGTTTGATTGTGTAAGATGATCAAACGCAAGATACATTGGAAAACGTTGTAAGAATGATTTTAAAATGTATTAAAACGGTTGCGACAGTAGCCTTTGCGATGGTGAGCATCAATGTGGCAGGGCAGGACTTGCTGGCTCGTCAGGCTCCCATCGACAGAAAACTGAAAGCCGTAGATTCTTTGGCTTTAGTGCGCCAGATTAAGGCGGAACAGGCGGTTTATCCCGCTTACAGTTTGTATCCTACCTGGGAAAATCAGCGTGTTCACGCATATGGAAACACCGTTTCCGTTCCCGATACTTTTCGGATTGATCTTTCCGGATTCTGCATGCCTACCACTCACACCAAGATTACTTCCAAGTGCGGTCCCCGCTGGAGACGTATGCACAATGGACTGGACATCAAAGTGTATATCGGTGATACGATCCGTGCTGCTTTTGACGGACGTGTACGTATGGTTAAGTATGAACGTCGCGGATACGGAAAGTATGTAGTGATCCGTCACGACAATGGTCTGGAAACTATTTACGGACACCTGTCCAAACAGATCGTTGCTGAGAATGAATATGTAAAGGCTGGAGATCCGATCGGACTGGGTGGTAATACAGGACGTTCAACCGGTTCTCATCTTCACTTTGAAACCCGCTTCCTGGGTGAAGTTATCAATCCGGAATTTATGTTTGATTTCCCCAATCAGGATATCGTAGCCGACAGTTATCTGTTTATCAAGGGTGCCAACCGCTATGCTTATCAGCGTACACGTGCCTTGGCTGCTGTGAAGAGCGGCAAAATGGATCAGGTTGTTGCCAAGCAACAGGCTTCGGAAGGAAACTCTTCCGTTCGCTACCATAAGATCAAGAAAGGAGATACGCTGGGCCGGATTTCGAGAATCTATCATGTATCTATTGACCGTTTGTGTCAGTTGAACGGAATCAAGCGTACGACTATTTTGCGTCCGGGACAAGTATTGAAATGCTCTTGATGACGAGCTGATATATTGAGAGTTCTGAAGAGGACTCCGTTTCAGGCACGGATTACTGATTTTTTTGCGGTTGACGCTATTTCCGCATGCGATCATGTAATCCGTGCCTGAAAAATAATGTATTTATCCGAAAATTCAGTAACTTTGTCGCACTGATTTCGGATAAGACTTGATAATGAAAGATACTAAGCAACAATTTGAACATGTAATTGCCTTGTGCCGTGACCTGTTTGCCAAGAAGCTGCATGATTACGGAGCTGCATGGCGCATTATGAGACCTTCATCGGTAACCGACCAGATTTTTATCAAGGCGAACCGCATTCGCAGTCTGGAAATAAAAGGAGTTTCTTTGGTGGGTGAAGGAATCCGGCCGGAATTCATGGCTATTGTCAATTATGGAATCATCGGACTGATTCAGCTGGAATTAGGTTATGCAGAAACGGATGATATGACGGAAGAGACCGCGCTGGCTTTCTATGATAAATATGCGAAGGAAGCATTGGAACTGATGCTGGCCAAGAACCATGATTACGATGAGGCATGGCGCAGTATGCGGATCACTTCGTACACCGATCTGATTCTGATGAAACTTTATCGGACCAAGCAGATTGAAGCCTTGAATGGTGAGACTCTGGTTTCAGAAGGCATTGATGCCAATTATATGGATATGATTAACTATTCGGTATTTGGACTGATAAAATTGGAATTTGGAGAATAAACAGATACATAGAGCCGTTGTGATATGGACCAATGCTTGCCGGTTTCTGCTGGCAGTGGCCTTTACGTTTTCCGGATTTATCAAAGCCAACGATCCGTTAGGGACTGTTTATAAGGTTCAGGATTATCTGGAAGCGTGGGGACTGCTTTCTCTGAAATCGGGCGCCCTGCCGTATGTCCTGGCTCTGGCTGTCGGTGTATTTGAGTTTGCACTGGGTATTTATCTGTTGTTTGGTATCCGTCGCCGGCTGGCTCCCTTTCTTACTTTGCTGGTGATGTGTTTCATGACTCCTCTTACTCTATGGCTCGCCATTTCGAATCCGATATCTGATTGCGGATGCTTCGGTGACGCTGTTGTATTGACTAATTGGGAAACTTTCGCCAAGAATGTCGTGCTGCTGATAGCGGCTGTATCTGTTTTCCGGGGCAGCAGGCATTTGTTTAAACTGGTTACGGATAAGGTAGACTGGCTGGTAGCTCTTTACAGTTTTGTCTTTATTATCTTTTTCTCCACTTTTACATTCAGGCATCTTCCTGTCTTTGATTTCCGGCCTTATCATATCGGATCCGATATTCGGGAGAAGATGGAAATTCCGGAAGGTGAGAAACCCAGTGTGCTGGAAACAGTTTTCATCTATGCCAAAGAGGGGAAGGAACAGGTCTTTACCATTGACAATCTTCCTGGTGATACCACCTGGACTTTTGTTGATTCAAAGACAATCGTCAAGGAGAAAGGATATGAACCGCCGATTCAGGATTTTCATATTGTCTCGCAGGAAGATGGTCTGGAACTGACAGACACTATACTTGGAGATGACAATTATACATTCCTGCTGGTAGCTCCCTGGCTGGAGAGAGCAGACGACAGCAGCATGGATCTGATAAATGAAGTCTATGATTATAGTGTAGAACATGGATACCGTTTTCTGTGTCTGACTGCATCAGGTGATGAGGCGATAGCTGCCTGGCAGGAAAATACAGGGGCGGAATACCCTTTTGCACTGGCAGATGAAATAACGCTCAAGACCATGATCCGTTCTAATCCCGGACTGATGTTGCTCAAGAAGGGAGTAGTGATCAATAAATGGAGTTCTGCGTCCATTCCGGATGAATATCAGTTGAATGCTCCGCTGGAGAAACTTCCGCTGGCTCATCTGAGCCGCAAGACACTGGTTCACCGGATTCTGGAAGTTGTCGGATGGTTCGTTGGTCCGCTGTTGCTGTTTACGGCTGCAGACCTGATCTGGCTGCAAATCAAGGCGCGGAGAAGACGTGCCGTATCGAAAACGGAACAGGAAAAGTTGGAATAGAGATTATAAAAAGAAATATTAACCCTTTAAATTTTTTGTAATAATGAGAAAGAACATTGTAGCAGGTAACTGGAAAATGAACAAGAACCTGCAGGAAGGTATCGCTTTGGCTAAGGAACTGAATGAAGCACTGATCGCAGACAAACCTAACTGTGATGTTATCATCTGTACTCCGTTCATTCACCTGGCTTCTGTTACTCCGATTGTTGACAAGAACATCATTGGCGTAGGTGCTGAAAACTGCGCAGATAAAGTATCTGGAGCTTACACAGGTGAAGTTTCTGCTGAAATGGTTGCTTCAACTGGTGCTCAGTATGTAATCCTGGGTCACTCAGAACGTCGTGCTTACTATCACGAAACTGTAGAAATCCTGGAAGAAAAAGGTTAAATTGGCTTTGGCTAACAACCTGAAACCTATTTTCTGTATCGGTGAAGTTCTGGAAGAACGTGAAGCTAACAAGCAGAATGAAGTTGTAGAAGCTCAGCTGGCTTCTGTATTCTCTCTGTCTGCTGAAGATTTCAGCAAGGTTATTTTGGCTTACGAACCGGTTTGGGCTATCGGTACTGGTAAGACTGCTACTCCGGCTCAGGCTCAGGAAATCCACGCACATATCCGTTCATTGGTTGCTGCTAAATATGGTCAGGAAGTTGCTGAAAACACTTCTATCCTGTACGGTGGTAGCTGCAAGCCGAGCAATGCAAAAGAATTGTTCGCTAACCCGGATGTAGACGGTGGTCTGATTGGTGGTGCTGCTTTGAAGGTTGCTGACTTCAAGGGTATCATCGATGCTTTCAAATAATCTGAACTGATAAGACAAACAAAGTTGGGGAGGGATATGATAAACCCTCTCCGACTTCTGTTTTACACAAAGACGGACTTCGGAAGGAGTTCCCGAATCAATATGAGAAAAGAATATTCTCTTTGTCAATACAAATAACAATCCGGCTATGATTAAATATCTATTGTCTCTTATTTTTCTTTTATCTGTTACTGCGGCGAGTGCACAGCGGAATATTGTGGAAAGCTTGCAGACCGACCGTCCCGGACAAGGTAAGGTAACAGTACATCAGGATGCCGGCATAACGGCACTGATTGGTTCGCGTTATGTGAAGGCTACTGCAACTGAGGCACAGCGTACACTGAAAAGCAGAGGTTTCCGTGTGCAGGTGTATGCAGGCAACAACTCCCGGCAAGCCCGTAATGAGGCTAACCGTGTGGCAGAGAAGGTGAAAGAAGAATTCCCTGAGATGCCGGTTTATACCTACTTTCAACCTCCCCGCTGGTTATGTCGTGTAGGCGACTTTAAGAGTATAGAAGAAGCACATGTAGCTATGCGTAAGCTGAAAAGTACCGGTAACTTTAAAGAAGTTGCCATTGTGCGTGAACAGATTAATATCCCTATTGAATAAACCGAACAACGATGATTGATACAAACTTGGTGAACTGGCCTGAAGAGAGAGTGGCTAAACTGATGTCCCATTACAAGGAAATTCTGTCCTTGCTGGGAGAAGATCCGGAACGTGAAGGACTGCTGAAGACTCCGGAACGTGTGGCAAAAGCCATGCTGACTTTAACCCGCGGTTATGAGGTTGATCCGAAAGCTGTGCTGAATGCTGCGAAGTTTAAGGAACCTTATAGCCAGATGGTCATCGTTAAGGACATAGATTTCTTTTCGATGTGTGAACATCACATGCTGCCTTTCTATGGCAAAGCACACGTGGCTTATATTCCAAATGGCTATATTACTGGTTTAAGCAAGATTGCCCGTGTTGTAGACATCTTTTCCCATCGTCTGCAGGTGCAGGAACGTATGACCTTGCAAATCAAGGAATGCATCCAGGAAACTTTAAATCCATTAGGTGTAATGGTTGTTGTGGAGGCTAAGCATATGTGTATGCAGATGCGGGGAGTAGAGAAACAAAACTCTGTGACCACTACGTCTGATTTTACCGGAGCATTCAATCAGGCAAAGACTCGTGAAGAGTTTATGAATCTGATCCGTAACAGACAATAAGCAGGGCACATCCTACGCTTTCAGGACTACACGGTCGCCGGCATTTTGAGCCATCAGGCTCTGTGTTTGCTGTAATTCCTTGTAGCGCTGCATGATGGCAAGACATTGTTCCGGATCATTGGCTATTGCCGGATTGCTCAATGCCTGTAGGGTGTGTTTCATTTCTTCTTCCACAATGGCTAGCTTGAAATCCAGAAGCAGGCGGGGAACCAGTTCGTAGAGACGTTCTTCGTCTGTTATTATTTTCTGGTTCTTGGAATGATATTTGCTGAGCTGATACCGTTCACTGGCCAGATCGGCAGCCAGTTTGCTGATGGCCGGATCCGGATGTGCAATGAAGTAACGTTCTGTGGTAAATCCGTTGTCATGCAGATGGGCTTCCGCTTCTTTCAGGATGAGGCGGTGCAGAGGATCATGGAACTGAAGTTCGTCTTCTTTCAGTTCGGATGCAATGTATTCGGTTACTGTGAGCGGCCGCTCTTCTCCGTTTTCGTCTTCCAGATAACACATGATCTTTTCTCCGTATCTGATCAGCATCCGTACCAGTTCTTCCTCTTTGGCATAAAAGACTTTTTTCTCATTCCCTTCCAGAGGTATATAAGAAGTGTAAGCTGGGGATGATTCCGGAGCTTCTGCTGGAGTGATGTCTGCCGCAGGCAAGGAGGCTGCTGCGTCTTCTGGAGTAAACGGAGGTATGTTTTCTGGCAAAACCGGCTGACTTCCATATTCTTCCGGCAAGAATTCCGATGTGGGAGGCACAGGAACCAGATTCTCTGCCGGAGGTTCAGCAGGAGAGGGAACGGGAATATATGTGTTATTTCCGGTTGTACTTTCTGTATGGTAGGCTGTTGTCTGCTGACGGGATTCCCGTTGCTGGCGGCGTTGTTCTTCCTTGAACCGGGTTTCGCGAGCCTGTTCAATAAGTTTTGCTGTCGCTTCCACCAGGATCTTCTCTTCCATCTGCAACATCTGGCTGCATTCACGGATATATACAGAACGCACGATGGCATCCGGTATGACAGAAATACTCTTGACAATGCTTGAAATCAGAGAGGCCCGTTTGATCGGATCCTTTCCGGCTTCTTCCATCAGCAGGTCGGTCTTGAAACGGATGAAATCTACTTCATGTCCGTTGATATATGCCTGATAATCCGTTGCATTATGTTTCCGGGCAAAGCTGTCCGGATCGTCTCCGTCAGGAAGCAGGCAGACTTTTACGTTCATCCCTTCTTCCAGCAGCATGTCAATACCCCGGATACTGGCTTTGATTCCGGCGCCGTCACCATCATAGAGTACAGTGATGTTATTGGTGAAGCGATGGATCATCCGTATCTGTTCGGCTGTCAGTGCCGTACCCGATGAGGCAACGACATTTTCAATACCACTTTGATGCATGGAAATGACATCGGTATATCCTTCTACCAGAAAGCAGCGGTCCTGACGGACAATGGCCTGCTTGGCAAAGTAGATACCGTAGAGTTCGCGGCTCTTGTGGTATATTTCCGATTCAGGGGAGTTTACGTACTTCATCTGCACGTTTTTGGTAGCCGCATTGAGCACACGGCCTCCGAAAGCCACTACCTTGCCCGAAAGCGTATGTACAGGGAAAATGACGCGTCCCCAGAACCGGTCTCTCAGCGAGCCATCATCTTTGCGATAGCAGAGTCCGGTCTTTACCAGATAGTCGGCTTTATATCCTTTCTGAATGGTAGCTTTGGCCAGGGCATCATGGCTGTCTGTGCTGTAACCGAGCTGGAACTTCTTGATGATATCATCGCGGAATCCTCGTCCCCGCAAATAGGTCATACCGATACGCTGCCCGTCAATGTTGTTGTAAAGAATGTCCTGAAAATACTCGGCCGCATATTGGTTTACCACGAACAGACTTTCGCGCAGGCTGTGTGCCTGTTTTTCTTCATCAGTCAGTTCGCGTTCTTTGATTTCAATGTTATACTTTCTAGCCAGCCATTTCAGTGCTTCATAATAGGTAAGCTGCTCGTGTTCCATGATAAAATGAACCACGTTTCCTCCTTTTCCGCAACTGAAACACTTGCAAAGACCTTTACTGGGTGATACGCTGAATGAAGGAGTCTTTTCGTTATGAAAGGGGCACAGTCCGATATAGTTGACTCCTCTGCGGCGAAGAGTCACGAACTCAGATACCACATCCACAATCTGGGCGGCATCAAGAATACGGTCTATGGTGGCTTGGTCTATCATATCGGGAGGCGAAAATAATAAAAATAAGTAGAATGTGCAACGACTTTCAGTTCAGAAAACGAAGACGATGGCCCCTCCGAATGTGACATTATGCATGGGAGTGCGGCGGCTGTAGGAACGGGAAGGCCGCTTCCCCTCTTCATCTGTCCATGTATTTTTCAGATCGTAAGTCAGCCGGGGAGAAGCAAAATCATAATCACAGAACAGCCGGAAAGCAGCGTCTTCTTTATAGCGGTAGGTCAATGAGATTCCGGTTCCTATTTTCCAGGTAGAACTTTTCCGGATACTCAGGAAGTCATCGTCCACATACTGATTCTGTAACAAGTCTTCGTGTGTCAGATCTTCCTGTTGCATATAGTACGTTACATCTTCCTGATAAAATTGTTTGTAGGCTTCCTCACTGACAATTCTGCGATCAAAAATCTGAGGATTGATCCGGCAGACGGAATTCAGACTGAAATTGGCATTCATTCTTCGTCCTATCAGCAATTTGCTTCCAATGAGGAAATGGCGGCTGACCGGATAAGAACCATATACTCCCAAATCCATATCAAACATACCGAGGTGGTCTGATTCCAGACCGTCAAGCAGGAACATGTTGACCGGAGCTCCCTGATATCGGTCACCATCCATATCGAAAAATTTCTTGTTTTCTTCCGGGATGTCCGCGATTATTGGAAGCGTAGCTACTTTCAGTCGTCCACCTATTCCGAAGTATGTATTGAAAAAATAAGCGCCTTCTATGCTGACTGTCGTAGCGGTTCCTGCTTTAAGCTTCATCCCTAGTGGAGAGCCGTTTTCCGTATCATACAGTTCAGCCGTGCGCAGAAGGGATGGGCCTGAGGCTGCTCCCATACTGAAACTCAGAAAAGAAGGTGCATCATAGCGGTCATAATCTGTTTTTCCTTTCCATGTATCCGTATATTTCCGCTTGAATATCAGATCTGACAGGAAATAACCCAAATCGGTCGAAATCATTCCGATACCTGCTCCCACCAGTACGTCACCGATCCAATGCCGGTTGTTCAGCTGACGGGTAATGCCTGTCAGTCCGGCAAACGTATATCCTCCGATACTAAACCAGGGACTGATCATCCCGTATTCCTTATGAAGGATGGTGGCACACATAAAGGCAGTGGCTGTGTGTCCGGATGGAAACGAGTTGTTTGAAGAATTGTCCGGTCGGGTTTCTTTTGTGGTATATTTCAGTGCGTTGACAAAACCAGCCATGAGAGCGGCGGAAAAGACATTGCTGACTGTCAGTTCCTTCCATGAACTTCGTCCTTCCAGTCCAGCCAGTTTCAGTCCCCAGGTGGCAGCCAGCGGAACATATTGTGTGTAGTCATCATAGCGCAGATGAAAAGCTGGTTGAAACCGGTTGCGTAATGTACGGAAGTCACTGTTTCTTTTTTTGACGATCAGACCGGAAGCTATGAACGGGATTCCCATATAAGAGAATTCTTTCCGAAAACTTTCGCGTGCGTTTACTTGCAGGGTAGGGCGGGTTGTCCGGTTAAGGAGTTGTGAATCTTTGTAGTGTATGTACAGACTGTCGGAATTGGAATGTGCATGCAGCAACTGGGAAGAGAATGACAGACTGATCAGGATAAAGGTTTTAGAGAGTGTCATGGTTTCCGTCGTGTAATTTTAAATTCTATATAACGGAAAGTCTGTCAAAAGGTTCATCGTATTTGGTTAAGAATACGTTTTTTATGAAAAAATACAAATTGTGGGCAGGATATGAAAAAAGGGTTGAAAGGAAATGTTCCCTTCAGCCCTTTTTATAGAGGTGATTAAGTTTCGATTACTTAATGTTCGGATTCAGCTTGTTCCATTCAGCTACCGGAGGAAGAACGCCCATAGCGATTACTTCGTCACGCAGAGCACACAAGTGTTCGTAGCTCTTGTCCAAAGCAGCCTGTTCTTCTGCTGTACCGTTCAGTTCAGCGCAGTGGCAGCCATCAGCTGTGATAGAAGTTTCCCAAGCCATCATGATGTGATCGTACTTGTCGTTAGAAACGTAAGTACCAGCCGGCCAACGGAATGCTTTACCACCCATAGCAGCACCGATCATTTCGATAGAAACGTATGACGGGCTCTGGAATGAAGAACGACCGCGCAGGTTGATGATGTTTGCACCACCTTTAGTAACTTTCTGCTGGATTTCAGCCCACTGTTCTTTAGTCAGAGCGTCAGTACCGATGATGTCAGTCAACGGTTTGCCGTTAACTTTTGCAGTTGATGCAAATACAGCCATCTGTTCGCCGTGGCCACCGTAAGTACGGCAGTTTTCAACAGCGTCCATAGATACGCCGAAGTGTTTAGCCAGTTCGCTGCGCAGACGAGTAGAGTCAAGAGCAGCCAGAGTAGTAACCTGACCCGGTTTCAA
This sequence comes from Phocaeicola coprophilus DSM 18228 = JCM 13818, assembly GCF_000157915.1. Lineage (GTDB taxonomy): Bacteria > Bacteroidota > Bacteroidia > Bacteroidales > Bacteroidaceae > Phocaeicola > Phocaeicola coprophilus. The sequence goes on along the minus strand of NZ_EQ973643.1, from coordinate 732,358 downwards.
ACCAGAGTACAACAGAGTGATCAAACCAGTGATGTCAGCCGGGTTGAAGATAACAACGATGTGTTTTACATCCGGGCAGTACTGTTTAACGTTCTTACCGAATTCTTCTGCGATAGCAGCGTTACCTTTCAGCAAGTCTTCACGAGTCATACCAGCTTTACGAGCTGCACCACCTGAGTTTACGATATATTTAGCACCAGTCAGCGCTTCTTTGATATCTGAAGTGAAAGTGATGTTAACACCTTCGAAACCGCAGTGGAACAATTCTTCAGCAACACCTTCCAGACCTGGAGCGTACGGGTCGTACAAACAGATGTTAGGAGTTAAGCCCATCATGATAGCAGTCTGAGCCATGTTAGAACCGATCATACCGGCAGCACCAACAATGGTAAGTTTTTCGTTTGTTACAAATTCCATAATTCTTATTATTTAAGTTATGTTATAAAAGAGTATATCCTGTTTTAATCTTGCGCTACAAAGATAGGAAAGTTCTGTGGTATATACTAATCTTTTGGAAGCTAAATGCGGCGGAATAAACGGTCTTTGGCTTTAATTACTGAAAAATTTCACTATTTTAATAGACCGGATGTCGCTTTTGCAAAGAGGATATGGCAATCGGGCGTTTCTGTTGTTTCGGAACGGCAGGGCCGGAGGGGAATAATACGGATGAAATGTCAGAAAGGAAAGAGTGTGGAACCTGATTTTTCTGTAAAAGAAGATTAAAACGGAAAGAAAAGCTAGGAAAAGTTTTTCGAAGTTCGGGGAAATCATTACTTTTGCAATGATTATCACAACTGGGGTTGTTTGGTTTTGACAGCGAGAGATGTGGTATGTAAGCATGCAGTGCGTCAGTGATTTGCACTATAATCTCAGTTACTGAACAATTATCTGGCAACGAAAATTATGCTCTCGCTGCTTAATCGAAGTACAGTAGATTAGCTTTATTTCCGTCACAGTGATGGAAACGAGACATCGCTCAAAAGCTCTTGTTCCGAAGCGTTTGGTATAGCGGTGCAGTAAAATCGGGAATAGTTTCGGTCTTGTTCCGCGGCCGGAATGAAATTTTAGGAACTAAGGCATAAGTGGGTGGCTCTGGTCTTGCTTATGCACGAAAACCGAAGGCAGAGATAAGCATGTAGAAAGCATATGGCTTCCTTGTTTGGACGAGGGTTCGACTCCCTCCAGCTCCACAAAGATGTTCGAAGGTCGCTGATTTTCAGTGGCCTTTCTTTTTTACTGTTCTTGAAAAAACGTCTCCAGCTTTTTTAAAAACGTTTCGGCGAATGAAAGAAAAGACTTCGGGCTTTTAAAAAAACGTTTCGGGCTTTTTCTGGGAGATTTTCCTTATTTGCTTTCATCAATGGTGGGACAAAGCTGCTTTACCTTTTCTTCGAATGATTCCCGGTCGCGTGCACGGTTTCTTACTGCAGTCCGGTAATTATAGATTGTCTGTGGTGAATAGAATAATAAGGTAGCGATACGTGAACTGTCCTTGATTCCCAATCGGACAAGGGCAAAGATACGCAGTTCCGTATTGAGAATTTCTCCTTTTTGCGGAATGATTTCTTCTCCTTCACGGAGCAGGGCATTGAATTCCTTGATGAAGTTCGGGTAAAGTGTCAGGAAAGTAGTGTCAAAATTTACGAAGAAATGTTTGGCATCATTTTCAGACATCTTGTTGTTGGCCAGCTTGGCAAGATCTTCTGTCTGCTTGGCTTTTACTTTACGCTTGACGAGATCCTGATATCGGTTTAGCTTGTCGATGTAAGCGGCACAGAGATCAAGAAACAGGCTTACGTATTCTTCACGGATATGATTGGTGCGTAGCAGTTCATTGTTGAGTTCAGTCAGCTGGTTGTTCATGTGGGTCACTGCTTTCCGTTGCTTTCCGAGCTGTTGCATCTGACGGTAGATATAGAAGATGGAAACGGCAAGCAGGAGACTCAGCAGGCTGATGAAGCAGATGGCACGTGTCAGACGTTCACTCTTGTCATTGCTTTTCTGCTGGTAGGAGCTGACGATGGAAGGAAACTTCCGGGCAATCTCAAGCATGCGCAGCCGGTTGTTGTAGAACATGGCATCTTCCATGGAGTAATTCAGGTAGCGGTTGGCCTTTTCCAGTTCCTGATCTGAAGTTTCGTACAGAAACATAGCCAACTCCTGCATAGACAGATTTTCTTTCAACGGGCAGGTGTTGTCGGAAATCGACGAGAGAATCAGATATTTTTCATATTCCCGGAAATTACCCTGCTTTTTGTGGGCAAAGGCCAGACCACAAGTGACACACGCATAGAGACGGGTGTTGACTGCCAGTCCCTGCAAAGCCTTTTCGTAAGCCTGCTGGGCTTCAAGCTGATTGCCGGTCCGTGCTTTCAGTTCTCCTTTCCAGTAATAATATTCGTTGCTTTCCCGGGGAAGTACTTGTAACATGGAATCGTTATAAAGCACTTCTTTCTTGCGGAACTGAGGCGCATAGACATCGTCATTGGAATATTCGCTCCATACACTGTATACCCATTCGTAGGCTGTATAATAACTCAGCAACATGGTTGAATCGACCTGTGCGCGATTGATTTCATTGAGCTGCTCAAGGGCTTGTGAGAAGTAGCCTGTAGTTGCAAGCAGCAGAGAACGGTTGATGATACACTGCTGTTGTTTTTGAAGATCATTGAGGCGGATTGCCATTTTCTCGGCCTGATCGACATAGAAAAGAGCAGAGTCAGAGCGGTAAACATAATATTCCTCAAAGATCTGGCCGTAAAGTTGGTAAAGGGTTGAAGCAGACATGCCCGGACGAATTGTTTGCTGGAGACTGTCAATACGTGCTTCTTTGTGCAGGGCAGTGGCCTGTCGCAGTGCAAGTACCTGTTCCAGTTGCTTGTATAATTGAGGAAAATCAGATGTTCCGGCATGCAGGAAGTTTCTACTGAACAGGCTCAATATAATAAGGAGATAAATGTACCGTTTCATATTCTTGTCGGGGCTAGAAATTACCATTCAGACAAATTTAGTGATTTTGTCTTAATTTTCTATATCGAGGAAATAAAAAAAGCATTCTTGCTGAATCAGACTCTTCCGGCTCTGTTCTTCGGTCTACTTTGATATCAAGTATTTCTTTTTGATGAGTGTTAATTATCAGCTATTTATATGATCGGCATATCTGTATTCCATCTACCTGGCTTCTACTCCTGAAAACTGAATGAAATAAAATCATCTACATTTGCTATCGCCATTGAGGAACAGAAGTACTTACGATGGAAAATGAGAATAGATGAATATGAATCCTTAAATTAAACCTCATGAAAAAGAATTTTTTACCTTTTGCAATGTGTGCGGTTTTTCTGTCGGTTTCAGCAAATGCATCAGCACAGCGGGATGCCAGACAGGCAGACAAGAAAGTTATCTCCAACGATTCATTGGAAGTGAAAAAGGCGAAGGGCAGTGAACGTAACGTGATGCTGAATGCTTCGGATGCCACTAAACCACGAGAAATTCAGATTGGTTTGCCAAGTGAAGATGTGAATGTTTATGAAAACGGACTGCCGGCTGTTTATTCTTCGGCTGTTCATAAACTGCAATATCATTGGCGCAGTGATGCAAGTCTGGGAGAAGTCGGACTGATGACTCCTTCTGAATCAGCTATCCGTACGGGAAATATCGCTTATTCTGTAGACTCGTCCAGCAAACTTGGACAAAAAGAATTCAAGGGAATCTTAAATTATAAGACTAATCATTTCGGACTTCAGCAGTTTGATCTGAATGTTTCCGGCGGAATCGGTAACAACTGGTTGTATTCAGGAAGTGTTTATCAGACTTTTGATCCGGGAACTTTCGATGTGAAGTTTGATGAATATGCCGATCGTATGCAAATCTACCGTGCCGGGCTGACTCGTCTTTTCAACAACCGGAAGGGTAAGGCAAGCTTGATGTACAAGTATGCTTATAGCCGTAATTCCGGTAACGAACTGAATGCAGCTCCTTTTATATATGTAGGTGATGGTTCCATCAAGGAGATTCCGGGCTTTGAACCGGGACTGGCTTCATATGGTCCTACCAGTGGCGAAATAGAGTATCTGGATATCATGGACGGCAAGATGAAGAAAGCCAATCTTCGTGATCTGGAAGACAACCGTTCTCATGAGGTAACGTTCCTGACAGACTATACATTCGACAGTGGTCTGAAATGGAATCTGGATATGAAATATATGACAGCACCGGAAGCCAATTATGTAGATTTTGGTGGAAGTACCATCAGTGAGCTGACAGAAAGCGACGGATATACTTTGTCTGACGGTACGCCTTATGCAGGACTGGTGGAAGGACGTCGTACCTGGCTTCACTTCGGTAAAGTGAAAAACTTCCTGGTAACTTCGGAACTGGCCCAGCGTTTTGGAAACCATCAGATGCGTCTGGGATTGAATGAATGGTACTATCATCTGGATTATCATTCTTCTTCTTTCCAGTGGACAGGCTCAGTGCAGGAATATCCTGAAATCCTTACTGCTCCCGACGGAAGCCGCTTCCGTGGCTTTAATGAACTGAGTCCGGAATACACCAAGGGCTACGAAAACAAACTGGCTCTTTATCTGACAGACGACTGGCAGGTTTCTCCGAAACTGAATATTTATTATGGTGCCCGTCTGGAATACTACCGTATGTCTGCCGATCAGATTGCTCATTCTCGCTATTCTGGTTTCTATATTGGCGATACGGCTCCCGACGGAGAAGTAATCACACCGGCTAAAGTGACTAAAGACAAACTGAATTATGCGGCAACAGCCCGTGTAACCTACAATGTGACCAAACAATTCGGTCTGACAGCCGACGGAACCGTAGCAACACGCTATCCGAGGATCAATGAATATGCCGGTACAGGTCCTACTGAAGAACAATACAAACGTGTAACTATTCCTTTGGTACGTGGCGGACTGTTCTATAAGAATGACTGGCTGGATCTTACTTCCATGGTGACTTACATTGCCAAGACGAACAATATTGACCAGCAGAACCTGACTAAACCGGGTACCAGTGAAGGAAAGACTGTGTTGCTGATCTATGATATCCAGACTCTGGGTTGGACGACTTCTGCTGAAATCGATCCGTTTAAAGGATTCCATCTGCATGCTCTGTTCACTTACCAGAAACCGGTGTATAAAAACTATAGTGCCAGCGTAACCTTTAATGATGGTACGCAGATGGGAGTGAATGCAAATAATATGATTGTAAAGGAAATCCCTCAAACATTAATAGAGTTGGATCCCAGCTATAATATTACAAAGGATTTGCGTTTGTGGTTAAGTTTTCGTTATTTTGGCAAGACTTATGCCAATCTGCAGGAAGCTCTTTATTTCAATGGCCGCTGGGAAACCTTTGGTGGTGTGAACTGGGCTGTCAACAAACATCTGGATCTGGGTGTGACTGTTGTGAACTTCCTGAATCAGAAAGGTGCCAAAGGAACAATCAGTGGCTCGGAACTGATTACCAAAGATGAGGCTTCACAATATGCAGGATGTTACATGAGCGGTAGTTACCTTCGTCCGTTTACCGTTGAATTTTCTGCAAGTCTCAAGTTTTGATGAATGAGGGGAAATAGAAGTATTACAGAATATAACCATTAATTGATATCAACCATGAAAAAAATTCTTTTTGCAGGTGCATTGACACTTGCTGCTCTTCAAATGAATGCAGAGGAGAGTAAAGTGATTCGTATCTCAACGGATCAGACCGATCTGATTCTGAAAGTAGGTGAGAACGGTCGTCTTTATCAGACTTATTTAGGTGAAAAACTATTACATGAAGCTGATGTGAATCGTTTTTCCTGGGATATACATGCCGGTTCAGACGGAAGTATCAGTCAGCGCGGATGGGAAGTATACAGTGGTTCCGGTAATGAAGATTATTTTGAACCGGCTGTAGCTATCACCCACAATGATGGAAACACTTCTACTTATTTATACTATGTGTCTTCCTCTACTTCTCCGGTTGAAGGCGGAACACAGACTACCATTAATTTGCGGGATGACAAATATCCGGTGGATGTAACCCTGCATTATGTGGCTTATCCGAAAGAAAATGTCATCAAGACCTGGAGTGAAATCAAGCATCAGGAAAAGAAACCGATCATTCTGTCTACCTATGCTTCTACCATGCTTTACTTCTGCCGTTCGTCTTATTACCTGACTGAATTCAGCAGTGACTGGGCTAAGGAAGCAAGAATGAGCAGCCAGCAGCTGCAGTTCGGAAAGAAAGTGATCGATACTAAATTGGGCAGCCGCGCAGCCATGCACACACATCCTTTCTTCGAAGTGGGACTGGATCAGTCCGTCAGCGAAAATCAGGGAGATGTCCTGATGGGAACACTGGGATGGACCGGTAACTTCCGCTTTACGTTTGAAGTGGATAATGCAGGTAGCCTGCGTGTCATTCCGGCTATTAATCCATATGCTTCCAATTATGAACTGAAAAAGGATGAAGTGTTTACAACTCCTGAATTTATCTTCACACTGAGCAATCAGGGTAGTTCACAAGGAAGCCGCAATTTGCATGAATGGGCCCGTAATTACAGCCTGAAGGATGGTAAGGGTACTCGTCTGACTCTGCTGAATAACTGGGAAAACACCGGTTTTGATTTCAATCAGGAAATTCTGGCCAACCTGATGAAGGAAGCCAAACACCTGGGTGTAGATATGTTCTTGCTGGATGACGGATGGTTTGGAAACAAATATCCCCGTAAAGATGACCATGCTGGTCTGGGCGACTGGGAAGTAACTCACAGCAAACTGCCGGGTGGTGTACCTGCTCTTGTGAAAGCTGCGAAGGAAGCCGGAGTGAAGTTCGGTATCTGGATTGAACCTGAAATGGTGAATCCCAAGAGTGAGTTGTTCGAGAAACATCCTGACTGGGCTATCCATGATGCAAACAGAAAGACTTACTATTACCGTAACCAGCTGGTGCTTGACTTAAGCAACCCCGCCGTACAGGATTACGTATATGGTGTTGTAGAAAATCTGATGAAAGAAAATCCGGAAATTGCTTTCTTCAAATGGGATTGCAACAGCCCGATCACGAACATCTATTCTCCTTACCTGAAGGATAAACAAGGCCAGTTGTACATTGATCATGTGCGTGGCGTCTACAATGTGATGAAACGTGTGAAAGAAAACTATCCGAACGTGCCGATGATGCTTTGCTCCGGTGGTGGTGCCCGCTGCGATTATGAAGCTCTGAAGTACTTCACGGAATTCTGGTGCAGTGACAATACCGATCCGGTGGAACGAGTATATATTCAGTGGGGATTCTCACAGTTCTTCCCGGCAAAAGCCATGTGTGCACACGTGACAAGCTGGAACAAGAATACTTCCGTGAAGTTCCGTACAGATGTTGCTTCCATGTGCAAACTGGGATTTGATATAGGCTTGAAAGATATGACCGCTGATGAACTGGCATATTGCCAGGATGCTGTTGCCAACTGGAAACGTTTGCAGCCAGCTATTATGGATGGTGACCAGTACCGTCTGGTTTCTCCTTACGAAACAAATCATATGGCTGTCAATTATGTCAGCAAAGATCAGAAGAAGGCTGTATTGTTTGCATACGATGTATATCCCCGCTTCCAGGAAAAACTGATTAATGTGAAGTTGCAGGGACTTGATCCGAACAAGACATATAAAGTGGAAGAAATCAACCTGATGCCGGGTGTTGATTCTGCACTGAAATCAAACGGACAGACTTACACCGGTGATTATCTGATGAAGGTAGGTATTGAAGTCTTTGGATTTGCTGCTACACAAAGCCATGTGCTGGAGCTTACAGCTATGTAAATACTAGGGTAGGAAGATAACATATAGATTAGAAACAAGAACCGCAGGGATTACGGGAGACAATATCAGTCGGACAGTAATCACTGCGGTTCCTTTTTATATAGCTATGTGAGTTGTTTCCGTTATTGGATCAGTTCTTTCATCTTTGCTTTCAGGGAGCCTTTGCCATATCCGCTCCAGATCTGTTTTACTTTTCCGTCCGGTGAGATCATGACATAATGCGGTATTCCTGTTACCTGATAAGCGGCTCCGAGACCGGTATTCCCTTTAAGCAGTTCGTTCCACTGGTTGCCTTTCAGCTGTTTCTTGGCAATGAATTCCTTCCATGACTTTTCAGAATCCTGACTGATGCTGACAACTACCATCTGGTTCTTGTACTGTTCGGTGACTTCTTCCAATTCCGGAAGTGACTGCAGGCAGGGACCGCAACCCTGGCTCCAGAAATCAAGCAGAATGTACTTTCCCTTGAATTCCGAAAGGTGACGTACATTGCCGTCCAGATCATACAGATCACCGTCTGCCATTTCATCACCAACGTTGACTGTTTCCGGCAAATTCATATATCCGGTAATAATTTGTCCGGCTTCAGTTGCTTTGTCTGCTTCAGACATTCGGGCATAGAGGGAACGGATCAGTTCTTTGTGGCCGAATTCGGGGTTGTATTGCAGGAAAGAACTGTACGACTGGTAGTTGTTCAGCCATGTAGCTGTAATCGGAGCATCTTTCATATAATTCAGTTCGGCTACATAGATGAGACTGTCCAACGGGTCATACAATGTACGCAGAGAATCTATTTTCTTCCAGTCGATATTCTTTCCTTTTGCAGCACGGAACAGATCGGATTCCTGGGCATGCCACTGCATGGAGCGCTTTCTTTCCGAAGGACATAAAGCCATAAAATCATTGGTCGCCTGTTGCTCTTCGATTTCACTGCTTACCTTCCACAAGGGTAAAAGACGGTCTTCGCCTGTGATTTGAATATATTTGCCGGACTGTACCCATACGTATAGCCATACGCCGGGAAATCCTTCATTGTCGGATAATAATATCAACTGTTGGGGAGAAGGGCTACTGACCGTATCCTGAAAAGAGAATTTCCCATTGATGACAGTGTCTGTCTGTATCTGTTTGAGCAGTTTCCCATCGCTTTTATATAGACTGATAACAGTGCTGTCGGGTACATTTTTTAGCATGCCTGCTATCAGATATTTACCTTCCGGTACGTGAGGTGTCGAAGTACAGCTGCCGAAGGTGAGTCCTCCTGAAAGGAGAGCCATGAGTAAGTGTTTTGATTTCATTTTGTTGTTATGTTTTTAAGAGGTTTTTCATGTTTTAGTCTAGAGAATGAAGCTCTCTTGCAAAGTTTGCAAATTTTTTCAAATTCTGCAAACTTTGTTTGCAAAAGGACCTGTAAATGTATTGGTTGGCTGGGCTCAGGAAATATATGGCATCTGCAGGCTGGGGCTATGGAGCCGGAGACAGTTCCTGTGGCAAAAAAAGAAGGATGGGTTTCATCCGGTAGAAGCCCATCCTTTGTCATCTGACATTAAATCAGTGTGTTTTCTATGCAATATATTGCAGGTATGTTATTTCACGATATCTTTCAGCTTGATGCTTTGGAAAGTCATATGTGCGACACTGCTTTCATAAAGGATACCGATTGTTTCCTTGTCTATCATGGTCAGACAGGAATATCCCCAGTTGTAGTCTTCATCCAGTAAAAGCTGATGATCGGCTGACCAGGTTTTTCCTCCGTCCATACTGATCTTGATGGTCATATCCTTACGGGCGCTTGTGCTGTTCGGGTTAGAGAAGATCAGCAGATCTTTTCCGAGTACATTGTCCTTGGCCTTGACACTGATGAGGCTGGCCATGCAGACCGGTTCGATCAGGGCTGTACGTGAGGATTCATGTTCTTTCCAGGTCTGTCCGAAGTCTGTTGTTGTATAGACAGCCCGACTTCCACCCCGGTTGTCACGCATGTTCAGCATCAGCACTCCCGGCTCAACTTCTGCCACCTGTGCTTCGGTGGTGTTGGTACGCGCATAGTTATGAATTTTCCAGGTTTCTCCACGGTCCTTGCTGTACATGATTCCTGCATTGGGAATGCGTGTCTTGTCGATGAACTGGATCGGAAAAACCAGTGTTCCGTCACTTGTAGTAATGCCTCGTCCCGGTCCTTGCAACAGGAAATACCATTCAGGAAGCTTTACCTGTTCGGTGACATTGATCGGAGCTGACCATGTCTTTCCGTCGTCTGTACTCTTGGCCATGACCAGCTGGGCTGTATGGTTCAGGTCCATGCCGGGGTGAGAACTCCACCAGGCACGCTGATTACCCATACCGTGCGTCCATGCAGCAACGATCCATACGGTATTGGTTTTGGTATCTACCAGGATAGAGGGGTCTCCCACACCGTTTTGTGCGGCAGGCAGGCCGTCGTATTCGCCGAATGCAAGGGGAAGACGCATTTTTTCCCAAGTCTTTCCGCCGTCAGTGCTTCGGCTCAGACCGATATCAATGTGTTCCTGTAAGTCTACGCTGCTGTTGTAACGTACGTCGTATACGCCAAGAAGGGTTCCTTTGTTGGTCGTAACCAGTCCGGGAATACGGAATGCGGCAGAGCCGTCGTCGCCGGCATGACGTACACCGATACCCATTCTTCGTTCGATGTTCTTGTCTGAAACCAGTTTGGTGGGATTTTCTTTGCCGTCAGCCTTTACCGAGGTGATGTCGGCAGTGACTTTGGTCTGAAGTGATGCAGAGGGCTGCATTTCCAGACTTACCCAGAAGAAGTTGTAGCCGGGGAAGAGTTTCTGTTCTCCTTTCAATACGATAGTGCGGTCATTCTTTGGCTGTACTTCCGATTTGCGTACGGAGTAAGATGGATTGGCTGCCAGCGTCTTGCCCGGAGTATTGCTGGAAATGTATTCCACGGGGGCGAAGCGTTTCTTGCCCCGATCTTGTGAGGCGTCCGTTCCACCGTAATACAACTTGACGGACTTGATCTGAGAAAGAGGAACATCCTTGCCAAAGGTGACTGTTACTTCGTCCAGGGTTTTGGTTTCCTTGGCATCCATACGCATGTAGAAGAGAACATTGTCATTGCGCTCTATCAGGATAGGCACTTGTGGCGCCTTAATAAACAAGGTGTCGGCTGCTTGTACGGCCATGACCGAAAGAAGACCTGCAGTCAGTGATAAAAACTTTTTCATGTGTCTATACTTTAAAGAGTGAAATTAACTTTTACTTTACCGATCAGTTTGCGGATCTTTCCTTCGCCGATGATCGGTGCATGCGGATCTTCCGGATAAACGATCAGAAATTGTCCCGGCTGCAAGGTTACATAAGTTGTCGGACGGTCAGCATATAGTGCGCAGTCACCTTCCTTTTCATAGACTTTGGTCTCTTGGGTCAGATCTTCCAGAGCTTTCCATCCGACGGTTTCCTGTCCTTCCAGAAGAATATGTACATCAATGTAGTCACGGTGTACTTCAAGAACCTGCTGGTCGGCAGTAACGCAAGTAGGATTTGAATTGTTGATGAACAGGTTGTCACCGTCCAGTTCGATGCGTCCGCATTCTGTATGCAGCAGGTCGTGCGTCTTTACATAATCAAAGAGTTTTTTGAAGAGTGGGTGCAAGGACTCCACTCTTGAACTATTCTGTAAATTTGAGATAATCATAGAACTATAACAATTAATTATTCAACATTGTCGGTTTTGGGGCGCAGGAAGTAAAGTTGTGCACATAAGGCAGCAGCCACTACGATCGCAAGCATGGAGAATCCCAGTCCCAGATCTCCTCCGTCGCTCCACTGGCCCAGCAAGTCTGTAATGAAGGCTCCGGCAAATACTCCGATCATGTTCATCACTCCATAAGCGGTTGCCCGTTGTTTGGCGGAGACAAACTGGCAGAGGATCGGCATATTGTTTGCATCAAAGATTCCGAAACCGATACCGAACAAAAGTCCGGCTCCGACGACAGCTACTATGTGATGACCGCATCCTAGCAGGAGCAATGACGGAATAGTCATTCCCAGTCCGATGGCTCCGGTATAGACACGACCGCGCAGATTCTTTTGTACCCACCGGTCTGAAAGGGTTCCTCCGAGCAGGACACCGATAAATGAAGATACGGCAATGGTAATTGTAGAAATCGGTCCGGCTTCAGACATCGGTAAGTTCAGATTTTCAGCAAACAGAGTCGGCAGCCAGTTCTTGGTAGCCCATCCGGGAAGGCTGGATGCTGCAAAATAGAATAAGATGACCCAGAAAGCAGTGTTAGTGAATAATACCCGTAATCCTTTGCCCAGACTGCTTTGATTCGTTCCCGGACTGGGGCGTTCGGTTTTTACCTTTTCTGTTTTCTTGTCATGCAGGAAAAGCATCAGGACGACAGCATATGCAATACCGATGATACCAAACCAATGGAAGGTGGTGTGCCAGGAAAATGCTGCAGCAACCGTTGCACCGAAACCACCGATGGCCTGTCCTGTATAAAGACCGGTCATGTGAATACCTACGGCAAGTGAACGGGATGAGCCGGAATGGTAATCGGCAATCAGAGAAAGGCCTGCCGGGATATAAAGAGCTTCACTTACTCCCATCAGGGCTCTGAGCCAGAATATTTGCTGGAATGTATCGGCTATACCCATTAAGTAAGTTACAGCTGACCACACGAACAGACTTCCGACAATTAACCATTTCCGGTTGAGGCGGTCGGCAATCATACCGGCGACCGGACTCATAAAACCGTAGATCCACAAAAATACAGCCATCAGTCTGCCGAAATTGGTGGCTGACTGAAGTTCTGTGATGTCCATTTGCATGGCATCCTTCATGGTGCTCAGCATCTGGCGGTCCATATAGTTCAGCAGGGCTACTCCCCAGAGAAGGGCAACAACTACCCACGGATATATTTTAGAGTTCTTCATATATATTCAAATAACCAAGTTAACGGAAATCTGCCTGCCGATTATTCACCGGCAAGCAGTTCTTTACATAACATATATCCTTTAGTCATCATGCGGGGAATGTGGAAAGGTCCTTTAAACAGGTTACCTTTGGCAGGCTGAGCCACTGAACCGTCGCGGTGGAGATAACCATACCATTCACCGAATTCATGATCGGGGAAATGAGCATACGTCCATTCACTGATTTGTCTGTGCATCTCCAGATATTTCGGATCTTTGGTCAGTTTGTATGCATAAAGGGTTGCAATGATGGCTTCGGTCTGTGGCCACCAGAACTTCATGTCTTGTGAATAGTCCTGGGGAGGAAGATTCTTGCAGTCTCTGAAGTTGATGATACCTCCATATTCTTTGTCCCATCCCCATTCCCATGACCAGTTGAGAATGGTCAGGGCCATGTCGGTCAGTTCACGGTCTCCATTGCGGTCGGCTGCTACATCAAACAGGAACCAGGCTGTTTCGATGCAGTGACCGGGGTTGATGGTACGTCCGTTGATCGTATCAATAAATTCACCATTCGGACCGACTGTTTCCAGCAAAGCTTTGAATTCCGGGTGCATGAAGTATTTCTTCAGTGCATTCAGAGATTCGTCTATTTGCAGATCCAGTTCCGGATCACTGATTACCTTCTTGATACGGCTGGCCACATTAATCATAATCATGGTGATGGAATGTCCCTGAGCCTGTACGCTGGGCAGGTATTTGGGCTCCAGAATTCCCGGTGTGTTCAGGAAACGGCGCATATCCTTGAAAACAGACAAGGCCTTCTGTGCATAGGCCTGATCACCTGTTGCCAGTGCATATTCAGCCATGGCAATGGCTGCGAAACTTTCGCTGAAGACATATCTTCTTTTACGCAGAGGGGTACCTTCTGCTGTTACTTCGAAAAACATCCGGCCGTCGGTGTCAAAGCAATGGGCTTCAATGAAATCCAAAGTAGATTTGGCTGCATCAAGCCATTGCTGACAGGGTTCTATGTTGTTGTAGGCAAAGCAGCAGGTAAAAGCAAAACGTCCCTGGAACCATACGGATTTGGTGGTATCCAGTAACTGGCCGTCGCGTCCTACACAGGTATAGATACCTCCATTCTGGGTGTCAAGACCATATTTCATCCAGAAAGGCATGATGTTGTTCATCATGTCTTCCTTATATAATTCTGCCCAGTAGCTGAAATAAGTATTTAAGTTCATGGTGCTTAGAATTTGTTGCAACGGTCAAAGAAATGAATTGCTTCCAGTTCAGCTTTCATACGCTGTTCTTCTTCGTCTGTCATGTTCTGGAACGGAGTGCGGTTTTTGCCCAGGTCAAGTCCGATCAGTTTCATGATACGCTTTCCACCTACAATGTTGCCGCGATAATGGCAGATAACGTTGATAACTTCCTGAGAGAAGTTTTGCAGTTCACGTGCTTTTTCGATGTCACCTGCTTTCCATGCATCAATAATTCCTACCAGATTTATTCCGTTGTAGTTGGTTGTTCCACCGATACCGCCTTGTGCACCACCCATGGCCAGTGACGGAAGAATCGTTTCATCCTGTCCGTGCAGCATGTCATACTTACCGTTCTTGTAGAGGCGGCACTGGTTGTATTCATAGATGCTTTCATAGGTATATTTGATTCCGGCAAAGTTCGGGATACGTCCGTCTACAGCTTCCAGCAGGGCCGTCATCGGAAGGAATGCTCCGTTGAATGCCGGTATGTGATAATAGTAGAATGGAAGTTCCGGAGCTCCGGCTGCGATTTCCTCGCAATATTTTACCAATTCTTCAATGCGACCGATTTTCGGGAAAGGAGGAGCCATTGCACCGATACCCCAGGCTCCGATCTTCTGGGCGTGTTCAGCAAGCATTTTGCTGGCTTTGACGCAGCAGCTTCCTACATGCACGATTACTTTAAAGCCTTCAGGAGCAACTTCTATCCAGCGTTCGGCCAGTTTCATACGCTCTTCTTCTGTCAGCATGTAGCCTTCTCCAGAGGAACCGTTGATAAATACACCTTTCAAGCCATTTTTGGCCAACATTTTGGCATAGGCTTCAATAGGTTCATAATTTACTTCTCCATTCTCATAAAAAGGAGTGAAAGGGGCGTCAATTAGTCCAATAATCTTTTCCATGGCGTTGTATTTAATAAAATTATTTATTTATATCGGCAAATATAAGATGATGTTTTTAATAACACAAATCTTTTAACATTTATTTCTGTCGTTATTTATTTAACGGATATGTCGTGATCTGTGCACTCCGGATACCAGGCTTCAGTTCGCCACATATCATATATAATGTATGATTATGATGGAGCAGTATTCCTCCGGCTCTGGCCATTCCGGGAATGTCGTACAGGATTTTCCAGGTTCCCTTCTGGAAATCAAACAATAGCAAATCATCATTGAAACGATACCATTCGGGACTATGTTGCAGATAGTCTTTTCCGGCTTTGCCCTCTAAAGCGTGCTGGAATATTTTGTAGTTTACTCCTCCGGTAAAAATAATTTGATTGTTCAGGCTGACACCTGCACCTCCAACCAGGCATCTGGGTTGTCCGTCTTTTTCAGAAGGAAGTTGAATACTTTGTTTCCATTGTCCGGAATGGATGTCATATTCCAGCAGGTCGGAGGAAAGAGTACAGGTTTTGGATTCCGGAAAAGACTGGAATCCTCCGGCTAAAAACAGATGATTTTTACCGGCTGCAAGAACCGGCTGTACCCGGTACGGACCGGGATAGGGAGTAAGTTTGGTCCAGACGGAATCTGTTTCCGGGTTTAAAGTGTACAGGTTGTTTTGTCCATATTGCTGATTTCCTCCGGTAACATATATGTTATTTCCTGCCCGGGTTGCAGAAGCATTGTCTATGGTTTCCGGTAAAGCGGGGAGCTGCTGAACAGAGAATCCTTCTGCCTCATTCCAGGTAAGTCTGTATACTTGTGTCAGGCAGGAGTCTGCATTCATGCCACCGATGCAGACCAGACCTTGAGGAGTTTCTACGGATGCGCCATAGGCAACGGGGTATGGAAGGTCGGGGAGGGGAAGCCATTGGGGAGAAGCTGCATGTGTGTCCAGTGCATATCCCTGGCTGTAATAAACTTTTTTCCCTCCTTCTGAGGCTGGTATGTCCGGGAAATTACATCCTCCTGCTACGACAAGCCAGTCTCCGATGAATCCGGCGAAGGGGGCAGAGACACCTTTGGGCAGGGGATAGTCGGGCAGATGGCCGGATAAACAGGTGTTTTTTTCTTGTGCTGAACCTGTGAAGGGAAGCAGGAATATGCTGAACAGTGTCAGCCATAATTGGATGATTCTCATGTGAAGTTGGTTTTAAGTTGCTCCGAAGTTAAAAAAATAATTTGAATCTGGCTCTGATTCTGACGTAAATAATGGCTTTTGCTCATTTATGGAATAATAATGTCTCACTTTGTTGGATAAGATGCATAAAATAGTTATTTTAGCGCTTCAAAAGAAAAATGCCAAACTCTGAGTTGATAAGATTCGGTTGTTAAGAAATATAAGAAACCTTTTTGCCTGAATAATTATGGTGCACCAGTTGATTAGCGAACTTGATAGTGGTTCAAAAAATGTAATGACCCAGAAACGGATTATCACCTATTATATGCATAATCACTCTTCCACGATTCCTGACTTGGCGAAAGAAATAGATTTAAGCATTCCTACGGTTACGAAGTTCATAACCGAAATGTGTGATGCCGGTTATCTGGTCAGTTACGGAAAGCAGGAGAGTACAGAAGGAAGACCGCCTAATTTGTATGGTCTGAATCCTGATTCCGGATATCTGGTGGGAGTGGATATCAAATCGTATTGTATAAATATCGGTTTGATGAATTTCACGGGAGATATGATTGATCTGCAAATGGAGATAGAGTGCCATCTGGAGAATACTCCGGAAGGGCTGGAAGAACTTTGCCGTCATATCCGGAACTTCATTGATCAGACACCTGTTGACAAGACCAAGATTCTTCAGATTGGTGTTAATATTTCCGGACGTGTCAATCCGGAAGAAGGCTATAGTTTCAGTACCTTTAATTTTGAAGAACGCCCGTTGGCTGATATCTTGAGCGAAAAACTGAATTATCCGGTCAGCATTGACAACGATACCCGTGCTATGGCATATGGTGAGTTGATGAAAGGAGTTGTAAAAGGTGAGAAGAACATTGTCTACATCAACCTGAGCTGGGGACTTGGATCTGCTTTTGTCATCGACGGAAAGATTTATTCGGGACGTTCCGGATTCTCGGGAGAGTTCGGACATTTTAATGTCTTTGATAATGAAATAATCTGCCGTTGCGGAAAGAAAGGCTGTTTGCAGACAGAAGTTTCCGGAGAAGCTTTACACCGTGTGTTGTGTGAACGTGTGCGTGCCGGCCAGTCTTCAATCCTGTCAGAAAGGATTTTGTCAGGCAAAACACCCCTGATGTTGGATGAGATCATAGCGGCAACCAATAAGGAAGATGTACTGTGCATTGAACTGGTTGAGGAAATCGGACGTAAACTGGGACGTTATCTGGCCGGTCTGATTAACCTGATGAATCCGGAACTGGTTGTTATCGGCGGTACGTTGGCCCTGACGGGCGATTATGTACTTCAGCCGGTAAAAAGCGCGGTCCGTAAATATTCTCTGAATCTGGTAAGCAGGGATTCTGCAATTGTTTTATCCAAATTACAGGACAAGGCAGGAGTGGTCGGTGCTTGTATGCTGTCACGTTGCAAACTGTTTGAGTCCTGATACGAGAAAGAAATGAAAATTATACGTTTCATGAAGAACTGGACATTACCTATCGCTATGCTGATGGGTATTGTCCTTTATTTTGTGTATGTAAATATCCCATTTCTGGAGCCGACGAAGCCCTATGTGGAACATGCTGTGGCCATTGTTCAGCCGGTTCTGATTTTTTTGATGCTGTTCCTGACTTTCTGTAAAGTGAACGTTTCGGAACTGCGTCCGTGCCGGTGGCATCTCTGGCTCTTGCTGATTCAGGGAGGAGCTTTCCTGTTGCTGGCTTTGCTGATCTGGCTCTTTCCGGATATTCCGGCTCATGTGCTGGTGGAAGGAGGAATGCTTTGTCTGATTTGCCCGACGGCGACGGCTGCTGCGGTTGTTACCCGGAAACTGAAAGGTGATGCAGCTCATCTGACCTCCTATACGATTCTGATCAACCTGCTGGTTGCCTTTCTGGTGCCACTGGTTGTTCCGTCTATCCATCCGCATCCCGGATTGGGATTCGGAGCTTCTTTTGCGCTGATTCTGGGGAAAGTGTTTCCTTTGTTGCTGGGACCCTTTATCGCAGCTATCCTGTTGCGCTATCTTTCTCCGGGACTTCACAAACGCTTGGGAGATATTTCCGGGCTCTCTTTTTACCTGTGGGCTGTCGCTTTGACACTGGCCATTGCCGTGACGGTGAAAAGTATTGTCCATAGTGAAGTCTCCTGGGAATACCAGTTCGGACTGGCTGTTGTTTCATTGGTATGCTGTGCCCTGCAGTTCTGGCTGGGGCGCAAGATCGGACGCCATTATAATGATGCTGTCAGTGCCGGGCAGGCTTTGGGACAGAAAAATACGGTTCTTGCCATTTGGATGGGATATACTTTCTTTACTCCTGTTACAGCTGTGGCAGCCGGTTTTTATAGCGTATGGCATAATGTGGTCAATTCCTGGCAGCTTTATCAGCAGCGGAAAAAGGAAATGACAGAAGAATGATTCTGCAGAAGAAGTCGGGGGAAACATAAATAGAAAATTATTGCATAATTAATATAGTAATTAAAATTGTAGAAACATGAAAAGACACAAAGGTAATCGTTGGCAGGGAGTTCTGTTGGGAACTTTCCTCGGGGTTTCTTCCTTGTTTGCCCAACAGGGACAGACCGGCTATCAGCCTACACCGGAGAATTTGCAGGCACGTCAGGAATTTAGCGACAGCAAGTTTGGTATTTTCCTGCATTGGGGAATTTACAGTATGTTCGGACAGGGGGAATGGTATATGGAAACTTCGGGCATTGACTGCCATGAGTATGCGAAGGCTGCTTCCGGCTTTTATCCGTCCCGCTTCAATGCAAAGGAATGGGTGGCAGCCATTAAGGCTTCAGGAGCCAAGTATATTTGCATCACAACCCGTCATCATGACGGATTCTCCATGTTTGATACCCGCTATTCGGATTATGACATTATAGATGCAACTCCTTTCAAGCGGGATATCATCAAGGAACTTGCCGAGGAATGTCAGAAACAGGGAATCAAACTGCATCTGTATTATTCTCACCTTGACTGGACGCGTGAGGATTATTATCCTTACGGATATACCGGACATAATACCGGACGTACCAAACATGGAGACTGGAATACCTATTACCAGTTTATGAACAACCAGCTGACAGAGCTGCTCACCAACTATGGACCTGTCGGAGCTATCTGGTTTGACGGAGTATGGGATCATTGGGAAGTCGACAAGAATTTTGACTGGAGACTGGGAGAACAGTATGCCTTGATTCATAAACTGCAGCCTGCTTGTATGATTGGTAACAACCATCACCGGGCTCCTATCGAAGGCGAAGATTTCCAGATGTTCGAACGTGATCTGCCCGGTGAGAACAAAGCCGGTTTTTCCGGAACGTCAAAAATCGGTCAGCTTCCGCTGGAAACTTGTGAAACCATGAACGGAATGTGGGGCTACCGGGTGAAGGACCAAAACTATAAATCTGTACCTACTTTGGTTCGTCTGCTGGTTCGTGCTGCAGGAAAAGGAGCCAATCTGCTGATGAATATCGGCCCTCAGCCGAATGGAGAACTTCCGGCTTTGGCGCTTGATCGTCTGAAAGGAATGGGAGAATGGATGAATAAATACGGTGAGACGATTTATGGTACCACCCGTGGTGGTGTAGAATCATCGGAATGGGGTACGACTACCCGGAAGGGAAATATGCTGTATGTACATATCCTTGCCGACAAAATGCCGTCATTCATTACGCTGCCTCTGAAGGAACGTGTGAAGAAAGCTGTACTTTTTGATGGTGGAGAGAAAGTCAAGGCAGAGCGTATTGATGGCGGAGTGGTGCTTCATACAGCAGATCTGAAACCGGATACGGACTGTATTGTAGCGCTGACTCTGGCTGACTGATCAGCGTCAGTAAAGGTTTCATCTGGTACATCCGAAGAGAGGATTATCCGGTTTCGTCTGGAGAAAACTTTTGTATCGTGCTGGTGGAACTTTTT
>NZ_EQ973643.1:680041-709558 GCF_000157915.1 Phocaeicola coprophilus DSM 18228 = JCM 13818 | reverse complement strand
GAACTTTTTGTTTCAGCAGGAAGAAACTCTTGTATCGTGCTGGTGGAACTTTTTTTTCTTGCAGACAATACAGATGAAATGAATAGATAAATTCGGGTAATCGGCCGGACAGATGTTCCGGTACGTATAGACATAAAAAAGACGGCACGCGGACAATTGGAAGTCTGCGTGCCGTTGTTGTTTTGGATCAGAGTTTGTAACCCCACTGGTCAAGGGCAAACGACCAGTTCTTTTCCACCAGTTCTACGGTTTCGGGTTTGTACTGATACTTGTTCTTCTTATATCCTTTCTTCTTGTTGACGTATGCTTCGATATCGGCACGTGCTTCATCGAATCCCGGCAAAGAGAGCTTTTGATAGATCTCCTGAGTCAGGTCGAATGCATTGGTCTCGTAGTCTTCGAAACGTACTTCCACCAGATTTCCTTCCGGAATAAACTTCTTGTCTGCTTCGTATTTGTGATACAACTTTGCATAGACAGACAGAATGTTTTCCTGCAGCTGTTCGTTGCTGATATCCTGCAACTTCAGCGGCTGAATGGTATTGGTGAAGAAGCTGCGTGTTGATTCGAATACGGTATACGGGTTACGGATCAGATAGATGAATTTCGCGTTGGGGAACATTTTCACCAGTTCTTTTACACGTCCCGTATGAGGCGGGTTCTTGCTGAGGAACTGGGTTCCGTGTGTATTCCACAACGAAATCTTGATCAGTTTGGTGAATACTTCTTCGAATACCTTCAGTTCTTCTTCCGTAATATTATCAAAAAGCAGATACTTGTCAGCATATTCCTGCATGTGTTTGGGCAGGAACCAGAAATTGTAGTACGTGTAAGGCATCATGTTGGCCAGTGCGAACTCTTCTTCCTGAGGTAGATCTACTGCCAGTTCCATGTTGTCGGTCGGACGTTTGTCAGGCATCAGCCAGCTCATATTCTTCTTGAAGAAGGGCTGTCCCCACATCATCAGGTGCGGGAAGACCGTCTGATACGTGGTGTTGTAACCGAAATGCTTGTCGCATGAGAACACGTTGTGCATGAAAGTTGTTCCGCTCCGCCAGTGACCGAGGATGAACACCGGATCGTGTTCCAGCGGTTTGTCGGCCAGCAGCTTTTCATATCGTCTGTCCTGAAGAGGCTTGAGGGTAGACAACAGGCGGCATACCGCCTTTGTCAGACGGTATTTTCCCTTATAGGCCGGGTCGATGGTACGTCCGGCAGTAACCTGATTGAATGTTTTCCAGTCGGCACCTACCAGCGTATTGATCGGCAGTTTATTGAATTCTAGTAATCCCATAATCTTTTTAACTTCGAATTATTTCTTGATTTCGATGGCAATACCCTGGCGGCCCAGGTCTTTTACCGCTTTTTCAATCGCTTCGTAGTGTTCCGGAGCAATACCCAGTTTCGGCAAGTCAAGCACAGGCAGTTCCATGGTGTTGTGCATATCCTTGTCTTCTACCCGGTCGATGATCATTCCCACGGCACTGGTATTGTTTGTGATAGGATCGATCAGGATGAAAGCACCGGTAGCCTTGTTCTGAGTATACGGATCGAAGAAGATTTCCTTCGAAGAAGTCAGAACTACGCGTGCAATCTGGTTGAGCTGCATCGGAACATCTTCTTTGGCCAGGCGTCCGTTTTCCACCGACAGATGCTCCATCGTGTTGATATCCACTTTGTATTTGATGCTGTCGATGCGTGTACGGCTGGTATTGGTCGTCTGCTTCAGGAAGAAAGATTTTTCCAGATCCATCTTTTCTTCGTCCATCCACACCAGCATGGCTTCGAAATTCCGGCCGATCATCGGCTGGTTGTCCGGATGAACCAGCATTTCTCCACGTGATACGTCGATTTCATCTTCCAGAGTCAGGGTTACAGACATCGGCGGGAATGCGCAGTCGATTTCTCCTTCGTAAGTAACAATGCTTTTGATGTGTGATTTCTTTCCGGAAGGAAGAGCCATCACTTCATCGCCTTTACGGATAATACCGGAAGCTACTTTTCCGCAGAATCCGCGGAAGTCAAGATTCGGGCGCAATACATACTGTACCGGATAGCGGAAATCCTTCAGATTGTGGTCATTGCCGATGTGTACGGTTTCCAGATATTCCAGCAGGGATACTCCATCATACCATGGAGTGCGGTCTGATTTTTCCACAACATTGTCGCCGTCAAGAGCTGACAAGGGGATGCATTGTACGTCGGGAATACCCAGCGGAGTGATGAAAGCCTTGTAGTCGGCTACGATCTTGTCGAATACATCCTTTGAAAAATCTACCAGGTCCATCTTGTTGACAGCCAGAATGACATGCTTGATACCCAGCAGCGATACCAGATAACTGTGGCGACGGGTCTGGGTGATGACACCGGTGCGGGCATCTACCAGAATGATTGCCAGGTTCGCAGTTGATCCGCCTGTAATCATGTTGCGGGTATATTGTTCATGTCCCGGAGTGTCGGCGATGATGAACTTACGGTTATTGGTTGAGAAGTAGCGGTAGGCTACATCAATGGTGATGCCCTGTTCGCGTTCCGCTTTCAGGCCATCCAGCAGGAGCGCATAATCAATGTGCTCGCCGGCATTTCCTACTCGTTTGCTGTCGCGTTCCAGCGCGTCCAGCTGGTCTTCGTATAATTTTTTGCTGTCGAAAAGCAGACGGCCGATCAGTGTTGACTTACCGTCGTCTACGGAACCCGCGGTCAGAAAGCGCAGCAAGTCTTTCTGCTCGTCTTTTTTCAGGAACTCTTCGATGGACATGGAACCCCTTGCTTCCCCTTCCATCGGATTTCCTGACATGTTTTTATCTAATTCTTCCATGATTCTGATTCATTCAATTGCTTAAAAATAACCTTCACGTTTCTTCTGTTCCATGCTGGCTTCCTGGTCGAAGTCGATGACACGGGTGGTACGTTCACTCTTGGTGGTGGTCATCATTTCCTCAACAATCTTTTCAATTGTGTCGGCTTCACTTTCGATGGCACCGGTCAGCGGCCAGCAGCCCAGGGTACGGAAACGGATCTTTTTCATTTCAATCTTGTCACGGTATTTTTCCGGCAGGCGGTCGTCATCGGGCATGATCAGCTGACCATCGATGTTGACAACCGGACGTTCCTTTGCAAAGTAAAGCGGAACGATAGGAATGTTTTCCAGACGGATGTACTGCCAGATATCCAGCTCGGTCCAGTTGCTTAACGGGAACACGCGGATGCTTTCTCCTTTCCGGATACGTGCATTATAAATGTCCCACAGCTCCGGACGCTGGTTTTTGGGATCCCACTGATGGAATTCGTTACGGAACGAGAAGATACGTTCCTTGGCACGTGATTTCTCTTCGTCTCGCCGTGCGCCTCCGAAGGCTGCATCAAACTTGTATTTGTCGAGCGCATGCAGCAAAGCCTGAGTCTTCATCAGGTCGGTGTGTACCTTACTTCCGTGAGTGAAGGGACCTACTCCTGCACGGAAGGCTTCCATGTTGCTTTCCACGATCAGGTTCCAGCCATATTTCTTGGCATATTCATCGCGGAACTGAATCATTTCCTTAAACTTCCATTTTGAATCGATATGCATCAGAGGGAAGGGAACCTTTCCCGGTGCAAAGGCTTTTTCTGCCAGGCGTACCATGACAGACGAATCTTTTCCGATGCTGTACAGCATGACCGGATTTTCAAATTCGGCAGCCACTTCACGGATGATGTGAATGGACTCAGCTTCGAGTTCTTTCAGGTGGCTTAATTTATATTCTTCGTTCATTATGTATGAGAATTTATTTATTTTCGGTTGATGGTGACCTTGGGCAGGATCAAGGCCAGCAGTTGGTTGACAGATTCTTCAACAGACAGGACAGACGTGTCCAGTGACAAGGCAGGATGTTCCGGAGCTTCAAAGGGAGCAGAGATTCCGGTAAAGTTGCGGATCTCTCCCCGGCGTGCCTTGGCATACAGACCTTTCACATCTCGGCGTTCACATTCTTCCAGCGGCGTGCTGACGTAGATCTCCATGAAATCTTCCTTACCGATGATGCGTGCAGCCATTTCGCGGATGTCATTGTTCGGGCTGATGAAAGCAGCCAGGGTAATGATACCCGTGTCGACAAACAGTTTGCCGATTTCAGCGATGCGGCGGATGTTTTCCACGCGGTCTTCTGCCGAGAATCCCAGGTTGTTGTTGATACCGCTGCGGATATTGTCTCCGTCAAGAATACGGCATAAAAGTCCTCTTTTTTGTAATTCGCGTTCCAGTGCGATTGCTACGGTGCTTTTGCCCGAGCCGCTCAAGCCTGTGAACCAGATCATGATGCCGCGCTGTCCCAGCAAGGCTTCCTTGTCAGAACGTCCCAGCATCTTGTCGAATATCGGATAGATATGATTTGTTTCTTCCATAATCAGTTTATATTCAAATTAAAAGCTCCATATTTGTGGAATGACGAATACGGAAATCAGAAAAGTAATGATGTTCAGCGGCAGACCGATCCGCACGAAGTCTGTAAACTTGTAGTTACCGATACCTTGTACGATGAGGTTGGTCTGGTAGCCGATCGGAGTTGAGAAACTGGCTGAGGCTGCCATGCAGATCACGACAAAGAAAGGCATGGGGCTTACGCCAAGTTGCTGCGAAATGGACAAAGCCAGCGGAAAGGAGAGAGCCGCTGCGGCATTGTTGGTGATCAGCTCCGTAAAGATATTGGTGATGATGAACATTGCTGCCAGCAGGACATATGGCCCGTGACTGTGGCTGAGTCCGATGATATAGCTTGCAAGCAAGTCTGCCACTCCCGAGTTTTCCATGGCTTTGCTGATGGCAAAGGCACAGGCAATGGTGATCAGAATATCCCAGGAAATGTATTTGGTATATTTCTGTGGTGGGAATATTTTGGTCCATGCCATGATGACTGTCGTAATGGAAACAAAGAAGAACATATCCAGTTTGATGCCTTCCGGCAGCAGGCGCTGGATGGCTGGCAGTTCACCGATGGTTGCACCGATAATCATGATCAGCAGCAGGATCAGGGCAAACCAGCGTTTTTTCTTTCCGGCCGGTTCATAATCTTTGCCGTTGGCAAGCATCAGGAAGACGGATGATTCTCCCCAAGTGCGGATGAAGCTGTCGTCGGTAAGTACCACCAGGGTATCTCCTTCGCGGAAACGGATGTTTCCCAAGTCTGTATACGTGTGTCCGCTGCGGCGTAACTCCTTGATTTCAGCTCCATAGTGACGCTTGAAGTTGAAGTCGCCTACCCGTTTGTTGATACCGGGGAATCGGGGACCGATCACTGCTTCCACCAGATGTAAGGTAGAATTCTGTTCTTCTTCTTCGTTTCCGGATGTTTCAGGACGGTCAGAAGGGAGCAGTTTACTGGAAAAAAGGAACAGGTAAATAATGCCGGCTATGGCAATGAATACGCCGACTTTTCCCAGTTCGAACATGGAAAAACCTTTCAGTCCCGCTTCCTGAATCATACTGTGTACAACCAGATTGGTCGAAGTCCCGATCAGGGTACAGATACCTCCCAGGATTGTTACGTATGAAAGAGGGATCAGGAAATATGTTGCCGGCAGTTTGACAGAACTGGCCCATCGCTTGATGATGGGAGCAAAAATAACGACTACAGGCGTATTGTTCAGAAAGGCCGAGATAAACGCAATGCTGGGGAGCATGCGGATTTGGGCCTTGAATACGGAAGTCTTTTCCTGTGGCAGGAGTTTCTTGATGACCTGTGTCAGGGCACCGCTTTGGCGGATACCTTCACTGACCAGAAACAGCATGGCCACCGTAATCATGCCTTTGTTGCTGAAACCTTCCAGCATTTCTTTCGGACTGAGGATACCGGTACAGAGAAACAGGACAACTACCGAGAACAGAATCATTCCCGGACGCATCTTGTCCATAATCAGTGCGGCCAGCATGCCGACCAGTGCGACGAGTACAATAATCACTTCAACATTCATATGCTTTGTTTATTCGGCAATAAACCAGGGATTCAACAAATCCGTCTTGTTGTATTGCAGAGGACGGCGGGTGTCAGCTTGCCAGACTTCTTTTCCGGTAGCCCGGATAATAGCATGGCCTGCAGCTGTATCCCATTCCATTGTCGGGGCAAAGCGGGGATAAACATCTGCTTTTCCTTCTGCAATAAGGCAAAGTTTGAGCGAACTTCCCTTGGAGGCGATCTCAATGCGGCTGTGCTTCTGTTTCATCTCTTCGATGTAAGCTTCTGTTTCCGGGCTCAGGTGAGAGCGGGAAGCTACGATTGTGAACGGACGTTCTGACCCGGTTGCGTAGGGCAGGCGGACTCCCTGTGCCATCAGCTTGTCGAGTGTCATGTCTTCAGCCAGGCTGGAAATTTCGCTTACTTTGTATGCACCGAATTCTTTGTCTGCAAAGTATAACTCTTTTTTTACCGGGATATAAATTACACCGGCTTCAGGAGTTCCGTTTTTGACGTATGCAATATTAACGGTAAACTCTCCGTTTCGTTTGATGAATTCTTTGGTCCCGTCCAGAGGATCCACAATCCATAATTCGTTCCAGCTCTGTCTTTCTTCTACTGGAATCTTTTTCCCTTCTTCGCTCAGAATAGGGTAGGGAGTTACTGACAAAGTCGATGCGATGACTTCGTGTGCCTTGCGGTCAGCAATTGTCAACGGTGAGTTGTCAGCTTTTTTTTCTATCTCAAAATCAGCGTTCGGATCTGTGTATACATCCATGATTCTCGCTCCGGCTTGTAATGCAGCCCGGATAGCGACTAAAAGTACGTTTTTATCCATAATAAAACAAATCGCTGTAAAATAACAGCTTTTTAGAATATTATCCGTGTTCGGATTTTCGTTTTTTTTGTTCTTCCTCTGATAGTTAATATCAATTAACAGTTTCCTGCTTGGGATATTGTGTATTAAAAATTCGCCACATATAATAAGCGCAATGCGTAAATGCGAAAACAAAAGAAATGGACAGCAGTGTCTTGTCTGCGTTCCATCCGATGGTCTGCTGGTGCCATAATCCTGTGATGATACTCAGCACGGAGAGTACAAGGCCCATGACATTCAGAACGTTGTCTCCTTTGCGGTGTTTCTTCCCGGGTTCCAGCTTGCTGTGTTTGATTCCATAGCCTGCATAGACATCCAGACCGATCAGCATCCATAATACAAGCCGGATCCAGGTATCGGCAGGCAGGAAGCACATCATGCACAGGCAGGTCAGGATACCCATGATGGGAACGAAAGGAACAAACGGTGTCTTGAATGCGCGATGTACGTCGGGCATGGTTCTCCGTACCACCAGAACGGCTGCACAAACCAGGGTGAAGGCAAGCAGTGTTCCGATGCTGGTCATTTCTCCGGCTACCTGTGCGGGAACAAATCCTGCCAGAATGCTGACAACGACCATGAACAGGCAGTTGCTGTGGACCGGAGTCCGGAAACGTTCATTGATACGCGAAAAGAAAGGAGGAAGCAGTCCGTCATGACTCATGCTGAGGAAGACTCTGCTTTGTCCCAGTAAGGTTACCATGATGACGGAGCAGTATCCGAAGAGAATGGCCAGCACGATGGCTTTGTTCAGCCAGGGATAAGCAGGCTGTATGGCTCCTGAAGCATCTATGGTTCCCATGTTTTCGATAGCAACGGCTACCGGTGCAATGCCCACTTGTCCTTCAAACTGTGTGTAATGTGCCACTCCGGTCATGACATGGGCAAAGAGTATATAAAGTATGGTACATACCAGCAATGAAACAAGAATACCGATAGGCATGTCCCGCTTGGGGTTCTTGGTTTCCTGGGCGGCGGTACTGACAGCATCAAATCCCAGAAAGGCAAAGAATACAATGGCAGCACCCCGAAGGACACCTGAAAGTCCGAATTCACCCAGCTTGCCGGTATTTTCCGGAATATAGGGTACGTAGTTGTCCGACTGGATAAATTTCCATCCCAGCACGACAAACAGGAGGATGACTGCTATTTTCAGAAAGACGATCAGTCCGTTGAAGAAAGAACTTCCTGCTGTTCCCCGCATCAGGATGAGGCTCATCAGTACGACAATCAGCATGGCCGGAATATTAACGATGCCTCCGTCCCAGGGGCAGGCCGTGAAAGCGTGTGGCAGTTCGATACCGATATTTTGCAGGAATACGACCAGATACCGGCTCCAGCTGATACTGACTGTTGTAGCCGCTACGGTGTATTCCAGGACAAGATCCCATCCGATAATCCAGGCAATGAGTTCTCCCATCGTCGCATACGAATAAGTATATGCGCTGCCGGAAACAGGTATCATGGATGCAAATTCCGCATAGCATAATCCGGCAAAGCAGCATCCGATGGCTGCAATGATGAAGGACAGCGTAATGGCTGGTCCGGTGTATTCGGCTGCTACGGTTCCTGTAATGGAAAAGAGACCTGCTCCAATAATAACTCCCACTCCAAGAGCTACCAGGCTGACGGGGCCCAGCACTCGTTTCAACGTCTTGCTGCCAGTTTCTCTGGCTTCTGCCTGCAGTGCATCAATACTTTTTCGAATGAATAATCCCATGTCTTTTTTGTAAAGGCTTTAAAAACAAGCTGCAAAGATACGGTTTTTATTGGAGACGACTGCATAGAATCGGTTGAAAATATCTGTCTCCCGTTGCTTCTTTCCCAAGAAGCCGCAGAGTTATTTCAGGTATTCCGTGATTTTTCCGCTGATCTGCAAGAGGGATATTTCGCACATCTTCGTGTCGTATTCCGCAGAAAGGATCCGTTCTTCGGCATCCAGCAGACTCTTCTGTGCTTCACGCATTTCGATACCCGACAGGTCTCCCAGTAGATAGCGTTCCTTGGCTATTTCATGGTTTTCTTTGGCAGCAATGAGGTTCTGTCTTTCCAGATTCAGCAGACGGAGATTATTCCGGTAGGCTTGCCAAAGGTTGCTGAGGTCAGCACGCAGTCCCTGTTCCAGTTCATCGCGCTCCAGCTGGGCGTTGCGGATAGCCAGACTGGCATTGCGTTTTTCTCTTTTGCGGTTACCGTCGAAAATATTGAATCCGACTGTAATGCCACCGTTGAATCCCCAGTTGTTGCGTATGCGGGTAGCATTGATATCATATTTGTTGAACGTATATCCATATCCGGCATTCAGCTTTACGTAAGGATAGTTCCGGGAAAGCACCTTCTTATAGTCCAGCTGTGCCAATGTTGAATTCTGGTCAGCCCGGAGCAGACTGGCATTGGTCGTCAGTGTGGCATTCCACAATTCGGTGAAATCCAGACGATCGTTGAGATCGATGACAGAGTCTTTGACCTGAATGGGGCGGTCCATATCCTTGGCTGCCATCAGTTCATTTAGGTTGATGCGCGAGGTATGTACCAGCTCCTGCTGTTTCATATATGAGGCACTGTCTGCATTGAAGTCCACTTTTGCCTGCTGATAGTCCAGTCGGGAAAAGTTTCCGATGTGGTACCGTTCCTCCACGATGCGCAGTCGTTCTTTGGACAATGAGACTGCATAGCGGAAGTTCTTAAGCCGGATTTCCTGCTGGATATAATTATAATATTCCGCAGTCAGACTGGCAATGAAGTCTTCAATGGCGATCCGTGTGTTAGTTGCTCCCTGACGTTCCAGTTCTTTCAGCTGTTTGTAGGTCGTGCTGATGTTAAATCCGTCGAAGATTGTCCAGCTGACATCCAGACCGGCATCAAGAGTCTGGTCAAATACGCCCCGGTTACTGATGGTATTGCCTGTACTGCGTTCTTCGGTGTCCGTATTATTCACGTTTCCGGAGTAACCGGCGGTAAGATCTACGGTAGGCAGATACCCGGCATTTCCCAGTGTTGCATTATTTTTGCTGATTTGTTCTTCATTGCGTGAGATTCTCAGGGAATAATTGTTCATCAGTCCTTCTTCCAGACATTGCTGAAGTGTATAGGGATACTGGGCATGGAGATTTGCTCCGATGCCCAGAAACAGGATAAGTAAGTTTATGATTCGTTTCATACTTTGTTTTCCTTCTTTTCACGGTTGGTAGATATATATGAATAAATTGCCGGAACGATGTACATGGTCAGGAAGGTAGATACCAGCATTCCTCCCACAACGGCTGTACCCATGGCAATACGCTGATTGGCTCCTTCACCGGTAGCAAAGGTGAGGGGAAGTAATCCCAGGATAGTAGATGCACTTGTCATCAGGATCGGACGCAGACGTTGTAAGGCAGCATCCCGTATGGCTTGCATCTTGTTTTCTCCCGCTTCCTGTTTCTGATTGGCAAACTCAACGATCAGAATACCATTCTTGGCAACAAGACCGATCAGCATGATGATACCGATCTGACTGAAGATGTTCATTGTTATGTCGCCGAAGAACATGAAGACCAAAGCTCCGGCAATGGCCAGAGGAACGGTAAGCATAATGATGAACGGATCCTTGAAACTCTCGAACTGAGCGGCCAGAATCAGATAAATCAGGACCAGTGCCAGGATGAACGCAAACATCAGACTGGATGAACTTTCCCGGTAATCCTTGGAATCTCCGGACAAAGCAGTACGGAATGTTTCATCCAATACCTCCGAAGCAATCTTGTCCATTTCGTCAAGTCCTTCTCCGATGGTCTTTCCTTCGGCAAGTCCCGCAGAGATGGTGGCTGAAATGAAACGGTTGTAGTGATAGAGTTTCGGCGGTGCAATAGCCTCGACGAACTCTACGAGATTGTCCATCTGAATCATTTGTCCCTTGTCATTCCGGATATAAATGGACTTGATGTTGGCAGGCTGGTTACGTTGCTGACGGTTGATCTGTCCCAGGATCTCATATTGTTTTCCGTTCATGTAAAAATATCCCATGCGCTGTCCGCTCAGTCCGTATTGCAGCGTTTCGGCAATATCGCGTACGTTGACTCCCATACTTCCTGCCTTGTCGCGGTTGATGTTCACCCGCATTTCAGGGCTGCTGAACTTCAGATCGACATCGGCCATCTGGAACGTCGGATTATCATATACCCGATTCAGGAATTCAGGAAGGACCTTTTCCAGCTTGTCGATACTGACAGCCTGCAAGACATATTGTACCGGCATACTGCTTCGACGTCCTCCAAAGGAAGACTGCTGTTGGACGAATGTTCTGGCCTTGGTCTTGGTACGGATGGCTTTGGAGATCTTTTCTGCCACCTGCATCTGGGTGTAGTCACGATCCTGAATATCTTTCAGAGTAATCTGGATGTTTCCACTTCCGCTGGATACACGGGCGGTTACAGCTGCTGCATCCGGAACGATGGAGTCAACCAGATCGTTGATGTCTTCCGTATAATCGCGGATGTATTCGTAGCTGGCTCCTTCGGCAGCTCTTGTACTGATCGTAATTTTTGAACGGTCTTCCAGGGGAGCCATTTCAGCCGGAATCTTATTCCACAGGAAGGCAATCAAGACAAGTGTAATCAGGGTAAAGGGAATTGCAATGACCCGTTTGCTGAGAAATTTGTCCAGCGAACGGCCGTAAATCCGGTTCATGCCTTCAAAGAAAGGCTCTGTCTTCCGGTAGAACCATCCTTGCTTTTCTCGTTTGATCAATAATTTGGTCGCCAGCATCGGGGTGAAAGTCAATGCAGCGAAGGAAGAAATAATCACAGAACCGGCAACTACAAAACTGAATTCGCGAAACAGGCGGCCGCTGGTTCCTTCCATAAATACAATGGGGAGGAATACGGCTACCAGCGTGATGGTCGTGGAAATGACCGCAAAGAAAATTTCCTTGGCTCCTTCGATACCGGCATCAAAAGGTTTCATTCCTTTTTCAATACGGATATAAATGTTCTCGGTCATAACGATGGCATCGTCCACCACCAGACCCACCGACAGAACAACGGCCAGCATGGTCAGGACATTGATGGAGAAACCGGCCACATACATAACGAAGAACGCTCCGATCAGTGACACGGGGATGACAATGCACGGGATCAAGGTTACACGCCAGTCGCGGAGGAAGAGGAAGATAATAATGATAACCAGTACGAAGGCTTCGTACACGGTACTCTCAACCTCGGCAATGGAGGCACGGATGAACTTGGTGCTGTCGAATCCATAACTGTATGTTACGTCTTCAGGAAGGTCCTTGCGCATTTGTTCCATGCGTTCGTAGACGGCATCTGCAATTTCAATGTGGTTGGCTCCCGGTTGGGGAATGACAACAACACCTACCATGGGCACGCCGTTCATTTTCATGTAACTCTTTATATCGGCTGCTCCCAGTTCGGCATAACCGATATCGCTGAAGCGGATTACTTGTCCGTTGACTTCCTTAATGATTACGTTATTGAATTCCTTGGCCGTGTGCATCTGTCCCATGGTGCGTAAGGTCAGTTCCACGGTATTACCTTCAATGCTGCCGGAAGGTAGCTCCAGATTTTCATTGGTGATGGCATTCTTGATGTCTACGGGAGTAATTCCATAACCGGCCAGTTTGTTAGGATCCAGCCACAAACGCATGGAATATCTTTTCTCACCCCAGATGGAAACGCTGCTCACATTGGAAATGGTCTGTAACTGTTCCTTGACAGTCAGGTCGGCTATTTCACTCAGTTCAAGAAGCGAACGGCTGTCACTCTGAATGGCAACCATCAGGATCGGCGTAGCATCAGCATCAGCCTTGGATACGGTAGGAGGGTCGCAGTCACGCGGGAGGTAACGTTGAGCCCGCGAAACCTTATCGCGCACATCATTGGCGGCTGTTTCCAGATCGACAGATAATTCGAATTCTACGGTAATACGGCTTTGTCCCTGCTGGCTCACACTGGAAAGGGACCGGATACCCGGAATACCGTTGATGTTCTGTTCAAGCGGTTCCGTAATCTGATTCTCTATGACTTCGGCATTGGCTCCCGGATAGCTGCATGATACGGAAATGATGGGATTGTCGACAGAGGGATATTCACGTACTCCCAGTGTGGTATAGCCGATCAGACCGAAAAGCAGAATAATGATGGTAAGCACAGTGGCCAATACGGGCCTGCGTATGCTAAGTTCGGAAATATTCATAGGCGCAGGCAATTAGTTGAGTTGATCAATGACGACTGACATTCCTTTACGCAACTGCAGGGTACCCGAAGTGATGATGGTATCACCGGCTGCCAGTCCTTTCAGTATCTGGACTTCTGCTTCTGTACGGATGCCCAGCGCAACTTCTACCGGTTCAGCCTTTCCGGAGCGGTAGACAAATACCTTGTTCTTGCCCATTTCGGGGACAATGGCTTCCGAGGGAATGGCGATGGCATCTTTGATTTCTTCCCGTTTGAGCTGGATGTCGGCATAGCGGCCGGGAATCAGTTCTCCTTGTGTATTGGGATAAAGCGCTCTGACAGTTAGTGTCAGTGTATTGGGATCAATGCGTGATTCTGTTGCATAGACTTGTGCCCGGAAGGTTTCCAGCCGGCCTGTGATCATGAAATCCAGATTTGTTCCCTTTTTGACCTGGCGGGCATATCGTTCGGGAATACCGAATTCCACCTTTAAGGGAGTTATCTTGGTCAGTTTGGCAATAACGGTTGAAGGAGATGCATAGGCACCCACACTGACCTGACGCAAACCGATAACTCCGTCGAAGGGAGCTCTCAATTCAGTCATGGCGATATTGGCTTTTACATTTTCAATGTCTGCATGGAGCGTAGCCAGTTCGGTCTTTACCTGTTCATAGGCTTCTTTACTGACGGCATCCCGTTGCAGCAAGGCGTTTTGACGGAATACGCGGTCTTCAGCCAAAGGCATTTGAGCTTCCAGACGCTTCAGTTGAGCCTGAAGCTGACTGTCGTTTACCTTTGCCAGTAATTGTCCTTTTTTTACAAAAGTTCCTTCCGTGAAATTGATGTCCACAATCTTTCCTGATGCTTCAAAGGAAAGATCGACTTCTTCATCAGGCATCAGTTTCCCGCTGACAAACAATTCGTCTGTCAGCAGGTGAGGTCTGATGATTTGTGCATTAATATTGAGACTTCTGTTTTTCTGTGTCGGGGCAACATCCTTCACGGCAGCCAGGTCTTCATTTTCTCTGGGAGTAAATGTGTGGATACCCAAAGTAGTCAAACCGGCTCCGACAATAATCACAATTCCCCATTTGATGTATTTTTTCATAGCAATTGATTTTGAAGATGATTAGAATGATTCGTTAGCCATTTTCCACATGCCCAGGAAAGAAGCTTTGGTTATTTCTACCAGTTTGTTCCAATTGATTTTTGCGGGTTCGTCACCTGGCAGGTGATAATCCGGATGTCCGTTGGTGTGATACCACATGATCGGAATATTTCGTTTGGCAAATGTGCTGTTGTCGCTTCCTCCTACCGGTTTGTCCCATGGACGGTAATCGGGTTCCAGCTGGAGATTATATTTCTCGACATCCTTCTTCAGCCATTCGCCAAAAGCCGGGGTTCCTTCTGTGTAGAAGTAAACAACCTGCTTGGGACGAGATTCGTCATTGTTGCGTCCGATCATGTCGAAGTTCAGATATCCCTTTACCTTATTTATATCGGGATAGCTGAGGGCAAAATATTGGGAACCCAGCAATCCTTTCTCTTCTCCGTCCCAAAAAGCAAAGATAACCGTACGTTCCGGCTGTTCTCCCGTAGCCAGGAAGGCACGCGCTATTTGCAGTACGGCAGAAACACCGGAAGCATTGTCATCGGCACCATTGTAAATCTGGTCACCGTCGAGCATCGGATCAATGCCCAGGTGATCATAATGTGCACCGATAATCACAATCTCATCTTTATTCTTTCCTTCTATTTTTGCCAGTACATTGCGCATGCTGTATTTCTGGTGTACACCTTCCCGGATGAGTGCGATGGAATCCGGATGAACCTGCAGTCTTCCTTTTTTCTGACGTTCTACCCGGTACGCATCGAAAGGCTGGAAATAATCATTGGATAAAGGCTTCATGCCCATCTGTTGCAGAAGAGAAGCGATATAATTTCCTGCAATACGGCCGCTTTTCCATCCGGCTTCCCGTCCTTCCAGTTCGTCAGAAGCCAGAAAGCCCACCTGAGCTTTGGCACTTTCCTGATTAATTGTAGCCAGCCCCTTTTGTTCTGGAGTCGGTTTTTGGGGTGAAGTAGCATAGGCATTGTATGAGAGTGATGCTCCCAGTATGGTATATAAGAAATATTTGCAAATGGTTGCCTTCATGGTTATAGTCTGTTGTTTGTTGATAAATGATTTATTTTTAATCTTGTCCGCATATCTTATGCAGATATATGTTTGCGGCTTAATAAGCAGCCCTGTATTTTCCTTCTTCCTTGTCTTCCAGAATATTCAGGTAAGACGTATAACGCGATTCGCTGATATAATGGTTTTCAACAGCTTCGCGGACCGCACATCCGGGCTCATGCCGATGGGTGCAGTTGTTATATTTGCAATCAGCCGAAAACTTGAAGATCTCCTTGAAGTAATGTCCGACTTCTTCATCTTTCATGTCAAAAGTTCCGAAGCCTTTGATTCCCGGAGTATCGATGATGTAGCCGTTTTCTTCGTCCACGGGGAACATCTCAGAGAAGGTGGTTGTATGCATTCCCTTGTTGTGATAAGCCGATATTTCTCCTGTTTTCAGTTGCTGCTCGGGAAGGATGGCATTGATTAAAGTTGATTTTCCGACACCCGAATGGCCGGAGAACAAGGTGACCTTGCCTTTCAGTGCCTCTTTCAGTTCGGCAACGCCTGTTCCTTCCAGTGCCGAAATACGGAAACAAGGATATCCGATGCAAGTGTAAAGATGGATCAGGCCTTCCAGATAATGCAGTTCTTCTTCCGTATAGCGATCCACTTTGTTAAATACGAGACATACCGGAACCTGATAAGCTTCCGCAGAAGCAAGAAAACGATCAATGAAAATGGTAGAGGTTTCCGGATAGTTGACCGTAACCACCAGCATGCACTGGTCCAGATTAGCTGCAATGATGTGTGATTGTTTGGATAGATTGGAGGCGCGTCGGATGATATAGTTTTTTCTGTCCTCTATTTCGGCAATGAAAGCGGTTCCTTCCGTATTGGGCGCAATCTGTACGCGGTCTCCTACGGCGATCGGATTGGTACTTCGGATTCCTTTCAGGCGAAAGTTTCCCTTGATTTTACATTCAACCATTTCTCCGTCGTCTGTCTTGACCAGATACCAGCTACCTGTATTTTTAATGACTAAGCCTTTCTTCATAGAATATGCTGAATGAACGGGATGTGCCGTCCTGTGTCTCATCTGTTAGGAGAGACCGGGCGGCACATTCCTTCAATTGCGTTTATACTGTCATGATTTCCTTATCCTTGGCTGCCAGCATGTCATCAATCTGTTTGATGTATTTGTCATGCACTTTCTGCAGCTTGGCTTCAGAGTTTTTCTGTTCATCTTCCGGCATACCGTCTTTTACGGCTTTTTTGAGTGCATCAATGGCATCACGGCGTGCATTGCGGACACTTACCTTGGCTGTTTCGCCTTCGCCTTTGCACTGTTTAGCCAGTTGTTTGCGTCGTTCCTCAGTCAAAGGAGGAATACCCAGACGGATGATTTCTCCGTTGTTTTCCGGCATGATACCCAGTTCAGAGTCAATAATAGCTTTTTCAATAACGCGGAACATACTTTTATCCCACGGTTTGATGGCGATGCTGCGGGCATCAGGAGTTGTCACTGCAGCTACATTGTTAATAGGAACCATGCTTCCGTAAGAATCTACTTTGATACCATCCAGCAAGCGAACATCTGCCTTGCCTGCACGGATGTGAGCCAATGATTCATCCAGATACATGATTGCCATATCCATTTTTTCTTCAGCTGCGCTGATAATTGTTTTAGAATCTGCCATATTGTACTTAATTTTTAAAGTAATTCAAATGAGTGGTTTTAATCAAAAAAATGATGTAAGCAAAGGTAGGTTATTTTTTGTTTATTTACAACAGTTCCGTTGTTTTCTTGTCTGATATGCGGGCTTCCTGTCAGGTGAATACCTGATTTCTTCTGCAAAAGCATGATTTTGCACGATATTTTCTGGCAGAAGGCTCATTATTCCTTTAATTTTGTGGCCAGTAAAAAACAATGAGTTATGATTGAAGTATATTTGGCCCGTCATGGTCAGACGGAAGAGAATATCAGCCGGATATATCAGGGACATCTGCCGGGACGGCTGACGGAAGAGGGAAAAAGGCAGGCTGTGGAACTGGGAGAGAAACTGAAAGATATAGAACTGGATGCCATTGTCAGCAGTGACTTGCAGCGGGTGGCAGATACGGTTCGGCTGGCTATGGCAGGACGCCCGTTGCCCTGGAAGCAGACAGCGCTGCTGCGGGAGATAGACTGGGGAAGCTGGACGGGACTTCCGATTCAGTCTGTCGATTTGGAGAAACAGCCGGAAGATGTAGAGACGAGGGAAATGCTGTATGAAAGAGCAGGACGCTGTCGGGATTATCTGATGGAGAATTATCAGGGCATGCGAGTGTTGGTGGTAGCTCATGGGCTGATCAACCGTTCCCTGCAGGCACAAATTCAGGGTATACCGATTACGGAACTGACTTCCATTCCGCACATGCAGAATGCGGAAGTCCGCAGACTGATTATTCCGGATTAGTGCGTGCGTCTCAAGTTGTGGAAGCGATAGCCAAGTCCCAGCATCAGGTTGTTGGGAGTATGGAAATCTCTTAACTGATAGCCGACATGAAGAAACACATTGCGCGTGAGCGAACATTTCAGGGCGAGGATCTGATACAATCCTTTCAGGTCTTTTCCTCTTCGGATGAAGTTGCCTCCGATGCCAAGGTTGATGGCAAAGATCGGCATCACGTACTCTCCGCGTACAGATAAGCCGAGACCTGCCTGCTGTCGGAACGGCGGGCGGTAGAACTTCAGATCGTCCGGAGTTTCGGGTGTGGCGATCCATTGTTCGATGTTGGCGCTTTCATCGTATTGGAAATCCAGTGAAAGGCCTGCTTTCAGGCGGTGGCTGAAGTTATACATCGGATTGAAATTGAATCCGGCGACTGCAAATGTGCCGGGTGCCAGATAGCCTTGTCCGTCAATAAAGACTCCTTTGCGTTTCCAGGCGCCATACACGACGACATCATAGCTGATATGTTCTCGAAAGCCGGACATCGGGATTGTAGCCGACTGGCCTGCAACCGTTTCGGGAATAACAGGATTCGGTGTGTAGACCAGACCGATTCTTCCTCCGATGAGGTTCAGTCCCGAATTGGGAAACT
Organism: Phocaeicola coprophilus DSM 18228 = JCM 13818; assembly: GCF_000157915.1. Classification (GTDB taxonomy): domain Bacteria; phylum Bacteroidota; class Bacteroidia; order Bacteroidales; family Bacteroidaceae; genus Phocaeicola; species Phocaeicola coprophilus. Next base: position 691,378 of record NZ_EQ973643.1, on the reverse strand, counting down.
TGGTATTTCCGTTTGAGTAATGGGTAAGGTCTGCTCCGGCATTCATGCTCCAGTGAGGAGAGAGCTTCCAGTCCACGAAGAAGCCCACATTGAGATAAGCATTTACTTTCGATCCGATCACTCGGTTGTTTACATTGTCATACGGGTCATAAGGATTCCATCCAAAAGCAGCTCCGAAGTTCCATTCGTAGTTGAGAGACAGGTTGCGTCCCAGCCGGGCAATTCTTGATCCCTGGAAAACATAGAGGGCTGTCGGACTGCCGATTTCCTGAGCAGATTCAAAAGAATTGTAAGAGAGACCGATTCCCTGATATGTGTGTGGATAGATACTTCCTGTTTCAGAAAAAGGATGAAACTGAAAAGCCCATTTCAGGTGGGCGGAGAAAGCCTTGCGTAAGGCATGCTGCTTATTGTTTGTTCCTCGTAGGAACTCATGGGTAGGAGCGATGTAAGTTGGCCGAAGGTCAATTCCGATTCGTTGGACAATAGGAAAGGAATCCGGAAGGCGGAGTCGGGTTGAATCGGTTTCTGTCTGCTGTGCAAAAATAGCAGAAGGGGAGAACAATGCATAAGCAGTTCCCAGCAGAATGGCCAGCCATGATTTGTTACTCCCCATATTCTTTCTTTCTGATGATGGTTAATTGTGTACCAGTGTACCGATGTTTTCACCAGACATCACCTTCTTCAGATTACCTACGGTATCCATGTCGAATACGATGATGGGCAGATTGTTTTCCTTGCACATGCAGGTTGCTGTCAGGTCCATTACCTTCAGCCCGCGTGCCAGAACTTCATCATAAGTGATTTCATCGAATTTGGTTGCTGTCGGATCTTTTTCCGGGTCAGCAGTATAAATGCCGTCTACACGTGTTCCTTTCAGCATGACATCAGCTTCAATTTCAATGCCTCGCAGGGATGAACCGGTATCTGTCGTAAAGAACGGGTTTCCGGTGCCGGCTGACATGATTACCACTTCGCCGTTTTCCATGGCTTCAATGGCTTTCCATTTGGTGTAGAATTCACCGATTGGTTCCATGCGGATTGCTGTGAGGACACGTGCCTTAACACCGGCCGCAACGAGAGCAGAACTCAGTCCCAGGCTGTTGATCACAGTGGCCAGCATACCCATCTGGTCGCCTTTGACACGATCAAATCCTTTGCCCGCGCCACTCAGTCCGCGGAAGATATTTCCTCCGCCTATGACGATACCGATTTGTACACCCATTTCGTGTATTTCCTTAATCTGCTGTGCGTATTCGCCCAGACGTTTCTCATCGATTCCGTATTTCTTTTCACCCATCAGACTTTCGCCGCTGAGTTTTAACAGAATGCGTTTAAATCTTGCCATAGTTCAATTGGGTTTAAATGTTTTCGTGCAAATATAAACATATTTATTTCAATAGTCAATATCGCGGGCGGTTATAATCTTTCGTCCCAGCCAGGCCTGTATGCTTCCCCGCAATATGAGGTAAAGGATGAAGGCCAGCCACAGTGCGTGATTGTTCCATTGCTCCTGAAGCCCATAGTAAGTAAGGAAAAAGGCAGCTGAAGCAACGGCCATTGCCCGCAGCATGTAGTGGGTAGCAGTGGCTCCGATGCAGATTCCATCGAGCAGGAAAGCAGAGAATCCGGCCGGTGGAATACAGAGTACCCAGTAGAAATATTCGGTGGACGCCTCGATGACGGCCTGGTCGTTCGTCAACAGGCCGAGAAATCCTTTTCCTCCAATACTATATAATAAGGTAAAGGCAATGGCCAGCGTAATTCCCCATCCGAAAAGCCGGTTCACCGTACGCCTTAATTCAGTATAGTTACGTGCGCCGATGTATTTGCCCGTGAGTGCTTCTCCGGCATAAGCGAAGCCGTCCATGATGTAGGAAAAGAGAGTGAACAGTTGCATCAGAAGCGTGTTTACAGCCAGTACCACATCCCCGTAGGCTGCTCCCCGTGATGTAAAGAATACGGTGACGGCTACCAGACAGAGCGTGCGCAGGAAGATATCCCGGTTTACCCGAAAGAAGCTGCTCATGGCTTTCCGTTCAAATAATCGTTGGGTTGATACTGCATACTTGCGCAATGACCGGTAATAGCGCTGCCAGAGCAGGCAAGCCATCAGCAGACCTGCATATTGAGCTGTCAGGGTGCCCAGTGCCACTCCTTCTACCTTCATGCCGAGAGCATATACGAAGAAAAGGCTGGCGGCGATGTTCACCACGTTCTGTGTAATGGCTATGGACATAGGAAATCGGGAGTTCTGCATGCCGATAAACCAGCCGATAAAGCTGTAAAGTCCCAGTGTGGCAGGTGCGCCCCAGATGCAGATCTGAAAATAGCGGGTGGCCAGTGTGCGGACTTCCGGACTAGCATCGATCAGCAGAAAGGCGACGGCGCGGATCGGATATTGCAGTACGAGTAACAGGAAAGCCAGGAGCAGACTGATGCTGAGTGACCGCATCAGCAGACGGGTCACTTCGGGCAAGTCATGGCGTCCGTAGGCTTGTGAGGTAAGCCCGCCCGTTCCCATGCGGAGAAACCCGAAGATCCAGTAAATCATACTGAACAGCATACCGCCGACAGCAATGGCACCGATGTAAGAAGCCGCTCCCAGATGGCCGACAATGGTTACGTCCACCAGTCCCAGCAAAGGGACGGTGATGTTGGAAATTATCGACGGTACGGCAATACGCAGAATTCGTTGATTGGTCATATGACGTATTCCACTTCTTTGAACATGTATCCTCTTCTGTTTCCTTCTTTATCTTCCAGGATGAGTCTGCCATCGGGCTCCACATCCAGAATCCGGGCACAGAAATTTCCTGCTCCGTCACGATAGGCATGAAATCCGTCTTTGCGATACAGGTGCTCCTTGTATCGGGAAGCGATAAGCCTGTCTTCTCCGGCTTTCAGGCGTTCGTAATATGCTTCGGCACGTTCCATGAACTGCTCCAGAATCACTCTTCGGTCGTACCGCTTACCTGTGATTTGAAAGAGTGATACAGGATTGGGGGCATCACTGATGAACTGTTCCTGATTGAGATTCACACCGGTACCGGAGATGGACCGTCCGATATGTGTGCCGGTCAGGTCGTTTTCTATCAGGGTGCCGCAAAGTTTCTTGTCTTTCCAGTAAATATCGTTGGGCCATTTGATCCGGATGTCTTCCGTATAGAGAGAAAGTATCTCTTGCAGGGCCAGTGCCGTAATTTGTGAAAGGAGGAACTGACGTCGGGCTTCCAGAAATTCCGGATAAACGACGAAACTGAACAGCAGGTTGGCGCCGGCTTCCGACTCCCAGCTGTTGCCTCTTTGTCCGCGTCCGGCACTTTGATAAGCAGTGTAGATGCTGGTCAGTTCCGGACAGGTTTGGGTATCGCACAGTTCAGCCAGATAGGAATTGGTGGACGTCGTTTCGTCCAGCCAGATAGGTTCAGGATAATTCATGAGCAGTTTCTTTTTGTTTTAGGTTGCATTCTATGATGGTTTCCTTTTATGCAATGGAAGTCACACGGATACAGGGTTACCAGACAGGTGACAGAAAAGCCCCTTCTATGTGCTCGATGGAGAACGGAGGCTGTATGCCCGTTACTGTGATGATGTCGAAGCGGACAGGCAGATCGATGGCGAATCTTTTTACGTAAGCATCAGTTGCCAGAACAATGCGGCGGATTTTTCGTTCCGTCACAGCTTCCTCCGGGAGACCGAAACGGGTGTTTCGTCGGGTTTTCACTTCGACGACGATCAGTTCTCCATCTTTCTCGGCAATGATGTCCAACTCCAGTTTGCCGACGTGCCAGTTTCTGTGCCGTATCCGGTATCCTCGTGACGAAAGGTAAGCAGAAGCCGCTTCTTCGCCTTCTTTTCCCAGTTCATTGTGTGCAGCCATTTTTGTTTTTCTGCAAAAATAGAGATTTTATGCTTTGAATTTAAGGGAAGTGCATTAATTTTGCAAAAGAATATGGTGAATCAGGGAAAGACTAGAAAAAAAGTTCCTTCATCCGTTCCTCCCCGCAAACAGCGGATGGTATGCTTGATGAGTGAAGAAGAGGTGCAGATTGTAGACCGGTATCTGGAGAAATATCAGATCAAGAACAAGGCGCGCTGGCTTCGCGAGACTGTATTGTCTTATATTCATCAGCAGCTTCTCGACGAGGATTATCCTACTTTATTCAAGGAACACGATATGCGAAGATAACGAACGGAATCATGGCAGATGATACTTATTACATGCGGCAGGCTTTACAGGAAGCCCGGGAAGCCGCGAATCGGGGTGAAGTTCCCGTTGGGGCGGTAGTGGTATGTCGCGACCGCATTATTGCGCGTGCCCATAATCTGACAGAGACTTTGACGGATGTGACTGCTCATGCAGAAATGCAGGCAATTACAGCTGCGGCAGGATGGTTGGGAGGAAAGTATCTGAACAACTGTACGCTGTATGTAACCATTGAGCCGTGTGTGATGTGTGCTGGTGCCATTGCGTGGGCACAGACCGGACGGCTGGTCTATGGTGCCGATGATGAAAAACGAGGTTTCCAGCGCTATGCTCCCCAGGCTTTGCACCCTAAGACACAGGTCACCAGCGGTGTGCTGGCAGACGAGTGCGCACAACTCATGAAAGACTTTTTTCAGAAGCGGCGCTGATACTTTTTAGATCAGAAAGCAGGGGTAAAAAACGTCGAAACGTTTTTCTTCAAACGCCGAAGTCTTTTTTAAAAACGTTTCGGCGTTTAAAAAAAAGCCCGCGGGCTATAGGGAGGATATAATGATTTATTCCTTGATTTCTTCGAAGTCTACGTATTCTCCTTCGTCTTCATCAAATACCTTGCCTTTTCTTCTTCCCTCCGAAGTGTTATTGCTCCGGGTATTTTCGTGGGTTGTGTTTTGGCTTTGAGCGAAGTCCTGTGAAGCCGATCCCGACCGGTTGTAGCGTGTTGATTCATCGCCTTTCATGCGGCGTCCCACTCCGAGAACTGTACGGATTACTTTCGACAAGATGGCCAGTCCGATGACCAGAATGATCAGAATAAAGAAAAATATAAATCCTAAAATATGAAACATAAGCTATTTGGGGTTGCGACGACAAGCGGACAGCGGATGAACAGCTGCATGGGCTGTGACGTCTGTGTTCTCAGTCTGTCATACAAGATCCGTGCCACGATGATCACTGCTTTTTCTTCCGTCCGGTGATCAATGACAAAAGAATGTACCATACGATTACGGCCGCAAAGCCTCCGGTACGCAGGAATATCAGCAGCGGAATGCTGACAATGAGGAAGATATAACTCGTTTTGTTGTGTTCCCACGACAGGTTTTTAAACTTGAGTGAAAACATCGGAATTTCGGCAATCAGTAAAAGTGACATGACAATCACCATGACAAGAAGCCACAAAGCGTTGAAACTGTCAGACACCAGAAAATCGTGTGCACCGACAATCAGCGAAGCCCAGAACAGCGTATTGGCCGGTGTCGGGAGTCCGATAAACGACGTACTTTGTCGCGGGTCGATATTGAATTTTCCCAGACGGAGGGCTGAAAATACGGAAATGAGAAAAGCCGTGTACGGCATATACTCTGCTACCGGCATCAGAAATTCCGGATAGGTCACCTCGTGGAACAGAGAAAATACCATGGCCGAAGGAGCTACACCGAAGGTTACGTCATCAGCCAGTGAATCCAGTTCCTTTCCTAATGGAGAGGATACGTGTAACAGGCGTGCGCTCATACCGTCGAAGAAATCGAATACGGCTCCCATTACGATGAACAGAAAGGCAAGTCCGTAACTGCCTTGGAACGCCATGTAACTGGCAATGCATCCACAGAATAAATTACAGCTGGTGATGGTATTCGGAATATGTCGGGTAATAGCGTTTGCCATAGTCTGTCCTCCTTGATCTGTTATTTTAGTTTGGCAATGACTGTCTGGTTTCCGGTAGTTTTCTGCCCCATGCTGACACATACTTCAGTACCTAAAGGCAGATAGACATCGACACGTGAGCCGAACTTGATGAAGCCCATGTGTTCATCAATAAAGCAGTCTTCTCCCTTTTCTGCATAAGTGACAATTCGTCTTGCCACGGCTCCGGCAATCTGTCGGGCCATGACCGTATGTCCTTCAGGAGTCTCAATGACAACCATCGAACGTTCGTTCTCCGTACTTGCTTTGGGAAGCCATGCTTTCATGAAGCGTCCGTTGTGATGATCTACATGCTTGACTGTTCCGTCTACGGGATACCAGTTGGCATGTACATTCGTAATATCCATGAATATGGAGACCATCAGACGGCGGTCGTGGAAATATTCATATTCATCAACTTCTTCGATGACTACTACTTTGCCGTCGGCCGGAGCAACGACGATCTTTTCCGTATCTCCGTTGAAGAGACGGATCGGACAGCGGAAGAAGTTTACCATCAGGGCATAAAGAATCACACTCACAACCAGGACAATGGTAAATAGCAGTTCACACGATGTTCCCCAATAGATAGCAGCATTGAGCAGTAACAATATCAGGGCGCTGGTGATTAGAATGTGGGTTCCTTCGCGGTGTATTCTTATTTTTTTCTTTATCTTATTCAGTCGGGTCATAACAAAGTCTGATATGTTCTGTGCAAAAATATAGTTAATTTGACAACCGTGCAAATAAAAGGGACCTAAATGCAACTTTTCAATAAAAAACACGTATAGTTTTGTTCATTCCCTAAAAGGGGAGTATCTTTGATTCGTTTTTATAAATATCAGATTACACATGCAGGATTTTGTTCATTTGCACGTTCATACCCAGTATTCCATTTTGGATGGTCAGGCATCCATACCTCGTCTGGTAGATAAAGCTATCGCCAATGGTATGCGGGGAATTGCTGTTACCGATCATGGAGACATGTTTGGTATCAAGGAATTTTTCAATTATGTCAATAAGAAGAATGGGGGAACGAACGGTGAGATTAAGGACTTGAAGAAAAAGATTGCGGCACTGGAAAGCGGCAAGGCGGAGAGTGAGAACCCGGAAGCTGAACTGGCTGCCTGCAAGGAGCAACTGGAAGCAGCTCGTAAAAAGCTGTTCAAGCCCATCATCGGTTGTGAGATGTATGTGGCACGGCGTCGGCTGGAAGACAAGGACGGGAAGCAGGACCAGAGCGGTTATCACCTGGTTGTACTTGCGAAGAATCTGAAAGGATATCATAACCTGATCAAACTGGTATCGAAAGCCTGGACAAAAGGATTCTATATGCGTCCGCGTACAGACCGTGCGGAACTGGAAAAATATCATGAAGGGTTGATTGTCTGTTCGGCCTGTCTGGGAGGAGAAGTGCCCCGGCGTATTTCGGCAGGACAGCTGGAAGAGGCTGAGGAGGCTATCCGCTGGTATAAGAATCTTTTCGGAGACGATTATTACCTGGAATTGCAGCGTCATAAAGCTACGGTTCCCCGTGCGAACCATGAAACCTTCAAACTGCAGGAAGTTGTCAACCAGAAACTGATAGAATATGCCCGCAAATATGACATCAAACTGGTATGTACCAATGATGTTCACTTTGTAGATGAAGAAAATGCCGAGGCACACGATCGTCTGATCTGTCTGAGTACAGGAAAAGATCTGGATGATCCGAACCGGATGCTGTATACCAAGCAGGAATGGATGAAGACACGTGAGGAGATGAATGAGATCTTTGCAGATGTGCCTGAAGCCTTATCGAATACGGTAGACATTTGTGATCAGGTGGAGTTCTACTCGATTGATCATGCGCCTATCATGCCGACCTTCGTAATTCCCGAATCGTTTGGTACGGAAGAAGAGTACCGGAAGAAGTTTACGGAAAAGGATCTGTTTGACGAGTTCACACAGGATGAGAATGGAAACGTCGTTATGGATGAAGCCTCCGCGAAGGCCAAGATCGAACGTCTGGGAGGATATGAGAAACTGTATCGTATCAAGCTGGAGGCAGATTACCTGGCTAAACTGGCTTATGACGGAGCGCGTCGCCGTTATGGAGAAGAACTGGATGAAGAAGTTCAGGAACGAATCAAATTTGAGCTCCACATTATGAAGACCATGGGTTTTCCCGGTTACTTCCTTATTGTGCAGGATTTTATTTCTGCCGCACGTGAAAAGCTGGATGTATCCGTGGGGCCGGGACGTGGATCTGCGGCAGGATCGGCTGTTGCCTACTGTCTGGGTATTACACAAATCGACCCGATCAAGTATGACCTGCTGTTTGAGCGTTTCCTGAATCCCGACCGTATCTCATTGCCTGATATCGATGTGGACTTTGATGATGACGGACGTGGACGGGTGCTGAACTGGGTGACCGAGAAATACGGACAGGAAAAGGTGGCACATATCATCACGTATGGAACAATGGCTACCAAACTGGCCATTAAGGATGTGGCCCGTGTACAGAAACTGCCGCTTTCGGAATCAGATCGCCTCTGTAAGCTGATACCTGACAAGATACCAGACAAGAAACTGAACTTGCCGAATGCCATAGCGTATGTACCCGAACTGCAGGCTGCTGAGGTTTCTTCCGATCCGATCCTGCGGGATACCATCAAATACGCCAAGATGTTGGAGGGAAATGTCCGCAACACGGGTGTACATGCTTGCGGTACAATCATCTGTCGGGACGATATAACCGACTGGGTTCCCGTAAGTACGGCTGATGATAAGGAAACGGGCGAAAAGATGCTCGTAACGCAATATGAAGGTTCGGTTATTGAGGATACCGGACTGATCAAGATGGACTTTTTGGGCCTGAAGACCTTGTCTATTATCAAGGAAGCCCTCGAAAATATTAAAAACAGCAAGGGAATTGTGCTGAACATTGACGAGATTCCGATTGACGATCCGGCAACTTATCGCTTGTACAGTGACGGACGTACCATCGGAACCTTCCAGTTTGAATCGGCGGGCATGCAGAAATACCTTCGGGAATTGCAACCTTCGACTTTCGAAGACCTGATTGCCATGAATGCGCTTTACCGTCCGGGACCGATGGATTACATTCCTGACTTTATCGACCGTAAGCACGGACGGAAACCGATTGAATATGATATTCCGATCATGGAAAAGTATCTGAAAGATACGTATGGAATTACGGTTTATCAGGAGCAGGTGATGTTGCTGTCCCGTCTGTTGGCAGACTTTACCCGAGGTGAATCAGATGCCTTGCGAAAGGCAATGGGTAAGAAGCTGCGCGACAAGCTGGATCACATGAAGCCTAAGTTTATCGAAGGTGGAAAGAAGAATGGACACGATCCGAAGGTTCTTGAGAAGATCTGGGCTGACTGGGAAAAATTTGCTTCGTATGCGTTCAATAAATCGCATGCCACCTGTTATTCCTGGGTTGCTTATCAGACTGCTTATCTGAAAGCAAATTATCCTTCGGAGTATATGGCGGCCACCATGAGCCGAAACATTTCGAACATCACTGAAATCACGAAACTGATGGACGAGTCGAAGGCAACTGGTATCCGGGTGCTTGGTCCGGATGTGAACGAAAGTTTGCTGAAGTTCTCTGTTAACCGTCGGGGTGACATCCGTTTCGGACTGGGAGCAATCAAGGGAGTCGGTGAGTCGGCTGTGCAAAGCATTTTGAGTGAACGCGAGAAGAATGGTCCTTACAAGAGCATCTTTGATTTTGTACAGCGTGTGAATCTTTCGGCTTGTAACCGGAAGAATATTGAAAACCTGGCACTGGCCGGAGGTTTTGACAGCTTTGGAAATATCAAGCGGGAGGATTTCTTTATGAAAAATTCCAAGGATGAAACCTTTGTAGAAACTTTGGTCCGTTATGGAAGTAAGTACCAGATGGACAAGGCGGCTGCCATCAATTCCCTGTTCGGCGGTGAGCATGAGGTGGAAGTTGCCACTCCTGAAATCATATCTGCTCCAGCCTGGAGTGATCTGGAACGGTTGAACAAGGAACGTGAACTGGTTGGTATCTATTTGTCGGCCCATCCGTTGGATGAATATGCTGTGGTGCTTGAGAATGTTTGCAATGTTCACATGGAGGAGCTTTCGAATCTGACACCTTTACAAAACAGGGATCTGATATTGGGCGGTATTGTGACAGGCGTACGTGAAGGATATACGAAATCAGGTAAACCTTATGGTATCGCAAAGGTGGAAGATTATTCCGGTGTGGCGGAGTTTGCCTTTTTTGGAAACGAATGGGTAGAGAAGAAAAACTTCTTCAGCGAAGGAATGTTCCTCTTCATGCATGGGAAATGCCAGCCCCGGCAATGGAAGCCTGATGAATGGGAAGTAAAGATCAATACGATTGAACTTCTGCCGGATGTGAAGGACCGGGTAATTGAAAAGTTAACGGTGACAGTTCCTCTGTCGGCGATCAATGACGAACTGATCATGGAACTTTCTTCCCTGATCAAGGCAAGTCCGGGAAATGCCGAACTCTGTTTCTTTATCCGGGATGAAGATGGGCTTATGCATGTAAACCTGATGTCACGGACATTGAAGATTGCTGTCCATAAAGAGCTGGTGAATTATTTAAAAAGCCAGCCAATGTTGGACTATAAAATAAATTAGTATATATTTGCAGGAGTAGAATTTTAAAAACGATTAGATAGAAAAATTATGGCACTGAACATTAAAGATGACAATTTTGAAGCAATTCTGGCTGAAGGAAAGCCGGTAGTATTGGATTTCTGGGCTACATGGTGTGGACCATGCAAGCAGATTGCTCCGTATATTGAAGAACTGGCCGAAGAATACAAGGATCAGGTAAATATTGGCAAGTGTGATGTAGATGACAATGCTGATCTTCCTGCTCAGTATGGAGTCCGTAATATTCCTACGGTGCTGTTCATCAAGAATGGTGAAGTAGTAGATAAGCAAGTTGGTGCTACCACAAAAGCTGCTCTGCAGGCTAAAGTGGAAGCGTTGCTGAAGTAATAACATTTAAATTTCTAAGACTATGGGAATGGAAGACGATTTCCTTTTGGAAGATGAGGACGATGAAAGATGCGTGGAGTTCATAAAGAACTACTTGCCTCAGGAAATGAAAGACAAGTTTTCAGACGATGATTTGTATTACATTCTCGATCTGATCGTGGATTATTATACAACCAGCGGGTGTCTGGATGCACAGCCTGACGAAGAAGGTTATATCAATATCGATCAGGATGAAATTGTAAACTACATAGTCAAGGAAGCTGCAAACGACGGAATGGGACCTTTCGATCCGGAAGAAGTCTTCTTTGTCGTACAGGGTGAAATGGAGTACGGCAATCAGGTAGGACAGGACGAAGAGGAATAAATGTTGGAATAAAAGAATTGGACAGGACAGATAAATCGAGTTTTCGATCAGGCTGCCTGTCCAATTC
>NZ_EQ973643.1:648056-678685 GCF_000157915.1 Phocaeicola coprophilus DSM 18228 = JCM 13818 | reverse complement strand
ATAGGGGAAACATTTGATTCGGGTACGGATTTAGTTCCCTTGTGTCAGTTGGCAGAAGAAATAGACTCCTGTGGCAATCATCAGCAGACCGAGCGCCGCATAAAAGAGACGTGCCCGTTTCCGTCCGGCATTGGCGACAATGAATTGCGTGTTTCTGGCCGTAAAGAACCAGTTCCAGTTGAACAGAGAGGCCAGTAAAGCCAGCAGTCCAACCAGAATAAAGATAAACTGGAGTGTATAATGAAAAGCCATGATGCTTATTCTGCTGCGTCAAAGCGGACCAGACGGTTTCCGTCTTCCGTCTCTTCAATGGTTACGCTGACAGCATCGCCCGGCAGCAGTTCTTCAATCAGTTCCGGCCATTCGATGAAGCAGAGTGCTCCGCTGTAAAAATAATCTTCGTAGCCCATGTCGTATACTTCTTCCAGCTTTTTGATGCGGTAGAAGTCGAAATGATAGATCAGTTCGCCTGTCTCGTCAGAACGGTATTCGTTGACAATGGCAAAAGTCGGTGAGTTGATCACATCCGTTACGCCCAGTTCTTCACAGACTGCTTTGATGAAGGTTGTTTTTCCGGCACCCATCTTTCCATAAAATGCAAAGATTGTATTGTCTCCCATAGCTGCAATGAATTGCTTGGCAGCTTCGTGTATATGATCAAGTGATGTAATTTTGATTTCCATAATTCCTTTTGTTTCTAGCTTCTGCAAAGTTATAATAAAAAACGGAATATCGGCAGGACTGCCTGTGTTTTGTTGTATTCTGATAAAGACCGGCAATTCAGAGTTTGGAAGGTACGGTTCCGGCTGCTGAACATAGGTTGTCTGCCGGCTGGCAATTTGAAAAGGATGAATCAGGCAGGTGAGGCTTTGACAGAAACGTCGGAAACGGCTTCACTTAACGGACAGGTGGGAACGTTTGTTCATCAGATCGAAGGAAAAAGCAGGAGAATGTTTGCAAAACCCAGGAGTGAATTATACTTTTGTAAAGAAAAAGAGAAAACACAAACTTAGAAGGCAAAATGAAAAATACAGAAGAAACGAAACGCTCCTTTTCATTCTCCGTTGAGTGGGGGAAACTTCGGGAGAGAGGAAAAGCACGTAAGCGTCGCATGCTGCGTCAGATTGAATTGATGAGATTACGCCGGATCCGGCAGCAGAATGTTCCGCAGTATACCTATTGCAAGAATTGTGGAACGAAACTGGAAGGCATGTATTGTTATCAGTGCGGGCAGTATGCATTGGATCCTCGGCAGCCTTTCTGGAAATATTTTAAGCAGTATTTTGAAAATGTATATCAGTACGACAGCAAGATGTGGCGTACGTTGTGGCTGATGTTCACTCGTCCGGGACTGTTGACATGTGAGTTTAATGCCGGGAAGATCAATTCTTATATGCATCCTTTCCGGTTGTATATGTGCGTTTCCGTGGTGTTTTTTACCGTGATCTTTATGCTTACTTCCGAACTGGTGAACTTCAAGATGTCCCAGCAGGGCAATCCGGAACTTTCAGCTTCGCTTGTGGAACGTCTGAAAAAGCCTCAGGCTGCGGAAGCGGATACGGTCGTTTATGCTTATCACGGTAGAGAGTTGCTCGACTTACTGGCCTCGTCCGGTATTCAGGAACCGGAACATCTGGTGAAAGTCATATCTTTCAGTGATCGTCGGAATGCTTTGTCATTGATCCATATGCCCCGGATATTGTTTGATGCCTGTCGTTATCATCCGGTGGAAATCGATGAATCCGATCTGGAAGATATTCAAGGCTTCCATGAGCTTGGGACGGAGGGACAGCAATGGATGGGTGAGAAAAAAGATGTCTTGCAAATGGCTCTGGCATTCCGTCTGGACAGTTTGGGAAATGCTCTGACACCTGTTTATGAATGGGGAGAACAGGATCGGAATGATGTGACTTATTTGCGCAGTCAGTCGTTTACCAATGGTTTGATTGGAGGACTTTCCAAATGGACACCTTTTTACATGATGTTCCTGCTTCCTCTCTTTGCCTTCTTGCTGAAATTGTTTTTCAGAAAGAAGCGGATACCTTATATGTGTCATTTCGTGCATGCCATTCATTTGAATACCGTCCTGTTGCTGGCATTGTTTGTCTTGCTGATTCCTTATCTGGCATCCGGTCCGTATTCGGCGTTTCATAAAGCATTTGATTCAGCCCTGTTACCGGTCTCGCTGGTTTTCCTGGCAGGACTGTTTATCTATCTTTCTGTGTCTTTCCATACGGTTTACCGCGAAGGATGGGGAAAAACACTGATCAAGAACCTGCTTTTTAGTGGAATCTTTACGCTTCTGGCCCTTGTGATAGCAACAGTGATGCTGACCTGGGTTCTTTACGGAAGCATGGAAGATTCGGGAATACTATGAACCCTTCTGAATATCATTTATTAAGAACATGTCGTTTATGAAAAATATAATTACTTGGTTTTCCACATACCAGGAAAAAATGAAAAAGCGTACGTTGCGGATTCACCGGAATATTGAAGCAGCCCGCCTGCGGAGAGCACGACGGAAAAGAGGATTGGCATACACTTATTGCAAGAATTGTGGAACGAAACTAAAAGGAATGTATTGTCACCGGTGCGGACAATATGCTTTGGATATTTACCAGCCTTTCTGGAAATACATTCAGCAATATTTTGAAAATGTCTATCAGTTCGATACAAAAGTCTGGCAGACTTTATGGCTGATGTTCACCCGTCCCGGTTTTCTGACACGTGAGTTCAATGCCGGTAAAATCAATTCCTATGTACATCCTTTCCGGTTGTATATGTTTGTTTCGGTTTTGTTCTTTACATTCTTCTTTATGGTTGCAGAGGAAGAAACCGACAAGGCACTGACTACGTTCCGTTCTTCGAAGATTACTTCCGGGCTGGTGGAAAAACTGAATGAAGGGAGTTTTCCGCAGGATACCGCTGTGTACGTCTATAATGGAAGGGGACTGATTGCTGCTCTTGAGAACCGGGGAGTGGAACATGCAGACAGTCTGATTTCAGTAACCCGTCTGTTTACTTCGCTGGAACTGGACTGGGTAGCCATGCCCCGTATTCTGCTGGATACTTGTTGCACGAAACAATATCCAACGGGTTCCGAGCTGGATGAAATCCGTCAGATTCAGGATCTCCTGGCTGCTGATTCTCTTCAGGCCGGAGAGGAATATGGGGTTGATCTGATTCCGGGGATGACAATTTATAATGAGAACCAGCTGACTGCAGAAAAGATAGAGGCCTGTATGAAATTTCAGGCAGATTCTCTGAAAGGAGAGCTGACTCCGGTTTACCGCTGGTCACAAAGGGCTGAAGAATCCGATGCCTTGCGAGAAAATTCACTGGCTGCTTATATGATCGGACAGTTGTCCAAATGGACTCCTTTATATATGATGTTTCTGCTTCCTTTGTTTGCCTGGTTGCTGAAGAAGGCGTATCGCAAGAAACATATGCCCTATATGTGGCATTTTGCACATGCTGTTCATCTGAATACCCTGTTTCTTATCTTGTTGCCTTTGCCGTTGGCTTATGCACTGACAGCCTTTGACTGGCAGACTCTCTCTCTGGCACCGGGAGTAGACATTGCATTCGGTTTGTTTGCAATTGCCGTATTTGCCTATATGCTCTGGTCGCTTCATACGGTATATCGGGACGGATGGATCCGGACATTTCTGAAGACTTTGTTGGTCATTGTTATCTTTACCGTTCTTTCCTTCCTGTTTGCCGGAATTGCTATCGTATCTTTGCTGATGGAGGTTTCCAAGCAGGTCTGATTGCTTTCGTGACCGGAATCAGCAGACTGCCGGAGCTGTTCAGATGCTTCTTTCCTTCGAATGCATCAGGCGGAACAGTTTGGCTATGGTATAAATAAGAATGGAAACAAAGATGATGGATGCTCCTGAAGGAACCTGTAACTGATAGGAAAGTAGCAGACCGCCCAGGCAACCCACGTAACCGATTCCAATGGAAAGCCAGATGATCCGCTTGAAATTGTGGGTAAACAGATTGGCTGTCATCTGCGGAAGTGTAAGCAGGGAGATGGCCAGCACGATACCTACCATACGCAGACAGGAAACGATTGTCAGGGCAATAAACATCATCAGCAGATATTCGAAGGCAGCCACCGGAATGCGCTGGGAGCGTGCGAACTCGCGGTCGAATGCAATAGCCACAATTGGCCGGAGAAAAAGTGCGAAGAAAACTGCCAGGACAACGCTTAGAATGGCCAGCAACCAGATGTCACTCTGTGTAATAGTCAGGATATTTCCAAAGAGGAACGACGAGAGGTCGGGGGTAAAACCGGGCGCCAGAAAGCTGAAGATGATACCTACAGCCATACCGAAAGTCCAGAATACAGCAATGGCTGAGTCTTCACGCATGTCACTCCGCTTGCTGAGCCATTCCACACCGAATGCGGAAAGAATAGAAAAGATGGCAGCAGTGAGCAGGGGAGAGAGGCCGGTGTACAGGCCGATACCTACGCCTCCGAAAGAAGCATGCGTGATACCACCGCTGATAAAGACCAGCCGCCGTGTTACGATGTATGTCCCGATGATGCCGCATGCGATGCTGGCAAAGAGACTGCCCAGCAGGGCATTCTGGAAGAAAGTATATTGAAATAGTTCGTTCATGTCTGTTCAGGAAATACGAATGATCAGGAATGTTGGAAGCGCCGTTCGCCAACGATGAGGAACAGTTCGTCTTTCAGTTCGTCAGGAAGTTCGATACCCCGAAGTTGCAGGCTGCGGCTCCATCCTGCCACTTCCTCCTCTTTCATGGTAAACATGATTTCGCGGAATTCATCAATTTCCTCATCGCTGTATTCATTGGCCTGACGACCTTTGAAGCGGTCCAGTTCTTCGTCATCGTAATATTCGATCTTTTTGCTGACGGCAGCCAGCAGACTTTCCTTTTCGCAGATCTGATGCTGTCCGCAGCATTCACTGTCTACATCCACCACGGGAGGAGCTTCCTTCAGTTCGCCGCGGTCTATTTTTTTCTGAATGTTCCGGTTGTAGAAATATCCGGCTACCAGTCCGAACAGAGCTACTCCCACCAATGCTAATATAAGTATCCACATAATCTAAAAGTCTTTTTTATTTATGCTTCCGTAATCTGGAATCCTGCTGTCTGCAAGTCCTTCCAGAAGTCCGGATATGATTTTGAAACTACTTGAGGTTCATTGATCTGCAGCCCCTTGAACTTGAAGCAAGCCGGAGCGAACGCCATGGCCATGCGATGATCCTCGTAGGTGTCAATGGCAGGGCAGGCATCCGGTTCGCAGCGTTCCCCGTCCCAGATCAGTACGGAGCCTGCTTCTTCCCTGAGCAGATATCCGAGTTTTTTCATTTCTTTGATCAGAGCAGCCATCCGGTCGGTTTCCTTGATCTTCAGACTTTGAAGTCCGCTGAACCGGAAGCGGATACCAAGCAGTGCACACGTAACGACAAAGGTCTGTGCCAGATCCGGCTGGTTGGTAAAATCGTTAGTCAGTTCTTCCACACAAGCTGAGGTTCGGGTAAGTTCTACATACTTTTCATGGTAGGTTGTGCTTACTCCCAGTCTGGAAAAGAGTTCGGCTACCCGTGCGTCACCTTGCAGGCTGTCCTGATACAGATCGGGCAGGCGTAATGTTGCCCGGGGAGTCAGAGCGGCAAACGCATACCAGTAGGAAGCCGCACTCCAGTCGCTCTCTATATAATAAGGTGTAGGCTGATAGGGCTGAGGCTTTACTTCGAGTATGTTCGGCCCGGTCCATCCGGCATCAGCTCCGTTTCTGTTCATGAGTTGTAGGGTAAGGTCAATGTAAGGACGCGAGATGATTTCTCCTGTCAGGGTGAGTCTTAAACCTTTTTTCAAAACGGGACCGATCATCAGCAGGGCCGAAATGTATTGTGAACTGACATTTCCCGGCAGACTGATTTCGCTTTGGGTCAGTTCTGTTCCGGTAATCTTCAGCGGAGGAAAGCCTTCGTTTCCGGCATATTCGATTTGTGCACCCAGTGAACGCAGGGCGTCTACCAGAATCCGGATCGGGCGCTGCTTCATCCGTTCCGTTCCCGTGATGAGATGAGAACCTTCCGTGACCGAAAGATAGGCAGTCAGGAAACGCATGGCTGTTCCTGCGGCCATAATGTCGATAACCGGCTTCATTTCCTGCAAAGCTTTCACCATGACCCGCGTGTCGTCACAATCCGAAAGATTTTCGATCGGAGCATGACTCTGCGCCAGTGCCCGAATGATCAGGGCGCGGTTGCAGATGCTTTTGGAAGAAGGCAATTGGATGGTAGCTTGTATTTGATTCGGTGCTGTAAGTTGTATCCGTTTTGTCATATCTTCGTCTCTTGAAATAACCTTTGCAAAGATAAAGAATTCTTTTGAAGTTCTTCTTTCTGTTTCCGGCAAATGTTGGCCGGGGAAATCCGGAAAAGAGGAAAGGCATCTGCACGTCCTGTCTGTCAGACGCTGCAGATGCCTTTTCCGGAGTATGTGGATTCAGCGGATCCTCAAGGCAGAGGGTCAGTCCGTTGCCGGAATTCTTTTTCCGGACCGGCGGGAACTTTTCTTTTTCAGCCAGAGCCAGTAGCCGGTCAGCGGAAGTGTTCCTCCGATCAGGGAAGCCAGGAAATAAAGTACCTTGGTGATTGTTCCTCCCCAGCTTCCCGTGTGGAAAGCATAAAACCAGCCCTTCAGTTTGTTGGCACGCGGGAGATCTTTGTAATGAGTCACCTGAATGATTTCACCGCTGTTCGGATCAAAACCGGCTGTATCATTCCGTCGCATGCTGGCAGACGGATCCGGAGCAATCTGGGCAGTGCCGTTGCTGAGTGTGATGGATTTATACTCAGGGTAGCTGATCTGCAGTTCCTGCCAGGCCTGATCCCAGGCAATGTAGTTTGTCTGCTTTCTTTTCCGTTCCTTTCCTTCCTGATTTTTCTTCCCGGAAGAATCATGTCCCGAAGCAGAAGCCGGTGAAGCGGCCTGTGCGGACTGTCCGCCTCCGAAGAGGGAATAGGCAGCTGTCCGATACCATCTGAACGACCAGGTCAGACCGGTCAGGGCCATGACCAGCAGGAAAAGGAAGGAATAGAATCCCAATGCAACGTGTGTGTCGTACCAGAAGCGGCGCCATCCTTTGCGGACGGAAACATTCAGCCGGTTTTTCAGGGCCTTGCGGGTTCGCGGAACCCAGATGACCATTCCGCTGATCAGGATGAATACCATCAGCAGAGTCGACACACCGACAATCAGTTTACCGGTTGAGGAAGCTCCCTTCTGCGCGGGAGCATCCAGCAGCCAGCGGTGGAGCTTGCGCATGGTCTGGAAAAAGGAATAACTTTTGAGCCATCCCTTCACTTCGCCCGTATACGGATCGATGCTCAGCGTTTTTCTTGGCAACTGACGGAATGTGGCAAGACAAGCCTCTTCCGGATTTCCGGCATACTGAAGCGAGGCCAGTGTCAGTGAATCACCCGTCTGTTTGCGGATACATGCTTCCAGTTGTGAAGGAGTCAGCCGCGATTGGTCCCGGGGAACTTCCACCTGATAAAGATCGCCGTTCAGAGCACGGGTGATTTCTTGTTCGAAGACGAGGCTTGCCCCCGTCAGGCAGATGATCGCGAGAAACAGCCCGACGGGAATGGAAAGCCATAAATGTATTTTAGCAAAGAATCGTTTCATGGTTCAGCTTATTCCTGTTTGTTCAGTACACCGGCCGTTGTGATCTGGTCGGCCTTTACACTCAGTCCTTTTGTTGCCTGTCCGGTTTTTACGTCCACTTTATAGAATGCGGGATAATCGCCGGTGGTGACATTGACCGGAATATAAACAGCACCGTTTTCTCCGAACGGTTCACCGCCGATCGACATGTCAGCAGGCAGTCCGCTGACTGGAGTGATGGTTCCTTCTTCGCCTTTGAAGACCGCCAGTTCGCTGACATCTGCACTGGTTCCGTCATTGATCATGCTTTCAGCCCCGTTTTTGTAGAGCTGGAGCAGGAAGTAATCTTCGGTGGCATGCCAGCAGCGATAAACCGGATGTTTCGTTCCGATTTCTTCCAGGTTGACATAATAACTGCTGTCGAAGTCAGTTTCTCCGGCCTTGATACGCATCACGCCCGAAGGAAGTTGTCCGGTTACCGCCTTCAGTTCATCCGTTGAAACCGTGGAACGTCCGTATCCCGGAGAGAACACATAGATGTCTCCGTTATCGGCAGCCCAGATGGTCTGGTAATATTGTGAGCGCATGCGTCCGCAGGCATATCCGATTTTTCCGGTACGCGCGATGACAGGCTTGTCGCTGAAACTGCTTCCGTTGTAGATTGCCACGAAGGCTGAGTCCGGATACTGGGTGCGAGGGATCTCCCCCTGTTCGTAACTGCTGCTGCCGCTTCCTCCGTCTGCCTGTGCTTTCAGTGCTTCGTCTGTCACCATTTCCGGCCATTGACCGATGCCGTACTTACTCATTCCCATCGGGATAACGGAAGTATAGACACGGCTGTTGGCTTCTACGACTCCCGAGAAGGAAACAGTTTCTCCATTGCCCAGGAAGTTTTCTGCATTGATACTGCTGGCAGACTGTGAACCGTCACTTTCGTTCAGGTAGTTGAACAGGAGAGCCTGAGCTATGTTTCCGTTCGCATCGGTGGTCTTGCTGTCACCGGTTGAAACGGTGACCACATTCTCTCCCCAGGTTCCATAGGTCGTGATGCGGTTGTAGGTATAATCATATTTTTTCTGGATGTCGCCTTGACCGTCCAGATAATAAGACGCTCCGGTACCGCTTCCTCCTTTGTTGTAGACCAGCGCGAAGACCATTTTCTGATCTTTATACACCCAATACGTTGCATCAATGACTTCTTTGCTGTTGTCCAGTGAGACTTCACCTTCGTCCAGTGAGGAAGCTGTTACCAGATAGCTGGCATCGTCCACCGTTGCAGCGATTACATAAGCACTGTTGCCGCTTCCGGTGTTGCCTTCGTTGTTTGTTTCGTTGTTTACCGGGTCTTCGTTAGTACATGAAGTCATCATGCCGATTCCCCCCAAGCATAATGTTGCGGTCAGAGTTCCGACCAGAAATTCTTTTTTCATATGGTTTTATTGATTGATTTTAATTTGTTTACTTGCCAAAATGTACTCTTACTTTTCCATAAAAAGCGCGTCCGGCTTTCTGCAGGCTGAAGTTGTCAAACAGCTTCTCGTTGGTCAGGTTGCGGCATTCAAAGGAGAAGTTGTATCGTCCGTTCTTCAGGCTGTAACTCATGGAGAGGTTGTGTGAGAACTGTTCCGGAATCATGTTCTTATCCTTGCCGATGCCTTCCCAGTAGAGCGGAAAGTCATGCTGCCAGAAACTGTCGTATGTCAGACTGAACGTGTTTCCTTTGGCGAACAGGTTGCGCCAGGTGAAAGTGGCATCCAGATTCGCATACCGGTAAGGAATATTGGGCAGTCTTTTCTTGTATGTGACGCTTTCCTGCAGGGAGCCTCCGGTGACATACCGTTCATAGTTGCGCGTATCAATGTTGTTGTACGTTCCTCCCATGTTGAACCAGTGCGAGAAATTGTAGCGCAGGCTGACGGTATATCCTTTGGTCTTCACGTGTCCGTGGTTTTCGTAGATTCCGAACTGTGTCGTGCCGTTTTTCCCGAATCCGCGCTTGATGTAATCTTTGGTGTCCCGGTAAATGTAGCTGGCTTCCGCATAGAGACCGTGTTTCCCGAACGAATGTCCGTAACTCAGATTGAAATTCAGGTTGTGACTGTTCTCCGGGCGGAGGTCTGTCTTGCCGGCTTCCAGGTCTTCGTCACCGAAGAGTTCGTCGGTAGTGGGCAGGCGGTAGGCTTTCTCATACGACACCTTGGCCTGCAGTTCTTTATAGATATAATATGTACCTGCGGCTCCATATCCCCAGGCACTTACGGTCTTTTCCATGTTCTGATAGTTGCCCACGCCGTCGCTGCTGGTTGAAACCGGTCCCTGATTGAACTGATGATAATGCTTTCCGAAGACGGAGGCATTCCATTTTTCCGACGGGACCACGCGGTAGGACAGACCGGAAATGTTTTTCCGGGTGACTTTGGGAATGTCGAAAGCAGTCAGCACCGATGAAGTTCCCGTATAGGAGCGGCTGGTTCGCCGGAAGTTGCTTGCTACATGATGAAAAGTCAGTGTATGGATTCGTCCGAAGCGGTAGTTCAGGTTACCCGTCGCATTCCAGTTGGTGTTCTTCGACTGGCTGCGCTGATACGCCTGTTCGCCGCGCACTCCGTTGTCGTAGTATTCGCCCAGCCAGTTATAATGACGTGAAGCCGTGTCTACGTTGTTCGTAAAATTATGGTTATAGTTGGCTGTCAGTGTCAGGTCAAGATTCCTGACCAGCAGGTTGTGTTTCTTGTACTCCACCGACGGCATGAGCGAATAGCCGTGGCGGAACTTCTCGCCGAACACCGTTTCCTGATACACACCCGTCTGTATTTCCTTGTAGAAGTGGGTATATCCCAGACTGAACATCAGGCGGTCGGCCCAGGTCTTTCCCGTGAAGCCCAGCTTTGCGATGACAGCTTCATTGTGGAACTGGTCGTTGAAACGTTTCATCCGATACTTCTTTCCGTCCTGCGGAGGGAAATAGATGCTTCCGTCTTCCATGATCTCGAAACGGCGTACCTCATTGTCGATGTAATAATCGTTGTCCGAAAAGTTCTGGAATGCATTGACTTCGTAAGTGAAGCCGTTGGCGAATGTCTGGCCGAAATTCACGTACGACTTATGCGTGTTGAAGGATCCGTACGAGTAGGACGCATCCAGGAACCAGTTGCGCTTACTCTTGTTGGTCACGATGTTGATTACTCCCCCGATGGCATCCGTACCGAATCCTACGGGGACGACTCCTTTATAGACCTCAATCCGTTCCGCATAGTTGACCGGAATGTTGTTGATGTCGAAAGCTGTTCCGGCTCCTTCCTGCGGCACGCCGTCAATGAACACCTTCACATGGTTTCCGCTGAATCCGTCCAGCATCAGCTGCATGTCTGAGCCGACGCCTCCCGACTCACGCAACTTCATGCCCGGAAGTTGCTGAAGGGCTTCTCCCAGATTCTTGGTAGAGTTCTGAAGTTCCTTTGTATCGACAGCCACCGCATTGAAAGCCGACTTCTTGACCCGGCTGATTCCGCTGGCCACCACTTCCACTTCTTCCAGTTCCGTGAGCGACGGCTGCAGCACGATGTTCTGCCGGGTGCGTCCGTCAGGAGCAATCCGGATTTCTTTTTCAACGGTCTCAAAACCTACGGCAGACACGATCAGTGTATAGGTTCCCGCCGGAGCTTTCAGATGATAAATACCCTTTTCGTTGGTCATACACCCGTACTTGGTTCCTTTCAGGTAAACTGTTGCAAAGTCGACAATGGAGTTGTCGGCCGACAGGATTTTCCCGGAAAGCAACGTACCTTGACGTTGTGCAAGGACCGGAAGCTGGCATACTGCCAGACAAAGCAGGGCCAGGATGCAGTGTGTAATTTTTGTTTTCAATGTAACCTCGTTTCTATCTGTTAAATACCTATTGTTTTCCGTCTGCAAAATTACTTCTGTACCTGTCCTTCCGCAATTCCAAAAAATGGGTATTTTCCGCTTCCCGGATCCGTTGCGGACTAACTATTTTTAGGTATTTTGTGAAAGGAAGGGACTTTCCGGACGCGAAACATCGTGTTTTCGTATCTGCGGCATCATGCAGTAGGACAATTTGACATCGTGCGGTCGCTGGGCCTGGATCGTGCGGTCGTTGAGGCCGGATTGTGCGGTCGTTTTTTTGCATTGACCAGTCAATGCGAAGGTATCGAGCGGTCGATTCCGGAAGCCCTCCGGAAAGCCCGAGGGCTTTTAAAAAAATGTCGAAACGTTTTTAAAAAAGACTTCGGCGTGTGAGGCAAAACGTTTCGGCGTTTTCAGGCACTTGTCCGGTCCTAACTTGCAGGCTCAAAGCAGCTGTTGGAAATCAGGCCGTCACAGAAAAATCCTTTCATTTGTTAAAACAATATAATTGTCTGTCATCTTATTTTAAAGATGTGAACTATACATTACTTTTGCGAAGTAACACAATTTATTTTTCATGGATGAAATTATAATAATCATCGGGCTGATCCTACTGAACGGTATTTTTGCCATGTCGGAGGTGGCGTTGATATCAGCCCGTAAATCCCGACTTTCTACTGATGCAAAACAGGGGAGTAAGGCTGCCAGGATGGCCTTGAAGCTGGCGAATGAGCCGGATCGTTTTCTTTCAACTGTACAGATTGGTATTACATTGATCGGTATTCTGACCGGTATCTATTCCGGAAATAAGATTGCTGTCAGCCTGACGGACCTGATGCACTCATGGGGCATGTCGTCAGCCTATGCACCGGCTGTAGCACAAGGTGTCATTGTGGTGATTGTCACTTATCTGACCATTATTTTCGGTGAACTGGTTCCCAAACGTATCGGTATGAGCATGGCAGAAAAAACGGCCAAGATCGTTGCCCGTCCGATGGGAGTATTGGCCAAGATTGCCTTGCCTTTCGTGTGGTTACTGGCCAAGAGTACGGAAGTGATCTTCAATCTGCTGGGCATCAAGGAAACAGAAAACAAGGTGACAGAAGAAGAAATCAAGTCGATTATTCAGGAAGGAACCGAAGGAGGCGAGGTGCAGCCGGTGGAACAAGACATCATGCAGCGTGTCTTTATGCTGGGTGATCTGAAGGTCAGTTCCATCATGACGCACAAGAGTGATATTGTATGGTTCGATGTGGATCTTTCGGCTGAAGAAGTCAAGGTGAAACTGAGCGACCAGCTGTATGAGTTTTATCCGGTAGCCGAGGGGGATCTGGATCACGTGAAGGGAGTAGTCTACCTGAAAGACCTGATGCTGCATCTGTATGAACCGGACTTTAATCTGGCTTCGCTGGTTCATGAGGCCACTTATTTCCCGGAAGGAATGAATGTCTATAAAGTGCTGGAACAGATGAAACAGCATCGTATCAGCCGTGCCCTGGTCTGTGATGAGTTCGGTGCCTGCATCGGTATCATTACGCTGAAGGATATTCTGGAGGGACTGGTTGGTAACATGGACGATGCCGACGAAGAACCGGATATTATCAAACGGGTGAATAACGACGGATGGCTGGTTGACGGACAATGTCCGTTCTATGATTTCCTGTGCTATTTTGACCGTCGGGACTTGCTGGAGAACGTGGAATATCATACGGTAGGCGGTCTGATTCTTCAGGAACTGGAGCGTATCCCTCAAAGCGGAGAAACGATAGAATGGAAAGGCTTTGTCTTTGAAGTCGTGGATATGGACGGGGCACGTATCGACAAGGTACTGGTGACCCTCGTGCCGACGGATTCAGACGGAGATGAAGAGGCGTAACCGCCGGACAGACAGAAAATAAATGTGCCGCCAACTGGAAGAACCGGTTGGCGGCACATTTATTTTAAGCGGTCAGCCCATGGTCTCGCAATAGAAGTCGAGGGCTTCGTTGATTTCTTCTTTCGTTGCAGTCTGGTTGATACGGATGTCTCCGATGCCTCCCAGCAGGGTGAAATTGATCATGCCGGCAGCGGCATTTTTCTTGTCATGCTTCATAAATTCGTACAGACGGTCGTAATCGCGGCAGTTGAAAGCCAGTTTGCCGTAGTTTTCCTTGATGAACTGTACGGTCTGCCGCATCTTGTCTGTCGGGAAACCGGTTTTCTGGTGAGCAAGATACAGTTCGCAGACCATCCCCCATGCCACGGCATAGCCATGCAGGACGGGTGCTTCGCGTTCAAGAGCAAAGCTTTCGAAGGCATGTCCGATGGTATGTCCCAGATTCAGAGCCTTGCGTATTCCCTGTTCGAAGGGATCCTGAGCCACGATGCGTTCCTTTATCTGTACGGATTCGCCGACCAGTTGCTGGAGTTTTCCGTAGTCCGGATGGTCCATGTCGAACGTCATGAGTTCAGCCCAGTGGCCTTCTTCGCTGATCAGTCCGTGCTTGAGCATCTCAGCATAGCCGGACAGCAGGTTCTGCCGGTCGAGTGTTTTCAGGAACTGGCAGTCGATCAGTACGCTGGAAGCCGGAGCAAAAGCGCCGATTTCATTCTTCAGTCCGTTGAAGTTGATTCCCGTTTTGCCTCCTACGGCTGCATCAACCATGGAAAGAAGCGTCGTCGGGATATTGATGTATGCGAATCCTCTTTTGAATGTAGCTGCGGCAAATCCCCCCAGATCAGTCACCATTCCTCCGCCCAGATTGATAAGAAGTGAATGGCGGGTGGCCCCCTGATTGCTCAGGGCTGTCCATACGTGGGCCAGTGTGTCAAGGTTTTTATGTATATCTCCTGCACCGATGCAGATGGGAACCGCCTGTCGGATAGGTTCCGAACTCCCGACCAGTGGGAGACAGAGGCGCCGGGTATGTTCGTCGGTCAGGATAAACAGCTTGTCGTAAGCATGTGCGCCCAGAGCACGTTCCAGGTCTTCCTGCAGGCTCCGGCAGATAATGACTTCTTGTTTACTCATTGTTTCTTTTATGATATTCCTTCTGCAAAAGTAATGAAAAAGCCTTCTTTCATCAAAGAATTTATTACCTTTGTAACAATTTAAAACAATGCTTATGAAAGGAATTTTACCTGTTTGGTGCAGACTGGCCGGTTACGCGCTGTTGATCCTGTCCGTTTTTGTACCGTTGCTGATGTCTATGTTTGGGTGTGTCCATGACGGAAATCTCCTGTTCGTCAAAGTGGGGATGAAGCTGGTAATCTGGGTTTCTCTGTTTATGATCTTTCTGTCCAAAGCCCCTGATGAAAATGCGGAAACAGCTCATTTGCGCAGTCAGGCAATGAAATATGCTCTTGGATTATGGGGAATTTATTACTTTGTGAAACTGATATTGTCTCTGTTGGACGGTGACATACAGGCTGCCGATAATTCAACAGCCATTGTTTACATGGTGATCAACGTCATTTGCCAGGAGTTTCTGCTTCAGAAGAACCGGATGGAAAAGATATTCCACCACAAGAAATAAAAACGAAGAATATTTTCGTGACTCGATTAAACCTTTTCACCGGAATGGTGTCAAACCTTCGATTGTTTGAAAAAAGTGTTTAGATATAATTAGAGAGTCATGAAAAAATGGGTTTTGGGATTACTGTTCCTGGCAGGAATGTCGACAGCAGCCTTTGCACAAGGCGGGAACAGAAAGAGTTCTGTTTCGGGAACTGTGATTGACGGTGAGGACAAATCACCGGTAATACAGGCTACGATACAGGTTTTGTCATTGCCGGACAGTACGATGGTGACGGGAAACGTTACCGATCTGGACGGTCATTTCTCTATTCCGGTTCGCCCCGGAAAGTATGTGCTGAAAGTATCTTTCGTGGGTTATAAGACTTCCTGGAAGCAGGTGACGCTGACCAATGCGAAGCCTCGTGTGAATACGGGAGAAATCAGTCTGATGGCTGATGCCACATTATTGGAAGGAGTGGAGATCGTTGCTCAGGCTCCGGAAGTGACTGCTTCCGAGGATACACTGGTATATAATAGCTCTGCCTATCGTGTACCGGAAGGTTCGGCACTGGAAGAACTGGTGAAGAAGTTGCCGGGTGCGGAAGTCGATGAAAACGGAAAGATTACCATCAACGGAAAGGAAATCAAGAAAATTATGATAGACGGCAAGGAATTCTTTGCCGACGATCCGAATATTGCCATGAAGAACCTGCCGGTGAATATCATTGACAAGGTGCGTGCCTATGACAAACAGTCGGATATGGCGCGTGTGACAGGTATTGATGATGGTGAAGAAGAAACAGTAATTGACCTGACTGTCAAGAAAGGAATGAACAAGGGATGGTTCGGTAATGTGGACCTGGCCGCTGGAACTAAAGACCGTTACAGCGGTAAGATCATGGCCAACCATTTTTATGAAAAGAACCAGTTCACGGTGATCGGTTCTATGAACAACGTCAATGACAACGGTTTCCCCGGTGGTGGTGGCGGTTTCCGCGGAGGTTCGCAGAATGGCTTGAATGCAGTGAAAATGGCCGGTTTCAACTTTGGAACTGAATCCGAGAAACTGGAAACGGGCGGTAGTGTCAACTTCAATTACCGCGATGCGGATATTCAGCAGAAGCAGACTTCGGAAACATTTGTCTCAAGTGAAAACAGTTCATTCAAGAATGCGATGGACCGTTCACGCAACAAGACAACCAACCTGACTGCCGATTTCCGTTTCGAATGGCGCCCCGATACCATGACGACCATGATCTTCAGACCTCGTCTGACTTACGGAAAAACCAATAACGGCTCCGACTCTCACTCGTTTACTTTCGATACGGATCCGCAACATTCTACGGATGAACTGCTGAATGCGGAGGATATCACTTCGCTGGTTCCCGAAGAAAATATCATCAATACGATTGTGAAGAACTCCTTGCAAAAGGGAGATGACCTGACTGCTGGAGGTTCGCTGATGTTGAACCGCCGTCTGGGAACAGCCGGACGTAATATCACATTCCGTGGAAGCTACAATTATACAAACAGTGAAAGCGAGCAGTTCTCTGCTTCAACGACGGATTACTTCCAGCTGATGCAGGACTCTACTGAGATTCTGAACCGCTATATCACAACGCCGACCAAGAGTTATAATTACAGTCTGCGTTTCTCATACAGTGAACCGATTTTCCGTGGAGGTTTCCTTCAGTTCAGCTACAACTTCCAGTATAAGCATTCCAATACAGATAATTCTACGTATGATATGCCGCTGGAATGGACGATTGATCAGGGATTCGTCCCTGCCTGGGGAAGCCTGAATACAGATCTGAGCAAGAAGGCTGAATACAATTATTATAATCACCAGGCTGATGTGGCTTTGCGCTGGATCCGTCAAAAAATGCAGCTGAATGTCGGTGCTTCATTCCAGCCCCAGCGTTCTACACTGACCTATCAGATGGGAGATTATGCGGTAGATACGGTGCGTACAGTCTTTAACTTTACTCCGACTTTGGACTTCCGTTATAAGTTTAACAAGACCAGTCAGCTGCGTGTCAACTACCGTGGCCGCAGTTCACAGCCCAGTATGACTGACCTGCTTCCGATTTCGGATAACACAGACCCGCTGAACGTACGGGTAGGTAACCCGGGTTTGAAACCGTCGTTTACAAACTCTTTGATGGTCTTCTATAATACTTTCAATGTAGACAAGCAGCGTGGATTGATGACTCACTTCCGTTTCCAGAATGTCATGAACAGCATCAGCAACCGGAAGACTTACGATGAATCAACCGGTGGATACGTTACCATGCCGGAAAATATCAACGGAAACTGGAACCTGTTTGGTATTATCGGAACCAATACGGCCTTGAGAAACAAAAAGTTCACCATCAACACCTTTACACGTGCAAGCTATAACAACATCGTAAGTTACATCAGCGACAGCAGTGCTTTGTCTGAGGCTGACAAAAACACGATGCGTCAGCTGGTTCTGGGTGAACGTCTGCGCGGTACATATCGAAACAACTGGTGGGAGTTCTCATTGAACGGATCACTGGATTATACTCATTCGCGCAACAGCTTCCAGGATCGTAACAACATGGATACTTATCAGTTCTCTTATGGTGCAAGTACGAATGTGAATCTGCCCTGGAACATGTCAATCTCTACGGACTTGTCACAGAACTCACGCCGGGGTTATACAGATGCGAGCATGAACCGTGATGAACTGATCTGGAATGCACAGATCTCACAAAACTTCCTGAAAGGCAATGCTGCGACAGTCAGTCTGCAGTTCTATGATATCTTGCGTAATCAGAGCAATATCAGCCGTACGATCAGTGCCGCCATGCGACAGGATACGGAATATAATGCAATCTACAGTTACTGCATGTTGCACTTTATCTATCGTCTGAATCTCTTTGGAGGAAAGGGGAATGCTCCCCGTCCGGGCGGACCGGGATTCGGTCCTGGAGGACACGGACCGGGCGGAGGTCCTCGCCGGTTCTGATAAACCATACAGGAACAGGAAAGCACGGAAAGGCACCGTTGGAGAAAAAACGGTGCCTTTCCGTGCTTTCTGCGTTTTCTGCTTCACTGAAAACAGATTTTTATGTACATTTGTTCAAAACCTTGGATTATGACAGACATTGCTGTTTTCAACGAGATATGTACGGTGGCCTTTAACGTGATTTATTTCTCCGTTATTCTGACTACAATCTTTGTCGTGATACTGGACAACCGGAATCCTGTGAAGACGATGGCATGGATTCTGGTGCTCTTCTTCTTGCCGGTCATCGGTCTCATCTTCTATTTCTTTTTTGGACGCAGTACGCGCAAGGAGCGTTTGATCAGCCGGCGTGGCTATACCCGTTTGAGTAAACGTCCGATGGCTGAATATCAGCAGCAGGCAGCTATCAGGGAACTTCCCGATCAGTCCCGGCTGATGAGTTTCTTTAACCGGGTGAACGGAGCCTTGGCTTTTGGCGGAAATGATATTACGGTTTATACGGATGGCTATGCTATGCTGAAAGGGCTGTTGCGGGAGATCTCTCATGCGCAGAAGCATATTCACATTCAGTTCTATATTTTTGAGGATGATCCGGTCGGCCGTTTGCTGCGTGATGCACTTATTGACAAGGCGAGGGAAGGCGTAAAAATACGTGTGCTTTATGATGACGTAGGTTGCTGGAAGGTAGATCATGCATTCTTTGAGCAGATGCTTTTTGAAGGCATTGAGGTGCAGAGTTTCCTGAAAGTCCGTTTTCCCCGTTTTACGAGCAAAGTCAATTACCGTAACCATCGGAAACTTGCCATCATTGACGGAAAGGTGGGATTTGTCGGTGGAATGAATATTGCGGAGCGCTATATTCGTGGCTTCGACTGGGGCATCTGGCGTGACACGCATGTCCGGATTTCAGGTAAGGCGGTCTATGGTTTACAGACTTCTTTCCTGACCGACTGGTATCTGGTTGACCGCACATTGTTTACCTCTGCCGAATTCTTTCCTAAAATCGAACCGCAGGGAGATGTGGTGGCTCAGATTGTAACTTCGGATCCGGTGGGAGACTGGAGAGATATCATGCAGGGACTGACGATGGCTATATGCAGTGCACGGAGGTATTTCTATATACAGACACCTTATCTGCTGCCGACTGAAACCATAAATCAGGCTTTACAGACGGCTGCACTTGCTGGAGTGGATGTTCGGATCATGATGCCGAAACGGGCAGATGCCTGGCTTATTCATAAAGGTTCACTGTCTTATCTGGAAGAACTGATGAAAGCCGGAGTCAAGATTTACCTTTATAAAAAAGGTTTCCTGCACTCTAAACTGATGGTATGCGATGATGAGTTGTCCACGATTGGTTCCACGAATATGGATTTCCGCAGTTTTGAACATAATTTTGAAGCCAATGCCTTCTTCTATCATCGGGAGACGGCATTGGCTTTGAAAGAGATTTTTCTGACAGATCAGCGTGACTGTATGCTGTTGTCGAAGAATCTTTGGGATAAGCGTTCTTGGAAGAGTAAGGTTACAGAGTCGGTTGTTCGTCTGTTGTCTCCTCTACTTTGAAGAACGAGAAGTTTACGCTTCCATAATGGCGGTGTTCCACAAAATGCGGATGATTTTCGAAAGAAAGTGTCTTTCCGTGTTCCAAAACAAACAATCCTCCTTCTTTCAGCAGGTTGTATTCAAATATTTTGTCTGGAATGGTCGGCAGCTCGCTTAGCGCATAAGGAGGATCGGCAAAGATGAAATCGAACTGTTCATGGCAACGTTCCATATAGCGGAATACATCTCCGCGTACAGGGAAGCATTTGTCGGTTTTTACTTCTTCCATGACCTTGCGGATGAATGCATAATGCTGGGGATCCTTTTCCACGGAGATTACCCGGTCGCATCCTCTCGAAACCAGTTCGATGCTGATACTTCCTGTACCGGCAAATAGGTCGAGTGCAGTCACTCCGTCTTCGAAATCAATATAATTACTGAGCACGTTAAACAGATTTTCTTTGGCAAAATCTGTTGTCGGCCGCGCCTTGAAGGTATGAGGAACGTCAAAGCGCCGTCTTTTATAAATACCACTGATTACTCGCATGCAATTAAAGATTGGATATCAAACGGAACATTTTCAATTCGGCTGCTTTCCGAATCGTTGAATTCCGCTTGCGGGTTGATGATAAAGACTTTTCGGATGTATTGTTGTAACTGTTCTGTAATCTCCTTACGGAAAGGTGTCTGTCCGGTCAGATGGAGTTCGTCTCTTTCCTGATCGTAGCCTAACTGTTTCCAGGCATACAGCAAGTAATAGCACTGGTCGGTGACTCCGGATGCGGAGAACGTATTGAACAATAAAGGATGTCCACGGTCGAAAGCGAAAAGATCTACGCTTTCAGGGTGAAGGTTTGCGTAAAGCTTGCGGTTGTTTCCCAGTCTGCTCTTTACTGAAAAATATTCAATTTGCGGACTGACCGCAGCAAAAAAGCGGGCTGTAGGGAAATGCTCAGAGAAAAACAGATGCGTTAACTTATCCAGTCCGAACAGGATAACGGTATTGCTCTTCCCTAAAATATTGCAAAGAACCGTTTCGTTGTTTACTTTCTGGAGATTCTGATAGACGAGTGACTCCATCTGTTCATCTTCGTAAAGTTCGAAAGGTAATACGGTATAGCGTTCAGAATGGATCAGAATATTGACCTGTTTAAAAGGACGTTTCAGCTCTTCCGTCTCAGCCAGAAAGGCTTTGGCATTGGCTGCCATGGAGCGTTGGGTATTGACGGGATAAGGGTGAAAGAAGAAATCACTCCCGTTCAATGGGTTATAGATAGAAAAAGAAAATCCATCCGTACTAAGACGGATGGATAATGTATATTGTTCTGATTGTGAGAAATCAATCTTTTCAATCATGCTTATTCCCAGTTACCTGCACCGTTGTTCGGCTGTTCAATATCACCTACTCTCAGACCACAATATTTACCCAGTTTAGTCTGAACGTCTTTCAAGTTAACCAATTCCTGGTGGTTCAAGTCACCCAAATATACATCGTATGCAACCTGAGCCTGGAACAAGTTCAGAGGAGCACCGGCTTTAGTAGTATCTTTACGGATTGCCAGTTCAAACTTAGCACCGTTTCCATAAGGAACATACGGCAGAGAATCCGGATTGAATCCTTTTGCGAAGATAGTATCCATAACAGCTACCCACATAGTATCACGACGGAAGTTCTGCAGACCTTCTTTTTCTACTTCATCCCATTTGTTGGTTCTTTTAGCTTTGTTGATGATGGCCATCGCTTTCTTTTCAGTCATACCATTGTTCAGCTGGTCATCGGTCAAAGTTCCCACTTTCATGATGAAAGGAAGTTTTGCAGTCTTGACAAAGTCAATCAATGAATCAAAGTTGTCTGTGTAAGCACCCTGATGCAAAGTACGATATTCCTGCTGTGCCTTACGAATATCGATCAGACGGGCAATAATTTCTTTTTCTCTTGCCTTCTTAGTTTCGTCAAAGTTGATAGGACCCATAATACTGCCATAACAAATGTATACCAGACCGATTGCACAGGCAGCTAACACAAGATTAATTACTGTTTTCATGATAATATTGTTTTTTTAGTTTATATTCGTAGCGCAAAAATAAAATAAAATACTCTAACCACGTCAAAGTTACATGAACTTTTTATCGGGTGTTATGTTAAATAATGATTTGTTGCAGCAAATTAAAGGAAATTTTCCTTATGAACCAACAGAAGAGCAAGAAATTACGATTAAATTTTTTGTGGACTTTCTTTTTTCGCCTAAATCAGAATCTGTTTTGCTTCTGAAAGGATATGCCGGTACTGGAAAAACAACGTTGATCAGTGCGCTGGTTAAAACAATCCGGCATATACGCAGTAAGTGTGTCTTGCTGGCTCCTACAGGACGGGCGGCGAAGGTTTTTGCTCAGAATGCTTCTCATCCGGCTTATACGATTCACAAGAAAATCTATCGTCAGAAGACTTTCTCGAATGAAATGGATAATTTCCAGCTTGCGCCTAATCTGCATCGGGATACCTTATTTATAGTCGATGAAGCCTCGATGATAGCTAATGAGGGACTTGCTGGCGCTGCCTTTGGAACAGGACGGTTGCTGGATGATTTGATCCAGTATGTTTATAGTGGCGAAGGGTGTCGTCTGATGTTGATTGGAGATACGGCTCAGTTACCGCCGGTGGGTGAGGAAGAAAGTCCGGCACTCTGTCCTGAAATGCTGGCAGGGTATGGCCTGGAGGTGATGGAATGCCGTTTGACTCATGTGGTCAGACAACTGGAAACATCCGGTATTTTGTACAATGCTACCAGCCTTCGTAAACAGATTGTCGGTGAAGATTTCTTTTCGCTTCCGGTAGTAAAGGCAACAGGATTTGCGGATATCCGGATCATAACGGGCAGTGAATTGATAGAGGCGATTTCGGATAGTTATGATCATGCAGGGATGGATGAAACGATGATTATCTGCCGGTCCAATAAGCGGGCGAACTTATATAACCGCGGAATCCGCAATACCATATTATATAGGGAAGATGAATTGAACTCCGGAGATCTGCTGATGGTGGCCAAGAATAATTATTATTGGGGAAGCGAGAATAAAGAACTTGATTTCATTGCTAACGGTGATGTTGCCGTGGTTCGCAGAATGCGTCGGGTGAGAGAAATGTATGGTTTCCGTTTCGCGGATGTCGTTCTGACTTTTCCGGATTATGATGATCTGGAACTGGAGGTTAAAGTGTTGCTTGATACGCTTCATTCTGATACTCCAGCGCTGACCAGAGAACAAAGCGAACATTTGTTTAACGCCGTGCAGGAAGATTACAAAGATATTACAGTGAAGCGGGAACGGGTGAAGAAGCTGAAAGAAGATCCTTATTATAACGCGTTGCAGGTGAAATATGCTTATGCGGTTACTTGTCATAAGGCACAGGGCGGTCAATGGAAGCGCGTGTTTATTGATCAGGGATATATGACGGAAGATATGCTGACTCCTGATTATTTTCGTTGGCTTTATACGGCTTTCACCCGTGCTACGGAAACGCTTTATCTGGTGAACTGGCCCAAAGAACAGTTAACCGGAAACCAGGAACAGTAGAAAGGAAGGAGGTGGAGGCTTTTCAATTTTATCAGGAACTCTTATCCGATTATTCCGAAACTTTATGAACTGACGGAAAGAGTGAAAAGATATTTTTGTTCCGTTGTTCCAGTTCCAGTAAATATTGTTTTGCGGAAAGACCTCCTGCATATCCGGTCAGCTGACCGTTTTGTCCGATTACCCGATGACAGGGGATAAAAATAGAAAGCGCATTGGCTCCATTGGCTGAAGCGACGGCCCGTATTGCTGAAGGTTTCTGCAATCGTTGGGCTTGTGCGCAATAAGATAAGGTAGAACCATATGGAATTTTTTGTAGCAGTTTCCATACATCCTGTTGAAACGGGCTTCCGATGGTCAGTAATGGAATGTCAAAAGTTTCGCGTTTCCCGCTGAAATACTCATCCAGCTGGCAGGATGCTTTCTGCAATATACAGGAATTTCCTTCCCGCCATTCCGCATTGAGATAACGGTTCAGCCGTTGAAAGATTTTTTCTTGATTGGGGCTTGTTTTCCAATCGCAGAGACATAGCCGATCCTCCGTTGCTCCTAAAAGCAAATCTCCGCAAGGAGAAGAGTAGGAGCAATAGAGAATAACCGGAGATGATTTTATACCTTCCATTGATTCCTGCAGGGAAGACTGATTCCTTTTTAATTGAAATATTTTTCCAGCTTCTTGATCATCATGCCCAGACAGAATACAACTACATGGTCGCCTTCCTGAAGTTGCGTATTACCGGTAACCATGATACCTTCTCCGTTCCGGATCAATCCTCCGATGGTGGCACCTTTCGGCAAACCGATGTCTTTGATTGGAGCTTTTGTTATGCGGGATCCTCCTTTGACGGTGAACTCAGCTACGTCGGCATTGGCGAAGGTCAGACATTTCACGTTCGATACATCTGCATCAAGCATCATCTGATAGATATGGCTCGCTGCTATGAACTTTTTATTGATAACGGCACCGATATCCAGACTTTCTGCCATGCTGATGTAATCAACGTTTTCTACTTCTGCTACGGTCTTGGTTACTCCCAGACGCTTGGCGGCCAGACATGCCAGAATATTGGTTTCCGAACTTCCTGTCAGGGCAACAAATGCTTCAATATTCTTGATACCTTCTTCCAGAAGCAGTTCCACGTCACGACCGTCTCCGTTAATGACCATTACATCATCGTCAACCAATTCTGTCAGTCTGTTACAACGGTTGAAATCGCATTCGATGATTTTCGTCCGCATATAATCCGGCATGTATTGTGCCGTCCGGACAGCAATACGGCTTCCTCCCATGATCATTACATTGCGGATATCTGCATAATTTTCTTTTCCGGCAATCTTGCGGATGTATGGGATATATTTCTTTGTCGTTGTGAAATAAACAATATCATTGAGCTTGATCGAGTCGTTACCATTCGGGATAATGGTTTCATTTCCTCGTTTGATGGCAACCAGGTGGAAGGGAATATTTCTTCCTCCCAGTTCATGCAGCGGAACATTCAGGATTTCAGCTGTCTCACGCATCTTTGTTCCGATCAGCACAAGAGCGCCTCCTGCAAATTCCCACCACTGGCGGATCCAGCTCATCTTGACGGCATCTACAATTTCCCGGGCAGCCAGCATCTCCGGATAAATCAGAGAATGCACTCCCAGCTTTGCAAAGAATTCTTTGTTCTTGGGAAGCAGGTATTCATAATTGTCGATGCGGGCAACGGTTTTTTTCGCTCCAAGATTAGTTGCCAGCATACAGGCTGTCATATTCCGGCTTTCGTCCGGAGTGACGGCTATAAAGAGGTCTGCACCTGCTACACCGGCTTCTTTCAGTCCGTTGATGGATGTTGGGGAATAGTTGACCAGCATCAGGTCAAGGTTATTACCCATCTTCTCCAGTTTTTCATCATCCTCATCCATCAGGATGATGTCTTGCTTTTCACCGGAAAGTAATTTGGCTAGATGTGTTCCTACATTTCCGGCCCCTGCTATAATGATTTTCATAAATTTGTCATGTTAGTTAATGCATGAAGTATTCCGGCTTCATCAATATGACACAAGGCATACAGATCCTTGACCGGTCCATGCTGTATAAACTTGTCTTCTATACCCAGGCGTTTCACCATAGGAGTGTATTGGTTGTCTGCCATAAATTCCAAGATAGCACTTCCCATTCCACCTTTCAATACTCCATCCTCTATCGTCAGTATACGATGGAATTTCTTTCCTATTTGATGCAACATGGCTTCATCAAGCGGCTTGAGGAAACGCAGGTCATAGTGTGCAATGCTGCACGATAAGATCTTTTCAGCTTTTTGTATGGCTTCCTTTGCAATGTTGCCGATAGGGCCAATCGTAATGACAGCAATGTCGGTACCTTCTTTCAGTACACGTCCTTTTCCTACTTCAACAGGTTCCAGCGGACAATGCCAGTCGGTAAGGACTCCTCTTCCGCGTGGATAACGGATGACAAAAGGTCCCATGTCCGGAAGCTGTGCTGTGTACATCAGACGGCGAAGCTCATGCTCATTATAAGGTGAGGCAATCGTCAGATTAGGAATGGAGCGCATGTACGCCAGGTCGAAAACTCCATGATGTGTCGGTCCGTCTTCTCCGACCAGACCTGCACGGTCCAGACATAGTACGACATTTAATTTCTGAATGGCAACATCGTGAATGACATTGTCGTATGCCCGTTGCATGAAAGAAGAATAAATGTTGCAGAAAGGAAGGAGACCATCTTTGGCCATACCGCCGGAGAATGTTACGGCATGTCCTTCTGCAATACCTACATCGAAAGCTCGGTCGGGCATTTCCTGCATCAGCAGATTCATGGAACAGCCCGTAGGCATGGCTGGAGTTACACCTACAATCTTGTCATTCTGCCGGGCCAGTTCTACCAATGTCTTCCCGAAAACCTCCTGAAAGAGTGGAGGCATTCCTGTGGTATCGCTTATGATACGTTCACCGGTATCTTTGTCAAACATGCCCGGAGCATGCCAGATGGTTGGATCTTCTTCAGCCTGTTTGAAGCCACGTCCTTTCTGAGTGTGAATATGCAGTAACTTCGGTCCTTTCATATCTTTGATTTCCCGAAGAACTTTGGTCAGTGTCAGAACATCATGTCCGTCGACAGGACCGAAATAACGGATATTCATTCCTTCGAAAATGTTTTGCTGCTGCATTAACATTGACTTCAGGCTATTGTTGAAACGAAGCAGGCTTTTGCTTCGCTCGTCATTCAGAATCCCCCATTTGTATAGTTTTCCTGCAATGGCCTTTCTCAGCCGGTTGTAGCCCACTGATGTATGCAGGTTCAGCAGGTATTGTTTCATTCCTCCAACACTTCGGTCAATGGCTATATTGTTGTCGTTCAATATGATTAACAGGTTGTTGGGCGTGGAAGAAGCATTATTCAGACCTTCGAATGCCAGTCCGCCACTCATGGAACCGTCTCCAATGACAGCAACGACATGCCGGTTCTCTTCTCCCTTTCGGGCTGCGGCAACAGCCATACCCAGGGCGGCAGAGATGGAATTGGAAGCATGTCCGCAAGT
Organism: Phocaeicola coprophilus DSM 18228 = JCM 13818; assembly: GCF_000157915.1. GTDB lineage: Bacteria > Bacteroidota > Bacteroidia > Bacteroidales > Bacteroidaceae > Phocaeicola > Phocaeicola coprophilus. The sequence goes on along the minus strand of NZ_EQ973643.1, from coordinate 652,014 downwards.
AAAGGTGTCGTATTCGCTTTCTTCAGGCGACGGGAATGGACGGATGCCGTTCAGTTTCCGGTTAGTGTAAAACCGGTCACGTCTTCCGGTCAGGATCTTATGTCCGTAAGCCTGATGCCCTACGTCCCAAACGATGCAGTCGTAGGGAGTATTGAATGCATAATGAAGGGCAACCGTCAGTTCTACTACTCCCAGACTCGATCCGAAGTGTCCCGGATTGCGTGAAAGCTCATCAATTATTTTTTCCCGGAGTTCCGTACAGACTTCCGGAAGGTCTTCTGCCGGCAGTTTGCGCAGGTCATCTGGGCTATCTATCTTATTCAACAGTTTGTATGAAGTTTGTTGTTCCATCATGCTTCGATAAACTTTAATTCTGCAAAAATACGATAAATATATATATTGTGCTTACATTTGCATCAAAATTTAAGAGCGAGAAAAAGAACTATGGAGTTTAGAACGAAAGTCGATTTGCCAGTCGGACAATGGGAGATCAGCCATGCCAGTCGTCTGATGTTGTGGGGATCTTGTTTTAGCGAACATATTGGAAATCGTTTGTCGGATTATAAGTTCCGTTGTGATGTAAATCCTTATGGTATTTTATATAATCCTCTTTCGATTGCCCGGGCTTTGACAGAACTGGAGGCAGGAAAAGTGTATGTTCAGGATGATCTGATATTTCATAACGACGAATGGCTCAGTCTGATGCACCATGGATCTTTTTCGTCTGTTATGCCGGAAACCTGTCTGAGACAGATTAATGAACGGAATGAGGAAGCAAGGAAACATCTGGCCGAGACTGACTGGTTGCTTTTCACGTGGGGAACAGCCCGTGTCTATGAGTGGAATGAAGACGGGCAGGTGGTTGGAAATTGTCATAAACTGCCTGAAAAGTCTTTTACACGCCGGTTGCTTGATCCCGAAGAGATCACAGTCTGTTATGAGAATCTGTTGGAGAAACTTCACACGCAGAATCCTTCTTTACAGGTCTTGTTCACCGTGAGCCCCATCCGTCATGCCCGTGACGGCATGCATGGCAATCAATTAAGCAAGGCTGTACTTTTGCTCGCAGCCGACCGGTTGTGCCGGCGCCTGCCTTATTGTCATTATTTCCCGGCTTATGAGATCCTGATGGATGAACTGCGTGATTATCGTTTTTATGCAGATGACATGCTGCATCCCTCTTCTCTTGCTGTTGATTACGTTTGGGAATGTTTTTCGGAAGTCAGTTTTTCTCCTTCTACCCGTCAGATAATGAAGATGTGGGAGGACATTCGTCGAGGACTTGCCCATCGTCCGTTTCATGCCGAGGGAGAGGCTTATCAGAGTTTTTTACGTCAAATACTGTTAAAGATAGAGCAGTTAAAAGAAAAATTTCCGTACTTAGACACGCTAAATGAAGAACAGATATGTCAGAGACTATTGAAGAAATAACTTCTGTGATGGGCGCAGAACGAATAGGAAACGCGCCTGCACGTATTGACTGGATCCTAACGGACAGTCGTTCACTTTGTTTTCCCGAAGAAACTTTGTTCTTTGCCCTGAAGACAAAGCGTAACGACGGACACAAGTATATACATGAACTTTACGAACGGGGTGTACGTAATTTTGTAGTCAGTGATTTGCCTGAGAATGGGGAGGCCTATGTGGATACCAATTTCCTGAAAGTGGCTAATCCTCTGCGTGCGCTGCAGCGTCTGGTCGCCAAGCACCGTGAACAGTTTCAGATTCCGGTAGTCGGGATTACGGGAAGTAATGGAAAGACCATTGTGAAGGAATGGCTTTATCAGTTGTTGAGTCCCGAACGCATCATTACCCGTTCTCCCCGCAGCTATAATTCACAGATCGGTGTGCCTTTGTCTGTATGGTTGCTCAACGAGCATACGGAGCTGGGTATATTCGAAGCGGGTATTTCCGAAATGGGAGAGATGGAGGCTTTGCGCCCGATCATTCAGCCGACTATCGGCGTGTTGACCAATATCGGAGGAGCGCATCAGGAAAATTTCACTTCCCTGCAGGATAAATGTATGGAAAAACTTCAGCTGTTCAAGGACTGCGATGTTATTATTTATAATGGCGACAATGAACTGATCAGCAGTTGTGTGGCAAAATCCTTGTTTACAGCCCGCGAGATTGCCTGGTCCATGAAGGACACGGAACGTCCGCTTTTCATTGAAAGTATCAGCAAGGATGAAACGGGAACCACCATCAAATATCGTTATCTGGGCTTTTTCAAGGAATATCGTATTCCTTTTATTGACGATGCTTCCATCGAAAATTCCTTGAACTGTCTGGCTGTGGCTCTCTATCTGATGGTTTCGCCTGAAGTGATTGCCGAACGGATGTTGCGTCTGGAGCCGGTAGCCATGCGTCTGGAAGTGAAAGAAGGCAAGAACGGGTGCGTACTGATCAATGACAGTTATAATTCTGATTTTGCTTCGTTGGATATTGCACTTGATTTCATGGCCCGCCGTACGGAAGACAAGGGGCGGAAGCGTACCTTGATCCTCTCGGATATTCTGGAAAGCGGTCAGGTGAGCAAACTGCTTTACCGGCAGGTTGCTGATTTGGTTCACAGTCGCGGAGTAGACCGTATAATCGGAGTGGGAGAGGAAATTTCTGCTTATGCATCCCGCTTTGAAATTGAAAAGCAATTTTTCCGTTCCACTAATGAACTGCTGGCGTCAGGAGTCTTGTCCGGGCTTCGAAATGAAGTGGTGTTGATCAAGGGAGCGCGTGTCTTCCATTTCGATGATATTACGGATGTCCTAGAACTGAAGGTGCATGAAACGATTCTTGAGATTAATCTGAATGCGCTTACGGCCAATCTGAATTATTATCGGAACAAACTGAAACCGGAAACCAAGATGGTATGCATGGTGAAGGCTTCGGCATATGGCGCCGGTTCGTTTGAAGTAGCAAAGACTCTTGAAGACCAGCGTGTAGACTATCTGGCCGTAGCTGTGGCCGATGAGGGAGCAGACCTCCGCAAGGCTGGCATTCATTGTCCGATCATTATCATGGACCCCGAAGTGAGTGCTTTCAAGACAATGTTCGATTATAAACTGGAACCTGAGGTTTACAGTTTCCAGATGCTGGAAGAACTGATTAAGGCGGCTGAACGTGAAGGAGCTGCCAACGTGCCTGTACATATTAAGGTCGATACCGGAATGCATCGTCTGGGATTTGCACCTTCTGACATGCCGCGTTTGGCTGAACGGCTTCACCGGCAGTCGACAGTTATTCCCCGGTCTATCTTCTCTCATCTGGTGGGAAGCGATTCTGACCGTTTTGATCCATTCACCCGCCGGCAGATAGAAACCTTTGAAGCTGCTGCGGCCGACTTGCAGAAAGAATTCAATCATAAGATTATTCGCCATATTTGTAACACTGCCGGTATTGAACGTTATCCGGGAGCCCAGTTTGATATGGTTCGTCTGGGACTGGGGCTTTATGGCATTGATCCTTACACCAATCGTATTCTCCATAATGTGACGACCCTGAAGACTACGATTCTTCAGATCCATGATGTGCCGGCTGATGAAACAGTGGGTTACAGCCGCAAGGGAGTGCTTAGCCGTGATTCGCGTATCGCGACGCTTCCTATCGGATATGCTGACGGCCTGAACCGCCGTTTGGGAAACGGACACGCCTATTGTCTGGTGAATGGAAAGAAGGCACCTTATGTGGGAAATATCTGCATGGATGTCTGCATGATCGATGTGACGGATATTGACTGTAAGGAAGGCGACAAGGCGATCATCTTCGGTGATGACCTGCCTGTTACGGTTCTTTCGGATGTTCTGGAAACGATTCCGTATGAAATTCTGACCAGTGTTTCGGGCCGTGTCAAACGTATCTATTATCAGGACTGATCCGGCAGACTGTGAGTGAAATCTCTTTTGCGATCAGATAGTCCCGGGGCCTTCGGAAGTAGTTTTCAAAGGCCTCGGGCTTTTTT
>NZ_EQ973643.1:600651-647838 GCF_000157915.1 Phocaeicola coprophilus DSM 18228 = JCM 13818 | reverse complement strand
GTTTCGGCGTTTAAGAGAAAACATTTCGTTCTTTTCTCTTAAACGCCGAAACGTTTTTTTATCGGATTTTCTGGTTTTGCTGCTGGAAAAGAAATTCCGTTTCCAGCGGCGGTAAACCTTTCTTTGCAGAAGGCAGGCGGAGAGCAGTTTAGTTTTGTCCTCTCAATGCTTCGTCAATGGCTTCAATTTTCTTTTGTACAAGTGACAGGTCAGCTCTCAGCCGTTCAATCTTCCGGTTGATTTCTGTGACGAGTGAGCTTCCTTTCTGTGAAGAAGAGTTCAGGAAGCCCAGGTTGTTCTCATACGTCTTGATGTCGTTTTTCAGGCCTTCGTATGTACGAACCAGTTTGTCACGTTCTTTATACAGGTTCCTTTCGTTGCTTAATCCTGATTTGAAGCTGTTCAGTTTCTTTTCTGAAGCAGACAGGTTTAAACGTTCAAAAAGCTTATCCACTGCTGTGTGGTAGGCGTTATACAGCCGGTCTTTTTCCTTGAACGGAACGTGACCTACCTTGTTCCATTCTTTCATGAGTGCTCTGACCTGTTCTGCCGTTCCGTCATCTGTTGTGCCTGCAGCATTCAGTTCTTCAAGCTGTTTGATGATATTTTCTTTTTTCGTCAGGTTCTCTACTTCTTCGGAACGCTGGGAAGAATTAGCTTTGTTCTTCTGACTGAAGAAATAGTCACAGGCGCCGATGAAACGTTTCCAGACAGATTCGGAATGTTTCTGTCCCACAGGACCGATCGTTTTCCATTCTTTCTGCAATTGGGTAAGGATCTGTGCCGTTTCTTTCCAGTCTGTACTGTCTTTCAGCGATTCAGCTTTCTCGCACAAGGCTTTTTTCTTTTCCAGATTCTTGGCCATGTTTTCTTTGATATACTTATAGAAAGCAGCCTTCTGCTTAAAGAAATTGTCGCACGCAGCACGGAAACGTTCGAAAATCTTTGTGTTCATTTTCTGCGGGGTAGGGCCGATGGTCTTCCATTTAGCTTGCAAGGCAAGTATTTCCTTAGTCTTGTCTTCCCAGTCCGCAAATGTCTTGAAGGTATCATATTCCATACCTTCTATGATCTCACAGATAACAGTCTTTTGGTCGAGGTTGTTCTGTTCAGCTTCTTTCTGCAATTCGAAATATTGCTGATGACGGCGGTTGATGACAGCTGAGGCAGCCTTGAACCTGCTCCAGATCGAATCACGCAGTTCTTTTGCTACGGGACCGATGCTGTGGAATTCCTGGCTCAGCTTCTGCAACTGATGGAATGCTGAAATGGCATCCGGATAGTCGGCCAGCTTTTCTGCTGCTTCACAGAGATATTGTTTCTGCTCCAGATTCTTTTTGAAATCATATTCTCTCAGCTCATAATTAAGTTTCAGCATGTCATAAAACTTTTCTGTATAGAGCTGGTAATTCTTTCTGAGTTCGTTGACTTTCGTAGCGGGAACCAGTTTGATGTCATTCCATTCCTGCTGGAGCTGTTTGAATTCATTGTATGTTTTTCCTGCTTCTTCCGGTGATTCCGCAATGTTCTTAATCTTCTCCAGAATCTCAAGTTTTCGGGCCAGGTTCTTTTCTTTTTCTTCTTCCTGTGCGGCCATCAGTTCATTACGTTTCTCCTTGATGGAACCCATGAGACTTTTGAATTCGCCTTCCAGTGAATCCGGTTTCGGAATGAATGCCTCGGCTTTTCCTCCGTTATTGACAAAATCTTTTTGAGCGGCATCCTGTTCGGCTTTATGCAACTTGTAAAACGTTTGTTTGAGTAAATCAATTTCCTGTTTGTCTGCATTGCAGTTGTCCGCAATGATTTCCTTCAAGCGTTCTATAACTTCTTCTTTGCTTTTTCGCTGAGGATATCTGGCTTGAGAGGCGTCAGCAACGGGTTGGACCGAAGTTTCAGGCATTTCATTGGCTGGCACTTCAGTTAGTGGGCGGTTGTTTTCATTTAGTTCCATCGTATGTAGATTTTGAATGAATAATCTTTTAATTTTACTAGAATACCCACAAATTAAAAGAATAAAATCTTATTTTCATATTTTTTTGCAAGTTATTTTTCTTCCTTCTGCTTAAAAGGTTAATAAAGATGTTTAAAAGCATAAAAATAAAATCGCACCCGGCAAGTATAACTAACCTTCTGTCTTCTCAGTGAAATCAGACGGGAAGGAGGTTATAACCTGCCGGGTGCGAAGTGCTTTTGTTTAGGAAAGCAATACGGTAATTCCCATATACATCAGCATGCCAATGATGTCATTGGTAATGGAGATAAACGGACCGGTAGCAATGGCCGGGTCTATTTTCAGTTTTTCCAGTGTCATGGGAACAAGAGTTCCGAAGATGGATGCGAACATGACTACGGCAAAAAGACTGATCGATACCGAATAACTGACGGTTGCACTGGCTCCGAAACGGATAAAATTATAAATGTATACCAGCATGGAAATGATGGTTGCATTAATCAGGGCTACAACGCTTTCTTTCAGTACCTGCTTGAATGTATTTCCTGCGTCGAGGGAGCTGTTGGCCAGTCCTTGTACGACGAGAGCCGATGACTGCGTTCCCACATTTCCTCCCGTACCACCGATCAGCGGAATGTAAAGTGCCATTTCAGGATGGGCGGCAAAGGTCGTATCGAAGTTTCCGAGAATCATGGAGTTGCCTATTCCGCCCAGCATTCCGATGAGCAGCCATGGCAAACGTGCTGTGGTCTGACGGAAAACATTATCGTCGGATTCTACGTCCTGTGACAAACCGGATGCCAACTGATAGTCACGTTCTGCCTGTTCACGAACTTCATCCATCACGTCATCAACGGTAATTCTTCCCACCAGACGCCCGATGCTGTCCACAACCGGAACGGCCACCAGGTCATATTTTTCAATGGTCTGAACTACTTCTTCAACGGGCATGTCCACATGCACGGAGATCGGATCTTTTTTCATGACGTGCTTGACCTTCGAAACAGAAGGGCTGGTAATCATTTTCTTGAGCGGAAATACACCGCGCAACCGTTCGTCGTCGTCCACCACGTACACATAATAGATCTCATCCATTTCTTCTGCCTGGATACGCATTTCGCGAAGACATTCGGGCATACTCCAGTTTTCGTTAACGATCACCATTTCCGTACCCATGAGACCGCCGGCCGTATCTTCGTCGTATTTCAGCAAGTCAACAATGTCACCGGCCTGTTCGATGTCCTCAATGTGCGAAAGTACTTCCTCCTGTTTGTCTTCGTCCATTTCCCGGATGATGTCTACGGCATCGTCCGAATCCATGTAGTCTACAAAACGTTTGGCAATGGTTTCCGAAGGAAGAAGTTCCAGAAAACGCTTTCGTACGTCTTCGTCCATTTCAATGAGCACGTCGGCTGCCGTTTCGTTGTCTAGCAACAGGTAGACGAAACGCGCCTCTTCGGCATCGAGTTCATTGCACAATTCAGCGATATCTGCAGGGTGCAGGTTCTTCAGCAGTTCCTTTAGTTTGTCCGATTCCTTGTTTTCAATCAGTTCGGAAACGTTTTTCAATTCTTCGTTTTCCATAAGGCTTGCTTTCTTGGTTAGGCACGCGGAGCGTGGGGTTATTTTATTCAGTTGGTTCGGTGTTCAGAGCTTGTTCCACCCGGTTGGTCAGGTCAATGAATTCCTGTACGGACAATTGTTCCGGTCTCTTATTGAAAATGGGATCAGCCATCAGCGGATTGGTCTTGTCCAGAATGGGTGAAATCGAATTGCGCAAGGTTTTTCGTCGCTGGTTGAATGTCGTCTTGACGATTTGCTTGAACAGTTTCTCATTGCATCCCAGTTCCTGAGTCTCGTTGCGTGTCATGCGGATGACTGCACTTTTCACTTTGGGAGGCGGATTGAAAACATGTTCGTGGACTGTAAACAGATATTCCACCCGGTACCAGGCCTGGATCAGTACGCTCAGGATACCATAAGTCTTGCTGCCGGGACCAGCTGCCATGCGTTCGGCCACTTCTTTCTGGATCATTCCCGTACAACAGGGGATCAGGTCTTTATAATCCAGCATCTTGAAAAAAATCTGACTGGAGATATTGTATGGATAATTACCCGTCAGCACGAAAGGTTTTCCTTCGAACAGTTGAGCCAGGTCCATTTTTAGAAAGTCTTGTTCAATGATGTTGTTTCCCAAAGCAGGAAAGTTTTCGCGCAGATAGGCCACGGATTCAAAGTCGAGTTCCACCACTTTGAGCGGTCTTTCCTTGGTCATGAGGAACTGGGTGAGTACTCCCATACCCGGTCCGACTTCCAGGATCGGAAGCTCAGGGCATGCATCTACGGTGTTGGCAATGTCTTGGGCTACTTGCAGGTCTTTCAGGAAGTGTTGTCCCAAAAACTTCTTAGGCTTGACTGATTTCATTTCGTTTTATAATTATTCTGGCGATTAACCGAGATTGTTTGCAGTAAATATTATCTTTGCATCGTGCAAAGTTAAGCATTAATCTTTATATATAGATTGATTTTGGAACGAACTGGTTTAAAAAAACGATTTAATAAAGTCTTGCAGGTGGTGCTCCCTTTAGGATTGGGAGCGGTTATTCTGATCTGGACTTATCATGGCTTTGACTTTCGGCACGTGTGGGAAGTCATGAATGGAGGCGTGAATTATGGATGGCTGTTGTTTTCTCTTGTTTTTGGAGTGACCGGCCATTTGTTCAGAGGCTGGCGCTGGAATCTGGCTCTGGCTCCTTTGGGAGAATATCCCCGCAGGGCAAACAGCGTGTACGCCATCTTTGTGTCGTATGCTGCCAATCTGGTTCTGCCCCGCGTCGGTGAAGTTTCTCGTTGTGGAATTCTGGCTAAGTATGACGGAGTTTCCTTTTCCAAGTCTTTGGGAACGGTCGTTACGGAACGTCTCATTGATACGGTCTGTGTCCTGCTGATAACTGGAGTGACTCTCCTGATGCAGACCAAGGTATTTGCTGCTTTCTTTGAAAAGACGGGTACCAATGCGGCTTTCTTTACCCATTTGTTTACGTCCACCAACTTCTACATCACCTTGCTTTGTCTGCTGGCAGCGTGTGTACTGGCTTATTTCCTTTTGCGTAATCTGACCGTCTTTGCCCGGGTACGCGGCATTATGGGAGATATCTGGCAGGGATGTCTTTCCTTGCGGAAGGTGAAGAATCCGCCGCTTTTCATACTCTATACGGTCGGAATCTGGGCCAGTTACTTTTTGCAGTTCTATGTCAGTCTTTTCAGTTTTGATTTTTCTGCAGATCTGGGACTGATGCCGGCCCTGGTCATGTTCGTCGTTGGCAGTATTGCTGTGGCTGTTCCTACTCCTAACGGGGCGGGTCCCTGGCATTTTGCGGTCATCACAATGATGATGATGTATGGGGTAAATAAGGGAGATGCCGGAATATTTGCCTTACTTGTGCATGGAATTCAAACCTTTTTATTAATTTTGTTAGGTATTTATGGACTGGTGGCTTTGCCGCTGATAAATAGAAAACATTGATTAACAAACCAAAACTTTATGAGTGAAATTCTTTCTTTGGCTCCACAGAATGTGTGGAAGCATTTCTATTCATTGACTCAGATTCCCCGTCCGTCGGGACATTTGAAGAAAATTCAGGCATTCTTGTTGGAGTTTGGTAAGAATGCAGGTGTTGAAACTTTCCAGGATGAAGCCGGAAATATCATTTACCGCAAACCGGCAACTCCGGGCATGGAAAACCGCAAGACTGTGATTTTGCAGGCTCACATGGATATGGTTCCACAGAAAAACAAGGACACACAGCATGATTTTGAGAATGATCCGATTCAGACTTACGTGGACGGTGAATGGGTAAGAGCCAAAGGAACAACACTCGGTGCGGATAATGGTATGGGTGTTGCCGCCATCATGACTGTTATGGAAGACAAGACTCTGAAGCATGGTCCGCTGCAGGCATTGATCACTGCTGACGAAGAAACCGGAATGTATGGAGCCTTTGGTCTGAAACCTGGTACGGTGGAAGGCGAAATCCTGCTGAATCTTGACTCGGAAGAAGAAGGTGAACTGTATATAGGATGCGCCGGAGGTGAAGATCTGACGGCTACTTTGGAATATAAGGAAGAAGAAACCGATCCTGAAGACGTAGCGCTGAAAGTTACATTGAAGGGGCTGCGTGGAGGTCACTCCGGTATTCAGATCGGCTGGGGACATGCCAATGCCAATAAGCTGATGGCGCGTTTCATGAATCAGGTTATCACATACGATGAGGCTTGTCTGGTTTCCTGGGAAGGTGGCAACATGCGTAATGCCATTCCTCGCGAGTGTGAAGCTGTCATCACGGTGCCGGCATCGGAAGTTGACGATGTATTGGCTTTTGTTGGTGAGTGCGAACAGGTTTGGCGCGATGAGTTCGCTACCATTGAAGACGGACTGAGCTTTACCGCTGAACGGGTTGAACTGCCTAAGATGATGGTTCCTGATGAAATTCGGGACAATCTGGTAGATGCTATCTTTGCTTGTCCGAACGGAGTGGAACGTTTTATTCCGACTATTCCGGATACAGTGGAAACATCTTCCAATCTGGCCATCGTAGAAATCGGCAATGGAAAAGCTGCCATCAAGGTGCTGACCCGCAGCTCTCGTGAGTCAATGAAAGATTATCGCAATACAGCCATCGAAAGCTGCTTCTCAATGGCAGGTATGCAGGTAGTTCGTTCCGGCGGTTATTCTGGTTGGGAGCCGGATGTCAACTCTCCGATTCTTCATGCCATGAAAGAATCTTATAAGGCACAGTTCGGTGAAATTCCTTCTGTAAAAGTAATTCATGCCGGTTTGGAATGCGGTATCATTGGTGCGGTAGTTCCAGGTTTGGATATGATTTCTTTCGGACCGACACTTCAGTGTCCGCATACTCCGGAAGAACGCTGCCTGATTCCGTCTGTTACCAAGTTCTATGAATTCCTGATTGCAACATTGGAAAATACACCGTTGAAATAATTTTCTACGGAAAAACAGATACCCGGTTATTCTTTTTATTCCAGAGAGAATAACCGGGATTTTTTTATTAAGGGATGTAAAGGTTCTAAAAATATGTTATAAAACATCGGAAATAGCAGGGAGGGTATTGCAGATATCCGAAAAACACCTACCTTTGCATCGTGTTTTTCATAGTATTAGATTTAAGGTTAATAAAGGTTGGAGTACAGCGGTACTCCTTTTTTTTATCCTGGCCTGAACGGTACGATGTGTGGAAACGGCTGCACGGTTCGGGCCAATGACCGCATGATTCCGTTAATACTTGTATTTCCTGTCAGACGGTTGTCCGTATTCTTCTTAGGGGAAAGATGCTCTATTTTGTGATAAATCCTTTCGTTTTCAATTCTTTAATAGCTTTCCATGCAGTAATCTGAGTTTTTTTTTGTTATTTTATAAAATCAAAGTATCAGAAACTAAAGCGAAGAAGTTATGAAGAAGATAGTTTGCCTGGTCGGGCTGATGATTTTATTCAGCTTTGGACTGACGTCTGTACAGGCGCAGAACTATGACCGATTGTGGAAGGAAGTAGAAGAACTGCAGGAGAAAGACTTGCCCCGTTCCGTGATCGATGCGGTAGACCGTATCTATGCTTTAGCCCGGAAGGAGGAAAATCGTCCGCAGATGATGAAAGCCTGGCTGGTTCGTGCGGAGTATCGTGTTGCTTTGTCACGTGACAGTCTTCAGGCTGAACGGGACAGCCTGAAGATATGGGCAGAAACGGAAACCGATACGGTGACGCGTGCCGTGCTTTATAGTTTATTGGGAAACAAAGTACAGAATGTATTTCAGGATGATGTCGATGAAGCCATTTCGTACTTCCGCAAATCGTTGCACGATGTGGAGGTGCTGGGACGTACTTCAGCCAAAGACTATCGTCCGATGACAGAATCCGGTCAGCTGAGTGAGACCTTTCAGCTGGATAACATGTTCGATCTGCTGACCCGAAGAGCTGTCCGGAGCCTTGCTGATGAATGGACATGGACGAATGCCGGCAGAAATTCCGATATACAGAGAGAAATTCTGGCTTTGTATGACCGGCTGATTGCTTTTTATGAGAAAGAGAACAGCAACCGTTCGGGAGTTCTGTTGACCAGACTGGCCCGGCTGATGTATCAGCAGGAACGGCTTACGGGCCTGTATGGGGTGTCCCTTCAGGAAGTTCAGAAACAGTTGAAAGCGTGGGCCGAAGAATATAAAGGTCTGGAAGCTTGTGCAGATGTGTATGTGAAGCTGGCTGACAGTTATGGCCAGCAGGGAGATCGGGTACGTCAGCTGGAAACGGCCCGTGAAGGACTTCGGCTTTACCCTCGTTCGCAGGCAGCTGAAAATCTGCAATGTCAGATTGATGAGGTTCTGGTTCCTTCTTTGTACGCCAGACTTCCTTTTGTCTATCCCAATCAGGATGTGGATCTGACAGTTTGTTATCGGAATCTGAAAAAGGTAAGCTTCGAGCTTTATCGTCTGAAACTGTCTCCTGCTTCACCGGTGTTGAACGGGAGTCTGAAAGAAAAAGTATTGATAAATCAATATGGCCGGAAGGTTGCTTCCCGCACGTATGTATTGCAGGCGACTCCCGACTACAAGGAAAAGACAGATACACTTCGCTTTCATACTCCCGGTCCCGGTATTTATATGCTCAAGCAGGTACCTGAAGGAAAACTGGAACCGGATTATACATTACTTTATGTTTCACCTTATGCCTGTCTGCTGACTCCTGTATCCGGAAAGACTCTGGAACTGACAGCCGTTGATCAGTTGAGCGGGCATCCTGTACCGGAAGCTGAAATTGTAATTTACCGGTCAAAAGAGGGCGGCTACGAGGAAATGACAGCTTACCGGACCGGTAGTGACGGACGTGTGCTTATTCCTGATACCCTCGGTTCCGGCTTCTTTTGCAATGTCCGTACGCCGGGAAATGACTATATGCCGATAAGTTTGTCCCGGTCTGTTCTTTATTTCCCGGAGAAAAAGCAGGGGGAAATGAAGCGGCAGGCAACTCTGTTTACCGACCGTTCTTTGTATCGTCCCGGACAGACCGTGCAGGTTTCAGGTATTTTGTATGGACAGACCGGAGACTCTGTCCGGGTACTGAAAGATGAGGAATGTGAAGTGATACTTTCGGATTCACACACCCGTAAAGTTTCGGAAGCTGTAGTCAGAACCGATGAATTCGGAACCTTCTCCGCAGAATTTGTACTTCCTCAGCAAGTACTTCCGGGAAATTTCTCCGTGTCCGTAAAGGGGCTTTCCGCGCGTTACATCCGGGTGGAAGAATACAAGCGCCCCACATTTGATGTTGTCTTTGAACCCTACACCGCTTCTTATCGCATGGGTGATACGCTGACGGTAAAGGGAACGGCCAAGACTTTTGCCGGAGCACCGGTACGTCTGGCCAAAGTCCGTTATCAGCTGACGTGTTCCAGAGCGTGGTTGTGGCGTGCTTTTTCCGGAGAATTGGATTTGATGTCGGGAGAAGTTGAGACATCTGCCGACGGAACATTCTCTTTGCAGATTTGTCTGAAGCGTCCTGAAATGGATAATCAGAACATAGAACGTCCGTACTATATATATAAGGTATCGGCTGCGGTAACTGACGGAGCTGGAGAAACACAGGTGGGCGAACTGGCTTTGCCGGTCGGTGAACAGTCTGTAGGCTTGCTGGTCAAGGGGCTTACGGAACGGGTAGCCCGTGAGAAACGGGAGAAGATCCAGTTCCAGGCATTGAACCTGAACCATCAGCCCGTACAGCTGGAAGTGACTTATCAGATATTTACCCTGAACGAAGAAAAAGAAACGGGAACGTTGGTTTGCGAAGGAAAGCAGGAAGCTCAGCATTCCTTTGTTCCTGAAGACTTGCTGGCCTTGCCTTCAGGACGTTACCGGATGAAAATCAGTGCAACGGACTCTCAGGGTCGTCCCTGTAGTGCCGAACAAGACTTCATTCTCTTCTCGTTGAGTGATGTCCGTCTGCCGGTGGAAACCACAGACTGGTTCTATGAAGATACTTCAGGCTGGGAAGAAGGTAAGGAGGCTGCGTTGTATATAGGCAGCAGTGAGTCCGATGTCCGGCTGTTTGTCAATGTATATTCTAGTGAAAAGCGGATTGAAACGCAGTGCATTCCGCTGAACCGGGAAATCAGAAAGTTCACGTATTCCTGGAAACCCGAATACGGTGACGGCTTGCAGGTTGTATTCACTTTCTTGCGCAAGGGACAATTATATACTCATCAGGTAGCCTTGCTCCGCCCCCGTCCGGAGAAAAAACTACAGTTGAAGTGGGAAACATTCCGCGATAGACTTGTTCCGGGCGGGCAGGGAGAATGGAGCCTGTCAGTAGCCGATGCGGAAGGTAATCCGGTACGTGCAGCCTTCCTGGCTTCTATGTATGACGCATCATTGGATAAACTGTTTGCACATAATTGGGCTTTCAGTCTTTCCTTCAACCGTATCTTGCCGGGCACATGGCCGGCGATGGCGGGCATCAGACATCAGGCTTATCTGCACAGCAGCCTGCCTGTAAAGTATCCTGGTCGCGGATTTAACTTGCTGGGTGAGGAAGAGTACAGCCGTTTGTATCGTTCCTCTCTCTTCGGTCAGTCTTATCTGTATCCGACACGGATGTACAAGGCACAGGCCGTACCCGTATTGGCCAGTGTGGAAGAAAGCGCCCGTAATGCGGCATCCGGTTCTGTTTCCGACGTAGTGTTCGAAGAAGAACTGATAAGTATGGATCAGGCTGCTCTGCCGACTGATGCCACTTTCGGAGAAGGGACTGCACAGACAGCCGGAACGGCTTTGCGAAATAACTTCTCGGAAACAGCCTTTTTCTATCCTTATTTGCGTACCGATTCGTTGGGAAAGGTAAGTTTCTCATTCGTTTCTCCGGAAGCTTTGACCGAATGGCGCTTCCAAGGATTTGCACATACTCAGGAAATGGATTATGGCCAGATCTCAGGTTCAGCCCGAACGAGCAAAGATTTCATGGTGCAGCCCAATCTGCCCCGCTTCCTGCGAATGGGCGATGAGGCGAAGATTCCGGTGTCTCTGGTCAATCTGTCTATGGAAGATGTCAGCGGAACCTTGACGTTGCGTATGTACGATCCGGTAACGGACCGTCTGGTATTCTTCTCGACACAGAAGTTTTCGGTTAAGGAGGGACAGAGCAGTGCAGCTTCCTTTACCTATCATGTGAATGACCGTTACGATGTACTGGTTTGCAAGATAACTGCCGATGCAGGTAAGTTCAGCGATGGCGAGCAGCATTATCTTCCTGTGCTGACAGACAAGCAGTGGATAACCGAAACCTTGTCCTTGCAGTTGAATGGCAAGGAAGGGGTGACAGTGAAAACTGAAAACCTTTTCAACGGTCGGAGCCGGACAGCCTCCGGAAAGAGACTGACTGTGGAACTGACGGCTAACCCCGACTGGTATGCTGTTCAGGCTTTGCCGGTGGTCGGAAATCCTTCAACCGATGATGCTGTGGCCTGGGCAACGGCATATTATGCCAACCGGCTTGCCGGTGTGCTGGTGGAAGCCAATCCGGCTATCAGCCGTGTATTTGAATCCTGGAAGAAGTCCGGAAAGGATCAGGAAACACTGATGAGCAATCTGGGGAAAAACAGTGATCTGAAAGATCTGCTGCTGACCGAAACACCCTGGGTGGCTGAAGCTGCTGATGAGGCTGAGCAGAAACGGCGCATAGCCCTGCTGTTTGATCTGAACGGCATGAGTTCCCGTTTGCAGCAGGCTGCGGACAAGTTACGGACACTTCAGCTGACGGACGGATCCTGGAGCTGGTATAAGGGAATGAAAGGCAGCCGTTACATCACCACTCAGACTGTGGAACTGATGGCTCGTCTGAAAGCAATGAATATTTCCCTGACGGACGGAATGGAAGCACAATATGGACGTGCACTGGGATATTTGCGAAAAGAGGTGAAGAAGGTTTATGAACAGATGCGCATACAGGAGCGGGAAAACAACATTCAGGTACGCCCGGATGAGCAGATTGTGAAATACCTTTATATCTGTGCTTTGGACGAAACGGCACGGAAACAGGCTGATAAGGAAATCAATACTTACTTCCTGGCCCGGCTGACCAACTGTTCTGCCGAATGTTCCATTTACGAAAAATCCCTGCTGGCGGTCATCATGCATGCATACGGACAGAAGCGGCAGGCCGAACTGTTGTTGCAGTCTGTGAAGGAATATATGCTTGCAACTCCGGAAATGGGCAGATATTTCGATACTTCGAAGGCAGGATATTCCTGGAACAGTTATAAGATACCGACACAGGTCGCTGCCATGGAAGCTATCTGGAGAATAGCTCCCGACCAGCATTTGTTGGGCGACATGAAGCAATGGCTGCTGAAGCAGAAGCAGGTACAGGTGTGGGATACTCCGCTGGCTACCGCAGATGCTGTCTATGCTTTTCTGGGTATGGGAGGCAACCGTCTGCAGGTAAGCGGAAGCCTGAAAGCCCGGATCGGTTTGAAGACACTGGTCACTCCCGACGACGCGTTGGGATATGTCCGTCAGACTTATACCGGTGCTGACACGGAAGTATCCCGGATTGCAGTAGTCAAGTCGGGTGAAGGTTTGTCGTGGGGAGCTGTCTATGCCCAGTATCTGGAAGACATGATTCGTGTCCGTCCGTTCCGGACCAACGGACTGGGAATCGTCCGCGAGTACTGGCTGGGTGATGAACAGGTTTCGGCTTCAACCCGGTTGAAACCCGGTGACAAGCTGACTGTACGCCTGACGGTGAAGGCCGACCGGGATATGGATTTCGTACAGATCAAGGACGAACGTGCCTCCTGCATGGAACCTGCTGTCCAGCTGTCTGGTTATCACTGGAACGGCGGCATCGGATATTATCAGGTGAACAAGGATGCTTCCACCGAATTCTTCATCGATCAGATGCGGAAAGGCACTTATGTACTGGAGTATACCGTTTATCTGGACCGTCCGGGAACTTATCAGGCAGGCATTGCCACTATACAGTCGGCTTATGCCCCCGAGTTCAACGGACATACGGACGGTGTGGAACTGACGATTGAATAAGGTAAAAGTTGCGTTACTGAAATATTCTCTCTATCTTTGTTTCCGTAAAAACAGATAAAAATAGATGAAGCGCATATTACTTCTTGCAGGAATATTGATTGCCGTGTCGTCGGTACTTCAGGCACAGCCTAAGATAAAATTCGAGAAAGAAACACAGGAACTGGGTTACGTCCTCTGGCGTAACCCGGTTACCGTAACCTATCATTTTACGAACGACGGCGACAAGCCGCTGGTCATTTCGAATGTCACCACTTCGTGCGGTTGTACGGAAGCGAAATGGACCGAAGATCCGATTCCCGCCAGCGGTAAGGGCGAAGTGACTGCCATCTTCGACGCTGAGGCCATCGGCCGGTTCTACAAGGAAGTCGGCGTGTATTGCAATGCCTCTTCCACTCCCATTTACCTTGGATTCAACGGTGAAGTAACTGCCGATCCCAAGAACTATACCTTTACCCATCCTTATGCGTTTGGCTCTATCCGGCTGGACAAGGAAGAAATCGAGTTTGATGATGTCAATAAGGGAGACAATCCGGTATTTGAAATTCTGGTAGCCAATACATCCAACAAGGCCTACTCGCCTGTGCTGATGCACCTTCCTCCGTATCTGACGGCGAAAGCTGTTCCCGAAGTGCTGGGACGCGGAAAGAACGGACGCATTGAAGTGACACTGGATTCGGAGAAACTGCCGAAACTCGGCATTACGCGTACTTCCGTCTACCTGGCCCGCTTTCCGGGTGACAAGGTAGGAAGCGAGAATGAGATCCCGGTATCAGTAGCCTTGCTGCCCGATTTCTCGCATGAATCTGAATGGGTGAAGAATAATCCGCCCGTACTGACCCTGTCAGCAACGAGTCTGGAATTCCCGCCGTTGAACCCGAAACAGAAGAAATCGCAGAACATCATCATTACCAATACGGGTAAGTCTGATCTGACGATTCAGGATATGCAGGTGTTGAACATCGCACTGGCCGTACGCTTGAAGAAACGTGTCCTCAAACCCGGTGAGTCAACCAAGATGAAGATTACCGTGCTGGCAGAAAACCTGCCGCGTGTCAAGGGAACGCCTCGTGTGCTGATGCTGACCAACGATCCGAAACATCCGAAAGTAACCATCCGAGTAAAAGCAACCGTAAAAGAATAAATTATGGAACACCCCGAAAATAGTGATGCTTACAAGGGGTTAACTGTAAACAAGGGTATCGAACAGCCCTCAATTGTTAATCCTTATCTGAAACTACGAAAGAAACCCAAACGCCGCCAGTTTTCGGTGGGCGAATATGTGGAAGGCATTGTCAAGGGCGATGTCACCGTGCTTAGTCAGGCTGTGACGCTGGTGGAGAGTGTGAAACCCGAACACCAGACCATAGCTCAGGAAGTGATTGAGAAATGCTTGCCTTATTCCGGCAATTCGGTTCGAATCGGAATCAGTGGTGTGCCGGGTGCAGGAAAGAGTACGTCCATCGACGTCTTTGGCCTGCATGTACTCGAAAAGAAAGGAGGTAAGCTGGCGGTGCTGGCCATAGACCCGAGCAGCGAACGTTCCAAGGGAAGTATCCTCGGCGACAAGACCCGTATGGAGAAGCTTTCCGTTCATCCGAAGTCATTTATCCGTCCCAGTCCTTCAGCCGGATCGTTGGGTGGGGTAGCACGTAAGACCCGTGAGACCATCATCCTGTGTGAAGCAGCCGGTTTCGACAAGATCTTTGTTGAGACAGTCGGTGTGGGACAGAGTGAAACGGCCGTACATTCCATGGTCGATTTCTTCCTGCTGATCCAGCTTGCAGGTACGGGTGACGAACTGCAAGGCATCAAGCGCGGCATTATGGAAATGGCCGACGGCATCATCATCAACAAGGCTGACGGAAATAATATCGAGAAAGCCAAGCTGGCCGCAGCTCATTTCCGCAACGCTCTTCATCTGTTTCCGGCTCCGGAATCGGGATGGACTCCGCAGGTACTTACTTATTCCGGCTTCTACGGAATCGGAATTGAAGAAATCTGGGACATGGTGTTCCGCTATATTGATTTCGTCAAGGCCAACGGCTATTTCGAACACCGCCGGAACGAACAGTCCAAATACTGGATGTATGAAACCATCAATGAACATCTCCGCAACAGTTTCTATAACAATCCCGACATAGCTTCCATGCTGTTGGAGAAAGAACGGGAGGTGCTGGAAGGACGGACAACCTCCTTCACGGCAGCCCGCAAACTGTTGGATACATATTTTAAACATTTGCCGTCATGGGAATAGAATCCAAGCATACTGTCGGATGGGTGGACGTGCTGCGCATCATGGCCTGTTTTCTGGTTGTGTTCGCCCATTGTTGTGATCCCTTCGTTGCGCGTTTTGATTCCGACCGCTCTGCTTTCCTGCAGGGATGTGCGCTGGGAAGTGCCGTGCGCTGCTGCGTACCGTTGTTTGTCATGATGACCGGTGTACTCCTTTTCCCGGTCCGTCCGGCAGGAATGGGAGACTTTTACCGCAAGCGTATCGGCCGCATTGTCGTCCCCCTGCTTTTCTGGTCGGTGGCCCTTCCGCTGCTGTTCTTCTTTCATCTGAACTATGTCGTAACGACTGATAACCCTACGGTCGACATGCAGACTTTTACGCCCGGCATGACACTGACCAAGATCTATACCTGTATCTTCAACTTCAACTATGATACGACCCCCCTCTGGTATCTCTACATGCTGGCCGGTCTGTATCTGGTGATTCCCGTCTTCGGTGCCTGGCTGGAGAAAGCTTCCCGCAAGGATATTCTTCTTTTCCTGAAAGTATGGGGCATTTCTCTCTTCCTGCCTTATCTGAAGATGCTGGCCCCTGCGCTGGGATACATCGGAAACTGGGGTAACATGGATATTCTGGGCGGATGTGACTGGAATGCTTTCGGCACCTTCTATTACGTGTCCGGATTCATCGGTTATCTGGTGCTGGCCTATTATCTGAAAACTTATCCGCTCGCATGGAGCTGGAAGAAGACGCTGTGGACAGGCATCCCGATGTTTCTGGCGGGCTATGCCGTTACCTTCGGCGGCTATCTCGTGATGCAGGAATATTTCCCCGGCAATTATGCCTATCTGGAGATTGTATGGCTGTTTGGAGGTATCAATGTCTTTATGATGACCTTCCCGGTGTTTGTGATTGTACAGAAATGGAATCCCCGGACTTCTCCTTTCCTGTCACGCCTGGCTTCGATGACGTTCGGCATTTATCTTTGCCATTTCGTTTTTGTACAGATGGGATATGACCTCTTTGCCGCCCTGCTGCCGGAAGGAACTCCTTCCGTTGTACGCATCGTGTGTATGGCCGTGACCGCCTTCCTGGTGAGCGGACTGCTGGTACGTCTGTTCTTTGCCAGCCGCCTGACCCGCAGGCTGGTGGCCTGAAATACATCGGATTTTTGCAGGAATGTAATAACTTTGCATTTATTTCCTGCATAAATATCCGATGAAATTCTCCTTTTTACGAAAAGGAACGAGAAAAAACGGAGGAAATGCAGGATGACATTGAATATATATGTACCTTTGCACACGAATTTTGTTCAATGAAAATATGCAAAGCGAAAACAGACCGATTATTGAGATTAAAAACGTTTCGAAGTTTTTTGGAGAAAAAACAGCTCTTGACCATATCAACCTCACAGTCAATAAAGGAGAGTTTGTTACCATACTGGGTCCTTCCGGATGCGGAAAGACCACTTTGCTGCGTCTGATTGCAGGCTTTCAGACCGCTTCGGAAGGCAGTCTCTGTATTGCCGGAAAGGAAGTGACGCAGACTCCTCCCCATAAGCGTCCGGTCAATACGGTGTTTCAGAAATATGCACTTTTCCCTCATCTGAATGTCTTTGACAATATCGCTTTCGGACTGAAGCTGAAAAAAATGCCCAAGCCCGAAATGGAACGTAAGGTCAAGGCTGCCCTGAAGATGGTGGGCATGACCGACTACGAATACCGTGACGTCAATTCCCTGTCGGGCGGTCAGCAACAGCGTGTAGCGATAGCCCGTGCCATTGTCAACGAACCGGAAGTGCTGCTGCTCGACGAGCCGCTGGCTGCTCTCGACCTGAAGATGCGCAAGGACATGCAGATGGAACTGAAGGAAATGCACAAGTCGCTGGGCATTACCTTCGTGTATGTCACTCACGATCAGGAAGAGGCCCTTACACTGAGCGACCGCATTGTGGTGATGAGCGAAGGAAAGATCCAGCAGATCGGCACGCCGACTGACATCTACAACGAACCGGTCAATTCGTTTGTAGCCGATTTTATCGGCGAAAGCAACATCCTGAACGGAACCATGATCCGGGACGGACTGGTGAACTTCTGCGGACACGATTTCGAATGTGTGGACAAAGGCTTTGGAGAGAACAAGCCTGTGGATGTAGTGGTCCGTCCGGAAGACTTGTATATCTTCCCGGTGTCGGATGCAGCCCAGCTGCGCGGCGTAGTACAGTCGTGCATTTTCAAGGGCGTACACTACGAAATGACCGTACTTTGCGGGAACTACGAACTGGTGGTGCAGGACTATCATTGCTTCCCGGTGGGAGATGAAGTAGGCCTGCTGGTGAAGCCTTTCGACATTCATATCATGAAGAAGGAACGTACGGAAAACACGTTTGAAGCAACCATTGTGGACGAAACCCATGTGGAATTCCTGGGATGCCGCTTTGAATGTCTGCCCCTGAAAAACTGTCCCGCAGAGGGAACGAAGGCACAGGTGGCGGTCGGTTTCGACCGGGTAGTCCTGCTGGACAATGAAGAAGACGGCATGCTCACCGGTGAAGTGAAGTTCATCCTCTACAAGGGTGACCATTATCATCTGACGGTTCTTTCCGACTGGGAAGAAGATGTGTTCGTCGATACCAACGATGTGTGGGACGATGGTGACCGGGTGGGTATCAGCATTCCGGCAGACGCCATCCGTGTGATTCTATAACTCTATAAACGGACTGAAACAGGAAAATGAACAATTTGCGAATCTTTTTCTCTTCACGCAAGAGCTGGACTTTGCCTTATCTGATCTTTTCAGCGGTGTTTGTCATCATTCCGCTGATTCTGATCCTGGTTTATGCCTTTACCGACGATGCCGGCCATCTGACTCTGGAGAACTTCCGGAAGTTCTTTGCCCATCCCGAGGCTGTCAACACGTTTGTCTATTCCATCGGTATCGCCATCCTGACAACCATCGGCTGTATCCTGCTGGGTTATCCGGCAGCCTGGATACTCAGCCAGAGCAAAATGAGCTATTCGCGGACGCTGATCCTGCTGTTTATCCTTCCCATGTGGGTAAACATCCTGATCCGTACGCTGGCTACCGTGGCTCTGTTTGATTTCCTCCGCCTGCCGCTGGGCGAAGGAGCACTGATCTTCGGAATGATCTACAATTACCTTCCGTTTATGATTTACCCCATCTACAATACGTTGCAGAAGATGGACCGCAGTTACATTGAGGCAGCCCAGGATCTGGGAGCCGGCTCTTCCCAGGTATTCTGGAAGGTGGTTTTTCCGCTTTCCATGCCGGGAGTGGTGAGCGGCATCATGATGGTTTTCATGCCGACCATCTCCACCTTTGCCATTGCGGAGCTGCTTACGATGAACAACATCAAGCTCTTTGGTACGACCATTCAGGAAAACATCAACAACAGTCTGTGGAACTACGGTGCGGCCCTGTCGCTGATCATGCTGTTCCTGATTGCCGTCACTTCGCTGTTCAGCACTGAAAATTCCGACGATTCGGAGAAAGGAGGAGGAAACGTATGGTAAAGAAGATCATCATGCAGACCTATCTCTGGGTTCTGTTGCTGATGCTGTATGCACCCATTGCGATCATTGTCATCTATTCGTTTACGGATGCCAAGGTGCTGGGCAACTGGACGGGCTTTTCGCTTGACCTCTATAAATCGTTGCTCAACACGGGAGCCCATCATTCTCTGATGAATGCGTTTGTCAATACGGTGCTCATCGCCCTGATAGCTGCCACGGCATCCACTTTGCTGGGAAGCATAGCGGCGATAGGAATCTATAACCTGAAGGCACGGAGCCGGAAGGCCGTCGGTTTTGTGAACTCCATTCCGATTCTGAACGGAGACATCATTACCGGTATCTCGCTCTTCCTTCTTTTCGTGTCGCTGGGCATTACGCAGGGATTTACGACCGTCGTGCTCGCCCACATCACCTTCTGCACGCCTTATGTGGTGCTGAGTGTCCTGCCGCGTCTGAAGCAGATGAACCCGAATCTGTATGAAGCGGCTCTCGATCTGGGAGCCACTCCGATGCAGGCTCTCCGCAAGGTTATCCTGCCGGAGATCCGTCCGGGAATGCTCAGCGGCTTCCTGCTGGCCCTGACCATTTCAATCGACGACTTTGCGGTGACGGTGTTCACCATCGGTAATCAGGGGCTTGAAACCTTGTCTACCTACATTTATGCCGATGCGCGCAAGGGAGGACTGACGCCCGAACTGCGTCCCTTGTCGGCTGTCATCTTTATCGTCATCCTGGCGTTGCTGATCATCATTAACCGCAGAGCGGGCAAAGAGAAGAAAGGAATATGAGAAAATATGTATTGTATCTGGCACTGCTGGCTGGTCTGCTGACCGGCTGTTATAACGAGGAAGACTCGCGCGAGCATGTGCTGAAAGTATATAACTGGGCCGACTATATCGGCGAAGGTGTTCTGGAAGATTTCCAGCAGTACTACAAAGAACAGACGGGAGAAGAGATCCGGATCGTTTATCAGACCTTTGACATCAATGAAATCATGCTGACCAAAATCGAAAAGGGGCATGAGGATTTCGATGTGGTCTGTCCTTCGGAATACATCATCGAGCGTATGCTCCGCAAAGACCTGCTGCTGCCCATTGATACGGTTTTTGCCCATTCTCCCAATTACATGAACGGAGTGGCGCCCTATATCCGGGAACAGATCGACAAACTGGGTACTCCCGACAATCCTGCCAGCCGTTATGCCGTGTGTTACATGTGGGGAACGGCCGGCCTGTTGTATAACCGGGCTTACGTCAGCGAATCGGATCTGAAGTCCTGGGGATGCTTGTGGGATAAGCGCTTTGCCGGAAAGATTCTGATGAAAGATGCTTACCGGGATGCCTACGGAATGGCATTGCTTTATGCCCGTCGCCGGGATCTGGCGGAAGGACGGGTAACGGTGCCCGAACTGATGAACGATTACTCGCCGGCCTCCATGGACTCGGTAGAAAAGTATCTGAAGCTTCTGAAGCCGAACGTGGCCGGATGGGAAGCCGATTTCGGAAAGGAAATGATGACCAAGGGAAAGGCCTGGATGAACATGACCTGGAGCGGTGACGCCCAGTGGGCCATAGAAGAAGCCCGTACGGTAGGAGTGGAGCTGGCCTATACCGTTCCCGAAGAAGGCAGCAACATCTGGTATGACGGATGGGTAATACCGAAGTATGCGCGCAACCGCAAGGCAGCCAGTTACTTCATCAACTTCCTGTGTCGTCCGGATATTGCCTTGCGCAACATGGAAGAAAACGGTTATGTCAGTTCGATTGCTGCTCCCGAAATTATGGAAGCGTGTATTGACACGACCTTGACGGAGCCGGTGGACGCCAGCTACTTTTTCGGTCCGGATGCCAGGGCTGTGAAGTTACGCAACACGCAGTATCCTGACAGGTCCGTTGTGGCCCGCTGTGCCATGATCCGGGATTTTGGCGACCGTACGGTGGATGTACTTGAAATCTGGTCGCGGGTGAAAGGCGATAACCTGAACGGAAGTATCGTTGCCCTGATTCTGGTGGTGGCCGGCCTGTTGTGCATCTGGCAGATACGCCGCCGCTGGATGGCTTACAAGCGCCGCAATCTGCACCGGAAACGGAGAAGAAGACAACGGAGAAAGCCGGGGTGCTGAAGTGCCTGTCAGGCAGAATCAAAATGACATTTTGTATATCCGGACCTCTGAGAATCGCTTCTTTGCGTACTGTTGTGCAGAGGGATTGGATTTTGAAACTTATTTTTCGTGTGAAGGAGTGATTCTCAAGGGAATGACTCCTTTTTTAACATTTCCGGACGACTCGTTCCGGAATGAAAGAACACTCAGAATTCCCTTTTTTCGGGATGATCGGAAATCTGCCGAAGCATTTTGGGGATTTCCTTAGACGAATGGGGAGAAACGTCGGCACGTTTCAGTTGATTTGTGCTGTCAGTTTCGGGGAATTGGCCGGACAATGCAGGCCGAAAGAGCGCTCAATTTGGTATAATTATGCGGTTTCCTCCGAAAAACTCTCTTTTTTTATCCGTTTCATGTGCCGGATCAGGCATCTGTTTAAAAGGGTAAGTTAGCATATTCCTTTATTTTGTGTCTTATTTTTAGTTATTCGTCTGATTAGCTTTCGTTTTGATTTTGCTTGAATTCCCGGTAAAATCCGGACGTAAAGTTTACTTCTCTAAAGAAAAAATTATACCTTTGTCATATTCAGACAGCAGTTTGTATGTTGTGTGAATACCCCGATGAAAAGAGTAAGATTTTAGATCACTGAATTAAAGTTTTATCCGAATGTCTTTCTTTGGTAAAAGTAATCAATCCCTGCTTGTTATCCTGAATATAATTCTTGCAACAGCATGTACAGGTGGTTCCTCAAAGGAATCCTGTGACTCTTGTGAAGTACCTGTGGATGATACTCTTTTTATTTCAAGCGAATATGGTAATTCTGAAAGCATGAGTCGTAATATGTCTGCGGTGCGCTTTGTTATCTTGCATGAGGATGATCAGACAATGTTTTCAGACATGAATCAGCTGATAGATGCTTTTGGAAAATATTTTGTAGTTGATTCTTATAGCAGTCGCAGAGTCGTTTCATTTGATCACGATGGCAAGCCTTTCGCTTCATATGGAAGAAGAGGGAATGGACCTGGGGAGTATGCTCTTCCCTGGAATGTAGACGTGAGTGCCGAATATGTATATATTCAGGATATATCCCAGCGGAAATTAATCAAGTATGACCATCAGGGAGTATTCATTGACAGCAAGGAGATCCCGTTTGAAAGTAAAGGATTTACCCTTTTGAAAGATGGCAAAATATTATTTAAGCTTGAACCTTCGAAAGAAACCAATTATCAGCTTTGTGTTACCGACTCGATGCTGACTCCTCTGAAATATATGCTGCATTATCCGGATGGATACGTTGGAGGATGGGTTACAAACAATGCTTTCCAAAAGAATAAAAACGGAATCTCTTATTATTGCTCTCCGGCTGATACGATATATCGTCTGGACTATGATGGTAATCTGACGGGCAAACGCTTGCTTAAATTTGAAAATGGACCGATTCATGAGTCCGCCAGGATTAATTTCATTGCTGCGGAAGAAAAAGGCCTTATTACGGGAGGCATGCATTTGCTTGATAATCCTGTCGAACTGTCTGATGGCACTTGTTTGATGGAAGTGACTGACTATACCAATGAAGGAACTTATACTATAACCCTGAATCCGGCAGATGGAATTCGTAAAGTTTTGAAATTTGCGGATAATATGTCGGTGTATGATGTGATAATGCCGTATAAGTCTGATCAGGAAAATCAGGTTATCAGTTATCTGGATCAGATGATAGCCGGTAAATGTTACGATTTTAAAATACTTCCGGACAGCCTGGTCAAAGCATTGGATGAAGGAAACAGATTATTAGTGGTACATGAGATGAAATAAACAGTTATGAACCGAATTGCATTTGTTTTGACTCGTATGGCTTCGGCCTCTCTGCTTTCTGCATGCTTTCTGCTGGGAATGAGTTCTTGCGGAAAAGAAGCAGCCCGTTCTTCTTCCATTGCCCGGTGCTTCGTAAAGGATTCCTGTGCGACACTTTCCTGCGGGAAGGAGAAGCTGCCCATTGACGTTCTTTATCCGACCGATCTTCTGGCGGTCGATACCTTTCTGCTGGTCTTTCAGCACCATGAGGAGAATATGATACAGGTGTATGGAACGGAATCTTTGAAACATTTGGGAAGTTTCCTGAAGAAAGGCGGCGGACCGAACGAGGTGGTAACTTTCGGGCTGGTTTCCCAATGGTACATGGAGAATGGAGATCCCAAGGTCGTTATCCAGTCGTATCCCAATTATTTAGGGATTCTGAATGTACGGGAGTCCTTGAAAGCCGGACAGACCGTGTATGACCGGCAGTATAAGTTCGATACTCCTTTAGGGAAAAAGCTTTATCAGGCTTCTCACAGTGTTTATGTCCTTGATCCGGATCATCTGATGATGACAAAGGATCCTTTGCGTTCAGGAGTGGAAGGAAACAATAATTTCTTCTGGGAGTTTTATGATTGTCCGGGTGACAAGGTTACCCGCCAGCTGAAATATGAGGATTTTCCGTGGATGGAATCTTTCCTGAAAGAGTCTTTCCGGGCCATCAGTCCCGACCGCTCCAGAGTAGCTGTGTTCTATCGTTTCTTTGATCTGGTTACGGTTGCCGACCTTTCCTCGGGCCGTGTGACCCAGTTCCTGCCGGAGGGAAAGTCTCTGAGTCCGGCTGAGGTTCAGGACGTGGACCGCCGCTGCCTTTATTATAAAATGGGAAGATGTACGGATGATTATGTGTTCGGTCTGTACGCAGGCGGACTGAGTGTGAAGCTGGAAGACGATCCGCGGTATAAGGACAGGAATACGCTCCGGATCTATGACTGGGAAGGCACTCCGTTGTATAAGTATGATTTTGACGAACGTGTCAGGACGTTTGCGGTGGATGAGCAGCAAAGATATCTGTACGCCGTGACCGATTCGGATGCGATTGTGAGATATGATCTGAAAGGCTTGTCTGCCGGAAAATAAGTCATGCGGCTTCGGAGGCAGTCAAGGCAAAGCGCCGGTCTGTAGCGGGGAAGTCCCGTACAGCCGGCGCTTTGCCTTGACAGAATGCTGTCAGTTAAATGGATAATTCGTGCAGAACGTTTACCAGTTCGCGGTCAATCGGCTTGTCGTTCTTGATTGCTTTGGTAAACGGAACATATACGATCTGGTCGTTTTCAATACCGATCATCACGTTACGCTGGCCTTCCATCAGTGCCTCGATGCTGGCTACTCCCATGCGGCTGGCAATGATACGGTCGTGTGCGGTCGGGCGTCCGCCGCGCTGCAAGTGTCCGAGGATGGAAACACGTACGTCGTATTGCGGGAATTCGTTCTTCACACGTTCTGCATAATGCATGGCACCTCCGGTGATTTCACTTTCGGCTACCAGAACGATGGAACTGTTCTTGGATTTACGGAAACCGTTGTTGATGAATTCTTCCAGCTGGTCTACTTCGGTATTGAACTCCGGAATGATGGCTGCTTCGGCACCGGAAGCGATGGCTCCGTTCAGGGCCAGGAAGCCGGCGTCACGACCCATGACCTCCACGAAGAACAGACGTTCGTGAGAAGTTGCGGTGTCGCGGATCTTGTCGACTGCATCCAGAATGGTATTCAGGGCGGTGTCGTAACCGATGGTTGTATCTGTTCCGAACAAATCGTTGTCGATGGTTCCCGGAAGTCCGATACAGGGAACGTCGTATTCCTGGGCCAGCAGACGCGCACCTGTCAGTGAACCATCACCTCCGATAACGATCAGTGCGTCGATTCCTTCCTTCTGCATGGTCTCGTATGCAATCTGTCGTCCTTCCGGAGTCTTGAATTCCTGACATCTTGCCGTCTTCAGGATGGTACCGCCCAATTGTATGATATTGCTGACGTTTTCAGTTTTGAATTCCTTGATTTCGCCTGTGATCAGTCCTTTGTAACCTCTGTAAATACCTTTCACTTTTAATCCGTTGTAGATAGCCGAACGTGTTACGGCGCGGATTGCGGCATTCATACCCGGAGCATCGCCACCGGAAGTCAGAATACCGATGCATTTAATCGTTCCCATAATGATTCTGTTTGTTATGATTTCTGCTGCAAATGTACAAAATAAAGTGCTTTTACAGCAGGAAACCGGGTTTAAATTTTGTTAGTTGCTCAGTCTTCCATGATGACTTTCCGACAGGCTTCCATCAGCCACTTCGGAGTGGACGTGGCTCCACAGATACCGATGGACCGTGCCTGGCGAAGCAGTTCCTTGTTGATTTCTTCCGGACGGTCAATCTGCCACGTGTTCGGGTTGACCTTGCGGCATTCCTGGAAAAGTATCTTTCCGTTGGAGCTCTTGTGTCCGCAGACAAAGAACACCAGGTCGTGGGAAGCGGCGAATTCCCGGATGTTGGGCATGCGGTTGGCCACCTGGCGGCAGATGGTGTCGAAATACTGGAAGCTGGCCTGCGGGGCAATGTGTGCTTCGATGTATGACACAATCTGGCGGAATTCGTCCAGTGACTTGGTGGTCTGTGAGTACAGACGGATGTCCTTGGTGAAATCGAGCCGGGTCACTTCTTCCAGTTTCTCGATGACAATGGCTTTTCCGTTGGTCTGTCCCACGAGGCCCAGCACTTCGGCATGTCCGTTCTTGCCGTAGATGACAATCTGTTTTTCCGTATCGGCCGGTGTCGAATCGAATTCCTGCTTGATGCGTTTCTGCAGACGCAGTACGACGGGACAGGTTGCATCGATGATCTCGATGTTGTTCAGTCGGGCTGTCTCATAGGTCTGGGGCGGCTCGCCGTGGGCACGGAGCAGCACTTTTGCATTTTTCAGCCGGGCAAATTCGTCGTGATTGATGGTAATCAGTCCCAGCTGTTTCAGGCGCTCGCATTCTTGTCCGTTGTGCACAATGTCACCCAGACAATACAGCGGTTCGCCTTTGGCCAGTTCTTCTTCGGCTTTCCGGATAGCGGTAGTGACTCCGAAGCAGAAGCCGGAGCCTTCGTCGATTTCAACGTGATGCATGGATTGCTTTTTCAAATTGTTCTTTTAACCATTCTTTTTGTTCGGCAATGCTCATCAGGCTGTTGTCAAGCAGGATGGCATCGTCGGCCTTGCGAAGCGGGCTCACTTCACGCGTCTGGTCGATGCGGTCCCGCTCTTCTACATTGTGCAGAATGTCTTCGAAGGAAGCTTCCTGTCCTTTTGCTTTCAGTTCATCGTAGCGGCGGCGGGCACGGATTTCGGCCGATGCCGTAACGAAGATTTTCAGTTCGGCATCGAGGAAGACGGCAGTTCCTATGTCACGTCCGTCCATGACAATGCCTTTTTCCTTACCCATGGCCTGCTGCTGTCTGACCAGTGCCTGGCGGACAAATCCCAGGGCGGCAACCGGGCTTACGTGAGACGAAACTTCCAGACTGCGGATGCGGTCTTCCACGCAGACATCGTTCAGATACGTCTGCGGTCGCTGGCTGTCGGCGTCGAGGCGGAACGAAATGTGTATGTCGTCCATCTGATCCTGTAAATCCTTTTCCCGGATGCTTCCGTCTGCATTGAACAGTCCGTGTTCCATACAGTAAAGGGTGACTGCACGGTACATGGCTCCGCTGTCTATATAAATGTATCCTATCTCCCGGGCCAGATCTTTGGCCATTGTGCTTTTTCCGCACGATGAAAAGCCGTCTATGGCAATGATTATTTTCTTCATAAATAATGTCTGTTTGAGCCTCAAAGATAGGGATTTTTTACGCACCTGCATAGGAAGTGGGAAAATTGTTCACGCTTTTGCATATTTTTCACGGAGGAAGTGTTGCGGTTTCGGAGATTTGTGCTACATTTGCCGAACAGAGAATTATTAACCAATAAAAACTATTTTATGGAAGTTAAGAAATCGCCGAAAGCGGATCTTGAGGGTAAAAAAACCACAGGATTGCTGATTGGTTACGTGCTGATCTTGGCAGTGATGTTTGTTGCTTTCGAATGGACAGATCGTGACAAACAGGTAACTACCGATACTGGTATCGTAGGACCGATCTTTGAAGAGGAAATGATTCCTATCACAGAACAGGAAGAAAAACAACCCGAACAGGCACCTCCTCCCGAGGCTCCGAAGGTAGAAGAAGTTCTGCAGATTGCAGATAACGACGCCAATGTACAGGAAACTGACATTGCTTCCAGTGAAGAAACCGGACAGGCAGTGGAAATCAAGTACACTCCGGTTGAGGTAGAAGAGGAAGAACCGGAAGAAGAAGAAATCTTCCAGGTTGTAGAAGAGCAGGCTTCTTTCCCGGGCGGTTATGGTGAATGTTTGAAATGGTTGCAGAAGAACATGAACTATCCGCAGATTGCACAGGAAAACGGTGTACAGGGACAGGTAGTTGTACGTTTCGTCGTTAATAAGGACGGTTCTATCGTAGACCCGGTAGTTGTTCGTTCTGTTGACCCGTATCTGGATAAGGAAGCACTTCGCGTTGTGAAGCTGATGCCGAAGTGGAATCCGGGTAAACAGCGTGGTAAGGCCGTACGTTGTATGTTTACCTTGCCGGTTAGATTTAGATTGCAGTAAAAGGATCTGCGGAACATCCTTTGCGGGAAGTTCCGCGATTCCTTTCCTTGGAAATAGTGATTCCACGGGTTTCACAGGTTCTCTCAGGCAGAGACCCGTGAAATCGGTGGAATTTGTTTTTTTAAGGCTTTCCTTTCTCTTTACAGGAAAGAACCTGACTCATGTTTTATTAACGGAATTTTGTATGAAGCAACTGGATAGTGAAGAACTGATGAAGCGGATTCATGCGTACATCGAACAGCTTTCTTATTCGCGTGAACCGAAAGGATTGTATGATCCTATTGAATATGTATTGGCTTTGGGAGGAAAACGTCTCCGCCCTGTGTTGATGCTGCTTGCCTATAACCTGTACCGCGAAGATGTGGAAAGTATCTTCTCTCAGGCGGCAGGAATCGAGACCTATCATAACTTTACGCTCTTGCATGATGACTTGATGGATAATGCAGACATGCGTCGGGGAAAGCCGGTCGTTCATAAGAAATGGAATGAGAATACGGCCATTCTTTCCGGAGATGCCATGCTGATTCTTTCTTATCAGTTTATGATGAATCAGTGTCCGCCGGAGCATGTACAGGAAGTGATGGAAATCTTTGGCCGGACAGCACTTGAAGTATGCGAGGGACAGCAGTGGGATATGGAATTTGAAAGCCGCAACGATGTGACTGTCGGTGAATACATTGAGATGATCCGGCTGAAGACATCGGTTCTGCTGGCTGCAGCCCTGAAGATCGGTGCCGTACTGGGCGGAGCATCTTCTGCCGATGCACAGAAGCTTTACGACTTTGGTATCCGGATGGGACTGGCTTTCCAGTTGCAGGATGATTACCTGGATGTTTATGGCAATCCGGCTGTCTTCGGCAAGAAGATCGGAGGAGATATCCTGTGCAACAAGAAAACCTACATGCTCATTACTGCACTGGAGCAGGCGAAGGGAGAGAACCGTGAGGAACTGTTGCGCTGGCTGAATGCGGCAGAGTTCGTTCCGGAAGAAAAGATTGCTGCGGTGACTGCTATATATAATAAGGTGGGAATTGCCGGGTATTGCGATGCGCAGATCGAAAAATATTATCAGGAAGGTCTGCAGTTGCTAAATGAAGTTGATGTGGATGATGCTCGTAAGGAAAATCTTCGTATATTTGTCCATCATTTAATGGAGCGGAAACTGTAACGGAATGATAAGCCTGATTGATACACATACTCATCTTTTCGCCGAAGAATTTGACGAAGACAGGGAGCTCGCTGTGTTACGC
This sequence comes from Phocaeicola coprophilus DSM 18228 = JCM 13818, assembly GCF_000157915.1. GTDB lineage: Bacteria > Bacteroidota > Bacteroidia > Bacteroidales > Bacteroidaceae > Phocaeicola > Phocaeicola coprophilus. The sequence goes on along the minus strand of NZ_EQ973643.1, from coordinate 619,155 downwards.
GCCGGTGAGGCAGGCGTGACGCGACTGTTCATGCCGAATATCGACGATACGACGGTAGAGTCCTTACTGGCACTCTGCCGGAAGCATGAGGAATGTTATCCGATGATCGGTTTTCATCCGACTTCTGTCGATACGGACTGGATGAACCGTCTGGCCAGAGTGAAAGAATGGTTGCTTTCCGGAGAACGCTTTTATGGTATCGGTGAGGTAGGTATGGATCTTTACTGGGATAAAACCTATCGTCTGGAGCAGATGAAAGTGCTTGATGAACAAGTTCGCTGGGCTTTGGATTACAGCCTGCCTCTGATCATTCATTGCCGTGAAGCTTATCCCGAATTGCTGGAAGTGCTGGAACCCTATCGGACAAGCGGGCTGACAGGAATCTTCCACAGTTTTACCGGAACGGCTGATGACGCAGCCCGTCTGCTGGAGTATTCCGGTTTTATGCTGGGTATTAACGGTGTAGTAACCTTCAAGAAGTCTTCGCTGCCGGAAGTGCTGAAAGAGGTACCTCTGAGCCGGCTTGTCCTGGAAACAGACTCGCCTTATCTGGCTCCTGTGCCTTATCGGGGAAAACGGAACGAAAGTGCTTACCTGGTGAAGGTGGCCGAGAAATTGGGAGATGTTTACGGGCTTCCGTTGGAGAAGATTGCCGCAGAAACGACGGAAAATGCCTTAAAACTCTTCAAAATCGCGGGGAGAAGTTTTTAAAGTTTATTAATTTTGCGTTAATAAATAAACTTTTGCCGGATGAATATGACGTAAGACGAAAAAAAAGAATACATTTGTGACTGAAATCGCTTGCGGTTTTCTATTTTATTTGTAATTTGCAGCCGATTTCAGAAAGGGGTCTTTGAATAGAGACATTGGAGAGGTGCTCGAGTGGTTGAAGAGGCACGCCTGGAAAGCGTGTATACGTCAAAAGCGTATCACGGGTTCGAATCCCGTTCTCTCCGCAAAGGAAATTTTTGGAGAAACAACTAAAACAATTTATAAACTATTAATTAATTAATCTTAAAAATTAGACACACAATGAAAAAGTTATTTGCAATTCTTGCAGTGATGGGAGTCCTCTCGTTTGGAATGACTCAGACAGTTATGGCTCAGGACGCAGCAGCTCCTGCAACGGAACAAGTAGCAGCAACCGATGACGCAGCAGCTCCTGCTGTAGTTGAAGAAGGTGGTATGCACAAAGAGTTGAAAACCAAATTTATTGAAGGTGATGCAGGCTTCATGTCATTGGTTGCTATCGCATTGGTTCTTGGTTTGGCTTTCTGTATTGAACGTATCATTTATTTGAGCTTGGCTGAAGTTGACGTTAAGAAATTGATGGCTAAACTGGAAGCTGCTTTGGAAAAAGGTGATGTAGAAGGTGCTAAGACTATCTGCCGTAACACTCGCGGTCCTGTTGCTTCTATCTGCTATCAGGGTCTGATGAGAATCGATGAAGGTCTGGACGTTGTTGAACGTTCTGTAGTATCTTACGGTGGTGTTCAGGCAGGTTACCTGGAAAAAGGTTGCTCTTGGATCACTCTGTTCATCGCAATGGCTCCGTCTTTGGGATTCTTGGGTACTGTAATTGGTATGGTTATGGCGTTCGATGATATCCAGCAGGCTGGTGATATTTCTCCGACAGTTGTTGCCGGTGGTATGAAAGTTGCGTTGATCACTACTATCTTCGGTTTGATCGTTGCATTGATCCTTCAGGTGTTCTATAACTACATCCTGTCTAAGATCGAAGCTATTACAAGCCAGATGGAAGATTCTTCTATCACTCTGCTTGATATGATCATGAAGTATAACTTGAAATACAAAAAATAATTAGAACAATGGCTAAATTATCATACAAAGTTTCTTACTACGTATTTTATGTCTGCGTTGCCTTGATCTTGGTAGTGCTGGGCATGTTCTACGGAGTAGGATACGGTGAAACCAATGCAGCAGGTCAGGTTGAACCTGCTAATACACCGGCGCTGATGTACTTGATGTACGGAATGTTTGCCGTGACTGTGATAGTGACTCTCATAGGAGCGATTGCTCAGTTCGGTGGTGCTTTGAAAGATAATCCGAAAGGCGCAATCAAGTCTCTGCTGGGATTGATTCTGTTAATCGTTCTGTTGGTTGTAACTTATAATATCGGATCTAGCGAACCGGTTGTACAGGGCGGTGGCGAAGTTTATAGCGATACAATGTGGTTGAAGATTACAGATATGTTCTTGTATTCAACTTATGTATTGGCTGTTATCGCTGCAGTAGGTACATTGGTAAATATGTCTGGAATCTTTAAGAAATAAATATTCATTGAGTTTGATAATTAAAACGAAGTAAGTAAAATGGCAAAAAGAAATAGAAAAGTGCCCGGAATCAATGCAAGTTCTACGGCCGATATTGCCTTCATGTTGCTTATTTTCTTCCTTATTACAACATCAATGGATACTGACCGTGGTTTGGCGAGACGTCTTCCGCCTCCCCCAGAAAACGATCAGCAGAAAGATGACGTTATCATTAAGGAACGTAACATTCTTCAGGTTCGTATTAATAAGGACGACCAGTTGATGGTTGGTGGAGAATGGTTCGATATTAAGCAGCTGAGAGAAAAGGCTAAGGAATTTATCTCTAATCCGAATGATGATCCGAATATGCCGGAAAAACATGCAAAGCATTTGCCTTTCTTCGGTGACGTGATGATTCCTGACAAGCATGTAATTTCCGTGCAGAACGACGTGGGTACAAGTTACGATATGTATATTCAGGTGCAGAACGAACTCGTAGCTGCATACAATGAATTGCGTGACGAATTGGCTAACTCACAGTTTGGAAAGAGCTTCGCTGAATGTTCTGAGGATGAAAAGAATGCTATCATCGAATACTATCCGCAGAAGATTTCTGAAGCTGAACCTAAAAAATATGGAGGAAAATAAACAATGGGAAAATTTAATAAGAGCGGTAAGCGCGAGATGCCGGAACTGAATACTTCATCATTGCCTGACCTGATCTTTACCATGTTGTTCTTCTTCATGATCGTAACAACAATGCGTGAAGTTACTTTGAAGGTTCAGTTTAAGGTGCCTGCTGCTACCGAATTGGAAAAATTGGAACAGAAATCTCTGGTTTCATTCATCTATATCGGTAAGCCGATGAAGGAGTTCCAGAAAACGATGGGTACTACAGACCGTATTCAGTTGAACGATAAGTTCGCTGAAGCTTCTGAAGTTCAGGACTACATCTATCAGGAACGTGAAAACATGAAAGAGGAAGACAAGCCATTTATGACTGTATCTCTGAAGGTTGATTCTAAGACCAAGATGGGTATCGTAACAGAAGTAAAACAGGCTCTTCGTCAGGCATACGCTTTGAAGATCAACTATTCTGCAACTCAACGTCAGTAATAGTTCTCATATAAGCAATAAAAAAAAGTCGTCTCCTTCGGGAAGACGACTTTTTTTATGCCTGTTTGTTTCTTGCCGGCCGGGAAATGTTTACCGTACTACTCCGTACACTTCCCGGTGAATATTGTCACGGACAGTTTCAAATTGCGGATCAAGGGCATCGGTACCTGTGTACATCAGAAAGAGCGGCAGTTCTTCGCCCCCTTTCCGATACGCCGGCTGGATATATTCCTTTTCGCACAGGGAAAAGCCGCAGCGGCGGTAGAAACCGATCCGTCGGATGCTCAGGTCGGTTTCTGGCTTCTCCACTTCCAGCACGATCAGCCCCGGGAAATGCTGTTTCAGCTCCTCCATGATCTTCCGTCCATAGCCCTGGTTGCGCACGTCCGGCGAAGTTGCCAGATGTTCCACGTAAGTAAATCCATTCAGATTCCAGGTCGTAATAAGCCCGACCCGGACAGTTCCCTTTTCCGTTTCATCGGTTATCAGGTGACAGTTGAATTGCGGATTCCGGTCTGTCTGTTCGCGCTGTGCATCGTCATCCCGCCGTTCTGCTTCCGGAAAAGAGAGATGTAACAGTTCTTCCACGAAGGAATAGTCCGGATGATCCGTTTTAATTTTCGTAAGTGTCAGCATGGTAATCGTTTGTTTGAAGTTATTTGGTATAGAAATTGATCAGCCGTTCGATGGCACGTTCACAGACCGGGCAGAAGCGAGGAGCTTCGTTGATCTTCATACGGCATTCCGTAGTCGGGCGGTAGATACCTTTCAGGCTGTAGCCCGCACCTTCGTAAACACCCACCTGAGTATAGATCTTTTCCGGATCCTTCTGCACCGGTGTCGGCACCGGAGTTCCTTCAGGCAGCATGTCTTTCCATTTGCTTTCAAAGTTCACCAGTGTGGTAATGTTCTGCTCCCACGGTTCGATGTCATATGGATAAAGCGGACTGGGCTCTTCGGTGTAGGCATATTCGTCAGCCAGTCCTGCGAAACTGTGGCCGAATTCATGCACGACTACCGGCCGGAACATCGGGTTGTGCGTAGTGGTCAGTGTATAGGAATTATAGATACCGCCTCCGCCGTAAGTATCCGTATTGGCCAGAATGATGATATGTTCATAAGGGATTCCTGCCAGCCAGTTGTGGATAGCCTTTACGCTCCGGGTTGTCAGGTAACGGTCGGAATAGAACGTGTCGAAGTGTGAACTGACTGCCGTACTCTTCCATTCGTCACGCCGGGGAACGCTCACACCGCTGTCCTGAGAAGGACTTGCCACCGCAACAATATTGAAGCGGTCTTTCAGGTGTTTGAACGGTTCGTGGTCGAACAACGCTTCGCAGGCAATCTCAGCATCCTTGTAGAAGAGATCCATTTCGGCTTGCGTATAACCTTCTGCCAGGATAGCTACGTCGATACAGTCTTCAGCTGTTCCGCTTTGGAGCAGATAACGGTGCGGAGTAATCCGTTCGTTGCCCCGCTGGTGAATCAGGATATCCTTCGGATTGACCTCGTGGGTGAGTGAGGCACATACTTCCTGCCGGGCATTCTTCAACCGCACGGTAACGGTGGCTGCTTCCTTCGGATAAGGCAGCAGGAAACTGTTTTCAAAGCTTCTTTTTACCTCCTTTGCTTCCGCTTCTCCCAGCCATTCCTGGAACAGGCTGGAGAACGAAGTACGGTAGATCACCTTTCCTGTAGCCTTGTCCTTCATTTCGATGTCACCGTTTCCTGCCAGTGGAAGTTCACTCAGATGGTGGCGGCGTCCGGCCCACTGAGGCAACGAGCTCAGCTCGTCCAGGCAGATATCCTGGTGTTGATAATCTCCCGTGAACACATAGTCCACGCGTAGAGTCCGGTCGGTAAACCAGTCCCCGAAGTTCTGCCCGTGGGCAGCCAGGCAAGCGCAAAAAAGCGCGATAGAGCATACTGTTTTCTTCATAGTTTCTGATGATTGTTTTCACAAAGATATAACAAACTGTCCAATTAAAGTTCCGTATGGAATAAAAGTTACAAATGCGATTATTTTATGGATTAAAAGTGCTATCTTTGCTTGAATTTAAATACTTGCCAATGGGACATCATCAACTAGACAGCTTAGACGAACAGATTTTGAAATTGATTGCTGACAATGCGCGCATTCCGTTTCTGGAAGTAGCTCGTGCATGCAATGTATCTGGCGCGGCCATTCACCAGCGCATACAGAAGTTGACGAACCTGGGAATTCTGAAAGGCTCGGAATTTGTCATCGATCCGGAGAAGGTGGGGTATGAAACCTGTGCATACATCGGTTTGTATCTGAAAGATCCGGAGCAGTTTGACGCCGTGACTGAAGGACTGAAACAGATTCCCGAGGTAGTGGAGTGTCATTTTACGACCGGTCAGTACGACATGTTTATCAAGATTTACGCGAGAAACAACCATCACCTGCTGGACATCATTCACGACAAGCTCCAGCCGCTTGGACTTTCCCGCTCGGAAACAATTATTTCTTTCCGCGAAGCCATCAAGCGCCAGATGCCGATCATGAATCTGGCGGATGAAGACTGAGCGTAAGATCAGACATTCCCGTTTCCGGCAGTGGCCGGACGGAGGCGGTCGTAGTCTATAAAGGTATAAGAGTAGAGATGTTTTTCGTCCTGCGAATGACATTCTCTACTTTTTTCTTGCCATTGTGCCGGGTCCAGAGCAGGGAAGAAGGCATCGGCTTCTGCCAGTCTGTCTTCCACTTCCGTCACGTAGAGACGGTCGGTAAGCGGGAGCGCTTCCGCATAGAGGCTGGCACCTCCGATGATAAATACTTCCTCTTCGTTCGCACAGGCTTTCAGGGCTTCTTCCAGGGTGTGGAAACATTCGGCTCCTTCAAACTCCCGGCAGCTGCGGCTCAATACGATATTCCGGCGGTTGGGCAGAGCACCTTTGGGCAAGGATTCAAACGTTTTCCGTCCCATGATGATGGTATGTCCGGTGGTCAGCGCCTTGAAGCGCTTCAGATCGTTGGGGAGCCAGTAGAGCAGTTTGTTTTCATGTCCGATTCCCCGGTTCTGATTGATGGCTACGATAATGGATAACATATTCTTCAGCAAGGTTGGTTTGACAAGGGGTTACACAGAAACTTTTCCGGCAATGTGCGGCCAGGGATCGTATCCTTCCAGCTGGAAATCCTCATACTTGAAGTCGAAGATATTCTTTACGTCCGGATTCAGGATCATGCGGGGCAGGGGACGGGGCTCGCGTGAAAGCTGCAGATCTACTTGTTCCAGATGATTCAGATAGATATGTGCATCGCCCAGTGTGTGGATGAAATCGCCCGGTTTCAGACCGGTTACCTGTGCCATCATCTGCAGCAGCAGGGCATAGGAAGCGATGTTGAACGGCACTCCCAGGAAACTGTCCGCACTGCGCTGGTACATTTGCAGGCTCAGTTGTCCGTCGGCTACATAGAACTGGAAAAACATGTGGCAGGGCGGCAGGTTCATATTCTTCAGGTCGGCCACGTTCCAGGCATTGACGATGATTCGTCTGGAATCCGGATTCTTGCGGATGGTTTCCACAGCCTCGGAAATCTGGTCGATGAATCCTCCTTCATAGTCCGGCCATGAGCGCCACTGATATCCGTATATGTGACCCAGGTCTCCGTTTTCGTCTGCCCATTCATTCCAGATGCGTACTCCGTTTTCCTGCAGGTATTTCACGTTCGTATCTCCTTTCAGGAACCAGAGCAGTTCGTGGATGATGGATTTCAGATGCAGTTTTTTGGTGGTTACCAACGGGAAACCTTCCTCCAGATTGAAGCGCATCTGGTGGCCGAACACACTGATTGTGCCCGTTCCCGTGCGGTCATCCTTTCTCACTCCTTCCGTCCGGATGCGGTGGAGCAGATCAAGATATTGTTTCATATTCGTTTTGCTAGATTAATTCGTTTGCTTTACTCCTCGCAAAGGTAGGGATTTTTTGCGGAAAACGGAAATGGAAAAAACGCCGGCACGTTTTCCTTCATACGCCGAAGTCTTTTGTCTGAAAGCCCGAAACGTTTTTTAAAAAGCTCTCGGGCTTTTTGAAAGCCTTGCCGGGACGACTGCATGATCTCTTCGCATTGGCTGGTCAATGCAAAAAAAACGACCGCACGATGGGGCTTCAACGACCGCTCGATTGGGCCGCAACGACCGCACGATTGAGCCGCAACGACCAGTCAATGCAAAAGCAACGACCGCACGATGCTGCAAACCCTCCGGAAGGGCTTGGGAATACCGGGGAAAAGCCGTACCTTTGTCGGAAATGAAAACAATCTAATCCGATTATAGATGATGAATTTACCCGCTGAGTTTATGGCACGCACCCGTCAGCTGATGGGCGAGGAGGCTTGTACGGCTTTATGTGAAGCATTGCAGCAGGAATCACCGGTCAGTATCCGCCTGAATCCGCTGAAATCATCCGGCATTCCTGCCGGAAGCAAACCTGTGGCCTGGTGCCGCGACGGTTATTACCTGTCCGAACGTCCGGCCTTTACGTTTGATCCGCTGTTTCATGCCGGAGTCTATTATGTACAGGAAGCTGCTTCGATGAGCCTGGATCTGGTGATGCGCCGGTATGTCGGCCGTCCGTCAGTCATGCTCGACTTGTGTGCTGCTCCCGGGGGAAAGTCTACACTGGCTGCGGCCGCTTTGCCGCAGGGAAGCCTGCTTGTTTCCAACGAAGTCATGCGGAACCGCTCGCAAGTGCTGGCCGAGAATCTGGTGAAATGGGGAAACCCTGCCGGAATTGTGACCAGCAATGATCCGGCAGACTTCACGCCGCTGGGACCGGTGTTCGACGTCATCCTTACCGATGTTCCCTGTTCGGGTGAAGGAATGTTCCGTAAAGATCCCGTGGCCGTTGAAGAATGGAGCGTGGACAATGTCGGTCTGTGCTGGCAGCGTCAGCAGCGCATTCTGCGTGACATCTGGCCTTGTCTCAAGCCGGGCGGTCTGCTGATTTACAGCACATGTACTTATAATCGGGAAGAAAACGAAGACAATGTGGCCTGGATTGCCCGCGAACTGGGAGCGGAAATTCTTCCGGTACCGGTGGAGGAAAGCTGGCAGATCACCGGAAACCTTACGGGACAGGACTTCCCGGTTTGCCGTTTCCTGCCGCACAAGACCTGTGGAGAAGGGCTTTTCCTCGCGGTACTCCGCAAGGAAGGAAGCGTGGAAGACGATGAAGTGCCGTTCCGGACGGAAGGAGGAAAGCCTGAACGCACAAAGAAAGGCAAGCAGAAGGGAGGAAAGGGAGCTGCTTCCCTGGCCGTACCCGAAGAAATGAAAGGCTGGCTGCAAGCTTTGGCTGACGAGGCCTGGGATTTCCGCGTGGAGGACGACCGCTGCCTGGCGATCCCGCAGCAATGGTCCGGTTTGTATGATTATCTGCGTTCCCGTCTCCGGATTCTTCATGCCGGAGTCACACTGGGCGAACTGAAAGGACGCGACTGGCAGCCGCATCATTCCCTGGCCATGAGTACGCGTCTGAACCGGGGTGTCTTTCCGGAAGCCTCACTCGACTACACGCAGGCAGTGGCTTATCTGCGCAAGGAGGCCGTAACGTTGGAACCCGATGTGCCGCGCGGCTATGTGCTGCTCACCTATCAGGGCCATCCTTTGGGCTTTGCGAAGAATATCGGCAACCGTGCCAACAATCTCTATCCGGCTGAATGGCGGATCCGGAGCGGATATCTTCCCGAAGAACTCCGGCTTGTCGGATGGCAGTAAGGCAGGCAGTCTGCGCTGAAGGTTATTTCCCGGAGCGCAGACGGCTGAGTGTGGAAATGGTAATGCCCAGATAAGAGGCAATGTATCCCAGATTCACCCGCTGGCAGACATCGGGAAACTGGCTGACGAAGGCTTCATAACGTTCTTTTGCCGGAAGAGTCAGCCGCTCTTTGTGACTGCGGTGCAGCCGGCGGTATTCGTTCTGGTGGATGATGCGTCCCCAGTTACACAGCTCGATGTTGGTTTCGAACAGGCGGATCAGATCGGTCAGCAGAATGCGGTAAGCCTCCGTATCTTCCAGTGTCTCGACGAACTCTTCGCTTACCTTATTATAATAGAGTTCGTCCATACTGAATACGATAGCCCCTTCGCCGGCAAAGGAAGTGGTAATCTCCTGTCCGTCCACCAGCCAGTAAGAGCGTGTGATTCCCTTCTCGATGAAATACGCATACTTGCAGAAGATGTTTTCCCGAACCAGCAGATGCCGCTTGGGAAAATGGCAGGGCGTGACGCAGGCTTTCAGCTCCTCGACCGTTTTGTCGGACAGAGGATAGAGTGACCGCATGTGACTGATAACTGTTTCCATCCGTTTTTGAAGTTTAAGCCTGGGATTCGGGAGCCGGATCGAACGGTTTGCGGAAGGTACATCCGTTCTTCCATTCCGAACATCCGTAGGCAGTTTTTCCTTTCAGTATAGTTCCTTTTCCGCAGAGAGGGCAGGGCTGTCCCACGATGGCGTCACCTTCCGGCAGGCTGTTTGCCGGTGCAGGAGACGGTGCATCCTTCTTTTTGCGCGTGGTTGTTTTCTTCTCGGTTTTTTTCTCCCGGGCAGCTGGCTTCGCAGCAGGAGTCTTCGGTTCTTCCGGCATGACCGTTACCCGGCGGTTGGAATTGTCTCTCAACACCGTGTAGACAATATCCGTAACCATCTGTTTCAGTTCAGACAGGAAGGTGGCTGCGTCGTAGTTTCTCCGTTCGATTTCCCGCAGTTTCTTTTCCCAGATACCGGTCAGCTCGGCCGATTTCAGCAGTTCCTCGCGGATGAGCTGGATCAGTTCGACTCCAGTCGGAGTGGCAATCAGGTTCTTGCGCTCCTTACGGATATAATGTCTCTTGAAGAGTGTTTCGATGATGGCTGCACGGGTAGAAGGGCGGCCGATGCCGTTCTCCTTGAGAGCATCGCGCAGTTCGTCGTTGTCGACAAGCTTTCCTGCCGTTTCCATGGCCCGCAGCAGTGTTGCTTCCGTGTAGGGACGCGGGGGCTGGGTCCATTTTTCATTCAACTGAGGCTGGTGCGGACCACTTTCTCCCTTGCTGAAGGCCGGCAGTACACTTTCTTCTTCCCCTTCCTTGCTTTCTTCTTCCGTATCTTTGGCGAAAATGACTCTCCATCCCGGATCCAGGATCTGCTTGCCGCTCACCTTGAATTCGATGCTGTCCGCTTCGCCCGTCACCGTTGTGGTGGAGAACTTGCAGTCCGGATAGAATACGGCAATGAAGCGGCGGGCAATCAGGTCGAATACCCGTTTCTCCATATCCGTAAGTCCCTGCGGCTGTACGCCCGTAGGGATGATGGCATGGTGGTCGGTCACCTTGGAGTTGTCGAACACTTTCTTCGACTTGAGCAGTTGCTTGCCGGCAAGCGGAGCAGTGAACCGTGCGTAATCCTTGATGCCTTCCAGAATCTTGGGACATTTGGGGTAGATGTCATCACTCAGGAAAGTCGTGTCCACACGCGGATAAGTAGCCACCTTCTTTTCGTAGAGCGACTGGATAAGCTGCAAGGTCATGTCGGCCGAATAGCTGAACTTCTTGTTGCACTCCACCTGCAGGGAAGTCAGGTCGAACAGGCGGGGCGGCGCTTCCGTACCTTTCTTGGCGGTGATGTCCGTGATGGTGAAAGGAGCATTCTGAATGCGTTGCAGCAGTTCCTCACCGGTTTTCCGGTCGGTAATGGGAGGAATTCCCCGGTTGGCATCCTCTTTGGGAGCCGCTTTCTTGCGGGCAGCCGGGTTCTCTTTTTCCTGTGCTGCTTCCTCTGCCAGTTCTTCATCACTCTTGCGGACGATGGCGGAAAAGAGCGTATCGCGGTAAAGGGTTTTCAGTTCCCAGTATTGTTTCGGAACAAAATTCTCGATTTCTTTCTGGCGGTTGACGATGAGGGCCAGTGTCGGAGTCTGTACGCGTCCGATGGAAAGCACCTGCTTGTTCTGTCCGTATTTCAGGGTATACAGGCGGGTTGCATTCATGCCCAGGGTCCAGTCGCCGATGGCCCGGCTCAGTCCGGCCTCATACAGAGGCTGGAATTCCTGCTGGTCTTTCAGGTGGGCAAAGCCTTCGCGGATGGCTTCTTCCGTCAGGGAAGAAATCCACAGGCGCTTGACCGGGCATTTGGCTCCGGCTTTCTGCATCACCCACCGCTGGATCAGTTCTCCTTCCTGTCCGGCATCCCCGCAGTTGATGATCATTTCGGCCTGTCCCATCAGGCGTTCGATGATATGGAACTGTTTCTCGATGCCCGGATCGTCAATCAGTTTGATACCGAAGCGGGGAGGAATCATCGGAAGGCTGCCGAGACTCCATGACTTCCAGGAAGGCGTGTATTCATGCGGTTCCTTCAGGGTACAGAGGTGTCCGAATGTCCAGGTCACCTGGTATCCGTTTCCTTCGAAGTATCCTTCCTTCCTTACTTTCGCACCGAGCACTTCGGCGATGTCATGGGCCACACTGGGCTTTTCGGCAATGCAGACTATCATATCGTATACTGAGTTTTAGCAGGGCAAAGGTAACGAAAAAAACGGCAGCTGACGTTAATATACATGAAAACAGCCTGTCATATTTGTGGTTTTATGTCTTTTGGTGTATTTTGGCAAAGAATTTGTTTGACAGTTTAAAACCATTAAGAAAAAAAGAATATGTTTATCTGGATTGTATTTATAGGCATTGCAGTTATCAGTTATCTGGTGCAGAGCAGCCTGCAGAGTAAGTTTGAGAAATATTCCCAGATTCCTTTGTCCAACGGGATGACGGGACGTGAAGTTGCGGAAAAGATGCTTCGCGACAATGGAATCTATGATGTGCGGGTAGTCAGTACGGGCGGAATGCTGACCGACCATTATAATCCGGCCAACAAGACCGTCAATCTGAGTGAAGGAGTCTTCAACACGTGCAGTGTAGCAGCTGCGGCGGTTGCTGCCCACGAATGTGGACACGCTGTCCAGCATGCCCGTGCCTATGCTCCCCTGCAGATGCGTTCGGCGCTGGTTCCGGTGGTTCAGTTTTCTTCGTCCATCATGTCGTGGATTCTGCTTGCCGGCATTCTGATGATCAAACCGTTCCCGCAGCTGCTGTTCATCGGCATTTGTCTGTTTGCCATGACTACCTTGTTCAGCTTCATTACTCTTCCGGTGGAAATTGATGCCAGCCGTCGGGCACTGGCCTGGCTGAGCAACGCCGGTGTGACGAGTTCCTACAATCACAGTCAGGCAAAGGATGCGCTCAAGTCGGCTGCCTATACATATGTGGTAGCGGCACTGGGTTCACTGGCAACGCTGATCTATTACATCACGATCTTTACCAATCGCCGCGAGTAAGCGGAAAGTCCGGCTGCCTGCATGGGAAAGGTGTGCCGGATTTCTGGTGTTTTTGTGCGATTATTCCAGTTAAAATCCGTATTTTTGCGGCAAAATTTTAAAGTATTATGGCAACAAAACCGGGAATACCTAAAGGTACGCGCGACTTTTCGCCGGTAGAAATGGCGAAGCGTAATTATATATTCGATACTATTCGTGAAGTGTTTTATCTGTATGGATTCCAGCAGATCGAAACCCCGTCTATGGAAAACCTGTCAACCCTGATGGGAAAATACGGTGAGGAAGGTGACAAGCTCCTGTTCAAGATCCAGAATTCCGGAGACTATTTTTCCGGACTGACTGACGAAGAACTGCTGAGCCGTAACGCAGCCAGGCTGGCCAGCAAGTTCTGTGAAAAAGGACTTCGTTATGACCTGACCGTTCCTTTTGCACGCTATGTAGTGATGCATCGGGATGAGATCACATTCCCCTTCAAGCGTTTCCAGATACAGCCGGTATGGCGTGCCGACCGTCCCCAGAAAGGACGTTACCGCGAGTTCTACCAGTGTGATGCAGACGTTGTAGGCAGCAATTCCCTGCTGAATGAAGTGGAACTGGTGCAGATGATTGACACGGTGTTCAACCGTTTCGGCATCCGCGTTTCCATTAAGGTGAACAACCGTAAGATCCTGACCGGTATTGCTGAGATTATCGGTGAAGCAGACAAGATAGTGGATATCACCGTGGCCATTGACAAACTTGACAAGATCGGGCTGGATAATGTCAATGCTGAACTGGCATCGAAGGGTATTTCGGAAGAAGCCATTGCCAAGCTGCAGCCGATCATTCAGCTGAAAGGTACGAACGCTGAGAAGCTGGCCACTTTGAAACAGGTGCTGGCCGGCAGCGAAACCGGTCTGAAGGGTGTGGAAGAAAGCGAATTCATTCTGCATGCAGTGGAAGGTCTTCATGTGAAGTCGGAAGTGGAACTGGATCTGACTCTGGCGCGCGGACTGAACTATTATACGGGTGCAATCTTTGAAGTGAAAGCGCTCGACGTGCAGATCGGAAGTATCAGCGGAGGAGGACGTTACGACAACCTGACCGGTGTATTCGGTATGGACGGCATGTCGGGAGTCGGAATCTCGTTTGGTGCTGACCGTATCTATGACGTGCTGAACCAGCTGGATCTGTATCCGAAAGAAGCCGTTAATGGTACGCAGCTGCTGTTTGTCAACTTCGGTGAAGCGGAAGCAGCCTATGTACTTCCGGTTCTGATGCAGGCAAGAGAAGCCGGTATCCGTGCGGAAATTTATCCGGACAGTGCGAAGATGAAGAAACAGATGGGCTATGCCAACAGCAAGAACATTCCGTTTGTTGCTCTGGTAGGAGAAACGGAAATGAACGAAGGCAAGGTAACCCTGAAAAATATGACTACCGGTGAACAGACTCTGGTGACACCGGAAGAACTGATTGCTGCCATCCGGAAATAACGAATTCCGGCTTTCGGCAGGAAGCACGGACAGATGGTGCGAAGGAAAAACTTCGGCTGTCTGTCCGTGTTTTTTCTGTTCCGGCAGATTACATCGAAAAGTAATCTGGTATTCATCCTCCTGTAATAAGCTGTCGCTTTCTTTGCATAGTCTAAAAATGTAGTTTAAAGTATTTATGACTATTCATAATCAGAAATCTATGAAAGGTGACGAAAGAGCAGTGGTTGTCATAGGTGGATTACTTCATATATAAGTTAATCAGAGTAAGTTATAAAACTTTTTTGCGTATTTTTACTCGCATTATAATGAGGTTGATGTTATCAACCTCAATGAGGATATATGAAAGAAATGGTATTAAGTATATTTTTATCAATTGAAGAAAACCTAGTCTGTTTAAACTCATAGCTCCACTGGTTAAGAGCAAAGCCAGAGCGAAACAGGTAAACAGCTTTGAAGAATTATATAGCCGAGTTCAAGATGATATACGTTCATTACAGCAAATGGGGAATCTCTTTAACGGTGCAAAAGGAGGAGCCCGGACCACTGACACAGAAGGAAGTGGAGCAAACAATAATGTCAGCAATAGACCTAAGTCTGGAGAACGGGGAAAATCCGTACGATCAGACAAAAAAGTCGGATCTGACAATGACATGGGAAGCACCGGTAATACTACCGTATCCGGACCAGAACAAGCTGAACGATCCACAGCAGAAGAAAAAGCTGACAAGGTGGATAATGCAGACAGACCAGATGCAGGAAGCGTTGAACCTGTTCAAGAGCAGCGAGGATCTGATAACGGAGGAAGTGCCGGAGGAAGCCGGAATGATGGATCTGTCGTGCCTGATTCAAGAGATAATACCGGTGGAAGCAGACTATCAGTAAATATGAGTACCATTAAATTGTTTTAACCCGCGCACCCACGCAGGGTGCGACGCTGGATATCCTTCGTGAAAAACCTATATACAAAAGTTTCAATCCACGCACCCACGCAGGGTGCGACGCAAATGTAACAAAAAATAATCAAAAGAGTAAAGTTTCAATCCACGCACCCACGCAGGGTGCGACACCGACATCGACACGCAGGTGAAGGACAAGATGGCGTTTCAATCCACGCACCCACGCAGGGTGCGACACCGACATCGACACGCAGGTGAAGGACAAGATGGCGTTTCAATCCACGCACCCACGCAGGGTGCGACGCTTTTTAGCTTCGCCGATATAGTAGGTTTTAGTGTTTCAATCCACGCACCCACGCAGGGTGCGACTATATTAACCGGATTATCCTGACCAAATCTATATGTTTCAATCCACGCACCCACGCAGGGTGCGACTATATTAACCGGATTATCCTGACCAAATCTATATGTTTCAATCCACGCACCCACGCAGGGTGCGACCTTGTCAATATACTGGTACTTGTACTTTTCAACGTTTCAATCCACGCACCCACGCAGGGTGCGACCACCCATGCGGGTACAGTTATGCCATAGAATTATGTTTCAATCCACGCACCCACGCAGGGTGCGACTCTGCGTGTTGTTGTTTGTCACGCTGGCTACACTGTTTCAATCCACGCACCCACGCAGGGTGCGACTGTATTTACCGATCCTCAATTTGGGATAAGTCTTGTTTCAATCCACGCACCCACGCAGGGTGCGACTTGATGATCACTTCCGGATTGACTCCGGCTTCCTGTTTCAATCCACGCACCCACGCAGGGTGCGACGTTTCCCATTTTCATCCATATCGCCCCATGACATGTTTCAATCCACGCACCCACGCAGGGTGCGACTCAAAGAAATCAGCCAATGCCTCTACTTTTTGCAGTTTCAATCCACGCACCCACGCAGGGTGCGACGAAACTTCCGGTTCCTTTTGTCAATCCAGTTGAGTTTCAATCCACGCACCCACGCAGGGTGCGACTAAACATCTGTTTTATAGGAACTCGCATTTGAAAACCCCTAAATCTTCAGTTTAGGGGATGAAAAATGTGGGGTAGCGCAGCTACCCTTGTTTTTCGATGTATTTTTTGATGGTTTCCTGACTGACATTTCCGACTGATAACACAAAATATCCATCCGTCCAAAATGTGTTTTCCCAGTAAAATACATGTCTAAGGTAATTTTCATGTCTTTTCCAAATGGCAGTTGTTGACATTTGTTTTAGCCTCCTTACGATTTGCAGCGGAGAGAGTTTTGGTTCGCTGCATATCATCATGTGAATATGGTCTTTGTCGGTTTCCATGACCTCAATGTTAAAGTCTGACAGGTCTGATATGTTCTGCATGATTTGCTTCATGTCATATTCCACTGCTCCAATGAGTAGCTTCTTCCTGTATTTGCATACAAATATCACGTGATATTTGATGAGAAACTTCGAGTGGTTCTTTGAAATGTAATCTTTCTGTATCATGGTCTCATTTTAAATCGTTACTTTTGCCATATGTTACGTGCCTACAAATATAGAATCTATCCGACAGATGAGCAGAAGGTTTTGTTTGCAAAGACCTTCGGCTGCTGCCGTTTTGTCTATAATTGGGCATTGAACCTGAAAATCACAGCCTACAAGGAACGCAAGGAAACGCTCGGCAACGTATACTTGACCAATTTGATGAAGAGCGAGCTGAAGGTGGAGCATGAGTGGCTTTCTGAAGTCAACTCCCAGTCCTTGCAGAGTTCCTTGCGTAATCTTGATACAGCCTATACCAATTTCTTTCGCAACACCAAGGCTGTCGGTTTCCCACGCTTCAAGAGCCGCAAGGACAAGCAGAGCTTCCTTTGCCCACAGCATTGCCGTGTGGATTTTGAAAAAGGAACAATCACAATCCCCAAAGCGAAAGATATTCCTGCCGTGCTGCACCGCAGGTTCAAGGGTACGGTGAAGACTGTCACTATCAGCATGACCCCTTCGGGGAGATACTTTGCTTCCGTTCTGGTGGACACGTCCATGCAAGAAATGAAGCCTTCCGAACCGATGCGTGACACGACCGTCGGCATTGACTTGGGCATCAAGTCGCTTGCCGTATGTTCTGACGGACGCACGTTTGCCAATCCCAAGAACTTGCAGAGAAGCTTAGACCGCTTGAAGTTGCTACAAAAGCGGTTGAGCCGCAAACAGAAAGGTTCTGCCAACCGCAACAAGGCACGCATCCGTGTAGCCCGGCTACAGGAACACATAGCTAACAGCCGTAAGGACAGCCTTCACAAAATCACCCATGCACTCACGCACGACAGCCAAGTGCGCACTATCTGCATGGAAGATTTGAACGTGAAAGGGATGCAGCGTAACCACCATTTGGCACAAGCCGTAGGAGATGCTTCTTTCGGTATGTTCCTAACTTTGCTTGAATACAAGTGCAGTTGGTATGGTGTGAACCTCATTAAGATAGACCGCTTTGCCCCAAGTTCGAAGACCTGCGGCAAATGCGGCCATGTGTACAAAGGATTGAATCTTAGCGAGCGCAGTTGGACATGCCCGGAATGTGGTACACATCACGACCGGGACTTCAATGCCGCTTGCAACATCAAGGAATTTGGCTTGAAAGCCCTACCCACGGAGCGTGGGAAAGTCAAGCCTGTGGACTGTCCTCTTGTGGATGACCGACCTCGTGTCCTAAAAAGCAATGGCAGGAAGAAGCAGGAAAAGAGAGGAGGTATTGGTATCTCCGAAGCCGCTAAATCTTTAGTTTAGCGGTAGTTCACCTTGCAATACAAAGTTAGGTTTCAATCCACGCACCCACGCAGGGTGCGACCAGACGTTGCCGCCCAGGACTTCTGCCCTGTTAATCGTTTCAATCCACGCACCCACGCAGGGTGCGACCTGGGATGCAGCTATTCCAATATTGACAACATCCGGTTTCAATCCACGCACCCACGCAGGGTGCGACCCAGAGCTTTCTTTGCTATGCGCTTTTTGATGTTGTTTCAATCCACGCACCCACGCAGGGTGCGACAGGCAATGTTCCTTACAAGAAAAACTCAGCGGTAGTTTCAATCCACGCACCCACGCAGGGTGCGACGGTTATCTCTCGTAAAGTTTACAGCACCAATATCAGTTTCAATCCACGCACCCACGCAGGGTGCGACCCTGCTGCGATGGGCCAACCCGTCGCTGGGCGGAGTTTCAATCCACGCACCCACGCAGGGTGCGACATACAGCTAGACACTTGCTAACTTATGAAACAAGTTTCAATCCACGCACCCACGCAGGGTGCGACTTGTCTTACGTGTCTTTTTCGGCGCACGTGTATTGTTTCAATCCACGCACCCACGCAGGGTGCGACAATACAAATTGGTTTTCCTTCTAT